>CAVWCI010000009.1:45000-58905 GCA_963753315.1 uncultured Alphaproteobacteria bacterium
GCGCGCTCATGCGGAGCAGGCAGACGGCGGGTGCGAAGATCCGTCGTCGAGAGGGAAACAGCCCAGACCGCCAGCTAAGGTCCCCAAGTCATGGCTAAGTGGGAAAGGATGTGGGACGGCCAAAACAACCAGGAGGTTGGCTTAGAAGCAGCCATCCTTGAAAGAAAGCGTAACAGCTCACTGGTCTAACAGCTGTCCTGCGCCGAAGATGTAACGGGGCTCAAGCCATGCACCGAAGCTGCGGGCGTGATCTTCGGATCACGCGGTAGCGGAGCGTTCCGTAGGCCTGTGAAGGCCGGTCGCGAGGCCGGCTGGAGGTATCGGAAGTGCGCATGCTGACATGAGTAGCGATCAACAGAGTGAGAATCTCTGTCGCCGGAAGTCCAAGGGTTCCTGCGCAAGGTTCGTCCGCGCAGGGTGAGCCGGCCCCTAAGGCGAGGGCGAAAGCCGTAGCCGATGGGAATGAGGTCAATATTCCTCAGCCAGCTGGTGGTGACGGCGCATCGAGGTGGTCAGGCCTTAGTGGATTGGTCTGGCGGCTGCGTGCGTCCAGGAAACAGCCCCAGCATCAGACCGTACCCCAAACCGACACAGGTGGACTGGTTGAGCATACCCAGGCGCGTGAGAGAACGGTGTTGAAGGAACTCGGCAAATTGCCCCCGTAACTTCGGGAGAAGGGGGACCGGTTCTTGGGCAACCAGGGGCCGGTGGCACAGACCAGGGGGTAGCGACTGTTTACTAAAAACACAGGACTCTGCGAAGTCGCAAGACGCCGTATAGGGTCTGACGCCTGCCCGGTGCCGGAAGGTTAAGGGGAGAGGTGCAAGCCTTGAGCCGAAGCCCCGGTAAACGGCGGCCGTAACTATAACGGTCCTAAGGTAGCGAAATTCCTTGTCGGGTAAGTTCCGACCTGCACGAATGGCGTAACGGTTGCCCCACTGTCTCCAGCACCAACTCAGCGAAATTGAATTGCCCGTGAAGATGCGGGCGACCCGCGGTCAGACGGAAAGACCCCGTGCACCTTTACTACAGCTTTGCACTGGCAGCAGGCCGACCTTGTGTAGGATAGGTGGGAGCCTTTGAAGCGAGGGCGCCAGCTCTCGTGGAGGCAACCTTGAAATACCACCCTTGGTCCGCTTGCTGTCTAACCGCGGCCCGTGATCCGGGTCCGGGACCCTGCATGGTGGGTAGTTTGACTGGGGCGGTCGCCTCCCAAAGAGTAACGGAGGCGCGCGATGGTGGGCTCAGGCTGGTCGGAAACCAGCCGTCGCGTGTAAGGGCACAAGCCTGCCTGACTGTGAGGCCGACGGGCCGAGCAGAGACGAAAGTCGGCCCTAGTGATCCGGTGGTCCCGCGTGGAAGGGCCATCGCTCAACGGATAAAAGGTACGCCGGGGATAACAGGCTGATCGCCCCCAAGAGTCCCCATCGACGGGGCGGTTTGGCACCTCGATGTCGGCTCATCACATCCTGGGGCTGTAGCAGGTCCCAAGGGTTCGGCTGTTCGCCGATTAAAGTGGTACGTGAGCTGGGTTTAGAACGTCGTGAGACAGTTCGGTCCCTATCTGCCGTGGGTGTACGAGACTTGCGAGGCCCTGCCCTCAGTACGAGAGGACCGGGGTGGACGAACCTCTGGTGGACCGGTTGTCGCGCCCGCGGCACCGCCGGGTAGCTACGTTCGGCAGGGATAACCGCTGAAGGCATCTAAGCGGGAAACCCGCCTCAAAACCAGGTCTCGCTCGAGAGCCGTGGTCGACCACCACGTCGATAGGCCGGAGGTGCAAGCGCAGCAATGCGTGCAGCCGACCGGTCCTAATCGCTCGATGGCGCTCCCCATTCCCAGCCCCAAGGCCGCGACGCGCGGCTCCAAGGGCCACGCTCCAGAGAACAGAGGACAGAGATCAGAGGTCAGAAATGGCCCTGCTCTGCGCCCTGATCCCGATCTGCCAGCCCATGCCCGACGCTTCACGACTCCAGAGGACAGAGATCAGAGGTCAGAAGAGACCCTGCCCGCCTGCCCGAACACTCCGGCAGGATGCACGCCGCACCGTGCCGGGTCTGTCCTCTGATCTCTGTCCTCTGAACTGCTGCCTTGGCCTGGTGGTCATGGCGCGGGGGCCCCACCCGACCCCATTCCGAACTCGGCCGTGAAACCCCGCCGCGCCCAGGGTACTGCCGTCCTAACGGTGGGAGAGCGGGTCGTCGCCAGGCCTAGCCAGCAGTTCTTCCCAGACCTCAGAGCTCAGAGCGCGCCGCCCCTGCATCCCGCACCCGCCTTGCCGCCGGCCTGCTCGGGGACCCGGTGCCCCCTTCCTTCCCCTTCCCCCACGACTCGCTTCCCGGACGATCAGCCCTTCTGATCTCCGACCTCTGACCTCTGGACGCGGGGTGGAGCAGCCCGGTAGCTCGTCAGGCTCATAACCTGAAGGTCGCAGGTTCAAATCCTGCCCCCGCAACCACCGATAATCCACGCCCCGGAACATCTGTTCCGGGGCGTTCGCTTTTGCGCTCCGTCGCCTCGCAGAACTGCAGGATGCGGGCCAGGTCGCCGTACAGGTGGACGTCGAGGCCGTCCTCGGCATTCGGCGTCAGCGTGATCTGCTCGATCTGGCTGCGCACGATCTCCGCCGCCTCGGCCTTGATCTCCGGGTCGGCCAAAGCCTGCTCGAGCGCCGCCACCTTCTGCCGGTACATCCCGGCGAGGTTGGGATGCAGCCGCACGTTGGGCAGCTCAGGTGCGCTCGCCAGCCGCTCCTCCAGCGCTGCCTTCTCCGCCTCGAGCTCGGCCATGCGCGCCTTCATCGAGGGCTGGTACAGGCCATCCTCGATCGCTCGGATCATGCTCGCGATCTTGCGGCGCACCGCTTCCAGCTGACTTTCGTCCTGCGCCCGGTTCTGCGTCTGCTCGGCCGCCAGGCGGTTGACCTCGTCGTGGAACGTGCGGGCGAACTCCTCGACCAGCTCGGGCGCCAGCAGCCTGTGCTTGAGACCGTCGAGGACGCGGCGCTCCAGCTCGTTGCGCCTGATCCTGCCGTCGTTGTCGCAGGTCCCCTTCGCGCGATGGGCGGCGCAGCCGTAGTCGTGCGCGTTGACGATCGTGAACCCGCCGCCACATACGCCGCATGCCAGCAGGCCACTGAGCAGGTATTTTTGGCGGTGCGCGCCGTTCAGGGCGTTACCTGCAGCGTCCCTCGACATCTCGATGCGCACCTCCGCTTGCCGAGCCTTGACCGCGGCCCACAGCGCGTCGTCGACGATGCGCAGCTCAGGCACCGGCACGATCTCCCACTGCGCGCGCGGGTTCGGCCGCGCCACCCGCTTGCCGGTGCGCGGGTCTTTGACCTAGGCGCAGCGGTTCCACTCCAGGCGGCCGGCGTAGAGCGCATTGTTGAGGATGCCGGTGCCCCGGTCGAGCTGGCCGCGGATGGTGGTGTCCCGCCAGTCCCGCCTGTTCGGCCCTGGCACGCCCTCGACATTCAGCTGCTTGGCGATCGCGCGCGGGTGCGCTGAAAAAGCGTCGAACGTCCATTGTCCTCGATGCCACGTACGGGCTAGCTTCCATTCAGAGGGGAGCGGCAGTCCAGCATGCGGGAGGTATAGTCATGTGCCGCTTGGTTGCCCTAGCGGTCGTCATGTTTGCCGTCGCGCTCGGCGGGCCCGCGCGGGCGGACGTCCTGATCGGCATGGCGGGCCCGATCACGGGAAAGGAAGCCTGGCTCGGCGGGCCGAAATAGCGAAACTTCAGGCGGCGGATATCGACGTGCTGTTCATTGGCGGGTACCCCGCCGAGGTCGCGCTCATGGCACGTGCGGCAGGCGACCGCGGCTACCCGGTTCAGCTGGTGGCGGGCAACGGCCTGACGGCTGAGGATTTTGGCCTGATTGCCGGGCCCGCGGCCGAGGGAACGCTGTTCGTTGATGTCGCCGACCCGCGCCGACGCACCGAAGCGGCGTCCGTCGTCGACCTGTTTCGAGCGTCCGGTTTCGAGCCACAAGGTTACAGCCTCTACGCGTATGCTGCCGTTCAGGTGTGGGGCCCAGGCGGCCGAGAAAGCCGGCTCGCTGGAGATCCAGGCGATGATCGCGGCCCTGCGACAACACCAGTTCGACAGCGTGCTGGGCCCGATCGCCTTTGACGAGAAGGGCGACCTCGCCGTGCAGAATCCGGTCCTATACGTCTGGCAGGCGGACGGTACCTATGTGCCGCTAAAGCCAAGTCCCTGACGCGCGCGCACCCAGCATCCGCGGCGACGCCGTCTCGCCTAACCTTAAGGCAAAACAGATATCCGTGGCCGGAAGGCGGGCGATCGCCTCTCGGTCAACCCGATCTGAGCAGGTCAGTCGGTTTCGGGAACGTCGGCTTGGGGTCAGGTACTGCCTTCCGGGCCAGCTGGCCGCCATGTCTGCTGCTGAGGGTGAAGCCGCCTAAAACCGCGGGAAAGCGGACATCGACGACCCTGACGGCCGGAATCCGCCCTGTAGCAGACGTGGCCCGTAACTGGCTGGGACGGCTGGGTATAGCCAGGAGCGGACTCGCCGAGGGCCGAGGGTGACAAGACACCCGGTTAGGCCGATATTCTTGTTAAGTTCCATACGCCGAACGCTGTTTTGAGGATCGGAGGTAGTGCAGACGGAAATTGGTGGCAATTCATTGGTTTAGATCGAAAAGTTTCATTTTATGGCGGAATAATTCAGCTGACGGTTTGTTGTGAACTTTGGGCAAGCGCTGTTCTTTCCGAGAGCAAGGGCAGTGAGTCCGGTCAAATCATACGTCCAGCAGGGAGGATCTGAAGTGACTAGCCCTACCAAAATGCTGTTCGCTGCCGTGGCGCTCGGCGCAGGTCTCAGCGCGACAGGAGTGGTGTACGCGGCAGATGACGCGACATTGAACCGCTGTTGGGGTCAGGCCACGAAGCAGTTCCAGGCGGTAGGCGAGCCAGGGCTCGGCGAGCACGCTTCGAGGCCACCCGGCTTCGAGCCTGGCGAAGGTGGGCGTAGAGGCGTCGGGAATGTGTCGAAGGATTTCGGCTCGCTAAGCGGGGGCGCACAGGGCATGCACGCCATTGCAGTTGCGCCGTCTAGCATTCAGTCGTCCCTGCCCGAGGAGTGCCAAGGCACGCAGATGCCCTGAGGTCCGATCCGGCCACGTCGGTGGACCAGCTCGGGCCCCGCGTAGCCCGGTCCGTCGTGGACATTCTGCGCGGGACTGGTCATGTCTGCGGCTGATCCATGCGCTGTCGGATGGCAGCGGACCTAAACCGCGCGGCAGGAAAAGCTCGCCCCCCGGCGGGCGTGTGGGAAATCTCCCGCAACGGGGGCGAGCGTCTCTGCGTGCCGCGCCGTCCCGACGTGTTTTGAGGCGGGGCCGCGCGGTTCCGGAGGAGGCCTTTAGACGACGCGGGTCTTTGACGTTCCAGCGATGAGTACGCGCGGGTACTTGGCACGGGTGGGACTACCGTGAGCCGTCGCCTTATCGTTGCTGGCCTTATCGGGCTGGCAGCCGTCGGCCTCGGCGGCTCCCTCGTCGAGGAGAAACCGTCTGAGGCGACCTACCTGACTGCTGCGGTCGAGCGCGGCGACCTTAGCACCACCATAACCGCGATCGGCACACTCAATGCCGTAGAGACGGTCGAGGTCGGCTCGCAGTTGTCGGGACAGGTCGCTGAGCTCCTGGTCGACTTCAATGACGAGGTCAAGGAGGGACAGCCGTTGGCGCGGCTCGATTCCCGCAGCTTCGAGTCTGAGGTGCGCGAAGCGGAGGCTGCTCTCGAAATGGCCCGAGCTCAGGTCTCAAGGCAACGCGCGACGCTGCAGATGGCGATCTCCGATGTCGCCTCCACACGCAGCAGGCGCAAGGTCGCGGAAGCGGGAGCAGAGCGCGCGCGGGCGCAACTGGCGGAGACCGAGCGCGACCTCCGGCGCAAGCGGGTTCTGGCAGGGACCCAGACCCTCGCGCCGGCCCATCTCGATCGGGCAACGACCGTGAACCAATCAGCTGCGGCGAACCTGCGCGCAGCCGAGGCCGAGGTGGAAGTCGCCAAGGAGGCGGTTGTTGCTGCCGAGGCGGGGCAGCTGACAGCCAATGCCAACCTGCTGTACGCCCAAGCGGCCGAAAAGCAGCACGCCGCGGACCTGGACCAGGCGCGGATCGATCTCGCGCGCACTGTGATTGCCGCGCCAAGCGACGGCGTGGTGATCGGCCGCGATGTCGACCGGGGCCAGACGGTCGCGGCCAGCCTCGAGGCTCCCATTTTGTTCACGATCGCACAGGATCTCGGTCAGATGGAGGTCCACGCCAAGGTCGACGAGGCCGACATCGGCCAGATGCGTGTGGGACAGCGGGCGAGCTTCACTGTCGATGCCCATCCCGAGCGGATCTTCAGCGGCACCGTCAAGCAGATCCGCAAGGCGCCGGAAGTGGTCGAGAACGTGGTCACGTACACCGTCGTCCTGGCCACGCGCAATACAGATCTTGTCCTGTTGCCGGGTATGACCGCGAGCATTCAGGTCGTGGTCGCGGAGGCCAAGAACGTGCTGACAGTGCCGAACGCGGCGCTGCGGTTCCGCCCGCCACCTCAGAGCGGCATGGGACAGCCGGCCGCGAACGCTGCTGCAGCCGCCGTGTCGGTGAGCGGCAGCCCCGCCGTAGTCTGGGTGCTGGACGTTGACGCCCGGCCCCATCCGGTCCGGGTCGCGCTCGGCCGGAGTGACGAGGGCGCGACGGAAATCGTGGAGGGCTCCTTGCGCGTCGGGCAGCGTGTAATCGTCGGCACAGCCCCGGCGCCGCAAGACGACCGCTGGTTCGGGTTCAGCTGGAGGCTGTGAGGTGGCCCTGCCGCTCATCCGAGCGATCGGGCTGCGCAAGGAGCACCGGATGGCGCTGACCACCGTGCACGCTCTGCGCGGCATCAGCATCGAACTGCAGCAGGGTGAGTTCGTCGCAGTCGTGGGGCCGTCCGGCTCGGGCAAGTCGACCCTGATGAACTTGCTCGGCCTGCTCGATCGGCCGACCGAGGGCAGCTATTTCCTCGCTGGCCAGGACGTGCTCGAGCTCGACCCGGATCAGCGCGCGCAGGCGCGTAACCAGCGGATCGGCTTCGTCTTTCAGAGCTTCAGTCTGCTCGCCCGCAGCACGGCGTTCGAGAACGTCGAGCTACCCCTGGTTTATGCCGGCATCGCCAGGCGGGAGCGCCGGTGGCGGGCCGAGGCCGCTCTGGCCTCAGTCGGTCTTGCCGATCGGCGTGATCATTGGCCGAGCCAGCTCTCCGGCGGAGAACAGCAGCGCGTCGCGATCGCCCGGGCCCTGGTCAATGATCCTCTGTTGATCCTGGCCGACGAGCCCACCGGGGCCCTGGACAGCCGCACCGGCCTCGAGATCCTGGCCCATCTTCAGGCCCTAAACGCCGCGGAGCGCACGATCGTGCTCGTGACCCACGACCCGACCGTGGCGCGCCATGCCAAGCGGGTGATCGTGATGGGCGACGGCCGCGTCGAGCGCGAGGAGCCTGTCACGGGGCGACTGGACGCCCGCGCCCTGCTGGCTGAGGCACTGGCGCCGGCGGCATGACCGCTTGGGAGTGCATGCGCAGCGCCGTGCGCGCATTGCGCGCCAACCTGCTGCGCAGCACGCTGACCCTGCTCGGGATCGTCATCGGCGTCGCAGCGGTGATCGCGATGGTGGGCGTCGGCAGCGGCGCCCAATGGCAGGTCGCCGATCAGATCCGCTCGCTCGGCGCCAACCTGCTGCTGGTGCAGCCGGGCTCCGAAAACGAGGGCGCGGTCCGCCTCGGCGCTGGCTCGCGGCACAACCTGACCGAAGAGGATGCGGACGCCATCGCTACCGAAGTGCCCGAGGTGCTCGTCGCCGCCCCGACCGTCGCCGGCAATGCCCATCTTGTGCGCGGCAACCGCAACTGGACCTCGCTGGTGGGCGGAGTCACGCCCGACTACCTGGTTGCCCGCGACTGGAGCATAGGAAGAGGCCGCGCGTTCACGCCCGGGGAGGTCGAGACGGCGGCCAAGGTCGTCCTGCTCGGCGCGAGCGTCGCCAAGGAGCTGTTTCCGGATCAAGCGCCGCTCGGCCAGCTTGTGCGTATAGCGAACGTGCCGTTCACGGTGATCGGTGTGCTCGGTACAAAGGGTCAGGCCGCGGAGTCGGGGCGCGATCAGGATGACGTCGCGCTGCTGCCGCTCACAGCCGCCAAGCTGCGCGTGCTGGGTTCCCGCAGCAAGGTGAGCCGGCGGGCAGTCGATTTCATCGTCGTCAAGGCGATCTCGACGGACGCCGTGGCCCCAGTCCGGGAGCAGATCGAGCAGCTCCTGCGCCAGCGCCACCGGCTCCAATCGGACGATGAGGACGACTTCCAGGTGCGCGAGCCCGCCGCCGCCATGGAAGCACAGGCGGCAGCGGCACGCTCGCTGACTCTGTTTCTCGCTGCGGTTGCCTCGGTTTCCCTCGTGGTCGGTGGGATCAGCATCATGAACATCATGCTGGTCTCTGTCACTGAACGCACCCGTGAGATCGGCCTGCGCCAAGCCGTCGGCGCCCGCCGCCGGGACATTCGCAACCAGTTCCTGATCGAAGCCGTCGTGCTCTGTCTGCTCGGCGGGCTCACCGGCATCGCGCTCGGCACGATTGCCGCTGTCGCGATCGCCGAACTGGTCGGCTGGCCGATCTTCGTCAGCCCGGTCGCGGTGTTGGTGGCCTTCGGCTTCGCGGGGGCGGTAGGCGTGTTCTTCGGCTTCTACCCGGCGCACAAGGCTTCACGCCTCGACCCGATGGAGGCGCTGCGCTTCGAATAGCTGGATCTGCTTTCCTTATGACCGCCTGGATCGCGTCCACTCTAATGACAGCTTTGGGTCTTGGTCGTGTCTGCTCTCGGGCGTACAGCGGTCGAAAGACGCCTGAATGTCCGGTCCGAGCGGTATTTCGGTCGTGCTGGCCCAGGCGCTGAAAGGCGGAAGCTAGCCAGGACCGGACCTGGACGCCGCTCGCGTACTCGCAACCGACTGGTGCCTAGCTGAGCTACTCGCTCACGATCTCCTTGATCCGGGCAATCGCCTCGTCGACCGCCTGCTCGGCGCTGATGCCATCGGCGACGACGCGGTGGACGGCCTTGGCCCAGACGAGCTCCCCGTTTACGACCAAGTGTCGCGGATCGCCGGAGGCGACCCAATAACTGTAGGTGCGCGGGCGGGTCAGGAACTGGATCGCCGAGGCCATGCGGTGCGGATCGCTCGGATCGAGCCAGAAGGGCTGGTCGAGGAGCGTCGGGACCGACGGCAGCATGCGCTCGCCGGAGAAGTTGAGATAGTGCATCAGCCAGCCCTCGCCCACCAGGAAGCGCACGAACTCCTTGGCCAGGGGAACGTGCCCGCCCGCCTTGAAAACCGTGGCCGCCACGAAGCCGGTTCTGATGGCGAGCGGCTGGCCGTCGGCGCCATCCGGCCATTCGATCGTCGCAGTGTTCTGGTAGTAGTCGTCGGCACGCTCGCGCTTTAGCGCGTTGGGAACCGAGAGCGTATCGTTCGGAAGCATGACGACCACGCGGGCCAGGAACCGCGCGTTGTTGTTGTTGTTGCCGCTCGTCGTCCAATCGATCGAGTTGGGCGGCGTGCAGCCCTTGCGGTAGATCGCGGTGTAACTGTCCATGGTCTTGATCAACCTGCGTCTGATTTCCGGGTCGTCGATGATGAGCTTGCCCTCGCGGGTCACGTAGTTCGCGTCGTAGGCCTGCATGAACTGCTCGAACTGGATGCGTGTGTCATTCGCTTTGGCCGACATGGGCAGGCCGACGCCGTGGATATTGTCGCCGCCGGTCGCGCGACGCACCGCCGGCTGCACCCGGTCGCACCAGAACGCCCAGAATGCCTCCCACTGATTGGGGATGTCATCGAGAGTGAATCCGGCCTGCTCGAGCAGGCTGCGCCAGACGTGCACATGGTTGGTCGCGAACCCCAACGGCAACGCGTAGAGAGCGCGCCGGCCGGTCTTGGCATTGAGCAGGGTCGCGAAGGCAAGCCCATCCGGGTCGAACAGGCTCGCGAATGGCAGGATTTGATCCGAGAGGTCGACCAGCCGGTCCTCGTAGGCCCATTGGCCAAAGGAATAGGCCGTATTCCCGCCGCCGAACAGGAAATCGGGCGGCTGCCCAGCTTCGACCGCGGCCTGGATCTTGACCTGGCTATCATCGTACCAGGGTAGGTCGAGCTCGACCTGCTTGCCGGTTTCCTGCTCGAAGGCGGCGATGATCTCCCTGACCGCCTCGTTCTCCCGGTCGTCGTAGCCCTTCTCCCACCATACCACGAGGTCGGCGGCCTGCGCGCCGACCGGGACCAGAATCAGTAGCGTAGCCAAAATGAAGTCTCAGCTGCGCATGGCACCGCCTCCTGAATGACTTTGCCGTAGTTATCTTCCTGCTGGCGGAATGCAGCAACCGCAATCGTCAGGCGAGTTCTGCAGAACTACTTTTCCGTGCCATCAACCCTCGTCGTGCTGGTGTCGGTAGACCACGATCCGCCGCCCGCCCTTGAACTCGATCGGGCCGAGCGGCATGCAACGACAGCGCCCCTCGACCCGCGAAGGCTTCGCCGCTCAGATGGATGGCAGCCTCGGAACCCAGCCCTGAGAGGCGTGCCGCGATATTCACGGTATCGCCCCAAAAATCGAAGCTGAACTTGCTCTGCCCCACGACGCCGGCGACCACGGGGCCGACGTGGATGCCGACCCTCAACCTCCACCGCGCCGGGTTTTGGGCGGCGACGCCCAGCATCGCGAGCGCGCCGCGCATGCTCGCCATCACCGGATCGTCGAGGGGCTGCAGAAGGGGTTCCGGTGATCACGAGACCGTCGCCGATGGTCTTGATCTTCTCGAGGCCGTGCGCGCTCATCAAGAGCACTCAGGCGCGCCGCTCTCGGTGCTTGGCAACGTCCGCGCCAACCTCGATCTGGAGGTTAGTGGGATTCCAGGAAGGTCGGCTTGGGGTCAGGTACTGCCCTCCAGGCCACTTGGCCGCCATGTCTGCTGCTGAGGGTGAAGCCGCCTAAACCGCGGGAAAGCGGACATCGACGACCCTGACGGCCGGAATCCGCCCTGTAGCAGACGTGGCCCGTAACTGGCTGGGACGGCTGGGTATAGCCAGGAGCGGACCTGGGAATGCTACTTAGCTCACTGCCGGGCCTGGATCCTCTTCGTGCGCATTTGCCGAACCCGGCCAGCCGAGTGCGCGCCAGCGCAGGCTTCGATCCCGTCGTCTTGGCGTCGGACCGCGCGCGGCTGTCGCCATTGGCAACGCCCGCGCGCGGAGTCTGGTGACGTTTGGCGGCGCCGGTTCAGCTCACTCGAGCTTCCAGGTCACCTCATGCGGGATGATCAGCGCGCCGAGGCCCTCATCTGGCGCCGGCAGGCTCTGCACCGTAAACGGCGCTTCCCCGGTAATGCCTTTGTACTTGCCGGTTCCACCAATGAAGTAGTGGGCCTTGCTGTCGAAAGTCGTAGACGTGTAGTCGCCATCAGCGTCGGTTTCTCGGCAGGCGCCATATAGCTCTTGCTCACCCTTCACGACCCTGATACTGGCCAAGCAGCGGACCACCATATTGTCAAAATGCGGTTCTCCGTCGGGATTGCTCGTTATCCCGACCAGCTCGACCGCCGTTATTGAGCTGTCGTCGACCATCTTCAGTTCGTGCGCCGGGCGCACAGAGAAGTATGTGGTGAAGTGTGTGGTGCCAGACGGCGGCAACTTCGCCACTTCTGCCACGGCATTACCACAGACAAGCAAACCGATCACAAACGATCCAGAAAGCAACGATGTTTTCATGATGTAGCCTCCCTGACATAAAAGTCGCCACGAGCGCCAGCTCGCGACGACAAGCAAACCAGACGGCGACCAGCGCCGTACGGTATGTTTATTATTCAAATTGTATGTTATGCGCACGTGGGTCAAAACGCAAGCGCCTCGTATTGAGGGAGCTGCCCGCCGTGATCGACGGCCTGCGTGCGATCGGCTGCATCGCCTAAAACTTCGATGGTTCGTGTTCACAAGGCCGCGCCCCGCCGATCGGATGGTAGCGCCCGACTAGGCTGTTTACACACCGATCCAAAAGCTATAGCCTATACGATTAACCAGGGAGGCCGTGCGATCATCCTCTTTGTTTTGATTAAGGGGAAAGTCATGAAGACGGCACAGTACCAATGGTCTCGAAGTGATGGCTGGACACCGAATTTGCCAAACTTGGAAGTTGAACGGCAGGGCATTGTATTCGTCTTCGGCGCCAGATCGTTGATCGAGACGGGTGAGCTCGTAAGTGAGCTGCGCGGCCACTTCAAAGGAGCCGCCATTCTTGGTTGTTCGACGTCAGGCGAGATCGTCGGCGACACGGTCGTCGATGACTCGGTGATCGCCACCGCTGTGGACTTCGAGCATACGCGACTGCGGACGGCCTCGGCGCCGATTGCCGAGGCGAAGTCGAGCTACGAGGTCGGCCAGGAGCTCGCGCGGCAGCTGAACGATCCCTCGTTGCGCCATGTGTTCGTGCTGTCGGATGGCTTGAAGGTGAATGGCTCTGACCTGGCGCGGGGTCTCGCGAGCGGTGTGTCCGAGGGTGTATCCATCACGGGCGGACTGTCCGGAGACGGTACGGACTTCGCAGAGACCTGGGTGATTGACTCCGCCGCGGCGGGCGCCCAGCGGATCGCCGCCGTCGGTCTGTACGGCGATCATCTGCGGGTTGGCTACGGATCGATGGGCGGTTGGAAGCCGTTTGGGCCGCTCCGCACCATCACTCGCGCTGAGGGCAACGTCCTCTATGAGCTCGACGGGCACTCGGCCCTCGATCTCTACAAGACGTATCTCGGGGACCATGCCGCGCAGCTGCCGGCATCAGGTCTCTTGTTTCCGATCGTCGTCACCGCGGCACATGACGGCGAGGGTGTCGTCCGCACCGTCTTGTCGGTGAACGAGCAGGACGGCTCAATGACCTTCGCCGGCGATATCCCGCAGGGCGGGACGGCGCAGCTCATGAAGACCAACGTCGACGATCTGGTCGACGGCGCGACGGCCGCCGCCGAAGCCAGCCTCGCCGGAC
Source organism: uncultured Alphaproteobacteria bacterium (assembly GCA_963753315.1). Taxonomy (GTDB): domain Bacteria; phylum Pseudomonadota; class Alphaproteobacteria; order Geminicoccales; family Geminicoccaceae; genus DASUGG01. The sequence continues at coordinate 58,086 of CAVWCI010000009.1, forward strand.
TTGGCGGCCGGCGACCGGAGCTGGCGCTCTTGGTGAGCTGTGTTGGGCGCAAGCTCGTGATGAAGCAGCGCGTCGAAGAAGAGGTCGAGGCCATCCGAGACATCTTCGGGGCGGATACCAAGATAACCGGGTTCTACTCCTACGGAGAGCTCTCTCCGTTCCGCCAGGGCGGCGAGTGCCGCCTGCACAACCAAACCATGACCATAACGGCGCTTTCCGAAGCCTGAGAGGCGCGGATGCACCGACTGCTCCGGCGCCAGCTCAGAAAGTACCTCGGTGTCGAGGATGACGTGCCGGATGCCCTGAGGCGGTTCATCGGCGCGGTGGATGCCGCCTACGCAGACTTCGACAGCGATCGTGCCATGCTCGAGCGCTCGCTCGAGCTGAGCTCGAAGGAGCTGTCCGACGCGCGGGATGAGGCGACTGCCGCCCGCCGCCGGCTGACCGACGCTCTGGAGAGCATCTCGGAAGGCTTCTTCCTGTACAACTCCGATGATCGGATGGTGCTGTGCAACTCGCGCTATCGTGAGCTCTTTCCCGGCATGGCGGACGTTTACCGACCAGGGCTCGAGTTCGAGCAAATGATCAGGACGGTGGTGGAGCGTGGCATCGTCGTCGAAGCTATGCAGCGACCGCAAGAATGGATAGCGCGCAAACTCGCTCAGCATCGCAACCCTAGTGGACGGCTTTTGCTTCAGAGTGATGGGCGGTGGATCCAGGTCAGCGAACGCAAGACGCAGGACGGCGGCACCGTGGGCGTATTCACGGACGTGACCGAGCTCAAGCGGCGAGAAGAGGAGGTGGCGGCGGCACGTGACGA
>CAVWCI010000010.1:0-112589 GCA_963753315.1 uncultured Alphaproteobacteria bacterium
CGTCGAGCGGCCTGAACACCCCCGATCGCGTGCTGCGGGCGATCGGCGAGCACTTCGCGCGCGAAGGCCGGCCGCGGGGCCTCACCACCCTGCACCCGATCGGCACCGGCGACATGTACGGCATCGAGGGCATCGACCACCTCGCGCGGCCGGGCCTGCTCGCCCGCGTGATCGCCGGCAGCTATCCGAGCGGTCCGTCCTCGCTGCCCTCGCCGGCAATCTGGCGGATGATCCAGGAGAATGCGCTCGCGGCCTACAACCTGCCGAGCGGGCTGATCTTCGACATGCTGCGCGACGTCGCCGCCAAGCGCGCGGGCGTGCTGACCCAAACCGGGCTCGACACCTTCGTCGACCCGCGCCGCGAGGGCGGCAGGATGAACCGCGCGGCGAAGGAAAACATCGTCAAGCTGGTCGAGCTCGACGGCGAGGAATGGTTGCACGTCAAAAACATTCCGCCCGACGTCGCGATCATCCGCGGCACCACGGCGGACGCGCGGGGCAACATCGCGATGGAGCACGAGGCGGCGCCGCTCGGTGCGCTCGATCTGGCGCTCGCCGCGCGCAACAGCGGCGGCCTCGTGATCGCCCAGGTCAAGCGCCTCGTTGCGGCCGGTGCGATCTCGACCCGCGAGGTGCACGTGCCCTGCTCGCTGGTCGACGTCGTGGTGGTCGATCCGGAGCAGATGCAGGCGACCGGCACGGCTTATGATCCGGCGCTCTCGGGCGAGGTGCGGGTCGATCTCGGCACGCTGGAGGGCGTCCCGTTCGGGCCGGAGAAGGTGATCGCCCGGCGCGCCGCGATGGAGCTGGCGCAAGGCGACGTCGCGGCGCTGGGCTTTGGCGTCTCGGCCCAGGTGCCGCGCATCCTGATCGAGGAGGGCTTGTTCGACGCGGTCACCTGGACGATCGAGCAGGGCCCGGTCGGCGGCGTGCCCGTGACCGGCTTCGCCTTCGGCTGCGCGGTCAACGCCGATGCGATCATCCCATCGCCGTACCAGTTCACCTACTTCCAGGGCGGCGGCTTCGACTGCGCCTTCCTCTCGTTCCTGCAGGTCGACGCGGCCGGCAACGTCAACGTCTCCAAGCTCGCCGGCCGCCCTGTCTCACCGCCGGCGTCGGCGGCTTCATCGACATCACGGCACACGGCCGCAGGCTCGTGTTCAGCGGCACCTTCACGACCGGCGGCCTCGAGCTTGCGATCGAGGATGGCCTTTGCATCGTCGCCGAAGGCAAGGTGAGGAAGCTCGTGCCGGAGGTCGAGCAGGTGACCTTCAGCGGCCGGCGCGCGCGCGAGCAGGGCCAGGAGGTCACGGTGGTCACCGAGCGCTGCGTGCTGCGCCGCACGGACGCGGGCCTCGAGGTGGTCGAGATCGCGCCCGGCGTCGACCTCGAGCGCGACGTGCTGGGCCAGACAAAAATCCCGCTTCGCGTCAGCGCCGATCTTTTGCCGATGGATGCGCGCCTGTTCCGCCCCGAGCCGATGCGGGCTCGAGCTCGCCTCGCGCGCCCGGGGGATGTTGTCATGAGCCCGCCTCGCATCCTGGTCGAGCGCGCCGTTATCGAGCAGGGCGGGACGATCGTCACGCTCACCCTGAACCGGCCCGACAAGCTGAACGCGATCGACAGCCCGATGCTGGACGCGCTCGAAAAAATCCTCGCCGAGATCGAGCGCGACACGGAAGTTCGGGTCGTGGTGCTGACCGGCGCCGGCCGGGCGTTCTCGGCGGGCGCCGACATCAAGGAATGGACCGCGCTCGACCCACTGACCTTCAGCCGCATCTGGGGCCAGCGCGGCCACGCGCTGTTCGATCGCCTGGCGGCGCTGCGCCCGCCCGTGCTCGCCGCGATCAACGGCATCGCGTTCGGCGGCGGTCTCGAGCTGGCACTCTGCGCCGACATCCGCATCGCGAGCACGGCCGCCCGCCTCGGCCTGCCCGAGGTGACCATCGGCACGATCCCCGGCTGGGGCGGCACCCAGCGCCTGCCGCGCCTGATCGGCGCCGGCCGTGCCAAGCAGATGATTTTTTCGGGCCAACCCGTCGAGGCCGCGCGCGCCGAAGCTTTTGGGCTGGTCAGCGAGGTCGTCGAGCCGGACGCGCTGCTGCAGTGGGCGCAGGAGCTCGCAAAAACGATCGCCGCCAACGCGCCGATCGCGGTGCAGGCCGCCAAGCGCGTGATCGACGCCGGCCTGCCGACCTCGGCCGCGGCGATCCTCGAGGGCGATGCCGGCGTGATGTGCGGCCAGACCGAGGATTTTTCGGAAGGGCGGGCCTCGTTCCTGGAACGGCGCCCGCCGCAGTATCGCGGTCGCTGATGGAGGTCGCGCTCGATCCGGTCGGTCCTGGCGACCGGGCCGCGCTCGAGTCGATGGTGCGCGCCTACTATGCCGAGGACGACCTTCCCTTCGACGAGGAGCGCCAGGGCTCGGCGCTGGCGGCCCTGCTGGACGGCGACCCCTTGTGCCTCGCCTGGCTGGTGCGTCTTGCCGGAGAGGCGGTAGGCTATGTCGTGGTCACCCTTGGCTTCAGCCTTGAATCCGGCGGGCGCGACGGCTTCATCGACGAATTTTTTGTGGTCCCATCCGCACGTCATCGCGGCATCGGTGCGAAGGTGCTCACCCTGGTCGAGCGAGAAGCGCGCGAGCGCGGTCTTCAGAGGCTGTATCTCGAGGTCGGTCACGACAACCGCGCGCTCCGCCTTTATCGCCGCGCTGGGTTCGTCGATCACCGGCGCTATCTGATGTCGAAATTTCTCTGAGGCGCGAGGTGAGATGCCAGCAATCTTCCTGACGCACGAGGACGAAGCCCGCGCCCACTACTATGGCGAGGAGGCGCTTGCCCGGCTGCGCGCGCTAGGCGAGGTCCGCCTGAACGAGACCGGTCGGCCGCTGACGACGGCAGAGGTGATCGAGCTCGCCGCCGGCTGCCCGGTGATCGTCTCCTACCGCCAGACCGAAGGGCCCGCGGAAATCTTCGCGAAGCTGCCCGACCTCGTGGCCTTCGTGCGCTGCGCCGTCGACATCCGCAACATCGACGTCGGCGCCGCGTCGGCAGCCGGCGTGGTGGTGACGCGGGCGAGCCCGGGCTTCATCGATGCGGTCGCCGAGCTTGCCGTCGGCATGATGGTCGACCTCGCCCGCGGCATCTCGGATGCGACGGAGGCCTATCGGTCGGGCGGCACGCCTGCAGCCGTCATGGGCCGCCAGCTTTGCGGCAGCACGCTCGGCATCATCGGCTATGGCAGCATCGGCAGGCGCCTGGCCGAGCTCGGCCTGGCGCTCGGCATGCAGGTCCTGGTGAGCGATCCCCACGTCCAGGCCCCGCCCACGGTGCGCCAGACCGACCTCGGCACGCTGCTGGAAAAATCCGACTTCGTCGTCTGTCTGGCGGTCGCCACGCCTGAGACCGAGAACCTGATCGGCCGCGACGAGCTTTTCGGATGCAACGCACCGCGTACCTCGTCAACGTCTCGCGCGGCAACCTGGTCGACGAGCAGGCGCTCGAGGAAGCCCTGCGCGCGGGCGCGCTCGCCGGCTGCGCCATGGACGTCGGCCGCGCCCCCGACCAGATGCCCTCGCCGCGGCTTGCCTGCCTGCCAAACGTGATCGCCACGCCGCACATCGGCGGCCTCGTGCCCGAAGCGATTTCCCACCAGGCCCTCGAGACCACTTGCCAGGTCGCCGAGATTCTTGCTGGCCACCCACCCCAGGGCGCCGTCAACCCCGAGCACGCCACGCGCCTTGCCCGCCTGCGGGGCTGAGCGCGGGCAGGCCGCGTTTGCGGGCCAGCTGGTGCCACTGGACCCGAACGACGAGCTTGCGTGCTGCTGCCGCGCATCCGCGCCGAGCGCGCCGCGGCGCCCAGGCTCGCCCGTTGCCGGCGAGCGCGACGCGGACCGCAGAAGCTGTCGCGGTGAAGGGCAGGTAGCTTCGGCACGGCGCTGTATGGTAGGTTGGCTTGGTCAGCGGTGCAGGGCATGCGGTTCTACAACTTCGAGATCGTGATCGAGAAGGAGGCCGAGGACGAGGGCTACAGCGCCCACAGCCCGAGCCTGCCCGGCTGCTTCAGCAATGGCCGCACGGTCGAGGAGGCCAGGCGCAACATGCGCGAGGCCATCCAGCAGCACGTGGCATCGCTGCTCGCCCACGGCGAGCCCGTGCCCCAGAACGAGCGGCTGGTCCACGTCGAGGAGCTTTCGATCGGGCTGCCTGCACGCGCCCCGCTGAACGTGATCGCCACGGCGGATGTCGGCGGCCTCGTGCCCAGGCGATCGCCTATCAGGCGCAGGAACCACCTGCCAGGTCGCCGGCATTTTTGCCGGCCGCCCACTGCCCGGCGCGGTCAACCCCGAGCACATGACGCGGCTTGCGCGACTTCGCGGTTGAGGGCGGCCCGATGGCTTGCGCAGACCTCGTGCGACAGTTCTCGTCGACCTTGAACCTCATGCTGCGCCGCGGTCGATAGGCTGGGCGGCAGGCCCGCCTGGCAATGCGCTCGCGGCCTCAATGCACCTGGATATGGACGTGGCGCGAAACGCCGGTGACGCCGGCGTCGTCCACGGCGCCGAGCTGGAGCATGTACATGCCAGGCTCCTTGGGGCGGAAGGTCAGCCGATAGGGCGCTTCCTGTGTCTCGTCGACCGCAGGGTATGCCTCGTTCTCCACGAGGTTCAGGCCGGTCGAGATCCGGTCGCCCTCCTTGACGTAAAGCGCCACGCGGTCGATGTCGCGGGCGAAAGCAGGTTGGACCTCGGCCGCGACCTCGACTGGCTCGCCGACGGGGACGGTCGCGCCGTTCGAGGGGGAGGCGATCGACACGTTGGGCGGGATGTTTGCCGACACAAGGACCCGCATCTGCCGCGTCGTGCGTTGGCCGTCGCGGTCGATGGCGACCGCTTCCAGAGTATGGACCCCGGGTTCCTCGATCCGCACCGCGTCGCGCAGAGTTCCCTCGCCGGCGCGCAGCTCCATCTCGCCGTCGAGCCGCAGCATGACCTGTTCGAGCTCGCCGTCCTGGTCAGTCGCCAAAAGCGTGACCGGGATCGGCTCGCCAGGGGCGAAGTGCGTACGGCCGGTGTCGCCGACCGACAGGAGAAGGTCTGGCGCCATGCCCTCGGCGACGTCGTTGGCGGTCAGCGCGAGGTCGAAAGCGATCTCGCCCTCCCGCCGGCCCACCACCAACGCGGCAATGACGTTCTGGCCGGAATGCAGCACGGCCGGGTCGATCTCCTCCACCGAGGTCGTCTGCGCCTCGAGCGGGCCGAGTGCCCCGCGCGGTTCGATCTCCCCAGCCAGCTCGCCGTCGGGAAGGTTGCGGCGCAAGACCTCCTTGCCGTTGACGAAGACCGCCACGCCCTCGCTGGCCATCACCGACAGGCGCAACGTCTCGATGGCGTCGGGATCGCCGATGGTGAAGCGCTTGACCAGCACGCGCGCAGGGGCCTCGGTCACGGTCTCGCGCAGGGGCGTGTCGACCGATCCGAACGCCCGCTCGCCCGGCAGGTCCTCAGCGGTCAGCATGTCGGTCTCCTGCGCCGTCATCCACTCCGAGCCCTCCTCGACCAGCTTGATGCTGGCGAGGTCAATGGCGAAGCGGACGCCGCCGATCAGCGTCTGCTCTTCGTTCAGGCGAACGAATTGGCCTGTTGGCTGCACGATTGCCTGTTCGATGTCCACGAAGAATGGCTCGGCTCGCAGCTCGCGCGCCAGATCGGCCGGGAATTCGGCTCGCATGCCGACTGGGACTTGCTCGCCAGCACGGAGCGGCACGGTCAGCTCGGCCCCCTCGACGGCGGCGAGGAATACGGGGTTGCCCGTCGCCTCGTCCCGCGTAGCCTCGATCCCGCGCAGACGCTCGCCGGGGCGTTCCAGCACGCGCTCGGCGATGTCGGCGGGCAGGGTCAGGCTGATGCGGCCCGCTTCGAACACCAGCCCTTCGCGCCGCGGCGTACGGTCGCGCAGGCCCACCACGAACTCCACATCGCGCTCGAAGACGTTGCGCAGCAGCGTCCCGGTCGTGAAAGTCATGTTGGCCGCGACCAATTCGGGGACGTCGTCGACCACGGTGAGGTTCTTCCAGACGATGTTGTTGTTGTTGCGCGTGTTGGTGCCGACATTCGAGCCTTCGGGAAAGGTCATGCCGAAAGGCGCGGTCTGGCTGGTTTCGATGCGGGCCAGAAGGCAGAAATGCCCCGACTGGCCTTGGCAATTGAAATCGGCGACGTTCGGCGGGAACCAGGGAATCTCCACGATGACGGATTCGCCCGGTGCCAGGATCGGGACGTTCAGCGGTGCGGTATCGTAGATGGGCGGATAGACAACCGAATGGTCCTTGGAGGTCTTGTTGTAGGGCGTGGTCGTCCAGGGAGCCAGGCCGGTGGCGCCATCCCAGGGGCTCATCGTCGCGTTGATGCTCAGATTGCTGGAGTGAACGTCGTAGCTGGCCACCGGGTCGATCCGGCCAGGCTGTGCCGGGTTGCGCTGCCAGTTCGCCCAGAGCCGGTCCACGTTGCCGTGCAGCTGGAAGAAGAACGGATCCTGCGCAGCGGTGCTGAGTGAGCTGATCTGACCAAAGAAGCCCCCGATAAAGCCGTGCGCCGAATTGTGATTCGGCGTCTCCTCGACGTCCTCGGCGAGGTTGTCGTAGTCGGGCAGCGCCGCGAGCGTGGCGTCGGCACTCGGCGAGAAGGCAACGGAAGCGACGTCGCGGGTCAGCGTCGGCGGCTGCAGCGGGGTCAGCGGCGCGCCAACGCTGCCCGAGCTTGCGCCCATGAAACTGGTCGTGAAAAGATTCGTGGCGCCGAAGCGCGGATCTTCGGTCCAGTCCCAGTAGAGCAGCGTGACGAGCGGGTCGCTTTCCTTCAGATGCGCCTCGAACCGGTTGACCATCTCCCGGTGCCAGGGGAGGAAAGCGGGATTGCCGTGTTGGGGATTGCCGAAGCCGGCATGGATCTGGTTCTGCTTGCGCCAGTACTGCACGCCGTCGGCGTATCGCAGCAGGGTGTCGGTGTTGATGTCGTTGAGCGCCGCGATATACGCATCGCGCTCGGGTTGCGAGACGAGCTTGGCGTTGCGGCGCGGCTTGGTGACCTCGATCGCGTGCAGCACGGACTGGCCACAGGCCACATCCATGTAGTCCACCCAGTTCGCGGGCCAGGCCAGTCCGGTGCTCGCCTTGGCTTGGTAGACACGCAGCCGTTCGGCGCCGGTCGACGGCTGGTCGCCGCGGTTGCTGACGAGGACGTAGATATAGTTCGGTTGGCCGGTCAGGGTGTCGCGGTATTCGGGGTTCTGGTGGGGCAATGGCGTCCAGGTTGGCGTTCCGGTGGGGAAGGGATAGGGCGAGTAGTTGGGATCTGGATCGTTGCGAACCCAGACATCCTCGCTTGCATAGATCGGACCCGGCCCGGCATAGGGCTCGACCCCCGTATCGGGCGGACGATCACGCATGAACAGATCCGCCTGCGCCTGCGCGGCGTCCGGCAGAAGGGCGACCAGGCACAGTGCCGTACAGGATCGCAGGATCGATAGGGATACGTCGTGAAGACATGCAAGGCGTGTCATCGCAAACACCCCTTTTGAAAATACGCGAGGGAGCTCAAAAAAGCGCGGGATCCCGCATGCTCCACACCGCCAAGGATGCTACATCAAGCCCCCATCGCGCGCAAGGAAATCACAACCTGCGGTCTCCTCCGCGTCCAACTCCCTGAGCTGCGGTTCTTAGCTGGCACGACGCGTTGGTCGCCCGCCACAAGCCCGACCTCGACGTCTCTTGATGGGCCGGAGGTGCGCGCGGTCACCTGACGCATAAATGCGCCGCTATCGGTCTGCGATCCCGCTCAAATCCGATCGATCTATAGGCGATCGGAGCCACCCCGACCAGCTCCGGACGCTATCCTTCAGATCCGGATTTCCTCCCCATCGCCTGCCCGCGCGCCCTGCGGGCGCGCTCTTCTGGTGGCGGGCGCACGGATTCCCACCATCGCACACCGCAGGCTACTAGCGGGTTATGGTTCACGAGCCCTTCCTAGGGCGGCCGGGTAGGCATGGAGCGTGCGAGAGCAATTCCGCGTCGGCGACCGGGTCCTGTCGGCGCCGCGCGTGCAGGCCATACGTAAGGAGTAGGCGCCGACCGTGCAGCCGATGCGGGCGGCGCTGCGCCAGGCCGAGCGGGCTGGAATGGCGCCTGAACGATCTGGTCAACGAGGCCTATGGTCTACACCGGAAGAGGTGCACCTGACGTGGGCCTACCGCCCCGCCCCGCATGCCGCTCGCGCCCGACGTCGGCGCGCCGGAGCAGGCCGAGGGCGAGGCTGCCGAATAGGCCCGGCCCTGCCTCCCCGTCATCCCCCAGATCCTGCCCGCGCACCCTGCGGGCGCGCTGCATCCCGCCCTTTTTCCTCCAGGCGCAGACCCGGGCCGAGCTCGACGTGCTCCTGCCCTCGATCCTCGATCGGGCCTGCAAGGGCGAGCCGTAGCGCCGACCGCCGCTCCCCGATCCCAACATGCCCTTCCTGCCTCCCGCCGCCCCATCCTCCTCTGCCTCCCCCCCTGCCCGCGCGCCCTGCGGGCGCGCTCTCCGCCGGCGGGCGCACGGATTCCCATCATCGCACATCGCAGGTTCGTAGCGGCTTAGGGTTAACAAGCCCTTTCCAGCCCTGCCTGGCCGAGCGCTCGCCAATGCTCGCAAGCCTCCCGCCTGCGGTCCAGGCGGCCGAACGCTGTCCGCCACGGTGCGCGTGCACGCGCAGACGGTGCCGCCGACGCAGGTGGGAAGCGCGGCTGGAGCGGCGCCTCAGCGATCTGGCCAACCTATCGCTGCCCGCCCGAGGAGGTCGTGGGCCACCGCGGTCCCAGCAAGATGGTCGAGGACCGGAACCGGCGCTCGACCATATCCCCGACCGGACGCAGAAATGCGTCACCTGACGCAAAGATGCGCCACCATCGGACAGGGTGTCGCATTTCGCGATACGGGCCTAAGCGACTGAATTCACGTGTTTTTGCGTTCCGCCAAGACACGCGGATGCATCGCAATCGGACAGGCACGGTGGGCCCGACCATTCGGATGAGCTACGCTCATGCGATCGCGTCAGCAGCGCTGGTCTGCAATCGCCGCTGTTGGGTCCGGCCGCGGCTCGGCGGCGGGTCGGGACCGGTCAGGCGTCGCGGCCCTGATACTGGCGGCTGCCCACCGCGTCCACGCCGCCGGGCGGCGGGTCGTCGGCGGTGCGGCTGGCGGGAAGGCCTGCCAGCTCGTGGAACCATGGCACCCGGCTCTCGATGCCGATCTGGCTCGTGGGCCGCGCGCGCGCCGGCTCGTCCAGGCTGCCGGTCGTGACGCTGATCTGCGCGCGGGACAGGTAGCGGAACGAGAGGGGCGTCCCGCACTTGGCGCAGAAACCGCGCTCGGCGATGGCGGAGCTCTGCCAGGTGGCGGGGGCGCCCCTGGTCCACGCGAATTGTTCCTGCGGCACGCTGGCTGTCGCCATGAACAGGTTGCCCATGGCCTTCTGGCACATCCGGCAATGGCAGATGTCCGCGGCGGCCGGCTCGGCATAGAGGGCGTAGCGGATGGCGCCGCACTGGCAGCCGCCGCTCAGCACCGGCGAAGCGTTCGTCATGATGCTCCTCCTCCCAACGCACGCGGGCACTCTAGAGCGGCGCCTCCCTCAGGTCGCCCGATTGTTTCTCATGGCGCGCATGAGCGCGGCGCATGCGAGCCGCGCTCCTGCTTGGCTACCCATGAGCGCGGCGGATGCGGGCCGCGCTCCCGCTTGGCTAGAAGCGCTCGTCCGGCGACGTCCAGAGCAGAACGTAGATGATCAGCAAGGCCGTGCAACCGCCGGCCATGACGAGCCAGAACGCCCACGGCGACCAGGCGACCCACAGGAACAGGGGCGTGAACAGCACGGCCAGGGCGCAGGCGGTGATCAGGATGCTGTGGAGCGCGGCCATGCTTGGTCCGATCGTCGCGAACACCTGGCCACGATGCCGGAGCGCCGGGCCCGTGGCAAGGTCGAACCGCAAACGCCCGCCGCGCGATGCCTGCTGACGAAAAATGCGCCGCCGCCCCCTCGGGGACAGCGGCGCACGAGACACGTCCAGGTGGTTACGCGGGTTTGTTGAGGTTGATGTTTCCCGCTGCGTCAGCCGATCCGGGCGGACGTGACCAAAGCCTCGTTCGTCGGACCTGCGCGACGCGCCACCTCAGAGTGAGACATGGGATCACCTCCTTTCCGTTGTTGCACCTGCGATCCTGATGACATCTCGTGCGGCCGCTGTCAAAGCCTTGTCGCGCCGCTGCGCCGGCCGCTGCGCGATAAATGCTTGCGGCCGTCGGCCGCGCCCGCGCCCGCAGCCGTACAACGCGCGCCACGCATGAGCTTTACTTATCCGAGACAGCTGCTCCGCACCCTCCCGGGCGGCGCCCGCCCTGGTCGAAAACCGCCCGGACGGGCTGACCGGTCGAAAACCGGAATTGGCGGAAATCCGCCACTTTCCCCTGTCCGATTGCCGACCGATATCTGTCCGATGGCGTCCGATTTTCCGGTCACCTGTCCGATTTCGGGGCAAGACGCCTGCGCCCGTCCGATGCTGCCGCGCCTTCCGGCCGCAAGGGCCACGCCACCGCACTGAACTGCTCGAGCGCAGCGCCGATGCCCCTCGACGATCCCGGCCGCCAAACCTACGCCGCCCAGTCCCGGCTCGACCCCGACGCATGGTTCACCCTTGGTTGAAATGTCGAGCTGTGCTTTTTAACAGGGTTACGCCTCGGAATCACGACCACTGGAGCATCTGAACGCATGGCGACACGGCTTGAGAAGGCAAAAGCCGCCGACAACGGTCCAGGGCGGGAGCTCACGCAAAAGCTCTGGCAGGCGGCCGACAAGCTCCGGAGCAACATGGACGCGGCCGAGTACAAGCACGTCGTGCTCGGCCTGATCTTCCTGAAGTACATCTCGGACGCCTTCGAGGCAAAGCACGCCGAGCTCGAGGCCGAGCGCGACCAGGGCGCCGACCCGGAGGACCCGGACGAGTACCGGGCCTTCACCATCTTCTGGGTGCCGAAGGAAGCCCGCTGGTCATTCCTCCAGGCGAGAGCCAAGCAGCCCACCATCGGCAAGCTGATCGACGAGGCGATGGACGCGATCGAGCGCGATAACCCGCCGCTCAAGGGCGTGCTGCCGAAGGACTACAATCGGCCGGGGCTCGACAAGCAGCGCCTGGGCGAGCTGATCGACCTGATCGGCACGATCGGCCTGGGCGATCCCGAGAACAAGGCCCGCGATCTCCTCGGCCGGGTGTACGAATATTTCCTCGCCCAGTTCGCCTCAGCCGAGGGCAAGAAAGGTGGGCAGTTCTACACGCCGCGCGCGATCGTCCAACTGCTGGTGGAGATGCTCGCCCCCTACAAGGGTCGCGTGCTCGACCCCTGCTGTGGCTCGGGCGGGATGTTTGTGCAGTCGGAGAAGTTCGTCGAGGCACACGGCGGCCGCATCGGCGACATCTCCATCTATGGCCAGGAATCCAACCACACCACCTGGCGGCTTTGCGTCATGAATCTCGCGATCCGCGGAATCGATGCTCGGATCACCCACGGCGACAGCTTCCACAACAACCAGCACAAGGACCTTAAGGTCGACTACGTGCTCGCCAACCCGCCCTTCAACGACAGCGACTGGGGCGGCGATCGCCTGCGCAATGACGTACGGTGGAAGTTCGGGGCACCGCCCGTGGGCAATGCCAACTTCGCCTGGGTGCAGCACTTCATCCATCACCTGGCGCCGAACGGCCTTGCCGGCTTCGTGCTCGCCAACGGCTCGATGTCGTCGCAGCAGTCGGGCGAGGGCGAGATCCGGAAAGAGATCGTCGAGGCTGACCTCGTCGACTGTATGGTCGCATTGCCGGGCCAGCTGTTCTACTCCACGCAGATCCCGGTCTGCCTCTGGTTCATCGCGCGCGACAAAAAGACCTCTCGATTTCGCGACCGCCGTGGCGAGACCCTGTTCATCGACGCGCGTAGGCTCGGGCGGCTGGAGGACCGCGTCCATCGCATACTCGATCCTGAGGACATCGCCAAGATCGCCAGCATCTACCACGCCTGGCGTGGTGACGAGAACGCCGTGGAGTATGCAGACGTACCGGGATTTTGCAGGTCGGTAACAATCGACGACATTCGGCGCAATAGCTGGGTGCTGACGCCAGGACCGTACATTGGGCCTGCGGTAAGCAGCGACGATGATGATTCCTTTGAACATCGTTTCAAGGAACTGCATACCATGTTGGAAAGGCAGCTGATCGAAGCGCAATGCCTCGCCGAGAGAGTGAGACGCGGACTCTCCAAGATCGAGGTCACTTCTTAGCATGGTCAAACTCCGCGACGTATCAAATCCTCCGATAAGCGGCATTGCGGGTGGACCATTTGGATCTGAACTCACAAGAAAAGATTACGTTAGGGATGGCGTTCCTGTTATTAGAGGAAGCAACATGGGTGATAAACGGTTCGTCACTGGGGATTTCGCGTTTGTCACCCCTAAGAAGGCTAAAGAGCTTAAATCGAACATAGCCAGGCCTGGCGACATTATCGTCACACAGAGAGGAACCCTCGGGCAAGTAGCTATCATTCATAATAACAGAATCTCATCCAGAGTACATTATTTCCCAAAGCCAAATGAAGATTACTATCGATGAAACGAAAGCGTCTAGTAATTTCATCTATTATTATTTGCGATCCCCAATCGGGCAGTGGTACTTGACAGAGAATCCCATTCAGGCAGGCGTACCACATATAAATTTTAAGATGCTAAGAGAGCTGCCAGTTCCAGAAACTGATCTTGCGAAGCAACGCACGATTGCCTCCGTGCTCGGTGCGTTGGACGACATGATGGAGCACAACTGCCGAACGAACGAGACCCTTGAGGCGCTCGCGCGGGCATCTTCAAGTCCTGGTTCGTTGACTTCGACCCGGTGCGAGCCAAGGCCGAGGGTAGGAAGCCGTTCGGCATGGACGACGCCACCGCCGCCGTCTTTCCCGACCGCTTCGGCCTGGACGGCTTGCCTGAGGGGTGGCGGAAGGGCCGCCACTGCAACTCGCGAAGATCCTTAGCGGTGGGACACCCAAGACGACCGAACTTGACTACTGGGATGGGAATATCGCCTGGGCGACTGCGAAGGACGTGAGTAGAGTCGACCACTTTCCTCATCGAAACAGAGCGGTCGATCTCCGAGTTGGGAATTGACAACAGCAGTGCTAAGATCGTTCCTGCGCGCTCGACCGTTGTGGTAGCGCGGGGCGCCACCACGGGCCGCTACTGTGTGTTCGGTGTTGATCCGCAATGAACCAGATGTGCTATGCCCTTCGGGCACGGGATGGTGATCGCTACTTTCTCTTTTGCTGGTTTGGTGATCTCGCCCGACAACTCGTACGCGCCGGGCACGGGTCGGTCTTCAACACCATAACCACGCGGACGTTCGAGACTGCTAGAGCGCTTATTCCGACGCAATCAGTGCGGAAGGCCTTGGACGAGACGGTAACGCCGCTGTTTGAATGATTTTCAACAAACCAAGCAATCAAAGACCCTCAGCACGCTGCGCGACCTGCTGCTGCCGAAGTTCATGTCTGGCGAGCCAGCTGCGGAGCGCGAGGCGTGGGCAGAAGTAGTCCTGAAAACCCGTCTTCGTGATGCGCTCGCCAGGCTGAACCCCGGGCTGGATGCCGATGCGCTGGATGACGCTTTCCGTAAAGTGCTGCGATCGGCGCAACCGCATCTCGTTGCCGAAAACCGCGCCTTTCATCTTGCGCTGATCAACGGTGTCCCGGTCGAGGTGCGCGCCGACGACGGCACGATCCGCGGCGAGACCGTGCGGCTGATGGATTTCGACGAGCCCCGCAACAACGATTGGCTCGCGGTCAACCAGTTCACCGTGGTCGAGCAGAAGCACGAGCGGCGACCAGACATCGTGCTGTTCGTTAACGGTCTGCCTGTCGCCCTGATCGAACTGAAGAGCACGGCGCAGGAGAACGCGACGATCTGGAGCGCCTTCGGTCAACTCCAGACCTACAAGAATGAGATCCCCTCGCTCTTTGCCTTCAACGAGTTGCTCGTAATCTCGGACGGACTTCAGGCCCGGCTCGGCTCGCTGACCGCCGACAGCGAGAGGTTCATGCCCTGGCGGACGGTCGAGGGTGAGGAGCTTGCGCCGGACGTGATGCCTCAGCTCGAGGTGTTGTTGCGCGGAACGTTCGAGCACCTGCGCTTTCTCGATTTCGTGCGCCACTTCATCGTGTTCGAGGACGAGGGCGGCGGGAAACTCACCAAGAAGCTTGCGGGCTACCACCAGTTTCACGCGGTCAACACCGCGCTTGAGGAAACGGTGAAGGCGTCGCACCCGCTGGGCGATCGGCGGGTGGGCGTGGTCTGGCATACCCAGGGGGCGGGCAAGAGCCTGACCATGGCGTTCTATGCCGGCAAGGTGATCCTGCACCCCGCCATGGCCAACCCGACCATCGTGGCGCTTACGGACCGGAACGACCTGGACGACCAGCTGTTCGGGACCTTCGCGCGCTGCAAGGATCTGCTGCGCCAGGCGCCGGTCCAGGCGGACAGCCGCGCGGACCTGCGCGAGAAGCTGAAGGTCGCCTCGGGCGGGGTGATCTTCACCACCATCCAGAAGTTCTTTCCCCAGACCACGGCCGACCCACAGACCCTGCTCTCCAATCGGCGCAACATCGTCGTGATCGCCGACGAGGCGCATCGTAGCCAGTATGATTTCATCGACGGTTTCGCGCGGCACATGCGCGATGCCCTGCCCAACGCCTCGTTCGTCGGCTTCACGGGGACGCCGATCGAACTCGAGGATCGGAATACGCGGGCGGTGTTCGGCGACTACATCAGCATCTACGACATCCAGCAGGCGGTCGAGGACGGAGCGACCGTGCCGATCTACTACGAGAGCCGGCTTGCCAAGCTCGCGCTCGACCCCGAGGAACAGCCCAAGCTGGACGTCGAATTCGAGGAGATCACCGAGGGCGAGGAAGAGGGGGCCAAGCAGAAGCTTAAGAGCAAGTGGGCGCAGCTCGAGGCGGTGGTCGGCGCGGAGCACAGGTTGAGGTTGATCGCCGAGGACCTCGTGCGCCACTTCGAGCAACGGCTCGAGATCATGGATGGCAAGGGCATGATCGTCGGCATGAGCCGGCGGATCTGTGTCGAGCTCTACCAGCACATCGTTGCGCTCAGGCCCGCATGGCACGGCGAGGAAGACCGTGCGGGATCGATCAAAATCGTCATGACCGGCGCGGCCGTCGATCCGGCGACATGGCAGCCGCACATCCGGACCAGGGTGGCGCGCGAGGACCTCGCCAAGCGGTTCAAAGATGCGAGCGATCCGTTTAAGCTGGTGATCGTACGCGACATGTGGCTGACGGGCTTCGACGCACCCAGCCTGCACACGATGTACCTGGACAAGCCCATGCACGGGCACAGCCTGATGCAGGCGATCGCCCGCGTGAACCGCGTGTTCAAGGACAAGCCCGGCGGCCTCGTGGTCGACTACCTGGGACTTGCCGCCGAGCTGAAGCGGGCGCTCGCGACTTACACCGAGAGCGGTGGTCGCGGGCGCACGGCACTGAACCAGTACGAAGCCGTAGCGGTGATGCTGGAGAAATACGAGGTCTGTCGCGATCTGCTCCACGGTTTCGACTGGTCGGCCTGGGGCGCCGCCAGCCCCGCCGCCAAGCTGAAGCTGTTGGCCGCGGCGCAGGAGCACGTGCTCAAGGAAGAGGACGGCAAGTATCGACTGCTCAAGGCCGTAACCGAGCTGTCCAAGGCCTTTGCGCTGGCCGTCCCGCATGGGGAAGCGCTCAGGGTTCGCGACGATGTCGCCTTCTTCCAGGCGGTGCGCGGGGCGATGGCGAAGTGGGTCCGGACGGGTGGAGGACCGCCCGGCCTCGGGATCGATCAGGCCATCCGCCAGCTCGTGTCAGAGGCGATCGCGCCAGAAGGCGTGATCGACGTGTTCGCGGCGGCAGGTCTGAAGAAACCGGACATCTCGATCCTCTCCGAAGAGTTTCTGGCTGAGGTGCGGGGCATGCAGCACAAGCACTTAGGCATCGAACTGCTGCGGCGTCTCCTGACCGATGAGATCAAGGTGCGCGAGCGCAAGCACCTGGTTCAGGCCCGCTCCTTCGCCGAGATGTTGCAGAAGGCTATCCTCGGCTACCACAACCGTTCGATCGCGACGGCCGCGATCCTGGAAGAGTTGATTCGGCTGGCCCGGGAGGTGCGCGAAGCGGAGCGGCGCGGTGAGGATCTGGGGCTCGGCGAGGATGAGGCTGCCTTCTACGAGGCGCTCGAGGTCAACGACAGCGCTGTTCGGGTGTTAGGCGAGCCGACCCTCAAGACCATCGCCCGAGAGCTGGTTCAGGCTGTGCGGGGCAGTGTCACCATCGACTGGACGATCCGCGAGAACGTCCGCGCCAAAATGCGCGTGATGGTCAAGCGCATCCTACGCAAGCACGGCTATCCGCCGGACAAGCAGGAGAAGGCGACGCAGACGGTGCTGGAGCAGGCGGAGCTGCTCTCGGCCGAATGGGCTCCGGAAGCTGCGTAGCGCTGACATGCCGGAAGCGACGCAGCGAGGAGGTGAGGCGGTGGCCGGGGCGGAGAAACAATTTCTGATCGCGCTGGCGCGCGCGTTTGGCGGGGCGCTGGTGTTCGCGCTGCCGCTGCTCATGACCATGGAGATGTGGGCGCTGGGGTCGACGATGCATCCCTTGCGCCTGGCCTTGTTCCTGGGGGCGATGTTCCCGGTGTTGGGCGGGCTCGCCTATTATGCGGGGTTCGAGAAGAGTTTTGGCTGGCTCGATTTTCTGCTCAATGCCTGCGTCGCCTGGGCGGTGGCCTTCCTCGCGGCGGCGATTGGCCTCGTGCTGCTGGCGGCGCTGGAGCCCGGCATGTCGAGCGCGGAGGTCGTGGGCAGGCTGGCGCTGCAGGCGGTGCCGGCCAGCATCGGCGCCATGCTGGCCCGAAGCCAGCTCGGCGCGCGCGAGGAGGAGGTGGAGGAGGAGGGCCGGCGCGGGACCTATGTCGGGGCCCTGTTCCTGGCCGGGGTCGGCGCCCTGTTCATGGCGTTCAACATCGCGCCGACCGAGGAGGTCGTGCTGATCGCGCAGATGATGACCGCCTGGCACGCCGTGGTGCTGGTGCTGGCATCGCTCGCGCTGATGCACGCCTTCGTCTACGCCGTCGAGTTCCGCGGCCAGGCGACGCGTGCCGAAGGCATCTCGCCGTGGAGCGAGTTTTTTCGGCTGACCGTGGTGGCCTATGCGCTGGCGCTGCTGATCTGCCTCTATGTGCTGTGGACGTTCGGGCGCGCCGAGGGCCTGGCTTTGGCGGAGCTTTTGATCGAGACCGTGGTGCTGGGCTTTCCGGCAGCCCTCGGCGCAGCCGCTGCGCGGCTGATTCTATGAGCACTTGGCGCAGCGCGGCTGATCCTATGACCACTGACCCAGCGCGGCCGATCTCATGACGAGCGCGGCGTGGCCGATCCGATGACCGAAGAGCGCGAGGCGAGGCGGCCGGTCCCGGTGGCGGAATGGATCGTCGCGGCTCTCGGTGCGGTGCTGGTGGCGGGCACGATCGGCTACCTCGTCTGGCTCCCTGCGAGCCGCGACGAGACGCCGCCCGACGTGCGCGTGGTCGCGGGCCCCGTGGTCGCGCTGCAGGATGGGTGGCTGGTGACGTTCCGTGCCGCCAACGCGGGCGGGCAGGCGGCCGCCGGGGTGCTGGTCGAGGGCGAGCTCGCGGGCCCGGACGGGCCGATCGAGACCAGCGAGGCGACCATCGACTACCTGCCGCCCGGCTCCGAGCGCGAAGGCGGCCTGTTCTTCAGCCGCGACCCGCGCCGGTACGAAGTGCGCCTGCGCGCCAAGGGCTACGTCGATCCCTGAGCTGCCCCTGAGCTGGGATGCGGGCGGCTGGCGAGCCGGCGCGATTGCAAGGGGCGTGGGCTGCTGAGATGATGGGGGCACCGTAACCGCTGGACGAAAGTGCTCCATGATCATCCTCAGCCCCGGGCCCGTGACCACGAGCGATGCGACCAAGGCCGCGATGCTGCGCGACTTCAGCCCGAACGAGCCGGAGCTTTTGGCGCTGACGGCGGGGCTGCGCAGGAGGCTGGTCGAGATCGCGGGCGGCGGCCAGGACTACACCTGCGTCATGCTGCAGGGTGCGGGCAACAGCGCCAACGAGGCGGTGCTCGGGACGCTGGTGGGGCGCGATCAGAGGGTTCTGGTGGTCAACAACGGCCACTATGGCGCGCGCCTTTTGGAGATCGCGCGGGCAATCGGCGTGCCGTGCACAGCACTCGAGCTGCCGATCACCGAGCCGGTGGCCCCCGAGCAGGTCGATGCCGCGCTCGCCGCCGATTCTGCCATCAGCCATCTCGCGGTCTGCCATGTCGACACCGGCACCGGGCTGCTCAATCCGATCGAGCCGCTGGCCGAGATCGCCCGCCGGCGCAAGGTCGCGCTGATCGTCGATGCGATCGCCTCGTTCGGCGGCCTGCCGATCGATGCGCGCGGGCTCGGCGCGGAGGCGATCGTGCTCTCCGCCAACAAGTGGCTGGAGGGCGTGCCCGGCATGGCGCTGGTGCTGGTGCGGCGCGCAGCACTCGAGGCGGCGGCCGGACGCTGCCACTCGTTCTGCCTGGACCTGCACCGCCAGTGGCGGAGCCACGAAACGCATGGCGGCTGGCGCTTCACGCCGCCGGCCCAGGCGATCGCAGCACTGACCGAAGCGCTGCGCCAGCACGCCGAGGAGGGTTCAAAGGCGCGACTTGCGCGGGTTGCCGGCAACTGGCGCACGCTGGTGGACGGCATGCGCTTGTTGGGTTTCGAGACGGTGCTGCGCGACGAGGTGGCAGCCCCGGTGATCGCGACGTTCTACGAGCCTGCCGATCCGCGCTTCGATCGAGCGCGGCTGTTCGAGCTGATGCGCGCGCGCGGCTTCGTGATCTTTCGCGGCAGCCTGACGCCGTTTCCGAGCTTGCGGATCGGCTGCATGGGCGCGTTCGATCAGGCCGCGATGCGCGAGGTGGTGGCGGCGATGGAGGCTTCGCTCGCGGCGATGGGCGTTGCCGACTGCCGTCCGGCTGCGCGACCGGTGGCGGCCGAATAGGGCCCTATTCCTCGCCCTGCCAGTAGTCGGCGGCGGCGTCGTTGGGGACGACGACGTAGAGCGGGTAGGGGCGGCGGCCGGGGGGCGAGCCGGCGAGCATCAGGCGCTTGCCCGAGTCCGGGTATTCGGCGATGTCCGGCTCGATCATGGTGCTGATCGCGAGGTAGCGAAGCTCGGCATCGGAGGTGTTGAGGATCTGGTGCGGCTTGCCGACCGGGGATGCGATCACGTCGCCCGCGCGGATGGGGTAACGCTCGCCGTCGTGGCGTAGCGTGCCTTCGCCCTCGAGGATGACGAACATTTCTTCGTTGGCATATTGCAGGTGGTAGGGCCAGGCTTTCTTGCCGGCTGGCACCACGACCAGCGAGCAGCCGAGTTTTTGCGCGCCGATCAGCGGGCCGATGGCGCCGACATCGGCCACGAAGCCCTGGCCGTTGCCCCGCCGCTCGAGGGCGACGTCGGCGAGGTTGGCGATCGGCGGCCTGGTCATCGGCGGTTTTCCCTTGCTGGTCATAGCACCTCGGCGAGGCGCAGGGCCGCGCGTTCGGTCGCGCGCCGGTCGACGCCGGCATAGCCCAGAAGCAGGCCGCGCGCCGTGGGCGCGCCCTGAAAGTAGTGCGAGAGGGCAGGCGTCTCGACGCCGGCCTCGGCGGCGCGGCGCGCGAGCGCGCGATCGTCCGTGCCCGGTGCCAGGCGTGCGACCAGGTGCATGCCGGCGGCGGCCGGCGCCAGGGCCAGGCGCGCGCCGAAGCGGGCGCGGAACGTCTCGATCAGGGCGGCCTGGCGCTCGCCGTAGAGCTGGCGCATGCGGCGGATATGGGCGCCCAAAAACCCCTCGGTGATGAAGTCGGCGAGTGCTGCCTGGGCGATCGAGGAGGGATGCGCGTCGACCATCGCCCGGACCGCGAGGAAGGCGTCGACCAGATGCTCGGGCACCACCATGTAGCCGATCCGCAGGCCCGGAAACATCACCTTGCTCATGGTGCCGAGATAGATGACGCGGCCGTCGCCGTCGAGGCCCTGCAGGGCGGCGAGCGGCCGGCCGGCGTAGCGGTACTCGCTGTCGTAGTCGTCCTCGATCACCATGCCGTCGAGGCGCGTGCGCATTCGAGCAGCTCGAGCCGGCGCTTCAGGCTCATCGTGACGCCGAGCGGATATTGGTGCGAGGGCGAGACGCAGACCAGGCGCGGTGCCGGCTCCAGCGCGCGGCCGGCGACGACGGAGAGGCCCTCGTCGTCGACCGGCACGGGGACCAGTCGGGCGCCAGCCGCGCGCAGTACGGCGCCGGTGGGCGGGTAGCCCGGCTCCTCCATCCAGACCGGGTCGCCCGGATCGATCAGCACCCGGGCGGCGAGATCGAGCGCCTGTTGCGCGCCGGAAGTGATGATCACCTGGTCGGCCCGGCAGAACACGGCGCGCGCCATGGCGAGGTAGTCGGCGATGGCCTCGCACAAGGGGCGGTAGCCGCCGGGCTCGCCGCCGACCAGGAAGGCGCGCTGTGGCCGCCGCCAGCGGCGTGCGAGCAGGCGGGCCCAGTCGCGGAACGGGAACTGGTCGAGCTCCGGCAGGCCGGGCGAGAACGGCCGCGGCCGCGAGCCGTGATGCCGGAGCCCCACCAGCATGGCGCCGCGCGCCGAGATGCGGCGATGCGGCGCGCGCGCGGGGCCGGGCAGCCGGCGCCTGGGCGGCGCCTCGTCCGGCAGGTTGGTCGGGATGAAGGAGCCGGCGCCGACCCGGCCGTCGATGTAGCCCTCGGCGCGCAGCTGCTCGAAGGCCGCCATCACGGTGTTGCGCGAGACGCAAAGATCGCCAGCCAGCGCGCGGGTGGCCGGCAGGCGCGCGCCAGGCTTCAGGCGGCCCTCCAGGATCGCCTCGCGGATCGCGAAGTAGATCTGGCGATGCAGGGGCCGGCTCGACAGCGGGTCGACCGCCAGCGCCGGGAAGGGCAGGTCGCGCGCGTGCTTGGGCATCTCATGGGCCGGTTTGGTCCAAATTGGACTCTTAACTTCTCTCTAATTGGCTCTTTTGTCCAATCCAATATCGCCTATGTTCAGGGTGCCAGGCGTGGCAACGAAGGGGCCGCCGCGATCATGATGCAGACGATGCCGGTCAAGCTCAGCGTCAACCTCAACAAGGTGGCGCTGCTGCGCAATCAGCGCGACGTGGGCTATCCGAGCGTGCTCGAGGCCGCGCGCATGGTGGTGGCCGCCGGCGCGCACGGCGTCACCGTGCATCCCCGCCCCGACGAGCGCCACGTCCGGCAAAGCGACGTGCTGGAGCTTGCGGCGCTGATCGCGGCCGAGCTGGGCCCCGCGGTCGAGTACAACATCGAGGGCTATCCGAGCGACGATTTCATCGCGCTGATCCGCGCGGTGCGGCCGACGCAGGTGACGCTGGTGCCGGATGCGCCCGAGCAGAAGACCTCGGACCACGGCTGGGACCTTGCGAAGGATGCCGGCCGGCTCGCGCGAGCTGACTGCTGCGCTCAAGGAGAGCGGCGCGCGCGTCAGCCTGTTCATGGACCCCGATCCCGCCATGGTCGGGACCGCCGCGGCGATCGGCGCCGACCGCATCGAGCTCTACACCGGGCCTTATGCCCTGGCCTTTGCGGAAGGCGAGGCGGGGCTCCTGCTGCGGCGCTACGCGCAGGCGGCCGAGGCGGCGGCGGGCGCCGGTCTCGGCATCAACGCCGGGCACGATCTCAACCTCGACAACCTGCCGGCCTTCTGCCTGGCGCTGCCGCAGCTGGCCGAGGTCAGCATCGGCCATGCGATCACGGCCGATGCGCTGCGGATCGGCTTCCCGGCTGCGGTCGAGGCCTATCTGCGCGCGATCAAGCGGGTCTCGCTCGCGGCGTGACGCCCTGGCCATGTGCCCCTACACTGCGGCTGCAGCAGGGGAGGAGCGCATGGAACTGGTCGAGCGGCTGGCAAAGACCTACACGGGCGTCGTGCACGACGTGATGCGGGCCCAAGGCCTGCGCAACTTCACCCTGCCGCCCGAGATCCGGCCCTTGTCTGCGGACGGGGTGCTGGCCGGCGTGGTCGCGACGGTGAGCGGCAAGGTCGACCCGACCGCCGATCCGCACGCGACGCTGCTCGGCTGGACCGGCCTGCTGTCCAAGGCAAGGCCCGGCACCGTCCTGATCTGCCAGCCGAACGATTCCACGGTCGCCCATATGGGCGAGCTGTCGGCCGAGACGCTCAAGCGCAAGGGCGTGCGCGGCTATGTCGCCGATGGCGGCTGCCGCGACACGGATTTCATCCTGAAGCTGGGCTTTCCGGTGTGGTGCCGCTACCTCACGCCGCGCGACATCGTCGGCTACTGGCTGCCGGACAGCTTCGATCAGCCGATCCGGATCGGCGAGGTGACCATTCAGCCGGGCGACCTGGCACTCGGCGACCGCGACGGCATGGTGATCCTGCCGCAGGATCGTGCCGAGGAAATCGTCGCCGCGGCCGAGACCGCGATCGGCACCGAGAACCTGGTGCGCAGGGCGATCCTCGAAGGGGTCGACCCGCAGGAGGCCTATCTCAAGTACGGCAAGTTCTGACCTGGGTATTCCGATGGGCGCCCCCCGGCGATGAGAGAGGCCTGCTGATGGCAGCGCTTCCCTAAGATCAGAGCCGTTCCCGACGCTCTTCGGCCGGCGGTCCTCGAACTTGCCGGCCCTCAAATCAGGACTCGGCCGCGGCGATCGCCTCAATCTCGACCAGCCAGTCGGGGTTGGCGAGACCCGCAACGAACAGCAAGGTGCTCGCCGGTGCGGCGCCTTGCAGCATGCGGTCGCGCACCGCGCGCGCCGTCGGCAGTTCGGCGCGGTCGATCAGGAACGTCGTGACCTTGACCAGATCGCGCGGCCCCATACCTGCCGCCTCCAGCACGCTCAGCACGTTGCGCCAGGCCTGCTCGATCTGCGCCTCGGCGCTGTCGGCGACCTTGCCTTCGGGCGTGACGCCGACCTGGCCGGAGATGTGCAGCCAGCGGGCGCCCTCCCGCGCTTCGATGCCATGGCTGTACCGAGAAAACGGCGGCGCTACGGCCTTCGGATTGTGTTGCTTGAGCATGGGCGCATCGTCTCCTGCCTCAGGGCCACGGGGGCAATGGTCATGCGCCGGGCATCACCCGCGCATCCACAACGGCCTGGATTGCCGGGTCGATGCCCGGCAATGGCATAACAAGCACTGCCGCCTGCCGGCTTCGAGCGGTCAGTGTGGCTTGGGCGCCTCCAGGCTTGCGTGCAGCTCGCGCACCAGGGTTGGGTTGAGGCCCAGGCCCTGGGCCAGCTGGCGCATGTAGGCGACTTCCGCCGGCGTATCGACGTCGATCGCGAACAGCGAAGCAGCGTAGGCCTCGATCGCCGTGTGCGGCGAGTCGACCGCGCTGACGATCGCCTGGAGGTCGGCCGGCCCCGCCATCTCGTCGCGCACGAACGCTTGCGCCTCCGCGTCGGCGCCCGCCTGCTCGAGCCGGCCCAGGATCTTCTGCCGCTCCTGCGGATCGATCTCGCCGTCGGCCTTGGCGGCGGTGATCATCGCCCGGATCATCAGCATGGCGCGGCCCTGCTCGTCCGTGGCCACGTCGTCGCCATAGGGCGCCGCGTCCTCGGCCATGCCCGGCTGGGCCGAACCCTGCCGGCTCCCCTGTCCCTGTCCCGATCCAAAGTGCTGCATGGCGGCACCGGCGAGCATGCCGAGCAGCCCCATCGCGCTGCCCGAAGACGCCCCGCCGCGGCCGCCGAGCAGGGAGCCGAGGCCACCGAAGCTGCCACCGCTGCCAGGCGTTTGTTGGCTGCCACCGCCGCCGAGCAGGGAGCGGGCAAGCTCGCCCAGACCTCCACCGCCGCCGCTCTGGACCCTGCTGTCGTCGGCCGCCCGCTCGAAGCGCGACTGGCCCGAGCGCGACATGCCGGATTCCATCAACGTCCCCAGAATCTTGTTCGCATCAAACATCGATGTGTCCTCACCCGATGATCCGATACCGTCTCGAAAGCCAACAGCAGCGATGCACGCTTAGTCCGCTGCGGCGATGGCCTCGACCCCGACAAGGTACTCCAGCCGAGCGAGCCCGGCGACAACGATCAGCGCTGGCCTTGACGATGCGACAGTGCTCGCCCGACGCCGATCGCCGCCCGTTGCGCCCGCCTGGCTTGCGGTGCCGGTGTTCGCTGCCCACCTCTCTGGAGCCTCGCCAGCGTCACGCGCCACGGGTCGGGGACTGATGCACGCGAGCGAACAGGGCGACACGCCAGAAAAATTCAATAGAATGTGACGGCCGTCACAGACGCCCTCTGGCGGCAGCGGCGAGAAGTCGGATCAACTGCCGGGGTGCCGATCATGGCTCTGCACGTGCGAACCGAACGGACGCTCGTCAGGGCGACGGCCCCTCGCATGGTGGAGAGGGTATGGCGAGGCAGGGTCTAGCGTGGGCGGCAGTGATGCTGGCCGTCGCCGCGACGGCAGGGGGGCTCGGCTACTACAAGTATGCGGAGATCAGCGCCGCGATCGCGGCCGCCAAAGCGTCCCCGGAGCCGCGGGAGGCCGTCGAGGCGGTGCAGGTGCGCGGCGGCGAGTGGTCGGCCTCGACCAGGGCGGTCGGGACGGTCGTCGCGCTGCGCCAGGTCGAGATCCGGAACGAGCTGCCGGGCACCGTGGTCGAGGTGGGCTTTGCCTCAGGCGACATCGTCGAAGCGGGACAGACCCTCGTTCGTCTCGACACCAGTGAGGAGCGCGCCGCGCTCGCGGCCGCGCAGGCGGAGGCCCAGCTGGCGCAAGCCGTTTCCGACCGGCGCAACCGCTTGCCTCCGGGCGACGTCGTGTCGGTGCTGGATCTCGATCGCGCCGAAGCAGGGCTGGCGGCCGCCACGGCTCGCGTGTCGGGCCTCGAAGCCGGCATTGCCAAGAAGACGATTGCCGCCCCCTTTCGCGCCCGCGTCGGGCTGACCGATCTCCAGCCCGGCGCCTATCTCGACGAGGGCACCAGCATCGCGATGCTGCAGGGCGTCGATAGCGATGCCTACGTCGATTTCTCCCTGCCCCAGCACCTGGCGGCCGCGATCCGGCCGGGCGTGCTCGTCAGCTTGTCCGGCCCGCAGATTCCCGGTGGCAGCGCCTCCGCCGAGATCGTCGCCGAGGATGCCAGCGTCGATGCCGACAATCGGGCCGTGGGCTTTCGCGCGATCGCAAGAGGGCTCGGCGAGCGGCTGCGTCCTGGCGCCTTCGTCGACGTCGTCGCGGTCACCGCACCGCCGCAGCCGGCCCTGCTGGTACCGCTGACCGCCGTGCGGCGCGCGCCCTACGGTGAGCATGTCTTCGTTCTCGTGGAGGAGGAGGGCCAGACCCGCGCTCGCCAGCGGGCCGTGCAGACGGGGACGGTCCAGGGCACCGACATCGTCGTCACCGACGGGCTCGCGGAAGGCGAGCTGATCGCCGGTGCCGGCTCCTTCAAGCTGCGTGATGGATTGCTGGTGGTGTCGGCTGATCCGTCCGGCGAGCGGGCTTCGATCACGAGCCCGCCCGAGCGCGGCGACTCGCCGCCGGTCGACTGAGGCGAGGTCCGCCCGCATGCATTTCATGGATATCTTCGTCCGGCGACCGGTCATCGCGATCGTCGTCAATCTGGCATTGGTGCTTGTGGGATTGCGGGCGATCTCGGAGCTGCCGATCCAGCAGTTCCCGCGGATCGAGAGCTCATCGATCTCCATCACGACGGTCTACGTCGGCGCCTCGGCCGAAGCCATCCGTGGCTTCGTCACCACGCCTGTCGAGCGCGCCGTCTCGTCCATCTCGGGCATCGACTATGTCGAATCGACCAGCGTCGCCGGGCTCAGCACCGTCACGGCGCGCCTGAAGCTGAACCATTCGAGCACGGTCGCGCTGGCCGAAGTGGGCAACCGGCTCGATCAGATCCGGAGCGAGCTGCCGACGGAAGCGGAATCTTCTGTCGTCCATGTCCAACGCGCGGACCGTGCTTACGCGACCTTCTACGTCAGCGCGACGTCAAAGACCATGAGCCCGCCGCAGCTCACCGACTATCTGTCGCGCGAGATCCAGCCGCAGCTCAGCGCCTTGCCTGATGTCCAGCGGGTCGCCGTCGAAGGCGGAAGTCCTCAGGCGATGCGCATCTGGCTGGACGCGGGACGGCTGGCCGCATTCGACATCGCTCCCGAGGAGGTCGAGAGCGCTCTCGCTCGCAACAACTTCCTGTCTGCGGTCGGCCAAGCCAAGGGCGGCGCGGTCCAGGTCGATCTGCTCGCCAATACCGATCTGCGCAGTGTCGAGGAATTCGAGCGCCTGGTCGTCCGGGAGGACGCCGATCAGATCATCCGCATCGCCGACATCGGCACGGTCGAGCTGGGCTCGGAGGAGCCGAGCGCCAACGTCCGCTACAATGGCCAGGATGCCGTGTATCTTTCGGTCTGGCCGCTGCCCGGCGCCAACGAGATCGCCGTCGCGCATGCGCTCAGGGCCGAGCTCGGGAAGATCGCACCCACCCTGCCACCCGGCACGGAGATCAACCTGGCCTTCGACGGCGCCGTCTACATGGAGAACGCGCTCAAGGAAATCGGCACGACGCTGGGCGAGACCATCATGATCGTCGGGCTGATCGTGTTCCTCTTCCTGGGCTCGGTGCGCACGGCGCTCGTGCCCCTGGTCGCGATCCCGATCTCGCTGATCGGGGCCACGGCCGCGATGCTGGCGCTGGGCTTCTCGCTCAACCTCCTGACCGTGCTGGCCATCGTCCTTGCGGTCGGGCTCGTGGTCGATGACGCGATCGTGGTGGTCGAGAATGTCTGCCGCTACATGCGCGAAGGCATGGGCCGGGTCGAGGCGGCGCTGACCAGCTCGCGCCAGCTGTTTGCCCCGATCGTCGCGATGACGATCACGCTCGCCGCGGTCTATGCCCCGATCGGATTTCTTTCCGGCCTGACCGGGGCCCTGTTCAAGGAGTTCGTCTTCACCTTGGCGATGGCCGTCATCATGTCGGGCATCGTCGCGGTCACGCTGTCGCCGATCATGAGCGCCTACATGGCGCCGGAGAGCGGTCGCGAGGGCCGCTTCACCCGCATGGTCGGCTATGCGTTCGACCGGCTTCGCGACGGCTATGGCGTGGTCCTCGACGGCGTCCTCCGCTTCCGTGTCCAGATCCTCGCGTTCGGCGCCTTCATCTGCGTGCTCGCGATGCCGCTTTACATGTTCTCGGGCAAGGAGCTCGCGCCGGTCGAGGACCAGGGGATCGTCTTCCTGCTGGTGACATCGGCGCCGGACGCGACGCTCGACTATACCGCGCACCATATGGACGAGGTCTACAAGACCGGCGCGGCGCTACCCGAGTTCCAGAAGATGTTCGAGGTCGTGTTCCCGTCGAACGGCTTTGGCGGCTATCTCCTCAAGGACTGGCACGACCGCGAGCGAACGGTCCACGAGATCCAGCCCGAGGTCTTCGGCACGCTGTCGGGGATCGAGGAACTGCAAGTCTTCGCGGCCCTGCCGCCCGCCCTGCCGGGTGCCGGCAACTACGACGTCGAGCTGGTCATCAAGGGCACCGGGACCGCCGAGGAAGCCGCGGGCTATGCCGCGGAACTGGTCGGCGCTGCCTTCGCGAGCGGCAAGTTCATGTTCGCCGACACCGACCTCAAAGTCGACCTGCCGCAGGTTCGGCTCGTGATCGACCGCGAACGGGTGGCCGATCTGGGGCTCGATCTCGCGGAGGTCGGCCGACAGCTGGGGATCCTGCTCGCGGGCGACTACGTCAATCGCTTCACCATGGAGGGGCGCGCCTACAAGGTGATCCCGCAGGTCGGGCGCGATGCCCGCGCGAGCGCCGCGCAGCTTCTCGACTACAAGATCCGGACCCGCGACGGCATGCAGGTGCCGTTCGGCGCGGTCGCCCGGCTCGAGACGTCGACCGCGCCGCGTACGCTCGCGCGTTTCCAGCAGGCCGACAGCTTTCGTGTCCAGGGCGGGGTCGTGCCCGGCGTGACCAAGGCCGATGGGCTTGCCACGCTGGAAGCCGCGGCGCGCGCGATCCTGCCCGCTGGCTACAGCATCGACTACGCGGGCGAATCGAGGCAGATCCGGCAAGAAGGGTCCACCCTGGTCGGCACGCTCGGCTTCGCCGTCCTCATGATCTACCTCGTGCTGGCGGCCCAGTTCGGCAGCTTCCGCGATCCGCTCGTGGTGCTCCTGGGCTCGGTGCCGCTGGCGCTTTCGGGCGCTCTGGCGTTCACGTTTCTGGGCTTTACGACGGTCAACATCTATAGCCAGATCGGCCTGATCACGCTGGTCGGCCTGATCGCCAAGAACGGCATCCTGATCGTCGAGTTCGCCAACCGCCTGCAGCGGGACAACCGCTCGAAGATCGCGGCGATCCGGGAAGCCTCGATGACGCGGCTGCGCCCGGTTCTGATGACCACCGCCGCGACCGTCTTCGGCCATATGCCGCTGGTGTTCGTGACCGGCGCCGGGGCCGAGGCACGCAACAGCATCGGCATCATGCTGGTGACCGGGATGTCGATCGGCACCCTGTTCACCCTGTTCATCCTGCCCGCAGTGTACATGCTGCTCGCAGCCGATCACCGGCCCGAGACTGCCCGCGAGCCCGAGCAGGAGCAGCATCCGGCCGCCACGGTAACGCGCCTGCGACGACCGGCGCCGGCGCGCTGACGTAGGCCGACTAGCGGCGCTCGTACTGCTTGGCGCCGAACATCGTCTCCCAGGCCTGCTTGTCGGTCTTCAGATCGCGCCGCCGGTCGGCGAGGATCTCGATGCCGCGCTGCACCGCCGGCCGCGCCGCGATCTGGTCGAACCAGCGCACGAAGTTCGGATACTCGGCGCGCTCGACGCCCTGGCGCTCGGGGAACCGGGTCCACGGCCAGACCGCGATGTCGGCGATGCTGTAGTCGTCGCCCGCGAGATAGGGGTTCTCCTTGAGGCGGCGGTCGACCACGCCATAAAGGCGATTGGCCTCGTTGCGATAGCGGTTGCGGGCGTACTCGATGTCCTCTGGCGCATATTGCAGGAAATGGTGCGCCTGGCCCAGCATCGGGCCGATGCTGCCCATCTGGAACATCAGCCACTGCAGCACGCCATAACGCCCGCGCGGGTCGGCCGGCAGGAGCTTGCCGGTCTTCTCGGCGAGGTAGATCAGGATCGCGCCGGATTCGAACATCGCGATCGGCTTGCCGTCGGGGCCGTCGGGATCGACCATGGCCGGCATCTTGTTGTTCGGCGAGATCTTGAGGAACTCGGGATTGAACTGGTCGCCCGCACCGATGTCGATCGGGATCACGTTGTAGGGCAGCCCGCATTCCTCGAGCATGATGTGGATCTTGTGGCCGTTGGGCGTGGGCCACGTGTAGAGGTCGATCATGGTCAGCTCCGATGACTCCCGGGGAGCCGCCAGCATAGTCGCCATGGCCGGGGTTTGAAGCCTCTTAAATCCGCGCCGCGGCTGGCCTATGGTCGCTGCCGGATCGTGAACCGGTGATGCCGGAGGCACGATGCGGCGGGAGGACCGCGATGCTGGAAAAATTCGAGCGCTATCCGCTGACCTTCGGCCCGACGCCGATCGAAAAGCTGGAACCGTCTGTCGGCGCATCTGGGCGGCTCGGTCGAGATTTATGCCAAGCGCGAGGACTGCAACTCGGGCCTGGCGTTCGGCGGCAACAAGATTCGCAAGCTCGAGTACATCATCCCCGATGCCCTCGCGTCCAATGCCGACACGCTCGTGACGATCGGCGGCGTCCAGTCGAACCATACGCGCCAGGTCGCGGCGGTCGCGGCGAAGCTCGGGATGAAGTGCCGGTTGGTGCAGGAGAGCTGGGTCCCCTTCCAGGATGCTGTCTACGACCGCGTCGGCAACATCCTGATGAGCCGCGTGCTGGGCGCCGACATCGAGCTGATCGACGAAGGCTTCGACATCGGCATCCGCGAGAGCTGGGAACGTGCCTTGGAGGACGTCAGAGCCAAAGGCGGCAAGCCCTATGCGATCCCTGCCGGTGCCTCAGTGCACAAGTATGGCGGCCTCGGTTTCGTCGGATTCGCCGAGGAGGTACGCGCGCAGGAGCAGGAGCTCGGGGTCCGTTTCGACTACATCATCGTCTGCACCGTGACCGGCTCGACGCACGCCGGCATGCTCGTCGGCTTCGCCAAGGACGGCCGATCGCGCAACGTGATCGGCATCGATGCGTCCGGAACAGCGGCGCAGACCAGGGCCCAGGTGCTCGCGATCGCGCGCCACACGGCCGATCTCGTGGCGTTGGGGCGGCGGGAGATCACCGATGACGACCTCGTCCTGATCGAGGATTATGCCTATCCGGCGTACGGCGTGCCCTCTGCCGAGACCAACGACGCCATCCGCCTCGCGGCGCGGACCGAGGGCATGATGACCGACCCGGTCTACGAGGGTAAGTCCATGCAGGGCATGATCGACCTCGTGCGAAAAGGCTATTTCCCTGCGGGATCGAAAGTGCTCTACGCCCATCTCGGGGGCGTGCCGGCGATCAACGCGTACAGCTATCTGTACCGCAACGGCTGACCGGATTTGGAGAAGAGCGGACCATCCGGATATAGTGCCAGGCCCGATGTTGACCCGGGAGAGCATCAGGAGCGGTGCGGTGCGCAAGATCGCCGCCGATCACGGCCTGATGCGCGTCCTCTCGGACGAGGAGCTGGCGACGTCGCTCGGCGGGCTGCTCGGCGGCGCGGATCTGTCGAGGGGCGTCTGGGTGTTCGGCTACGGCTCGCTGATCTGGAACCCGGCCTTCCACTTCACCGATCGCGTGGTCGGCACGGTCTACGGCTTTCACCGCCGCTTTTGCCTCTGGACGCATCTCGGGCGCGGCTGTCCGGAGCGGCCGGGGCTGGTGCTGGGGCTGGAGCGCGGCGGGTCGTGTCGCGGCGTCGCCTACCACATCGCGCCCGCTGCCGCGATGGAGGAGCTCGACATCGTCTGGCGGCGCGAGATGATCAGCGATGCCTACGTGCCGCGCTGGGTCGCCGTGCGCACGCCGATGGCAACGGTCCGGGCGATCACGTTCACGATCAACCACGCCCACGAGCGCTACGCGCGCGACCTGTCGGACGAGGAGGCGGCGGCCGCGATCGCCGGCGCCAGCGGCTTTCTCGGCGCCTTGCGCCGACTATCTGATCAACACCGTCGACCACCTGGCCGCGCTCGGCATCCACGACCGGCCGCTCGAGCGCCTGCGCAACCGGGTGCTGGCGGCGCGCCGTGGTTGATCGAGAGCGGCAAGCTTCATTCAGCGACTTTGATTTCTGTATTTGGCGCTTGGTAAGCTCGAGCATCTTGTGCTTGAGCAACGCGACAAGGTCCGAGGAATGGGTCAAGCCTTAAGCTCGCAGGTGACACCAGCACCTGCAGCCTCCGCCTGCGCAATGGCTGAATGATAGAAGGCGGCGGTCGGGCCATCCGCGTCGCCAGTGACCGTCGAGCGCGAGGAAGATGCCGTTGCGGCGCCCCGATCCTTCAGCAGACTGGCGAAGTAGCGCAACTCTCGCCCAGAGACCGGAGCCGACCAACCTTGCACTCCACGATAAGCGGGCAGTCGAGAAATCGAACTCCATCCAACTTCTGATCATTCCAGAATACAAGGTCGACCTCTTCGCTGTGGTAGGTGTTGATGACGTTCGCCTCGTCAAGTTCCAGACCTGGAACACAGCAAAAGACATAACCCACCAACGCCTCCAGAAGCTTGCCTTTGGCTGTTACCTCTTGGTTCGACGGATCTTTGCAAGCTCGCTCCGCACTCGCCGTATCAACGAACGCCATCGGCGAGCACCATCGCAATGCTGGCGCGTCGTCTGCGGTGAAGAACCTCCTCGGCGAGTGCTCCGCGTTCGAGCAGCTCGATCAGCTGGTCGATCGAGAACACCAGCACTTTTGGTGTTTCCACGGGCGGTGGCGTCGTGCGGCGATCGTGGTCATAGACAATGAAGGCGACCTTTGCATCGCTGGCATCGAGATATGCTTCGAGGCGGTCGGCGGTGTGTTTTGCATTGGCTCGGATGCTCCCTGAGCCACCCCGTAGTGTTTGCACTGCACGATCATGGGACCTCCGACCTCATAGGCGACGTCGTCCAGCCAGACGATCAGGTCGGCCCCCTCGTCTGATGGGGCCTGGACGACCTCCCCGCCGACGCCGAAAGACCTCGCCGACCAGCCGCTCGAAGCGGCGGCCTCGGTCACCGCCCGGCGTACTACGGAGATCTGCCAACTCGTCTCGGGCCCACGACAGACTTGGCCTTTGCTTTTGTTGGTCCCCTTCCTGATCGCCAAGGGTGGCTGCCCCGGCGTGATGCAGGAAGCGATCGATGTCGGTCGAGACCGAGGGGATCTCGTCGATCGTCGCTCGCACCAGGTAGATACCGGAGGCCGCCCGAGCAACCGGTCGTAGGTCGTAGTGAAAAGGATGATCGGCTTGCGGAGGTTGTAAGCAGCGCCGAGCTCGAACATGACGTTCGGGGCCGCACCGGCATCGTCCACGAGAGCACCAACAAAGTCGGCTGCCTCAAGATGATGCAGAAGCTCAGGAGTGAGCTTGGAGCCCGGCCCGATGTCGTCGGGCCGAAAGCACTCCACGCCGCGCGTGCGAAGGCCTCGGCCAACGCTTTGGTCGCCGCTCCAGACTGCGCCGAAATGAAGCATCGCCGTAAAGTCGACTTATCATTGGGCCGGTTCTCGGACCGCTCATCGTGTCAACCTTCTGCACGTTGCCAGAGTTGGTTTGGGAGGGCTCTGATCTTGCAAGTCTCGCATATGTCATCAGCCGCGTCACCTCCCGCGGCTGGCGCAGCCCGGATCTTGCCAATCCAGTGGCCAAGCGGCGTCAGACAGCGATCCTGGTATGGATCTCGCCATAGTCCGCACGTAGGCCGGCCGGCGTACGATCGATCAGCCCGGCGGCCGCCAAGGCCTCGACGTCAACATGCACGCGCTTGTAGTCGCGCCCGAGCGCCCGCGCCAGCTCGGCGATGCTCACCGCCGGGTGGCGTCGGAGGTGGCGCAGCAGCTCGAGCCGCCTCGGAGTGAGGACGCTGGCAAGGCCCGCCCAACTCTCGAACGAGAGGTGATGCTCGTCGACCGCCTCGCCGCGCTCGGCGCGATGCCAGGCGTCGATGAACCGCCGTGCCATCGCCTCGGCGCTCTCGTCGACGTGGATATCCAAACGTTTCGTCATGTCCGTCCCTCGCGCTCCGCCGACACTTTACCCCAATTTCTGCTCTGCATCGGCATCTGCGCGGTACGGTCGAATTGGGGCGATGGCCCTGACCAGATCGGAACATGCTGCTATGCTCGCGCTTTGCAGACGTTTCCGTGGTGATGCCCATGCCCGACCTCGACCTCGTCATCCGCAACGGCACCGTGGTGACCGCAGCCGACAGCGCGAGGTGCGACGTCGGCATCCAGGGCGGCCGCATCGTGGCGCTGGCCGAGCGCCTGCCCGCGGCCGCGCGCGAGATCGATGCGCGCGACCGGCTGGTCCTGCCGGGCGGCGTCGACAGCCACTGCCATATCGAGCAGCTCTCGGGCATGGGGGTCTGGAACGCCGACGACTTCTTCAGCGGCACGGTCTCGGCCGCCTATGGCGGCACCACCACGGTGATCCCGTTCGCGGCCCAGCATCGCGGCCAGTCGATGGTCGAGGTGGTCGCCGACTATCGCGAGCGGGCCAAGAAGGCGGTGATCGACCATGCCTTCCACATGATCGTGTCCGACCCGAGCGAGCAGGTGATGGGCGAGCTGCCGGGGCTGATCGGGGACGGCTTCTCCTCGCTGAAGCTGTTCATGACCTATCCGCTGCTGCGCCTTGACGACGAGCAGATGCTGGCGTTGCTGGCGCTGGCGCGCCGCGAGCGGGCGATGGTCTCGGTGCACGCCGAGAACGACGCGATGATCGGCTGGATGGTCGAGCGGCTCCTGGCGCGCGGCCACACCGCTCCCCGCTACCACGCCGTCAGCCATCCGCGCCTGGCCGAGGCCGAGGCGGTGAACCGCCTGATCGCGATGGCAGCCCTGGTCGACCAGCCGGTGATGGTGTTCCACGTCACGACCGAAGGCTCGATGAGCGCGATCCGCGACGCCCAGACCCGGGGCCAAAAAGTGTTCGCCGAGACCTGCCCGCAGTACCTGTTCCTCTCCGCCGACCATCTCGACCGCGGGGCTGGAGGGCGCCAAGTGGATGTTCAGCCCGCCGGCGCGCGATGCGGCCGATCAGGAGGCGATGTGGCGCGGCATCCGGAACGGCACCTTCCAGGTCGTCTCGTCCGACCACGCGCCCTATCGCTTCGATGAGACCGGCAAGCTCGCCAAGGGGCCGGACGCGCATTTCAAGCAGATCGCGAACGGCATTCCCGGCATCGAAGCGCGCCTGCCGCTGCTGTTCTCGGAGGGGGTCAAGGCCGGCCGGATCGACCTCAACCGCTTCGTCGAGCTGTGCTGCACCAACCCCGCCAAGATCTATGGGTTGCATCCCGAGGAAAGGCACGATCGCGATCGGCTCGGATGCCGATCTCGCGATCTGGGATCCGGAGATGCGGGTCGAGGTCGAGGACGCGACCACGCACGATGCGACCGGCTACTGCCCCTATGCCGGCATGACGCTGACCGGCTGGCCGGTGACGGTGATCGCGCGCGGCGAGGTGATCGTGGATGGCGGCGAGCTTTTGGCGGAGCGCGGCCGCGGGCGGCTCCTGACGCGAAGCGCCGGGCCTGCGGCGGAGCCATCGGGCGTGCTGGCGCCTGAGCTCGACCCGCGCGCAACTTCGGCGCCGAGCTGTTCTGAGAAGAGGGAGTTCCATGGCGAGACATCTGAGGGTGGCATCGGCGCAGCTCGGACCCATCCATCTGCGCGACGACCGCCAGGCGGTGGTGCGCCGCCTTTGCGCCATGCTGCGCGAGGCGCACGGCATGGGCGCGAAGCTGGTGGTCTTCCCGGAGCTGGCGCTGACCACGTTCTTCCCGCGCTACTGGTACGACGATGTCGCGGAGATCGACGCCTGGTTCGAGCGCGAGATGCCGAACGCGGCGACCCAACCGCTGTTCGATCTTGCCGAAGGACCTCGGCGTCGGCTTCTACCTGGGCTATGCCGAGCTCGCGCTCGAGCAGGGCGGCGCTGCATCGCTACAATACCTCGATCATCGCGGCACCCGACGGCAGGATCGTCGGCAAGTATCGCAAGGTGCACCTGCCGGGCCACGCCGATCACCGCGAGGGCATCCCCTTCCAGCACCTCGAGAAGCGCTACTTCGAGGTCGGCAATCTCGGCTTTCCGGTCTGGCGCGCCTTCGATTCGATCGTCGGCATGATGATCTGCAACGATCGCCGCTGGCCGGAGGCGTATCGGGTCATGGGCCTGCAGGGCGTCGAGCTGATCGCGCTCGGCTACAACACCCCGACCTTCAACATCTACCATCCCGAGCCCTGGCATCTGCGCATGTTCCACAACCGCCTCTCGGTGCAGGCCGGCGCCTATCAGAACAGCTGCTGGGTGGTGTCGACCGCGAAGGCCGGCGAGGAGGACGGCCACGGCCTGATCGCGGGCTCCTGCATCATAGCACCGACCGGCGAGATCATGGCGCAGGCGATCTCCGAGGACGACGAGGTGATCGTGTTCGACTGCGATCTCGATCTCTGCACCCACTACAAGAGCACGGTGTTCGCCTTCGAAAAACACCGCCGGATCGAGCACTACGGGCTGATCGCCGCGCAGACCGGCATCGTCCCGCCGCCTTGAAACGGTCAGCCGCGCGGCGCCCGCTTACGAACGATCGAGTGCTGCGAGCGCGGTGGCGGTCAGCAGGAACAACCGCCTCGGCTGGAGTGGGAACGGTTGGAACCCGAAGCGGCGATAGAATCGGCGGCAGCGTCGTCCTTGGCGTCGACGACGATCGCGAACACCGCGACCGAGCGCGCCGCGCCGAGGATGCGGCGCACGGCGTCCGCGAGCAGCAGTTCGCCGACACCTTGCCCGCGGACGCGCTCGTCGCGCGCGAGCCGGCCGATCCGCGCCGCGGGAATGGCATCGTAGCGCGGCAGCCGGCGGGCGAGGTCGGCCGGCAGATCGTCCAGGGCCAGCGTATAGGAGCTCAGGCTGTAGAAGCCGACGATGCCCTCATGATCCAGCGCCACGAAGATCCGTGCGATGTTGCGCCGCTCGTCCTGGCTGGCGCGGCGGCGGAACCAGTCGTCGATGGCGGGCTGTCCTGAGGTGAAGGTCGCCCGGTTGTGCTGCTTACCGAGCGGCTCGATCCCGACGATCAAGCTCGGCTCAGCCGAAGAGTTCGCGGTGACGCTTCAGCGCCGCGGCCAGCGCCGCGGCCGGCTCCGGCGGGTTCCGCAGCGCGTCGAGGAATGCGTCCCGGTCGGCGCCGGTCAGGACCATCCGCTCATGCTCCTCGAGCACGCGCCGGGCGCCTTCGTAGGCAAGGTCGCCGGCCGCCAGCCCGGTCGCCGACATGGCCCGCTGAATGACCTGCTTGGCCGATGGTGCAAGCCGCAGCTCCATGCGCTCCGTCTTGCGCTCGCGGGCGATCCGGTGTCGGCTCGGTCGGGTCGAGGTCGCCATCAGCTCCTCCTTGCGACATCAATGTACGGCTGATTACCGTACGGGACAAGGGCCATGAGGAGGAGCATGCGGAGCCTGAGGAGAGCCGCTTGAACTCGGAGCCGGGAACCGACGCCGTTATCCGCTTCTACGACAGCCATCCGATCAACGAGCAGCAGATCCTGCACGACCTGGAGCGGGACGGCGTCGCGCTCGACGGGCTGACCGAGGAGGTGCTGCAGAATTACGACCAGGACCACTTCGGCGGCCTCGAGGCGGTCGACGTCCTGGCCGCGAAGGCCGGCATCGACGCGCGCGAGCCACGTGCTGGACGTGTGCTCGGGCATGGGCGGGCCGGCGCGCTATCTGGCGAGCCGTCTCGGCTGCCGCGTCACGGGGCTCGACATCACGCAAAGCCGTCATCAGAGCGCGATCCGGCTGACCGAGCTGGTCGGGCTTGCAGCATCTGGTGGATTTCCGGCACGGCAGCGCGCTCGCCATGCCGTTCGCGGACGCGAGCTTCGACGTCGTGATCGGCCAGGAGGCGTTTGCGCATGTGCCGGACAAGCCGCGCCTGATCGCCGAGTGCGCGCGAGTGGTGAGGCCGGGCGGCAGGATCGCGTTCACCGACATCGTGGCCGGCGAGCGGCTGAGCCGGAAGCGGCAGCTCGGGTCCAGCGCGACATGGCGTTCGCCGGCTTCGAGACGCTGGATGGCTATGCGCGGCTGCTCGCGGACCAGGGGTGCACGGTCTCGATCGCGAGGATCTGACCGCGCAGTGGGCCGAGATCCTGGTGCAGCGCCTCGCGATGTACCGCGCGCTGCGCGAGACTACCGTGGCCCGCTTCGGCGCCGACCACTTTCGTCGATGGGACGACACCTATGCCTTCTTCGTCGATCTTTTCGCCCTGCGCCAGCTCGCCGGCGGGCGCCTCGTCGCCAGGCGAGGCGCCTGATGGAGTTTGACCTCGCCGGGCTGGCGGCGCGCGATCGCTACAAGCTTTTGGGCGGCCTGGTGATCCCGCGCCCGATCGCGCTGGTCACGAGCCGCTCGCCCGCCGGTCACGACAACGCGGCCCCCTTCAGCTTCTTCAACGTGCTGGCCGAGGAGCCGCCGATCGTGGTGCTGGGCCTCGGCGTCGCGGCGTCCGGCGGCGCCAAGGACACCACCAACAACATCCGCGATACCGGCGAGTTCGTGGTCAACCTGGTCGACGAGCCGATCGCCCAGGCCATGAACCTCTGCGCTACGGACTTTCCGCCCGAGGTCAGCGAGATCGAGGTCGCGGGGCTCGATCTGCTGCCCGCCGGCGGGTCCGGGCGGCGCGGATCGCGCAGTCGCCCGTGCATCTCGAATGCCGGCGCCTGATGACGCTGCAGCCCGGCCGCGAGCGCTACATCATCCTTGGCGAGGTGCTGTGGCTGCATGTGCGCGACGGCATCGTCGATCCCGACTACCCTGCGGGTGGCGCCGGACTTTGCGCCGATCGGCCGCCTGTTCGGCGGCGGCTACGTGCGCACCCACGACCGCTTCGAGCTGCCGCGCCTGACCTTCGAGGAATGGCAGGCCCGCCAGGCGAAACCTTAGGCCAGCCACACGGTCAACTGAAGGACCGGCACGAGACGGGTTTGGCAATCGTCTCTTTCACGTGACGATAAGCACTTATCCACCGAGCTTGTGCCAAGGTGAGGCGCTGGGAATGCTGGGAAAGCCTGATGCCTCCCCGCAATCCACACCGCTGTGGATAAATTCGCGCCTTTCAAGAGCGGGTAGTCGGGATACATTGCGCCGCAGATAGGTGGCGGCGGGGCACTGGCTGGCAACCTCGCGACCCCGCCGCCGGCCACCCTCAGGTGAGAGCATGGCAGTTCACACTTTGGACTCTCCATGGCCGCGCGGCAAGCGGCCCCAAAGCGGAACGTCCCCGAAAGGGAGTGCGCAGTGGCGCCACGCCGAGATCGCTGACCTCATAGGTTCGCTGAAGATCAAGACGAGCGGCGGGTTCTTGGAGAAGGAGAGGGATTGGACTTGCCCAGGATGTGGGCGATCAAAGGCGCAGATCGTAGCGCCGGGTCAGAACGTCGACATAGTCGCAATGATCCACCGGCACCACGATCACATCGAGAACCTGATTTCGGATCTGCTGCACGAGGCGAATGGGCTCAGACCTGTGCCGCGAGCTGTCGTCGACTGGAGCCAATATCAGGGGCTGATAAGGCGATTCTGTCGGTTCGAGCCAGTCGACATCTGTCACGCGTGCAACGCGGTCGACCCGGTTGCTGAAAAGCATCGTGAGGGCTCCCAAGTGGTTCTCGTTCTCACCGCATGGCATTCGCAACATGATCCATCCACCCGAAGTATACGCCGTGAAGCATGAGATCGATCGAGGTCGGCTTGACGTCATCTGGGACAAGGTTTCATCTGAGATCGACGGCCTCGAAGATCGCATCAGGAGCGCTATCCGCAAAGAGCGTCGGCCTGCCGTATCGC
Source organism: uncultured Alphaproteobacteria bacterium (assembly GCA_963753315.1). GTDB lineage: Bacteria > Pseudomonadota > Alphaproteobacteria > Geminicoccales > Geminicoccaceae > DASUGG01. Next base: position 39,232 of record CAVWCI010000010.1, read on the forward strand.
GGCAGCTATGACCTCCGCTCTGACCTTCGGCGCCGATTAGGATGACGGCCCGTTGCGCCTCGGCGAGGCGGACGGCGCCGATCGCCATGGTGACGGCGGCCTGGGTCGGGTCGACCACCGGCAGGCCGATCGCCTGCTCGATCTGGTGGCGGTACTGCGCCATGCCGGCGCAGCCCAGCACCAGCACGTCGGCGCCGTGGTGGTCGCGCAGCTCGGAGCCGATCGCGCTAGCCGCACCAGGGTTTTGCCCTCGTCGGCGAGCTCGGCGACGCCGAGCCCGATCGGCAGGTCGCCGGCAAAGCGCGCCGCAAGGCCGAGCTGGCGGACGTAGCGAAGATGGCGCGGCACCGAGCCTGCGAGGATCGAGACGATGCCGAAGCGCTCGCCCAGCGTCAGCGCGACGAGCATGCCGCATTCGGCGATGCCGAGCACCGGGCGCGCCGTGGCCTCGCGCGCGAGCTGCAGGCCCGGATCGCTGAAGCAGGCGATCACGAAGGCCGCGGCGTCCTCGCGCGCGCGCACCAGGCGGGCGATCGGCTGCACCACCTGCTCGACATGGGCCTGGGTCTCGATGCCGGGCGGGCCTTCGGCCAGCGTCACGCACTCGATCGAAGGGCCGCCCGCCATGCGCAAGGGTGCGACCGCGCGATCGATCGCGCCGGTCACGGCCTCGCTCGAGTTGGGGTTGATCACCACGATCGGTGCGCTCATCGAACGGCCTTTCCGGCATCTTGGTCATCGCCCGGCGAGGGAGCATACCATGGGCGGCGATCGAGCCGTCGCGGCGTTAACCCTCGTTTGAGAACTGTCGGGCATACTGTCCGGGTATTACGGGGCAACGCCACGGTTGCATCGCCGCACAGAGAGGCGCGCGGGCAAGACCGGCGGCATTTCACCGCCGGCCTCCGTGGCGTTGCCCTCCTATCTTTCTCGAAGACAGCACGCGAAGAGTTCGGGCCCTGTCGGCGCCGCAGCGCGAAGCCGGCGTTGAGTCGTCAGGCCGCCTCGCTCTGGTCCTCGTCGCCATGCGCGGCGGCCGTGCGGGCATGCAGCGCGCGCAGCACCTCGAGCTCGTCCCGCGGTCGGCGCGGGCGTCTCGGTCGCATCGGGCGCAAAGCGCACCGGCCAGCCGGTGTGCGCCGTGATCTGCTCGCGCGTGACGCCGGGATGGATCGAGGTGACCCAGAGCTCCTTGCTCGCGGGTTCCGGCTCGAGGACGCAAAGGTCGGTCATGATCCTCGTGGGGCCTTTGGTCGTCACGCCGCGACGGGCGCGGTCGTCGCCGCCTTGCCCATGTCCGAGCGAGGTGACGAAGTCGAGCTTTTCGACGAAGCTGCGCCTCGTCTGCTTCATGATGATGAAGATCTCGCCGCAGGAGGTGGCGATCTCGGGCGCGCCGCCGCCGCCCGGCAGGCGCACCTTGGGCTTGCCGTAGTCGCCGATCACGGTGGTGTTGAGGTTGGCGAACCGGTCGATCTGGGCGCCGCCCAGAAAGCCCTTGGTGATCCGCCCGCCCTGCAGCCAGTAGCGGAACATTTCCGCTACCGAGACCGTGGTGAGCGCGGTCTCGCACAGCTCGCCGTCGCCGATCGAGAGCGGCAGCACCTCGGGGCGCGTGGCGATCGTGCCGGATTCGTAGATCAGGACGATGTCCGGCGCATGCGTGAGCCTTGCGAGATTGCAGGCGGCCGACGGTGCGCCGATGCCGACGAAGCAGACATCGCGGCTCTCGAGCGCGCGCGCGGCGACCACGGTCATGATCTCATTCGCAGTGTAGGCGGGGGCGGTGTACGCCATCGGCGGGCTCCTCAGGCGGCCTTGGCGGCATGACGCGCGAACGCCTCGGGGCCCGAGCGGAACACGTGCTCGTCCATCCAGGCCAAAAAGCTGTCGCGATCGCGGGCGATCCGGTCCCAGGCCTTGTAGAAGGCGTTGTCGCGCGGGTAGTAGCCATGCGCATAGGACGGGTGCGCGCCGCCCGGAACCAGCGCGATCGTGCCGACCGTCCAGCTCGGCAGGATGCAGGCGTTGGGGCTTTGCGGCCCGAGGTCGTCGACGACCTCCTCGACCGTCACGACCGAGCGCGCAGCACCCAGCACGGCCTCCTTCTGCACGCCGACGATGCCCTCGATCAGCACGTCGCCCTGCCGGTTCGCCTTTTGCGCATGGATGATCGCGCAGTCGAGCTTGATGCGCCGGCACGCAGGCGAGCTTTTCGCCCGTGAACGGGCAGGCGATGAATTTGATGTTGGGATTGACGCGGGCGAGCTCGGCGCCGCGATAGCCGCGAAAGATCGCGCACGGCAGGCCGGCCGCCGCCGCCTCGTAGGCGTTCGCCATCGCGGCATGGCTGTGCTCCTCGATCTCGAGCGGACGCGGCCAGTCGTGCTCGACCGCATCGCGCAGCCGGTGCAGCGAGCCGACGCCGGGATTGCCGCCCCACGAGAACACGAGCTTTTTGGCGCAGCCCATGCCGATCAGCTGGTCGTAGATCAGGTCCGGCGTCATGCGCACCAGGGTCAGGCGCCGCCGCTTCTGGCGGATCACCTCGTGGCCGGCGGCATGCGGGATCAGATGGGTGAAGCCCTCCATCGCGACCGTGTCGCCATCGCGCAGCGGATGCCTCGATCGCCTGGGCCAAGGGTCAGCAGCTGCGCCATCGTCGGGCTCCTTGCCTCAGACGTCGAAGAAGACCGTCTCGTCCGGCCCCTGCATGTGGATGTCGAGGCGAAAGACGACGCCGCCCGGCGCCTCGTCGCGCTGCGCGATCAGGGTGTGGCGCCGGTCCGGCGGCACCCGGGCGAGCACCGGGTCGGCGGCATTGGCCTCTGTCTCGTCGGAAAAATAGATGCGCGTGTAGAGGTGCGAGAGCAGGCCGCGCATGAGCACGATGAGGTTCAGATGCGGCGCCTGGCCGTCGCCGAGCGCACCGGGCTTGACCGTCTCGAACACGAAGCGGCACTCGGGATCTGCGCCCGTGCCGGTGCGCGCGAAGCCCCGAAAATCCGGGTCGAGCAGGTTGTCGCTGCGCGATCGTCCGCCGGATGGTTGTAGCGGCCGTGCGCGTTCGCCTGCCAGAGCTCGATCATGGCATCGGGGATCGGCTCGCCGTTGCCGTCGAGCACGCGGCCCTCGATCCGGATGCGCTGGCCCTCGGTGCCGCTCTGCACGAGGCGATCGCCGACCGCGCTGCGATAAGCGTAGCGGTAGAGCTCGGGCGTCAGGCCGTAGGCGAAGAACGGGCCCGACCGTCTGCGAGGGCGTCTGCCCGGCCATGCCTAGGCCTCCATCGGCGTCGCCTCGCGGCCACGCAGCACGATGTCGAACGCGTAGCCGAGCGCCCAGCCGGGCTCGGTCGCCTCGAGCGCGAAGGCGGCGATCAGGCGCGCGCGGGCGGCCTCGTCGGGCACGCCGTTGAAGATCGGGTCGAGCGGCAGCAGCGGATCGCCCGGGAAGTACATCTGGGTGACCAGGCGCGTCGCGAAGCTCGGCCCGAACAGCGAGAGGTGGATGTGGTTGGGGCGCCAGGCGTTGGTGTGGTTGCCCCAGGGATAGGCGCCGGGCTTGATCGTGACGAAGCGGTAGCGGCCCTCGGCGTCGGTGACGACGCGCCCGGCGCCGAGAAAATTGGGGTCGAGCGGCGCGTCGTGCCGGTCGGCGTCGTGGATGTAGCGGCCGGCGGCGTTGGCCTGCCAGATCTCGATCAGGGTATCGGGCACGGGCGCGGCCGTCCTCGTCCAGCACGCGCCCGGTGACGATGATCCGCTCGCCGAGCGGCTCGCCGTTGCGCGCCGCGTTGCGCGTGAGATCGGCATCGAGATCGGTCACGCAATCCTGGCCGTAGACCGGCCCGGTGATCTCGGAGAGGGTCTGCGGCAGCGGGATCAGCGGCTTCTTCGGCGCGCGCAGCACGGTCGAGCGATAGGGCTCGTGCAGGTAAGGCGGCTGGGCCTGCCAGTCCCTCGGCTTGTAGCGCTGGCTCACGGCCGGCGTCTCCCGTGATCGTCAGAAGTCAGAGCAGTTCGGATGACGAACATTTGTTTGCCAGACGAACGCAATCCGGCGCAACCTGTCAAGGGATATGGCTCGTTATGCGGAAGAGCGCAGGCATGGACGTGGAGCGAAAGGGTACGGTCGAGCGCGAGTTCGTGGCGTCCCTGGCGCGCGGCCTCGCCGTGCTGCGCGCCTTCTCCAAGGACGCGCGCGAGATGACGCTGAGCGAGGTCGCGCAGCGCACCGGGCTCACGCGCGCGGCGGCACGACGCTTTCTGCTGACGCTGGAAACGCTCGGCTACGTCGCGAGCGACGCCCGCAGGTTCCGGCTGACGCCGAAAGTGCTCGACCTCGGCTTCTCCTATCTGTCGTCGATGGAGCTGTGGGACGTCGCCATGCCGTATATGGAGGAGGTCAGCGCCACCATCCACGAGAGCTGCTCGGCCTCGGTGCTGGAGGGCTGCGACATCGTCTACGTCGCGCGCGTGCCGACCAAGCGGATCATGTCGGTGGCGCTCGCCATCGGCGCCCGGCTGCCGGCGATCACGACCTCGATGGGCCGCGTGCTGCTCGCCCACCTCGCGGACGACGCTTTGCAGCAGCATCTCTGCAGCTGCCCGGTGCGCCGGCGCACCGAGCACACGGTGACCGATCTGGCGGCGCTGCAGGGCATCCTGCGGACGGTCGGGCAGCAGGGCTGGTGCCTGGTCGACCAGGAGCTGGAGGAGGGCCTGATCTCGATCGCGGTGCCGGTGCGCAACAAGCGCGGCCGCGTGCTCGCGGCGATGAACGCCAGCACCCATGCCAGCCGCACCACGCCCGACGAGGTCGTGCGAAGCTACCTGCCGGTCCTCCAGCAGGCAGCCCAAAAAATCGCTGCGGCACTGCCCTGACCTCATTCCGCATCCTCGAACGGCAGGCCCACATAGTTCTCGGCCAGCGCCTGCGCCGCGGCGCGCGAGCTGGTGAGGTAGTCGAGCTCGGCCAGCTGGACGCGATCGTCGTAGGGGTTGCGGCCGGGAAAGTGGTGCAGCATCGAGGTCATCCACCACGAGAAGCGCTGCGCCTTCCAGACCCGGCGCAGGCAGGTCGCGGAGTAGTCGTCCAGGAGGTCGGTGCGGCCGGAGGCGTAGAAGGCGGCGAGCGCGCGCGCGAGGGCGCGCACGTCGGCGACTGCGAGATTCAAGCCCTTGGCGCCGGTCGGCGGCACGATGTGGGCGGCATCGCCCGCGAGGAACAGGCGGCCAAAGCGCATCGGCTCGGCGACGAAGCTGCGCATCGGTGCAAAACTCTTCTCGAGGCAGCGGCCGGCCTGCAGCGCGTCGGCGCGTCTCGCCGCCAAGCCGCAGGCGCAGCTCGTCGAAGATCCGCGCATCCGGCCACGCGTCCAGGTCCTCGTCCGGCGCGCACTGGACGTAGAGGCGCGAGCGGGTCGGCGAGCGCATGCTGAACAGGGCAAAGCCGCGCTCGTGATGGGCGTAGATCAGCTCGTCGCAGACCGGTGGCGCCTCGACCAGCATGCCGAGCCAGGCGAACGGGTAGACCCGCTCGTACGTGCGGAGCGCGCCCGGCGGCACGCTCTGGCGGCAGACGCCGTGAAAGCCGTCGCAGCCGGCGATGAAGTCGCAGGCGAGCTCCCTTCGCCGGCCGTCGTGCATGAAGCGGATCTTCGGCTCTGCCATCGAAGCCGTGGATGCTGACATCCTCGGCCTCGAACACGATCTGCCCGCCGGCGGCGAGGCGCGCCTCGATCAGGTCCTTGGTGACCTCGGTCTGGCCGTAGACGGTGACCGCGCCGCCGACCAGCGCCTTGAAGTCGATGCGATGCAGCCGGCCGCCGAAGCTGAGGCGGATGCCCTCATGCGCCAAGCCCTCCCGCCGCATGCGCTCGCCGACGCCTGCCTCGTTCAGCACGGCGACCGTGCCCTGCTCGAGCACGCCGGCGCGGATGCGCCCTTCGACATAGGCGCGGCTGCGGCGCTCGAGGATCACCGTCTCGATGCCCCGAAGGTGCAGCAGCTGCGCCAGCAGCAGCCCGGCCGGTCCCGATCCGACGATGCCGACCTGCGTGCGCATGCATCCCGCCATCCTACTGCGAGAGCAGTCGCGGCAAGGTGAGGGAGATCGCCGGTACCGCGACCAGAAGGGCCACGCGCAGGATCTCGACCGCGAAGAACGGCATGACGCCCTTGAAGGTGTCGCCCATCCTGGTGTCGGGTGCGAGGCTCGAGATGATGAACACGTTCAGGCCCACGGGCGGCGTGATCAGGCCGAGCTCGACCACCACCAGCGCCAGGATGCCGAACCAGATCTTCAGTTCCTCGGGGTCGATGCCGTAGGCGGCGCTGTCGGCGAGCGCATAGGCGCCGCCGTTGAGATCGACCAGCACCGGCCAGAAGAACGGCACGATCACGAGGATCATGGAGAGCGATTCCATGAAGCAGCCGAGAACGATGAAGATCACCAGCATGGCGACCAGGACGAGCCAGGGATCGAGACCGCTGGTGCTCGCCCAGGTGGCGAGCGCGGCCGGCAGGCCGGAGCGAGCGAAGAAGCCCTTCAGCACCTCGGCGCCGAACAGGATGAAATAGATCATGGCCGTGGTGACGGCGGTATCGCGCAGCGACAGGCCGATGCGCTGAAGCGTCAGCCCTTCGCCGAACAGGCGCATGAAGAGGCCGTAGACCAGGATCGCGAACACGCCGGCGCCGGCCGCAGGCGTCGGCGTGAACAGGCCCATGCCGAGGCCGAGGATGATCGCGCCGAAGATCGCCAGCACCGGAATCAGGCGGATCAGCGCGCTGCCGCCGCTCGATCCGCCGACATCGGGTCGCCGAGCGGCGCGCGATCCGGCCGCAGCCGGACCAGCAGCGCGATCACCGCGATGAACCCCGCGACCGCGATCAGGCCGGGCACGATCGCCGCCTGGAACATCTCGATGATCGAGGCCTCGACGATGATCGCGTAGATCACCAGAGGCACCGAGGGCGGGATCAGGATGCCGAGCGTGCCGCCGGCGGCGAGCGTGCCGGTCGCGAAGCTGCCCTCGTAGCGCATGCGCTTGAGCTCGGGCAGCGCGACCCGGCCCATGGTCGAGGCGGTCGCGAGCGAGGAGCCGCACACCGCGCCGAAGCCGGCGCAGGCGCCGACCGCCGCCATCGCGACGCCGCCCCGCAGGCGGCCGATCAGCGCGTTGACGCCCTGGAACAGGTCGCGCGAGAGATTGGCGTGCGCGGCGAGAAAGCCCATGAGCACGAACAGCGGCACGACCGAAAGGTCGTAGTTGGCGACCGTGTTCCACAGCAGCGTCTTGAACTGCCGCAGATACGGCTCGAAGCGCAGATGCGGCGCCGCGAGGCTCAGCACATACGAGCCGCCGATGCCGACCGCGGTCATGGTCAGGCCGACCGGGATGCGCAGCATCAGCAGGACGAACAGCGCCAGAAGACCGACGATCCCGACGATCTCGCGCTCGGTCATCGCCTTTGCAGGCCCTGCAGGGCCCGCCCGGCATCGACGGCCGGCGACCAGGGCCCAGAGCGCCAGCGAGACCAGCCCCGGCAGATAGAACGGCCACTCCGGCCAGCCGAGCACGCGCGAGACGGCGTGGTCGTCACGGGTCTCGGCCATGCCGATCACCATCCAGTAGAGCAGGAACAGGACCAGCATGGTCATGCCGATCAGCGAGATCGCGTCGATCGCGCGCTGGACCGCACGCGGCATGCGCTCGACCAGCAGGTCGACCGCGACATGGCCGCGCCGCAGCTGGCAATAGGGGAACAGCATGAGGACGGCGGCGCTGACCGTCAGCCGCACGAAGTCCTCATAGCCGGGAAAGGCATGGACCGAGGCGCCGAAGCGGCGGGCCACCATGTCGGCGGCGAAGGCGCCGATGTTGAACGCGGTGGCGCCAACGATCAGCAGCAGGCCCACGCCGCCCAGAAGCGCCCACCACAGCACGACGCGCTCGAGGGTTTGACGCAAGGGCGCCTCCAGACCGTCGTTCGCCGGCCGCTCAGCGCCAGGTCTCGGCGGCGACCTCGACCAGGCGCTCGAGCTTGCGCCACTGCACGTCCTCGGTGATCTGGTTGCCCTGGACGGTCGACGAGAAGCCGCATTGCGGGCTGATCGCGAGCTGCTCCATGGGCACGTAGCGGGCGGCCTCGTCGATCCGATGCTTGAGTGCGTCCTTGCTCTCGAGGTCCGCCTTCTTCGAGGTCATGATGCCCAGCACGATCGTCTTGCCGGGCGGCACGAAGCGCAGCGGCGCGAAGTCGCCCGAGCGCTGGTCGTCGTACTCCAGGAAGAAGCCGTCGATCGCGAGCTCGTTGAACAGGATCTCGGCGACCGGCTCGTAGCCGCCCTGCGCCACCCAGGCGCTCTTGTAGTTGCCGCGGCAGAGATGCACGCATGCGGCCATGTCGTCCGGGCGGCCCGCGATCGATTCGTTGATCAGCCGGCAATAGCGCCGGGTCAGATCGTCGGGATCGTCGCCGCGCGCCCTCGTCGCCTCGCGGATCTTGTCGTCGCAGAGATAGGCGAGGTTGGTGTCGTCGAGCTGCAGATAGCGGCAGCCGCGTTCGGCGAGGCCCGCGATCTCGGCGCGGTAGGCGGCGGCGAGGTCGGCGTAGAACACGTCGAGATCCGGGTAGACGGTCTCGCTGATCGCCTGGCGGCCGCCGCGAAAGTGCAGCATCGAGGGGGACGGGATGCAGACCTTCGGCAGCCGCGTCGCGGTCGCCTTCAGGAAGTCGAAGTCGGCGCCCTGGATCGAGGCCCGGTGCCGGACCCTGCCGGTGATGTGCATGGTTGGCGGCCTGAAGGTCTCCTGCGTGCCGTCGTCGCGGCGAAAGGCGGCAGTGAAGCCCGCCTCCTTGACCTCGACGCCATCCAGACGCTCGAGAAAGTCGACGTGGAAATAGGTGCGCCGGAACTCGCCATCGGTCGCATCCTCAAGGCCGACGCGCTCCTGGGCGCGCACGACCTCAGCGATGCATTCGTCCTCGACCCTGCGCAGCCCGGCGTCGTCGAGCCTGCCTTCCTGATGCTGCGCGCGCGCCTGCAGAAGGCGCTGCGGCCGCAAAAAGCTGCCGACATGGTCGGCGCGGAACGGCGGCTTCTGATCCATCGCGCCTGCCTTTCGATGCGGATCGAACCTTCGAGGTTCAGTTGGTCTGGCTGTGCGCCGCGACGGCGGCCTTGGCCGCATCGAGCAGCGCCTGGCCGTCGATGCCCTGGGCGTCCATGTCCGCGAGCCAGTGCTCCTCCACCTCCTTGGAGCGCTCGTCGAACCCGATCATCGCCTCCTCGTCGAGCACGATCATCTCGCTGCCGGATGCGACCGTCGCGTCCTTGCCCGGCTTCTCGACATCATCCCAGACGGCGCCGAACTCGCCCGCGATCGCGGCGCCCGAATTGGCGTCGATGACTGCCTTCAGGTCGTCCGGCAGGCTCTCGTAGCGCTCCTTGTTCATAAGGAAGGCGAACACGGAAGTGCCGAAGCGGCGCCCGTCGGGGCCCTCGATCGCGTAGTTGGTCAGCTCATGGACCTTGAGCGGCAGCACGATCTCGTAGGGCACCAGCGCGCCGTCGACCACGTTCTTCGACAGCGCCTGGGGCAGCTCGGGCACCGGCATGCCGACCGGCTGCGCGTCCCAGGCCTCGATCAGCATCGCGCCGGTGCGCGACGGGATGCGCAGCTTCAGCCCGGCCAGATCCTCGACCTTGTGGATCGGCTTGTCGACCGTATGGAGCGCCTGGCCGGCATGCGCGTAGATCAGGATCGGGTGCACGTCCTCGTAATCCGGCGCGATCAGATCGAACACGTCCTGGATTGCGCGCGAGGTCGCCTCCGCGCTGCCGCGATGCACGGTCGGCAGCTCGAACACCTCGGAGCGCGGGAACACACCGGGCGTGTAGCCGGGCAGGGTCCAGACGATGTCGGCGACGCCGTCGCGCACCTGGCCGTAAAGCTCCGGCGGTGCGCCGCCGAGCGACATCGAAGGATAGATCTCGACCTTGATGCGGCCGTCCGACTGCTCCTCGATCCGGCGCGCCCAGGGCTCGACGAACCTGGCGTGGGTAGGCGCCGTGGGGCCGATGAAGTGATGCACCGTAAGCGTGACCTCGGGCTCCTGGGCCGGGGCGCCGCCCGTGATGCCAAGCGCGATGCCCGTCGCAACCAGACCGGCAGCCCAACTCAGACGTCGCATCCTCGCCTCCTTGCTGGTTGGTGGCATCGGTCGGGCGGTCAGTTGGTCTCGCTGTGCGCCGCGACCGCAGCCTTGGCCGCATCGAGCAGCGCCTGGCCGTCGATGCCCTGGGCGTCCATGTCCGCGAGCCAGTGCTCCTCCACCTCCTTGGAGCGCTCGTCGAACCCGATCATCGCGGTCTCGTCGAGCACGATGATCTCGCTGCCGGACGCGAGCGTGGCCTCCTTGCCGGGGATTTCGATGTCGTCCCAGACCTGGCCGATCTCGCCGGCGATCTCGGCGCCGGAGTTGGCATCGAGGATCGCCTTGAGATCGTCCGGCAGGCTGTCGTAGCGCTCCTTGTTCATCAGGTAGCCGAAAACGGTCGTGCCGAACCGCCGGCCGTCCGGACCTTCGATCGACTGCTTGGTGAGTTCATGGACCTTGAGCGGCAGCACGACCTCGAACGGGATCAGCGCGCCGTCGACCACGTTCTTCGACAGCGCCTGGGGCAGCTCGGGCACGGGCATGCCGACCGGCTGCGCGTCCCAGGCCTCGATCAGCATGGCGCCGGTGCGCGACGGAATGCGCAGCTTGAGCCCGGCCAGGTCCTCGACGTTGTGAATCGGCCGGTCGACCATGTGGATGGCCTGGCCGGCATGGGCGTGGATCAGGATCGGGTGAACGTCCTCGAAGTCGGCCGAGATCTGATCGAGCGCGTCCTGAAGCGCCAGGGTCGTGGCGCGAGCGCTGCCGCGATGCACGGTCGGCAGCTCGAACACCTCCGAGCGCGGGAACACCCCTGGCGTGTAGCCGAACACGGTCCAGACGATGTCGGCGACGCCGTCACGCACCTGGCGGTACAGCTCCGGCGGGGCGCCGCCGAGCGACATCGAAGGATAGATCTCGACCTCGATGCGGCCGTCCGACTGCTCCTCGATCCGGCGCGCCCAGGGCTCGATGAACTGGGTGTGGGCTGGCGACTGCGGACCCAGGAAGTGATGCACCGTAAGCGTGACCTCGGGCTCCTGGGCCAGCGCCTGCCCGGGGCGCCAAAGGCGACGCTGATCGCGACGAGACCGGCCAAACTCAGACGTCGCATCCTTGCCTCCTTGCTTGTCCTGCGGGGCTGGTCCTGCCGGTCCTACCCTGTTGCTTGCGTTCGCATGTCGAACAAATGTTTGATATACGCACGCATGTTGGCGGCTCTTTGTCAAGGGACGGCAGGCGCGTTGCGGTCGCCGCGCGCGGGCGCCATGATCGCCGCATCCGGCTACAAGGTCTTTGCGGCAAGGGAACAAATCCGAGGAGGGACCAGTGACAAGCAACGCATGGATCGGCGTGCTGCTCGGCACGGCACTCGTGGCGTCGGCCGGCGCAAAGGCGGAGCCCGTCAGGATCGGCATGATCACCACGCTCTCCGGCGGCGGGTCGAGCCTCGGCATCGACGTGCGCGACGGCTTCATGCTGGCGATGGAGGAGGAGGGCGGCAGCGCTCGGCGGCCAGGAAATCGAGCTCTTGGTCGAGGACGACGCCATGCAGCCGGATACGGCCAAGCAGATCGCCGACAGGCTCATCAAGCGCGACGAGGTCGACATCCTGACCGGCATCATCTGGTCGAACCTGGCGCTCGCCGTGGTGCCGTCGGCGGTGGCTGATGGCGTCTTCTACATCAGCCCCAACGCCGGCCCCTCGCAGCTCGCCGGCCGCGCCTGCCACGAGAACTACTTCAACGTCGCCTGGCAGAACGACAACCTGCACGAGGCGATGGGCCAGTACGTCTCCGACAACGGTTTTTCCAACGCCTACATCCTGGCGCCCAACTATCCGGCCGGCAAAGACGCGCTCGCGGGCTTCAAGCGCTTCTACAAGGGCGATCTCGCGGGCGAGACCTACAGCCAGCTCGGCCAGACCGACTACGCTGCCGAGATCGCCGCGATCCGCGAGGCCGGCCCCGATTCGATCTTCTTCTTCCTGCCCGGCGGCATGGGCATCGCGTTCATGAAGCAGTACGCCCAGTCCGGCCTGGACGTGCCGGTGTTCGGCCCGGCGTTCTCGTTCTCTCAGGACATCCTCGCCGCGATCGGCGACGCCGCGCTCGGCGTCAAGAACACCTCGCAATGGTCGAAGGACCTGGACAATCCGGCCAATGCGCAGTTCGTCGCGGCCTTCCAGGAGGCCTACGGCCGGCTGCCGTCGCTCTACGCCAGCCAGGGCTACGATGCGGCGCGGCTGCTCGCCTCGGCGCTCGCCAAGGCCTCGATCGACGATCCGGACGCGTTCCGTGCCGCGCTGGAGGCGGCCGAGTTCGAATTGGTGCGCGGCGATTTCAAGTTCGGCCCCAACCATCATCCGATCCAGGACATCTACGTGCGCGAGGTGGTCAAGGAAGGCGACGTCCTGACCAACCGCGTGGTCGGCGTGGCGATGGAGGATCACGCCGACGCTTATGCGGCCGAATGCGAGATGTGATGCGACCCTGCAGCGCGCCCTTTTCTGGCGCGCGGCAGCCGCCCGGTCGGTAAGCCTTGTCCGCCGCCTTCCTGCTCGAGCAGCTGCTGAACGGCGTCCAGCTCGGCGTCATGCTGTTCCTGATGGCGGCGGGGCTCACCCTGGTGTTCGGGGTGATGGGGCTGATCAACCTCGCGCACGGCTCGCTCTACATGGTCGGCGCCTTCGCCTGCGCCTGGACGGTCGCGCAGACCGGCTCGTTCTGGCTCGGGCTCGGCGCGGGGCTGATAGCCGCCGCGCTGGCGGGCGCTCTGATCGAGGTCGTGGTCATCCGCCGCCTGTACGATCGCGACCACCTCGACCAGGTGCTGGCCACCTTCAGCCTGATCCTGATCCTTGCCGAGGCCACGCGCTGGATTTTTGGCGCGCAACCGCTCTACCTGAACATTCCAGACGCGCTCTCGGGTGCCGTGCCGCTGCCGGGCGGCGGCCAGTATCCGGTCTATCGCCTCGCGATCATCGCGGTCGGCGTGCTGGTCGCCCTGGGACTTTACGTCCTGATCGCCCGCACGCGGCTCGGCATGCGGATCCGGGCGGGCGAGTCCGATCGCGAGATGATCGCAGCGCTCGGCGTCGACATCCGCACCCTCTACACGCTGGTGTTCGCGCTCGGCGCCATGCTGGCGGGCCTGGCGGGCGCTCTGGTCGGCGCGCTGCAGTCGGTCGAGATAGGCATGGGCGAGCCGGTCCTGATCCTCGCCTTCGTGGTGGTGGTGATCGGCGGCATCGGCTCGATCAAGGGTGCCTTGCTCGGCGCCATCCTGGTAGGCGTGGTGGACACGCTCGGGCGCGCGCTGCTGCCGCGCGCGTTCGCCCTGTTCCTGCCGCCCGCCGAGGCCAGTGGCGTCGGCGCGGCGCTCGCCTCGGTCGCGATCTATCTGGTCATGGCGCTGGTGCTCGCCTGGCGGCCGAAGGGCCTGTTCCCGGTCGATGCCTGAGCTGCGCGCCGAGACCGCACTCAACGGGGGCCTCACGCTGCTGCTGCTGGCAGCACCGCTGGCGGCACACGCACTCGGCGAGCCGTTCTACGTCTCGCTCGCGTCACGCGTCGCGATCCTGGCGCTCGCCGGCGTCGGGCTGAACCTGGCCCTCGGCTATGGCGGGCTCGTGAGCTTCGGCCATGCCGCCTTCTTCGGCCTTGGCGGCTATGCCGCCGGCATCCTCGCGCACCATGCCTTCGAGGGCTCGGCGGTGCTGAGCTGGCCGATCGCGTTTCCCGGCAGCGATCTGGTGCTGGTGCTGTGGCCGGTTGCTGTCGTCGTCGCGGCGGTCGCGGCCGTCCTGATCGGCGCGGTCAGCCTGCGCACCTCGGGCGTCTACTTCATCATGATCACGCTCGCGTTCGCGCAGATGATTTTTTACCTCGCCATCTCGATCCCGACCTATGGCGGCCAGGACGGCCTGCCGCTCTATCTGGGCAACCGCCTGCCGGGCGTCGATCTCGGCGACGATCTGCAGTTCTTCGCGGTGTGCTTCGTGCTCCTGCTGGCAGCGCTGCTCGCGAGTGCCCGGATCGTCGGCTCGCGCTTTGGCGCGGCGCTGCAATGCGCGCGCCAGAACGAGCGGCGGCTCGCTGCCGTGGGCATCGCACCTTATCCGATCAAGCTTGCGGCCTTCGTGCTGTCGGCCATGATCACCGGGCTTGCCGGCGCCCTGTTCGTCGAGCTGAACGGCTTCGTCAGCCCGTCGATGCTGTCCTGGCACCAGTCCGGCGAGATCATGGTCTTCGTGATCCTGGGCGGCGTCGGCCGGCTGTTCGGGCCGCTCGCTGGTGCTGCCCTGTTCGTGCTGCTGGAGGTGGTCATCGGCGGCATGACGGACCGCTGGCAGCTGATCCTGGGGCTGATCCTGTTGGGCGTCGTGCTGTTCGCGCGCGGCGGCCTGATCGGCCTCGTGGCAGGACCGGCGCGTCATGATTGAGCCGGTCCTCGAGGTCGAAGGGCTGACGAAGTCGTTCGGGGCCCTGCGCGCGACCGACGGTGTCTCGCTAGAAGTCCATCCGCACCAGATCCACGCCCAGATCGGTCCGAACGGCGCCGGCAAGACGACCCTGCTCGCCCAGATCGCGGGCGAGCTTGCGCCGGATGCCGGCAGCATCCGGTTCCTGGGCCGCGACGTCGGCGCGCTCTCGGTCGCAAGGCGGGCCCGCATGGGTCTGGCGCGCACCTTCCAGATTTCTTCCCTCGCACCAGCGTTCTCGGCGCTGCGCAACGTCATGCTGGCAGTGCAGGCGGGGCAGGGCTCGAGCTTTCGCTTCTTCTCGCCGGTGCGCACCGACCGGCGCCTGATCGAGCCCGCGATGGCGGCGCTGGAGCGCGTCGGCCTCGCCGGCCGCGCGCAGGAGCGGGTAGGCGCCCTCTCGCACGGCGAGCGCCGCCAGGTCGAGCTCGCCGTGGCGCTCGCGATGCGGCCCAAGCTGCTGCTGCTCGACGAGCCGATGGCCGGCCTCGGCAGCGAGGATGCGCGCCGGATGACCGAGGTTCTCGGGGGCTTGCGCGCCGAGACCGCGATGCTCCTCATCGAGCACGACATGGACGCGGTGTTCGCGCTCGCCGACCGGATCTCGGTGCTGGTCTACGGCCGCGTGATCGCGACCGGCACGCCCGATGCGATCCGCGCCTCCGCCGCCGTGCGCGAAGCTTATCTGGGCGATTGAGCCATGCTGTCGGTCGAGGCGATCGAGACCTTCTACGGGCCGAGCCAGGCGCTGTTCGGCGTCAGCCTGGAGGTCGGCCCCGGCCAGATGGTGGCGCTGCTCGGCCGCAACGGCATGGGCAAGACCACCACCATCCGCTCGATCCTTCGCCTCGTGCCGCCGGCGCGCGGCAGGGTCGCATTCGAGGGCATCGACCTCGCCGGCCTCGATGCGTTCGAGATCGCGCGCCGCGGCATCGGCCTCGTGCCCGAGGGCCGGCGCGTGTTCGGCAATCTTTCCGTGCTGGAGAACCTCGTCGCGGCCGCGCGCCCCGGTCCCTGGACGCTGGCGGGGGTCTATGCCCTGTTCCCGCATCTGCGCGAGCGCGCCGGTCAGTCCGGCCGGACGCTCTCCGGCGGGGAGCAGCAGATGCTGGCGATCGGCCGCGCGCTCATGACCAACCCGAGGCTCTTGCTGCTCGACGAGGCGACCGAAGGTCTGGCGCCGCTGATCCGGCGCGAGATCTGGCAGGCGATCGCCAAGCTCAAGGCCGAAGGCCTCGCTTTGCTGCTGGTCGACAAGAATCTGCAGGAGCTGCTGCCGCTGGCCGACCGCTGCGTCGTCCTCGAGAAGGGGCGCTCGGTCTGGACCGGCGCCGCGGCGGCGCTGGCCGCCGACCTCAAGCTGCAGGATCGCCATCTCGGGGTGTCTAGAAAGCCGTCATGGAGCAAAACCGGCCGCAAAAAATCCTGATCGCCTCGCCGCTCGAGCCCGAGCAGGCGGAGCGGATCGCCGCCGCGGCGCCAGGCCGGATCGAGGTGATCTTTGCGCCGGATCTCCTGCCGGTGCCGCGCTACGTCGCCGATCACGACGGGCGGCCGCGGGCGCTGAGCGCGGCGCAGCGCGCGCAGTGGCTCGCGCATCTTCGCGAGGCCGACATCCTGTTCGATTTCGACTGGCTGGCGCCCGAGCGGCTGCTCGAGCACGCGCCGCGCCTTCGCTGGGTGCAGGGCACCAGCGCCGGCATCGGCGAGCGGCTGCGCCGCACCGGCCTGATCGACAGCGACCTGCTGTTCACGACCGCGGCCGGCGTGCACGGCGCGCCGCTCGCCGAGTTCGTGCTGCTTGGCCTGCTCTACTTCTATCGCGACGTGCCGCGCCTGCAGCGCATGCAGCGCGCGCATCACTGGCAGCGCTACACCAACAGGGAGCTCGCCGGCAGGCGGGCGCTGGTAGTAGGCCTCGGCGCCGCCGGCCGGGCGATCGCAGAGCGTCTCGCGGCGCAGGGCCTCGAGGTCTGGGGCGCGCGGCGCAGGCCCGATGCGCCACCGCCCGATGGCGTACGTCGCGTGCTGCCGATGACCGGGCTCGCGGCCGCACTCGGCGAGATCGACGCGCTGGTCCTGGCCTGTCCGCTGACGCCGGAGACCGAGGGGCTGATCGGTGCTGCCGAGCTTGCGGCCATGCCGGAGGGCGCGCTGCTGGTCAACGTCGCGCGCGGCCCGGTGGTCGACGAGCGGGCGCTGGTCCAGGCGCTTGCGCGAGGCCGCCTCGGCGGCGCCGCGCTCGATGTCGCCGAGGTCGAGCCGCTGCCCGGGGACAGCCCTTTGTGGGACCTGCCGAACGTGCTGATCTCGCCGCACTCGGCCAGCACGGTCGAGGCCGAGAACCGTCGCATCGTCGACATCTTCCTCGCCAACCTGCAGCGCTATCTCGAGGGCCTGCCGCTGATCAACCGGTTCGACCGTGCGCGCGGCTATTGAGTCGACGAGCGCGCATCAGGCTGGCGATCGCCGCGGCCATCTCCTCCTGGCCGTAGGGCTTCACCAGGCGCGGCAGGTTCAGGCCCTGCCGATCCGGCAGCTCGGCATAGCCGGTCGTCAGCATGACCGGCAGGTCGGGCCAGACTGTGCGGATCTGCGCGGCAAGCTGCATGCCGGTCATGCCGGGCATGGCCTGATCGGTCAGCACCAGATCGACCACAGCCCCGGCATGCAGGATCTCGAGCGCCGCCTTGCCGGACGGGGCCTCGCGCACCTGTGGCCGAGGTCGGCCAGCATGCTCGAGGTGGTGCTGCAGACCAGCGCGTCGTCGTCGACCAGCAGGATCCTGTAAGGGATCGACGCTGCCGCAGGTCGGCGGCGGCGGCGCGGGTCGCCGGCTTGCCCTCGGCGCACGGCAGCCGCAGCTCGGCCGTGGTGCCGCCGCCCGGGCAGCTCGACAGCCGCAGCGAGCCGCCCGACTGGGCCGCCATGCCGTCGACCATCGACAGGCCGAGGCCGGTGCCCTTGCCGACGCCTTTGGTCGTGAAGAACGGGTCGGTGGCGCGGGCCAGCGTCGCCTGGTCCATGCCGACGCCCGTGTCGGCGACGGTCAGGCAGACGTAGTCGCCGGGTGCGAGCGGCTCGCCGGCCCGGGTCCGATGGTCTCGTTGCGGGCGCTGAGCGTGATCGTGCCGCCATCCGGCATCGCGTCGCGGGCGTTGACGCCGAGATTGAGCAGCGCCAGCTCGAGATGGTTGGCGTCGACGCGCACCGGCCACAGGTCCGGCGCGATGTCGCTGCGGATCTCGACCGAGGGGCCGATCGAGCGGGCCAGCATCTCGATCGTGCCGCGGATCAGTTTTGGGGCATCGACCGTGGCGGGCCGGAGGTCCTGCTGGCGCGCGAACGCCAGGAGACGCTGGGTGAGCGCCTTGCCGCGCTCAGCGCCTTCGATCGCGCCGTCGACCAGGCGCAGGCCGTCGGCATCGTCGGCCAGCCGCTTGCGCAGCAGCTGGAGATTGCCCAGCACCGCCGCCAGCAGGTTGTTGAAGTCGTGGGCGATGCCGCCGGTCAATTGCCCGACTACCTCCATCTTCTGCGCCTGACGGTACGCCTTCTCGACCTGCATGCGGCCGTCGACCTCGGCCTCGACGCGCTGCTCCAGGGTCTCGTTCAGGAGCTGCAGGGCCTGCTCGGCCTGCCATTGGCGGATCGCGATGGCCGCCTGGTTGGCGGCGACCCCGAGGAGCAGCCGCTCCGCCGCGCCAGGGAAACCGGCCCGGCGCGATGCCGCCACGATCAGCGAATCCTGCCCGACGGCGATCGGCTGGGCGAGGCCCGGACCCGGCCGCCTCCCAGCGGGTTGGCGAGGGTGATCACGTGGCCGAACGGCGCCTCGCCAAGGGCCGGCGCAGCGCGTCCCAGATCGCCGCGCTGCGATCGGGCGCGGTGCGCTCGGGCGTGCGCGCCACCGACATCGCCGGCCGGTCCTCCCAGCGCAGCGCGACGATAGGCGAATTCCAGGCCGAGCATGCGGACCAGCACCTCGGTGACGCTCAGGGCGATCTGGCGGGCATCCTGCTTGCCCCAGGTCGCGGGCAGCATCGAGAGCGCCACGAGATCGCGAAGGCTCCGTCGCAGCTCCTCCGGCGTGTCGCCGATGGCTTCGATCGCGGGCATGGCTGCCGGCGCCGGCGCGCGCCCTCGTCATTGGAGGGCGACGTTGCGCGCCCGCAGCTCCTGCAGAAACTGCTCGGGCGGCGACGTAGAACGGGTTCTCCTGCAGGATCCCGCCGACGATCACCTGCGGGTGCGTGCGCAGGATGTCCATCACCACGGTCGCACTGAACCGGTTGAGTTCGTAGGTGCAGACCACGACGTCCTCGAAGCGGGAGGTGACGTCGTTCAGCCGGCACTCGTACTCGACGATGTCGTCGACGCCGGGAAAGTCCTCGAGCGACCATTCCATGTTCGCCCACAACCGGGTCAGGCCGAACTCTTGCTTGCCGTTGCCGAGCACGTCCTCGACCAGCGCCAGCATGGCGTACTGGTCGAATCGTCCTTCGCGCAGATAGGCGCTCTCCCAGGGGCGGACCTCGAGCTGACCCGACCGCTCGGCCGCGTTCACGTCGATCCCGAGGCTGCCGATCCGCCCGCGCCGCTCGTCGCGATGACGGCTATCGACGATCTGAAAGATCTTGTCGCCCTGCCGAAAACCCTCCTGCACGAAGGGCAGCAGCAGCCGATATTCCTCTTCCGCGTTGTGAAAGAACGCGCAGGCATGGCAACGGTGCCGCACCGCCGAGCCTGCCAATGTCACGGACCTGCTTCACTTCCCATAGCCGCGGCCCTCGATTATTGTTGTGGTAGCTTACGCCTGCCTGGGCGAGATGCAATGGCGCGACCGGGGGACCACGTACATCCCATGCTTCGAAACGCCAACGGGCGGTTTGTGCAGGCGGATGCGGCGATCGCGTGCAGCAGCAGCGCGATGTCGACGCCGCAGCGCTGCACATCGGCCTCGGGCGCGGTGCGCTGTGCTACATGGCCGAGGAATTCCGCGAATTAGTGGCCGAGCTGGAGGATGCGATCGCTGCGCGCCACGACGGCGGCGAGCTACTGCGCCGCCTCGACCTGGAAGGTGAGCGCTTCTCGACGAGCCATCCTTGCCGGCCTTGATCGCGGCGATGAAGGTCGACATGCTGCTCGGTCGGGGACACGACATCGACCATGGCCACTTGGTCGAGCGCCGCGCGAAAATCCGCCAGCACGAGCCCTGCCGGCAGGTGCGCGGCAGCGCGGACGCGCGCGCCGGGATCCGGATCGGCGTCCCACACCACCGCCCGCATGCGATGCCAAGCCTCCAGATGGGCCGGGCCGAAGCCGCGAAGCCTGCCTGCAGGACCGATGTCGCGGTCGCGGTCATAAAACCTGCCCATCGCTCTTGGGCCGCGCTTGTAGGACCTTGGCGTGATGAGGTCCATCGCGGTAGTCTCTCGGCTCAGGCACGGGAGGCCCAGCGATGCTCAGCCAAGCGCAGATCCAGCAGTACGACCACGAGGGCTGGCTCTTCCTGCCGAGCGTGTTCGGCGAGGACGAGGCCGCGATGATGCTGCACGAGGCGCAGCAGATCTACGCCATGGACCGGCAGGAGGTTTCGCGAGAAGGACGGCAAGACCGCGCGCACCGCGTTCGCGGCGCACACCTACAACGAGATCTTTCGCCGCCTCGCCCGGCATCCGCGGCTGATCGGGCCGATCGAGCAGGTCCTGCGCGACAGGCTCTACATCCATCAGTTCAAGCTCAACGCCAAGGCCGCGTTCGACGGCGACCAGTGGCAGTGGCATCAGGACTTCGGCACCTGGCACCGCGACGACGGCATGCCCGAGGCGCGGGCGATGAATATCGCCGTGTTCCTCGACCCGGTCACCGAGTTCAACGGGCCGCTGATGTTCATCCCGCAGAGCCACAAGAAGGGCGTGCTCGAGGCGGGCCACGACACCAGCACCACCAGCTACCCGCTATGGACCCTCGACCATGCCGCGGTGAGGAAGCTCGCCGATCAGTTCGGCCTGGTGGCGCCGAAGGGGCCGGCGGGCTCAGTCCTGATGTCCACGGCTGCTGGCGCACGCCTCGCCCGGCAACATCAGCCCCTACGACCGGACGATCTGCTACGTCACCTATTGCGGTCGAGAACCACATCACGCGCTTCAAGCGGCCGGAATGGATCGCGCACCGCGATTTCACGCCGATCGAGGCGCTCGCCGACGGCTGCCTGGCCGAGTTGCTCGCGCCCCACGATCGCGCCGCGGAGTAACCCCCGATGAAAATGCGGCGTGCAACGGGCGGCTGATTACGGGGCGTTCAGGAGCGCGTCGCGCGAAAGCGGCTCGCGACATTGATGTCGAATTCGTGGACTACCACTTTTAGCGGGGACTATAAAAGGGTTCCTAAGTCCTTTTGCAGACACCCCTCTGTAGCGTTCCGCATAGCTCCTGGGGCGATAAGCCTAACCTGCCCCGGCCTGTGCCGTGAGGTATTTCACAGTGGCATCGAGGCTGAGCCCCAGGGTCTTCTGGACGCGCAGAAGTAGGGCCGCAGCGAGGCGGGTCATCGGGACCGCAACGACTGAGTTCGGGTCGTCAAGGGCCGGGTCGCCAGTTTGCAGGCCACCGGCAGCCTGCCCGGCGGCGGTCAGGCCGAGGGCGGCCGCCACCGCCGCCGCAGCGTCGTGTGTCAGCCGGTGGCGCGCCTCGCCGGTCGGACCGGTCTCAATGGTGAGCAGCGCGAGAAGCGGGATCTCATCCGCGACTCCGTCGCCAAGGCGATCGCGGCCAATGCGTCGCGGCAGCGGCTCGAGGGTATGGCTCAACCGGCGGCCAAATGATCGAAGGGCCCCACGGACGTAATTTGCCGCTCGCGCTGGGTCGAGGCCGAGTGCGGCAGCGAGCCGCCGTGCTGCCTCCTCGACCGGGAGCGCGGGCTCATGATCGCGGAAGGCGCGCCAGTAGATCGCTAGAAGCTCGGTCTGATTATCATTCAGCGGCTGACAGGTAAGCGCGGCACAGATCTGTCCCTGTACGCGTGTCAGCGGGGTTAGCGTGGTAGAGCCGTCCGGGCTAGGCGGCGGCGCGGGCGGCGACTGGGCGGGCAAAAAACCGTTCTGTTGTAGGCAGATGAGGGCCTCTCGCGGGAGAGGCGACCCAAGAATGAGGGTAGGGGGTTCCATAGTCTGTCCTTTAATTTGTTATCTTAGAGCTAAGATATCGAATCTTGCGTCGTCGTCAAGCCTCTCGGACAGGGTCGGACTTGAAAGCTGTAGTGGCAGCGATATGTCCGTGTGCGGGATCAAGCGCCGCGACCGCGACAGACTGGCGTAGGTGCGCTAGCGGTTCGGCCGCGACAGCGGCCTGATGAAGGGCCATACCATCTGGGACGACCAGCACTAACTAAGAGTTCTTGGGATTGACGCGATGGCCGACTTTCCGCCGACCCATCCGGGTGAGGTTCTGCGTGAGGACTTCCTCAAGCCTCCCGGTATGAGCCAGTATGCGCTTGCCAAGGCGCTGAATGTGCCTGAAATCCGCATCAGCGAGATCGTCCGCGGCAAGCGCGCGATCACTCCTGAGACGGCGCTGCGCCTCGCCCGCTACTTCGGCACCTCAGCCGAGTTCTGGCTTGGCATGCAAACGAGCTACGATCTCGAGCTGGCTCACGACCGCGTCGGGGCCAGGATCGAGGCTACCGTCCGCCCCCGAGAACATCTCGCCGCGTAGCCGTCAGCCGGGCTTACGGTCGGTGCGATCGGTGTGCGGCCGATCGCCCGAGGGGGGCGCCGGGCGGCCGGCATGGGTGGGCGTCCAGGAGGGCGGATCGCTCGCCGGGAACGATTCTTGCTCGCTTCCTCGACCTCGTCGACAGTCTCCTCATGCGCCGGAGGCCCGGGGTGTCCTCGGTCTGCCGCCGCTCATGGTCGTTCCTCCGCTCTCAATGCGTGATCGCGCTGCACGCCTACGATCCCATATAGCCGTCCGGGCGGCCTTGCGATCAAAGCGGCCTCTCAGGTCTTGGCGAGCGCCGTGCTGCGCTGCTCGGCAACGCCCGCCCGCCGGTCTACCACCGTGTGCAGCGGTGGCGCGGTGCCGTCCTTGTCCTGGCCGAAATAGAGCGTCATGTGCGGGAAGGGGATCTCGATGCCATGCGCGTCGAACAGCTGCTTGATGATCGCGTTGTAGGCCCGGCCGACCGCCCACTGCCTGCCCGGCCGGGTCTTGATGCGCGCCCGCAGCACCACGGCGGAATCGCCGAAGGTGGTGAGGCCGTGCCAGTCCAGGGGCTCGATGATCGCAGACCCCAGCTCCGGGTCGCGGCGTAGCTCGTCGAACGCCTCGTGCATCAGCGCCCGCGCCTCCTCGATGTTCTCGCGATAGGCGATGCCGATCTCGGCGACGTGATAGCCGAAGCCGCGCATGAAGTTCGACACCGCATCGACCGAGGAGAACGGGATGATGTGATAGACGCCTTGCAGATCGCGCAGTCCGACCGAGCGGATCGTGAGCCGCTCGACCATGCCGTTGATGCCGGCCGACGGTCACCACCTCGCCCGTCGTTGATGGCGTTCTCGAACTGGATGAAGGCGCCGGTGATGATGTCCTGCACCAGCTTCTGCGCGCCGAAGCCGACGGCGAGGCCGAGCACGCCGGCGCCGGCCAGCAAGTGGCGCGATGTTCACCCCCAGCTCCGAGAGCGCCAGCATCGACGGTGATCGGTCAGCAGGATCACGATCGTCACGGCATTGCGCAGCAGCGGCAAGCAGGGTGCGCTCGCGCGGCGCCCGGCTGGGCGGCTGCCGGCTGGGGTTGAGCCGGTAGTCGATCCAGGACGACACCGTCAGCCAGATGCAGCGCCGCGACCAAGCAGGATGACGCCGGCGCCGACGATCCGCGCCACCACCTCCTGATCGCGGCCGGTGCCCGCCGCCCAGCCACTGCCCGACGTCGAACAGGTTCCAGGCCCGCAGCGATCGTCACGATCACCACGCCGAAGCAGCACCAGCATGACGCACCACCTGCGAGGATGCTCGGCACGAAGGCGTTCAGCCGCTCCTCGAGCAGCGGCAGATGCGCCGCTTCGACCTCGTCCGGCAGGCTGCATGCCAGCCGGTGATCGCGCGCGAGATGATCACCAGCGGCCACGACGATCCCAAGCACCACGACCGCGGCGAGACTCTCGCAGCGGTGGCGCGTTGGCGACGAAGCCGCAGCGAATCCGCCGGCCGACGCACGACCCAGACCAGGAAGAGCGCCGACGACAGTAGGCGCACGGCCAGCAGATGCCAGATGCGCGCCAGCAGCCGCCAGCGCCGCGGCCGACGCAATCGCCCTCGCGATCGCCTTTGCCTCGGCGACCAGCAAGGCGGCCGTCAGGCCCTGCGCGGTTGCTGCATGCACCAGCCGCGATCGCCATGGTGAGCCGCGGTCAGCGCCGATGGCAGGTACTGCGGTCGCCGAGCGCGATGCTCACGCGACAGGTCGAAGTCCGAGGATCGGCACCGCCAGCAGGATGCCGTAGCCGAGCAGGCCGATGATCCGGCTGAGCCAGAAATACCAGTAGTTGGCCAACAGGTCGGGCAGCCGGACCAGCCGCAGGTCGCCGATAACGGGGTGCCAGGAAGAAGCGCAGCACGACCTTGCTCGACTCGATCAGAAGGAAGGCGTTGAGGTAGAGGGACTGGCTGGTATCCATCTGGCCGTAAGGATCGAGCCCGTACAGGGCGAGCACATAGCCGCTGGCCCAGGCGATCAGGATGACCAGCGCATCGATCAGGCTCGAGGCGGCCAGGAGAATGGCGACCCTCAGCCAGCTTGCGTCACGGGCGCGGCGCGCCAGCCAGTCGAAGAGCCTGTTGGCGACGAATCCAAGCACGTGGAAGAGGGCGACGGTGGCCGCGATGACGACGAGCAGCGACAGCGTCGCCTCGCCCAGGCGCTCGAACCGGCCGCCGCTCGTGGTGAGGCTCGCCCACAGGCGCGCCATCCAGCCGATAAACTCGTCGCTGACCTCGTCGAACGACTCCGCGGCCTCGCGCGTGTAGCGCGCGACCTGGCGCGCGATCGTGACGTCCTCATCGGCGGCGACCGCCTCGCCGGGGCCGGTCCCGTCGCGGCCCTCCGCGACCTGCAGCAGCTGGTCGATCAGGGCTTGGCGCGCCTGCTCGTCCTGCAGGATCTCGGCGAGGACGCGGGCGTTCTCCTGTACCTGCGCGCTTTGCTCCGCGGGCGCTTCGGGCACGCCCGGCACCAGCTGGGCGAGAGCGTTTGCGCTCCACAGGAGCGTCGAGACGATCAGCGCGACGGGGAGCGTCGACCTCAGATAAGCCATGCCGTCCTGCTCCGTTGCCTCCCTGGCGGGGCCGCGGCGGCGTAGCGGGCAGCCATGTCGCGATACCCGCCGGCCTCCGGCCGCGCCGGCGCGATGGCACATGGGCGGCAGCCATAGCGCACGAGGATGGACGAGGCCAGACGCGATCGGCGCGGCCACCTCACGTCGCCACGGGCCCGCGGCAGGATAAGGTCAGCCGCGGCTCGATGCGGTGCCGCCGGCGCAAGCTGAAGCCGGACCGAAACAAAGACCGATCGAGCCTCATACAATAGAAACCAAATCGCCCTTGCCCTGACATCCTGCCGAAACCTCCAGCGTCCAAATCTCTTCTCCAGTTCGACAGCACGGCTCATGGCGCACCCAAGACCAACCGAATCGAGCCGAGCTGCTGGAGGAGACGATGGCGGATCAGGGCACCATTCGGGAGATCGTCGAGCGCAACATCGAGCTGCTCGCGCTGCAAGCCGTCGCGCGGGCACCTCACCTGCGCCACCCGGGCCCGCCTGGCCGACGGCCTGCGCTGCGAGATCGAGGAAGGCCCCTGGCGGCTCGCCGCCGACATGCCGGCCAAGGCGGGCGGCGACGAGACGCGCGCCGACGCCCGGCGTGCTCGGCCGCGGCGCGCTGGCGAGCTGCCTCGACGATCGGCATCGCGATCTGGGCGGCGCGCCTGGGCGTGCCGATCGACGCGCTCGAGGTCGAGGTCCAGGCCGATTTCGACGCCCGCGGCGAGCTCGGCATGGGGCCGACGTCCGGCCCGGCTACACGGAGGTCCGCTACCTGGTCGCGATCGACAGTCCCGCGCCGAGCAGGACGGCTGGACGAGCTGCTCGCGCTGGCCGAGCGCCACAGCCCCTACCTCGACGTGTTCGGCCAGGCCGATGGCGCTGCGCCGCGTCGGCTGCACGTCAACGGCGTGGAGGCCTGAGCCATGGAGCCGCGACTGCAGCGCCGCGTCCAGCGCTACGGCTGGGACCGCGCGGTCGCGGCCTACGAGCAGGGCTGGCGCGACCAGCTCGAGCCGGCGCACGACGCTGATGCTCGACATGGTGGACCTGCAGCCCGGCGAGCGCGTGCTCGACGTCGCCTGCGGCACCGGGCTGGTCAGCTTGCGCATCGCCGCGGCGGTCGGCGCGGCGCGGCGCGGTCGTCGGCACCGACATCTCGGGCGCAGATGGTCGAGGCGGCGCGGCGCGATCGCGGCGGAGCGCGGCCTGCGACCAACGTGCGCTTCGAGCGCGGCGACGCCGAGGCGCTGCCGTTTGCGGACGCGAGCTTCGATGCCGCCGTCTGCGGCCTCGGGCTGATGTACGTCGCCGGACCCGGTCAAGGCGCTCGCGCGAGATGCGCCGGCTGCTGCGGCCCGGCGGCCGCGCGGCCGCGGCGGTGTGGGGTGCCCGGCGCAACTGCGGCTGGGCCGAGATCTTCCCGATCACCGATGCGCGCGTCGCCTCCGACGTCTGCCCGATGTTCTTCCGTCTCGGCACCCAGGACATGCTGGCGCGCAGCCTTCGCGGCGGCGGGCTTCGTCGACGTCCGCCTCGAGCGCCTGCGCGACGACGCTGCGCTACGCCTCGCGCCGAGGACGCGCTCGGCGCGGTGTTCCGCGGCGGCCCGGTGGCGCTCGCCTACAGCCGCTTCGACGAGGCGACGCAGGCGCGCGGTCCATGCCGAATACCTCGATTCCATCGCCGCCTATCGCGCGCGGCGATGGCTACCGGATACCGGGCGAGTTCGTGGTCGCCGCCGCCCGGGTCTCTTCCCCCGCCACTGAACTGAGCAAGCGAAGGAGAAGACCTGACGATGGACATGCTCGACGACGTCAAGGCGCCAAGGTCGACAACGGCGTCAACGTCGCAGGCGCTGATCGGCGCCCGCGAGGCGCTGACCGAGGCGCCCGAGGCGGCGCAGTTCCGCTGGCGGGCGACCTGCAACTGGATGAACGGCACCCACAGCCGCTCGAGCGTCGACGAGTTCTTCGGCCTCGGCGCAGGACCAGCGGCACAGGACCGAGTTCACCTTCGAGGCCGACCACCCGGAGATCTTCGCCGCCGAGGACAACGGCGCGACGCCGGTCGAGTACGTGCTGGTGGGCCTCGGCGCCTGCCTGACCGCCGGCATCGCCGCGATCGCCCAGCACCGCAACATCCAGCTGCGCTCGGTGGCGGCGACGATCGAGGGCGTAGATGGACCTGCAGGGCATCCTCGGCATCGACAGCGAGGTGCGCAACGGCTTCGACGGCATCAAGGTCACGTTCAGGATCGACGCCGACGCCATGCCCGAACGAGATCAGGGCGCTGGTGGCGCAATCGCAGAAGCGCCTCCGTCGTCTTCGACATCGTCACCAACCCGACCAACGTCACGGTCGAGGTGCCCTGGGAGTTGGCGGAGCAGGAAGCGGGTCCCGTGCGCAGCATCACCACGGTGGTCATCGGTGCCGGGCATGCCCGGCTGCCGGCCATGGAGCCGGTGCCTCAGCGAGCGCTCGATCGACCATGTGGTGCTCGAGCGCGGTGAGGTCGCCAACACGTGGCGCACCGAGCGCTGGGACTCGCTCCGGCTGCTCACGCCGAACTGGCAGAGCCGGTTGCCGGGATACGGCTATGAGGGCGAGGATCCCGACGGCTATCGCAGCATGGCCGAGCTCGTCGGGTTCCTCGAGCGCGATGCGCGCTCGATGCGGTGCCGGTCGAGACCAATATAGGGTCACTCGGTGCGCGCACCGATGGCGGTTATGTGGTCTGACCGTCGCGGCGAATGGCCGGCGCGCGGCGCTCGTGATCGCCACGGGGGCCTGCAACATCCCCACCGTCCCGCGGCTGGCCGAGGCCGTGCCCGCCCTCGACCCTCATCCACGCCACCCACTATCGAAATCCGGATCAGCTCGAGCAGGGCGGCGTGCTGGTGGTCGGCGCCTCTGCAAGCGGCATCCAGCTTGCCTACGAGATCCACCGCTCGGGCCGGCCGGTGACGCTGGCGTGGGCGAGCATATCCGCGCGCCGCGGACCTATCGCGGCAAGGACATCCAATGGTGGATGGACGCCGCGGTGCGGGACCAGCGCTCCGACGAGGGGGCGGCATCGTCCGTGCGCGAAAAGTGCAATCGATCCAGCTCGTCGGCGCGCCGGAAGGCATGACGCTGGACCTCAAGCGCTCGGCGACCATCGGCGTGAGGCTGGCCGGCCGCCTCGCTGGGATCCGCGACGGCGGGCGTGCTCTCCGGCGCGCTGGCGATCCAATGCGCCTCGCCGACCTCATGATGGGCGGCTGCTCGACGGTATCGACGCTGTCCCGCGCGCCGGGGCATCGACGACGAGGTCGCGCCCCCCACCGCTTCGCCCCGACCCGGGTCGCCGAGCGGCCGCCGCTGGAAAGGACCTCGCGCGGCAGGGATCAGAGACCATCGTCTGGGCGACCGGCTCCCTCCCCGATACGCCTGGCTCGAGGTGCCGGTGCTCGATCGCAAGGGCCAGGTCGGCCACGAGGCGGCGTCGACGCCTCGCCCGGGCTTTACCCGCTGGGGCTGCCGTTTCTGCGCCGCCGCAAATCCGCGTTCATCGACGGCGCCGCCGACGACGCCCATGACCTAGCCAACACCTCGCCTCGTACTGGCGCCGCCACCGGGGCGCCAAGCCCGAGCGGCCCCAGGCCTGCGCGGCGTGAACGCTGGGGGCGCTCGCTCGCGCTGGCCGCCGATCCTGCTAGGATAGACGGCAGCAAAAATCGAGGGGACGGGGCGTACGCGGTGAAGGCGATGGTGCTCGATCGACCCGGTACGCCGCTCCGGCTCGCCGATCTGCCGATGCCGGAGCCGGGCGCCGGGGCAGATCCTGGTCGCGGGTCAGCGCCTGCGGCGTCTGCCGGACCGATCTGCACGTGGTCGACGGCGAGCTGACCGAGCCCGCCTGCCGATCGTGCCGGGCCACGAGATGGTCGGCCACGTCGTCGCCACCGGTGCGGACGTCGAGCGCTTCCGGATCGGCGAGCGGGTCGGCATCCCCTGGCTCGGCTGGACCTGCGGCGTCTGCCGCTATTGTCGCAGCGAGCGCGAGAACCTGTGCGACGCGCCGAAATTCACCGGCTATCAGATCAACGGCGGCTATGCCGAATACGCGCTCGCCGATGCCCGCTACTGCTTTCCCATCCATGGCGACTACAGCGATGCGGAGGCGGCGCCGCTGCTGTGCGCCGGGCTGATCGGCTATCGCTCGCTGCGAATGGCGGGGGAGGCCGTGCGCCTCGGCATCTACGGCTTCGGCGCCGCGGCGCACATCGTGGCGCAGGTGGCGCGCCATCGCGGCCAGCAGGTGTTCGCGTTCACCCGGCCGGGCGACCGCGAGGCGCAGGCATTTCGCGCGCGACCTCGGCGCGGTCTGGGTCGGCGGCTCGGACCAGCGGCCGCCCGAGCCGCTCGATGCCGCGATCATCTTCGCGCCGGTCGGGGCGCTGGTGCCGGCGGCGCTCGCGCGGTCGGCAAGGGCGGCGTGGTGGTCGCGGGCGGCATCCACATGAGCGACATCCCGAGCTTCCCGTACAGCATCCTCTGGGGCGAGCGGGTGGTGCGCTCGGTCGCCAACCTGACCCGGCGCGACGCCGAGGAGTTTCTGGCGCTGGCGCCGCGGGTGCCGGTCAGAACCGAGGTCCAGCACCTTCCCGCTCGAACAGGCGAACGAGGCGCTGGCCCGCCTGCGCGAGGGCGGCTGCGCGGCGCCGCCGTGCTACTGCCGGGCTGACCCGTCGAGCACTTCGCGCGCACTGGCGGCGACCGTATCGGGGGCGCCGCCGGCATCGAGCTGGACCAGGTCGAGCGGGCCCGGATCGACCTCGAGCTGGGCTTGCAGAACGGCCTCGGTGGCATCCGATGCGTCGTCCTTGCGGCTGCGCACCCGCGCCATCAGGGTTTCCGCGGGTGCGGTGAGCCACAGGCCCGCAAACGGCACGCCGGCGTCCGCCGCGACCTGCTCGATCGGGCGCGGTCGCGGCCGTTCGAGAAAGACCGCATCGACGATCACCGAATGGCCGGCGCGAAGCAAGGTTTCGCGCGCGAAAGTCAAGGTATCGTAAACTTTTAGGGAAACTTCCTCGCGATACGCCTCAGGGCCGAGCCGCTCGGTCGGCGCCGCGCCGAAAAGCTTCTTGCGGATCACGTCGCTGCGCAGCATGACCGCGCCCGGCGCCGCGCCGAGGCCGGGCGCCAGCGCGCGCGCCAGGGTCGATTTGCCGGTGCCTGAGACGCCGCCGATCGCGACCAGTCGCGGCGGCCCCGGCGCCAGGAAGCGCTGCGCCAGGTCGAGATAGGCGCGCGCCGCCGCGATCTCTCCCCGGCATCGCCGGCCTCGGATTGCGCGGCGAAGCCCGCGACCTTGGCGCGGATCGTCGCGCGGCACGACAGGAACAGGGGCAGCAGCGCCGTGCCGGCATCGTCCCAGGTGGCGTCGAGATAGCCGCTCAGGAGACGCTGCGCGAGCGCGCCGCAGATCCCGGTGCACCAGATCCATGAGCAGGAAGGCGAGGTCGTAGAAGGTGTCGATCGACGCCAGCGCCTCGTCGAACTCCAGGCAGTCGAACAGCACCGGCTCGCCGTCCAGAAGGACGATGTTGCCGAGGTGCAGATCGCCGTGGCAGTGGCGCACGAAGCCCTCGGCGCGGCGCTGCTCGAGCAGGTCGCGAGCACGCTCGAGCGCGGCCCGGGTCGCGCCGTTGACCGCAGCGCACCGTGCCTGCTCGAACACCGGCCCGACCAGGGAGGCGAGGTCGCCGGCGTTGCCCTCGATCACCTCGGCCATGGCGTCGTGGCCGCCGAGATCGGGTCGGCGCTCGGCCTCGTCGTGAAAGGCGGCGAGGTTCGCGGCCAGGGCATCGATCGTGCCGGCCTCGAGCGCGTGGCGCTGCGGCGATCCGGTCCAGCAGCGCCGCCTGGTCGAACCGCTTCATCTCGAGCAGCCACTCGACCGGCTCGCCCGCGCCGTCGATCGCGAGCTCGCCCCGCTCGTCGCGGGTGACCGGCAGCACGCGCTGGTAGAGCATCGGCGCGGTGCGGCGATTGAGCCGCAGCTCGGCCTCGAGCGCCCGCTTGCGTCGCTCGAGCGTCGAGAAGTCCAGGAAGCTGTAGCGCACCGTGCGCTTCATCTTGAAGGCGCGCTCGCCGACCAGGAAGATCTCTGCGGCGTGGGTCGTCACCTGCTCGACCTCCGCGCCCGGCGCGCCGAAAGCTTCGCCCTTGCCGAGGAAGGCGCAGAGCCCGTCCGGATCGACCGGTTCAGGGCCCACGCGGCGTCAGTGCGCGAGCAGGATCGGCAGATGGTACTGGCCGAGCACCGTGCGGGTGACGCCGCCGAACACCAGCTCGCTCACCCGCGAGCGCCCGTAGCCGCCCATCACCAGAAGATCGGCGCGCAGCTCGCGGGCCTTGGCGAGCAGCGCCGCGCCGACCTGGTTGGTCGGATACATCGGCGTGGCGCTCGCAGGACAGGCCTTGCCAGCGCGAAATACCTCGCCAGGCCGTCGGCACGCTCGACATCGGTGCGCGGGCTGGCGGCGGTCAGGATGTGCACCTGCCTCGGCGTTGTGCAGCAGCGGCAGGGCGCCGGCGACCGCGCGCGCGGCCTCGCGCGCTGCCGTTCCAGGCGACCGCGATCACGTTGCCGATCGTTTCGGGCCGATCGCCGGGGTCTCCGGCGCCTTCTCCGGCACCAGCAGCAGCGGCCGGGTCGCATGCAGCAGCGCGACCTCGAACATGCGGCGCCGGTGCGCGCTGCCACCCGAATGGATGCCCGCCGAACACGATCAGGTCGGCCAGCCGGCCCTCGGCCGGCAGCACGACTTCCGCGCCGCCGGTGATCTCGCGCCATTCGGCGGTCACGCTGTCGGTGCCCGTCGGCTGGTCGGCCAGCGCCGCATCGGCGGCGGCGCGTGCGGCGTCGAAGGCCTGCCTGGCGAGCTTGGCGCGCGCATCCCAGGTCGCGGTCGACGCCCGCGCGACATTGTCGATCAGCTCCGGCGTCGCCTCGCCCTCGAGGCTCATGATCGCCTCGACCGGGTCGGGCCGCATGAACATGGCGTCGATATGCGCGCGAAACGGTGCCGCGACGGCGTAGGCGGCCGTCAGGCCGACCTCGTCGTCGTCGTCGCCGACCAGGGGAACCAGGATCACCCGCATGATGACGATCTGCTCCGGGCAGGAAGCTCGTACGGCTTCATATAACAGCCTGGCTCGGATTCTGGAAAGTGCGCATTGAGGCAGGTCAAAGGCTGAGGCCGGCCGAGCTTGATGCTACATCGACATAACCCCATCGAGGGCACCGGCCGATGGTCCGGGGCTCGATCGGAGCGACATCGGCATTTGCGGGAGGCGCGGACCATGATCACCTTCGACGACTGCCTGGCGTTCTGCGAGCTGACCGAAGAGGAGATCGACGCGATCGCCGAGCACGAGCACCTGCCCGAGACCGTCGGCGCTCGAGATGGGCAGCTACCTGATTCGAGGGGCCGGAGGGCGAGGTGCGCATCCAGCGCATCATCCTCGACGACATCGGCGCCGCGCAGCGGCGCGGCGATCTGGTCCACGCGGCGCGCCTGAAGCAGACCTTGCGGCGGTTCGTCGAGCAGCACCCGGCGTGCAAGTCCCAAGGCTGACCAGCCGTGGCGCGGCCTGCGACCTGCTTCACTGATCCCTTGATGAGAGCCAGCAGCATGAGCATCCGGATCATCCTCACGCCCATGTTCGGCGACGAAGCCGACGCGGCCGCCGCGCAGGCGGCGTTTGCCGTCACCCGCCGCTTCGAGGCGCACGTCCAGGGTCTGTTCGTGCGCATCGACCCGCTCGATACGATTCCGATCGTGGGCGAAGGCGTCTCGCCCGCGATCATCGACGATCTCACCAAGGCGGCGGAGGCCGAGATGGATCGCTGCGCCAGCGCCGCCAAAGCCCATTTCGAGGCGGCACGCACGGCGGCCGGGGTGGCGGTGGCGGAGCGCCCGCCGGCGCCCGGCGGCACATCGGCCCGCTGGAGCGAGGTCACCGGCCGCCGCGACGAGGTGATTCCACGCAAGGCGCGGGTCTCCGATCTCGTGGTGTTCGGCGCGCAGCCGTCCGATTCGCCGAGCTCGGCGGGGCGATCGAGACCACCCTCGTGGCCGGCGGCCGGCCCCTGCTCCTGGCGCCCAAGGGCGTGAGCACGATCGGCGAGCGGGTGGCGATCGCCTGGAACAGCAGTGCCGAATCGGCGCGTGCGCTGGCCTGCGCCCTGCCGTTCGTCGAGGCGGCGAGCGCGGTGCACGTGCTGACCGCGCAGACCTGGCGCACGCAGTTCGAGGTGACCGAGGATCTGGCCGACTATCTCGAATGGCGCGGCATCGCGTGCGAGCGGCGGGCGGTCGCGGTCGAGGAGGATGCGGTCGGCGCGGCGCTGCTGCGCGCCGCGAGCGAGGCCGGCGCCGATCTTTTGATCATGGGCGGCTATGGTCGCTCGCGCCTGCGCGAGCTGGTGCTGGGCGGCGTGACCCGGCACGTCCTGACCCACGCGCAGCTGCCGGTGCTGCTGGCGCATTGAGCGCTTGCTTCGCCTGCGGGCTGAGCCGAACTCCATGGCCAGTGCTCCGGTGGCGGCCGCCGCGGCGCCATCGGCGGAAATCCGAGACAGGTCGGAGCGACAACGCGACAGCCCGCGAAGCTGCACGAGATCACGGAGATCCTGGGCGACCTCGAGGCCGCGAAGGCGGAAGCGATCCTGGCAACCGGCGCGACGGTCGCCGAGCTCGAGGAGGCGCAGGCCTGGGCGGCCGGCGAGAGCGACGTGATGGGCGGCGACCTGGCGCGGCCGTTGAACGGCACCGTCGCGGCAGTGTTCGAGATCCTGAGCACCGAGGAGCCGCTGGACGACCGGGACTGAGCGCTATGCCCGTCATCGACGCTGCCGGGCTGCTGCTCGGCCGCGCGGTTGACAGACGGCTGAGGCGGGCGATGTTGGTGCGCAGCCATGCGACAAAAGTTGCGCAGCGGTGCCTGCGCCGAGCATGCCGATCGATGGCGAAGCTGAAAGCAGATTGGCGGGTGAGCGACTGCCGCCGGTGGCAGGTCGAGGTCGACCCCTCGGCCGACGCGCACGGTCCGCATTCGCCTTGCCGGCAGCTGGCGGCTGCAGGATCGGCTGCCGGCCGCCGCCTCGGTCTACGACGAGGTCGCAGCGCAAGGCGGCCGACGGGTGGTGCTCGACGCCGAGCAGCTGTCCGGCTGGGACAGCGGGCTTCTGACCTTCCTGGTTAAGCTCCAGCAACTGATCGCCAAGGCCGACCTCGAGACCGACCCCTCGCGCCTGCCCCAGGGCGTGCAGCGCCTGTTGCGTCTGGCCGCGGCGGTGCCGGAGCGTGCCGGCGCGCGGCGCGGCGCGACCAAGGACAACATCCTCGCGCGCATCGGCAAGACGACGCGCGGCTACGCCGAGGCCAGCGTCGTGGTGATCCGTTTCCTCGGCGAAGCCACCTTGGCGTTCGGCCGGCTGCTGCGCGGGCGGGCGCGGTTCCGGCGCAGCGATCTCCTCGCGATCATGCAGGAGGTCGGCGCCCAGGCGCTGCCGATCATCAGCCTGATCAGCTTTCTGGTCGGCGTCATCCTGGCCTTCATGGGCGCGATCCAGCTGACCCAGTTCGGCGCCCAGATCTTCGTCGCCAACCTGGTGGGCATCGGCATGGCGCGCGAGATGGCGGCGATGATGGTCGGCATCATCCTGGCCGGCCGCACCGGCGCCGCCTTCGCAGCCCAGCTCGGCACGATGCAGGTCAACGAGGAGATCGACGCGCTCTCGACGCTGGGCCTGTCGCCGATGGAGTTCCTGGTGCTGCCGCGGATGCTGGCCCTGATCCTGATGACGCCCTTGCTCTGCCTCTACGCCGATCTGATGGGCATCCTCGGCGGCGCCCTGATCGGCGTCACGATCCTGGATCTGCCGCCGATCACCTACCTGCAGCAGACCCAGGGCGCGATCCGCCTGACCGACTTCGCGGGCGGGCTGATCAAGAGCGCGGTCTACGGCGCGGTGGTCGCGATCGTCGGCTGCCTTCG
Organism: uncultured Alphaproteobacteria bacterium; assembly: GCA_963753315.1. Lineage (GTDB taxonomy): Bacteria > Pseudomonadota > Alphaproteobacteria > Geminicoccales > Geminicoccaceae > DASUGG01. Next base: position 74,268 of record CAVWCI010000010.1, read on the forward strand.
CGGGTTGCAGTGCGGGCGCAGCTCGGCGGCGGTCGGCCTCGCGACCACCTCGGCCGTGGTGACCAGCATCGTGTTCATCATTGTCTCGATGGCGATTTTGACGGTGGTGTACAATGTGCTCGGTATCTGAGGGCATGGCAGATCGTCCGGCGCTGCCGGGACGGGCGGCGCAGACGGCGGAGCGGTCATGAGCAAGCAGGCGAGCCCGACCCTGATCGGCGCCTTCGTGGTCGGCGCGATCGCGCTCGTGGTCGTCGGCCTGCTGGTGTTCGGCAGCGGCCGCTTCTTCGCCGACCGACTGACCTGGGTGACCTATTTCCCGGGCTCCGTGAAGGGGCTCAGGGTCGGCGCGCCGGTGAACTTTCGTGGCGTGAGGATCGGCGAGGTCACCAGGATCCAGGTGCTGTACGATCAGAAGGACGGCAGCATGGTGATCCCGGTGGTAATGGAGGTGCTGCCCGAGCAGGTCACGGTGATCGACCGGGCCGATGCGCAGCGGAGCCCGAGAGCCGACGTCGAGGACCTGATCCAGCGCGGCCTGCGCGCGCAGTTGCAGACCGACAGCCTGGTAACCGGCCTGCTCTCGGTCGACCTCGATTTCTATCCCGATGTGCCCGTAGAGCTGGTCAGGATCGACAACCCGGAGCTCAGCAACTACCCGGAGGTGCCGGCGGTTCCGTCGCGCATGGAGGAGCTGGAGCAGTCGCTCGCCGCGGTGATGCAGGAGGTTCCAGGCCTGCTCAAGGATGTCCGTGGGCTGCTCGCCGAAATCACTTCGGGCAACACCGCGGAGAACATCGACAAGATCCTGGCGGATGTAGCGCATTTCACCGACGGTCTCGACCGCGCGACGCCGGCGATCGACCGCATGGTCAAGCAGACCGAACAGAGCGTCTCCTCGCTACAGCGGGTCGCCGACAGCGCCGATCAGATCCTGACCAGCAACCAGGAGTCGATCGACGCCACGATCGGCGAGCTGCAGTCGACCGTCGTGGCGGTCAGGCGCATGGCCGATCAGGTCAACAACATGGTCGCGGAGAATCGCCAGGGCCTGCGCGACTTCACCGAGACAGGACTGTACGAGATTACCGGGTTGGCGCAGGACGCGCAGCGCATGGTCAACCAGATCACCCGCGTGAGCCGAGCAACTGGAGCGCGATCCGGCGCGCTTCTTCTTCGGTGATCGCGGCCAGGGTGTGAGGGCGGAATGAGCGGCTTGGATCGACCTCGGCGCGCGCGGCTCGCGGCGCGAGCTTTTGCGGGCGGGCATGGGCATCGGCGTGCCGCGGGGCTCGCTGCATGCCAGCTGCCGGGCTCGGGCCCGCCGCCGCGCGAGTTTCGCCTGACCCCCAAAACCACTTTCGACGAGCTGCCCAAGGTCGACTGGTCGCTCGTGGTCGCCCGCCCCGAGGCAAGCCCGGCGATCGACACCACGCGCATCGCGGTCGTGCGCACCGGACTCGAGATCGAGTACTACGCCGATGCCCGTTGGGTCGATCGCCCGGCGGCCATGCTGCAGCCGATCCTCGTGCAGTCCTTCCGCAATTCCGGCGCGATCACGGTGGTCGCCGACGACCGGGCCGACGTTCCGTCCGGAGTTCGTCCTCAATACCGACCTCGTCACGTTCCATGCGCTGCAGCGGGAGGGCTCAGCCGCCGGAGGTGCGCGTCGCGATCGCTGCGAGCATGATTCAGATGCCGCGCCGCAACGTGGTCGGCACGACCGAGATCGGGCGCACCGTCGAGGCGACGGGCGGCGATCTGATCGCGATCACCGCGGCCTTCGACGACGCGCTCGGCAAGGTGGTGAAGCGCGTGGTCGAGTGGACCCTGACCACCGGCCAGCAGGCCTAACCAGCTGAGCGCGTCCGTGACCGGCCTCGACCTCATCGAGCGGGTTGAAGAACTCGAGCGCGAGCGTGATGTCGGCTTTCGCGTCGTGCGCTGCCGCCATGCGCGGGATGCGCACCAGGGGCGTGTTGCCGATGGTCTCGGCGATGCTGTCGTAGATCCGGCCCCGGCCCGGGGCATCCAGCTCGAGCGGCGGGCGGTCTTGCGGGCTCATGGAAGGCGTCTCCAGGCTGTGTGCCACCTTATTTCTGGGCCGGACGGTTGCGCAATCGGCGCTTGTGCCGGCGCCGGCCATCCTCGATGTAGGCGCCGACGCTTCGCTGACGCAGGACGAGAGACGATGCGGACGGTCCAGACGGTACACGATCTTCGCCGCGCGGTGCGCGCGCTGCGCATGAGGGCCGGCGCCTGGCGCTGGTGCCGACCATGGGCGCCCTGCACGAGGGCCACATGTCCCTGATCCGGGCGGGCCGGGAGCACGCCGATGCCGTCTGCGTCACGATCTTCGTCAACCCGACGCAGTTCGGCCCGAACGAGGATTTCGGCGCCTACCCGCGCCAGATGCGGCAGGACTGCGCCATGCTCGAGCGGCGCCGGCGTCGAGCTGCTGTTCGCGCCCGCGGTCGAGGAGATGTACCCGCAGGGCTTCGCCACCACCGTGCATGTCGCGGGGCTCACCGAGTGCCTTTGCGGCGCCGACCGGCCGCATCATTTCGATGGCGTCGCCACCGTGGTCACCAAGCTGCTGCTGCAGGCCCAGGCCGACGTCGCGATGTTCGGCGAGAAGGATTTTCAGCAGCTCCTGGTGGTGAAGAAGCTGGTGCGCGACCTCGACATCCCGACCCGCATCCAGGGCTGTCCTACCTGGCGCGAGGCGGACGGTCTCGCGCTGTCCTCGCGCAACAAATACCTCTCGGCCGAGCAGCGCAGCGGTCGCGCCCGCGCTCCACCGGGCCCTGCAGGACGTCGCCGCCCGTTTCTCGGCGGGCGACGAGATCGCGCCCCATTGCGCCAAGGCGGCGCAGGGGCTGGTCGCCGAAGGCTTTGCCTCGGTCGACTACCTCGAGGTCCGCGGCGCCGAAACCCTGGTGCCGCTATCCCGCAACGACGGCCGCGCCGCGCGCGTGTTCGGAGCCGCCCGCATCGGCTCCGTGCGCCTGATCGACAACGTCGCGCTCTAGGCGGCCAGCGCTCCCCCTCCGCACGCGCGCACGCTCTCGCCAAGCCCGGCGAACTGACTATAAGCTGGGGCTGCCGGTAACCAACGTCGACGTTCGGGAGGCCTCGATGACCAGTGCTCCATCACGCGCGGTGATGCTGTTCGGGACCGAGGAGCCGGTGACCCCGCCCAGGCTGCTGCGCGCGGGGCCCGCTGACCTGCGAGCTCGAGGCCGGCAACCTTCGCTACATCCGGGTCGCCGGCAAGGAGGCGCTGCGCGCGCTGTCCTTCATCGTGCGCGACAAGGACTGGGGCACCTACAACCCGAAGATCGGCAATCTCGAGGTCAGGCAGGACGCCGAGAGCTTCGAGGTGAGCTACGAGGCCCGCTGCAAGGACGACGTTCAGGAGCTGACCTACCGGGCCAGGATCACCGGCGCAGCGGACGGCAGCCTCGCGTTCGAGGCCCTGGGCACGGCGGTGACCGATTTCCTCACCAACCGCACCGGCTTCGTCATCCTGCATCCGATCGAGGGCGTGGCCGGCGAGCCGGTCGAGGTGCTGCATGTCGACGGCGCCAGCGAGCATGCGACCTTTCCGGCGCTGATCGATCCCGTCTGCCCGTTCCAGGACGTCCGCGCGCTCACCCACGAGGTGCTGCAAGGCGTCAAGGTCACCTGCACCATGGAAGGCGATGCCTTCGAGATGGAGGACCACCGCAACTGGAACGATGCCTCCTACAAGACCTATGTGCGGCCGCTCGCCAAGCCCTGGCCCTACATGATCAAGGCCGGCGAGACCACCGAGCAGTCGGTGCGCCTGGCACTCGACGGGCGAGGTTCCGCAGGCCGCGGCCGGCGGCGGTGCCGCGCCGGTCCGGGTCAGCGTCGGCGGCCGGGCCGGCACCATGCCGCGGATCGGTCTCAGCCTGCGCCCCGAGCACCTCGAGGCGACCCTGGTGGCGGCCGATGCGATCAGGCGGCTGGCGCCGCAGTTCCTGGTCTGCCCGTTCGATTCGCGGATCGCCGACGGCTATGCCGGACCCGCGGTGGTCGGCCGCTCGACCTTTCCGTTCGATCAGCGGATCGCGGAGCCCGCCAAGGTCATGAGCCTGTATCGGGCCATGGGCGAGGCGACCGGCGCCGAGCTGGTCCTCGAGGCGGTCATCGCCTGCCAGGACGAGGACGGCGAGCCGAGCGCCGACGAGGGCATCATGCGGCGCGACATCGACGCGATCCGTGCCGCCGCCGATCTGGCCGGCGTGCGCTTTGCCCGGGTATCCGTCTCGCCCGCGTGCGACCTGAAGTGCACCCTGCCGGGCAGCGTCTGGCCGCCCTGTCCGCCGCCCGAGGCGATCTATGCCGCGGCGCGCGAGGCGTTCCCCGATGTGCCACTGGGTGGCGGCATGTTCTCCTACTTCACCGAGCTCAACCGCAAGCGGCCGCCCGCCGACCATCTCGACTTCGTGGTGCACACGACCTGTCCGATCGTGCATGCCTGCGACGACCGCACCGCGATGGAGAACCTCGAGGCCCTGCCGCACATCATCCGGAGCGCTGCCGCTTTCATCCACGGCAAGCCCTACCAGGTCGGCCCGAGCAGCATCGGCGCGCGCGACAATCCGTACGGCGCCGCGGCGACGCCCAATCCCAGCAACGGTCGCGTCGCGCTCGCCTACATGGACCCGCGCCAGCGCGGGCTCCTGGGCGCCGCCTGGAACCTCGGCTATGTCGCGCACATGGCGCGCGGCCACGTCGATGCGGTCTGCCTGTCGGCGCCAGTCGGCGAGTTCGGCGTCGCCTATGCAAGGATGGAGTATCCCCAGCCGTGGTTCGACCAGCAGGGCCAGGGCGTCTATCCGCTCTACCACGTGATCCGGGGCATGGCCGCGGCGGCGGGGGAGCCTTGCCTCGAGACCACGCCCTCGGACGGCTCGAGCGTGCAGTCGGTCGCCTGGCGCAGCGACGAGGGTACCGTGCTGTGGCTAGCGAACCTCACCGGCGCGGCGCTGAGCGTCGAGATCGAGGGTCTGCCGGAGGCCCAAGGCCGCGTCGCGCGGCTCGACGAGAACAGCTTCGTAAGCGCCACGTCCGGGCCGGATGGCTTCCTCGATGCCGGTGCTGCGGGTCGGCTCGACCGGATCGAGCTCGCGCCCTACGCGGTGGCTCGCCTGGTCGTGCCGGGATAGGGTGACCGCCGCCCTCCGCCGGGCAGGCCAAGTTGTGACCATATGTCGCCACCGAGATCGCCCCCTTCCGGGACGATGCACTGTGTCCTAGGGTGGTCGCGATGCGGCTAAGTTGGTGTGGCGACGCGTGGCCATTTCGCGCCCAGTGCAACGGAGAAAGCCGGTCACTTTAGGGCAGCGTCCCAGAAACACCAGGGGAAGCCGATGGAAGCGAAGATAATCTGGCTGATTGTCTTTGTGGTCTTGTATTGGGCCTACTGCATCTACTGGGGCATCAAGGGCGCGATGACCGCCCGCACCGCAAGCGACTACTTCATCGCCGGGCGACGCATTTCGCTCTGGGTGTTCGTCTTGGCCGCCACGGCGACGACGTTCTCGGGCTGGATTTTTATGGGCCACCCGGGGCTGATCGACAGTGACGGCTTCCCGTACGCCTACATGGCGTTCTACGCGGTTGCCGTCCCGTTCACGGGCCTCCTGTTCCTCAAGCGCCAGTGGATCATCGGCAAGCGCTTCGGCTTCGTGACGCCGGGCGAGATGCTGTCGTACTACTTCCGCTCCGACGCGATCCGGCTGCTGGTCATCCTGGTCGCCCTGGTGTTCTCGGTGCCTTATCTGGGCGTCCAGCTGCGTGCCGCGGGCTTTCTGTTCCATGTGCTGACGGATGGTCTGCTGAGCGTCAATGTCGGCATGTGGGGCCTCGCCGCGGTGCTGTTCCTCTATGTCGCCGCGGGCGGTCTGCGCGCCGTCGCCCAGGTCGCCGTCCTGCAGTGCATCCTGCTCGCGGTCGGCATCGTGATCATCGGTGTGATCGTCGTGAACGAGGTCGGGGGCTGGACCGCGTTGGCTCAGGACATCGGCCTTCTGGCCGGCACGGATACCGACCTCACGCCGGACGGCTCCAGCCACTACGTCGCCGTGCCGGGCGTGATCCAGCTCGTTTCGCCCGGGCCCTCTGCCGCGGGCGGAGCGTGGACCGGGGTCATGATCCTGACCTCCATGCTGGCACTTATGGGCGTGCAGGCGGCCCCGGCGTTCTCAATGTGGGCGTTCGCCAGCCGCGATCCGGCGCCGTTCGCCCTGCAGCAGGTCTGGGCGTCGTCCTTGGTCGTCGGCATCATCCTGCTCCTGTTCGCCGCCATGCAAGGCATGAGCGAGGGGCCGGCGCTCGGCGGTCTCGTCGGATCGGGAGGGCGGGCAGGCCATGCTCGCGCCGCAGCTGATCGATCGGATGTCCGATACCGCGCCCTGGCTCGTGGGCCTGCTCGCGGTCTGCGCGCTGGCCGCCCTGCAGGCGGCCGGCGCCTCCTACATGTCGACCGCGGGCGGCATGCTGACCCGCGATCTGATCCGGCGCTTCCTGATGCCCAATGTCGGCCACGGCCTGCAGAAGCTGCTCGGTCGGATCAGCGTCGGCGTGATCGTGCTGCTGGCGCTGCTCGTGGCCACCGCCTCGAGCGACGCTCTGGTCCTGCTCGGCAGCCTGGCGCTCGCCTATGGCTTGCAACTGTGGCCGGCGTTGATCGCGGTCTGCTACTGGCCATTCCTGACCCGCACCGGCGTCCTGCTCGGCCTGATCGCCGGGCTGGTCGCGGTCACGCTCACCGAGCCGATCGCTCAGAGCTGGCTCGGGATCACCGCGTGGAGCCGCTGGCCGCTGGCCATCCATTCGGCGGGCTGGGGCATCATCTGCAACCTCGCCGTCGCGTTGATCGTCTCGGCGATCACCCGCGACGACATGGACCGCAAGATGGAGTTCCACAACTTCCTCGCCCAGCACGCCGCCCTGCCGCCCGAGAAGCGCAAGCTGATCCCGATGGCGTGGATCATCACCCTGGCATGGTTCTTCTTCGGTATCGGCCCGGGCGCGGTGATCGGCAACTGGGTCTTCGGCAACGCGAACGAGCCCGCCACCTGGATGTTCGGCATGCCCGCCATCTGGGCCTGGCAGCTGCTGTTCTGGGCGCTCGGCGTGGCGATGATGTGGTTCCTCGCCTACGTCATGCAGATGTCGACCGTGCCCGAGACCGAGGTCGACTCCCTGGCCGATGATATTGCCGAGCTCGAGCGCCCGCGCATCTGATCCCGATCGGCCGGGCAGCGGCCGTACAGGCAGTGACGCGCTACGACGCGGATCGCGTGACGTCAGGATAATATTGCGGTGCCTCGCGCCGGTCGAACATGCCGTAGTCGCGCACCACGCGGACGCGGCGAAGCCTCGTGCCATCCTGCAAGGAGACCGTGCCCTCGAAGGCTTCGGCGGCGCGCTGGTCGCGCCAGGACATGAGCACGATGACGTCGCCGGGCGTCAGCACCGCATCGAAGACATCCCAGGCGACGAGGCCTGGCGCATCGGGCGCGAGCCCCAACCAGTTCGCGACGGCATCGGCGCCGGCTCCCTCGACCCAATCGGGGGGTCGTTTGCCGTCGATCAGCGTCACCGTGGTCCCCTCGCCGACCTCTGTCTCGTCCAGTCGCTGCTCGTCCAGGGCATAGCCTGTCGGGCAGCCGGGTGTCCCGCGTCAGTTGGCCGACCCTCAGATGATAGTCCGAGAGGATTTCGGAGCGGCCCTTCTCCTGCACCTGGTGATGCCGCATCCGGGTGCGCCAGCGGACCAGTGACTTCTCATCACGCCAGCTCGAAAGGGACAGGATCCATCCCTCGCGGGTGAGGCTGCGATAGCGGATGTTGTCGACGAAGCCGTCGATCCGCTCCAGCTCGGGCCTGAGCATCTTCGCGTAGCCAAGATAGGCATCCCATTGGTCGGATCTCGGATGGACCTCGAACAGCACGGAGAACATCGATCCCTCCTCTCACTTGCTCCGCGAACGCGACAGACCGACGCGCTATAGCGCGGCGATGCAGTCTATCTCGATGTCGAATGGGCCCGGCCAAGCGGGCACATTGACGAAGACGCGGGCCGGCGGATCCTTGGGAAAGTAACGGGCGTAGATTGCGTTGACCGCTGCAAACTTCTCGACCGATGTGCAGTATACATTGCACTTGAGAACATTCTGCAGGGACGATCCCGCCGTCTCGAGGCAGAGCTTCATCTGCTCCAGCACCAGTTCGGTCTGGCGTTCGATCGGGGCCAGTGGCGACCTCGCCAGTGTCGGGATCGAAAGGCGGAAACCCCGAGACGTAGATCGTGTCGCCGTGCCGGGTGACGGCAGAGGTCGGCGCCTTCCATCGCTCCAGGTAGGTGGACAAGGGCTCGACGCGGATGATCTCTCGCTTCATCGCTACTCTCCTGTTTTGTTCGACGCTCGCCAGCAGCGGGCAGGACGAGCGCTGGGAATCCGGGATAGTGATCGCTGTGATCGCCCTCATGGTTCGGCATGCCAGGCTTGGTCAGCAGGCCACGCGGCGGAATGAAGCTGGTGATCCGGCGCTTCGGATTCTCGTGCCAGCCGATGTTGAAGGCGGCGAGCTTCGGGAAGAACTGCAGCTCGCTGTACGGGAGATGGTCGTGGATCCACCACGCCATCGCCTGCCACGTCACGCCGTGGTCGAGGCGGTCGACCAGCCAGGGAATGGCCACGGAAGTCATCGCGCCCATGCCGCCATCGGCGCTGCGCCGGTCCCAGATGTGGCGCGCGCGATCGTGCTCGTTCGAGGCGCAGTTCTGGAAATGCGCGTTGCCGAAGGCGTTCACCGCCGGGGCCCGATAGGCAGACCGGATCGCCAGCCGGCCGAAGGTCGCCTGGAGCGGCTCGAGCAGATGCTCGCACAGGCCCCGGCCGGCGGCGATCGCCAGATCGGGGTCGTCGGGCAGATTGGTCATGCCGTGGACATTGGCGATCTCACTGTAGAGGAAGTCCCGCATGAAGAAGGATCGCGACAGCCGGACGCGTCCGAGCGTCTCGGCGCTCCGCACTGTCCGTGGCTTTCTCATGCGGGGCCTCCATCGGTTCAGGCATTCGAGACCGCATCGCTTGTTCGACGCGTTCCGCGCTGATCCGCGCCGTTGATGGGCCGTCAGGCCGCAACCTTCCCACTCTCGATCCCGAGCAGGCGTTCCTTCGCCGCGAGGCCACCGGCGAACCCGGTCAGCGCTCCGGTCGATCCGATGACCCGGTGGCATGGCGCGATGATCGAGATCGGGTTCTTGCCGTTCGCCGCTCCAACCGCCCGGGCCGCGGTCGGCTTGCCGATCTGGCGCGCGATCTGGCCGTAGCTGCGGGTCTCGCCGAACGGTATCGTCAGCAGCGCCCTCCAGACGCTCTTCTGGAACTCGGTCCCCTTGAAATCGAGCGGCACGGTGAACGTCTTCAGCCTGCCGGCGAAGTATGCGTCGAGCTGTCGTTCCGTCTCGACGAGGAAGGGGTTGTCCGGATCCTCGGCAAGGGGGCCCAGGCGCACCCGACGGGGGTTCTCGTCCTTCCAGAGGATCGCCGCCAAGCCCTTGTCGCTGGCGACGAGCTTCAGCTGGCCGACCGGCGAATCGATCGTCTTGTACGAATAGGTCATGTCTCTGCTCCTTCGTTCTCGGGCCGGATCATTGGGGGGTGCTACGGACCGGTATGGCCTTCAGCAGCGGTCAATGTCGGCCTGATTCATGCTGGCCAGCGGCTTCTGCCCGCTCAAGATGCGCAGCTTTCGTCGTCCCGCCGCTGAGGAGATCCCTGGCGGCCGACTCGGATGAGGGGTGAAACACCCTGTTGCTGCCGGTCCGGCAGCCCATCGTGCGATCCGGCCGCCGAGGGCCGCCCTGTCAGCCCGTCCTCATGGTTGTCGGGTTGGCCTGCGCCATTGGAGGAGCGGTGCGTCGTCAGCCTGCCGTGCCGGGCGCGGTTGCTCGACATGAACGCCCTCGAGCTCGAGCATGCGGATCTTGGCAGCCGAGCCGCCCGGCGCCGAAAAACCTCCGATCTTGCCGCCGGCCGCCAGGACCCGGTGGCAGGGGATGATCAGCGGCACCGGATTCCTGGCCATCGCCTGGCCGACATCGCGGGCGGCCTCGGGCCCGGCGCCGACCTCCTTGGTCAGCGCGCCGTAGGTGGTCGTGTGCCCCCACCCGACCCGCCGTGCCGCGGCGTACACCTGCTTGAAGAACGCTTCCTGCTCACCGAGGTCGAGCTCGAAGCCGGAAAAATCGGTCGCTTCGCCTTCGAAATAGCGCTGCACGGCGGCGACCGCTTCGGCCACCGCCGGCGTCGGTGCGCCGGGTTCGGCACCGGGCGCCCGGCGCCGCAGACCTCGTTCGGCCGCCTCGGCGCTTCTTGGTCGGCAGCCGGAGACACGTGATGCCCACGCTGTTCCAGGCGATGCCGCAGAAGCCGCTCGCGGTCTCGAAGACAAGATAGTGGTGCGTCGTCTGATCCATCACACGCCCTTGCGTTCCGATCTGCCAGGAAGATCGTAGGGCTCGGGCGGGCGTACAACCCGGTTCTTGCACCGTGCGGACGCAAGGTCACACTTTTCGGACTTCCAGCGCTGCCCGTGATCGGCGCCGGGCAGCGGCCGTACCGGCAGTGCGGCGGAGCCTGCCTACTCCACGTGGATGCCGGCGTCCTCGGCCGTCGCGTGCAGGCCGGTGGCGGGCCGCGGGCTCGGAAGCGGCAGCTCCTCGAGCCTTCGGCACGCCTCGGCGGCACAGCCTGCGAGCGCCGCCAGGCGTTCGGCGAAGGTCGCGACCATGACCGGATCGGCGTCGTCGATCATGCTGTCGAGCTGGTGCGGGTCGGCCACCAGATCGTACAGCTCGCGCTCGCCGCTGCCATACTCGACATAGAGCATGTCGCGCGTGCGGATGCCGTTGAAGGTCGCCGTCTGCTCGAGCTCCTCGGGCGTCAGTCCGTTGAACCTCGACTGCCGCACGAGCTGCTCCTCGAGCTTGCGCCGCTCGATCAGGAACGCCTCCCGCCAGGGCAGGTCGGGGGCCTGGAAGAGCGGCAGGAACGAGCGCCCATCGACGAAATCGGGGGTCTCGGCGGCCGCGATCTGGGCGATGGTCGGCGCGAGATCGATGTTGCCCACCACGGCCTCGATCCGCGAACCGGCGGGCACGCCCGGGCCGCGCATCACCATCGGCACCCGGATGTCCGCGTCGTAGGGCGTATCCTTGCCGGCGATCAGCCGGTGCTGGCCCATGTGAAAGCCGTTGTCCGAGCTGTAGATGACGTAGGTGTCGTCGAGCTGGCCGGTGTCGGCGAGCGCCCCGACGATGCTCTCGACCATGTCGTCGACCGCCTGCAGGGATGCGATGCGCCGGCGGTACTCGTACTCGAGGTAGGCGATCTGGTCCTGGTCGAGCGGCGGCAGCCCGCGGATGAAGGCCGGCTTGTCGCTGACGTCGGCCTCGTCGAAGGAAGGCGGCCGCGGCAGCTCTGCGCTCGCGAACATGCCCTCGTGGCGCGGTGCCGCGACCGACGGGCTGTGCGGGTTGTAGGGCAGGACATAGAGGAAGAAGGGCTCGTCGGCTGCGGCCGAGGTCCTGATCACCTCGGTCGCCTTGCGCGTCAGCACGTCGTTCAGATAGTCCTGCGGCTCGCTGCCGTAGCGCACCGCCTGGCCGTTCTCGTTGAGGACGTAGTCGTAGCTCGCATGCGCGTTGCCGCCGACATGCCATTCGTCCCAGCCGGGCGGCACGCCGTCCTTCTCCGGCGTGTAACGGTTCAGGTACTTGCCGATCATCGCCGTGCGGTAGCCGGCGGCCTGCAGCCAGGTGGCGAGCGTCGACTGCTCGAGCCCGAGCCCGTGGAACGTCTCGTAGCCGCCCCAGGGCGGCTCGTTGCCGACGATGTTGGTGTTGTGGGCATACTGGCCGCGCAGGATCGAGGCGCGCGACGGGCAGCACCACGGATAGCTGATGAAGTAGTTCGCGAACGTGGCGCCCTGATCCTCGATCAGCGCCTTGGTCTTCGGCATGAAGGCGTGCGCGCCGACATCCTCGTCGTCGGTCAGGATCAGGACGACGTTGTGCCGGGCGGCCTCGGCGATCGCCTCGCCAGGCATCGAGCCAAGGCACAGGCAGACGGTCAGGGCAGCCGCCAGGATCTGGCCTCTGCCCGCAGACATGCGGGAAAACAACATCTGGCGCTCCGTTGATTTATGCGGGTCTGCGCGATGAATTGTCGAATACGACTCGATACGGGCATTCTGGACTGATTTCAATCAGTCAAGGCTGGTGTCGATTTCAATCAGTCCGAAAGTGTGTCTTTTCAGGCATAATTTGCGATCGGCGAGCCTCGCCCGCGCGGCCCCGACCTGCTCAGATCAGCTCCAGGATGTCGACGAACAGCACGCGGAGGCAGAACAGCAGCGCGATGCAGCCGAACAGGGTGCGCACCGTGTCGCGCTCGCCATCGGCGTTGCGGTAGGTGAGAGGCCGTGATGGGCGATCACGCCCGTGACCAGGCAACCGCGCTCAATCCTGCGCGAGGAGCGCCTCCAGCTCGCGCCACTCGCGCGGGGAGAGGCCACTGTCGGCCTGCTCGACGGTCTCGCCGCGCAGCATCCGCCGCACCACCGCCAGCGCCTTGGCCGAGAGCTCGGCCCCTTCCAGCCGGTAGTCGACGAACGCCGCATGCGTCAGCGGCACCCAGCGGCGTACGACGTCGAGCAGCACCTCGGCATAGGCGCGGATCTCGTACTGCGCATGCGGATCGGCGCGCAGCGCCAGGAAATGCAGAAGGTTGTGCAGGTTCACCTTCCAGTACCACTGGGTGTAGGCGTTGAGCGGCAGCACCATGCGCGCGAGCTCGCGCGCGAGGCCGGCGCGGCCCGGATCGAGCGGCTGACCATCGTCACCTTCGTTCAGAAGCTCGACGTAGCGGGCGTAGGCCTGCGCGGCATTGGTCTCGACGGCTTCCAGCGCTGCGGCGGCCGCCGGTCCCTCCAAAGCCACGGCGCGGCCCTGTCGGTTGGTCGTCGACTGGCTCGCCAGGTGCTCGGGCTCGGGCAGATAAAACTCGTCGTCGAGCACCGAGTAGCGCGCCGAGTACTCGTTGACGCTGGCGGTGCGATGCCGGATCCACTGCCGGGCGACGAAGATCGGCAGCTTCACGTGCAGCTTCAGCTCGCACATCTCGAACGGCGAGGTGTGCCGCATGCGCATCAGGTAATTGATCAGGCCGCGATCGGAGCTGACCTGCCTGGTGCCGCGGCCATAGGAGACGCGCGCGGCCTGCACGATCGCGGCATCGTCGCCCATGTAGTCGATCACGCGCACGAAGCCGCGATCGAGCACCGGCAAGGCCTCGTACAGGATCTCCTCGAGCGCCGGCGCCACCGCGCGCCGGGTCGGCGCCGTCTGCTCGCGCAGGGCGTCGATCTCACGCTGCTGCTCGGCACTGAGCTGCGCCGTGGTGGCCTCCCGGTCCGCTCGCTGGTCGGGCGCCGCGTTCCGGCGTTCTGACATCGCCACCTCCCGGGTCTCCTGCGGGCGGGGAGTTTGCCCGATCCGAGAGCGGCGCGCCAGCGCTCTTCAAAAGCGGTGGCAAAGCGCCTATATTAGGCCTGCCGGCTTGCCGGCTATGGCGATAAACGCTGCTCGGAATAAGCGTAGCGGACCCGGGGGCAGTACCCGGCGCCTCCACCATCCTCCTCTCGGGGCCATCGGTCCTCGCGGGCCCAGTATGGGGGCGAAACAGGCTCGACGCGCGTGGTAAAGGGGTAAGCTTTCGCTCGGCATGGTACCGCCGTTACCGGGCCAAACGCATAGTTGCCAACGACAACCGTATGGCACTCGCTGCCTAACCTTGGTTAGGAAAGCGCGGTTCGGGGGGCACCGGGCAACAGAAGCCCCCCACTCACTCGGGGGCGGTCCTTGGCCGCCCCTGCGCATACGGTTTTGCCGCGCACGCCCGATCAGGGGGCCAGACGGACCGACACGGCGCCAGCATGCTCACTTCGCAGATCGATTACGCAAGCCTCGTCGAGAAGGCTCTGCTCCGCGTCGTGCACGACGTGCTCGGCATGGTCGCGGAGCACGGCCTGCCGGGCCGGCATCACCTCTACATCACGTTCCGTACCGACCACCCGGGCGTGGTCATGGACGACACGCTGGCGCGCGCGCTACCCGAGCGAGATGACGATCGTCCTGCAGCACGAGTTCTGGGGCCTCGAGGTCTTTGACGATCGCTTCGCCGTCACGCTGAGCTTCAACAAGGTCTCGCAACGCCTCGAGATCCCGTTTGCGGCGGTGACGGTGTTCGCGGATCCTAGCGTCGAGTTCGGTCTCCAGTTCACCCGTGCCGGCGCACCCGCCGGCGAGGCGCCGCCATCCCTGTCCGAAGCGGCGACGCCACCCCAGGGGCCGGCCTCGATCGCGAGGCTGCCGAGCGCCGAAGCCGCGCCCGGAGCGGACGGCCCGGGTCAGGCTGACATCGGCCAGGGGCCGGCCGCGGTCGACGAGGCCGCCAGGGCGGCGGAGGCGGCCGCCGAGGAAGGGGACGAGGCCGGGGGCGCCGACAAGATCGTCACCTTGGACCGGTTTCGCAAGAAATAGCCGCGCAGGGGAGCCGCATGACCACGTCCGACGACCGACGGAGCCGGGTCGAGACCGACACCTTCGGCCCCATCGAGGTGCCTGCCGCGCGCTATTGGGGCGCTCAGACCCAGCGCAGCCTGCAGAACTTTCGGATCGGCAGCGAGACCAAGCCGCCGGCCCTGGTGCGCGCGCTCGGCATCGTCAAGCAGGCGGCGGCGCGGGTCAATCGCGAGCTGGGCATGCTCGACCCGAGGCTCGCCGATGCGATCGAGCGGGCGGCCCAGGAGGTGATCGACGGCAAGCTCGCCGACCATTTCCCGCTGGTCGTCTGGCAGACCGGGTCCGGCACGCAGAGCAACATGAACGCGAACGAGGTGATCGCGAACCGCGCCAACGAGCTGCTCGGAGCACCCCTCGGCAGCAAGGAGCCGGTGCATCCCAACGATCACGTCAACCGCTCGCAGTCCTCCAACGACACTTTTCCGACGGCAATGCACATCGCGGCCGTCGAGCAGGTCCATCACCAGCTGCTGCCGGCGCTCGCGCACCTGCACGCGGCGCTCTTGGGCAGGAGCCAGGCGTTCGAGCGGATCATCAAGATCGGCCGCACGCACCTGCAGGACGCGACCCCGCTCACGCTCGGCCAGGAGTTCTCGGGCTACGCCCACCAGGTGCGCTACGGCATCGATCGGATCAGGCAGACCCTGCCGCGGCTCTCGGAGCTGGCCCAGGGCGGCACCGCGGTCGGCACCGGCCTCAACGCGGCGCCGGGCTTTGCCGAGCGCTTCGCCGCCGAGGCGTCGCGGATCACGGGCCTTCCCTTCGTGACGGCGCCGAACAAGTTCGAGGCGCTGGCGGCGCACGATGCGCTGGTCGAGCTGTCGGGTGCCATGAACGTGCTCGCGGTCAGCCTCAACAAGATCGCCAACGACATCCGCCTGCTGGGCTCGGGCCCGCGCAGCGGCCTTGGCGAGCTCAGGCTGCCCGAGAACGAGCCCGGCTCGTCGATCATGCCCGGCAAGGTCAATCCGACCCAGGCCGAGGCGCTGACCATGGTCTGCGCCCAGGTGATCGGCAACAACGTCGCGGTGACCTTCGGCGGCGCCAGCGGCCACTTCGAGCTGAACGTGTTCAAGCCGATGATCATCCACAACGTGCTGCAGTCGATCCGCCTTTTGGCCGACGGCTGCCGCAGCTTCGCCGACAACTGCGTGGTGGGCATCGAGGCCAATGTCGAGCGGATCGAGCAGCTGGTGAACCAGTCGCTCATGCTGGTGACCGCGCTCAATCCCAAGATCGGCTACGACAACGCCGCCAAGGTCGCCAAGAAGGCGCATGCCGAGGGCTTGTCGCTGAAGGAATCGGCGGTGGCATTGGGGCTGCTCACGCCCGAGGAGTTCGACGAGCTGGTGCGGCCCGAGAAGATGCTGGGCCCGGGCTGAGCCTAAGGCGCCGCCGTCGCGGCGCGCAGCGCCGGCGGCACCGTAAGGCGCGTCTGCGGCCGCTTGAGCGGCCCCACGATCTGCAGCGCGATCGGCTCGTCGGGGTGACCCGGGGCAGCCACCTCGATGGTCATGTCCGCGGCCCAGAGCAGCAGATCGATCATGCCGGCGACCGTGACGGCGGCGTCGTCGACCTCGAGCTCCACCGACTGGGCCCTGGCCATGCCGCGATCGAGCGCGAAGCGGGCGACCAGATCGGCGAACGGCAAGGCCGGTGGTGCGCCGGAGACCGGGTCCGGCAAGGGCATGCCCGGATGCTCGTGGTCGTTGCGGCCCGCGCTCAAGGCCTTGCGGATCGGCGCCATCTCGTCCCCGACCAGGCGGCCCGCGCGCATCGCGAGCTCGATGCGGCCGATCAGGGTGCGCACCAGGTCATAGGGGCTGGAGCCCGCCGCGGTCGCCTCGGCGAGCAGATCCATGGTGCCCTCGAGCACCGGGTCGAGGTCGAGCCTGGCGGCGAGCCACGCCGCGTCGACTTCGCGCAGATCGAGCGATGCGACCAGGAACGGCAGCGGCCGGTCGGACTCCAGGGTGAGCTCGGTGCTCAGGCTGCCGTGAGGGAGCCGCGCCGAGGCTCGATCGACGAACAGCGTCGCGTCCTGCAGCCGGGCATCGAGCTCGCTGCCCTCGCCCGCGAGGCCGCCCTTCGCGGACAGCTTCAACGAGCCATCGAACTGCGACAAGAAGCCGAGATCGAGCGGCTGCCGCGGCCAGTTGCCGAGCACCGGCGTATCGAGCAGCAGGGCGGGACGAAAGCCCGCAAGCTCCAGCAATACGGTCAGAACCTCGAAAGTGGGCTCGGCAACGCTGAGCTGGAGATCGTAGCGCGGCCGCGGCGGCTCGGTCTGCCAGGCGAGCAGGCCGGTAAGGCTCATCTGGCCGAGGCGCGCGGAGCCGGCGATCGTGTGCTCTTCGGCGGCACCCGTCAGCTTGCCTGCGAAGCTGAGCGCGGTCGGGCTCGCGTCGCCGCCGACCGTGGTCGTGGCGCCGAGCGGCCGGATCAGCACGTTGACGTCGGGATGGCCGAGCTCGATCTCGAGATCGTAGCGTGGGCGGCCATCGATCCATCCGGCTTCGCCGATCGGCGGCGAGCCGCCCCGCGCCATCGTCGATCTCGACCTCGAGGTCGAACTGCCCGGGCCGTCCCGTCGCCGCGACCGCCAGCGTCAGGGGCGGGGCGCGCGAGAGCATCAGCGGTGCCGGCAGGCCGAGCCGGCGCAGCAGCTGTGCGACCCGCGTCGTGTGGAGCTCGGCCGACCACGCGAAGGCGCCGCTCTCGAGGTCGACCTCGCCGTCCAGCCGGGCGTCCGCCTCGCCCGCCATCTCGAGCGATGCGTTGCTCACCTGCAGGCGGCCCCTGTCGGCGCGCAGCGCGACCACGACGTCGCGCATGAGCAGGCCGCGCCACGTCAGGCGCTCGACCCGCATCGAAATCTCGGCATCGGCGTGGCGCAGCGCACGTTGCAGCACGTCCGCGGCATCGGTCGGCAGCAGGTCGGCCTGGTAGGCGTCGATGTTGAGGCGATCGAGCACGAGGTCCGCGGTGAAGCGGGGGCGCGCGTCGTCCGCGCTGCCGTTCATCTCGAGCGCTGCCGAGCCGCGCAGGTGGGTCGCGTCGACCCGGATCTCCGTCTGCGAGAGCTGCACGGCATCGCCATCGAACGCCAGCGCGCTCGAGATGCTGAGCGTGCGCAGCCGCCCGCTCGCCACGGCCGGCGGCCTGATGTCCAGCCAGGCCAGCAGCGCGCCGAGGTCGTCGGTCACGGCGTCGACCTTGCCGCGCAGGTCCACCGGCCCGCCCGCGGCCGCCAGACGCCCCGCAAAGCGCAGATCGGTCTGGCCCGGCAGGATCGCGCTCGCCTGCTCGACGGCAACCTCGCCATCGCCTGTCAGCCGCAGCCGCAGCCGCACCCGGTCGGCGCTGCGCTCGCGGTACTGCACCGCGGCGACCGACAGATCGATCTCGCCGCGCAGCGCCCTCGACAGGGCGACGAGCGGCGCGAGGTCGGCAGGTCGCGCGGCCGGCAGGTCGCCCAGCTCGAGCCGTTCGGTCTGCAGGCCAAGCGCCATCGTCGGGCTGGCCCCGAAGGCCAGGCTCAGCTGACCCTCGGCCGCCGTCTCGGCGAGCAGCAGGGCAAGCTCGTCGAGCTGCAGGCTCTCGCGGTCGAGCTGGAGCCGGCCCGAAACCTCGAAGGGCTGGTCCAGCCAGGACGGCAGCTGCGGCAGGGCGCGGCCGAGCGCGTCGCCCACGATCGCCATGACCGAGCCCGTGTTCCGGCCCGCCAAGGTCACGTCGCCGCGCGCTCGCAGATTGTCCGACATGCCACCACACCGCGCCGTTGTAGCGCAGCCTGGCCGGTTGCGGGCCGAGCGCGGCAAGCGTGAGCTGCAGCGTGCCGACATGGTCGGGACTGAGGCGGCCGATCTCGGCATCGAGGTCGAACTCGCGGGCCGCGGCCGCGAAGCTGCCTCGCAGCGCGAAGGGGCCATCCCGGCTCTGCGCAACCATCTCGGCGTTGATGGCGTCCAGCTGCCAGCCGGCAGCCCGATCGTCATGCAGCACGGCGCGGCCGTCGACCACGGTGAGATGATCCGGACGGTTCGCGATCAGCGAGAGCAGGGAATTCCTGCCGTCCGGCGGCGCCGCGCCCTGATCAGGGGACCTGTCGATCTCGAGGACCGGCCGCACCAGCCGGACGTCGCCGATCCGGACCTCGCCGCGCAACAGGGGCAGGGCGCGCAGCCGAAGATCGATCCGGTCGATCCCGAGCCGGGTCCGGCCGCCAGCCCCATCGCCGCCGGTGACCCTGGTCTGCGCCAGGGTCAGGGTCGGGGTCGGCAGCAGGCTGAAGTCGATGCGCCCCTCGATCGCCACGGCGCCGCCGGTGATCGCCTCTGCCTGCCTCGTCAGTACCCCCCGGTAGTCGTTCCAGTCGACCAGAAGCGGTGCGGTGGCGAGGACGGCGACGATCACGACGACCAGCAGGATCAGCGTGATGACAAAGCTTCGCAAGATCGCTCGACCCCTGGTGCGCGTCGGCGTCAGCTATAGGGCGCTCAACCCCTGCGGGCAATGGCACGCGGACGATCGGCTTGAGGGCTCGATACAGGTGGCTCGGTGCGAGATCGCGGCGTCAGGCGCGGGGGTGGGCCTGGTGGTAGAGGCGCATCAGGCGCGCGCCGTCGACGCCGGTATAGCCCTGGGTGGTCGACAGGCTGGCGTGGCCGAGCAGCTCCTGGATCGTGCGAAGGTCGGCGCCGTCCGCCAGCAGGTGGGTCGCGAAGCTGTGGCGCAGCGCATGCGGCGTGGCGCTCTCGGGCAGGCCCAGGCGCCGGCGCAGCTCCTGCATCAGGCGACGCACGATCGGCGCCTGCAGCCGTTTGCCGCGCGCGCCGAGGAACAGGGGGCCGGCCGGCTCCTGGTAGGGGCAGGCGGCCAGATAGTCGTCGATCGCCGCCGCGATCACGGGCAGCACCGGCACCAGCCGCTGCCGGCCGCCTTTGCCGGTGATCAGCAGCTGGAGCCGTCGGGCCGGGTCGCGGCCGACCGCGGCGCGCTCCAGGGCCAGCGCCTCGCCGATGCGAAGGCCGGCGCCGTAGAGCAGCAGCAGGACGGCGGCATCTCGCCGCGCGATCCAGTCGAGCCTGGCGGCGGGTGCGGCGGCCAGCAGCTGCGAGGCCTGGCCCACCGACAGCGGCCGCGGCAGGTGGCGTGGCAGGCGCGGCGAGCGCAGCGCCTTGAGTGCCGGGTTGTGGCGGCCGTGCTCGCGATCGAGATAGCGATAGAAGCTGCGCAGGGCGGCGAGCGCGCGCGCCGTCGAGGTCCGCGCCAGACCCTGGCGATGGCGCTCGGCGAGCCAGGCGCGAAAGTCGACCGCGCGCAGGTCCGTCAGCTCCTCGGGTCCGGGAGGCCCGCCTAGGTGGCCGGCGCAAAAGGCGAGGAAGCCGTCGAGATCGGTGCGATACGCCTTGACCGTGGCGCCGGCTTGGCGCTTTTCATGCGCCAGCCAGTCCAGCCACGCCGCAGCCAGCGCGGCGACCTCCGGGTGCGAGACGAGCGCGCGCAAGGCCGACCTCCAATGTCAAGCTCCACGCGAGATTGCGGTCACAACCATCGGCAATGCAAGGATTTTGTGTGCCGAGAGGCGGTTTCGGCGGCGTGACGGCGACGATTCCCGGCCTGCTGCCGCTCGAGACGACCGCCGCGACCGTCCCGGTCCTGCTGCCGCTGCCGCTCGACGAGCCCTTCGACTACACGCTGCCGCACGGGCCAGAGCCTGCCGCCCGGCACGTTCGTCGAGGTGCCCTTCGGCCCGCGCCACCTCATCGGGGTGGTCTGGGACGAGGCGGCATCCGGGCGGGCCGCGAACCTGCGGCTCAAGGCGGTCAGGCGGCGCATCGATGCGCCATTGATGCCGCAGGCGTTGCGTCATCTGGTGCGCCACATCGCCGCGACGACGCTGCATCCGCTCGGCAGCGCGCTGCGCCTTGCGCTGAGCGTGCCCGCGGCGCTGGAGCCGCCGGTGGCGAGGCTCGGTCTGGTTGCCGGCGAGGTCGCGCAGGCGCGCCTGAGCCCGGCCCGGCAGCGGGTTCTGGCGGCGCTCGCCGACGGCGTGCCGCGCATTCCGACCGAGATTGCGCGCGTGGCCGAGGTGAGCGCCGGCGTGATCAAGGCGATGACCGATGCCGGCCTGTTGCGGCGGGCACCCCTGCCGGAGGCCGCGGACGCGCCCGCCGCGGCCGCGCCCGCTCGCGCGCCGCTGTCGCCGAGCCAGGCAGAGGCGGCCCGGGCGCTTTGCGCCGCGATGCGCGGGGGCCATGGCGTCACCCTGCTGGAAGGCGTGCCCGGCGCCGGCAAGACGGAGGTCTATCTCGAGGCGGTCGCCACGGTCCTCGGGCAAGGCCGCCAGGTGCTGGTGCTGCTGCCGGAGATCGCGCTCTCGGGTCAGCTGCTGGAGCGCTTTGCCCGCCGCTTCGGCACCGCACCTGCCGTGTGGCATTCCGAGCTCGGCGCCGCGCTGCGCCGGCGCACCTGGCGCCGGGTCGCCGAGGGCCGCGAGCCCGTCGTGATCGGCGCGCGCTCGGCCCTGTTCCTGCCGTTCCCCGATCTCGGCCTGATCGTGGTCGACGAGGAGCACGACGCCAGCTTCAAGCAGGAGGACGGCGTGCCTTACCAGGGCCGCGACATGGCGATCGCGCGGGCGCGCTTCGAGCCATGCCCGGCCGTGCTGGTCTCGGCGACGCCGGCGCTGGATACCGCCTTTGCGGCGGGCCGGATCGGCGATCATCGCGCCCTGGGCACGTCTTCCGCGCTGCTGCTGCCGGCGCGCCATGGCGGTGCGGCGATGCCGGAGGTGGCCCTGGTCGACCTGCGCCGCGACCGGCCGCCGCGCGGTGCCTGGCTGGCCCCGCCGCTTGCGGATGCGCTCGTGCAGACCCTGGCGGCCGGCGAGCAGGCGCTCTTGTTCCTCAACCGGCGCGGCTTCGCCCCGCTCACCCTTTGCCGCGCCTGCGGCCATCGCCTGTGCTGCCCGAACTGCAGCGCCTGGCTGGTGCACCATCGCCTGCGCCGCCGGCTGCTCTGCCATCACTGCGGCTATGGCCGGCCCGAGCCCGAGCACTGCCCCGAATGCGGCACCCTCGATGCGCTGGTGGCGTGCGGCCCAGGCGTCGAGCGGCTCGCCGAGGAGGTGAGGTCGGCTCTGCCCGAGGCGCGCATCGCGATCATGACCAGCGACAGCCCCGCCTGCCCGAGCGAGGCGGCAGCACTGGTCAAGGCGATGCACGACCATGAGGTCGATCTCTTGATCGGCACCCAGATCATCGCCAAGGGCCATCACTTCCCGGACCTCACGCTGGTCGGCGTGGTCGACGGCGACCTCGGCCTCTCGGGCGGCGATCTGCGCGCCGCCGAGCGCTGCTTTCAGCTGCTCTACCAGGTCGCCGGTCGTTCCGGCCGGGAGCAGCGGCCGGGCCGCGTGCTGATCCAGACCCATCTGCCCGAGCATCCTGTGATGCAGGCGCTCGCGGCCGGCGACAAGGAGCGCTTCTATGCCGAGGAGCTGGCCGAGCGCCGGCACGGCGGCATGCCGCCGTTCGGCCGCCTCGCCGCGGTGATCGTGTCGGGCCGCGATCCGCAGGAGGTGCGCGGCTTTGCCGGCCTCCTGGCGCGCGACGCGCCGAACGGGCCGGGGCTGCGCGTGCTCGGGCCGGCGCCGGCGCCGCTCGCCGTGCTGCGCGGCCGCCACCGCCAGCGGCTGCTGGCGATCGCGGGCCCCGAGGTGGATCTCGCGGCAGTGCTGCGTCCCTGGCTGAAGGGCCGCCGCCTGCCGGGCAGCCTGCGCCTGCACATCGACGTCGATCCGTACAGCTTTCTCTGAACGCCTAGCGCGCATAGCGATGGAGAATAGTTCCTATCTTTGGTTGACAACTGCCGCGGAATAGGTTTATATTCCCTTACTGTCGTTGCATGCCTGCCGCAGCAATGCTGGGGACGGCGCAACCAAGACCCAGCAAATTGCCTTGGCGGAGGCCATATAGATGACGAAGAGGATCAGCGAGCTGCCCGGCGTGGGCGGCGTCGCCGACACCGACGAACTCGAGATCAACCAATCGGGCGTGTCGCGCAAGGCGACGCGAGGCCAGCTCGTCGCAGGCCTCGCCAGCGCCGCGCATCAGCATGATCTCGCCGACATCGCCGACGCCGGCGCGCTGGCGGCGCTGGATACCGTGGGCACCGCCGAGATCGACGCTGCAGCCTATGCATCGCAGAGCGAAGCCGTGGCCGGCGCCGACAATGCCAAGGTCATGACCGCGCTGCGCACCGCCGAGGCGATTGCGGCACAGGCGGCCGCCCCGCAGCATCAGCACGTCGCTCGCCGACATCACCGATGCCGGCGCCCTGGCCGGACTGGACGCGATCCGCCCGCCGGAGATCGATCCTTCCGCCTACGCGACGCAGAGCGATGCCGCCGAGGGCATCGACGGCACGCGGATCATGACGGCGGCCCGGACCGCCGAGGCGATTGCGGCAAAGGCGGCGGCGCCGCATCACCAGCACGATCTCGCCGACATCGCCGATGCCGGCGCGCTGGCGGCGCTCGACGTCGTCGGCACCGCCGAGATCGCTGCCTCGGCCTACGCATCGCAGAGCGACGCCGTGGCCGGCACCGACGACACCAAGATCATGACGGCGCTGCGCACCGCCGAGGCGATCGCGGCGCAGCCGGCCGGCGAGCATCAGCACGATCTGGCCGACATCACGGATGCCGGCGCGCTCGCAGCGCTGGACAGCGTCGGCACCGCCGAGATCAAGGCCGCGGCCTATGCGTCGCACAGCGACGCCGTGGCCGGCACCGACGAAGCCAAGATCATGACGGCGCTGCGCACCGCCGAAGCGATCGCGGTGCAGGCGGCCGCCCCGCAGCATCAGCACGATCTCGCCGACATCGCCGATGCCGGCGCGCTGGCCGCGCTGAATGCGGTCGGCACCGCCGAGATTGCTGCCTCGGCCTACGCATCGCAGAGCGACGCCGTGGCCGGCATCGACGACACCAAGATCATGACGGCGCTGCGGACGGCCGAGGCGATCGCGGCGCAGCCGGCCGGCGAGCATCAGCACGAGGTCGCGGACATCACCGATGCCGGCGCGCTCGCAGCGCTGGATGCGGTCGGCACCGCCGAGATCGACGCCGCGGCCTACGCATCGCAGAGCGAAGCTGTCGCCGGCACCGACGACGCCAAGATCATGACGGCGCTTCGTACCGCCGAAGCGATTGCGGCGCAGGCTGTCGCCCCCGAGCATCAGCACGATCTGGCCGACATCACCGATGCCGGCGCCCTGGCCGGGCTGGACGCCATCCGTCCGACCGAGATCGATCCCTCCGCCTACGCCACGCAGGTGGATGCGGCCGAGGGCATCGACGGCACCCGGATCATGACGGCGGCGCGGACCGCCGAGGCGATCGCGGCACAGGCGGCGCCGCAGGACCACCAGCATGGCATCGCCGACATCACCGACGCTCGGCGCCCTGGCCGCCCTGGACGAGGTCGGCGCCGGCGAGATCGAGACGAACGCCGTGACCAGCGACAAGATCCAGGCGTCGGCGGTGACTGCCGTCAAGCTGGCGAACAACGCAGTCACGCAGGCAAAGATCGAGAATGGCGCCGTCGTCGCCGACAAGATCGCGAGCAACGCGGTCATCACGTCCAAACTGGCCAATGCCGCGGTCACTCAGGAGAAGATCGCGGACGGCGCGGTCGGCGCCAGCAAGCTGCAGCCCGGCATTCCGATCGACATGCAGGATGCGGTGCTGAGGGCAGCCGAGCTTCGCGACTATGCGGAGACCAGCCCCTCGCCCGGGATCAGCTCGGGAACGCTGACCCTGGACCTCGAGACCGGCAACGTGTTCGAGGTCATCTTGACCCAGAACGTCACGTCTCTAATTCTTGCTCATCCGCCCGCGGCCGGTCGCGCCGGATCATGCTCGATAATCCTAAGACAAGATGCGACCGGGGGGCGAACGCTGGCTTGGCCGAGCTCGGTCAAGTGGGCAGGTGGGGCGCCGCCGCCGATCACGAGCGCTGCAGATGCGGTCGACGTCTATGCGTTGATCACGAGGGACGGGGGTGCAACCTGGTTCGGTTTTCCCGGCGGACAGGACTTCAGCTGATGCTGGGCGTCGCGAGTGTGGCGCTGTGGGCCGCCGGCTGCACTTGGCCAAAGCCATCAGCCGACCCGATCAGTCGCTGGGAGTTCGACGAGACCAGCAGCGCCGAAGGCGTGTTCGAGGACCGTGGACCCGCCCATGTGCTGATGATCCACGCCGGGACCTGGGCGGATCTGACGACCGACCCGCTCGTCGCGGGCGACGACGGCACGTCGGCCTATACCGACGGCTCGGCCTACGCGACGATCCCAGCCGACGTACCCGCGTACAACCTCGCGGCGATTACGATCAGCTTCTACTACCAGCGTGAATCCGCCTGCGGACAAGCACATCCTGCTGGCCGCCGGCAACGGCAGCCAGGCCGGCGACTTCTCGATCGAGGTGCTCCCCAACGGCCGGCTGCGCGCCTGGCACACCGGCCAGGATGACCATGCTGCGCTTCTTCGAGGGCACCGGCGGCATCACCGGCACCAATCTGCAGGTCGGCACGGCGCATCGGATCGACCTGTCGCTGGGGCCGCAGGGGGCGCGCATCTACCTCGACGGCGCGGAGCTCCCGGCGGCGGCAATTCCCGCCAACACCAACGGCTGGAACAATGGCCGGGTGAAGTATCTCGGCCGCTGGACCGACGGTGTCCAGGCGCCGGCCGTCGGCGTGTTCGATCGTCTCCGGATCTGGAACCGGCAGCTGACCGGCGCCGAGATCGCCGAGCTCGAGCCGGCGCAGTCGATCAGCCTGCCGGACGAGCAGGGCGAGCCTGTCGCCGGGCGACGCGGAACTGTCGGTGCCGTCGCTGGCCGAATGGCTGCCGAGCGACGAGCCGACCCGACCGCCGACCAAGTACGTCTCCAACCAGAACCGCGGCAACGGCAGCGGGCTCGAGCCCGGCCAACGCCCAGGAGGTGCAGGCGGCGCTCAACGGCGCCTCGCCGGGCCAGACTGCTGCTGGCGGTGTGCCAGACGCCGGGCACGATCGAGTTCTGGAACTACCCGAACGGCCTCAGCTTCCCGAGCGGCTCGGCCGGCAACTACATCACGCTGCAGGCCCGCCAGGGCGATGGCGTGGTGATCAGCGCGCGGCGAGGATTTCTCGGGCGCGCGCACGCCGAACAGCGGCTTCTGGACGCAGAGCGGGCTCAGCCAGGACGACATCGACAAGCACATCTGGCGCTCGGTCGGCACGTTCCCGGGCGGCGCACAGACGCATGATGGGCATGTGGATCGAGTTCGACCACCCGCATCAGCTCATGCGCGCGATCAACATGACGAACCTGCGCGCGCGCTTATGGACAGGCCGACAGCCCCGACGAACTATGCGGCGCCCGATGGTCCACAAGGACAGCGACGGCCGGGTCTACATCCGCATGCAGAAGCCGCACCCGGTCAAGTACAGCCGCGACAACAAGTGGAGCGTGAACACCTTGGCACGGGTTCCCTGAAGCGATCAAGCAACGGTCAGCTCGACTATCCGAAGAGCCAGAACCCGAACGACTATCAGATATATCTTTGGCGCGTTGGTGGAGCCAATGGCGGCGGGACCATCGCCAACGTCGCTTTCGATCCGTCCCAGTCCGGCCATCACATCAAGATCGGAGCCGGGCATCAACTCGAAGGGCTACCGCAACGCATTCCGGGGCGCGAGCGATATCCACGGCGATCGGGGCCTGCACTGGACCTGGCAGGATGCGATCGAGAGCGCGCGAAACGGCCAGGCCAAGAATAACTATTTCTTCAATCGGACACGGTTCACCGACGGATCGCAAGATCCACCTGCTGGCGAATGGAAGTTCGGCGGCTGGCTGGAAGGCACTGCGGTCGGCTTGGTTCGTCATGTTCAACAGCTCGACGGCCAGCAACATCTACTGCAAGGACTGTCACGATCGGGCACTACCACGAGCTGATGACGGGTGCTCAGCACGCCACCGGCTTCCGCTGGCGGAATTGCACGTTCGTCAACCTCTCGACGACGGCATCCAGGCCCGTTACAGCATGAGCCGGGTCGAGATCGGCTATTGCTACTTCTACAACTCCGACTGGGGCGGCATGGGCGAGAGCGGGTCGATGGTGACGACCACGATCCGGGTCAATGGTACATCCACCACAACATCATGGACTGCCGCCGGAGAAGTGCTCGAACTGGCGAGCGCAGCCACATCCGCAGGATGTCTACACGCCGCACTCGCCGGACGGAAACTCGCCGCGCAAGATTTACAACAACCTGGTGATCTGTGGCCCTGACCGGCAAGAAGAGGATGGCATCGGCTTCGAGCACAGCCCCCAGGGAAGCGGAGGCGGCAACAACAGGCTGAATGGCGCGGCGAACACCCACCAGGTGTTCAACAACATCATCCTGCTGACGTTTCTGGAGGGCACGAAGCGCTACGATCCCGTCGTGACAAACCCGAACGCGCAGTACAGCGACAACCTGCGGAACCGCAGCGACTTCCTGGGCAACCGCCAGAACCGCTACAGCGCGGCGCACAGCAATGAACTGCAGGACTACAATCTGTATTGGCGCCGGCCGGCGATGAACGTCAATGCGGCGTTCCGCAACCAGCGTGGCGCCGGGCAGACGGTGACGACGTACGCCGACCTCGCGGCTTGGTATGCGAGCAGCCGAGTTCGAGCACTCCAAGCTGAGCGGACAGCGACGGCCGGCCTATGCGCCCGGCTGGGAAGGCAACTCGACGATGACCAAGCCCACGATGGGCACGATCGACAACTGCCCTGCGGAGCGTTTCACAGGCTACCGGCCGGCGGCCACAAGCGCGGTCACGGTCGCATCCGAGCGGTAGCCTGAACGGGCAGAACTGGTGGACAACGCCGCCGAGCTGGGGAGCGACCTACTTCCCTTGGAATGATGGCGAGCTGACGCTCGCGCCCAGTGCCTACAAGGGTCCGCTCGACCCGAACGGCTCGACGATGCCGGTGGGTGTGCAAAATCCCTAATCCATGACGGAGGATCAGCTGCTCGTATTCAGCCCAGCTGAACGAGCAGCTGAATCAAATCCAGAGGCGTCTAGTGCATTGACGCAATCGCAGCACTCCCAGAGGCGCGGGATTGTGGCCCTGCTGGACGCAGGGCTCAGCATCGTCATGTGGTGCTAAGCCTAGTGCGCAGACGCATTCAGGCAATTCAGCTCTTGCGTGCTGGCAGGCGCCTCACCGCACGTGTGCTCTCCCATCGGCCTGTTCGGCTCCGCTGCGTGGCCTCAATTGATTCGACCAACGTCTCAGGCCGAAGATCACGCGACGAGGAACCAGGAGCGCCAGCGCATTGGCGACAATTCCGAGATAAGAATGGACCGATCGATGGTCGAAGTGCCACGCTAGCAACCTCAGTCGACCTAGTTGTCTCTCTCGCCGTCTAGACGTGATGGAGTAGGGATTGATTTCCTTAACAACATACACTTCTTGAAGGTTGGCGAGCTTATGAAGCCTAGCAAGGCGAAAGAATAGATCATAGTCCTCACCACCAGGAAAACGATTGTCGTACATCCCACACGTCTGTACTGCCTCCAGCCGCAGCATGATCGAAGGGTGGATCAGCGCGGCTTGGTAGCGTAGTCCACGAACCACATCCCGGTGTTCGGTCGGCGGATGAAAATCATACAGAACCCGACCTCTTACGTCGACCTGCCGCGTTGCAGTCCCTACGACAGCATGTTTTGGGTGATCATCCAAGAAGGCTGCCTGCGCGGTGAGGCGACCGGGCAAGCTCAGATCACCGGCATCGAGCCGTGCCACGTAGTCGTAGCGCTCCGCGGCGATATGCGCGAGCCCCATGTTTAAGGCCGCCGTGATGCCTTGGTTCGGTTCTTGTCGAACGAGGTGCACGCGGTAGGGTAGGTCGTCCGGAATCGACATCGGTGGGACGCTGCCGTCATCCACCACATAAACGGCGAATTCATCGCCGTCTGCGGCGAGCGACTTGAGCGACTTCTGCAACCCGGCCTGGTCATTGAACACGGGGATCAGGACCGCGAGGCGCGGCAGCACTCGTCCGTCAGCCGAGGTCCGGGCGGTACGATCAGGTCGTTGCATACCGGCGCATGTGTCGGGGCAGCGGCGCTAGGGCGGAGATGAGAGATTGCTCTGACGCAAAGATCAAATCGCAATGTGGCGGCAGCTCTTCCATGTCCTCGACGAACACGAGGAGACCCTCCGGCCCAAAGCGCGCCACAGATCCCAACTCCAGCATGACGTCGAGCCCAGTTCCAGCGCGCTTCAGATTGCCGACATCGAACTCTATGATGCCAACAAAGCATCGAGCTCGCTGCAGAACATCGGCCATACCCTTCAGCACCCGGCCCTCATAGCCCTCGACGTCGATCTTGAATGCCAGACTGCGCAGCTGACTTTCTGGTATGTCAGCGAGCAGGCTGCTAACCGTCGTTGTCTCGATCTGCACCTCGTGGAAGCGCTCCGGGCCGTCGCCCTTGAAGCGATTGGAGGGATCCGTGACCTTCCCGATCACGGACGATGTACCGGACCATTTCTCGTCTATCGTGAAGGTGACCCATCCGTTTTGATCCGACGCAGCTCGATTGAAGACACCGATGCGAGCTGCGTCAGGATGCGTTGCACGTGAGCGTTCGAGAAAGGGAATGAGGCGCGGATTGGCCTCGATGACGAAGATGTCGCTACCGTCTGGATAGCGGGTGCCAAACACGATCTCGCCATAGTTGGCGCCAATGTCGAGCACGAGTGAGGGCTGGGTCAGCGCAATGATCCGTCGCCAGGTATGGTTCACCAGGGGCTGCGAAACGCCGATATTGCGACGCAGGTTCCGCCCTCTGTTTTCCTCCGCCGAGATGAACAGGCGCCCGCCACCAATGAACCGCGCACCAGCGCGGCTGGGCAGGGCGCCAAACAGGATCGCGCGCTGCGCATACCGGGCGACGGAGCGGACAAGTCTCACTGTTCCGTTCCTTTCGGTCTTAGGGTCGATCCTCGCGGTATGGCCGCTATAAACTCTACCAGCTTCTCAGTCCAAAGATCGAGCCATGTCGCCATAGGCGTCACCGGCCCCGGGCCTGCAGTCCGGGAACTCGCCGCCGGGTCGGCACGCGCCTGCGCCGCCGGGGCGGCGTACTGCTCGCGCCGCTCCGTCAGCAGAAGCACCAAGGTGAACAACAGCCAATACGCCGGATGCCGTAGATTGTAGCCGAACATGCTGTCGATCACCATGGCAACTACGGCGGCAAAGAGCGGAAGAGCGCCAACGCTCAGCGCGCGCCATGCGCACCAGCACCAAAGAGCCGCATGCATGGCCAAGCCAAGGCTTCCCGTGCTCGCGCCCCAGTCGATCAAGGTGTTGTGGGCTTCGAAACCCTGAAACGGTCCCGTCAAGCCGGAAAACGCGCCAGGGCCCCAGCCGACCACCGGCAACTCTGCGAGAGCGCGCAGGCCGTTGGTCCAGACAGTGAACCTGATGTCGCCCTGGCCGCTTTCCTGATACAAATCCATGCCGGCCCGTTCGAACGCCGCCAGAAGCTCGGGGCCATAGGTGACCGCGCTGCCAATGAGCAGCAACGGCACGATCACATAGCTGACATAGGGAAGCAGGCGCCTCCGATCGGGGACCGGGCGGTAGTACCACGCCACCAGACAGGCCAGGCCCACGCCGATCAGCCAGGCAACGCGCAGGCCATCACTCTTTGTCGCCCACCCGATGGCCACGCTACAGGCGATCGCCAGGCCATAGCCGGCTTGCCGCCAGCCCCGAGTCCTGCTAGCCAGATACCAACCAAAAAACGGCATGATGTTTACGATAATCGCCAACTGATTGGGGTTCTCCGCCCAGCCAGCAAAGCGGATGCCGCCGTACCAAAAGCGCATCGGCCCGATACCCGGTACGACCATTGCCAGACACAGGAGGAACGTAAGGCAGACGGTAAAAGCGAAGAACGTGACGCGCATGATCGTGAGGTAGTACTCTTCGCTGTTGTCCCGCCAACGCAGCGCGAGACTGCAGCTGAACGCCGCCAAGAGAGCGTAGGCGATCATGTCGTGCATGGGGCCGCCGCCCTTGCTCGTATCGACGCGATCCATCGCTACGGCCATGAGCGCACCGAAGCCGAGCAGCACGGCTGCCGCCAGCCAGTACAGGCACAGGAAGCGAAAAACCGGCCCAACAAGGACGCGCCCGGTCAGCAGCAGCATCGCCATGAAGGCGATCCAAGTCGCGAGCAGCACCTCACCGGGGCCGATCGGCAAGGCTCCCAAACGAAGCTGGGTCGCCCCTGCAAGGACGACGGCCAAAGCCACCCAGTAAGCGGCAAGACGCCTCATCGTGCTCCCATGTCGTCCATCTCAGGCGATCGCTAGAGCAGTCAGCATCACAGCGAACCGTCGACGCCCAACCAGTCTCACGAACGTATGTCTCCCATACAAGGTTCAATCCGTCTCCGCCAGCCCCGATCGCGGCTCCGAGCCCCAGGTCTGTCGGATGTCCGGAAGCGCCGGGAATCTTTGATCCCCGGCACCGGCCGTGCTAGCGGTCCACCCGGTGGGGGACATATCGTTCACGGCGCGCTTGCACACGGATGGTGTGCGACGAAGCGATTGCCGCTACACCCTAAACAAGGCACGCTCTGACGATGGACTACAAGAACTTCATCAGCAGTCGGGACACTCGGTTGCAAATCCTAAAGACGCTTGAGTTCATCCCTGACTCATTGATGATCAGGGTTCAGTATTTAGCAAAGACCCGCCGAATGCTCAATCTGAAATCGCCAGTACGTTATACCGAAAAAATACAGTGGTACAAGCTCAACTACCGTGATCCACTCATGACGAAGTGTTCGGATAAGCTGACTGTGCGAGAATACGTCCAATCCAAGGGGCTCGGCTCCATTCTAAATGAATACTACACGGTGTTCCCCGATGCTCAGGCAATTCAGTTCTCGGCGCTGCCAAATTCGTTCGCCCTCAAGTGCACTAATGGTACTGGCGTGAACTATTTCGTCAAGAATAAGGCTGAGGTAAGTGAGAGAGAGGTAAAGGACCACGTGGCGGCCGCGCTCGCTGCCGCCAACCCAAGCAGCGGGCGAGAGTGGGGCTACTACGGCGTGCCCGTCAGGATCCTTGCAGAGCGACTGCTGTCGCGCGACGAGAACAACGACATTCCAGATTACAAGTTCTTCTGCTTCCAAGGGAAGGTCGAGTTCCTCTATGTGATGAAAAACTATGTGGATGACCACGCCATGGGTGAATGCAGCTTTTTTACGAGGAAATTCGAGAAGCTGCCCTACAGACGGTCAGAATATCGACCGATCGAGGGCGTAGTGCCAAGACCAGAAAATTTCGATCGAATGGTCGAGATTGCGGAAGTCCTTGCGGCTGACTTCCCGCACGTCCGCGTCGATCTTTACAACCAACGCGGTGAGATCATATTCGGCGAGCTGACTTTCTACCCCGCCAGCGGATACTCTATTTTTACGCCGGATGAGTTCGATTTCGTCATGGGTGCTAAGTTTCAACTCCCGAGCCGCGCTTCAAGCCATGCCGCTTATCAGTACGGTCGGTGACCGAGAAAGCTTAAAGGCACAGACGCATTTAGGCGATTTAGCTTTACGGCCGAACGATCTCGGCGCGCCGCGCGAGGTCGGCCGAGACCCAGCTGGTCGGCCGAGCCCCGGATGATGCGAGCCCGCCCCAGCTGCTTTTGAGCGCGGTTGCGATCGGCCGCGATCGAACTCCAAACGAGCACGATCCTCAGCCGAAATCCAAGGGCAGATGACCTGAGCCATGGTCCAACCATGGGCACGATCGCCACTAACCGCGGCTCAAACCGCCGCGCTCCCGATCGTAGATCTGCGCGATCTTGCCAACCGACCGCTCGATGTTGAAGTCAGTCGCAAGGACCGCCGCCAGAGCCTTGGCTGGATCGATCGGCGGCTCGTGTGCGGCGCGGAGCACCGCCGATGCCCACGCCGAGGCCCCGGCTGACAACGGGACCCGCTCGACCAGCCCGGGTATGACGTCGATGTCGCGCGGAAGATGATCCGCAATGATACAGGGCACGCCGGCCGCCTGGGCCTCGACCACCGCCACGCCTAAACCCTCATGGTGCGAAGGAAAGAGGAACACATCAATTGCGTGCTCCAGGAGTTGCGCTACGTCGTCGCGCGCACCTGCGAAAACCACGCGATCGGCGATACCTAGGGCGTGCACGTCGAGCCCGAACCTTGGCTTCGCCATCGCCGTCCCCGACGAGAAGCAGGCGTGCCGAAGGCTCCTGCCGAAACACCTCGGCGGCAACCTCGACTATGAGCGCGTGGTTCTTAGCTTCGAGGAAGCGCCCGACGTGGCCTATAATGAGGGCGTCGGTGGGCAACCCGAGCGATCGTCGAACCTCTCCCGGGTCAGCTGGTTGGACGAAGCCTGAAAAGTCCCGGCCCGAGTAGATGATCGAGCACCGGCCGTCGCGGCGCCACCCGGATCCAAACAGGTCTTCCGCGGCGGGTGCGCTGATCGCAATAAGACAGGTTGCATAGGCATTGATCCAGCGCTTCATGGTGCGAGTGTACAGACGACGTATCGGGCGAGCTTGCCCTCGACGGCGCGTGTATCGCCGCGGCTGTGCACGACCCGGATCGGCACGCCGTGTTCGGCGGCAATGCGCATCAGCGCCCCGCCAGCAAGGTGAACGTGGCTGTGCACGATGTCATAGGGACCATGCCGCCGCAGCACCTGCGTCATGTAGCGCCAGAGGACCCAAGGCTTGCGGTGATTGGAACAGTAGAAGACGCGACACCCCAAAGACCGCATTTCGCACTCAAGCGGGCCGCGGCGATCGTTCAATACCAGAATATCGATGGGAAAACGATGGCGGTCTATGTGTCGCAAAAGGTGTAGCAGCCATATTTCGATCCCGCCGTAGTCGATGCTGCTGACGACATGCAGAATGCGCGGCGCCGGCAATATCGGGAGCATGCGAGCAGATGTGTCCGAACGTTTCATCGGTGGTGTCGCCGACGAAACTGCTGCTCCAGATGGATCCGAGCATCGGCGCCAAAGGGGGGATTTCGAGCCTGATCGCGCCCTTCGCCGGTCACTTGCTCAGCATCCTGCGCCTTCTTTGGCCAAGGTCCGTCAGGATTTGCGAGCGGACGCCGGCAACATTCAGTAGGAACACCAGTGACCCATAAATACAGGCGCCGGCAAGCACTTGCGCGACAAACGCGCCAGGAGCCGACCAATCTCGGATCTGCCAGAGCAACGGCGCCCATAAAGCAGGCGGCGAATGCTACTTTGATCGCATCGGGCGTCAACCCAGGCAGCCGGAAAAGTCGCCGGCCCACAAGGGCGCTCAAGAGGAACGCTACGATGTAGGCCACGATCGCGGCATAAGCAGCCCCGACGATGCCGAATGTTGGGAGCCACCAGAGGTTTAGTCCCACGCTGACGGCAACGGCGGCGATCGTCACCCACATCTGGCCGACCGTTTTTCGACTGAGGTGGAACGCCAGGTCGAGATAGTAGGCCTTAATGTCCCGCAGCAGCGCAACCACCGCGATCAGAGGTATCAGCATCGCCGCTTCTGCGCGAAACTGCTGGCCGATCAGGAGGTCGGCGATGGGGCGTGCCAGAACGGCAAAGCCGATCGAAGCCGGCAGACCGATTGCAAGCAACGCAGTCAGATTCACGGCCACCTGGCGGCGGGCTGCTGCTTCGCCACGCTCTTCGAGGGCGCGCACCGCCAGGGGATACGCGGCAAGGTTCACGACCATGAGGAGGACGCCCAGTGAAGAGTTGGCCAGATCGTACCCGACGGCGTAGAGCCCTACTGACCTGTCTCCGAGCAACCAGCCGATCAAGAGGCGATCCGAGCCAGCGATCATAAAACTGAGCGCTGCGGTCACGGCGAGCGGCGCTCCGTATCGGGTCAGCCGCCGTAAGAGCACCCAATCGCAGAGGTCGAGCCGGGCCTGGCGCCAACCAGCTGCCAGCGGTTGCGCCAGCGTGATAAGCATGCCCAGGCACAGGCCGGCGATCAAACCGATCGGTCCGAGCCCAAGCCAAACGAAAAGCACACCCAGCGCGAGCGACGACGCTGCCCGGCCAAGCGCCAGCACTCCATAGCGTCCGGGCAACAGCTTGATCCGGGCCCGTTCGAGCTCCAGATCGAATGCCGCCTGAATCCAAAGCAGGGCTATCCCGGCGACGAGCAGCAGACGTGCCGGACCGTCGCTTGCAACAATCACAGCGACGCCACCGAGCACGGCGGTGCCGGCGACAAGCGTGAGGAACCCAGCAGCAATGGTGGCGCTGAAGATCTGGCTCTGGTCCTTGTGCGCGGGTAGGAAGCGTACGAAGGCAAGCCTCAGCCATTCAAACATCAGCTTGTTGGCAAAGGCGACACCGGCGATCACCAGGGCGTATCTGCCGTACTCGTCGGCGGTAAGCAACCGAGTGTACACGGCAATCGCCGCCAGGTTGACCAGCCCTGGCAGGCCGCGAGCGAGAAGATAGAAAACGCTGTGTCGCCAGATCATCCGGGGGTCGACGTGGTCGGTCAACCTCTCGTATAGCAGATTTGCCGTGCCGCGCCATCGCTTGTGTTTGGCACCGATTGCCGTGGACGACGCGAGGTTTCCCGGAAGTCTTCGGCGTCGTCGCGCTGCGGCTTGTTATGGAGCGAGATCGCCTGCAAGATGGTCCGGATAGTTCGGGCGTGAGGAGGATCCCAGCTGCCATGAGCGCGAGTAGTCTGCTGCAACGCTTCGGCTTGTGGACCGTCGCCCGCTATGCGCAACGCGCAATCCTGTTCGGTGCGATACCCAGTCGCGATGGAGCACGGTTTCTCGGTCGCGGTCGCCTGTTCGTCTCGCCGCAGGACAACCGGGGCTTCCGGCTACGACGCCATGTCGGCGTGCTGCAGCCGGTGATCAGCTTCACGTGGCGACGGATCATCGAGCTGATCCAACCAACGACCGTGATCGACATCGGCGCCAACTATGGAGAAGTGACCTTCTGTGCCCGCTATCCGCGTTCGGCGGAAATCTACATGGTCGAGCCCAACCCGCACCTTTTGCCTTACCTCGAGCGCTCCCGCGCCGCGCACCGAGACGGCGGCCGCATGCGTCTGATCGATCGCGTGGCCTCCGACCGAAACGGCGACGTGGCCTTCACCGTTGATGAAAAATGGTCCGGCACTTCCTCGGCCATCGGCCAGATTGAGGACCCAGCCAGCAGCTTCAAAGGCCAGGGCCCGGAACGGTTTTGCGAGCTCCGCGTGGAGGCGATCAGAGTTGACGACCTGCTCGCTGAGATGCCGGACGGTCGGCTCCGTAGCCTGGCGCTCAAGATGGACGTTGAGGGATACGAGGGTCGGGTTCTTCAGGGCATGATGGGCGTGCTGCGGCGGACTGGGCGCTTTGTCGGCATCGTGGAGTTCGACGCCGACAATCTGCAGCGGGCGGGAACTCCTCCGGCGGAAGTGCTCACGCTGATGCGTAAGTTCGGGACCGTGGCCCGTTTTGGGCACGACGGACAACTCGTGATTGTTGAGAGCGCGGAGCCGCCGACCGCCCACTGTGACCTGGTCTTCACATCGGACGCATCGATCTTGTCGGACCTCGCCTTGCCGGGGCATCTACGCCGCTACGTTCACTGATACGCCTCTTCCCACCTTTTTGGGCTTGTTCATGACTGGATGGTTCGACACGCCTGGAGTCATCCGGTATCTGATCCATGCCAAGCACGTGCTGGCAGTCCAAAGATAGTCTTTCGCGCCTGGCCAACCGCAGAGAAACATCGAGAGAATGGCGCAAATGCTTCAATCCGACCATCACCCGGCTCTCGGCGGAGCGGCAAGCCGTGGCAAATCGAAAGCCCGGATCGCACTGGCCGTCCTCGCCTTGTTGCTCGGCTCCTTGTTGATCCGGCTGGTAGGCCTCGGCAGCCCGCCCGAGTTCGACGAGATGTATACCGTGTTGGCCGCTCATGGCTGGCTGACTGATGGTGAGCCACGGATTGCCGAAGGAGTGTACGACCGGGCCCTGGCTTACACGGTGCTCGTCGCGCGTTTCTTCGACTGGTTCGGCGAGAGCGTCGTGGTGGCCCGCCTGCCATCGATGATCGCCGGGAGCCTGCTCGTCGTGGCGGTCTTCCTGTGGACGCGAGCGGTCGCTGGCAATGTGGCGGCATGGATCGCGGCCGCATTCGTCGCCCTGGCGCCGAGCAGCATTCAAGTATCCCAGTTGGCTAGGTTCTACGTCCTTCAGGGCCTGGTGTTCTGGCTGGCGGCAATCGGCGTATATTTCGTCTGCACGAGACGCTTCGAGGTTCGCACCACCATCCCGATCGCGATCGCCTGCGGACTCGCCTTCCTGCTCGCGCTGCACCTGCAGGTCCTGACGGCGATCGGCCTCGTAGGGCTGCTGCTCTGGGTGGCAGTCGTCGTGGGTGTGCCGCCGCTGCTCTCGCTGCGCGCCCGGCCGGCGCTCTTCCACGGCACGATCGCGGTGCTGTTGCTTCTCGGAGCGGCGACGCTCGCCGCGGCCTTCTTCAGCGGCGCGTTGGAAGCACTGATCCACAGGTATCGCTACACCCCGCTGCATGGAGCCGCCGTTCGAAACGAGATCTGGTTCTATCACATGTCCCTGATCGAGCGGTATCCGAGCCTTTGGCCCTTGTTCCCGATCACCGCATTGCTGGCGATCGCAACCAAGCCGCGCGTTGCGCTGTTCTGCCTGAGCGTCTTTGTGCCTGGCTTCGTTCTCCTGTCGTTCGGCGGCATGAAGAACCTGAGATATTTGAGCTTCCTTCTACCTTTCCTATTCGTAATATGGGCGATCGCGCTGGCGGGGCTGTTGGCCGTGCTGCGCGATGCGGTCGTCTCGATCACCGATCGGGCCCTGCAGGCGACGGCGCCCGACCTGCCCCGGCGGCCGGCCCGGTGGGTGTTGATCGCGGGCTGCATCGCGTTCCTGATCCTTTCGAACGGCGCTCCGGCAAGGACCGTCCTTCTGCCGTTCGGCATCACGCTGACCCCTGAGGGCGCGCCCGTCGACTGGGCGGCGGCGCGCGAGACGCTGCAGCCCCGGGTCGATGCAGCCTCGATCGTGCTGACCAACGAGGAGCTGGCCGTGCTCTATTACCTGGGCCGGTTCGACGTCACCCTGAGCGGCAGCCGGCTGTCCGAGCTCGCCGACGATGCAGAGTTCAGCCGTGATGACCGCACGGGCCGACCGGTGATCAGCCGTCCGGAATCGGT
Source organism: uncultured Alphaproteobacteria bacterium (assembly GCA_963753315.1). GTDB lineage: Bacteria > Pseudomonadota > Alphaproteobacteria > Geminicoccales > Geminicoccaceae > DASUGG01. The sequence continues at coordinate 112,297 of CAVWCI010000010.1, forward strand.
CGAGCTGATCATGGCCTGCTATCCCGACGGCCTGCTCCTGACCAACACGAACAAATGGCGGCACCCCGCGCAGCTCGACAACCAGGTAGCCGACCTTTTCGAGCGTTACGCCGAGCCGGTCGAGGTGCCAAGAGGATCGCGGATCGTCGCCTATGCGTGGGGCAGACCGACATTGACCCGCCGCCAGACGGCTGTCCGCCACCATCGTCGCTGCGCGCGCCCGAGTAAGCGGCGGCCCCGTTCCGGGGCCCGGCTCTTCGTCACGGCGGCGGGGTGATGCCGGCCGGCGCCGG
>CAVWCI010000011.1:0-78063 GCA_963753315.1 uncultured Alphaproteobacteria bacterium
AACGCTCATCCTTTAAGCCGCCCGATCCAGTGATCGAGCGAAATCCGCCCCGGCCCCCACGCCATGATGCCGAGCGCCATCGCCGCCCAGGTCACATGGACCGGCCAGCCGTCCGGCACGGTGAGCTGCACGACGAGCGTCATCGCCAGAAGCCCCAGCGCGGCCAGTCGCGTCGCAAGGCCGAGAACCAGAAGAATGGGCAGCAGAATCTCCGCCGACCCGGTGGCGAACGCCACGACACCGGGCGCGGGGAAGCCGTAGGGGCCGCCCGGCAGGTGCAGCTTGAACTCCGAGCTGAAAAGCAGAACAGTAACATCGTTCAATTGCAGAAAGCCGTCCCATTTGTTGACGCCTGATCGCCAGAACGGAACCGCAAGCCCAAAACGCAAGACGAGCTGGGTGAGAGATGGCTACGCAATGGCGCGGATAGTGGCATTTACGCGCTCAATAAGTCCGCCGATTTCCTGTCCATTTGCCATCGCTGCCGATGTGCCGTTCGACCGTCATCTGATCGAGCTCCCGATGGCCGCGATGAACGCACCTGCCTCGATGATTCCGACGATGTTTGCAGGGAGATCGAATGCGGGCTATCAGCAAGGGCCGCTGCGGCCGCCACGCCCAGCGTTTCGCCCGCGATGAGGCTCTTCAGAAACATTGCGCCGCCCGGTGGAAGTTGCCGGATAATCACCTCCAGGTCTGGCCTGGTCGCCAGCGCATCCTCGGGCTCGGTCGCCTCAATTCGGCTGACTGGACTATCTTTCCGGTTCGCCGCGAATATGGTGACTGCCGGAAAACGCGAGCACACGATCCGCGTCGCGTGATGTGGCGTCATAACGGTCTCGACCAATTGCTCGGGCGGGATAAAGCCAAGACCTGCGGCGTCAGCGGTTCCACGTCAGCTGCGTGATAGGCATCGAGCCAGGCCCGTTCGATCCGTGCAACGTCCGCGAGCCATGGCATTGACCTGGCGTAGTCGTAGCGCTCGATGAAATCGGGAAAGCCCGCCCGTATTCGAACAGAAGTGGTGAGGTGGGCGGCGTGGCACGGATATGAAACCTTGCCATCGCCCGAAAGAAATCCACGCCGGTAATACGCTTCGTTGCCGGAAAAATTGCCGCCAGAGCGTTGATAAGACTGACCGTAACGTTGTTGCGATAGACGCTGTAGCGCTTGCCTGCGGACTTGCCGTTTGGCCCTGAGACCATTTCGGGCGTCGGGCGCGCTGGATCGAGCAGCGCGGCGGTGAAGACTGCCGTATAGGAAGGCTCGCCTTCGAGATGGTGGATTTGGCGACCTTCAACGGGCTGCATTCGCTTTGCCTAGCATGAAATTATGCGCGTGGCGGTCGAGGATTGCCCGGACGGCGGTTGCCTCTGCCTTGAGCATCGGCCAGTCGGGGATCTCGCTGTCCCATTCTACCAGTGTGGGGATAGGCCCGCATCGGCCGATCACGATCTCAAAGAGCTTCCATACCGGATCCGCGACCGGCCCATCATGGCTGTCGATGAGCAGAAGATCGCCCTCGTCGTCCGCTTGCTCGGCATGCCCGGCCAGGTGGACCTCGCCCACATGTCGAAGCGGAAAATCGGCGAGATAGGCGAGGGCAGAGTAACCATGGTCGTGGCCGAAACGAAAACGTTGTTGACGTCGAGCAACAGACCGCATCCGGTGCGCTGGACCGCCTCTCGGATGAAATCCGTCTCGCCCATCGTCGATTGCTCGGAAAAAGGACGTAGGTCGACGGATTCTCGAGCAGGATCGGCCGGCCGATAGTCTCCTGCACTTCGTCGATGTGTTCGGCGACGCGGGCGAGTGTGGCCTGCGTGTAGGGCAGAGGCAGCAGATCGTTGAAGAAGGTCGTGACGTGGGTCGACCAGGCGAGGTGCTCGGAAACAAGCCCCGGCTCGTAGCCTCCACGAGCGCCTTGAAACGTTCGAGGTGATCCTTGTCCAGCGGCTGCGGCCCGCCGATCGACATGCTCACGCCGTGCAGGGAGACCGGATAGTCGCGGCGGATGCGGGTGAGCGCGTCGTGGGGCGGCCCGCCCGCCCCCATATAGTTTTCGGCATGAACCTCGAAGAAGCCGCCCTGCTTCCCCTCGGCGAGGATCGCTGGCAAATGCTGGTGCTTGAAGCTCGTCCCTGCGAGGCCTGCAATCGAATGCGCCGGAAAGCGTGAGACCGCCGGCGCGCGCGAGGCTTGAAAGTAGCCAATTCGCTCATCGTGATCTCCCGCTCTCCGGCAGATTGCTGAGATTAAGACGGGACGTCGCTTATGAGAGGCTGGAGCATGCCGTTGCCGCCACCGGGGACCTCGATCGACGTGCAGGTGCCGCCCTCGCACGAACTTCCAGGCATTGCCCTGGAAGTCGAGGTCGAGGTGCCCTGGCAGGTGGTGCCCGGTCCGGCGGCGCACTCGTTTTGACCTTCGAGCGCGACGCCGTAGCACTTCTCCTTACCCGCATCCGTCGCGGCCTTGCTTCGGCGTCCGTCAGCGGCGCGGCGACCGCCATTGATGCCAGCGCGGTCGCCACGGCGCTGGCCAGAATGGCCGCACTCACGGTTGATCTCGTAGACATGTCTGGTCCTCCGGTTGGTTGCTCAGCACGCGTTGCTCGACGTGCGATGGGCAGTTCGATCCCGGAGATCCCTATGTTACATTTTCCGGGTCACGATCTCGTGATCGGCAGGGCTATGGCTTGAGCAGACTTCTCCCGGCCACGTAACCAAAGGCCGCGCGCGGACGTATTTGGGAGAAGGCAGGCTTGGACGGCAAGGACGAAACCGAACTTGCCCGGCTTCTGCGCGCCGCCCTTGCAGGAGATGAACGAGCCTATAGCGAATTCCTCCCGGGCGGCCTGCCTCGTGCGCGGCTTCGCCCGACGAAAGGTCGTGCAGGGCGGGGTCGACCCGGAGGATGTCGTGCAGGAGACCCTGTTGGCGATCCACATGAAGCGCCATACATGGCGGGACGATGCGCCTGTCACGCCGTGGCTCTACGCGATTGCGCGCTACAAACTCATCGACGCCTTTCGCCGTCGCGGGCGCCGGGTGAAGATCGAGATCGGCGAGATCGCAGAGACCTTCGCGAGCCCGAATGTGAAACCGTCAGCGAGCGGGAGATCGGTCGTGCCCTGGAGACGCTTGCGCCCGGCCAGCGCTCCGTCGTTGCGGCTGTTTCGGTCAATGGCCGCTCGATCAGCGAGGCGGCCAAGAGCCTCGGCATGACCGAGACGGCGGTGCGGGTAGCGCTCCATCGCGGCCTGACGGCGATCGCCCGGCGGTTCGGGCGGAAATGAGATGGATACCAACGAACTCATCAAGGCCTTGGCAGCGGACACACGGCCGCCCGAGGCGTCGCTGTCGTCCGTCTGGTGGGGTGCGGCCGGCCTTGCGATCGCCCTTGCCGCGGCCGTCTTCTTTGCGACGCTCGGTCCGAGGCCCGATATTGCGGCGGCGGCCGAAACGCCGCGTTTCTCTTCAAATTCGTGGTCACTATCACGCTCGCTGTGAGCGCATTCGGCCTTGCCCGCGCGCTGTCGCGGCCGGGCGAGGCCTGGCGCAAGGCGATGCCGGATCTCGCAGCCGCGCCTGCGCTCATTGCGATGGCGGTCATGGTCGAAATCGTTGTCCTGCCGCCGGACACGTGGTCGGGCAAGTTGATCGGCACCAACAGCATGGTCTGTCTGACCTATATTCCGCTGATCGGCATTGGCCCGCTCGCCGTCTTCCTGCTGGCGCTGCGCCACGGCGCGCCGACAAGACCAGCTTTTGCAGGCGCGGTCGCGGGACTGGCTGCAGGCGGCATCGCGGCCACTTTTTACGCCGCCCAGTGCACGGACGATTCCCCGCTTTTCGTCGCCACCTGGTACACGATCGCCATCGCCGGGCTTGCCCTCATTGGCGCCGCCGCCGCCGATCGATTTGCCCGCTGGTAGCGTTCCTTGCGTGACGGTGAGCATCGGTTCGCCATGGGCTGGCCGTGCGGTCATCGCGAACGATTTTACGGCGCTCTCGGTCGCGCCGCCGGCGGTCGAGCAGAGGTCGATGCCGATAGCGCAGGCGGAGACGGGCTCGAAAAGCCGCGATGAGCGCTTTCGAGCCGACGTTCAGACCGTTTGGTTTCTGGTCTTTAATGCGGAGCGTGTCGCGACAGCCGGCTCACTTCACGCGCGAGAACTCCAGGCGGTTGCCCGGGGTCACGAAGACGTACTCGTTCTGCCTTTCGGGCGTTCCTCCCGGATTGCTGAAGATCGCGGCGCAGGTGACCTCGACGTCGGTGTCCCAGAAGCTGCAAAGGAGGTCACCTTCCATCCTGCTGACGCCGGCAAGCGACATTGACGAGCCAACCGATACACGTGCGACGCCGTCGATCGAGGTCGTGCGGACATAGGACTTGTCGAGGTCGATCTGGCGTCCGCGAAGCTCGTGACCGAACACGAGCGCCTGGATCTCCTCGCCGGTGTGAGCCCGACAGCTATCTTCGGGCGCAAGTTATAGACGGGAACGGCGCCGGGGGCCATGGCGTTCGCCGGAGTGGCCGCGGAGCGCAGGGCTGGAGGTTGGCTTCTGGCGTCGAGCGCTCAGCGGACTGTTCCGCATGCCTCCATTCGTGGCCGCTTTCGACCCTTTTCGGCCCCTCCTTCAGCTGTGTTTTACGGCAAGTCCCGACACCGTTGCGCTCGTTGCGATTGCGGCGTCTCGTCGAAAGCTGACCACGCGCGGATCAGCCTCGGCTCCTCGGCAGCGCCGGTCCGTGTGATGATTTCCTGGTACTGGACCAGTGGCCCGCAGCCATCGCTTCGAGACCTGTCGCCCGGCAGCCCAGAAATGAAAAACCCGCCTCGGATGGAAGTAGCTCGCCTGTGTCGCGAGATAAGCGCTTGCCGTCACGGTCGACAAAGCCAGCCCGCCCCAAACAGCTAGGTTTCAGATGTAACCGAATTCCTTCTCTTCTGAAATCGTTGTGCAACCGCGCACCACCACCTTCGCGCCTGAGCAGACGGGTAGCCACAGGCCGCCGACGTGGATGGCCCCAAGCCAGCCCGTATGCGGCTGTGGCCCTCCCTTTTGAAAAGGAGGCGATCATGACCAGCCAGCTTTCGCGGACAGCGCCTCCGGCCAAGCATCCGAAAGCCGGATCGAGCCAGGTGCGCAGACCCTTTCAGGCTCACAGCGATCCTGCGAGGGAACGCATGGCGCCCCCGGTGCGGTGTCTTCTGCGCCTCATGCAGGTGGTGATCGTTCGACCCCTCAGGGCCGCAGCGCAACGGCGCGAGCTGGCCCAACTCAGCGACCGCCAGCTGCGCGATGCTGGAATTGATCCCGCGTCGGCAGGCCGCGGCAAGGCGGTCGCCGTCGACAGGTCGACCCGGCTCCGGCTGCTGACCCTGTCGCAGGATTGAGCCCACCATCTCCGCTTCGAAGGAACGTGCCATGAAGGAAAGCTTTCACCGCAACCTTGACCCGAAGCGGTCATCGAGGCGCAGGCCGCGAGCGGATTCCGCGCGGAGGGGCGGACGCCGGGTGGCGGCCGCTTCGTGCGCGAGGCGTCATTGAACTCGGCGGCAGCCCACGGCGGCTGTTCCTGATGGATGCCTGGCGCGAGGGGAATCGACGACAGCTGAGCCCCGACACAGTAACCGATTCGCAACACATTGTGGTGGAAGTTCGTGGTCGACCACAATCTGCGGTGGTTTATTGCCGTCGGTCGATCATAATAGCGCTGTGCAATGACCGTTGCGCCACAAAAAAATGAAACCGGAGCGCTATATGATGGCAGCAAACTTGCCGTCGCAGAACCTGATCGCTGCGGTGCCGGACGTAGCTGCCGGCACGGTCTGGTGCCAGCTCAGGTCTCTGTTCGGCACCCTACGTACCTCGCCTCTTCGGCGTCGGCTGGTTTGGCTGGGTATCGGAATCAGTGCCGCCATCTGCCTGAGCATGGTCGGACAGGTGAAGCTCAACGCCTGGCAGGGCGACTTCTTCGATGCCCTGGAGCAGCGTGATCTGGAGGCGTTTGGCAAGCAAGTCTTGGTCTTTCTCGTTGTCGTCGCGGGACTGCTCACGCTCGTCGTGGCCGAAACCTGGCTGCGCGAGATGCTCGAGGTGCGGCTGCGGGAGTGGCTCACCCATGACCTGCTCGACCGGTGGCTGGCGCCCAAGCGGGCTTATCTTCTTGCCCTGACCAGCGACATCGGCGTCAACCCCGACCAGCGTATGCAGGCCGACGCGCTCCGGCTGACACAGTTTTCGGTCAGCCTCAGTATCGGTCTGCTGCGGGCCTCGCTCCTTCTCGTGAGCTTCCTCGGCGTGCTCTGGCTGCTTTCGAGCGAGGTCGTGTTCGCTCTGGGCGGGAGCAGCTTCACCGTTCCGGGGTACTTGGTCTGGTGCGCTCTCGCCTACGCCTTCGTCGGCTCCTGGCTCACCTGGCGCATAGGCCGTCCGCTGATCGCGATCAACGCGGAGCGTTATGCTCACGAGGCGGAACTCCGCTTCGCCCTGGTCCGTATCAGCGAGTGCGCCGAAGCCATCTCGGTGCACGGCGGCGAGATGGACGAGCGGCGCGCTCTCGACCGGCCGGTCGACCGCGTCGTGCAGGTCACCCGGCGTCTGGCCGGTGGCCTCGCCCGGCTCACCTGGATCACCTCAGGCTATGGCTGGCTCGCGTTGCTCGTGCCGATCCTCGTCGCGTCGCCAGGCTATTTCCACGGCACGCTGTCGTTCGGCGAGCTGATGATGACGATCGGCGCCTTCAATCAGGTGGAGCAGGCGCTCCGATGGTTCGTCGACAGCTTTCCGCAGATCGCTGACTGGCGGGCGACGCTCCTGCGCGTCGTCGCCCTTCATGACGCGCTCCCGAAGCTCGAAGCGCCGGGCCATGGAACGAGCCGCATCAGGTACGCCCAACGCCCGTCCGCCGCGGTGGCCTTTGAGAATTTGAACGTCATTCTGCCCGACGGCTGCATCGGCCTCGACCGGCCGCGGGTCGAGTTGGCGCCGGGCGATCATCTTCTGATCACCGGAGAGCCGGGTGCGGACAAGAGTGTCCTGTTCCGGGCGATGGCCGGCGTCTGGCCGTGGGGCAGCGGCACGGTCCATCTGCCCCCGCGCGAGGACGTCATGTTCGTGCCCCAGCGCTCGTACCTGCCGATCGGGAGTCTCCGGGACAGCGTAACGTACCCCGCCGCTTCGAAACGCTTCGACGACGATGCAATATGCACGGCCCTCGACCGGGTGGGCCTCGGTCACCTCATCACCGTCCTCGATCGGGAGAAGCGGTGGGACAGGGAATTGAGCCCGGAGCAGCAACAGCGTCTCGTCCTCGCGCGCGTGCTGCTGCACAGGCCGCAAGCGGTCTTCTTCGATGAGATCATGAGCGCTTTCGAGGGACGAGGGCCACCTGCTGACCCGCTCGATCTTCGAGCGCGAACTCGCCGACACGGCCGTGGTCAACATAGGCGGTGGCCTTGCCCACCACAGCTTCTACAACCGCACCGTGAGTTTGATCCGCCTCTCCGGCGGCACCGGCATGAGCCTTCGCCCGCGGCCCCGCCTGGTGGTGGTCCAAACTCGCCCCCCGGCCGCAGCCGCCTTCGCCGATGCCCGAGCACTGATGCCGGAGGCCTGATGTCTGCTTCTGGCTAGATCCGCCGTTCGGATCGGCGCTTCTCTTGGTCCAAAACGCGGCTACGAGTTCACCGCCACGATCAGCCGCGCGCCGGGCGACCTTCTCTGAAAGCGGGCTTTCGTTCAAAAAATTCGAGTTCTCGGCAGCAAGGTCAGTGACCAACCCGGGCTCGCCCGCGGCACCGAGATTGTCGCTACTCGTGGAGCGTTCTCTTCAGGGAATCCTGCGGCTGTGCCGGTGGTCGAGCACGATCGGCTCGCCGAAGCCGCGGTGGTGGTCGGCCTCGGCCCATTCCTCGCGGCAGACGGCCAGCTCCTCGGCCGAGGTCAGACCCTTGGCCGCGACCAGCTTCTCGAGCGCGGCCAGCCAGTGGCGATAGTAGGTCTTGCCCGTGTCGTCGGCCTCGCCCCGCGCCCGCGCGCCCGCGATCTCGGCGCCGAGGTGGCGGACCCATTCGGACCAGGTGAAGTGCCCGCGGTCGTAGAGCTCGAGCACCATCGCGAAGGCCTGGGCCTCCCAAGGCTCGCGGAACACCGGCCCGTCGCCGTCCTGCGGGATCGGCGGCATGTCCGGATGGCGGGGCGGCACGCGGTGGCTGGTCATCGGACGGCGATCCGGGGGGAGCCCGCCTCAGGCCCGATCCAAGTAGTCGTCCCAGAGATCGAGGTAGAGATGGTCGCGCGAAGGCGCCTCGGCGCCCCAGAGGTCCCGGGCGGCGAACCTGACGCTGTAGACGTGTTGCGGCTTCTGGCCGCCGCCGTGGGCGCTGGTGTCGGGGAACACGAACACGCCGTGGTCGTGCTCGACCACGCCCTGCTTGCCGCGCACATAGCGAGGCAGGCGCGTGTGCCCGGCCGGGTTGAGGTTGCGCACGACGATCCGGTCGCCGGGCGCGAACTTCGCCGCCATCTCGGCCTCGACCCGGCAGGAGCCGCCGGTCGCCACCAGGCCCTGCACCATGTCCTTGGTCAGCGCGGGCATCAGGCCGCCTCCTTTGCGAGCTTCGCGCGGCGCGCGTCGAGCTCGGCGCGGGTCAGAGCACCCTTTTCGACCAGCAGCGTCTCGACCGCGGTCAACCAGTGCTCGTAGTAGCTCGATTCCAGGTAGTGCGCGGGTTCCATCCGCTCGATCGCGTGCCGGAACTCGTCGACGTTGAACTGGCCGCCGGCGAAGCTCGCGATGAACACGCCGAACACCCGCCGCTCCCAGTCCTCATGAAACACCGGCTCATCGGCCTCGGGCCGGATCGGGCCCAGGCCGTGCATGCCGCCCAGATCATGGATGCCGTTCATGGCTCCTCCCAGCGCGGGCTCGTCGAGCGTCCGGCGAGCGCGGCAGGCCGACGCCGATCATCGAATTGCGGGTGACCAGCGAGGCCAGCTGGTCCTCGGACATGCCCTCCGTGCCGGCCGGCCGCTTCGGCAGCACGAGATAGCGGAGCTCGGCGTTGCTGTCCCAGACCCGGACCTCGGTGGCGGCCGGCAAATCGACGCCGAACTCCTCGAGCACGCCACGCGGATCGCTGACCGCGCGTGCGCGGTAGGGCGCCGACTTGTACCAGACCGGCGGCAGGCCGAGGGTCGGCCAGGGATAGCAGGAGCAGAGCGTGCACACGACCAGGTTGTGGACCCGATCGGTGTTCTCCACGACCACCATGTCCTCGCCCTGGATGCCGGAGAAGCCAAGCTCGGCGATCGCCCCGGTCCCCTCGGCCAGCAGCCGGTGCTTGTAGTCCGGATCGGCCCAGGCGCGCGCCACCACCCTGGCGCCGTTGCGCGGGCCTACTTTGTGCTCGTAGGTGTCGATGATCTCGTCCACCGCCGCAGGATCGATCAGCCCCTTCTCGGTCAACAGCGATTCCAGCGCCTTGACCCGCAGCTCGACCTCGGTCAGGGGGCGGTTGTGGTGGTGCTTGCTCATCGCGGCCCTCCTTCCGCAGCAATTGTCTCAACTTTAGCGCAGGGCAACGGGCCTGGCCATAGCATGCGAGGCCGCCCGGTCGCGCCGCCGGCGATCGAGCAGGGGGTCCGCGCCAACGAATATCGCATGCGACAACCGGCTTGACGACCCGCGATCGAGCGAACGTTCAGACTGTTGGTTTCTGGTGCCGGGCGCTCAGCCGACTGCTTCGCGGGCATCCATTCGTAGCCGGTCCCGACCTCAGACCGGACATTCGGAGTTGCTTCGACCGCTGCTAACCGCAGACTGGACCTGACACGGGCAGGTATTGATAGACTGGTCGTGACCCTGGCTGTGTAAAAACGCGGCTGATGGTAGGATTCCTCGATGGCTGCGCGGCAATCGGATGGGGCGTTTTGTTGAAGGTTCAGATCGCGATCAGACGACGTTGTTTCCCGAGTGCCTGGATGACTGGATCGACGAGGACAACCCCGTCCGCGTGATCGACGCCTTCGTGGAGTTGATGGACCTGGGCGAGCTCGGGTTCAACGGCGTCGTGCCCGAGGCGACGGGTCGGCCGGCCTATCATCCCGCGGTCCTGCTCAAGCTCTACATCTATGGCTACCTGAACCGGGGGCAGTCGAGTTCGACGGCTGGCCTTCGACAGCCTCCGCACCTAGAACGACGGCCTTGATCGATCGGATCACGCGCATCACACCGATTGCGGCGACGCCCGAACGGCCGCAATAGGCGGGTCGTGACCCGGAGCGGGCATTCTGCCCGAGGACTTTCGCGGTCGCCCTTGACCAGCCGCCGGTGCCGGCCTGATTGCTTGGGATAGTATCGTTGTCCGGGCCACCGTCTCAGAGGCTGAGCCATGCTGAGAGCCTTGATCGTTCGCGGACCAGCCCATCCTGATTGAAGTGGTGAACGCAATAGTGCGCCCATGAATTTTCGTACGCCATCTCCATATCACCCGTCACCGAAGTCGTACCTAGTCCGATTTCCGCGTAGGTAAACTCGAAACTGCCGCTCCGGCGTGCCAACGCAATGTGGAACGGTTGGCCAGTGAATTCGTTGATGATCGGTCTGCCGCTACTCTTTAAGACGCCAGGTATGTCGACCCTTGCGGTTCTGAGCTCAAGGTTCGCCTCAAGATCAATCGGCAGGAACATTGTCTTGCAAAATTCCGAGCATGTGGACGCGAAAACGGAGAAAAGATTGCTCAAGGGAGCGCTTGCCTCGCCCGAGATAATTGTTTCAAGCGCGATCCGTTGAGCTTCATCTGCACGCTCGTCTATTACGATCTGGCGCTTGCCATTCCCGTTCTTGATTTCACCGGGCCACTTGTAAAGCGCAGCCCAGTTCAGGCCCGCGAGCGGCGTATCGTTGAAATGGCCTTCAACGATGTTGCCGACAAAGGCTGATTGACAATAGCCGTGGGTACTCGGCAAGTTGAACTGGCAACCACAATTCACCGCGCAGTTGCAGTTATCATAAGTTTCGCTCTTGAATAGCCATTGATCAGCCATCCCGTCGATCCTCCCCCTGGACCGCCGTATGCTTGACCGCTCAAAGGCTAGCTCAAGGCGTCACTGCTGTCGAGAGCGAAACAATCGCAGGGGACGGCCGGCTTGAATGTCTGCTGGTGGGCTAGCTCCGCCCTTCGGAGCCCGGCCCAAGCACGGCTGGAATGCGGCTCAGACCGGACATGCCATGGGCAAGCCTTGACAGGCCGGTCGTGACCCTGGCTGTGTAAAAACGCGGCCGGTGGTAGGATTCCTCGACGGCTGCGGGGAAGCGGATGGGGCGTTTTGTTGAAGGGTCAGATCGCAGTCAGACGACGTTGTTTCCCGAGTGCCTGGATGACTGGATCGACGAGGACAATCCCGTCCGCGTGATCGACGCCTTCGTGGATTCGATGGACTTGGGTGAGCTCGGGTTCGACGGCGTCGTGCCCGAGGCGACAGGTCGGCCGGCCTATCATCCCTCGGTCCTGCTCAAGCTCTACATCTACGGCTACCTGAACCGGGTGCAGTCGAGTCGACGGCTGGAGCGGGAGGCCGGACGCAACGTCGAGATGATGTGGCTGACGGGGCGGCTCGTCCCCGATCACAAGACCATCGCGGACTTCCGGAAGGACAATGGCCGCGCCATCCGCAAGGTCTGCACACGTTTCGTCGGGCTCTGCCGCGAGATGGGCCTCCTGGCCTCGGCCAGCGTTGCGATCGACGGCAGCAAGTTCAAGGCGGTGAACAACCGCGACCGGAACTTCACGCGCGCCAAGATGGCGCGGCGGCGTGGCCAGATCGAGGAGAGCGTCGCGCGCTACCTTGAGCAGCTCGACACCGCCGACCGGCAGGAGCCCTCAGAGGCGCTCGCGACCAAGACCACCCGGCTGAGGGAGAAGATCGCGAAGCTCGGGGACGAGATGCGCCGCCTCGCAGGCCTCGAGGCGCGGATGCTCGCGAGCTCCGATCAGCAGGTCTCGCTGACCGATCCCGATGCGCGCTCGATGGCGACGAGCGGGCGCGGCTCCGGCGTGGTCGGCTACAACGTGCAGGTCGCGGTCGAGACCGAGCACCATCTGATCGTCGCGCACGAGGTCACCAATGTCGGTTCGGATCGCTCGCAGCTCGCCAGCATGGCGAAGGAAGCGAAGGCCGTGCTCCAAGCGGAGAGGCTCGATGCGGTGGCCGACCGCGGCTACTTCAACGGCGAGGAGATCCTTGCCTGCGAGCAGGCGGGGATCGCGGTCACGCTGCCGAAGCCGATGACCTCCGGCGCGAAGGCCGAAGGACGCTTCGGCAAGCAGGACTTCGTCTATAAGCCGGAGGAGGATGCCTATCGCTGTCCGGCCGGCGAGACGCTGAAGTACTATTACACCAACGTGGAAAACGGTCTGACGCTACGTCGCTACTGGACGACCGCCTGCCAGACCTGTTCGATCAAGAGCCGTTGCACGCCGGCCAAAGAGCGTCGGATCACCCGCTGGGAGCACGAGCATGTGCTCGAAGCCGTGCAGCGGCGGCTCGATGAGAACCCGAAGGCCATGCGCCAGCGGCGCGAGACCGTCGAGCATCCCTTCGGGACGATCAAGGCCCGCATGGGCGCGACGCACTTCATGATGAGAACGCTGCCGCGTGTCGCCGGCGAGATGGCGCTGCACGTCCTCGCCTATAATCTCACCCGCGTCATGAACATCATCGGCACCAAGCCACTGGTTGCTGCAATCAGGGGATGAAGCGGGCGCCATCATGCGCGTTCCAGGCCACTGACCGGCCCGGCGTGGCACAGCAGCGAGCGTCCGGGCGGCGCCTAACCAAAAACCGGGGCAACAGCTCTTCTCAAGCGCGTTGCCGTGCACTCGTCGTGCTGTAGACCGTGCATCCCTTTGCCAGAGCGTTTTTACACGACCAAGACCCGAAGCGGAAGTCATTCGCCTGGTGGCGTGTCCCACAGGACTACTCCCGTGGCGGGTAGCGCTCGAACGCCGGCAGTTCGTGAGCGCGCTCCATCCATCTGATCCGATCGGCGACCTGAATGTGCGCTCGCGCCGGCACGGAGTCAAGGATCGTCATAGGTCGCGCTCTGAATGTCGATGATCCCCGGCAGCATTTCTGCATTGGTGTAGAAGAGTCCGGTGCCACAATCGGGGCAGAAATGTCGCCGGCCATGTTCCGAGGACAGGTAAACCTTGGGCGTGCCCCTCGTCACTTTGACTGCGCCTTGCGGGTACATCGTCCAGCCGACCATCGGCGCACCGGCGTGCCGCCGACAATCCGTGCAATGACACAGAGCGTGGGTGCGCGCCTCGCCCTCAGCCTGATAACGGATCGCGCCGCAATGGCAGCCGCCAGTAATCATAGCCTGCTCTCCTCTCTCGCTCCGAGTGCCACGACCCATATTCGGCGCGGCTTTCGTTGGACGCAACGTTGGTCGGCTGTTCCACGATTGAGGGACTGCGTAGCAGCTACAACGAAATGTAGGCTCAGCAGTACGACCGCTATTGGCCAGATTCCGCCGACCATGAGCACCCCTGGTCGAGGCGGTCAGCCCGAACGGTCGTGCGTCAGGAACCTGCCGAACAGACGCTCGGGAACGATCCACAAGACCACGGTGCCGACGGCAATGGCGGCGCCGATCCACAGCCATCCCTGGCTGCCGAGCGCGATCATGCCGGTCCCGTGGCCCACGGTGACCGCCGCCATGGCGAGGTAGAAGGGACCGGTGAGGTAGCAGTGGGTCCGGCCGCAGCGCGCGGCGTTTGCCACGCAGGCCGCGCCCATCCAGATCGAGGCAGCCCGCCCAGACGACGGTCCTGACCGGTGCCGGCGCGAAGATGCCGACGATCAGCAGCGCCGTCGGCAGACCCCAAGCCAGGACGTAGCTCCGGCGGTTGCTGCTCCAATCAGCCCAGTCGCTCCTGGCGCGGGCCGCTGGATCGGCCATCGGCGCGTGCCGACGCTCGCAGCACGCGGGCTGCCCGCCGCTCTTTCGCCTCCTGAATTGGAGGGCATGGCACCGTACCGTAGGAGCAGAAGACGCAGCAGTCGCCCTGCTTGGGTCGCAACAGCTCGGCACACCCCTTGCAGTCATAGAAGAACTGGCAGAAGTCGGTGGGCATCGCCTCCGTGTGCCGATGCCCGCAGTGTGGGCAGGTGATGGTGGACTGCAGCTCGATCATGCGGATCGCGTCTTCCAAAGCGCGCGGGCCGTGAGGCAAAGAAACAGGGCGAGCGCAGGCAAGAGGACATAGTCCAGCCACCCGATGGCCGCCGAGAGGCCCGCCGCCCCGAGGAGCAGGGCGAGCACGGGCGTGAAGCAGCACACCGCCGCGCACGACCGCGCCGATGATGCCGACCCTCAGCAGGCCCTTTCGGTCATCCGTATGTCACCCGCTCAGGGTCCCATGCTAGAACCTGTAGCGGCTACAGCTTCAAGATGTTTTCGACATGAGCAAGGTCCCGAGCGAGCTGACCATCGGCGCCCTTTCCGAGCAGACCGGCGTCAACGTGGAGACGATCCGCTACTATGAGCGGGAGGGATTGCTGCCGAGCGCCCCGCGTACTGCGGGCGGCCACCGGGTATTTGGCGAGGCCCACCTCCGGCGCCTGTTGTTCATTCGTCGCAGCCGGGAACTCGGCTTCTCGGGAACGGAGGTCCGAGCGCTTTTGGGCCTCGTGGATGGCGGATACACCTGCGGTGAGGTGCGCGACGTGACCCTGCGGCATCTCGCGGACGTGAGAGCGAAGATCGCGGGCCTTCGCCGTCTCGAGAAGACGTTGGCCGCCATCTCGTCGAAGTGCGAAGGAGACGACATGCCAGACTGTCCGATCGTCGAGGCCTTGTCGGCCGATCGGCCCGGTTGAGAAAGCTTGAGACCGGGCCGGGTCGACATTCGCTTCAGGGTTGCAGCCGCGCCGGGTTGTGGCAGATTGCCGGGCCACGCGCGGCGCACGGGCGTCGGGGAGAGCAGGTTGCGGGGATCGGGCTTTGACCGGGGCTGAGCGGGCGGCGCAGGCGGACGCGCTGAGCACGGCGCAGATCATGGGGCTGGGCGCCATGGCGCTCGCCGTGCTGGTGATCGCCAACGATTTCACCGCGCTCTCGGTGGCACTGCCGGCGATCGAGCAGGGCTTCGACACCGACGTCACCACGGTGCAGTGGATCATCACCGGCTACGCCCTGGTGTTCGGCGTGCTGATCGTGACCGGCGGAAGGCTCGCCGACATGTTCGGCCGGCGGCACATCTTCTTCGTCGGCTCGACCATCTTCGCCGCGTTCTCGGCGCTCGGCGGCTTTGCGACCGATGCCTGGATGCTGCTCGCGGCGCGCGGCGCCATGGGGGTCGGCGGCGCCTTGATGTGGCCGGCGATCCTCGGCATGACCTACGCGCTGACGCCGCGCGGGCCGGGCGGCGCTCGCGGGCGCCCTGGTGCTCGGCTCGGCCGGCTTCGGCAACGCCGTCGGCCCGCTGCTCGGCGGCGGCCTCACCGATGCGCTGAGCTGGCGCTGGATCTTCTTCCTCAACCTGCCGATCGCGGCCCTCGCGATCGCGGTCGTCTGGCGGGTCGTGCCGCGCGTCGCCGTCGACGCGCACGGACCAGCGGATCGACTACGCCGGCGTGCTCACGCTCTCGATCGGGCTGCTCGCCCTGCTGCTGGCGCTCGACCTGGGGGTCGACCTCGGCTGGACCAGCCCGCTGATCCTGGGCCTGTTCGTCCGTGGCCGCAGCCAGCCTCCTGCTGTTCGCCCGGGTCGAGCGCCGCGCCGGGCGAGAACGCGCTGGTGCCGGCGGACGTGCTCGGCAACCGCGACGTTCTTCGCCGCGAGCATGGCGACGCTCCTGATGTCGGCGATCTTTTTCGCCGCCCTGCTCTTCCTGCCGCAGCTCATGGCCAAGCAGTTCGGCTTCTCGGCGGTCGGCGCGGGCGCCGGCCTCCTGCCGATGATGGGCACCTTCGCGCTGACCTCGTTCGCCTCCGGGCCGCTCTACGCCCGGCTCGGCGCCAAGCTGATCGTCACGCTCGGCGCGATCTGCCTGGCGCTGGGCATGTTCCTGCTGTCGCGGGTGGAGCCGACCACGACCTATGCCGAGCTGGTGCCGGGCATGGTCGTGCTCGGCATCGGCGTCGGCCTGTTCTACTCCTCGATCACGACGGTCGCGATCACCGCGCTCGATCCGTCGCGCGCGAGCCTCGCCGGCGCGATCATCTACATGTTCCAGATCGCCGGCGGCGCGGTCGGCCTCGGCCTGAACACCGCGCTGGTGGTGACGCGCGCCTCGCTGGTCGACGGCATCCGCATCGCGTTCCTGGTGGATGCCGGCCTCGCGGTCGCGGGCGTGCTGGTCGCGATCTTCTTCGTCGGCGGCCGGATCGACAAGGCGACGCTCGACGCCCTGCTGCATCGCCACCGCGCCCATGGTTAGCGCAGCGCTCTCACCAAGCGGTGATGGGGTGGCGGCTCACTTCGTGGCCTGAGCCTTGGCGCACTCGGGCAGGCGGTGGATGCCCGGGTTCTGGGCGAGTTGCTCCGGCGTCGCGCAGATCGGCAGGCCGGCTTTGGCGACGCTGTCGAGGAACAGGCTGCGCTCCGCGGCCGCCCCCGATCCAAAGTCGCCGGTTGCGAGGTTGAGCTCGGCCGAGTAGTCCGGCCAGCTCTCCCCGAGCCGCGCGCGCCAGCGCTCGAGGTCGGCCGTCTGCCCAAGTTGGGCATAGCTGAGAACCGCCGTGCGCATGTCCCACCGGTCCGGGGAATCCATTCCTTCGACCACGGCGGCCGCATCAGCGAAACGACGTGCGAAAAAATAGACTTTGCCTTGAATCCACCGGTAGTCAGCATTGGGCTTGAGGCGCACGGCCCGCTCAATCAACTCCACTGCTCGTTCGGTCTGGCCCAACCAGGGCAGGTTGTCGGCAACCTCGGCGAGGAGGTCGGCGGTGCCCGGCGCCAGCTCGGCGGCGCGCTCCAGCTCGGGAACGCCGCGCTGGTCGCCCGCGTATTGGTACCGTATCCCGAGCATCAGGCGCGCCCAGGGATAGCTCGGGTCCAGGTCGACCGCGGTCGTCGCCGCTTCCAGCCAGCGCGCCATCGCCTCGTCGTCGGACGCCGCCCAGCCTTCGTCGATCTGCTGCTGGTAAATGTAGGCCAGCTGCACGTAACCCGCGGAGCCGCGGGGGTCGAGGGCGATCGCCCGCTGGATCAGCTCGAGCGCCTCGGCATTTCCGTCCTTGGTCCAGCGCTCTCTCTGCTCCATCGCGAGCAGCAGAAGCTCGCGAGGCTGCAGGCTTTCGGCGGGTCTGCGCCGTGCCGCGTCGAGCGTAGCGTCGAAGACGACACCGTTGGTACCCCCCGACACCGCGCTCGCGATTCGCTGGGTCAGCTCATCCTGCACGGCGGACAGGTCCTCGAGCGGACGATCGAAGCGCTCGGACCAGAGCTGGGCGCCGGTCGCCGCGTCGACCACCTGCGCGGTCGCCCGCATCTGCCGGCCGTCGGCTTGGAGCGTGCCGTCGAGCACGTACCCGACGCCGAGCTCCTGGCCGATCCGGCGCGCGTCGCGCGGTCCGGCGGCCGAGGCGAGGGTCGTGCCCGGGGCGATGACGGTGAGGAGGCGGTTGACGGAGAGGTCGGCGATGATGTCGGCAGCCAGACCGTTCGCAAAGCGGTTCAGCCGCTCGTCACCCGAGAGGTTCTGGAACGGCAGGACCGTCATCGAGGGCGGTTCCGGCAAAGTCTGTTCGACTGTGCTCTCAACGCGCGTGTGGTACCACCACCAGCCGCCAGCCGTCGCGGCGGCGACCACAACAAACAGAGCGAGCGCGGCAGCGATGGCACGACCCGGCAGGCGAAGTCCGCTCCGCGCGGTGCGGCGCGCGGCCGCGCCGTCGACCCGCACCCGGTAGGTCCGCACCGGCCGCTCGATGTTCTTGACCCGCTGCTCGCCGACGAACTCCAGCGGCAGGCCGAGCCGGCCCTGCAGATGGTCGTAGGCGGTGCCGGACACCAGCACGCCGCCCGGCTCGCAGAGCTGCTCGAGGCGGGCCGCGACGTTGACGCCATCGCCCAGCAGGTCGTCGCCTTCGACCACCACGTCGCCGAGATTGACGCCCATGCGGAACACGATGCGCCGTTCCGCGGGGTTCTCGGCCTGCCGTGCGGCGGCGTCTTTCTGGATCGCGACGGCGCAGGCGACCGCTTCGACCACCGAGCCGAACTCGGCGATCGCGCCGTCGCCCATGAGCTTGACGATGCGGCCGCGATGCTCCGCCAGCAGCGGGTCGATTACCTCGCGGCGCAGATCCTTGATCGCCCCGAGGGTTCCGGCCTCGTCCTGCTCGATCAGTCGGGAGTATCCGACGATATCGGCGGCGAGAATTGCCGCCAGCCGTCGTTCGGCTCGCGCTTCGGCCACGACTATACCTCCGACTCAACGCGGCGAGTGTCAGCGCCGCATCGGCCCAACGCATGATATCAGGTCGGGCGTGCTCGGCGATACCAACTGCGGAAGGCGCTCAGTGCCGGGCCGCGACCCAGGCCTCGGGCTCGTGGCGGGCGTAGATCACGCCGAGCCACAGGCCGCGCGCGCTCATCAGCAGGAGGAAGGCGAGCCACAGGCCGTGGTTGCCGAGCGGCGGCATCAGCAGCCAGGCGGCGAGCCAGAACGCCAGCAGCGAGACCGCCATGCCGTTGCGCATCTCGGCGGTGCGGGTGGCGCCGATGAACACGCCATCGAGCAGGAAGGCCCAGACCGAGATGAGTGGCGAAGCGACCAGATAAGGAAGGTAGACCATGGCCGCGGCCCGCACCTCCTGGATCCCGGTCATGCCGCGGATGCCGGCCGGGCCGAAGGCCACCAAAGCCAGCGCGAGCAGCAGCGCCAGACCGAGCCCCCAGGCCATGTTGGCGCGAAAGGCGGCGCCAAGCCCCGGCGCGTCGCCGGCGCCGACCCGGCGCCCGACCATCGCCTCGGCGGCATGCGAGAAGCCGTCGATGCCGTAGGTGGCCAGGAGGTGCAGGTTGAAGAGCACCGCGTTGGCGGCGAGGACGACCTCGCCTTGGCGGGCGCTCAGCGCGCTGAAGGTCGAGGAAGGCGGCCTCCAGGGAGAGGCTGCGCAGGAACATGTCGCGATTGACGACGAACAGGCGGCGAAACGCCTGCGCACGCCAGATCGCCCGCCAGGACCAGGCCGCCAGCGAGCGCCGCGCCAGCCAGAGGCCGAGTGCCAGGCCGGCGTACTCCGCGGCGACCGTCGCCCAGGCGACGCCGGCCGACCGCCCAGCCGAAGCCGAGCACGAACAGCAGGTCCAGGGCGATGTTGAGGCCGTTGGTCAGGATCAGGAGCAGCATCGGGCCGCGCGCGTTCTGCAAGCCCAGCAGCCAGCCGAGCAGGACCATGGTGACCAGCGCCGCCGGCGCGCCGAGCAGGCGGATCGCGAGGTAGGTCTCGAGCTCGCCCTCGACCCGCGCGCCGGGCTCGAACAAAGCCATCGCCGCAGCGATCAGCGGGCCGGCCAGCAGGAGCAGCAGCGGCGGCGATCAGCACGGCCAGCAGGATGCCGCGGGCGAGCCAGCCGAAGCATTCGGCGTGGTCGCCGCGGCCGAACGCCTGCGCCGTCAGGCCGGTGGTGCCCATGCGCAGGAAGCCGAACACGAAGTAGACGACACTGAGCACGACGGCGCCGATCGCGACGGCGCCCAGGTAGTGCGGCGAGGGCAGATGGCCGACCACCGCGGTGTCGACGACGCCGAGCAGCGGGATGCTGAGGTTGGAGAGGATCAGCGGCCAGGCGAGGCGCCAGGCTTCGCGATAGGCGCTCATGCGGTGCCTCGGATGAACGCCGCGCCGGCCGCGAGCCGGCGCTCGCCGGAGCGGCGTCGAGCCGGCCTCTTGGCGCGTCCCGGCCGGGCAGGCGCGCCGCCGCGGGCGGCAGGGGCTCAGTTCACGTAGTACTTGCTGTAGTGGCCCCGGTAGTAGCCGGAGTCGGCATAGCCGTAGCGGGCGTGCTTCTTGAGGTCGACGCGCGAGAGCACGACGCCGGCGATGTCGGCGCCCGCCTCGAACATCTGGCGCATGCCGGCCAGCACGACGTTGCGCGGCGTCTGCTCCCAGCGGATGACGTAGAGCGACTTGTCGACGATGCCGGACAGGGTCAGGCCGTCGGACACCGCACCGACCGGCGGCGAATCGATGATCACCAGGTCGTAGTAGGCGCCCATCTCCTCGAGCAGGATGCGCATGGTCGAGGACCGGAACAGGTCCGGCGGGCTCACCACGCCGACGCCGGCCGGCAGGAAATCGAGCCCGGAGCGCTCGTCGTGCTTGATCGCGGCCTCCGGGCTGACGCGTCCGGTCAGCACCTCGCTCAGGCCGTTCTGGTTGGCGAGCCCGAGGACCTCGTGCAGGCGCGGCCGGCGCAGGTCGGCGTCGACCAGGATCACCTTGAGGCCCGAGCGCGCCGACTGCCGGGCGAGCGATGCGGCGATCGCCGATTTGCCCTCGAGCGGCACCGAGGAGGTGACCAGCACGGTCTTCGGCGTGCGCTCGCCATCGGCCAGGAACAGGCTGGTGCGGATTCGCTGCAGGGCCTCGGCGTAGGCCGAGTTCGGCTTCAGCACGATGTAGTCCTCGGCCGAGGCGCCATTGGTCTCCCGCCGGCTGAGGTCGGGCACCAGGGCGAGCGCCCGCAGGCCGAGCGCCGACTGGATCTCGTCGGCGCTGCGGAAGCCGTAGCCGGTATCCCAGCGCTCGACCACGAACACCAGCAGCACGCCCAGGACCAGCGAGGCGGCGAAGCCGATCAGCGTCACCAGCTTGACCTGGGGATAGCGAGGGCACGAGCGGCACGCTCGCCGCCGACATGATCTTGGCGTCGGCCTCCTGCAGCTCCTGCTGCTCGACGATCTCGCGAAAGCGGGTCAGGAAGGTGGCGAACAGCTCGCGATTGGCATCGGCCTCCATGGTCAGGTCGCGCAGCTCGACCTCGGCCAGATCGAGATTGGCGGCATCGCTTCTGCAGCGCGGCCATGTTGTTCTGCAGCTCGCGCTCGCGCGCCTGCGCCACCGCGACCTCGTTGGTGAGGTCGGAGATGATGCGCTGCACCTCGTCCTGCATCTTCTCGCGCACGTTGGCGAGCTCGCCCTGCGTGGTCACCATCATGCGGATGGCGCTCGCCCATCTCCGACGACAGCTCGGAGATCCTGCGGATCAGCTGCAGCTCCTGCGCGCGCAGGTCCGCCATCACCGGCGAGTTCAGCACCAGCGCGGCAGCCTGCAACCCCGTTCTCGGCGTTGAGCATGGCGCGCGCCTGGCCGAGACGCGCCTCGGCCCCGGCCCGCTCGGCCTGGGCGAGCGCCAGCTGCGAGTTCAGCTGGAAGAACTGCAGCGTGACCGGATTGCTGTCGTCGGTATTGACCAGATTGTTGCGGCTGCGGTACTCGACGATCTTGGCCTCGGCTTCGAGGACCTCGCCGCGCAGCTCCTGGATGCGCTTGCCGAGCCAGTCGGTCGCGCGCTCCGCGGCCTGGAACTTCGCCTCGACCTGGGACACCAGATACTCGTCGGCCATCGCATTGGCGATCATCGCCGCCTTGGCCGGATCCTCGGCCATGAAGCTCGAGCGCGATGACGTAGGACCCGCCGACCTGCTCGATCAGCAGCCCGGCTGCCGAACGCGCCGACCACCCGATTGAGCTCCATCGCGGCAGGGTCGGTGACCGGAGCCGCCGGTTCCTGCTCCGACGCTGAGCGAGGCGGCAGCCAGCTCTCGGGCACGTAGCGCATCGGGTTCAGGAGCTCGAGCACGGAAGGCTGGTCGGCATCCTCCCGCAGCGCGCCGTTGAACTCGGGATCCTCGACCAGGTTCAGCTGCTCCACCATGCGGCGCAGATACGCGGGCGACGTGAGGAACTGGATCTCGCTCTGGATCGTGGCGGGATCGGCGACCAGCTCCTCGACCACGCCCTGGACCTGGAGGACCTGCGCGTCGCGGGTCTGAATCTGGATCAGGACCTGCCCCGTATAGAGCGGGGTCTGCTGCGAGATGAAGGCATAGGTCGCGCCGGTGATCGCGATGATCGTCGCCAGCAGCACGAACTTGCGGCGCAAGATGGCA
Source organism: uncultured Alphaproteobacteria bacterium (assembly GCA_963753315.1). Lineage (GTDB taxonomy): Bacteria > Pseudomonadota > Alphaproteobacteria > Geminicoccales > Geminicoccaceae > DASUGG01. Next base: position 22,153 of record CAVWCI010000011.1, read on the forward strand.
CGCCACAGCTCCCGCAGATTGAGCTCGTCGCCACGCTGCTCGGCATCGCGACCAGCGCTGGTGCCGATCAGGCGGAGTGCCTCATTCGCCATCTTGCCCTACCCTTACGACCAATGTTGCCGTCCATTCCCGCACACCAAGCGAGCGTGCCGGTCACGATGACGGTCGCTCCAACCCCGTCAGACGCTCGCCCGGGACCTCTGCGAGCCCTTGTACGGCTCCGGCCCTCAAGCAGATCGAATCGCGCTCTGCATCGCGTTGGCGCTCAGCGCTGTTAACCATTTCGACGGTAGCATGCGCCGCGCCGAAGAGCAACAATCGGCGCCTTTTGCCGCAGTCCGCCGAGCGCCCGGAGCCCCCGAAAAAGTCAAGCCAGCTGGTGCCTACCGGGGTACGCTCGAGGCCCGGCTCGGCGCGGCGCGATGCCTGCGCCGGCCCGCTCACGGCTCATGCGCGCGCGGGTCCATGGCATCCTGCAGAGCGTCGCCGACGAAGTTGAAGGCGATCACCGTGACGAAGATGAGCAGGCCCGGATAGATCGCCAGCTGCGGCGCCTGCCAGATCAGCTCCTGCGCGTTGGTCAGCATGTTGCCCCAGCTCGGCAGCGGCGGCTGGATGCCGAGCCCGAGGAAGCTCAGCACCAATTCGGTCAGGATCACGCCGCCCACCGACAAGGTGGTCGCGACGATGATCGGCGAGGCGATGTTGGGCAGAAGGTGCGCCACCATGATCCGCACCGGCCGCGCGCCGAGCGCGACGGCGGCGCGCACGAAATCGTGCTCGCGCACCGACAGGACAGCGCCGCGCACCAGCCGGGCGACGGTCGTCCAGCCGGCCAGCACCACGATCAGGAGGATGCGATAGAGGCTGGCGCTCTCGGCGCGCGCCAGATCCGCCGGGATGCCGAGCTTGGTCAGATCGACCGCCGCCAGCACGATCAGCAGCGGCAGCAGCGGCAGCGCGATCACCGCATCGGTAAGGCGCATCAGCAGGGCGTCGATGCGGCCGCCGAGATAGCCTGCGACCACGCCGATCAGCGTGCCGAGCACCGAGGCCGCGATCGCGCCGACCAGGCCGACGAACAGGGACACCTGGCCGCCGTAGAGCAGGCGCAGCAGAAGGTCGCGGCCGAGCTCGTCGGTGCCCAGCGGATGGCTGGCGCTCGGGCCGGCGAAGCGGCCGAACAGGTCGACCAGGTTGGGATCGTGGCCGAGCAGCGCCGCGACCAGGGGTGCTGCCAGGCAGGCCAGCGCCAGCAGCACCAGCACGGCCGCGCTGACCACGCCCAGGCGATGGCGCAGGAAGCGGCGCAGCAGCATCCGGCCGGGCGCGACGCCGGCACCCGCCGGGCCGCGCGCCGCGGCGGCGAGCGGCCGGCGCCGGCCGCCGGCCAGGCGCCGATCGCGGCGGACGGCGGTGCACGCTCAGTCGGCATAGGAGATCCGCGGGTCGAGCCAGGCATAGACCACGTCCGCGCCGAGATTGGAGAGCAGCGTCAGGAGCGTCGCGAACAGCAGGCCGACCAGGGCGAGGTTGAAGTCGTTGCCGATGATCGCGTCGTAGATCATCTTGCCCATGCCGAGATAGGCGAACATCGTCTCGACGATCAGCGCGCCCGAGAACAGGGTGCCGAAGTTCAGGGCGAGGATCGTGACCACCGGGATCATGGCGTTGCGCAGCGCATGGCCCATCACCACGCCCCACGGGCCCAGGCCCTTGGCGCGCGCCGTGCGGATGTAGTCCGCCCGCAGGGTCTCGAGCATCGCGCTGCGCGTGAAGCGCAGCACCCCGCCCACGGTCAGCATGGTCAGGGTCAGCACCGGCAGCACCAGATGCAGGGCGCGGTTGCCGAGCGTGTCGTTGCCGACCGCGTGCACGCCGCTCGCCGGCAGCCAGCCCAGGGTCACCGCGAACAGGAGGATCATCAGCAGCGCCAGCCAGAACGACGGCACCGAGATGCCGGCGAACGCGAACAGGTTGAGGCCGTAGTCGAGCCAGCTGCGCGGCCGGACCGCCGCCAGCACGCCGGCCGGCAGCGCGATGATCAGCGCGAGCGCGAAGCTCAGGCCCATCAGCAGCGCGGTGTTGCCAAGGCGCGGCGCCATCAGCTCGGTGACCGGCAGGGCGTAGAGCCGCGAATAGCCGAAATCGCCGCCGAGCGCGCCCTGCAGCCAGTGGCCGTAGCGCTCCAGCAAGGGCCGGTCGAGGCCATAGACCGCCTTCAGGCGGGCGAGGTCGGCGCTCGTGATGTTGGGATCGCCGCTCGCCATCAGATCGATCGGATCGCCGGGCATCAGCCCGAGCAGCAGATAGATCAGGAAGGACATGGCGAGCAGCACGACCGCCGCCTCGAGCAGCCGGTGGCTCAGATAGCGCAGCACGCGGCGCGCCCTGCTAGCGGCTCATTGCCGCTCAGCGCCGCTCAGCCGGTCCCGGCGCCCCACTGCTCGACCCAGAGCGTGGACGGGTGCATGTGCCCGGTCGGCCGGATGCCGTCCAGCCATTTCGGCCAGATGTGCGCATCGGCGCGGAAGTACAGCGGCAGCGCCGGCAGCTCGTCGGCATAGATCTCCTGCAGGCGGTGCCACATCGCCTTGCGCTTGTCGCGATCGAGCTCGATCTCGATCGCATCGATCAGCTCGTCGACCTCCGGGTTGACGTAGCCGGCGTAGTTCTGCCCGGCCCAGTCGTTCTCCGCGGTCGGGATCTCCTCCGAGTGCATGATCGTCCGCGGCACATGCTCGGGCGCGCTCGATCCAGGCGAACATGGCGAGGCCCGTGAACCGGCGCTCGTCCAGGGTCTGGCCGAAGAAGACGCGTGCCGGCTCGTTCCTGATCCGGACGTCGATGCCGAGCCGGCGCCACTGGCTCTGCAGCACCTGCTCGACCAGCTCGCGCGTGCGGTTGCCGGCGGTGGTCATCAGCTCGAGCTGGAGCGGCTCGCCGTCGGCGTTGTGGCGGATGCCGTTCCTGATCTCGGTCCAGCCGGCCTCGTCGAGCAGCGCGCCGGCCGCCTCCAGGTCCTCGCTGTAGCGGGTCACGTCATCGTTGTAGACCCAGTCCAGCTCGCTGACCTTGGTGTCGGCGACCGGCTGGCGGCCCTGGAACAGCTGCTCGCTCATCGCCTGGCGGTCGAGCCCGAGCATCAGGGCCTTGCGCACCCGCAGATCGGCCAGGATCGGATTGTCGAGATTGACGTCGACGTGCTCGTAGAGCAGCCCCGGCTGATAGTGGACGCGGAACCGGTCGCTGTTGCGCTGCTCGAAGGCCAGCGCCTGGTCGAGGGTCAGGCCGAGCTCGCCGGCGATCATGTCGATCGCGCCCGAGAGCAGGTTGGCCTCGAGCGCCGCGGTGTTCTCGATCACCTTGACCACGATCCGCTTGAAGTGCGGCTCGCTGCCCCACCAGGTCGGGTTGGGCTCGAGCGCGATGTGCGAGCCGCTCGACACCTCGCTCACGCGATAGGGGCCGAACCACAGGCCGGGATTGGTCGGATCGGTATCGAAAGTGGTGCGGTTGCGGTAGGTCGCGGGATCCGCCTCGAAGACCGGTCGCTCGAGATGCGCCGGCAGGACGCGGAAGTCGCCGAGCCCGTTGTAGTCGAACGTGATCCGGTCGGCATGGACGACGAAGGTCTTGTCGTCGACGACGTCGATGCCGAGGATGCGCCGGTAGAGCTCGGCATTGCTGATGCCGCTGTCGGGATGCTTGCCGACCTCGTAGGTGAACAGCACGTCGTCGGTGGTCACCGGCGTGCCGTCGCCCCAGGTCGCACCCGGCTGGATGGTGTAGGTGAGCGCGACCCCCTCGCGTTCGCCATGGCCCTCGACGCCCTCGGGCAGCGGCTCGCGCACGGCGAGGCCGTTCTCGAAGGTCGGCAGGCCGGTGCACAGGAAGCAGGCCAGCTGCCAGTCGTGGTCGTAGGCCGTGAACGGCCGCTGCGCCATGCCGAGGACGTAGCTCTTGGCGACCATCGAATTGATGTTGGGGTGCAGGGTCGAGGGGAACTGGGTGATGCCGATCACCAGCTCGTCCCTGGCATCGTCGCCGGCGGCGGTGCCGGCGCCCGGGACCGCGAGGCCGAGCACCGCGGCCAGGGCCATGGTCAGCGCGAGAAGGCGGCGCATCGTCACCTCCGATCAGGTCCCGAACCACAAACTTGCCGCGTTACATAGCGCGTGTGGCTCCGCCGTCCAGTTGAAAGTCGGCCGACGGCGGCGGGCGATCGCCGGACGGCACGGCAAATCCGCTTGCAGCTTCGGCCGGCTTGCTGCCAACTGGTCGGCGCCATCGTTGCGCCGCGCCCACCAAGGAGTCCCGCACGTGATCATGCCCAACACCCTGCGCCAGAAGCTCGCCGCAGGCGAGCCGACGGTCGGCACCCACTACCTCTCGTCCGACCCCGATCTGCCCGAGATCATCGGCGATTCGGGCCTGTTCGACTACGCCGAGTTCGCGGCCGAGTACTCGACCTTCGACATGCAGCTGCTCTACCACATGGCGCGCGCCGGCCAGTGCGCCGGTCTGCCGCTGATGATCAAGCTCGACCAGGAGAGCCAGGGGTTCTGGGCGCAGGCGGCGCTCGGCGCGGGCTTCAAGGCGGTCCTGTTCACCGACATCCGCTGCGGCGCGGACGTCGCCGCGTGCCATCGCGTGATCAGGGCGGACACGCCCGAGGCCGGTGGCCTGATGGGCGTGAAGCTGCGTCGCCCGCTGCTGTCGGGCTACCACCCGGAGAACTATCTCGCCGATCTCGCCGCGATCGTGTTCGTGATCATGATCGAGAAGGAGGTGGCGGTCGAGAACCTCGACGAGGTGCTGGACGCGGCGCGCCAGAAAGGGCGTGGACATGACCCAGTGGGGCCCTGCCGATTTCGGCCTCTCGCGCGGCACGCCCGGCCTGATGCACACGCCGGAGATCCGCCCGTTCGAGGAGCTGGTGATCAGAGAAATCGATCGAGTACGGCGTTCCGCCGCGCATCGAGATCGCCGAGGTCGAGCAGGCCAAACGCTATGTCGATCTGGGCGTTCGCCACTTCTGCATCGGCTGGGACCGCTACATCTACCGCACCGCGCTGAGCCGGATCGGCGAAGGCATGCGCAAGCTGGTCGAGACGCTGTAGCCCGACCGATCCGAGGTATCGGGACGGGCACGGCCGTAACATTCGCGGCATTGACACAATTTGACTTAACGCGGCATCTGGCACACCTTACGCGGCCACTGCTATAGGAGGCTCGGGGGCGCTCGGGTCCTGTCCGATCCCGGCGCGCCGTCCGGCTCAAACGAACGGGAGGCCCGAAGTGAGTGACAAGATGAGCGTGCAGCGCCCGGCGATTGCCGTTGCCGAGCCTGCTGTAGGCGAGAAGGCAACGCCTTCGCGCCGCAAGTTCCTGACGGGGGCGGCCGTCGCGACTGCCGGCGCCACCGCGATGATCGCCGCGCCGAACATCTCGCGCGCGCAGAGCACGGTGATCAAGATGCAAGGCGCCTGGGCGCCCCAGGACATCCTCAACGAGTTCGCCGAAGACTACGTCGCGCGGGTCAACGAGATGGGCGGCGATCGCCTCCAGATCGACTACCTGATCTCCGGCTCGGTGGTGAAGCCGTTCAGCATCCACGACGCCGTGCACCAGGGCGTCCTGCAAGGCGGCCATACCGTGCCCGCCTACGTCTACGGCAAGAACAAGGCCGCGTCCTTGTTCGGCACCGGGCCGTGCTTCGGCTGGAACGCCCACCAGGCGCTGGCCTGGATCTGCTGTCGGCGGCGGCGCCGAGCTCTATCGCGAGCTGATGCAGGAGATCCTCGGCTTCAACATCGTGAGCTTCTTCTCGACGCCGATGCCGACCCAGCCGCTCGGCTGGTACAAGAACGCAGGTCAAGTCGGCCGCCGACCTCGAGGGCATGAAGTTCCGCACCGTCGGGCTCGCCACCGAGGTGTTCCAGAAGATGGGGGTGGCGGTCACGCAGCTGCCCGGCGGCGAGATCGTGCCGGCGATGCAGCAGGGCGTGATCGACGGCTTCGAGTTCAACAATCCGAGCTCGGACCGCCTGCTCGGCGCGCCCGACGTCGCCAAGAACTACATGCTCGGCAGCTACCACCAGGCCAACGAGTTCTTCGAGATCATCTTCAACAAGGACATCTACGACGGGCTGGCGCCGGAGCAGCAGGCGATGCTGAACTACGCGAGCGAGGCGGCCTCCTCGGCCACCTTGTGGAAGGCGTTCGACCGATACTCGAAGGACCTGATCGGCCTGCAGCAGGAGGATGGCGTCACGGTCTACCGCACGCCAGCGGACGTCATGCAGGCGCAGCTCGAGGCCTGGGACGCCGTCACCGAGCAGCTCTCGGCCGATGCTTTCTTCAGGCGGGTGATCGAATCCCAGAAGGACTGGTGCAAGCGGGTCGTATTCTACGACCTCTACAACAGCGCCGACTACAAGCTCGCCTACGAGCATCACTTCGGCCCGTTGCAGATGTAGGACGAACGCGCCGGGCGCGATGATCTGCAACCCTTCGGGTTGAGCGGGGCGGCGCCGCCGGCGCCGCCTCGCTTCACGAACATCTGGCTGAAGTCAGGGAGCGCTGAGATCAGGGGGCGCTGAAGTCAGGGAGCGAGGAGAGCGGCTGGTGGAGCAATTCCTGCATTTCGTCGATCGGCTGAGCACATGGATGGGCCAGACCTTCGCCTGGTGCATCATGATCCTGACGTTCGGCGTCAGCTACGAGGTCTTCGTGCGCTACGTGCTGCACGCGCCGACGGCCTGGGCGTTCGATCTCAGCTACACGATGTACGGGGCGCTGTTCATGATGGCCGGCGCCTACACGCTCGCCCGAGACGGCCATGTGCGCGGCGATTTCCTCTATCGTCTGTGGCCGGTCCGGGTGCAGGGCGCGATCGACCTGGTGCTGTTCGTCGCGTTCTATTTCCCGGCGGTGATCGCGCTGATCTGGTACGGCTGGCCGTTCTTCGTGCAGTCGTGGTCGTTCCAGGAGACCAGCGTGTACAGCCCGGCGAGCGTGCCGGTCTGGCAGATCAAGGCGCTGATCCCGATCGCCGGCGTCGTCCTGTTGCTCCAGGGCATCTCCGAGGTCGTCCGCTGCTGGCGCTGCATCCGGACCGGGCGATGGCCGCCACGGCCGCATGACGTCGAGGAGACGGAATCGGCGATCCTCCATCTCCACGAGGACGAGGCCAAGATGGGCCGCGAGCTCCCCCAGGTGACGGACCCAGGAGCGCGGCGATGACCGACCCGCAAGTCGCCCTGATGATGCTGCTGTTGCTGCTCATCTTCATCATGATCGGCTTTCCGATCGCGTTCACGCTCGCGGCCATGTCGATCTTCTTCGGTTACTACGCGATGGGCGGGCACATCTTCGATCTGCTCGTGCAGAACACCTACGACATCATGACCAACGACGTGCTCACGGCGGTGCCGCTGTTCCTGTTCATGGGCTACATCGTCGAGCGCGCCAACATCCTCGACCGCCTCTTCTTCAGCATTCAGGTTGCGGCCAAGCACGTCCCGGCGTCGATGGCGGTGGCGGCGCTGATCACCTGCGCCATGTTCGCCACCGCCACCGGGATCGTGGGCGCGGTCGTGACCCTGATGGGGCTGCTGGCGTTCCCGGCGATGCTCAAGGCCGGCTACGACACCAAGCTGTCGTCCGGCGTGATCTGCGCCGGCGGCTGCCTCGGCATCCTGATCCCGCCCTCGATCATGCTGATCCTGTACGGCGCGACCTCCGGCGTGTCGGTCGTCAGGCTCTACGCTGCCGCCCTGTTTCCCGGATTCCTGCTCGCCGGCCTCTACGTCCTCTACGTGGTCGGCCGCGCGGTCATCAACCCGAAGCTCGCGCCGAAGCTGCCCAAGGAAGAGACCGACTTCCCGTTCCTCCAAGTGCTCTACATGCTGCTCACCTCGTTCTTCCCGCTCGCGGTCCTGATCATGGCGGTGCTGGGCGCCATCCTGTTCGGGCTGGCGACGCCGACCGAGGCCGCGGCGGTCGGGGCGCTCGGCGCCCTCGTGCTGGCGGCCGGCGTACCGCGCCTTGACCTGGCAGCGGCTCAAGGAGGGCGTGTTCCTGACCGCCCGCACCTCCGCCATGGTCTGCTACCTGTTCATCGGCTCGTGGACCTTCGCCTCGATCTTCGCCTATCTCGGCGGCGAGAACCTGGTCGAGCAGTGGGTGCTGGGCATGAACCTGACCCCGCTGACCTTCCTGCTGCTCACCCAGTTCATCATCTTCCTGCTCGGCTGGCCGCTCGAGTGGACCGAGATCATCGTCATCTTCGTGCCGATCTTCCTGCCGTTGCTGCCGCACTTCGACATCGACCCGATCTTCTTCGGCATGTTGGTCGCGCTGAACCTCCAGACGGCGTTCCTCACCCCGCCGATGGCCATGTCCTGCTATTACCTGAAGGGCATAGCGCCACCCTCGGTCGAGCTCATGGAGATCTTCAAGGGCGCGCTGCCGTTCGTCAGCATGGTGTTCGTCGCCATGATCCTTCTCTACATGTTCCCGGGGATCGCGCTGTGGCTGCCGAATCAGATCTACAACTGAGCGCACCCGAAACCGCCGCGGCGATTCGGGACGGCCGGCTCACCTCGGTCGCGCTCGTCGAGGCCTGCCTCAAGCGGATCGAGGCGCGCGAGGCCGAGGTCCAGGCCTGGGCCTTTCTGGATCCGGAGCACGCGCGCAAGCAGGCCCGCGCGGCCGACGAGCATCGCAAGCGCGGCCGGCCGCTCGGGCCCCTGCACGGCATGCCGATCGGCGTCAAGGACATCGTCGACACCGCCGACATGCCGACCGAGAACGGCACCGTGCTGCACGCCGGCCGCCGGCCGCGCGCGGACGCCACGCTGGTGAGCCTGCTGCGCGCCGCCGGCGCCGTGATCCTCGGCAAGACCGTGACGACCGAGCTCGCCGTCTATGGCCCCAACAAGACGCGCAACCCGCACCACACCGAGCATACGCCAGGCGGCTCGTCCTCGGGCTCGGCAGCCGCCGTCGCAGACGGCATGGTGCCGCTCGCGATCGGCACCCAGACCAACGGCTCGGTCATCAGGCCGGCCTCCTTCTGCGGCGTCTACGGCTTCAAGCCGAGCCACGGCCTGATCCCGCGCACCGGCGTGCTCAGCCAGTCGCCGCCGCTCGATACGGTCGGCGTGATGGCCGCCGATCTCGAGGGCCTGGCCTTCGTTGCCGAGCCGTTGATGGCGTTCGACGCCCGCGATCCGGCCAGCCGCGCGTGCGCCCGCCCCGCCCTGCTCGAGGTGCTGCGCACGGCGCCGCCGGTGCCGCCGACGCTGGCCTTCGTCCGCTCGCCGGTCTGGGACCAGGCGGCGGAGGATACCAAGGCGGGCTTCGCCGAGCTGGTCGACGCGCTGGGCGAGCGGGTCGAGGAAGCGGCGCTGCCGGCGAGCTTCGACGATGCGATCGAGCTCCACCGCACGATCATGCAAGCCGATCTCGCCAAGAGCTTCGCCCGCGAGTACGACCGGGGCCGAGACCAGCTGACCGCGCGGCTCTGCGAGATGATCGAGGCCGGGCAGCGGGTGCTCGCCGTGGACTACAACCGGGCGCTCGAGCGCGCCGCGGCGCTCAATGCCGCGCTCGACGAGATGTTCACGCGCTACGATGCGATCCTGACCCCGGCGGCGCCGGGGGAGGCGCCCAAGCGGTCTCGGCTCGACCGGCAGCCCGGTGTTCTGCACCACCTGGACCTTGTGCGGTACGCCGGCGGTGACCTTGCCCCTGCTGACCGGAGCCTCGGGCCTGCCGATCGGCGTTCAGCTCGTCGGCGCGAAAGGCGACGACGCACGGCTCCTGCGCACCGCGCGCTGGCTGATCGAGACCTTGCGGGCTAGCGGCCCGGCGGCCTGAGCGCCGCGGGCGGAGGAGCGCGCCTCAGCCGCTCTCGTCGCTGCGGCGGGCTTCGAGGAAGCTCGCGACCATCATCGCCGCGCCCACCGCGATGACGGCCCAGAGCGGCACCGACGCCACCTTGTACACGAGCACGCCAAGGAATCCGATCGCGATCACGAGCGCAACGAACCCGGCTATCGCGTCCGTCATGACGGGACTACTCCATGCTCGGCTGGGGCGGTGACATCACGGACCGCCTAGTCTATGCACTCCAGGTAGTCTACAAGCGGCCGCGCCGCGCTGCCAGCCTGAACTGTCGATCTCACCCATGCGCCGCAGACGATGCACCAAGGTTCTCGCAACGCTCGGCCCCTCCAGCTCGACGCAGGAGCGGATTCGTAAGCTGTTCGATGCCGGCGCCGATGCCTTCCGGCTGAATCTCTCGCACGGCACCCACGACCAGCACGCCGAGCGCTATCGCAACGTGCGGGCGGTCGAGGAGGCGACCGGGCGGCCGATCGCGGTGGTGGTCGACCTGCAGGGGCCGAAGCTCAGGGTCGGGCGGTTTCGAGCAGGGCCGGATCGAGCTGCAGGAGGGCGCGCCGTTCCGGCTCGACCTGGACCCGGCGCCGGGCGACGAGCGCCGCGTCTCCCTGCTCCATCCCGAGATCTTTCGCGCCGCCGCGCCGGGCATCGAGCTCCTGCTCGACGACGGCCGCATCCGGCTTTGCGTCACCGAGGTCGGCCCGGAGGTGATCGAGACCACGGTGCTGATCGGCGGCGCGCTCTCGGACGGCAAGGGCGTCAATCTGCCCAACGTGGTCCTGCCGCTGTCGGCGATCACGGCCAAGGATCGCCAGGATCTGCAGTTCGGCCTCGATCTCGGCGCCGACTGGATCGCGCTCAGCTTCGTGCAGCGGCCCGACGACGTCGCCGAGGCGCGCCGCCTGATCGCCGGCCGGGCCGCGATCATGGTCAAGATCGAGAAGCCCGCGGCGGTCGACCGGCTCGACGAGATCATCGATCTCGCCGACGGCATCATGATCGCGCGCGGCGATCTCGGCGTCGAGCTGCCGCCCGAGGACGTGCCGGGACTGCAGAAGCGGATGATCCGGGCGGCGCGCGAGGCCGGCAAGCCGGTGGTGGTGGCGACCCAGATGCTGGAATCGATGATCGCCTCGCCGGCACCGACCCGGGCCGAGGCCTCGGACGTCGCGACCGCGGTCTACGATGGCGCCGATGCGGTGATGCTCTCGGCCGAGACCGCGGCCGGCGCCTACCCGATCGAGGCGGTCGGGATCATGGACAGGATCCTTGCCAAGGTCGAGCGCGACCCGCTCTATCGCAGCTACCTGGATGCCTACCACGCCGAGGCCGAGGCGACCTCCGCCGACGCGATCTCGGCGGCCGCCCGCCATGTCGCGAAAGTCATGCAGTCGGCCGCGATCGTGACCTACACCACCTCGGGCGCCACGGCTTTGCGCGCGGCCCGGGAGCGGCCCGAGCAGCCGATCCTCGGGCTCATGACCCGGCTCGGCGCGGCGCGCCGCCTCGCGCTGGTCTGGGGGCTGCACGGCGTGGTGTGCGAGGACGCGCACGACATCGACGAGATGGTCGCGCGCGCCTGCCAGAAGGCGCTCGAGGAAGGCATCGCGGAGCCGGGCGCCAGCCTGGTGGTGACCGCGGGCATGCCGTTCGGCACGCCTGGCGCCACCAATCTTTTGCGCCTCGCCTGGGTGCCCTGAGCTTGTCGGCTCAGAACCCCTCGCCGCGCATCGCGCGCGGCAGGTCGCCGAGCAGGCCCATGGCGTGGCGCATGAAGAAGCCCTTGAGCGGCGCGATCCGCTCGACCATGCCGAGGCCGGCCTCGCGCACGAGGCGCAGCGGCAGAAGGTCGTTGGCGAACAGCCGGTTGAGGCCGTCGGTGATCGCGATCAGCGCCAGCGAATCGAAGCGCCGCCAGCGCTCGTAGCGCGCCAGCACCTGGGCGCTTCCGGGATCGAGCCCCAGGCGCCTCGCGTCGATCACGAGCTCGGCCAGCGCCGCGACGTCGCGCAGTGCGAGGTTCCAGCCCTGGCCGGCGATCGGGTGGATCGCGCGGGCGGCATCGCCGACCAGCGCCAGGCGCCTCGCGGTGTAGCGCTCCGCCTGCACCATCGAGAGCGGATAGTGCCAGCGCGGCCCGGCCAGCTCGAGCACGCCGAGCTGGTCGCCGAAGCGCTCGGCCAGCTCGTCCATGAACTGCGCATCGTCCAGGCCGACCAGGTCGCGCGCCAGACGGTTGTCCGCGGCCCAGACGATCGATGAGCGGTTGCCGGTCATCGGCAGGATCGCGAACGGGCCGGAGGCGAAGAAGCGCTCGATCGCGAGACCACCATGCGGCAGCGCATGGCCGATCGTCGCGACCATGCCGGTCTGGTCGTAGTCCCAGCGCAGGACCCCGATGCCGGCGGCGGCCCGGGTCTGCGACTCCCGGCCCTCGGCCACGGCGCAAAGCGCCGCCTGCGCGGCAAGGCCGCTCTCGAGCCGGACCGTGACCGCAGCGCCGCGGCGATCGAGCCGGGCGATGCGCTCGGGTGCCGCCAGCAGCAGCGAGGAGGCGCTCAGCGCCTCGGCCCGCGCCAGCAGCGCGCCCCGCAGCAGCCGGTTCTCGACGATGTGGCCGAGCGGCTCGTCGCCGACCTGGCGATGGTCGTAGTGCACGCGCAGGGGCGAGTAGCGCTCGCCGACCTCGATGTCGAGGATCGGCTCCGCGTCGGCTGCGAGCGCCGGCCAGACCCCGATCGCCTCGAGCAGGCGCCGCGAGCCCGGCGCGATCGCCGTGACCCGGCCATCGAAGGGCGGCGCCACGGTCGCGGCGAGGCTCGCGCGCTCCACGAGCAGGACGCGCAGGCCCTCGCCGGCGACGGCGCAGGCGAGCGCCAGCCCGGTCAGGCCGCCGCCGATCACCAGGAGGTCGAAGCGTTCGCTCATTGGCGCAGCTTGGCCCGGCCGGGTCGCGCCGTCCCGTGCGGCAAGGGGTCGCAGAAACCGCTTCGTGTGGCTTACTGACGCCTCGAAAGCACACCCGGCACGCGAAAAGTTTGGAGGTTTCTTCGGGGTTTTGTCCTTGGTTGAAGCCAGTTGCACGACAATGTTAATGTCGGCTCCCACGGCACGCGCGGCGATGCCGCGCAAGGGGACTGCCAAGGTATGCTGAGCCCACGGCTCGAGGAGCTTTCCGACTACGCCTTCCAGCGCCTGGCGGCGCTGCTGGCGCCGCTCGAGCCGCCGCCGGACCTCGAGCCGATCGACCTGTCGATCGGCTCGCCGCTGCACCCGCCGCCGCAGCTCCTGATCGACACCCTGGCCGAGCACGGCCAGCTCTGGAACCGCTACCCGCCGATCGTCGGCACGCCGGCCCTGCGCGAGGCCGCGGCCGACTGGCTCGGCCGCCGCTACGGGCTGCCCGCGGGCACGATCGATCCCACCCGCCACGTCCTCGCGGTCGCCGGCACCAAGGAGGCGCTGTACCTGATCGCGCAGGCGATCATGCCGGACGCCAAGGCAGGCGCAAGGCCGGCGATCCTGCTGCCGAACCCGCTCTACAACGTCTATCTCGGCGCCGCGGTCATGGCGGGCGCCGAGCCGGTGCTGCTGACGGCATCGGCAGAGACGGGCTATCTGCCGGATCTCGATCGCCTGAGCCCCGCGCTCCTGGCCCGCACCGTAGCCTTCTACCTGTGCTCGCCGTCCAATCCGCAGGGCGCGGCCGCCAGTCTCGACTACCTCGGCCGCGCGCTCGAGCTGGCGCGCCGCCACGATTTTCTGCTGATCGCCGACGAATGCTATGCCGAGCTCTATACGCGCGAGCCGCCGCCCGGCGCGCTGCAGGCGGCGATGCGCCTCGGCCAGAGCCTGGACCATCTGGTGGTCTGCCACTCCTTGTCCAAGCGCTCGAGCGCCGCGGGCCTGCGCTCCGGCTTCGTCGCCGGCGATCCGGCGGTGATGGCGGGCTTTGCCCGCCTGCGCAGCTATGCCGCCGCCGTCCAGCCCTTGCCGGTGGCGGCCGCCGCCGCCGCCCTGTGGCGCGACGAGGCGCATGTCGAGGCGAACCGCGCGCTCTACCGCAAAAAATTCGATCTCGCCGAGGAGCGGCTCGGCGGACGGTTCGGCTTCTACCGGCCGGACGGCGGCTTCTTCCTGTGGCTGACCGTCGCGGACGGCGAGGCTGTCGCGCGCCGCCTGTGGACCGAGGCGGCGATCAAGGTCCTGCCGGGAGCCTATCTCGGTCGGCCCGACGCGCGCGGCGACAATCCCGGCGATGGTGCGATCCGGGTCGCGATGGTGCATGATCTCGAGACCACCGACGCGGCGTTGCGCCGGATCGCCGCAACCGTGGACTAGAGCAGGAGAACGCCTGATGGCTGCTTCCACCGCTCCCCTGGCCGAGCAAGGAGGGATCGCCGGGTGGTTCGCCCGTCGCGCGAGCGAGGCGCTCGGCGCGCTGCTGATCCTCGCGGCGCTGGCCATGGCGCTGGCGTTGCTGGGCCACAATCCCAACGATCCATCGCTCAACCACGCTACCGTCGGGCCGGTCACCAATCCGCTGGGCTATGTCGGCGCGAGCATCGCCGATCTCGGCCTGCAGATGTTCGGCTATGCCGTATGGGTCCCGGTGATCGTGCTGCCGGCGTGGGGCCTGCGGCTGATCCTCGGTGCGCCGTTCGACCTCTCGTGGATGCGGCTCGTGGCGCTGCCGCCGGCGATCCTGGCGAGCGCCGGCTGGCTGGCCACGTTCGCGGTCCCCACCAGCTGGCCGTACTGGCTCGGACTCGGCGGCTCGGTCGGCGACGTGCTGCTGCACCACCTGCAGTGGCTGCTGGGGCCGGCGAGCTATGCGCCCGTGACCCTGGCCGCTGGCGCTGGCCAGCCTCGGCTTTGCGCTGTGGTGCGAGCTGTGGCTGCTCTGCAAGGCGGTGGCGGCCGGGCTGCGCCGCCTGCTCTTCGGCGCGCCGGAGGCCGAGCAGCCGCGCTGGGCCGAGGCGGTCGATCAGCGTCTCGGCGATCGCCGCAACGGCCGCCAGGGGCCGCCGCGCCGGCGCCTGCTGGCCGCGAGCTTCGGCTTCGTGCACGGCATCGCCGGCTGCCTCGGCGCGGGCCTGCGCCTGGCCGCGCTGCCGTTTCGCCGGGCGCGGAGCGACGCAGCCGCCGCGGGCGGGGCGCCGCCGGCGATGCGGCGCCGGCCCGTGACGCCCGCCGAGCCCCCGGCGGCGGTGCCCGCGCCGCAGCTGGCCGCAGCACCCGCCGTGACCACGGTCAGGCCGGTGCGGGCTGCCGCGAGGCCGGCCGGCGACGCCGAGCTTGTGGCCGATGCCCAGTTCAAGCTGCCGCCTTTGCGCTTCCTCGCCGAGCCGCGCACGCGCGCCAAGATCGAGATCGATCGGGCGACGCTCACCGAGACCGCGCAGGCGCTCGAGAAGGTGCTCGACGATTTCGGCGTGCGCGGCGAGATCGTCGACGTCCGCCCCGGCCCGGTGGTGACGCTGTACGAGCTCGAGCCGGCGCCCGGCACGCGCGCGGCCCGCGTGATCAGCCTGGCCGACGACATCGCCCGCTCGCTGTGCGCGATGTCGGTGCGCGTCGCGGTGGTGCCGGGGCGCAACGTGATCGGCATCGAGCTGCCCAACGAGCAGCGCGAGACCGTCTACCTGCGCGATCTCTTGTCCGGCCCGGCCTACGAGGACACCTCGGCCACGCTCACCCTGGCGCTCGGCAAGGACATCGGCGGCGAGCCGATCGTGGTCGACCTCTCGCGCATGCCGCATCTTCTGATCGCGGGCACCACCGGCTCGGGCAAGTCGGTCGCGATCAACGCCATGATCCTCTCGCTGCTCTACCGGCTGCCGCCGGACCAGTGCAAGCTGATCATGATCGATCCCAAGGTGATCGAGCTGTCGGTCTACGAAGGCATCCCGCATCTGCTGGCGCCGGTGGTGACGGAGCCGCAGAAGGCGGTGGTCGCGCTGAAGTGGGTCGTGCGCGAGATGGACGACCGCTACCGGCTGATGTCGCACCTGGGCGTGCGCGACATCGCCGCCTACAACCGCCGCATCGGCGATGCCATGGCGCGCGGCGAGCAGCTGTCGCGCCGGGTGCAGACCGGCTTCGAGCCCGGCACCGGCGTGCCGATCTTCGAGCAGCAGCCGATCCGGATGATGCATCTGCCGCTGATCGTGGTGGTGGTCGACGAGGTCGCGGACCTGATGCTGACCGCCGGCAAGGAGATCGAATTCGGCGATCCAGCGGCTCTCGCAAAAGGCGCGCGCCGCCGGCATCCACCTGATCGTCGCGACCCAGCGGCCCTCGGTCGACGTGCTGACCGGCGTGATCAAGGCCAACCTGCCGAGCCGGATCAGCTTCCGCGTCAGCTCCAAGATCGACAGCCGGACGATTCTCGGCGAGCCGGGCGCCGAGCAGCTGCTGGGCCAGGGCGATCTGCTCTATATGATGCCGGGAGAGCGGGTCACCCGCATCCACGGGCCGCTGGTCACCGACGAGGAGGTCGAGCGCGTGGTCGCTTATCTGCGCGAGCAGGGCGAGCCGGAATATCTGGACTCGGTCACCGACGAGGCCGCGCTCGAGGGCGGCAGCATCCTCGACGTCGGCTTCGACGACCCGGCCAGCAACGAGGACGCGCAGTACGCGCAGGCCGTCCAGATCGTGGCCCGCGAGGGCAAGGCCTCGACCAGCTTCCTGCAGCGCAAGATGCGCATCGGCTACAACAGCGCCGCGCGCCTGATCGAGCGCATGGAGAGCGATGGGCACATCAGCCATCCGGACCACGTCGGCCGCCGCCAGGTGCTGATGGAGCGCCAGGACGGCGAAGAGGTGCCGTGGTGAGGAGGGCTCGCCTGCCCGTGAGGATGGCTGTTGCTCGCTGCGGGCATCGCGGCACTCTGGGCGTCGCCGGCATGGCCGGCGCTGCCCGAGAGCGCGCGCGAGCCGCTCGCCCGCGTCGAGGCCTATCTGAACGGCATCGACACGATGCGCTCGAGCTTCGTGCAGATCAATCCGGATGGCGCGCAGGTGACGGGCGAGCTGTACTACGCGCGACCCGACAAGATGCGCCTCGAGTACGACCCGCCGAGCCGGATCCTGATCGTCGCCAATCAATGGCAGGTGATCTATCACGACCGCCGCCTGAAGCAGGTGAGCCACCTTCTGACCGGCTCGACGCCGCTCGGCTTTCTGTTGGAAGAGGACATCGAGCTCAGTGGCGACGTCACCGTCACCGCCGTCGACGAGGCCGGCGGCGAGCTGCGCGTGACCCTGGTGCAGACCGAGGAGCCGGGCCAGGGCTCGATCACCCTGGTCTTCGCCGAGCAGCCGCTGGAGCTGCGGCGCTGGACCGTGGTCGATGCCCAGGGCCTGCCGACGCACGTCCTGCTCGACGGCATCGAGACCGGCGTCACGCTCGATGACGAGCTGTTCGTGTTCCACAATCCGAGGTTCGATCCTGCCGGCCGCGAGTGATCGATCACCCGTGCGAGGGAACCATACCTGAGGCAGATCGGTTGTCTTGCCAGGGCGATGGTGCCATTGTTGGCGGCTTGCAGGACGCGGGATCGGGCCCGCCGGCGAAGCGTCTCGAGAACATACGGATCATGGGATGGAGGCGGTTCGCGATTACCTCCGCAAGGTGCTGGACCACGCGTTCGCACCGCTCGCATCGTTTCTGCTATGGTGCCGTATCACGCCGAACCAGGTGTCTCTGGGCGGCATCCTGCTCAATCTGGTCGGCGCCGCGCTGATCCTTCGAGGCCAGCTCGCGCTGGCCGGGATCGTCTATCTGCTGGCGGGCAGCCTCGATCTGCTCGACGGGGCGCTGGCGCGGCTCGCCAAGATGAGCTCGCGCTTCGGCGCCTTCCTGGATTCCACCGCCGATCGGATCTCGGAGGGCGTGGTGTTCGCCGCGATCGCGTACCACTTCGCCCGCTACGGCCTGCCGGTCGACGCCGCGCTGACCGTGCTGGCGCTGCTGGGCTCGCTGCTGGTGAGCTACACCCGGGCACGCGCCGAAGGCCTGGGGCTGGAGTGCAAGGTCGGCATCGTCACCCGCGCCGAGCGGGTGGTGCTCATCGCGCTGGGCCTGATGTTCGGCCTGTTGCCCGTCGCGATCTATCTCCTGGTCTTTCTGACGGGATTCTCGGCCACCCAACGGATCGTGCACACCCTGCGCCAGCTCTATCCCCAAGGTTGAGAGGAGAAACTTGATTTCCCGTGGCACGTAAAATAGAGAGTGAACCCACCGCTGGCTCTCGTGAGGCGTCATGATTGCACGCTGTCTGGTGCCGATCGCCTTGCTCACCTTCCTGATCTGTCCGGCGTCGGCGCGGCAAGCTACCGATGCCAATCTCATCACCGCAATCGACGTATCGGGCTCGATCAGAACGGGCGACGAGCGCCTCGAGTTCGAGGGCATGGCCCGGGCCGTGCTCGATCCCAAGTTCCTTCAGGCGGTCGCGCGCGGTCGCCATGGCCGGATCGGCTTCGTGGCGTTCACCTGGGCGAACGGCGAGTTCATCCAGCTGGTGCCGTGGACCCTGATCGGCTCGCAGGCGGACGCGCAGCAGGTGGCCGACCAGCTGCACATGGCGGGCAGCTTCTCCCGCGTCGGCTATGCGATGGGGATTCCGCGCCGGGCGCGGCCGTGGCGCACCGGTCACGCGACCGACATCTCGGCGGCCATCGACCGCGCGATCGCGGTCAGCGCTGCCGCACCTTTCGCCAGCTGGCACAACGTGATCAACATCTGCGGCAATGGCATCGACAATGTCGGCGATGGACCGGCCGCGGCGCGCGATCGGGCGGACGCGGCGGGTCTGATCGTCAACGGCCTGATCCTAGGCCAGCGCGAGGATGCCGATGATATCGCCGCCTATTTTCGCGAGCAGGTCCAGGCCGGTCCCGGGTCGTTCGTGATGGTGGCGCGTACCTTCCAGGACATCACCAGCGCGATGCTCGCGAAATTCCTGTTCGAGCTGGCGGCCCTGCCGCCGCACGCCGCATCGAAGCTGCGGTGAGTTCCGATCAGGCCGCCTGGCCTGAGCGCGTCGCGTCCGCCCTCGCGCTGCCATGCCTGCCAGTACTGTCGGTAGCGTCGCACCAGCGCCTTCGGCCGCTCGGCGTACAGCCGCAGGCCCTGCGGCCACATCGTTGCGCGCAGCTCTTCCTGCTGCCGCCCCGCCAGCTCGAGCAGCAGGCTCGCGCCGTCGCCGAAGCGCAGGGCCTCGGCCTCGAGCGTCGCGCGCAGCACGCTCAGATCGTGGTCGTCGCCGAGCAGGTCGCCCAGAGTCCTGACCTCGGCGCGCCGCGCCTTGACCTGCGCCGGCCAGAGATCGCGCAGCAGCTCCAGATGGTAGCGGTGATCCTTCGCCCGCTTGCGCCATTCGTGGAAGCGCTCGTCGCTCGGAGCGGCCTCGATGGCGCGCATCGCCTTGCGGCCGCGGCGGTAGGCGCGCTCGAAGCCCGGCGCCAGATCGCCGAACTGGAGATCCGCGAGCTTCCAGGACGGCAGCCGCCCGCGCACGGCGCGAAGCTCCTCGCCGAACGCCGCGATCCGCTCCGGCAAGGTGCCGTCGCCGGCAAGCTCCCGGCGGCGCGCCACCAGCGCCCGGCGCACGCCCACGAGCCTGCGCCAGTCGACCTCGCCCGCAAAACGCACCTGCAGGCGCGCATAGGTCTCGAGCAGGGCCTCGGCGTCGCGCAGCGCCGAAAGATCCTTTGCCGCGTCGCGGATCGCTGTGTTCTCGCGGCGATAGACGTCGTCGCCGATGCCGGCACGCGCCAGGCGCAGCAGGGCGCGCAGACGTTTGCCGCATTTGCGGGCCTCGTGGATCGCCTCCTGGCGATCGACCTTCGGATCCTCGATCACGCCTTGCGCCCGGTCGAGCTGCTCACGGGCAACGCGCTCGAGCCCGACATCGTGCTGCAGACGATAGCTCACCGCTCCTCTCCCGTGCTTGGCCGTACCAACGCGGGCGGCGCGCACACGGTTCCTCACGGCGAGAAAGGCAGGGGCGGCCGGAGCCGCCCCTGTCTCGTGCAATGCTACGGGACGTTCAGGCGCCGATCTCGCCGCCGTCGTCCTTGGTGATGACCACGATCGAGGGCCGGGGCGGCATGCCCTCGGCGAAGTCGGGCCAGCGGGTCGTCGGGGTCTCGAAGTTCGAGACGTAGCCGTCGGCTTCCGCCGGGTGCTGCACGGCGACGAACAGGGTCCGGCCATCCGGCGTGAACTCCGGCCCGCACATCTCGCCGCCGATCGGGCAGGCGAAGAAAAACTTGAGGTACCCGCGGCCGTCGCCCTCGTAGTCGCACGCGTACATGCCGTCGGGGATGTTGTTCCCGGCCTGCGCGCCGCCCTGGTCGGTCGAGATCCAGATGCGGCCCTGGTTGTCGAAGGCGACATTGTCGGGTGAGGAGAGCCAGGCCTCCGTGTCCGGATGGTATTTTGCGCCCGAGCCCTCCTTCTTCGGATCGCCCGCGATCAGCAAGAAATCCCAGTCGAACTGGTCGGCGGTATGGTCGGCATCCGGCCCCATGCCGCCCGGCGGGATCAGCTCGGCCACCTGGCCGTGGGCGTTCTCGGCCCGCGGGTTGATGGCGTCGACCTGCTCCGCCTTGCGCCGCGTGTTGTTGGTCAGCATGACGTACACACGGCCATTGACCGGGTTCGGCTCGACGTCCTCGGGCCGGTCCATCGGCGTCGCGCCGAGCAGGTCGGCCGCCCGCCTCGCCTCGATCACGACGTCCGCCTGGCTCTCGAAGCCGTTCTCGGCGGTGAGCGGGCCCTCGCCGAAGATCAGCGGCAGCCAGGTCACCTTGTTCTCGTCGAACTTGGCCACCGACAACGTGCCGTCGTCGAGCAGGTCGCGATTGGCCTCGGGATTGTCGGGGTCGAAGGTGCCGCTCGTGACGAAGCGATAGAGGTACTCGAAGCGCTCGTCGTCGCCCGAGTAGAGCACCACGCGGCCGTCCTTGTTGACGATGCTGGTGGCGCCCTCGTGCTTCACCCGGCCGAGTGCCGTGCGCTTGATCGGCAGCGAGTTCGGGTCGTAGGGATCGTACTCGACCATCCAGCCGAAGCGGTTCGGCTCGTTCGGCTCCTTGCCGATGTCGAACCGGTCCTCGCTGCGCCACCAGGCGTACCAGCCGCCCGGCACGCCGTAGCGCTCGTGATTCCTGCTCTCGGGGGAGTTCGGCCGCGAGCTCGCCGCCGAAATTGCCGTGAAAATTCTCCTCGGCCATCAGCACGGTGCCCCAGGGCGTCTTGCCGCCGGCGCAGTTGTTGATGGTCCCGAACACCTTGGTGCCGGTCGGGTCGGCGCTGGTCTTCAGCCGATCGTGGCCGGCGGCCGGACCGGAGACCCCCATCTCCGTGTCCAGCGTGATGCGGCGCGCATACTGGCTGTCCGGCACGACCGTCCAGGCGCCGTTGTCCTTGCGGACCTCGATCACCGAGCCGTTGTGCGCCATCATCTCGATGCGCGTCTGCTCGGGCGTCTGCACCGCCTGGCTCGCCGCATCGATCGCGCCCGCCGCGTCGGCCTCCTCAGCGGCAGCCGTGGCCGCCTGCTCGACGGCGGCTGCGTCCTTGCCCGCCTCGAGCGCGGCTTGCCGTGCCCCCCACGCCGCCGCCTGGCGCGCCGCCTCGCCGGCCTCGAGCTTGGTCCAGCCAGGAAACATCAATTCGTGGCTCGTGTACTCGTGATTGACGTGCAGCAGGCCGTGCTCGGAGTTGTCGGAGCCGCGCGGCAGCGGGAAATAGGCGAGATAGTCGCAGTTGTAGCCGAACTGCTTGGCCTGCGCGTCGGCGGTCTGGTTCATCGGGTCGAACTCGGGCGCGCCTGGGAGGACCGCATCGCCCCAGCGGATCAGGACGTTGGCGCTATAGCCGGGCGCAACCGCATGGTTCTCGGTGATCACCTGCTCGAGCGACTGGAAACCGAGCGTGGAGGGACCGCCCTGGGCGAGCGCGAATTTGCTGGTGAGCGTGCCGCCGAGCGCGCCGATCGCTGCGGTCGTCACGAAGCCCTTCAGGGCCGTACGCCGGCTCATGCGCGTCCGCGCGAGCTCGAGCAGCGGCTGGTTGCTCGAGCGGTTGGAGCCGAGGTCGTCGCCGTCCTTGACCGTTACCGGCTCGTAGATCTGGTCGACTGTCGCCATTGTTGCTGCCTCCATGGACGAGACCCGGGCTTTCGAGGCCCGATGGATTTGTTCTTAGCCCAACTATAAGGCAAGACGATGGCCGACGCGCGCCCTGACTGCAAGCCGTTTTGCATCCCGCACGCAGGTGTGACGAACGCTGAATGCTCAGGCCAGCGCCCGGCCGAGATAGTGGTAGGTCAGGGCGCGCGGCCCCTTGACCAGATAGCCCGTTTCGAGGTCGGAGATCCGGAAGCCCGCCTGCCCGATCAGGCGCTCGATCGGGCGGTTCAGGTGGCAGCCGCCGGCGAGCTTTTGCCAGAGCGGCGTCAGGCGGTCCTGCCAGCGGCGCACGCCGGCTTCGGGCGCCTGGCCGTGCTCGACGAAGATCAGGGCGCCGCCCGGCTGCAGCACGCGGCGGGCTTCGGCCAGCACCCGGCCGGGCTCGGCGACGCTGCAAAGGGTCCAGGTGATCACCACGCTGTCGACGCTTCGATCCTCAAGCGGCAGCGCCTCGGCCGGCCCGTGCAGCAGCTTGACCGGGAAATGCAGCCAGGCGGTGTGCCTGCGGGCCATCCTCAGCAGCTCGAGCGACGGGTCGATGCCGACCACCGCCTCGATGTCGCGCCGGTAGAACGGCAGGTTGAGGCCGGAGCCGATGCCGATCTCCAGCACCCGCCCGCGCGCCTTCGCCACCTGGCGCTCGCGCAGGGGCACCAGCCGCCGGTTGCGCATGGCGGCGTTGATCAGCCGCGGCACGATCAGCCGCCCGTAGATGCCCAAGCGCTCCCCTCGCGTCTGCGCCCCTGTCGTCGCCTGAAGGGCGGGACAGCGGCGGCGCGATCGTTATAATCCGCGCGCAGGCAAAGCGCAGCAAATGCGCGGGAGGCCGCGATGGTCGATCTCTACGGACAGAAGCTGTCCAGGACCCGGCTAGCCGAGCGCACCGGCGCATTGCAGCAGGTCGCGGGCGTCGAGCTGCTCGAGCTTGGCGACGGACCCGAGCGCGGCGTGCGCGTCCTTCACTTTCGCACGGGCGCCGGCCTCTCGTTCCAGGTAGCGGTCGATCGCGGCTTCGATCTCTTGGGCGCCGACTGGCGCGGCGTGCCGATCGGCTGGCGCTCGCCGACCGGGCCGCGCCACCCGAGCCTCGGATCGCCCGAGGAGAATGCCGGCTGGGGCTTCTTGCGCTCGTTCACCGGCCTGCTCGCGACCTGCGGCCTGGACCAGGCGCTGGCGCCGGCCTCGTCCAGCGCCGAGCGCTACATCTATCCGGGCTTCGATCGCCACGACTATCCGCTGCACGGCCGCATCTCGCAGATCCCGGCGCGCCTTCTGGCCTATGGCGAGCGCTGGCAGGGCGAGCGCTGCACGCTGTTCGCCGAGGCCGAGGTCGCGCAGACGGCGGTGTTCGGCGAGAACCTGGTCCTGCACCGTCGGATCGAGGCAGAGCTCGGCGGCACCACGATCGCGATCGAGGACCGGGTCGAGAACCATGGCTTTCGGCCGACCCCGCACATGCTGCTCTACCACTTCAACTTCGGCTGGCCGCTGCTGGACGAGGGCAGCGAGTTCCTGGCGCCGATCCGCGAGATCGTGCACGCCATCCACGCGCTGCGCGACCAGGGTACCGGCTATCGCACGCAGGGGCCGCCACAGGCCGACTTCAGCGAGCAGGTCTACCAGCACGACGTGGTCGCCGGCGAGGACGGCATGGCCTCTGCACTGCTGATCAACCAGCACCTCGGCGCCGGCGGGCTGGCCGTGCGCCTCGATTACGACCGCACGGCGCTGCCCTGCCTGATCGAATGGCAGTGCCTGCAGTCCGGCCTCTACGTCCTCGGCATCGAGCCCTCGACCAATCATTTGCTCGGGCGCAGCTTCGCAGA
The DNA here is from genome assembly GCA_963753315.1 of uncultured Alphaproteobacteria bacterium. Classification (GTDB taxonomy): domain Bacteria; phylum Pseudomonadota; class Alphaproteobacteria; order Geminicoccales; family Geminicoccaceae; genus DASUGG01. The sequence goes on from CAVWCI010000011.1 coordinate 46,101, forward strand.
AGCGCGCGGCGAGCTGATCGAGCTGCAGCACGGCGAGGTGCGCCGTTACCGGACCCGCCTTGGCGTGCTCGACGGCGGCGAGGCCGTCGCCGCGGCGCGCGCCGAGATTTTGGGGCGCCACGCGCCGCCCGAGGATTTTGCGCCGGTGAGCGAGGTCTGGCCGGTACTGAGAGAGCCGTCATGAGCGAGATCCGCTGCCTCGCGGATGTGCGCGCCCAGGTCGGCGAGGGCCCGTCGTGGGACGATCGCGCCGGCGTGCTGTGGTGGGTCGACATCAAAGGGCAGCGCCTGTTCCGCTTCGACCCGGCGAGCGGCGAGAACCGGGCCTGGGCGATGCCCGAGCGCATCGGCTGCGTGGTCCCGCGCCAGGCAGGTGGCCTGATCGGCGCGTTTCAGACCGGCTTCAAGGAGATCGATGCCGAGACCGGCGCGGTGACGCCGATCGTCGATCCCGAGCCCGACCAGCCCGGCAACCGCTTCAACGACGGCAAGTGCGACCGCTTCGGCCGGCTGTTCGCGGGCACCATGGACGATGCCGAGGTGGCGTGCACGGGCACGCTGTATCGGCTCGATCCCGATCGCTCGGTGCACGTCGCCCGCCGCGACGTGCATCTCTCGAACGGCCTCGACTGGAGCCCGGACGACCGCCTGATGTACTACACCAATTCGCCGCGCCGGCTGATCTGGGCATACGACTACGATCCGGCCCGTGGCGCTGCGGTCAACGAACGTGTCTTCGCCCGCGTGCCCGATGATGCCGGCGTGCCGGATGGCCTTTGCGTCGATGCCGAGGGTTTCGTCTGGAGCGCGCATTGGGGCGGCTGGCGGGTCACGCGCTACGCCCCGGACGGGCGGATCGACCGGGTGCTGGAGATGCCGGTGCCGCAGCCGAGCTCGTGCACCTTCGGCGGGCCCGGCCTCGCGACGCTCTACGTCACCTCGGCGGCGATCGGCATGACCGAGGCGGACTTCGCCAGGGCACCCGAGGGCGGCGGCCTGTTCGCCGTCGAGGTCGGCGTGCGCGGCCAGCCGGTGTCGCGCTTTGCCGGCTGAGCCCGCCGTCCTGGGTGAGGACGGGCGGCGCACGGCGATCCGGCCGCTGCGGCGGGCTGATCTCGACGCCATCGGCGCGCTGCAGGAGGCATCGATCCTGGCGCTGGGCGCGTCCACCTACAGCCGGGCGCAGCTCGATGCCTGGGCGCGCTTCGGCTGGCACTACCGGCGCAAGCTGCTGGAGGATGACGGCGCGTTCTTCGTCGCCGAGCGACCCGACCGGCTGGTGGGCATCGGCGGCTGGTCACCGGACAGCCAGGAGCCCGAGCTCGCCTGGCTGCGCTATCTGTTCGTGCATCCCGACAGCGCCGGCCAGGGCATCGGGCGGCAGCTGGTCGAGGAGGTCGAGGCGGATGCGCGCGGCCACGGCAAGGCCGGCTTTCGCGTCTGGTCCAGCCTGAACGCCACGGGCTTCTACGCGGCACTCGGCTATCGGCGCCTGCGCCAGGGTCGTTGGCCGGTGACCAGCGCCATCGAGATCGACTATGTGCTGCTGGCGAAGGATGCCTGAGGGCCGCTTGCCCGCTCCCGGGGCCGGTGCTAGCGTCGCTCGATGCAAACGAGCCGCCGGCCTGGCCGCGGGCGTCCGGCCGCGATCCGATCAGGGAGATTTCTTATGCTGAAGCGAGTTGGCGCCATGCTCGGCGCCCTGGTCACGGCGGCGCTCGTCGCGGGCGCGGCCCAGGCGCAGGACAAGCCGACGATCGCGCTCATTCCCGGCCTGACCACGGACGCCTTCTACATCACCATGCGCAAGGGCGCGCAGCATGCCGCCGACGCGCTCGGCGTCGAGCTGATCTTCCAGGGCGGCCCCGACTTCAACCCGACGGTCCAGGTGCCGGTGCTGAACGCGGTGACCGCGCGCCAGCCCGATGCGATCCTGATCGCGCCGACCGACAAGCAGCAGCTGATCGGGCCGCTGAAGCAGGCGGCCGATGCCGGCATCCAGGTGATCACGGTCGACACCTTCATCGACGACGGCCAGTATCAGGACGGCCGCGGCGAGGGCGATTTCCCGCTGTCCTACATCGCGTCGGACAACGTGCTCGGCGGCTTCATGGCCGGCGCCGCGCTCGGCGCGGCGATCGAGCGAGCAGGGCAAGGTCTACGTCTCCAACGTCAAGCCCGGCATCTCGACCACCGACCAGCGCGAGGAGGGCTTCAAGCTCGCCATGCGCGAGCTCTACCCGGACATCGAGGTGCTCGAGACCCAGTTCAACGACGACGACGCCAACAAGGCGTCCTCGCAGCTGCAGGCGGTGCTCGCGCGCAATCCGGATCTGCCGGCGTGTTCGGCGCCAACCTGTTCTCGGCGATCGGTGCTGCCGACGGCGTCAAGGCGGCCGGCAAGTCCGGCGAGGTCAAGGTCGTGGCGTTCGACGCGCCGCAGCGCATCGTCGACGACATCAAGTCCGGCCTGATCGACCTCGCGATCGCGCAGCACCCGGCCGAGATCGGCTACTACGGCGTGATGACGGCCTATGCGGCGCTGACCGGCCAGTCGGTGCCGACCACGATCGGCACGGGCTTCACGGTCATGGACGCCGACAACATCGACGACCCCGAGATCCAGAAGTTCGTCTACTCGGACTGAGGCGCAGGCCCGCGGCGCAGGAGGCGCGGCCGATCGGCGGGCTGGCATTCGACGTGGCGCCGGGTTAACTCTGGAGCATGACGCGACTCGATCCGATCGTCGCCACGCTGCGCAGCCACGCCGAGGATCTGCGGCGGCGCGGAATCGCGCACGCGTCCGTGTTCGGTTCGGCCGCGCGCGGCGAGGATCGGCCGGACAGCGACATCGACATCATGGTCGAGCTCGAGCCGGAGGTCGGCATCATAGCATTCTCGGAGATCCGGCTTCACCTGTCGGATCTGCTGGGCCGACGGGTCGATCTTGTGACGCCGGGCGGGTTGCAGCCGTTTGCCCGCCCGAACGCCCTGCGGGACGCGGTCCGCGTGTTCTGAATGCCGAGCCAGGATCCGGCCCGGCGCCTTCGCGACATCCTTGAGCATGTCGCTCTCCTGCGTGCCTGGATTGACGGCATGAGCCTGGAGGCGTTCGCGGACGACAAGAGGACCCGTTACGCAGTGCAGATGGCGCTGATGATCATGGGGGAGGCAGCGGAGGCGCTTCCGCCCGAGATCCACCAGCGCCACCCGGACGTCCACTGGCGGGGACTCGCCGACATCGGCAATACCTTCCGACACCAGTATTGGGCGGTCGACCACCAGATCACCTGGGCTGGCCTGCAAAACGAGCTCGCTCCACTCGAAGTCGCCGTCCGGGCCGAGCTGGCACGGCTCGCAGAGCATGGCAGTAAGCCGATCTCACCTGAGGGCGCAGCTTGAAGACGGTCCTCGGCGTCGAGAAGACCGCCGCAGCCACGCCCGCCGAGGAGGAGCAGCACGCGATGCTGCGCTTTCTTGCGGCGTTCTGGTCGTGGCTGTTCCTGATCGCGCTCCTGATCTTCTTCGAGACCTGGGCGCGCAACGCCTACGGCATCTCGTTCCTGCTCAACAGCTTCAACATCCAGAGCATCGCGATGTTCACGGCAGCACCGCTGCTGCTGGGGCTCGGCCAGACCTTCGTGATCATCGCCGGCGGCATCGACCTCTCGGTGGGCTTCGTCATGGGGCTCGCCGCCGTGATCATGGCGAGGGTCATGCAGCCGCTGGTCGACATCCCGCCGGGCCTGGCACTCGCGGCGGGCATCATGGCGGGCTTTTCGATCGCGCTGATCCCCGGCCTGATCAACGGTGCTTTGATCGCGCGGCTGCGGGTGCCCGCGTTCATCGGCACGCTCGGCATGTACGGCGTCGCGCGCGGCACGGGCTTTCTCGCCGCCGACGGCACCACCGTGCCGGTCAACAATCCCTGGCTGTTCCAGATGGGCAGCGGCAAGCTGTTCGGCGTGCCGATCCCGGTGGTGATCACGATCGTCGTGGTGGTAGCGCTGCACTACGTGCTCTCGCAGACCCGCTTCGGCCAGTACACCTACGCGATCGGCGGCAACCGCGTGGCGGCGCTGCGCTCGGGCATCAACGTGCGCCGCCACACCATGATGATCTATCTGATCTCGGCCGGTTGTGCTGGCATCGCCGGGCTGCTCTACACGGCGCGCTTCTCGGCCGGCGCCGCCCAGGCGGGCGAGCCGCTCCTGCTCGATTCGATCGCCGCTGTGGTGATCGGCGGCGCCAGCCTGTTCGGCGGCTCCGGCACCATCATCGGCACCGTGATCGGCGCCCTGATCATCGCCGTGATCCAGTACGGCCTCGTGTTCATCGACGTCGAGCCGTTCTGGCAGTTCGTCGCGGTCGGCGTCGTGATCATCGTCTCGGTCGTGGTCGATCAGTCGCAGAGCCGCCTCAAGGGCGAGCTGCACGAGGAGGTCTGATGGCCGACGACCCGATCCTGTCGGTGCGGGGCGCCTCGAAGCGCTTCGGCGGCGTGCAGGCGCTGCAAAAAGTCTCGTTCGACCTGCAGGCCGGCGAGGTGCTGGCGCTGGCGGGCGACAACGGCGCCGGCAAGTCGACGCTGATCAAGTGCATCTCGGGCGTGCACGCGCCGGACGAGGGCGAGATTTTTTACAAGGGCCGGCCGGTCGAGATGGCCAATCCGCGCGAGGCGCGCACCCTCGGCATCGAGACCATCTATCAGGACCTGGCGCTGGCCGACAATCTGGACGTCGGCGCCAACGTTTTTTTGGGGCGCGAACCGCGCATCCGGCGCCTGGGCATCCTGCCGGCGATCGATCGCGGGCGCATGCGCGAGGCGGCGCGCGAGGTACTGCAGACCCTCGAGATCGAGCTGCCGCCCGGCAAGCTCAACCAGCCGGTGCGCACGCTCTCGGGCGGCCAGCGCCAGGCGGTGGCGATCGGCCGCGCGATCTACTGGCGCGCCGAGGTCCTGATCATGGACGAGCCGACCGCGGCGCTCGGCGTGCCCGAGCAGCGCAAGGTGCGCGAGCTGATCGCCCGGCTCAAGCAGCAGAAGGTCGGCATCATCTTCATCTCGCACAACCTCGTCGATATCTTCGCGGTCGCCGACCGCATCCTGGTGCTGCGCCGCGGCATCGCCGCCGGCGAGCGCCAGACCGCCGAGACCGACCACGACGAGATCGTGCGCCTCATGATCGGCGCCGAGCCCGCCGCCGCCTGAGCGCGACGGGGCCTGCGCTACGCTGCGCTCGCGGGCCGCAGGACGACCTCCATCTGGTAGAACTGGAAGAGGCCGGGCCTGCCCGTCTCGTCGATGCGATCGTAGCTGTCCAGCACGTCGGCGATGAAGGAGGCGTGCTCGGCCTTCGGGATCTTCCGCGTCCACTCGACGAAGGTGACGTCGGCCCAGTCAGCGAAGCCCTCCCGACCGCCGAAGTCCCAGCGGCAGAGCTCGCGCTCCAGCCGCTCGACCCGCAGCCCGTTCCGCTCCGCCAGTTGCGCATACGCCTCGGGGGTGAAATGGACGTAAGGCGGGCTGTGGCCCGCACCGAAATAACGGGCCCACCGCGCGGTCCGGCAGGTCTCCTCGATGACGTCCTCGAGCGATTTGCGCGGCCCTTGCGGCACGAGCTGCAGGAAGGTGCGCCCGCTTCCTTTGAGCGCGGCGCGAACGCCGCGCAGCACGGCATCCTGGTCGTGAACCCAGTGCAGGGCGTTGAAGGACACGACGAGGTCGAACGCGCCGCGATAGGCAAGCGCCCGCGCATCGCCGATCTCGAATTCCAGGTTCGGGCACTGGTCCTTGGTAAAGTGCGACCGCGCGAAGGCGATCATCCGGGTCGACGGATCGATGCCGAGAACCGAACCCTTCGGCAGGCGTTGCGCGACCTCGGCGGAAATCTTGCCCTCGCCGCAGCCGATGTCGAGAACGCGCTCCGTGCCGGCGAGCTCGAGCTTGGCGAGGTGCTTGTCCGCGATCCATTTCTGCAGCGAGTCGACCCGGTCGTATCTCTGCGCGTCCCACTCGGTCATCGCGGCTCTCCGATCCGGCTGCGCGTGGCCCCGGACGGATCAAAGTCGCCGCACCGCCCACCGTCAAGCCCGGTGCGCCGCGACGTGCGACCGGCTTCCGCGCCGCGCCCGGATGCGCCATGATGCCCGCCATCTGCGTATGAGAAACGAGGGGCTGTCATGGCATACGATCTCGAGGGCCGGCTTCTGGAGGTCTGCGACTGCAACGTGCTCTGCCCCTGCTGGATCGGCGAAGATCCGGACAACGGCACCTGCCAGAGCGCGCTCGCCTACCACATCGACAAGGGCTCGATCGACGGCCTCGACGTCTCGGGGCGGACCTGCGCCGTCGCCGCGTTCATCCCCGGCAACGTGCTGGCCGGCAACCTGCGCGTGATCCGCTACGTCGACGACGGCGCCACGCCCGAGCAGGAGGCGGCGTTGCTGGCGGCGTTTCGCGGCGAGAAGGGCGGCCCGCTCGCCGATCTCGCGAACCTGGTCGGCGAGGAGGTCGACGCCCGGCGCGCGCCGATCACCTTCACGGTCGACGAGGGCAAGGGCACGCTCGCGATCGGCGATGTGGTGCTGGCCGAGATGGCGCCCTATCGCGGCCCGACCGGCAAGGTGACCACGCTGGTCGAGAGCATCTTCTCGACGATTCCGGGTGCGCCCGCCTATGTCAGCAAGGCGAGCCGCTTCCGCATGGTCCAGCCGGAGATCGGCGTCGACCTCGATCTTTCTGGCCACAACGCCATCCAGGGCACCTTCCGCCTCTCCGCCTGAGGCATCGGCCACCATGCTGGTGCGGGCGCGTTATCAGGCGAGCGGCTTCGTCGTCGTGGCGTTGCCGCTCACGGCGCTGGCCTGGGCCGCGCTCTGGCTCTGGGCAAGCTCGCCCTATGGCCGCTATCTCGACCACGGCGACTGGACGCAGATCGGCCTGGCGGCTGGCATCTGCAGCGTGCTGCCGGCCGGCGCGGTGCTGCTGCCGGGGCTGCTCTATGTCGGCGGCTGGATGCTCATGACCGCCGCGATGATGCTGCCGACGACGCTGCCGCTCTTGGAGATCGTCGCAAGGATCGGCGCCGCGCGGCCTGACGGCCGCCTGCTGCTGGGCCTGGTGATCGCGGGCTATCTCGGCGTCTGGTCGCTGTTCGGCCTGGTCGCGCATCTGGCCGATCTCGGCCTGCACGCGCTCGTGCCGCAGAGCCCCTGGCTCACCTTCAACGGCTGGGCGCTGGGTGCCGCCGTCCTGGCGCTGGCCGGCCTGTTCCAGTTCAGCGCCCTCAAGCGGCGCTGCCTCGATGCCTGTCGCACGCCCATGGCCTTCGTGGCGCAGCACTGGCGCGGCCGGGACCAGCGGCGACAGGCCTTGCTGCTGGGCGCGCATCACGGGCTCTACTGCGTCGGCTGCTGCTGGGCGCTCATGCTGCTGATGTTCGTGGTCGGCACCGGCAGCGTCGGCTGGATGCTGGCGCTGGGTGCGGTGATGGCAGCCGAGAAGAATTTCCGCTGGGGCCGCCGCCTCAGCGCGCCGCTCGGCATCGGCCTGCTCGCCTGGTCGGCCTGGATCGTGATCGCCGAGACTTCCGCGACATCCGTCTGAAGCGCACGGCTCCTGCAACGCCTAACAGCCCGCGCATGGTTGCGATCGGGCCCCGTGGCAATGACGGACATGATGGCGAGGACTGCAGACGGCTACCGACAGGTCGGCCACGAGCGGGGCCCGGGCGTGGTGCTCGGCACGATCTGCGCCCTGGCCGAACGTACGGGGGACGCTCTGGTATCAGGTGCATCAGACCGCGAGGCAGCGGTCCGCGCTGCCTCGATCCATGCGACGTCCCGAGCCCGGCCCCGCCTGCTGAAGGCCTCGCTCAGACGTTGTCCCGTCGGCCCTCGGCCACCGCCTCTGCGACTTCGATGCGCGGGTTTTGTTCGTATTTCCTGGTCGGATCGGCGCGTCGGTCGAACTCGGCTCGGCACCCTTCGAGAATCAACTCCGCCGCCACCATGCCGGCGAAGGTCGCCCAGTCCATGCCGGGCCGGTTGACGTGAAACAGGTTCTCGACGAGGCTCACCTCCTTGAGAAGCTGCATCTTGAAGGCCCTTTGCCAGTCGCGCCAGCTGGCCGCCGCGTTGGTTCTCTTCATGGTGGTCACGTAGGTATCGAGCAGCTTTGCCGGGTCGATCAGCGCGTTCTCCGTGCATTCCCGGATCGCCAGCGCTGCGACCTCCGGCGCCGACAACCGGGTCAGCGGATTGTCGCCCACGGAGAAGAACTCCACGCACAGGCAAGCCTTGCCTTCGGGCACCATGTCGCCGTTGAACGCTGCATAATTGGTGATCCGACCGGCGTGCAGATCGGTGTCGTTGACCTCGAGCCAGGCATGCGGAAACCGGCACGGCTCGTCCAGAAAGAGATAGACGAGGACGACGCTTTGCTCGACGTCGGCGGGAGGCCTGGCGGGCTTCGTCCCCGGCCTGGACGTGTCGGCCAAGAGATTGGCGAGGTCCTCGATCTGCATGCTCGAGACGAGATGGCGGGGATGATGGTTGTCGAGGCCGGTAGCGCTCCGCGTCGTCACCTCGGAGACGTTGCCGTCCACCGCCTTGATCGCGATCACCTCGGTCTCGAACGCGACCGGAACGCCCTTGTGGCGCAGCCGGTCGAGCATCCGATTGGAAATCTGGCCGCTTCCTTTGGCCGGATGGCGCCAACGGGCCTGCTGCGCCGGCCCTCCTTGCGATGCCAGCCTCAATCCCTGCCTGATCGCGTTGAAGGAGTAGGAGCCGGCGTTGCTGCCATCCATCTCGGTATCGGGCGCCGGCATGTCGGCCCATGCCTGCCCTCTGAACTTTTCCCAATAGCCTTGCGCGAAGATGCGGGCAAAGCGGCGTCCGGCCCGCCGATACCAATAGTCCTCGTAGTTTGCGGGTTTCGACAGCCTGGACCCGAGCCAGCATCTCATGAGATCGAAGCCGCCCGCAATGAACCAGGAGAGCGGAAGACCGCGCCGGGCCCCCCGATACTTGCTCGACAATTCGAGAATGCGGCCACGATACAGGCTTCCGACGCGATGCGCGTATTCGCGATAGTCCTCGCGGAGAATCTCATGCCAGAAGCGGTCGACCTCGGGGATCCGCGTATAGAGCTCCTTGCGCCCGATGTCCAAGGTGAACTCGCCGCGCTCGATCGAGCGCATCAGGCCACCCGCGGCCTGGCTCTTCTCGACAACCAGCGGCACGACACCAGCTTCCGCCAGCTTGTGGGCGGTGGCCAGGCCCGACGGACCGGCGCCGACGATCAAGGTGTGGATCCTACCGTCGGCAAGCCTGGTAACGTTGGCCTCCAGAGCCGATCGTGGCTCTTGCATCAGGCCCGCGCCGGCGAGCGCTCAAGTACGCTGCAGCGCTCGTACAACGCCTGGTATCGGCCGACGATGTCGTCGACCTCGAAATGCTCGAGGACGCGGGCACGGGCCGCAGCACCGAGCTGTCGGCGCCCGTCGCAACCGAGCGCGGCGAGGCGGCCCAGCCCGGCAGCCAGCGCCTCCGGGTCGCGCGGCGGCACCACGATCCCGACACCGCCGACGATCCAGGCGCTGTCGCCGATGTCGGTCGTCACGCAGGGGACGCCGCAAGCCATCGCCTCGCCGAGCACGTTGGGGAAGCCTTCGCCCCAGGCCGAAGGGAGCGTCGCGATGTCGAGCCCGGCGACGATGTCGGGAATATCGTGGCGCTCGCCCAGCAGCGAGAACCGCCCGGCGACGCCAGCCTGGGCGATGGCGCCCATCACCTCCGCGTTGTCGGTGTCGAAACCGGGACCGACGATCACGACATGCACGTTGACGCCGCGATCCGCCAGCAGCGCCGTCGCCTTGATCAGATTGCCGGGATCCTTCTGCGGGTGATTGCGCGCGACCATGCCCACGATCACCCGGCCTGGCTGGATCCGCGCCTGATGGCGCAGCCGCTGCGCCATCTCCGGGCGCGGCCGGAACAACTGGCAGTCGAAGCCGTTCGGGATCACCACCGTCTTGTCGGAATCATAGCCCAACGCCTCATGCTGGCTGGCGCTGAGGCGGGCGTTGTAGATGATTGCGCGCGTCGTCGACGACAACGCGGCCCCCAGGCGAATGAACCCGCGTGTCAGCAGGTTCTCGTGCCCCATGTCGTGCATCGAGTGCCTGACGTTCCAGATCACCGGCAGACGGCGGCCCGAGAGCAGCGCGCAGCCGCTTGCTGCCAGGTTGCCATGGTACATCCAGCCCTGCAGCAGGGACGGCCGAAGCGAGCGCGCGATCGGGATCAGGCGCAGCATGGCCGGCGACAGCGGCCGTTCCTGGCGCATGCCCAGGGTCAGCAGCGGCACGTCCAGGGCGCTGATCCGCGCGCCGACCGCCCCCGGGCCGAGCAGCGACAGGACCGTGGGCGAGAACCGGCCGCGATCGCCGCGGGCCAGAAGCCGAAAGAGCATCATCTCGGCGCCACCCATGGTCACGCCCGTGATGACGTGCAGCACGCGGATCTCGGCCTCGCTGCGGGCTCGCGCCTCGCGGACCTCCTGCCAGGCGGGGCTCGGCGCGAGCACGGCCGTCTCGTCGATGTTCACGTACTCCTGAGCCATGTCCTGTTGCCTCGGTCTTTGCATCGATGCGTACGCGTATCGCGCCGGGTCAGCGCGGCTCGCGCATCGCGGGCGCTGGCTGACGGTTGCGGTGCGGAAGCTGGCGGGGCGCCGAGCGGGGCCCGTGCGGCACGGCCGCAGCCCTGGGCGACGGCAGTCGGCGGTGGCTGGCCCACGAGACCATCAGCAGGGCCATGCACAGGTGCAAGGGCACCACCCAGAAGCGGGCGTACATGTGGGAGTTGCCGGTGGCGGCGAGCAGAAAGACCGTGACGACCGCGAGCGTGGTGGCACCGACCAGCCGCCCGCTCGGGCGCACGAACGTCCAAAATGCCATGAGCGCGATGATCTGCGGCAGCATCAGCCAGCCGATCAGCGCGGGCAGGCCGCCCTCGGCCCAGAGCAGCAGATAGACATCATGGACGGGGGCGCCCAGGTCGCTTGTGGCGCGATACTGATCGGCGCCGAGACCGAACAGGATCTGGTCGTCGACCACGTCCAGCGCTTCGTGAATCAGGCCCATGCGGAAGCTGAAGGTGCCGGCATCCTCGATGTTGCCGCTCTGCATGGCGCCGAGGACGCGCACCTGGAAGGCATCCGGCAGGACCGATGGTCCATACTTGTCGAGCAGCGGGATCGCCACCGCGGCACAGACCGCGAGGCCGACCAGCACCCGCCAGTTGATGGTCAGCGCCAAGAACACCATGACCCCCGCGAGGCTCCACAGCAGGCCACCGACCGAGCTGGCCGCCACCAGCGCGTAGGCCAGGATGGCGAGCGAGACGAGCACGTAGACGCGCCGCCACTTGCGCGCGAACCAGAGGTACAGCAGGAGCGGCAGGGTGAGGGCGATGACGTTGGCGTTGGCGTTGGGATTGTCCATGAAGGACGCCAGGCGGCCGGAGCCCGTGACGAACCGGAAGGTCTCGTCGGTGCCCGTGAAATACACCGCCAGCCCAAAGGCGTTGACGCACACCGTGCCGAGCACGAAGGTCTTGACGAGGGTGTCGACGACGGACTCGTCCGTGCGCACGATGATGTAGGCGAGCAGGAGATAGGCGAAGGCATACTGGCCCAGCACCACCAGAACGCGCTCGGGCGCCTCGCCCAGCAGGCTGCTGAGGATCAGGCCCCCGCTGAGGACCGCAAAGGCGGTCATCCAGGGAACCGTGACCGGCCCCATGGGCGCGAACCGGAGGCGGCCCGAGAGCAGCAGCAGCACTGCGCTGACACAGAACAGGATGTCGCTGTAGGTGAAAAACACCTCAGCCGGCCTGAGCGCCGGGAAGACGGCGAAGAAGATCGCCAGCCGGGTGACCGGCAGCTCCAGGCCCGCAAGGTCGAGCTGCCGGCGGCGGATCGTCAGCAGCCTGCCGAACGGCGAGGCGTGGCTAGTGCGTGAGAATGCTGTCATAGATCTGCATGATCGAGTTGGCGTGGCGCTGCATACCGAAGCGTGCGACGGCGTCCTGACGGGCGCTGGCGGCGATCGACGCGCGCTTGGTGGTGTCTTTGAGCAGGGCCAGGGTGCGCTCGGCGAACGCGTCCGGATCGTCGGGCGGCACCAGGTAACCTGTCTCGCCGTGGCGGATGATCTCGGGATTGCCGCCGGAATCCGCCGCGATCAGCGGCGTGCCGAGCAGCATGGCCTCGATCAGGGAGCGGCCGAACGGCTCCTCGACCGCTGGCACCAGGAGCACGTCACACGCCGCGATCCAGGGTTCCGGCGGATAGCGAAAGCCCATCAGGCGAACCCGATCGCCGAGGCCGTGCCGCGCGATGGCGGCGGCCACCTCCGCGGCCCCCTCGCGCGCCTCGCCAAACATCGGCGCGGCGATCGCGAGGCCGGGATCGCGGGCGACCATGCGAGCGATCGTCTCGACGAACATCAGGGGCCGTTTGCGCTCGTAAAGATTGCCGACGAAGCCGACGACATGCGCATCCGGCGCGCTGCCGAACTCGTCCAGGACCGCCTGGCGGGCCTTGGCGCGATCGATCGGCTCGGCGTCGGTGGCGAACGGGCTGTGCACCACGCTGTTTTTGCGCGCGGCCGAGATCAGGCCGGGCCGCGGCGACGAGAACCTTGATACGGAGACCACCTGGTCGGCGACCCAGGGAGCCAGGAAGCGCAGGCCCGCGGCTCGCGGGTTGGCACGGTGATGCCACAGCAGCTTGGCCCCGGCGAGCCTGCTGGGTATCGCCCAGGTGGCATGCATGCGGCCATCGTTGGTGTGCACGATCCCGACCCCGCGGCTGCGCAGGAAGCGCGCCAGGGAGCCTGCCTTGCGCAGGGCGAAGCGCAGGTCGTCGACCCGCTCGGTGCCGCTGGCGCATTCGCCGATCGGAGCCGGCTCGAACGCCAGCCGCTCGTCCTCGAACAGCCGGGCGGCCGGGCCCTCGGCCTGGTGCATCAGGATCAGCGGCTCGAAGCGCTGCCGGTCGAGATGTCGAATCAGGTTCAGCGCCGAGATCGAGGACCCGCCTACCTGGTCACCGACAAACGGAAAGCAGACCACCACGGGCGACGTACCGTTCTTCACCATGCCTCGACTACGCTTCGATAGGGCTGTGCTTCGATAGGGGCTGTGCTCGACGCGGCGGCGCTCCGGACGCGGTCGCTCGACGACCGGGTGCACCGTATGTCCACCTCGCGCCTCCACGGCTCCCCGCTCTGGTAAATGGCCGTGCGGGCCAGCGCCCGCGCTGGTTCCGTTATCGGCGCAATGTCTGAAGGACCGGTTACCTTGCGCCGATCGCGCGGCGTGACGAGCGCCCCGGGGCCTGGCTGAGCCCGTGACGGCATCGCGGCGTCCACCAGCCCGCAAGGTCATTCAAAGACGGCCAGTTTTCGGCTATTGCCGGCGCGAGCCTGCTGGGACACGCAGGCTACGAAACCGAAGGGAGAGCGGGAAATGCTTCAGGGAAAGGTTGCGGTGGTGACGGGCGCCGGCCGGGGCATCGGCAAGGCGTCGGCAATCGCGCTCGCGAAAGCCGGCGCCGACGTGGCAATCGCCGACATCGATGCGACAGCGGCAGAGGCGAGCGCCACCGCCATCGCGGCGCTCGGCAGGCGCAGCCTGGCCGTCTCCTCCGACATGGGCGATCTCGCCCAGATCGACACCCTCGTCGAGAGGACCGTGGCCGCGCTAGGCGGCATCGATATTCTGGTGAACAACGCCGCGCTCACCCAGCACGGCGCTGGGGCGCAGGCGCGGGCCGGATCATCAACATCGCCTCGATCGCCGGCAAGGGCTATGCCCAGACGTCCAACCCGGCCTATGCCGCGAGCAAGGGAGCCGTGATCGCGACGACCTACATCGCGGCGCACCAACTCGCCGAGCACGACATCACCGTCAACGCGATCTGCCCGGGCGTGGTCCTGACCCCGCTGCTCCCGTCGCAGCGCTTCGCATAGCGGGCCGTGCGTGCGATGCTGGACGCCGCGGCGAGCGCGAGGCGGATGACCGTCATGGCCTATGAATCCCTGCGCGATTTCATCGAGCGGCTGGAGAGCGCCGGCCGCCTGGTGCGGGTAAGCGCCCCGGTCTCGCGGCACCTCGAGATCACCGAGATCCACACCCGGCTGCTCGCCGAGCAGGGCCCGGCGGTGCTGTTCGAGAACGTCGAGGGCAGCAGCATGCCGGTGCTGGCCAACCTGTTCGGCACGGTCGAGCGGGTCGCCTGGGGCATGAGCCGCGAGCCGCACGAGCTGCGCGAGCTCGGCGAGCTGCTGGCGTTCTTCCGGCAGCCGGAGCCGCCCGGCGGCTGGCGCGAGGCGGTCGGCATGGTGCCGCTGCTGCGCGCAGCGCTGGCGATGAAGCCGAAGACCGTTGCGCGCGCGCCCTGCCAGGAGGTCGTGCTGCGGGGCGACGAGATCGATCTCGGCCTGCTGCCGGTCCAGACCTGCTGGCCGGGCGAGCCCGCGCCGCTGATCACCTGGCCGCTGGTGGTGACCAAGGGCCCGAGCGACGAGCGGGTCGACGGCTTCAACCTCGGCATCTACCGCATGCAGCTGACCGGGCGGAACAGCACGCTGATGCGCTGGCTGCGCCATCGCGGCGGCGCCCAGCACCATCGGCGCTGGGGGGAGGCGAAGCGTGAGCCGCTGCCGGCGGCGGCCGTGATCGGCGCCGACCCGGGCACCATCCTCGCCGCCGTGACGCCGGTGCCGGACACCATGTCGGAGTACCAGTTTGCGGGCCTCCTGCGCGGCCGCAAGGTCGAGCTGGTGGACTGCGTCTCGGTGCCGCTCAAGGTGCCGGCCACCGCCGAGATCGTGCTCGAGGGGCTCGTCAGCCTCGACGACTACGGCGACGAGGGGCCGTACGGCGACCACACCGGCTACTACAACGCGGTCGAGAAATTTCCGGTGTTCACGCTCACCGCCATGACCATGCGGCAAAAACCGATCTACCTTTCCACCTTCACGGGGCGGCCGCCGGACGAGCCTTCGGTGCTCGGCGAGGCCCTGAACGAGGTGTTTCTGCCGCTGTTCCGGCAGCAGTTCCCGGAGGTCGTCGACTTTTGGCTGCCACCCGAGGGCTGCTCCTACCGCGTGGCGGTCGTGACCATGAAGAAGGCCTATCCCGGCCACGCCAGGCGGGTGATGCTGGGCGTCTGGTCGTATCTTCGCCAGTTCATGTACACGAAGTTCGTGATCGTGACCGACGACGACATCGACGCGCGCGACTGGCACGACGTGATCTGGGCGATCTCGACCCGGGTCGACCCGGCGCGCGACCTCGTGATCCTCGAGAATACCCCGATCGACTACCTGGATTTCGCCTCGCCCGAGCCCGGCCTCGGCAGCAAGCTCGGCATCGATGCCACCAACAAGATGCCGCCCGAGACATCCCGCGAATGGGGCCGCAAGATCCGCATGAGCGACGACGTCATCGAGCAGGTCACCGCCCGCTGGGCCGACTACGGCCTGCCCGGCTCCGGCAAGCCGATCTGGAAGTAGCTGGCGCCAGAATCGGAGCAGATCGTCACGGCTCGACGACCTCGATCTGCGGCTCGAAGCGCCGGAAGTCGCTGCGGTTCATGGTAAGCAGGCGATCCTCGCCATGGGCGAGCATGGTCGCGACGATGTTGGCGTCGTGCACCTGCCGGCCGGCCAGACGCACCGTCCGGCAGAGTTCCACCAGCCGTGCCGACACTTCGGGACCATCCTCCAGCACATCGAAGCTTCTGGCGAAACGAGCGATATCGGCCAGCGCATCAGTCATCGGCAGCGCCTCGCTCTCACCTGCGGGCCGCGTAACCACTGCGAGGTATTCGCGCAACACCTGCCGGCTGACGGCCCTACTTGCTCCGATGCCACCGCCCCTGCCAAAGCCGACTTCGCCCGTTCGTGGAAGGAGCTGGAAGGACGCGTTGCGTAGATCAATACATTGGGTGTCGACGAACACCCGGCTCAGCGTCCATCGTCGCCGTAGATGTCCTTGCGCCTGAGAGAGACGGTGTCGTCCCAATTTGCATCGTGCAGCGGCAGGTCGAGGCGCTTGCGTTTCGGTCTCGGCTTCTGCTCGGCAATGTCGATCGGGGCCTCGTACTCGCCGGGCGGGACGCCCTGCGGCGCCTTGCCGGAGATCGTACCGTCGGCCTCGACCCGGATTTTGGCGTTTACGACGGGCATGCGCGATTCCTTTCGAGCCAGCGCCGAAGATGTAGCACGTACGTCGCCAGCCGCAAGCGACTGGCAGCGCTCGGTGCCAGGCCTGCCCGACTCCGGCAAGCCAATCTGGAAGCGGCCGCTGGCAAGCGCATCGGACGCCGTGCGAGCGAGGGGCACGTTCGACAAAGAGTTCGCGACGGGACGGTTGAGCCCCTTGCCGCCTCAGAAGCAAAGCGAGCTGGACGCCGGGCTCCGACTTGTCCTGGCGCTTTGATTGCACCTCGGCCACTCGCAACGGGTAGCATCAGCCCGCATCGAGCTTTTCGGCCAGCCAGATCTTGATCAGCGACTGGTAAGGGGCGTCGCGCTTGTGGGCGGCCATCTTGATCCGCTCGAGCAGGCTCACCGGCATGCGCAACGAGATCGAGGCCGTCGAGGGCCGGAGGTTCGGCAGGCGCACGCGCCCAGCCCTGCTCCAATCGACGTGATCGCTCGAATCGTGGCTCTCCCAGAAGCGCCGCTCCTCCGCCTCGCTCGCGAAGGCCGGGATCGGCTCAGCTCTCTTTTGCATAGCGTGCCCTCTCCTTGCGGCTCATCTCGCGGGGCCGCGCATATCGCTAGCCGAGCGGTTCGCCAGGCGGCCGGATGTGCCTCACGCGCACAGTTGCCTCCTGGTCTAATGGCAGCGGGTCTCCACGGGCAAGTGCCGAAGCCGCTCGATATCGGAAGGATCCGCGCGCTTGCCCTGCGGGAACCCGAGCCGGCCGACGATCGGCAGCTTGAAGGCCGGCGGATTGAGATCCACGCCGAACACTGCGCCCAGAAGGTTGATCTCGATCCCCTCCTCGAGGGCCACCAGCACGCCCAGCGCGCCTCCCAACGACACCTGCCAGCCCGTCCCGCTGGGGGCCGGCGCGACGATGCGCCAGTTCGGAAGGAAGTCCTTGCCGATCGCGGTCGGCGGCAGATCCACCTGCAATTCATCCACCGCGCGGACGAGTTCGGCAACGAGGGTATTGCTGTTCGGGCCGGGCCATAGCCGGTAGCCGTCACGATACATCGACACGGCATTCTCGATTCCCGCGATCGCCTGCTCCGCCTTGTCGCCCCGGAGCTCGAACAGAAGCGTGGGCTCTGCCCCGTGCCATTTCCGATCGGGATAATATTTTTGACAGGTCCTCAGGGCCTTTCCCGTCACGTAGGGGGTGAACCTGTGGGCCTCGTATAACGTGTACTTGCTTTGCCCTTCCCGCCGATAGGCGATCCATGTGTGCACGGAGACCAGTCGGGAAAGCGGCTCGTAGCTCCTGGCCGCATAGACCTGCACGATACTCTCTCGATTGTCCTCCGGTCCGGGAGCGAGCCCCACGACGGCGACATCGTCAAAATCCCGTTCGCCGAACAGGTCGTCCGGCGAGCACGCGACAGTGGCTGCGATCAGGAACGCGGCAGCGCCGATCCTGCGGCCAGCCATGGCTCAGGCGGCGCGCACGTCCAGCTCGATCGGGCCCTCGGCGCGGCCGTGGATGAACTGGTCGACGTAGGGATTGCCGCTGGTCGTCGATCTGGTCGACCGGGCCCTGCCAGATGATCCTGCCCTTGTAGATCATGGCGACCCGGTCGGCGATCTTGCGGGCGCTCGCGAGATCGTGGGTGATCGAGATCGCGGTAGCGCCCAGCTGCCGCACGAGGCGCGCGATGAGCCCGTTGATCACGTCCGCCATGATCGGGTCGAGGCCCGTGGTCGGCTCGTCGAAGAACAGGATCTCGGGCTGCGCGGCAATCGCGCGGGCAAGCCCGACCCGCTTTTGCATGCCGCCCGAAAGCTCGGCCGGCGACAGGTCGGCGACGGCGCGCCCAGCCCCACCATGCCCAGTGTCTCGATCGCCTTCGCGCGCGCCTCGCCGCGCCCGAGACGCTCGATCTGCAGCAGGCGGAAGGCGACGTTCTCCCACACCGGCAGGCTGTCGAACAGGGCCGCGCCCTGGAACAGCATGCCGAACTTTTGCATGACCTCCTCGCGCTCGCGGCGCGCGAGCGCGAGTGAGCTCGACGCCGTCGACCTCGATCGAGCCGCTATCCGGCGTCAGGATCCCGAGGATGCACTTGATCAGCACCGACTTGCCGGTGCCCGAGCCGCCGATCACCACCAGCAATTCGCCGTCCGCAACCTCGAGATCGACGCCGTCCAGCACCACCTTGGGGCCGAACGCCTTGCGCAGCGCGCGGATGCGGATCTTCGGAATGTCGCTCATTGGCGCTCCAGGCGGCTCAGCGGCTGAAGAACAGCTCGGTGACCACGTAGTTCGCGGTCAGGATCAGGATCGAGGCCGAGACCACCGCCTTGGTCGTGGCCGCCCCCACGCCCTGGGCGCCGCCTTGCGAGTTGTAGCCCTGGTAGCAGCCCATCAGGGCCACGAGAAAGCCGAACACCGCGGCCTTGACCAGGCCGGACACCACGTCCTGGAGCTCGAGGAACTCGAAGGTCCTGTTGACATAGTCGTAAGGGCTGAAGTTCAGCTTGTAGATGCCGACGATATAGCCGCCGAACACGCCGATGATGTCGGCAACGAGCACCAGGAGCGGCAGCATCAGAAGCCCGGCGATCAGGCGCGGCCAGACCAGGTACTTGAACGGGTCGGTCGAGAGCGTGGTCAGCGCGTCGATCTGCTCGGTGACGCGCATGGTGCCGATCTCGGCCGCCATCGAGGCGCCGACCCGGCCGGCGACCATGAGGCCGGCGAGCACCGGCCCCAGCTCGCGGGTCATCGACAGCACGACGATGGTCGCGACCGCGCTCTCCGCCTCGAAGCGCGAGAAGCCGGTGTGGCTCTGCAGCGCCAGCACCATGCCCGTGAAGATCGCGGTCAGCCCGACCACCGGCAGCGAGTAGTAGCCGATGTCGATCATCTGGCGGACGATCATGCGCGGATACCACGGCCCGCTCGCGCCGTGCACGATGGCGCGCAGCGCGAACAGCGTCAGATCGCCGATCGCGGCCAGGAACGCCAGGAACAGGCGGCCGATGATGGCAAGCGGGTTCATGCGGGGTTGCGACGATCCGGTTTCCAGCTCCGGGGGCCGATATACCTGCGCGCGAACCGCGTGCCAAGGCGCGTGAGCACCTCGTAGCCGATGGTGCCGGCCGCCGCCGCGAGCTCGTCGAGCCCGTCGGGCCCGCCGATCAGCAGGGCCATCGTGCCCGGGCGCACCGCATCTTGCGGCAGCGCCGAGACGTCGAGCGTGAGCAGGTCCATCGACACGCGCCCGGCGAGCGGCACAGCCGTGCCGCCGATGCGCGCCACCGCACGGCCGGAGGCGGCGCGCGGATAGCCGTCGGCATAGCCCACCGGCACCGTCGCGAGCCGGGCGCCGGGCCGCACCGGATAGGTGGCGCCATAGCCGACCGTGCCGTGGGCATCGACCGTGTAAACCTGCAGCACCGGTGCCTCGAGGGTCACCACGGGCGCCATCGGGTTGGCGCCAGCCCGGGGTCGGATTGACGCCGTAGAGTGCCACGCCGGCGCGGCAGAGCTGGTAGTGGAACGTCTCGCCCAGGAAAATGGCCGAGGAGTTGGCGAGGCTCGCCGGTGCCGGCGGCAGCAGGGCGCGGCGCCGCTCGAAGCGGGCCCGCTGCTCCTCGTTCAGGGGATGGCCGGGCTCCTCGGCGCAGGCCAGATGGCTCATCACCAGGCGCAGATCGAGCGCATCGAGCATCGCAGGGTCCAGTGCTCGAAGCTCGGCCTCGCCGAAGCCGAGCCGCCACATGCCGCTGTCGACATGCAGCGCCGCCGGCAGGCGGCGGCCGCGCCTTCGCGCCTGGTCGACATGGCGCTGCAGCTCGCCCGGGTGATTGAGCACCGGGATCAGCCCGGCCTCGATCGCCGCACCCTCCTCGCCCGCCAGGCCGTGCAGCACGTAGATCTCGGCATCCGCCAGCAGCGCGCGCAGCGCCAGGCCCTCGTCGCCGTGCGCGACGAAGAATTTTCGGCAGCCGGCCTGCCGGAGCGCGCGGGCGACCTCGCCGGCACCCAGGCCATAGGCGTCGGCCTTGACCACCGCGGCCATCTCGCTGCCGGGCGCTGTGCGCTGCAGGCGGCGAAAATTCTCGGCGATCGCGCCGAGGTCGATGGTCAGGACGGCCTTGGAACCGCCGCTCGCCATGGAACCGCCCGGTCAGTAGGCATTGAGGGCGATGTCGCGATATTCGATGTTGTGGAACGAGCCGTGCGCGGCGTCGAACAGCAGCTGGATCGAGCCGATCGGGCCGTTGCGCTGCTTGGCGATGATCACGTCCGCCTTGCGCAGGCTTTCCTCGTAGCGCTTGCGCCAGCCCTCGTAGCGCTCCTGGAAGCGCTCCTCGCTCTCCTCGGGCCGCCGCTTGGGCTCCGAGCGCTCCTGATAGTACTCGTCGCGATAGATGAACATGACGACGTCGGCGTCCTGCTCGATCGCGCCCGATTCGCGCAGGTCCGAGAGCTGCGGCCGCTTGTCCTCGCGCTGCTCGACCGCGCGCGAGAGCTGCGAGAGCGCCAGGACCGGAATGTTCAGCTCCTTGGCGATCGCCTTCAGGCTCTGGGTGATCTCGGCGATCTCCTGCACGCGGTTGTACTGGTTCGAGGTGGTCACGGGCCGCACCAGCTGCAGGTAGTCGA
Source organism: uncultured Alphaproteobacteria bacterium (assembly GCA_963753315.1). Classification (GTDB taxonomy): domain Bacteria; phylum Pseudomonadota; class Alphaproteobacteria; order Geminicoccales; family Geminicoccaceae; genus DASUGG01. The sequence goes on from CAVWCI010000011.1 coordinate 67,003, forward strand.
CCACCAGCAGGGAGAGGCCGTGGCGGCGCTTGAGCCGGCGCGCCCGGGTGCGCAGCGCCGCGACCGAGAGCGCTGGCGTATCGTCGATGTAGAGCGGCCGGCTCGCCAGCTCCTGGCTCGCCTGGACCACGGCCCGAAAGTCGCTCTCCTTGAGCTTGCCGCGGCGCAGGTCGTCCGAGCTCAGCTTGGCGCCCGCCGAGAGCAGGCGCATGGCGAGCTGCTCCGCGGACATCTCGAGCGAGAACATGCCGACGGTGTAGTTCTCGCTTTCCAGGCCCTCGCCATCGAGGCCGACCGCCCGGGTCGCCACCGCATTGGCGGCGATGCTGACGGCGAGCGCGGTCTTGCCCATGCTCGGCCGGGCGGCCAGGATCACGAGGTCGGAGGGCTGCAGGCCGCCCAGCTTGTCGTCGAGGTCGGTCAGCCCGGTCGGCACGCCGGTGATGCGGCTGTCCTTGTGATAGGCCGCCTCGACCATGGTGATCGTGCTGGTGAGCACGCTCGGCAGGGCTTGAAAGCCGCCCTCGACCTCGCCCTCCTGCGCGAGCATGAAGAGCTGCTGCTCGGCGAGCTCGATCTGCTCGCGGCCGCTCTCGACGACGGTCGGGTCGAAGGCCTTGTTGACCGTCCCCTCGCCGACGTGGATCAGGCCGCGCCGCAGCGCCAGGTCGTGCAGCAGGCGGCCGTAGTCCTCGGCATTCAGGATGGTCTCGGCGGCGCGCGCGAGGCGGGCGAGATACTGCGCGCCGTCGAGCTCGCGCAGGGCCTCGTCCTCGTCGAACGCGACCTTGAGCGTGACGTGGTCGGCGACCCGGCCGGCCTCGATCAGCCGCGTGATCGCCGCGAAGATGCGGCCGTGCACCGGCTCATAAAAATGCTCGGGCCGCAGATACTCGCCGACCCGGTGGTAGGCCTCGTTGTTGACCAGGATCGCGCCGAGCAGCGCCTGCTCGGCATCGATGTTGTGCGGCTGGGTGCGAAAGCCGACCGGGGTGCGGGCGTCGAGGGCTTCGGGCGGAGCCGCGGGTACGGCGAGGGTGTTCGAGGACATGGCGGCAAGGTATCACGGCTGCGGCCTCGCGGAACGCGCGAAATTTGTCCACAACGGTGTGGAATGCGGGGAGGGATTGTGATCGACGAGGGGCAGACCGGGTCGGGCGGCCGGCGCGCCGGCGCTCGCCGGCGACGCGATCGCGGCCGGCATCTGGCGCGGCGCCGCGCGCCGGCTGATCGATGAGGGCCAGGCCGTGCTCGCCGAGCTGCCGCTCGGCAACGGCCGCCGCGCCGACCTGGTCGCCATCGACCGCGCCGCGGCGATCACCATCGTCGAGGTCAAGTCCGGGCGGGCGGATTTTCTCGCGGACCGCAAATGGCAGGCCTATCTGGGCTTTTGCGACCGGTTCTATTTCGCGGTCGACCGCGACTTTCCGGCAGCGCTGCTGCCGGCTGGCGAAGGCCTGATCGTGGCCGACCGGTTCGCCGGCGAGATCGTGCGCGAGGCGCCGCTGCGACCGCTGAACGCGGCCCGGCGCAAGGCCATGCTGCTGCGCTTCGCGCGCCTGGCCGCGACCCGCCTGCACGCCTTGTCGACCGCCGTCGTCTGACAAACCACGAAATTCTGGCGCAGATCAAGGTAAATATACGCCGTAACCTTACCTTTCGATGACTTTGCCTTTAATGGAAGCTTAGCTCCGCTCTGCGACATTCTTGGCTGGTCCAGCACCCTCGATCCGAGGAGTCCTGGCGCTCGCGCGTCGAGGCCGCGCATTGCGGCCTGCCATGGAGGTGTGCGGCGATGCTCAGCCAGATCGGTCGGCTTTTCCGCTTGCGCACGGTTGCTCGGGGACGATCGCGGCGCGATCGCGGCGATCGTGGGGCTCGCGATCATCCCGCTGTTCGCCGCGATCGGCCTCGCGGTCGACAGCGCCCGCGGCTACATGCTGAAGTCCAAGCTGTCCTATGCGATCGATGCCGCGGGCCTGGCGGGCGGCCGGGCCTTCGAGACGGACATGCGCGAAGAAGACATCATGATGTTCTTCGAGGCCAATTTCCCGCCCGGCTACATGGGCTCCGTGCTGGCCCCGGGCCACCCGGACATCACCTTCGACGACGAGGAGAACACCGTCACGATCGTGGCCTCGGCGACCATCCCGACCGCCTTCATGGGCGTCGCCGGGGTGGACGAGATGACGGTATCGGCCCGCACCGTGATCAAGCGCGAGCTGCGCGGCATGGAGCTGGTGCTGGTCATGGACAACACCGGCTCGATGCGCGACAACGGCGGCATGGCGGCGATGAAGCCGGCCGCGACCGCGCTGGTCGACATCCTCTACGGCGACCGCGAGAGGTGCCCCGGTTCTGGGTCGGCGTCGTGCCCTACGCCGCGAACGTCAACATCGGCACCCAGCACGAGGACTGGCTGGTCACGCAGGCCTACGACGAGGATGCGGCGTGGCAGAACGCCGATCCCACCAGCGCGACCCGCTTCGGCTACCATGAGGATCACTACCAGCCCACGACCTGGAAGGGCTGCGTCGAGGCGCGCCCGAGCCCGCGCGACAGCAACGACGATCCGCCCGACGTCGAGCGCTGGTATCCCTATCTCTGGCGGACCATGCTGCGGCGGTTCGAGAACCCGCAATGGACGTACGCTCGAGCCGAGTACGTGATCGTGGTCAAGAACGCCAACGTCAGCCACACCAATCCGAGCAACGTCATCTACCAGCAGGGCGGGCCCAGCGGCACGCCGACGGTGATCGAATACGAGCCAGTCCAACCGCGCGACCTGGGGGCGGTGGCTGAACGGCGACAACGACTGGGATCCGGACGGCCCGGAATCGGCGCTCAAGCTCGACAACGACCTCTATCAGAACGAAGGCACCGGCCCCAATCTCGGCTGCGGCCCGGCGATCACGCCGCTGGTGGCCAGCAAGAGCACGATCCAGGCGGCGATCGACGAGATGGCGCCCTGGCACCGCGGCGGCACCATGGCCAATCTCGGGCTGGTCTGGGGCTGGCGCGTGCTCTCGCCGCGCTGGCGCGGCCTGTGGGACGGCGACCTGCCCGACGAGCTGCCCCTCCCCTACGCGGAGCAGAACATGGAGAAGGTCGTGGTCCTGCTCACCGACGGCAACAACGAGTGGTACGACTACCCCGGGGCGTCACCTTCAAGTGGGGCGGAAGCGGCGGTGACAACCACTACACCGGCCTGCCCGGCGCCAACACCTATCCCACCAGCCCGACCAACTTCCAGACCACCTGGCCGGGTGCCGACTATACCGCCTACGGGCGCCTCAGCGAAGGCCGGCTCGGCACCACCAACAATGGTACCGCGCGGGCCACCATCAACACGCGCATGCTCGGGCTGTGCACGGCGATGAAGGCACAGGGGATCATCATCTACACCCTGACCTTCGGCCCCTCGCCGAGCACGGCGACCAAGGACCTCTACACCGCCTGCGCCACGGAACCCGACATGTACATGCACGCGGCGACGGCCAGCACCCTGCAGCAGAACTTCGTGACGATCGCCGACGAGCTGAGCGCTCTGCGCATCGCCGAGTGAGGTACGTGCGGCGGGCTCTCCGATAGGGCCCGCCGCACGCCCTCAGGCGTACTCCCCGAGCCATTCCTCGATCAGGTGCCGGGCGATCGAATCCGGGTTCGGCAGCTTGACCGGCCGCCGCTCCGGATCGAGCAGCTCGGCCTTGGTGAACCAGCCGGCATCGACCAGCTCGTCGGGATCGATCGCGAGGTCGTCGCGCAGCGCTCGGGCCCGAAAGCCCAGCATCAGCGAGGCCGGGAAGGGCCAGGGCTGCGAGCTGCGGTAGTCGATCGCGAACAGCTCGAGCCCCGCCTCCTCCTGGACCTCGCGGCGCACCGCCGCCTCCAGCGATTCGCCGGGCTCGACGAAGCCCGCGAGCGTCGAGTACAGGCCGGGCGGAAAGCGCGCCGAGCGGCCGAGCAGGCAGCGCTCGCCGCGCTTCGCATCGCGATGCGTCACCAGCACGATCACCGCCGGATCGCTGCGCGGGAAATGCTGCGCGTCGCAGGCGGTGCAGCGCCGCAGGTGGCCGCCCTGCTCGCTTCTGCGTCGGCGCGCCGCACACCCCGCAATAGCGGTTGCGCGCGTGCCAGAAGGCGAGGCCGCGGGCATAGGCGCAAAGGCCCGCCTCGCGCGCCGACAGCGTGGCGCCGACGCTGCGCAGCTCGACGTAGCGGCCGCCCGGCGGGACGATCTCGAGCTCGGCCGCGAACAGGCAGGAGCCGGCGTCGGTGCCCAGGAACAGCGCGTCTTCCGGCAGCGGCCGGCCGAGCTCGGCGATCGTCGGCAGCAGCGCGCAGGGCGGCTCGCCCGGGTCGGCGACCATGAGCTCCAGCTTCGACATCAGGAGCACGCGGGTGGTCGGATCGGCGCGCCTGGCCGCGAGCCAGGCCGCATCGAGGCGGTGCTTGGCCGCCCGATCCAGGTCCGCTCCGGCGTAGACATGCGGCGGTGGATTGACGAGATGCGGCATCGAGGCTCCAGATTCAGGCGGCGGCCCGCCCACTCTAGGCGATCGTCCGGCGTCCACCAACCACGCGGCGCACCGCGCGACATCGCGCGCCTTGCGCTGGCCGCCCGAACCACCGATATTGAGCGGGGGAGCTGGTGGCGGACGGTTCGCTCGCCAACCCGGTCAGGTCCGGAAGGAAGCAGCCGTAACGAGTTGACAACCGGGTCGCCTCGCCAGCTCCCCTCTCCTTCTCGCCGGCCGGACACCGTGGTCATCGATGATGCCGGACAATCCCGCCCAGCAACCAGGCCCGCTCGGCAGCACCGCGCCTGCCGCCGCCGAGATCTACCGGGTGCTGGCGCGCCGGCACCGGCCGCAGCGCCTGTCCGAGCTGATCGGCCAGGACGCGCTGGTGCGCACGCTGGGCAATGCGCTCCGCACCGGGCGGATCGCGCACGCGTTCCTTTTGACCGGCATCCGCGGCGTCGGCAAGACCAGCACGGCGCGGATCATCGCCCGCGCGCTGAACTGCATCGGCCCCGACGGCAAGGGCCAGCCCACGCCTGAGCCCTGCGGCGTCTGCGATCCCTGCGTCGCGATCGCCGAGAGCCGCCACATCGACGTGCTCGAGATGGACGCCGCCACCCGCACCGGCATCGACGACATCCGCGAGATCGTCGACAGCGTGCGCTACGCGCCGACCTCGGCGCGCTACAAGGTGTACATCATCGACGAAGTGCACATGCTCTCGGAGAAGGCCTTCAACGGCCTCCTGAAGACCCTGGAGGAGCCGCCGCCGCAGGCGATCTTCATCTTCGCCACGACCGAGGTGCGCAAGGTGCCGGTCACGGTGCTCTCGCGCTGCCAGCGGTTCGATCTGCGCCGGGTCGAGGGGCCGCAGCTGACGCGCCACCTCGCGGGCATCGCGCGAGAGCGAGCAGGTGTCGATCGAGCCGGCAGCGCTCGCCCTGATCGTGCGCGCCGCCGAGGGCTCGGTGCGCGATGGCCTCTCGCTGCTCGACCAGGCGATCACGCTGCTCGGCGGCGACCGCGCGCCGATCGCCGTGCGGCAGGTCGAGGACATGCTGGGGCTCGCCGACCGCGGCCGGGTGCTCGACCTGTTCGAGCTGGTGATGCGCGGCGCCATCAAGGACGCGCTCGACCGGCTGGCCGAGCTGAACGACCTCGGCAGCGAGCCGCAGACGGTGGTCCAGGAGCTGCTCGAGATCAGCCACTGGCTGACCCGGATCAAGGTGGTGCCGGCGGCGGCCGTGGCGCGCGACGTCGCCGGCGCCGATGCCGCGCGCGCGCAGGAGATGGCCGCGCGGCTCTCGATCCCGGTGCTGGCGCGGACCTGGCAGATGCTGCTGAAGGGGCTGGACGAGCTGCAGTCGGCGCCCTCGCCGCTGCTCGCCGCCGAGATGCTGCTGGTGCGCCTCGCCTATGTCGCCGACCTGCCGCCGCCGTCGGCGCTGGCGGCGCTGCTCGAGCCGGGCGGGGCTGCGGCAGGCACGCCGGCCGCAGCGGCGTCGCGGCCGGTGCCGGCCGAGGTCGCTCCGGCGGACCTCGTGGCGCCGGTCGAGGACGCGATCGTTGCGCCGGGGTTGATGGAGCCGCCCGCCGCCGAGGCGCCCATACCGTCGCAGCCGGAAACCTTCGCCGAGGCCGTCGAGCTGTTCCGGCGGCACGACCGGCCGCGCCTGCACAGCTGGCTGCACGACCATGTCCGCGTGGTGCGTTTCGAGCCCGGCCAGATCGAGATCGAGCGCGCCGGGCAGACGCCGCCCGCCTGGCACCAGGAGGTCGCGCAGTGCCTGTCGCAATGGACGGCGATGCCATGGCGGCTGCGGGTGGTCGAGGGCCACGGCGAACCGACCCTGGCCGAGCTTGCCGCGGCCGAGCAGCAGGCGCAGATCGAGGCCCTTTCCGGCGATCCCCGGATCAAGCCGATCCTGGAGCGTTTCCCCGGCGCCAGGATCGTCGACGTGCGATCGGCAGCACCCGCGCCCTAGCCACTCATTCGAGGAGCGACGATGAAGAACCTCGGCAACATGCTGAAGGAAGCCCAGAAGCTGCAGAGCAGGATGGCCGAGATGCAGGCCAAGCTCGCCGAGACCGAGATCTCCGGCGCGGCCGGCGCCGGCATGGTCACCGTGACGCTGAACGGCAAGGGCGAGATGCGCGCGATCAAGATCGATCCGTCGCTCGCCGAGCCGGGCGAGATCGAGGTGCTGGAGGACCTGATCGTGGCGGCGTTCAACGATGCCAAGACCAGGCTCGAGGCGCAGCTGCAGGAGGAGATGGGCAAGCTCACCGGCGGCATGAGCCTGCCGCCCGGCTTCAAGATGCCGTTCTAACGGGCTGAAATCAAGCGATGTCGCAACGGTCGATCAGGATTGGCAGATGGCGGGTCAGGCGCTCGACGATCTGATCCGGCAGCTCGCCAGGCTGCCGGGGCTGGGGCCGCGCTCGGCGCGGCGCGCGGCGCTGCACCTGCTCAAGCAGCGCGAGACCCTGCTGGTGCGCCTGGCGGCATCGCTCACGGCCGCCGCCAACGAGGTGCGGCGCTGCTCGGTCTGCGGCAATCTCGACAGCGCCGATCCGTGCTGGGTCTGCGGCGACGTCGAGCGCGACCGCACCCTGATCTGCATCGTCGAGGAGGTCGACGATCTCTGGGCGGTCGAGCGCGCGGGGCTGTACAAGGGCGGCTATCACGTGCTCGGCGGCACGCTGTCGGCGATCAACGGCACAGGTCCCGAGGATCTTCGCGTCGAGCGCCTGCTGGAGCGCATCCGCGCCGATGCGGTCAAGGAGGTGATCCTCGCCACCAGCGCCACGGTCGACGGCCAGATCACCGCGCACTATCTGGCCGATCGCCTGGCATCGGCCGGCGCGCTGGTGACCCGGCTCGCGCACGGCCTGCCGGTCGGCGGCGAGCTCAACTATCTCGACGACGGCACGCTCGGCGCCGCACTCAAGGCGAGGCGTCCGATCGACAAATCGCCGGCCGGCAAGGGCTGAGGCCGGACGCCGCCAACACGGGCTGTGCGCCCGGTCTCGGCATGCTTGACGATAGGTCTTCGGGTTCCCTAGGTCTCGCTCGGTTTTGCGCCAGGAGAGGCCGCATCAGGATCATGGCTCTGCTCGAGATTCTCGAGGCGCCCGACCCGCGCCTGTCGATGGTCTGCCAGCCGGTCGAGCGGATCGATGCGGATCTGCTGCGGCTGCTCGACGACATGCTCGAGACCATGCATGCCGCGCCCGGGATCGGCCTTGCGGCGCCGCAGGTCGGGCAGCTCAGGCGCGCCTGCGTGGTCGATCTCGGCAAGCAGGGCGAGGGCTCGCCGCTGTTCCTGATCAATCCCGAGGTGACCTGGCGCTCGAACGAGATCGTGATCGAGGAGGAAGGCTGCCTGAGCCTGCCCGAGCATTTCGGCCAGGTGGCGCGCGCCGAGCAGGTGCGGGTCCGGTTCCTGGACCGCGCCGGCGCGCAGCAGGAGGTCGAGGGCCAGGGCCTGCTGGCCCGCTGCCTGCAGCACGAGATCGACCATCTGAACGGCGTCCTGTTCGTCGATCACCTCTCGGCGCTGCGGCGCACCCTGATCCTGCGCAAGCTCCAGAAGGCCAGGCGGTCGCGCAGCCGCGCCAGCGCCTGATACCGCATGCCCCCCGCTCCGAAGCCCGATGCAGCGCCCCCGTGCCGGCTGGTGTTCATGGGCACCGCGGCCTTCGCGGTGCCGAGCCTGAAGGCGCTCGCCGCCAGCCGCCACGAGGTGGCGGCGGTCTACACCCAGCCGGCGCGGCCGGCCGGGCGCGGCTTGCGCAGCGCGCTCCTCGCCGGTGCAGCGCGCGGCCGAGGCGCTGGCGATCCCGGTGCGCGCACCCGCACGCCTGCGCGATCCCGCCGATCAGTCGGCGTTCGCGGCCCTGCATGCCGATCTCGCGCGTGGTCGCCGCCTACGGCCTGATCCTGCCGAAGGCGATCCTGGATGCGCCGCGGCTGGGCTGCATCAACCTGCACGCATCGCTGCTGCCGCGCTGGCGGGGTGCCGCGCCGATCCAGCGCGCGCTGCTGGCGGGCGACCCCGAGACCGGCGTCACCATCTTCCAGATGGAGCCGAGCCTCGATACCGGCCCCGTCATCGCAAGCCGGAGCGTGCCGATCTCCGATCGCAGCACGGCTGCGAGCCTCCATGAAGAGCTGGCCCTGGTGGCGGCCGGCATGGTGGTGGCGGCGGTCGAAGATCTCGCCGCCGGGCGCGCGCAACCGGTGCCGCAGCACGATGAGGGCGTCACCTATGCCGCCAAGATCGAGAAGGCGGAGGGCCGGCTCGACTGGACGCGATCGGCCGCGACGCTGGAGCGCCAGCTGCGCGCGCTCAATCCCTGGCCCGGCTGCTGGACCGAGCTCGACGAGCAGCAGATCCGCGTGCTCGCCGGCCGGGTGGTGCATTGCGATCACGGCCGCGAGCCGGGCGAGGTGCTGAACGAGCGCCTGACCGTGGCCTGCGGCACGGGGGCCCTGGCGCTCACCTCGGTGCAGCGTCCGGGCGGCCGGCCGATGCCGGCCGAAGCGTTCCTGCGGGGCTTCGCCGTGCCTGTCGGCACGCGGCTGGGCCGGCCATGCCGCGCTACAAGCTGACCCTCGAATATGACGGCGGGCCGTTTTGCGGCTGGCAGCGCCAGACGGACCGGCCGTCGGTGCAGCAGGCGCTGGAGGAGGCGGTCCACGCGTTCTGCGGCGAAGCGGTGACGGTACAGGCCGCCGGCCGGACCGATGCCGGCGTGCATGCGCTGGGCCAGGTCGCGCATCTCGACCTCGGGCGCGAGGTGGCGTTCGATACCTTGCGCAATGCGCTCAACCACCATCTGCGGCCGCATCCGGTCGTGGTGCTGGAGGCGGCCGAGGTCGCGGCCGATTTCCATGCCCGCTTCTCGGCGCGCGCGCGCCACTATCGCTACCTGATCGTGAACCGGCCGGTGCCGCTGGCGCTGGAGCGCGGCTACGCCTGGTTCGTGCCCGGCCGCCTCGATGCCGAGGTCATGCACGAAGCGGCCTCGCGCCTGCTGGGCCAGCACGACTTCAGCAGCTTTCGCGGCGCGCTCTGCCAGGCGAGATCGCCCGTCAAGACGCTCGAACTCGATCAGCGTGTCGCGGCGCGGCGCCGAGGTCGAGATCGGCGTGCGGGCGCGCTCCTTCCTGCACCATCAGGTGCGCAACATGGTCGGCACGCTGAAGCTGATCGGCCAGCGCAAATGGCCGGTCGAGCGGATCGAGGCGGTGCTGGCGGCGCGCAGCCGGGCTGCGGCCGGGCCGACCGCGCCGGCCTGCGGCCTCTATCTCGTGCGGGTCGACTATGCGGATGGCGGCCCGGATCGCGCATAAATCGCGGCCCGCCGCCTACACCAGGCTGTCGGCGGTCAGGCTGATCGCGGCGTTGACGAGCAGGTCGACCAGCACCAGCGCGATCGCGATGCCGCCGGTGGTGTTCAGCGCGGTCCGGAACACGAACCACTGGTAGAACAGGATCGCGACGGTAGCCAAGGTGACCGTGAAGCCGGCGAGCGCCGGCAGCACGAAGCCGAGCGCCACCGCCACGAGAAAGGCGCCGATCTGGATGACCGCCGCCCAGTTGGCAGCGATGATCATGGCGGCGTAGTTGCGCGACAGGCCGAGGAGCTGGGTCGCGACGATCGCGATCAGGGGAAACGCCGCCCAGCTGATCGCGTAGCCGAGCGTCTCGATCACGAAGGCCCAGGCCGGGCTCACCGCCTCCGGACGGTCGATCAGGTCCTGCGCGACCAGCAGCGCATAGCCCGGTGCCACCAGGACCGCGGCGAAGAACGAGTGCCAGAAACCGTCGACCGAGAGATTGAAATGGCTCATGCCGGAGCGGTCGAGCCACGCCAGCCGATAGGCGCCGTAGATCGAGCGGGCCACCTCCTGCTGGTCGGGGATCATCGGCCAGCTCACGCGGGCGCCAGATAGCGCTCGAGAAAGGTCCGATAGACCCGGGTCAACGCCTCGAGGTCGGTCACCGCGACCCGCTCGTCGACCTGGTGCATGGTCTGGCCGACCAGGCCGAACTCGACGACCGGGCACACGTCCTTGATGAACCTGGCATCGGAGGTGCCGCCCGAGGTCGAGAGCTCGGGGGTACGGCCGGTCTCGTCCCGGATGGCGCCGGCGAGGAGCGCGGTGAGCGGCCCGGGCGAGGTCACGAAGGCATCGCCGCTGGTGCTGATCGCGAGGTCGCAGCGACCCTCGAGCGGGCCCAGCTGCGCGCGCAGCCGGGCCTCGAGCGATGCGGGCGTGTGGCAGTCGTTGAAGCGGATGTTGAAGGTCGCGCGTGCCGCCGCCGGGATCACGTTGCTCGCCGGATTGCCAACGTCGACGTGGTGATCACCAGCCCGGAAGGCTGGAAGTGGGCGCTGCCGGCGTCCAGGGGCTCGCGCGTCAGCGCGTCGAGCAGGCGCAGCAGGCGCGGGATCGGATTGTCGGCCCGCTCCGGATAGGCGACGTGGCCCTGCACGCCATGAACCGTGAGATGGCCGGTCATCGAGC
>CAVWCI010000012.1:0-256366 GCA_963753315.1 uncultured Alphaproteobacteria bacterium
GCCAGAACGCGATCGACATGTTCAGAAGGTTCCAGGCGATGCCGTTCAGGAAAGCGGCCTGGTAGGAGCCCGTGAGGTCGTAGATCGCGCCCGACAGCCAGCCGCCCACGGCCATGCCGACGATCGTCGGCCATCAGCACGAGGCTCACGCGCGCGCCCGCCTCGCGCGCCGGAAAATAGTCGCGCACGATCAGCGCGTAGCTCGGCACGATGCCGCCCTGCGACAGGCCGAACAGCGCCGAGACGATGTAGAGCGGCGTGAGCCCGTCGAACGGCAGGTAGAAGAGCAAAGCCAGGCATTGCAGGCTGGAGCCGAGCAGCAGGGTGCCGAGGCCGCCGATGCGATCGGCGATCAGGCCCGAGACCAGCCGGCTCACCACGCCGAAGCCCAGCATCAAGCGAGAGCATCTCGGCGCCGCGCGCAGGGCCATAGCCGAGATCGGCGCAGTAGGCGACGATGTGCACCTGCGGCATCGACATCGCGATGCAGCAGGCGAGGCCGGCGATCACCAGCAGGACCTGCAGCGTCGCCGGCGACATGCGCAGCGTATCCGCCATGTCGCGAGCGCTCATCGGCACCGTGCCGTCGTCGACCTGGGCGCGCCGGCGCAGGCACAGCGCCAGCGGCAGCATGGTCAGCACGCAGAAGATGCCGACGCCGACATAGGTCTGGCGCCAGCCCCAGGCGTCGATCGCGTGCTGCAGGATCGGCGGCCAGATCGTGCCGGCGACATAGCTGCCGCTCGCGACGATCGCGACCGCGATGCCGCGGCGCTTCTTGAACCAGTGCGAGACCTCGGCGATCAGCGGCCCGAAGGTGGTGGCCGTGCCGAGCATGCCGATCACGAGCGCCTGCGCCGCCATGAACGACCAGAGCCCGGTCGCCTGCGCCGCGACGACGTAGCCCACGCCCAGCATGAGCGCGCTGATCATCACCGGCAGCATGATGCCGAAGCGGTCGGACAGCCGGCCCATCAGCACGCCGCCGACCGCGAAGCCGAGCATGGTCGCGGTATAGGGCAGCGAGGCGTCGCCGCGATCGATGCCGAACTCGGCCTGGATCACCGGCAGGACGACGACCGACGACCACATGCCGACGCCGCCGATCGTGCCGAGCGCCATCGAGGCGGCGAGCCGCCACCAGGCATAGCCGCTGTCGGTCAGGTCCTCGCCGCGGACCGTGATCTGCGCCGTCGACACGCGCGCCCTCTCAGCGGCTCGCGTCGCGCGCCTGGCGCTTGAGCGCCTCGACGTCGGCCTCGTGATGGTCCGGCGGCGCGATGATTTTTCGCGCGCGCATCTCGTCGACGATCGCGGCGACCTCATCGGCGGCCGCCTCGAGCGCGGCATGGCCCTTCTCGGCCGTGGCTTTGGAGGGATCGCCGCGCACCCCGGTGTAGGAGCCCGTGGCAAAATACTCCATCGCGACCAGCGGGACGGTGCAGGACGGGTCGGGCTTCTTGCCGGTGAGATCGGCCCAGAAATGCGGGCTCACGCGGAACGAGGTGTCGGCCAGCGCCTGGCTCATGTCGACCAGCTCCGGCTCGATCGCGAGATAGGCCGCGGTCTCGAGCTCGCAGGCATGCGAGGTGTGCGAGCTCTCCTGGAGTGGCTGGAAGGCCTCGGCAACCGCACCGAGCGCGAACCAGGACTGGCCGGCGCACAGGATCTCGGGGTGCTTCACCTGGGCAAGCCGCACGATCATCTCGAGGATCGGCCGGTTCGAGCCATGGCCGTTGATGATGAGGATGCGCCTGAAGCCATGCCGGGCGAGCGAGGAGACGACGCAGACGCCGTAGCGGATCAGCACGTCCCAGTCGACGTCGATGGTGCCGGGCCAGGCCATGTGATGCGGCTCGAAGCCGAACGCCATCGGCGTCATGACGAGGCAGTTCGGGTTGCGCCGCGCCGCGCGCACGCAGACCTCGCGGGCAAGCCGCAGGTCGACGTCGACGGGCAGATGCAGGCCGTGCTGCTCGATCGAGGCGAACGGGATGACGATGACCTTGTCGTCCCGCGCCGCCGCCCGGATCTGCGGCCACTTCAGACGCTCATAAAAAATGTTCCGCTCGGCCATCGCTGCCCCCCTTCGTTGCGGAGCGGACGCTAGCAGGGTCCTGGGCGCAAGGCCACTGGTGCGCATCTACATCGAGCGATCCTTTCCGTCGGATCAGAGATCCCGCACGGCATCAGTGCCGGGTGATGACGACCTCGAGGTATTCGCTGGGCACGACCATCGAGCCGTCGCCCGAGCGGTTGAACTGGCCGATCAGGCCCAGCAGGTCCTGCTCGAGAGCCGCCTGCGCCGGCGGCGCGAGCGCGGCGAACGTCTTGAGCAGCGGCCCGTAGTAGGTCTTGAAGACCTCGAGCCAATGCTCGGGCGAGCGGTAGCGGAACACGAAGTGGCGTTGCGCCGACTGGATCGACGACGCGTGCGGCTCGAACAGCTCGGCCAGGCGCGCGCGCGTGCCCCACAGCGCCGGCGACCTGGCGCCGGCAGGCGGCGGCACGTGCTTGCCGATGGTCTTGAACAGCTGGCCGATGAAGCCCTCCGGCGTCCAGTTGGCGAGGCCGATCTTGCCGCCGCGCCTGCACACGCGCACCAGCTCGGCCGCGGCGCGGTCCTGGTCGGGCGTGAACATCACCCCGAAGGTGGAGACGACGACGTCGAAGCTGGCGTCGGCGAACGGCAGCGCTTCCGCATCGGCCTCGCGGAACTCGATGCTGAGCCGTTCGGCGTCGGCGCGCTCGCGGGCGCGCTCGAGCAGGGCGGGCACGTAGTCGGTCGCGACCACCTCGCACCAGCGCCGCGCGGCGGCAAGCGAGACGTTGCCGTTGCCGGCGGCGACGTCGAGCACCTTCTGGCCCGCGCGCAGGTCGAGGGCTTCGCACAGCTCCTCGCCGACGATCTGCAGGGTCGTGCCGACGACGGCATAGTCGCCGGACGACCATGCTCCCTGCTGGCGCGCCTTGATCGCCGCGAGGTCGGGCCCGGCGGGTGCGGTGCTTTGATTCATCGTGGCAGCGGCGGTATCCATGTTAGCATCTCCGTTCTGGGCGGCCGGATGCGGCGCCACGCGCGCCGTGACCTCGATCTCAGGCGTAGCGGCCAGCCGTGGAGGCGAGCGTGGTAGGCGGCGTGGAAATGCCCGTGGAATCGCGCCGGCCGAGCGGCGGCCGCGACGCCCTCGGTCGAGGTGCGGATGCTCGGGCCGCTGACGATCCGCCGGCGATGACGTCACGCTGGCGCTGCCGGCATCGCGCAAGGTGCGCGCGCTCTTCGCCTACCTGGCGCTTGCCCCGCACGCCGTTGCGCGCAGCCAGCTTTGCGAGCTGCTGTGGGACGTCCCCAACGATCCGCGCGGCGAGCTGCGCTGGTGCCTCAGCAAGATCAGGGGCCTCGTCGACGAGCCTGGCCGGCGAAGGGTCGAGACCCAGGCGGACACCGTCAGGCTCGACCTCGCGGACTGCTTCGTCGATGCGATCGAGATCGCGCGGGCGGCGCAGGAGCATCGAGACGATCGCGCCGGAGCGGCTGCGAGCGCTGGCCGCGTTGTTCGCCGGCGACTTTCTCGACGGCCTGGAGATCGACCGCAGCCCGGCGCTTCAACGGCTGGCTCACGGCGCAGCGGCGCCGCTTCCGCGGCTGCCACGCCGCGCTGCTGGAGCACCTCGTCGCAAGCGCTCCGGACGACGAGGCGCTCGGCTATCTGGAGAAGTGGCTGGAGCTCGCGCCGTTCGACCGGCGCGTCCACGAGCTCCTGCTGAACGCGCTCGCCCGGCACGGCCGGATCCGCGAGGGCGAGGAGCATCTGGCGGCGACCGCCCGGCTGTTCGAAGCCGAGGGCCTCGACTGCGCGCCGCTTCGCGACGCATGGCGGTCAGCCAGGGCGCAAGGCGACTGTCCGCCGCGCGCCCGAGTCGCGGTCTCTCCGCTGACGGCAGCAGCAGGCGGCGGCCGCGACGACGATCGCCGTTGGCCGCCGCGCCGCGCCTCGATCGCGGTGATGCCGTTCGTCGACCGGTCCGCGGCGACGCGGTGCCCGCGGCGGGGCTGCCGACGCGCTCGCCCACGACGTGATCACCCGGCTCGCCAAGCTGCGCAGCCTGTTCGTCATCGCGCAGGGCACCGTGTTCGCCCTGCACGAGCGACGCATCGGCCCGGAAGAGGCCGGCCGGATGCTGAACGTCGACTACGTCGTCAGCGGATCGGTGCGGCGTCAGGGCAAACGCCTCACGGTGACGGTCGAGCTGGCCGAGACGCGGACCGCCCGGATCGTCTGGGCGGAGATCTTCGACCACAAGCTGGACGACGCGTTCCTGGTCCTCGACGAGATCGGCAACCGGATCGTCGCGTCCATCGCCAGCGAGATCGAGACGATCGAGCGCAACCGCGCCATCCTGAAGCCGCCCGACCTCGCTCGACGCGTGGGAGGCGCATCACCGCGGCCTGTGGCACATGTATCGCTTCAACCAAGCCCGACAACGAGCAGGCCCGGCATTTCTTCGAGATGGCGGTGCGCCTCGATCCGACGTTTGCGCGCGCCTACGCGGGCCTGTCCTTCACCCATTTCCAGAACGCCTTCCAGGGCTGGACGAAGCGCGAGCCGGAGATCGAGCGGGCCTTCGAAGCCGCCGGGCAAAGCCTGATGGCCGACGATCGCGACCCCGCCGCGCACTGGGCGATGGGCCGGGCGCTCTGGCTGCGCGGCCGCCACGACCAGTCCGTCGTCGAGCTGGAGCAGGCGATCGACCTCAGCCCGAACTTCGCGCTCGGCCACTACACGCTCGCCTTCGTCCACTCGCAGGCCGGCGATCCGCGCGCCGCCATCGCGTCCTCCGACCACTCGCGCCATCTCAGCCCCTTCGACCCGCTGCTCTTCGGCATGCTCGGCGCCCGCGCCATGGCGCTCGTGCGCCTCGGCCGGTTCGAGGAAGCCGCCGACTGGGGCGTCAAGGCCGCCGCCCGCCCGAACGCGCATGCGCATATCCTGGCGATCGCCGCCTTTTCGCTGGCGCTCGCCGGCCGGCTCGACGAGGCGCGCGCCCATCTCGCCGCGATCCACAGGGCGCTGCCGCGCTACCGCGTCGACGATTTCCTCACCGCGATGCGGTTCGCGCCCGAGGGCGAGAAGACTGTTTCGCGAGGGCGCGAAGCGCATCGGCATGACGTGATCGCCCGGTGCGGCTCCCTGACCGCTTGACCTGGCGCCGGTCATCCCGACACAACGCCCACGCGAGCGTCTTTCTACCTGCAGGAGAACCGGATGATCGACGGCCAGATCCTGATCGACGGCGCGTGGCGCGAATCGCTGGGCGGCGGCACCATCCCGGCGATCAACCCGAGCGATGGCGACAGGTTCGGCTCGCTCGCGCGCGGCACGAGCGAGGACGTCGATGCCGCGGTCAGGGCGGCGCGCGCCGCGCTGGAGGGCGAGTGGGGCCGGATGCCGGCGTTCGAGCGGGGCAGGGTGCTCGCGCGCCTTTGCCAGCTGGTGCTGGATCATGCGGACGAGCTTGCCGACCTCGAGGCGCGCGATGTCGGCAAGCCGCTCCGGCAGGCGAAGGCCGATGCGCTGGCGCTGGCCCGCCACCTCGAGTTCTACGGCGGCGCTGCCGACAAGGTGCACGGCGCCACCATCCCCTACCAGGCCGGCTACACGGTGATGACGCTGCGCGAGCCGCATGGCGTGACCGGCCACATCATCCCGTGGAACGACCCGATGCAGGTCCTCGGCCGCAGCATCGGCGCTGCGCTGGCGATGGGCAACGCCGCCGTGCTGAAGCCCAGCGAGGACGCCTCGATGAGCGCTTTGATGGTGGGCAAGCTCGCCCTGGAGGCGGGCCTGCCGGCGGGCGCGCTCAACATCGTCACCGGCCATGGCGAGGAGGCGGGCGCTGCGCTCGCCGCGCATCCCGGCATCGACCACGTCTCGTTCACGGGCTCGGTCGAGGCCGGCCGGCTGGTGCAGCAGGCCGCGGCGACGCACGGCTGCCCGGTCACCCTCGAGCTCGGCGGCAAGTCGCCGCAGATCGTGTTCGGCGATGCCGATCTCGAGGTAGCACTGCCGCTCGTGGTCAACGCCGCGATGCAGAATGCCGGCCAGACCTGCTCGGCCGGCTCGCGCCTGCTGGTCGAGGACCGGACCTACGATGCCTTCGTCGGAGCGGTCGCCGAGCGCTTCCACACGCTCGACGCCGGCCCGGCCGAGGCCGACCTCGATTGCGGCCCCCTGATCAGTCAGCAGCAAAAGATCCGGGTCGACGGCTATCTGGCGCAGGCGCACAAGGACCGGCTGCTGATCCTGGCCGAGGGCAAGATCGCGCCGAACGCGCCGGCCGAGGGCTTTTATGCCAAGCCGACCCTGCTCGGCGACGTGCCGCAGGACCACGCGCTGGCGCAGGAGGAAGTGTTCGGGCCGGTGCTGGCGGCGATGCGCTTTACGGACGAGGCGGACGCGATCCGCCTCGCCAACAGCACGCCCTACGGGCTTGCCGCGGGCGTCTGGACGCCGCGCGGCGGCCGCCAGCTGCGCCTCGCCCGCGCGCTGAAGGCCGGCCAGGTGTTCGTCAACAGCTACGGCGCCGGCGGCGGCGTCGAGCTGCCGTTCGGCGGCATGAAGGGCTCGGGCTTCGGCCGCGAGAACGGCTTCGAGGCGCTCTACGGCTTCTCTGCGCTCAAGACCATCGCCATCCGCCACGGCTGAGCGCCTTCTCCGCCCCGCCCCAGCCGCGGTTCGCTTCGCGCTGCCTGCCCGCAGGCAGATTCCGTCCATTTCGTCGGTTCGGCTTGACGCCGTCTCAATAAGAACGCACATCTCGTTCGGAAGCCTCGATAATCACTAGCGCAACCGGCGGTTAAGACGCGCTCAAGATCGGACAGCTCATGCCCTCTGCGACGCATCAACCGGCCGACAAGGGCCGGGCAATCTTTCTGCTTCATTTGATCAAGCCATCACACTACGACGACGACGGCTATGTGATTCAGTGGCTTCGCTCGGATATCCCGTCGAACACGCTCGCTGCGCTCTACGGCATCGCCCGCGACTGCGACGAGCGGCAGGTTTTGGGGGAGCAGGTCGAGATCCGGATCTCGGTGCACGACGAGACCAACCTTCGGGTCGCCCCCGACAAGATCATCCAGGCCTTCGACGCTGGCTGGCGGCAAGGGGCTGGTCGCGCTGGTCGGGGTCCAGTCGAACCAGTTCCCGCGCGCGATGGACCTCGCACGGCCGCTTCGCGAGGCGGGAGTTCCGGTGTGCATCGGCGGGTTCCACGCTGCCGGCAGCCTGGCGATGCTGCCCGAGCCACCGCCGGAGCTTCGCGAAGCCTGGCGCATGGGGATCTCGATCTTTGCAGGCGAGGCGGAAGGGCGTCTCGACGAGGTGCTGCGTGACGCGTATCAGGGCACATTGAAGCCTCTCTACGCGTATACCTCCGACCTGCCCGGCATCGAAGGTGTTCCCGTGCCGTTCCTGGCCCGGGACAAGATCACGCGCAACATGAGCAACTACACCAGTTTCGATGCCGGCCGGGGCTGCCCGTTTCAATGCAGCTTCTGTACGATCATCAACGTCCAGGGGCGGAAATCACGCTACCGAAGTGCGGACGACATCGAGAAGATCGTGCGCGAGAACTACGCCCAGGGGATCAAGAATTTCTTCATCACCGACGACAACTTTGCGCGGAACCGGAACTGGGAGCAGATCTTCGACCGGCTGATCGAGCTGCGCGAGGGAGAGGGCATCCCGATCAAGCTGATCATCCAGGTCGACACGCTGTGTCATCGAATTGCGAACTTCATCGAGAAAGCCGGTCGCGCCGGCGCCAGGCGCGTGTTCATCGGCCTGGAGAACATCAGCCCGGACAATCTGATCGCGGCCAAGAAGAAGCAGAATCGGATCACCGAGTACCGGACCATGCTGCAGGCATGGAAGGCCGTCCGTGCGATCACCTATTGCGGCTACATCATCGGTTTCCCGAACGATACGCCCGAACGCGTGATCCGGGACATCGAGATCATCAAGCGCGAGCTGCCGGTCGATTTCCTCGAGTTCTTCTGCCTGACACCGTTGCCCGGGTCGGAGGACCATCAGACGCTGCATCGGAACGGCGTGTGGATGGACCCGGACCTGAACAAGTACGACGCCGTGCAGGTCACGACCGGCCACCCGTTGATGTCCGCCAAGGAGTGGCGGGACACTTACCGGCAGGCCTGGAAGACTTTCTACGATCCGGGGCACGTCGAGACGCTGATGCGTCGGGCGCGCGCCTGCCGGATCCCGCCGCGCAAGATCGCGGGCACCGCGCTCGGGTTCTACGGCAGCATGGCGATCGAAGGGGTGCATCCGCTGGAGGGCGGCTGGCTGCGGCGCAAGTACCGCAAGGATCGGCGGCCGGGCCTGCCGATCGAGAGCCCCTTGGTGTTCTATCCGCGCTACGCGTGGGAGACCGCCTCGAAGGCGGCGCGCTTTGCCGCCCTCTGGCTCCGGTACCGTCGGATCCGCAGGCGGGTGGAGGCCGATCCCGCAGGGCGGGCGTACCAGGACCTCGCCCTGACGCCGGTGAGCGAGGACGAGGATCTGGAGATCTTTCACGCGACCGAGTCGGCCAGGCAGGCGGTCGCCAAGGCCAGGCTGCAGAAGGCGCAGCAAAGGATGCCGCGCCCGGCCCGGGCCGCAAAGGACGCGGCTTGAGGACGAACGCTAGCGCGGCGAGGCCTTGGCGCGGATCACGTCGGATACGGTCTCGAAGATGCGGTCGATGTGCGCGCGCTCGACGATCAGCGGCGGCGAGAACTCGAAGGTGTCCGCGGCGATCCGGGTCAT
Organism: uncultured Alphaproteobacteria bacterium; assembly: GCA_963753315.1. Taxonomy (GTDB): domain Bacteria; phylum Pseudomonadota; class Alphaproteobacteria; order Geminicoccales; family Geminicoccaceae; genus DASUGG01. Next base: position 8,829 of record CAVWCI010000012.1, read on the forward strand.
GACGCCGCGCTCGTAGCACTCGATCATCGCCTCGAAGCCGCGCTTGCCGGGCGCGCCCGGCCACGGCTCCATCTCGATCGCGCCCATCAGGCCGAAATTGCGGACATCGCGCACGCCCGGCAGGTCGCGGCACGCGTGCAGCGCGTCCTCGAAATAGGGCTCGAGCGCGCGGACCCGCTCGAAGATGCCCTCCTCCTGGTAGGCCTCGAGGGCGGCGACGCCCGCGGCTGCGGCCACCGGATGGCCCGAGTAGGTATAGCCGTGGAACAGCTCGATGACGTGCTCGGGCCCCTTCATGAAGGCCTCGTAGATGCCGTCCCGGCAGACCACGGCACCCATCGGCACATGCGCGCTGGTGAGGCCCTTGGCCATGGTCATGAGGTCCGGCGTGATGCCCATGCGCTCGGCCGCCGACGCGTAGCCGAGCCGGCCCCAGGCCGTGATCACCTCGTCGAAGATCAAGAGGATGCCGTGCTTGTCGCAGATCGCGCGCAGGCGCTCGAGGTAGCCCTTGGGCGGCGGATAGACGCCGACCGAGCCCGCCACCGGCTCGACGATCACGGCGGCGATGGTCGAGGGGTCGTGCAGCGCGCAAAGCCGCTCGAGGTCGTCGGCGAGATGCGCGCCCCACTCGGGCTGGCCGCGCGAGAACGCGTTGTGCTCGAGGTCGAACGTGTGGCGCAGATGGTCGACGCCCGGCAGCATCGGACCGTAGGTGCGCCGGTTGGCGACCATGCCGCCGACCGAGATGCCGCCGAAGCCCACGCCGTGATAGGCGCGCTCGCGGCCGATCAGGCGGGTGCGCTGGCCCTCGCCGCGCGCCAGGTGATAGGCCAATGCGATCTTGAGCGCGGTGTCGACCGCCTCCGAGCCCGAGTTGGCGAAGAACACGCGGTTCAGGTCGCCCGGCATCTCGGCGGCGACCCGCGAGGCGAGCTCGAACACCTTGTTGTGGCCGAACTGGAAGGTCGGCGCGAAGTCGAGGGTCGCGACGCCCTTTTGCACCGCGGCCACGACCTTGGGGTGGCAGTGGCCGAGATTGGCGCACCACAGGCCCGCCGAGCTGTCCAAAATCTCGCGGCCGTCGTGCGAGCGGTAGTGCATGCCCTTGGCGCTGACCACGATGCGCGGGTGCGCCTTGAACTGGCGGTTGGGGGTGAACGGCAGCCACAGCGATTGCAGATCGTTCGGCGCGCCGGTCGCCAGATCTTCCTGTTCCTCGAGCATGGGAAAATCTCCTGGGTTCAGCATCGGCATGCGGTGGTCGCGGCGGACCATACGCCGCTCGCGCGCGGTTGGCGAGGGTCGGATTGGCCTCCGGCGCCGCTAGATGCCGAGCATCTCCTGGTAGGCGAACAGCGCGGGTTGCCCGCCCGTATGGATGAACACGACGTCACGGTCGCGCTGCCAGCGCCCCTGGCGGACAAGCGCGATCAAGCCCGCAAGGCCCTTGCCGGAATAGACGGGATCGACGGCCATCGCCTCCAACCGGCCGGCCAGTCTGATGGCATCGATCGTCTCGGCGTGCGGGACGCCATAGGCAGGCCCGGCATGGCCGGCGACGACCTCGACATCGGCCGCCGCAAAGGGCACGCCCAGCAGGTCGGCCGCAGCCTTTGCGCAGGCGACGACGTCGCGATGGACACGTTCCGGCTCGGCATCGATGTCGATGCCGATCACGCGGGTTCCTGGCAGACATACCGAGGCGCCGACGACCAGGCCGGCCTGCGTGGCGCCGCTGCCGCTGCAGTGGACGATCGCGTCGGGCTCGAAGCCCTGCACCCGGCACTGCTCGGCGATCTCGACGATCGTCGTCGCATAACCGACGGCGCCGAGGCCGTTCGAGACGCCGTACGGCACCAGATAGGGACGATGCCCCTCGGCCTGGAGCTGATCGCGGAGCTTTTGGATCGCCTGGTTGCGGTCCCCGGTCCACGGCACCTCGTGCAGCGTCGCGCCGAACAGCCTGGTGAGGAACGCGTTGCCCGACGTCTCGTAGCTCGGCGTCGGCGGCGCCAGCCGGCCATGAAAGACAGCGAGATGGCACTGCAGGCCCAGCTTTGCCGCGGCTGCCGCCACCTGGCGCTGGCTGTTCGATTGAACCACGCCGCCGGAGACGAGGGTGTCGGCCTTCGAGGCCAGCGCCTCGTGCAGGACATAGTCCAGCTTGCGGAGCTTGTTGCCGCCGAAGCCGAGCCCGGTGGCGTGCTCGTGCTTGGCCCATAGTCGAGGCCCCTCGAGGTACGCGGTGAGGCGCTGCAAAGGGAGGAGCGGCGTCGGCAGAGCCGCAAGCCCGAGGCGCGGAAAGCGCGCCAGCTTCGATGCGAAGGTCGAGGTGGCGAGCGCGTCCATGCGAGCGACGCTAGCACGCTTGCGACCTTCCGCAACGGTCCATGGTCGCGCTGGCGAGGGCACTGGGCCGCTGCTAGAATGCCACCTCGCGAGGTGGGAAAGGCCACTTCTCGCCCGGGAGGTTCGCCATGATCTCGCTTCGCCGCACCGCATCGTGCCTGCTCGCGCTTGTCCTCGTGGCGGGCTGCGCCTCGACCGAGGTCAGCAATCGCCAGTACTACGAGGGCCCGCAGCTCGCCCGGCCCGATCGCATCATCGTCTACGACTTCACGGCGGACCCTGCCGATGTCCCGGCCAATTCGGCGTTCGGCGCGCAGATCGCCGAGGCGCCAGCGCCGACCCCGGAGCAGGCCGAGCTGAGCCGCAAGCTCGGCGCCGAGGTCGCCAAGGAGCTGGTAGCGGACCTGCAGGGCATGGGGCTGCCGGCCGTGCTCGCTGCGGGCCAGCCGCCGCCGGCGCTCAACGACATCGTGATCCGCGGCTATTTCGTCTCGGTCGACGAGGGCAGCGCCGCCGAGCGCGTGATGATCGGCTTCGGCAGGGGAGCGGCCGAGCTCAGCACCGCGGTCGAAGGCTATCTGATGACGGCGCAGGGGCTGCGACCGCTCGGGCGCGGCGAGCTCAAATCCGGCGGCGGCAAGCTGCCGGGCGTGGTTCTGCCGCTGGCGGTCCTCGCCGCCACCGCGAACCCGATCGGCCTGGTCGTCGGCGGCGCGATCAAGGCGAGCGGAGAAGCCACGGGCTCGGCCACCATCGAGGGTGCTGCGAAGCGAACCGCGGCCGAGATCGCCGGGCAGTTGCGGGAAGCAGCGCAAAAGCAGGGCTGGATCACGACGTAGTCGTCTCGCCGCGAAGGAACCCGTCGGAAAGCTCGGCCTCGAACAGGACCGAGGGCAGGTCCTCGTCATCGTCGTCGATCACGAAACGCGCGAAGCTTGCGTGCCGACGATGCAGGGTGAGGCCCTCGATCTTGCCCTCGAACCGGCCGCCCTGCGCGTCGAGGACCTCCGTCCAGCGCGCCGTGCCGTCGGGCTCGATCACGCCGAGCGTCGATCCCACGATGGCATCCGAGTCGGGGTCCTCGGCGGACGCCGAGTACAGGATGCGCCCGCCGCCGAGATGCTCGGCGTCGGAGAACGTCAGACGCACGCCGGCGAGCGCGCCGAGATCGTAGCGGCGGATGTTGCGCAGCGGCGGCGGCGGCGTCCCGGCCGGGTCGGCAAGATGGGCGGCGAGCGCCCGCCACGAGATGTCGCCGGTGGCATCGACCGCCTCGCGCTCGCCCTGCGGGCGGGCGTTCCCCCTCTGGAACAGGCGGATGGTGTCGTCGTCGATCAGGACGGCGCCCTCGATGTTCAGCCCGGCGCCAGCGAACTCCAAGGTTGCCCGCAGCGCATCGTAGAACCGCGCCGCATCCAGGAACTCGGCCTTGAGGTCGATCTCGAGCTGGGCATGCATCGCCCGTTCGCTCAGCACGGCGTCCATGTCCTGGCCCTCGTGCACGCGCAGGATCCATTCGCGGCCGCGGTGCGAGCCGGACCCGAAGCCGATCAGCTCGGCGCCGTCCGCTGCGGGCACGACGATGCAGGCCTCGAGGTCGAACTTCTCGTTCCGGTTGCCCCGGCGCTTGGAGAAGATGCGCGACCCCTCCGGTCCCGGCGGCAGCGGCAAGGCGTGCACCTGGTCGTCGTCGTCGATCAGCGCCAGCCAGTTGGCATCGTCCTGGATGACGGCGAGATACTCCTTGAACGCCACGAGGCCGGATGCCGCGCGCACGTGCGGCGGGCGATCGTCGGCGTCCGACGGACCGTCGGCGTAGGTCAGCTCCAGCTCGCGCACGATCCGCGCCGACAGCGCGGGGTCCTTGCGGGCGATTCTTGCATCAGACATGGCGGGCCAATGCTTGGGACGGACATGGTGGTTGCATCCACGCGATAGACCATGGTCCTGCGGCATCGATGTTCAAGGCGCGCAAGCCACATCGTGCGAGCCGCGTTGCGCCGGCGGCCGGCTTGCGGAGCCGTATGTTCTCCTCCTTAATCCTCCTCGAGAAACCCGCCTGAGCATGTTGCCGGTCGTATCGAAAACACGAGGCAGGACGCCATGGATGCAAATCTTTCGGCCGCCATCGACCGGCGCATGCACCAGGGGCCGCTCGCCTGGCTGGTCAGCCGCCAGACCTTCTGGGTGTTTTTGGCGGCCGTGATCGCCTGCATCGCGCTCTCGCTCGCGACCGACACCTTCGCGACCGAGCGCAACCTGTTCAACGTCACCCGCAACTTCGCCTTCGTCGGCATCGTAGCGCTCGGCATGACGGCGGTGATCATCACCGCCGGGCATCGATCTGTCGGTGGGCTCGGTCGTGGTGCTGGCCGGCATGGTCGCCGGCATGACCATGAACGCCGGCTGGTCGATCTGGATCGGCGCCGGCCTCGCGATCGGCGCGGCGCTGCTGGTGGGCTTGGTCAACGGCGCTCTGATCGCCTATGTCGGCATGCCGCCGTTCGTGGTCACGCTCGGCATGCTGTCGCTCGCGCGCAGCCTCGCGATGGTGCTCTCCGGCAACAAGATGGTCTACGAGTTCGGCCCCGACCACGCCACGCTGCTGTGGCTCGGCGGCGGCTCGATCCTCGGCATCCCGAACCCCTTGATCGTGCTGGCGATCCTCGCGCTGATCACGGGCTTTGCCTTCAAATGGACGGCCTGGGGCCGGCATGTGTTCGCGATCGGCGGCAACGAGCACGCGGCGATCCTGACCGGCGTGCCGGTCAAGCGGATCAAGATCTCGGTCTACATGTTCGCCTCGCTCACCGCCGGCATCACCGGCGTGCTCGAGGTCGGCTGGCTCGGCGGCGTGACCACCAATCTCGGCCAGGGCATGGAGCTCAGCGTGATCGCGGCCGCGGTGATCGGCGGCGCGCAGCTCGCCGGCGGCGTCGGCACCGCGTTCGGCGCGGTGGTCGGCGCGGCGCTGATCGAGGTGATCCGCAACAGCCTGATCCTCTTGGGCATCAGCACCTTCTGGCAGGGCGCCTTCGTCGGCAGCTTCATCATCCTCGCGGTGCTGTTCGACCGCATCCGCGCCAGCCGCTCGAACGGGTGAGGAAACATTGTGCCGACCAACGCAAGCAGCGCACGGGTCTCGATTGACCGGCGCGAGCAGCATCTCTTAGGATGGCGGCGGAAATTTTTTGCGGAGGTAATCATGCGCAAGTTGTTCTTGCTGGCTGCCGGTGTAGTACTGGTCGTTGCCGGATCGGCTTCCGCCCAGGACAAGAAGACGCTCGCGATCGTCGTCAAGGGGCTCGACAATCCCTTCTTCGAGCAGGTGAACCTGGGTTGCCAGAAGTGGCAGTCGGAGAACCCTGATTCCGAGTACGAGTGCCTGTATACGGGCCCGGCCTCGAGCGCGGACGAGGCCGGCGAGATCCAGATCATCGACGACCTTTTGACCCGGGGCGTGGCCGCGATCGCGATCTCGCCCTCGAACGCGCCGCTGACCGCCAACCTTCTGCGCCAGCGGCAGCCGGACATCCCGGTGATGACCATCGACGCCGATCTGCTCGAGCAGGATCGCGACCTGCGCCTGACCTATCTCGGCACCGACAACTACCAGATGGGCGTGCTGATGGCCGAGCACCTGCAGCAGCTGAAGCCGGACGGCGGCACGGTCTGCCTGCAGCTCGGCAACGTCGCGGCCGACAACATCAACGCGCGCGCCGCGGGCTTTCGCGACACCATCGCCGGCACGACGGGCATCGAGCGCCTGAACGGCGAGGGCGGCTGGACCGAGGTCGAGGGCTGCCCGGTCTTCACCAACGACCAGATCGACCTCGCCAACCAGCAGATGGCCGACGTGTTCACCGCGCATGCGGACCTCGGCGCCTTCATCCTGGTCGGCGGCTGGGCGCAGTTCGGCCCGCAGGCCTATGCCCAGGTCACCGATCAGGTCATCGACAAGCTCGCGAGCAAGGACCTGGTGATCGTCGCGGGCGACACCCTGCCGCCGCAGATGCAGGCGCTCAAGGACGGCCGCAGCCATGCCCAGGTCGGCCAGCGGCCGTTCGAGATGGGCTATCGGGCGCCGTCCGTGATGATCGACCTGATCGAGGGCAAGGACGTCGAGGACCCGATCTATACCGGCCTCGACGAGTGCACCGCCGACAACGTCGACAGCTGCATCCAGCAATAGCCGATCTGCATCCGTTTTCCTCTGGGGCGCTCCGGCGCCCCTTTTTCTGTCAGCCGAGTGGTTGCCATGGCCGACCCTGTGCTCCGGCATCGCCTCGCCCGCCACGACGACGTCGCGGCGCTGACCGAGCTGATGGAGCGCGCGATCGCGGAGCTGCAGAAGCCCTTTCTCGACGCCGCCCAGATCGCCGCGAGCCGCACGCTCATGGGGCTCGACAGCCAGCTGATCGACGATCGCACCTACTTCGTGGTCGAGCAGGGCGCATCGCTCGCGGGCTGCGGCGGCTGGAGCCGGCGCCAGACGATGTATGGCGGCGACCGCTCGCCGGGGCGCGATGCGGCGCTTCTGGACCCTGCGAGCGATCGCCGCCCGCGTGCGCGCCATGTACACCCACCCCGCCTTCGTGCGCCGGGGCGTCGGCCGTCTGATCCTGGCGCTGTGCGAGGATGCCGCGCGCGCCGAGGGCTTTTCCAGCGCCGAGCTGGTCGCGACCCTGGCCGGCCTGCCGCTCTACGCGGCCTGCGGCTACCGGCCGGTCGAGAGGTTCACGGACGATCGCGGCGGCGTCGCGGTGCCGCTCGTGCGCATGACCAAGGACCTTTGACCGTGCGCTATAGCGCGACCCATCCCCGAGCCCTATGCAGACTTATCTTGGATCAGCAAGACGCGCTCTACGGGGTTCCCTCACCCGCTCGTGGAGTCCCCGAAAACAGGTTCAACGAGCGGCGGAGCGTCGCGATCAGCTCTGAGGAGAAATGGTCAGGACTATCCGCTGACCAGACCACCGTGGTGCAATGGTTGGTGTCGAAATGGGTGCTCTGCTCACTAAACTTGCTGCGCTCGCAGATGTAGATGACTGGCTTGCCGAGTCCTTCAGCGTAGCCGGCTTCCCAATATGCACCTGGGTTGTCATGGGTGAGGTCTACGATTACGAAAGCTGCGTCGCGAATGTGTGCACGCATGATGTTGTCGATAATTCCGGACCGGGCGACATCTCGCATGCCGACGAGCTCGTAATCAATCCCTTTTTTTATCGCTGGCTCCACAACAATTTCGACAAAACGATCTAAAATGATATCATTGAATTTCATAGCGATAAAGCCATATTTGCCTGCGAATTGACCTAGCTTCTCTTCCTCATAACGTTCCCATCCATCGAGAGTAAGGTTGACATTCCTCAGGTTAGGCGGGGTACTTGTAGTTTTTCTTTCGATGCCATCAAGCAGACCTCGCTTCATAAGCTCAATTGCAAGCTCACCTCCAAGCGTCGGATTCGGCGCGCCGACAGTCGCAAAGACATTCCTGGGAAGGGCCTTGATACGCTGCCCCGACCGCGACACTTCGTCTCCGACAAATCTGATGATATTGACGGCCTGCTCGGCAGGCGTTGGGCCGGGGACATCCGTCCTTGATGAAGCGATCGACGAACTCGGAGGTCACGTTTGGTGGACTGGCCGATTTGGACGAGCGAACTGTGCGGACCCGGTGTGCAAGCCGTGCACGACACAAGCTGGAAAGCTGGCGCCCGCCCCCTTCGGGATCGAGGTAGTCTTCCCAACAATCTGCGGAAACAGCGAAGCGGCCACATACGCGGCATTCGATGCGATATCCGCCTTGACCAGCCCGTACCTCTGCAGGGTCCGAATCGATATTGAGGCAAATTGGGCATTTTTCCAGTGTCATCGATTTGGGACCTTTTTCTTACTTCTTCTCTGTGCCGTCTCGGACTTCAGTCGGGATGATCGAACGATCTGGAAACATCCATTCCGGCGCCGTGCCGGTCCTGGCGAACCTCTCGGATCACCCTGAGGAAATCTTCGCCCCAGCGTTCCCGCTTGGCCTGGCCGATGCCGTGGATGGTCTCCAGGGCCGCGCTGTCGGCGGGCTTCCTCGCCGCCAGCTCGATCAGGGTCCGATCCGGGAACACCATGAAGGGCGCCAGACCGTTCGCCTTGGCGAGCTCGCGCCGCTTGGCCCGCAGCGCTTCGAACAGGTCGCGGTCGGCGTCGCTTGCCAGGCCGGTGGGCGCCGCCTTGGCTCCCTTGGCGCGGCGCGGTCCGCGCAGCGGCGTCGGGTCGTGACGCAGCTCCAGGGCGCGCTCGCCGCGCAGCACCTTGGCCGCATCGCCGGCAAGCCGCATCCCGCCGTAGCCGTCCAGGTCCACCTCGAGCAACCCGCCCGCCACGAGCTGCCGGAACACCGACTGCCATGTGCGCCGGTCGAGGTCGGCGCCGACGCCGAACGTCGGCAGCCGGTCGTGGCCGAGCCGCGACATGCGCTCGTCGGCGTGGCCGAGCAGGAGGTCGATCAGATAGCTCTGGCCGAAGCGCTCGCCCGTGCGTCGGACCGCCGACAACGCCTTCTGCGCGGCGATGGTGCCGTCCCAGGTCAGCGACCGGCTCGAGGCAGGTGTCGCAGTTGCCGCAAGGCTCCTGCAGCGTCTCCCCGAAATACTGCAGCAGGACCTGGCGCCGGCACCTTGCCGTCTCGCAAAAGCCGAGCAACGCGCTCAGCTTGTGGTGCTCGACGCGCTGGCGCGCCTCGCTCTCGCCAGATGCGATGAGCTGCCTCAGCTGCGCGACGTCGCCCACGCCCCAGGTCATCATGGCGGTCGCCGGCAAGCCGTCGCGGCCGGCGCGGCCGGTCTCCTGGTAGTACGCCTCGAGGCTCTTGGGCGGATCGAGATGGTACACGAAACGCACGTCCGGCTTGTCGATGCCCATCCCGAACGCGACCGTGGCCACGATGATGCGCACTTCGTCGCGCACGAACTTCTGCTGGGTCGCGCGCCGGACGTCGGCGGCGAGGCCGGCGTGGTAGGGCAGGGCGCTCCAGCCCGCGCGCACGAGGTACGCCGCGGTCTCCTCGGTGCGCTTGCGCGACAGGCAGTAGACGATGCCGGCGTCGCCGGCGTGCTCGGCGCGCAGGAACTGGACCAGCTGCGCCCGGGCGCTGCTCTTGGGCGTGACCCGGTAGCGGATATTGGGGCGATCGAAGCCGCCGACGAACATGCGCGCCTCGGCCAGGCCCAGCTTGGCCGCGATCTCGCGCCGGGTCGGCGGATCGGCGGTCGCGGTCAGCGCGATGCGGGGCACCTCGGGCCAGCGCTCGCGCAGGACGGCGAGCTGGAGATACTCGGGACGGAAGTCGTGGCCCCACTGCGACACGCAATGCGCCTCGTCGATCGCGAACAGGGCGATCGGCAGCCGCTCGAGCCAGGCGAGGAAGCTGTCGGTGAGCAGCCGCTCCGGTGCGACGTAGAGCAGGTCCACCTCGCCCGCGGCGGTTTGCCGGCGCACCCGGCTCTGCTCCTCGGGCGGCAGGCTGGAGTTCAGGAACTCGGCGCGGATGCCGAGCTGACGCAGCGCCGTTACCTGATCCTCCATCAGGGCGATGAGCGGACTGACGACGATGCCCGTGCCGGCGCGGAGCAGGGCCGGGATCTGGTAGCACAGCGACTTGCCGCTGCCGGTCGGCATGACGACGAGCGCGTCGCCGCCGCCCACGACGCACCGCACGATCTCCTCCTGCTGGCCTCTGAAGGAGGTGAAGCCGAAGACGTCGTGCAGAACGGAGCGCGGATCTGCCGCCTGGCGCACGGCACCGATCGGCGTTCTCATGGCGGACACCGCTCTCCTCCGGGGAATCGGGAAATGTGGCGGACACACCCGTGGTGGATCGGCAATCTATCAGAGCGCGCCGCAGTTGGGAACTGCACCGGCAATGACCCGCGCAGGCGCATACCGCAGTGCCCGCGCATCTCCGCCGTCTATCGATCGCGATGTCGGACCCAGCCGATCGAGCCGCTGCTCGAGAAAGTCGGCGCGCTCCTCGACCCCTGCCTTCGGGATCAGCTCGACCGCGTAGCCGTTGGCCGGATAGGCCTCCAGGAGGTCTTCGTACTCGGCGAGCGCGTCCGCGAACGCATGCCTGCGCTCGGGGTCGCGCGCGAACAGCTCCTCCCACGGCGGGGTCAGGAACACGGTTGGCGCATAGCGATAGCGATCGAGCGCACGATGCAGGTACGGCGGTGTCGGGAATCCGAGCCTTGCGAGCGATGCGATCGCATCGACGATCGAGCGGTCGAACAGCACGCATTTGTCCGCGGGCCGCGCCGCGTTGTAGAAATGGACCGCGCGCGAGACGCAAAGCTCCGTGAACTTCGGGACGTTCGCCCAAGGCAGGCCATCGCCGTCGATATAGGCCTGCTCCTTGACGATCTGCCGGCCCGGCTCGGGATTTACCGGGTAGCCGCGGCGGGCCATTTCCGACAGGAGAGCCGATTTGCCGCCGCCCGAGCAGCCGGACACGACCACCATGCGATCAGTACCGTTGAGCTGCGGGTTGCCCGCCACATAGTCGTTCTCAAGCATCCTTGGTCGCCAGAAGTTGCGCGCTTGCGCGCACATGCCGTGCTGGCAAAAGGCCAGCACTCACGCGTTTCGCGGAATCGCGTACTCGGCCGGGAAGGTCGCCTGGAACGCGGGCAGCGCCTCGCAGCGCGCGGACAGCGCATCGAGGCTCGGATGGCGGCCTGGCGGCAGCGCCTCGGGATCGGCCATCCGGACGTAGCGGATCATGCAGGCCGTGGTGATCTGCGCCTGGTCGAGGCTGTCGCCGGCGGGCCAGGGCTCGGCCGCGAGCGCGGCGATGGCGCCTCGCCCTTGCGTGCGGCAGCGTTCGGATCCATTCGGGCCAGCGGAGCGCTGCGGGTCGGATCACGCGCTCGTAGGTGGCGGCACCGATCTTGTCGATCGCACCGGTCGCGAGCGCGATCAGGCGCAGCGCCCGGCGCCGCTGCACGCCCGCCGCCGGCACCAGCGCCCGCCCGGGCCCGACCTCCTGATCGAGCCAGTCCAGGATCGCCGTCGAATCGATCAGCACCTCGCCGTCGTCCAGCACGAGCGAGGGGATGCGGCCGAGCGGGTTGACCTCCCGCATCGCATCGAAGTCGCCGAACACCGAGCGCGTGTCGTGCTCGTACGCGAAGCCGAGCGTGCGCAGCGACACCGCGACCCGGCGCACATAGGGCGAATCGTACTGGCCGACCAGGATCATGCTGTCGATCCTCCATGACGAGCCACGACCGAGCTACTTCAGGCTCTTGCTGGCGATCTCGAAGCTGTCGCGCGACAGGGAGGGCGTCGCGAGGATGCGCTCGAGCTGGGCCTTCATGAGGTCCTGGCGGCCGGCGTCGTAGCGCCGCCAGCGGCCGAACGGCGTCATCATCCGCGCCGCCACCTGCGGATTGAGCCGGTCCAGCGCCAGCAGCTGGTCGGCGACCAGCGCGTAGCCGGCGCCGTCGGCGCGGTGAAAACCGGTCGGATTGCCCCCGGCGAACGTGCCGATCAGCGAGCGCACCCGGTTCGGGTTTTTCAGCGTGAACGCCTCGTGGTCGAGCAGCCGCGCACCTGATCGATCGCGTCCGGCCGCTGGGCCTGCGCCTGCAGCGCGAACCACTTGTCGACCACCAGCGCATCGCCCCGCCAGCGGTCGTAGAAGCCGGCAAGCGCGCTCTCCCGCTCGGGCAGATCGCTCTCCGCCAGCAGGCCCAGCGCCGCGATCCGATCGGTCATGTTGTCGGCCCTGGCGAACTGCGCCGCGCACAGGGCGCCGCCCTGCTCGGAGCCGCTCGCGACCAGATAGGCGAGGGCTGTGTTCTTCAGCGCGCGGCGGCCAATCGCCTCGGCCTCGATGCTGTACGGCTCGTCGCTCTGGTAGCTGGCATAGGTGTCGATCCACTGCGCCTGCAGCGCCTCGCCGAGCGACTTGCGCAGGAACTCGCGGACGGCGTGGATGCCGTCGACGTCGATCACGGCCATCTGTTCGCCCACAAAAGATTCCGCCGGCAGGACCAGCGCCTGGGCGACGAAGGCGCGCTCGAGCGCGGGTGCTGCGAGCGTCGCGGCGAAGGCGTCGGCGAGGCCGGGATCGGCGCGAAGCGGCCGGCCGGCGGCACGCGCCCCGATCAGCGCCAGCATCAGCCGGGTGGCGTAGCTGTGCCCGGCCTCCCAGCGCACGAACGGATCGGGGTCGTTCGCCATCAGGAAGCGCAGCTCCTCGTCGCCCTGGCCGGCATCGAGGATCACGGGCGCGGAGAAGCCGCGCAGCAGCGAGGGCACCGGCGCTGCCGGCACGTCGACGAACGTGAACGACTGCTCGGCCCGATCGAGCTCGAGCACGCGGCTGGTGCCGGCGGCTTTCGCCTCGCCCTCGAGGCGCAGCGGCAGGGGTGCTCCGTCCGGGTCGAGCAGGCCCATGGCGAGCGGGATCGGCATCGGCTGCTTGCCGGTCTGGCCGGGCGTGTCCGGCACGCTCTGGCGGGCGGAAAGCGTGTAGGTCCGGCTGGCCCGCGTCGTAGTCGCCACGCACGAACAGCCGCGGCGTGCCCGCCTGGCTGTACCACAGCCGGAACTTTCCGAGGTCCCGGCCGGAGCCCGCCTCCATCGCCGCGACGAAATCCTCGCAGGTGACCGCCTGGCCGTCGTGGCGCTCGAAATAGATGCGCATGCCGCGCTGGAAGGCGTCCTCGCCGATCAGCGTGTGCAGCATGCGGATGACCTCGGCACCCTTCTCGTACACCGTCGGCGTATAGAAGTTGCCGATCTCGACGTAGCTTTCGGGCCGCACCGGGTGGGCAAGCGGACCGGCGTCCTCGATGAACTGGGTCGCGCGCAGGCGGCGCACATCGGCGATCCGCTTGACCGCGCGCGAATGCAGGTCCGAGCTGAACTCCTGGTCGCGGAACACCGTCAGGCCTTCCTTGAGCGAGAGCTGGAACCAGTCGCGGCAGGTCACCCGGTCGCCGGTCCAGTTGTGGAAATACTCGTGCGCCACCACGGTCTCGATGCCGACGAAGTCGGCGTCCGTCGCGGTCTCGGGCCTGGCCAGCACGTACTTGGTGTTGAAGATGTTCAGGCCCTTGTTCTCCATGGCGCCATAATTGAAGTCGGATACCGCCACGATCATGAACCGGTCGAGGTCGTACTCCAGCCCGAACCGGTCCTCGTCCCACTGCATCGCACCCTTGAGCGAGGCCATGGCGTGGTCGCACTTGTCGATGTCCTTGGCCTCGGCATAGATCTCCAGGAGCACATCGCGCCCGGAGCGGGTCGTGAAGTGGTCCTCGAGCCGGGCGAGATCGCCCGCCACCAGCGCGAACAGATAGGAAGGCTTCGGGAACGGATCGTGCCAGACCGCGAAGTGGCGGCCCTCGGGCAGCAGGCCCTGCTCGACCAGGTTGCCGTTGCTGAGCAGCACCGGGTACTTTTCGCGGTCCGCCTCGATCCGCGTGCGATAGACCGCCATCACGTCCGGGCGGTCCGGGAACCAGGTGATGCGCCGAAAACCCTCGGATTCGCACTGGGTGCAGAAAACGCCGTTCGAGAGGTAGAGGCCCTCGAGCGCGGTGTTCCGGTCGGGCTGCGTCCGGCCGGTGATCTCGAGCTCGAAGGCGGCAGGCGGCGCCTCGATCGTCAGATGCTCGTCGTCGACGGCGTAGCGGTTGGCGCCAAGCGGCTCGCCGTCGAGGCGCAGGCCGACCAGCTCGAGCTCCTGGCCGTCCAGCACCAGAGGCGGCAGGCCGTCGCCGGCCGCTGGATTGCGGCGGATGGCGAGCCGCGCCGTGACCTCGGTCGCGGCCGGGTCGAGCCGGACGTCGAGGTCCACCCGGTCCACCAGGTAGTCCGGCACCCGGTAGTCCTTCAGGTGGATCGGCTGGGGCGTGCTGGCATCGGCCATCGGGCATCCTTCGCGATCAGAGGCTTTGCAACCAGAGGCTTCATACCCAGGCTGGGGGCTTAGCCGATTCCTGCCGGCGCCGACAAGCCTTCCGCACGTGAGGCCGCGCAGGCCGCGCGCGCGATGCCACTTGGCTCGTTCGACGGATCGGTGGAAGATGCCGGACGCCATAGGCAGACGCACGACATACCAGCGGGAGAGCATCGCCATGAAGCGGCAAGTGAACGTGCTCCTGGCCTGGACGGGGGCTGCCCTCATGCTGCTCGGATGCACGCAGGATCCGGTCGGCAAGGCCCCCGGAGGTCTCGAACCCTCACCCAGCAGCCAGCAGGGCGAGGATCGCGATGACTCGGGCAGCGGCTCCGGAGGGGGCGGCGGTTCCAACGGCGGGTCTGGCGGCGGGTACTAGCGCGCTCGCATCGGCGGGCGCCGCTTTCGCACCCTGGCGGCGCCCGCCTGTGCTGCCCCCGAGCGAGTTCGCCGCGCCATCGACGCTTCGCTCCTGCAAGCGACTGCCCGGCCGGAACGAAGCGATCGTCCGGACGTTCAAGCCAGGCAATCATGGCAAGCGGGAGAGCAGCGTGATGAAGAGGCATGTGAACGTCTGTCGGTTGGGTCGGGCTCCGCGCTCCAGCCAGGCCGCACAATGTGGCCCGACGCCTTCGATCGGCCGGAACGAGACCGCCGATGCGGCTCCGACGCTCCGGAGCAGGTCCCTCCTGGCGTTGGCGGGAGCCGCCGTCGTGCTGCTCGGATGTCAGCAGGATCCGGGCGGCACGGCTCCTGGAGACATCGAGCCCTCAGCCAGCAGCCAGCAGAGCGATACCAGCCCCTCGGGCGGCCCTTCCGGCACCACTGGCCCCCAAAGCAATGTCCCCGAGTCTGATGCTGGCGGCGAGGACGACCCTGGCGACGAGGGTGATGCCGGCGGCGGCTCCAGCGGCACGAACTAGCGCGCTTATTGGGCGGCTGCCGCCTGCGCCGGGGCGAGCAGCTTCGCCCAGATGTAGCCGGCCGCGCCGCCGACCTCGACGCGGTACCATTCGTGGCCCTGGACCTTGCCGGTGACCGATACGGTCGCGCCCTCGCTCAAGGTGGAGAGCACCGGATAGGTGGTATCCGGGCCCTCGCGCACATGCGATGTGGTGGTGACGGTATAGGTCGCCGGCGCCAGGTCGTCGACGGAGAAGCCTTCGGCCAGCTCGATCGGCGCAGCCTCCGGTGCGAGCTGCACGACCGGCTGCCATTGCAGCCACTTGTCCTTGGGCTGGTCGTGCAGCACGAACTGGCTGCCGTCCTTGGCGGGCGTGCCCTCCTGGTCCGGGGTCGCGAAGGCGACGCCGCCGCCGAGCAGGGCCGCGAGCAATTCGAGATCGATCGTGGCGCCGCTGAACAGGCTGGCGTGGATGCGCAGGCCGCTCGCGTTCCAGAACATCGTGCCTTCCTGGACCAGCGGCGCGTAGCGCTCCCAGATCAACGCATGGACCTCGGCCGCGCCGGCGTCGCTCTCGAGCTCTGTGGCCATCACCTCGCCGACCCTGATCTCGCGGTAGTAGACCGGATCGCCGACCGCGACGGAGCCCAGCTGCGCGGCGCTCAGCACCACGTTCAGGCCCGGTTTCGGCGCGATCACGGAGCTGGCCGGCGACTGGTCGAGCAGCTCGAACAGCGCGTTCGGGCCCGCCGGACCGCCCGACGGCTCCGGGGTCGCGAACGCGACGCCGCCGCGGATCAGGCTCTCGACCGAGCTGATGTCGATCTTGGGATCCAGGGGCTGCAGGTCGAAGTGCACGCCGCTGGTACGCCAGAACACCGAGTTGGTCCGCACCAGAGACGCATGCGCGGGCGTGATCGCGACCTCGAGCTGGACCCGCGAGCCGTCCTGCGGCAGGGTGACGGCGGCGATCTCGCCGACATCGATGCCGCGGTAGCTGACCGGCGAGCCCGGTGACAGCGACGCGGCGTCGTCGGACTCCAGAAAGATCACGAAATTGCCTTGGCCCGGGCTCAGCACCGGCGGATTGGCGAGGCCGGCGAAGCGCGTGGCCTCGGCGCCGTCGCCCGGCGCCACCTGGATGTACGAGCCCGACAGCAGGGTATCGAGGCCGGTCACCTGGCCGACGCTGATCCGCGGCTCGACGATCCAGAACTGCGACCCCTCGCGCGCGAGGCCGGCGGCGGGCTTGTGCAGCCGGGCCATCACGTTGACGTGCTGGAGGCCGCTGTCGAGCTCGACCGACTGCACGGCGCCGACCTGGACGCCCCGATACACCAGCTTGGAGCCCTCGGCGATGTTGGTGCCGTCGGCAAAGCCGATCTCGATGGTCGGGCCGACGTCGATCTCGGTCTGCCAGAACAGGTAGCCGCCGACCGCCGCGGCGACGATCGGCACGAGCCAGACGGGTGACAGCCGCAGGCGCCGGCTCCTGCGCACGGTCGCCTGGGGGGTAGGGGGCTGGGGCGTCGGGCCGGGTTCCGCCATGATCTCATGCTCCCCTGTGCTGGCCCGGGTCAGGTCCACCTGCGGGCGCGGGCTGCCAGATCAGACGCGGATCGAAGCTGCGCGCGGCCAGCAAGGTCACGATCACGACCGAGGCAAACGCGATGCTGCCGATCTCGGCCTGCGCGTGCGCCACCAAACCGAAATGCAGCACCGCCACGAGCAGCGAGATCACGTAGACGTCGAGCATCGACCAGCGGCCGATCTGCGCGATGAACAGGTAGAGGCGGGTGCGGGCATGCCGGTCGGCCGGCCGGCCCTGCGTCAGGGTCAGGAACATCAGCCCGATGATCTTGAAGAACGGGATCAGCAGGCTCGCGCAGACCACGATGATCGCGAGCGGCCACATGCCGGCCTGCCACAGATCGACCACGCCGCCGAACACGGTCGCGGTCTGGGTCGAGCCGTGGGCCGTCACGGTCAGGGTCGGAAAGACGTTGGCCGGCACGAACAGGATGAGCGCGCCGAGCGCCAGCGCGAAGGTCCGGGTAGCGCTGCCGGGCGTCGGCGCGGCTGCTGCCATCCGGGCCAAGGTCCGCGCCCGGCGCGAGATCGGCACCCTCGGCGTCCAGGCTGCGCAGGGCGAGCGTGAGGCAGATCACCATGGCAAAGAGCAGACCCGCGCCGAGCGAGGGCGCCGCATCGGTCAGCTGTGCGAGCTTGACCACGGTGATGAAGATCGCCAGCAGATAGACATCGACGATCGCCCAGGCGCGCAGGAAGTCGCACAGCCGCCGCCAGCCTCGCAGCGCATCCGTGCCGATGCCGGCCTGGCGCGCGACCGACAGCGCCAGCAGCACCAGGATCAGCGCGGCCGGCAACGCCACGCTCGCCAGTGCTACCGGGATCGCGAGCGGCCACATCCTGCCCTGCCACAGGGCCTCGGTGCCGCTCAGCACGGTGTAGCTGTGGACGCGGCCGAAGGTCGTGATCTCGAGGATCGGCCACAGATAGGCCGGCACGAACAGGAGCAGCGCGCCCAGCGCGAAGCAGAAGGCCGCCGTGGCCGAGCCGCCGCTGCCGCCCCGCAGCAGCACCGCATCACAGCGCGCGCAGTACGCCGTCGTGCCGGCCGGCAGGGCGCCCGATCGTCTGCGTCAGGCCGCAGATCGGGCAGCCGACCAGTGGGGCCGCGTCGATGCTCGAGGCGCTCACCGGCGCAGCCCGCGGCCGCCGCCGCGCGCCGCCGATGCGCGGCTCACCCGGACGCCCGCGGCTCGGCGGCTTTCGGCTGCAGCGCATCCTTGTGCTCTTCATAGAATTTCAAGCCCGCGTCATAGCCGACGTCGTAGAGCGTCTTCAAGTTGCTATACGACCAGTCCAGCGCATAAGGCCAACGATCTTCTGGAATGTCGAACCGGATTCGCAGCAGCTCGACGTTCCAGTTCTTGCGATATTTGAGGTCGAACAGCTCGATGTCGTCCTTGGCGATCTCGACCAGCGGAATCATGATCGACTGGATCCAGGCCTCGTAGAGCGTCCTCGGCGTGCGGATGATCTTGTCGCTGGAGAGGATGTCGAACACGACCAGGTTCTTGAGCGGCGCCAAGCGCAGGGCGGGACCGGCTGCCCGCGCGCCGGCTCACGGCCTCCACCTGCAGGCGCTTGCGGTAGTTCAGCAGCCCCTTGAAGCATAGCGTGTCGATCGCCGACCCTTCGACGTAGTATTTGCCGTTCATCTCGTACGGCGGGTAGATGAACGGAAAGGCGAGCGCGGCGCGAAAATGATCCGGGGTGATCTGTTCTTTGCTGAAAATCTCCATCTTGTGATCGGTGACATTGTAGGCATTGATGTAAAACTCGCTCTCGAACTGCTGCAGCTTCTCGAAATCGACGACGTGATCGATCCAGGGCGCCGGGGCGCACAGACCGAGGCTGTCGGAGCTCAGGCTGGACGGCGACAACGTGGCGCAGACCAGGGCCATCCAGTCGCCGAACAGGCGATCGGCCTGGGTCTTGGCGACCGGCGGCTGCGGCAGCATCGCCAGGAAGTTGCGATAGAGATCCGCCATGTCGCCGGGCTTGAAGAACACCTTGTAGTTTACCGGAAACGCGTTGTAGATCTCGTCGGCGACCCCCATGTTGACCGTGTTCTCGAGCGCTTCCTGCCGTGTCATGCCCTTGGGCGCGGCATAGAGCAGGCCGATCACCATCCCGGCGCCGGCGGTCGAGATGGCGGCGAACTCGACCCCCTTCGCGTCGAGCGCGGCGAGCGCGCCCGACTGCAGGGTCAGGGTCGGCGCACCGCCGCCCAAGAGCAACGCGCTGCTCATCGCGGTCTCCTCACGTTCGGGCCAGCGCGGCGCGCGCTCGCGCGAGGCCGGGTGCAGTGCCCATCGCCTCGTACAGGGCATGGGCACGCTCCGCCGCCGCCCGCGCGCCGGGATCGCCCCTGGCGGCCAGCACCTCGCTCAGCACGACCTCCGAGGCGGCCAGATCGCAGCGGCATTCACGCTTCTCCTGGATCTCGATCGCGGCGCGCACCGCATGCTCGGCATTGGCGACGTCGGCCGCATCGGCCGCCAGCAGGGTCTCGGCGAAGGTCCGAAGCGCGATCGAGCGGCTCCACGGCTGGGCCGTGTCGGTCGCGATCTGGAGCGCGTGGTCGACCGTCCGCCGCGCGCCTGCGAGATCGCCCTGCAAGAGCCGGATCCTGGCGAGGAACGCCTGGAAGGCGCCGCGATGAAAGGTCGTGCCGATCTGGTCGCCGAGCGCCAGGCATTGCGTCAGGTCCGCCTCGGCGGCCTCGATCCGGTCGACCAGCAGATGCGCTTCGCCGCGCCAGCCGTAGATCAGATACTGGCGAAACACGTCGCCTGCCTTCTCCGAGGAGGCCAGCGCTTCCTCGAAGTCGGCGACGCTGTCGTCGATCTCGCCATGCCAGCCTTTGGCGACGCCGCGAAAATGCAGGCAGGCGGCAAGCGTCGGCAGATGCTCGACCCTGCGTGCGAGCTCGATGCCGTGCTGCGCCGCCTCGAAGGCTTGCGGGAATTCGCCGTGCAGGCCGTAGCCGAACGCCAGGACCCCCGAGATTGCGGCTTCCTCGAGCCGATTGCCGAGCCGGCGCATCTGCTCGACGTTGCGCGCGGCAAAAGTGATCGCCTCGGGCGCCTCGCCGCGCAGGCAGTGGATGCGGGCGAGAAGGTTGATCGGCAGGGCGCCCGCGGTGTCGTCGTTGCTCTGCGCCTCGGCCAGGGCCAGGGCCGTGCGGGCATGCTCGGCGCCGGCATCGAAGCGGCCGAGCACATAGTTGGTGCGGCCGATCCAGTACTCGATCTCGCTCAGCGCGTCGCGGTCCTCGAGCTCTTCCGCAAGCGCCCTCGCCTCCGCCAGGTTCTTCAGGTCGCGCTCGAAATGATCGCGGTTGCCGGCAACGGCGGCGAGCCTGAGCACCGCCGTGATCCTGCGCGCGCGAGGCCGCCTCGGCGGGCGGCAGCGAGCGGGCCATCTCGAGTGCCGCGCCATAGCGGGCGCGCGCCTCGGCCGAGGCATAGCGGGCGACCGCCGCAGCGCCGGCCTGGAGCGCGTAGGGGATCGCGCGCTCGGGCAGGCCCGCCTCGCGGAAATGGTGTGCCAGCAGCTCGGGCCGGGCTTCGGCCGTATGCGGAAAGCGCTCCTCGAGCACCTGGCCGATGCGCGCGTGCAGCTGCTGGCGCTTGGCGCGCAGCAGGCTGCCATAGGCGGCATCCTGGAGCAGCGCGTGCTTGAACTCGTAGGTGACCTCGGGCATCGAGCCGCGGCGGAACAGAAGCTCCGCCTCGACCAGCTCGGTCAGCGCCTGCTCGAGCGCCACCTGGCCGAGGGGCGAGAGGGCCGCCAGCAGCTCGTGGCTGAACACGCGCCCGAGCGTCGCGGCCAGCTGGGCGACCTCCTTCACCGGCGCGAGCTTGTCGAGGCGCGCCATCAGCGAATCGTGCAGCGTGGTCGGGATCGCCAGCGCCGGCAGCGGGCCGGTCAGCACGTAGCGGTCGCCCGCATCGACCAGCAGGTCCGCCTCCAGGATCGTCTTGGTCAGCTCCTCGACGAACAGCGGCACGCCGTCGGTCCTGCGCGACGATCTGCTCGACCACCTCGAACGGCAGCGGCTTGCCGCCGGTGACGCGCTCGACCATGGCGGCCGCCTGACGATGGCCCAGCCGGCCGAGCGAGAGCGAGCTGATGTGCGGATAGCCGCTCCAGGGCGGCGCGAAGTCGGGCCGAAAGACCAGCACCAGCAGGATCGGCAGGCGCTGGACCCGATCGACGACCTGCTGGAACAGCTCGATCGAGGTGGGGTCGATCCAATGCGCGTCCTCGAAGATCATCAGCACCGGATCGCGGCTGGCGAGCCCGGTCAGCTGATCGAGCAGGGTGGCGAACACCTTGGCGCGGTGCTGCTGCGGCGTGAGGTCGAGCGGCGGATAGCGGCCCTCGGTCGGGATCGCCAGGAGCGGCGCCAGCAACGCTGCCGCCTGCCCAGGGCTCGCGCTCGCCTGGCCGAGCAGGGCCTCCAGCTTCTCGAGCTTGACCGTGGGCGGGTCGTGGCGGCGGAAATCGGCCGCGCGCTCGAGCTGGTCGAGCACCGGATAGAGCGCGCTGCTGGAGTAGAAGGGCGAGCAGAAGTAGTGCAGGTTGACGCGCGGCTCCTCCTGCAGCTGCTCGCGCAGGCTCTGGATGAGGCGCGACTTGCCGATCCCGGGCTCGCCCGACAGCAGCACCACCTGGCCCTCGCCGTCCTTGGCCTGGCGCCAGCGCGACAGCAGCACGCGGACCTCGTCCTCGCGCCCGACCAGGGGCGTCAGCCCGCGCGTCGCGGTGGCCTCGAAGCGCGAGGCGCCGGTCGGCTCGCGCACCCGGTACACCGCGACCGGCGCGCTCACGCCCCTGACCGCCAGCGGGCCGAGGTCGTCGCAGACGAACAGGCCCTCGATCAGGCGGTAGGTGCTGGCGCCGACCACGACGCTGCCGGGCTCGGCCAGGTCCTGCAGGCGGGCGGCGACGTTGGGCGTCTCGCCGACCACCGCCATCGCGTCGCGGCTCTCGCCGGTGCCGATGTCGCCGACCACCACGAGCCCGGTGTTGATGCCGATCCGGATCGCCAGCTGGATGCCGGGCTGCGGCACCGCATCGTTCAGCGCGGCGATCGCCTCGACCATGCCGAGCCCGGCGCGGACCGCCCGCTGGGCGTCGTCCTCATGCGCCCGCGGATAGCCGAAATACGCCAGGATGCCGTCGCCGATGTAGTTGCCGATATGGCCGCCATAGCGGCAGATCACCTCGACGCAGGCTTCCTGGAAGCGCTGCATGACGTCGCGCAGGTCCTCCGGATCGAGCCGGGTCGAGAGCTCGGTCGAGCCGACCAGGTCGCAGAACATCACGGTCAGGTGGCGGCGCTCGGGCAGGGTGATCGCGCGCACCGGCGGGGCAGGCGGCGCGGCCGTCTCCATGGTCGCCTCGCCGAGGGCGGCAATCGCGCGCAGCAGCTTCTTGCGGTGGCCGAGCGAGACGCCGAGCGCGGCCAGGTCCTTGTCGTTGAGATCCGGCAGGACGTCGAAATCGATGTCGTTGTCGGCGAAGACGGCAGCGTAGCGGCCGAGGCCGAGCTCCTCGAGCCACTGATCGATCTTAGGCATCTGGGCGTTCCATGGCACCCTACCCGTGGCACCGCGGACCCGAAGGCCATGCGGCACCGCCGCACGTGAGGAGGGCGCTGCGTCGCTCGGAGCGTTGCTGGCCAAGCCGCCGGTGGCCTTGCGCGCCCTCGTCGTGCCGTAGGCGGTCAGCTGCCGATTGCGCGCAACGCTAGAAGATGCGGGCGATCCTGGCAAGTCGCGCAAGGCAGGCGGCGCGCGGCGTGCACGACGGCGGCGATCGCGTTTGCCGGGGCTGCTGACGGGTGATATGAGCACGGGCCCGGCGTTGGCGGGCAGGCCTTGCGGAGGGCGATCGGTGCGGGAGATTCTGGAGCGGCTCGACGCCCAGCGCGCGGCGGCGAAGCTCGGTGGCGGGGCGCGGCGCATCGCCGCCCAGCACAAGCGCGGCAAGCTGTCGGCGCGCGAGCGGCTGGAGCTGCTGCTCGACCTCGGCTCGTTCGAGGAGATCGACATGTTCGTCGAGCATCGCTGCACCGAGTTCGGCATGGCCGAGCAGCGCATCCCGGGCGATGGCGTCGTCACCGGCGCCGGCACCATCAACGGCCGCCTGGTGTTCGTGTTCAGCCAGGACTTCACGGTGTTCGGCGGCTCGCTGTCCGAGGCGCACGCCGAGAAGATCTGCAAGATCATGGACCAGGCGATGAAGGTCGGAGCGCCCGTGATCGGGCTGAACGATTCCGGCGGCGCGCGCATCCAGGAAGGCGTCGCGAGCCTCGCGGGCTACGCGGACGTGTTCCAGCGCAACGTGCTCGCTTCGGGCGTGGTGCCGCAGATCAGCATCATCATGGGCCCCTGCGCCGGCGGCGCCGTCTACTCGCCGGCGATGACCGACTTCATCGTCATGGTGCGCGACAGCTCGTACATGTTCGTGACCGGGCCGGACGTGGTGCGGACCGTGACCCAGGAGGAGGTGAGCCACGAGCAGCTGGGCGGTGCCTCGACCCACACCGAGCGCTCGGGCGTCGCCGACCTCGCCTTCGACAACGACGTCCAGGCGCTGGCCGAGGTCCGCCGGATGGTCGACTTTCTGTCCGCGAGCAACCGGGAGAAGCCGCCGGTCTGGCCGACCGAGGATGCGGCCGAGCGCACCGAGCCCTCGCTCGACACGCTGGTGCCGGCCAATCCCAACAAGCCCTACGACATGCGCGAGCTGATCGAGAAGCTGCTTGACGAAGGCGACTTCTTCGAGCTGGCGCCGGCTTACGCCAAGAACATCATCGTCGGCTTCGGCCGGCTCGAGGGCTCGACCGTGGGCATCGTCGCCAACCAGCCGATGGTGCTGGCCGGCTGCCTCGACATCGACAGCGCCCGCAAGGGCGCCCGCTTCGTGCGCTTTTGCGACTGCTTCAACATCCCGATCGTGACCCTGGTCGACGTGCCCGGCTTCCTGCCCGGCACGGCGCAGGAATATGGCGGCATCATCAAGCACGGCGCCAAGCTGCTCTACGCGTTTGCCGAGGCGACCGTGCCGAAGGTCACGGTGATCACGCGCAAGGCGTATGGCGGCGCCTACGACGTGATGAGCTCCAAGCACCTGCGCGGCGACGTCAACTACGCCTGGCCGTCGGCCGAGATCGCGGTGATGGGCCCCAAGGGTGCCGTGGAGATCATCTTTCGCGCCGATGCCGGCGAACCCGCCAAGATCGAGGCGCGCACCGAGGAGTATCGCGCGCGGTTCGCCAACCCGTTCGTGGCGGCCGGGCGCGGCTTCATCGACGACGTGATCATGCCGAGCGAGACCCGGCCGCGGCTCTGCCGGGCGCTGCGCCGCCTGCGCACCAAGCAGCTCGACAATCCCTGGAAGAAGCACGGCAACATCCCGCTGTGAGGCTTGACCGCGGGTGTCCGCGGCACATATTCTGACCAGTCTGGTCAGATTGAGGGGACGGGCATGCATGGCAGCTCCAGGAGGCCAAGGCCAAGTTCAGCGAGCTCGTCCAGAAGGCGCATCGACGAGGGGCCGCAGACCGTGACGCGGCACGGCAAGGATGCCGTCGTCGTGCTGTCGGCCGAGCAGTTCGAGCTGATGAAGAAGCGTCAGATCGACCTCAAGGAGCTTCTGCAGTCGGCACCCTGGAAGGTGAGCTGGAGATCGAGCGCGACAAGAGTTTTCGGCGCGCGAGATCGACTTGTGAGATATCTGCTCGACACGAACGTGATATCTGAGGTGCGGCAAAGGCAGGCGGTGCGACCCCAACGTTGCGACGTGGTATGACTCGGTGCGAGCCTGAGAGCCTTTGCATCAGCGTGCTTGTGCATCGGCGAGATTCAGCGCGGGCGTCGAGAAGCTGCGAGACCGCCAGACCGCACGCGCGGCGCGTTCGAACGCTGGCTGGTCCTGATCATCGACCTGTACGCTGACCGGATCATCGGCATCGATCGGCGGATTGCGGAGCAGTGGGGACGGCTCAACGCACGCCGCGAAGCGAGCCGGCGGTCGACGGCGCTGATCGCCGCAACAGCGCTGGTGCATGGGATGACCGTCGTGACCCGCAACGTGCGACGACTATCGCTGCGACCGGCGTTCAGCGTCCTCGAACCCGTTCGAGCCGCCTCGTTGAGCGGATTGGGAAGCATGACCGACATCCGCGTCGCCACGTTCGACGGGCCGGGGGCGCCGCCGGTCATCCGCGCAGGTGCCGAGGCCCGAGGTGCCGGCCAAGGCCGCGCTGATCCAGATCGGCGCCTGCGGCGTCTGCGGCACCGACCTGCACATCCTGAAAGGGCACTGGCCCAAGCCTTTGCCGTGGCCGTTCACGCTCGGCCACGAGCTGGCAGGCGTGATCGTCGAGATCGGCCCCGAGCTCACGCAGGACTGGACGGGCCAGACGCTCGCGGTCGGCGCCAAGGTCATGCTGCCGCCGCTCATGCCGTGCGGCACCTGCTACTGGTGCACGCACTACCCCGAGACCGCCAACAAGTGCCAGACGCCGGTCTACTACGGCCGCTATCTCGGCTTCGAGAAGCCGCCGCATCTGTGGGGCGGCTTCGCGGAGATGGTCTATGTCGATCTCGGCATGCTGCCCGGCACCAAGATCTACAAGCTGCCGGACGACATGCCGCTGCGGCTTGCAGCGCTCTCGGAGCCGCTGACCTCCTGCATCCGCGCCTTCTCGCGCGCGCAGCGGATCGGCGGCTTCAAGGTCGGCGACACGGTGGTGGTGCAGGGCAGCGGCCCGATCGGCGTGCTCGCGATCGCCGCCGCGCAAGAGATGGGGGCCGGCCGCGTGATCGCGGTCGGCGCGCCCGAGCAGCCGCGGCTGGCACTCTGCCGGGCGTTTGGCGCCGAGGCCACCGTCTGCCTCGACGACCATCCGAGCCCGGCGGCGCGCATCGAGGCCGTGCGCGAAATCGTCGGCGGCTTCGGCGCCGATCTCGTGATCGACTGCTCGGGCCATCCCTCCGCCGGGCCGGAGGGGATCGAGATGCTGCGCGACGGCGGCACCTACGTCGAGATGGGCCAGTTCACCGATGCCGGCGCGATCGAGACCAACTGGCATCGCATCTGCACCAAGGACATCAACGTGCTCGGCTCCTGGGCGTTCACCGCGAACGACATCCCGCAGGGCATCGCCATGCTCGACCGTGCCCGCGCGCGCTATCCCTGGTACGACATGCAGACCCTGTTCCCGTTCACCGAGGCCGGCGTCGGCGAGGCGATCGCCGCCGCGATGGCGATGCGCACCGTCAAGTCGACGATCATTCCGTTCGAGGGTCTGGGCTGAACGCGCCGGCACGTTCGCTACCGGGAGTTGTCTATCCCCACGGCCGCTCGTAGATTGGCGCGCCACCAGCTAGGGGGTCTGCGCGCGCGCATGTTCGAGAAGATCCTGATCGCCAACCGCGGCGAGATCGCCTGCCGGATCATCCGGACCTGCCGCCGGCTCAAGATCGCGACCGTCGCGGTCTACTCCGAGGCGGACGCCGATGCGCTGCACGTGCGCATGGCCGACGAGGCCGTGCCGGTCGGCCCGCCGCCCGCGATCGCGAGCTATCTGCGCATCGAGCGCATCGTCGAGGCGGCGCGCGCCACAGGTGCCGAGGCCGTCCACCCCGGCTATGGCTTCCTCTCCGAGAACGCGGCCTTCGCCGCAGCGCTCGAGGCGGAAGGGATCGGCTTCGTCGGCCCGCCGGTACCGGCGATCCGCCTGATGGGCGACAAGATCGAGGCCAAGCGCCTGGCGACCCTGGCGGGCGTGAGCACCGTGCCCGGCCACGCGGAGCCGGTCCAGGATGCCGCCGAGGCCGGCCCGATCGCTGCGCGCATCGGCTATCCGGTGATGATCAAGGCGGCCGCCGGCGGCGGCGGCAAGGGCATGCGCATCGCGATCGGGGCCGGGCGACCTGCGCGAGGGCCTGGAGCGGGCGCAGAGCGAGGCGCGCTCGTCGTTCGGCGATGATCGCGTGTTCCTCGAGAAGTACATCACCGAGCCGCGCCACATCGAGATCCAGGTGCTGGCCGACCGGCACGGCAACACGATCCATCTGGGCGAGCGCGAATGCTCGATCCAGCGCCGCCATCAGAAGGTGATCGAGGAGGCGCCGAGCCCGCTGCTCGATGCGGCGACCCGGGCGGCGATGGGCGCCCAGGCGGTAGCGCTCGCGCAAGCCGTCGGCTACCACTCGGCCGGCACGGTCGAGTTCATCGCCGATGCCAGGCGCAACTTCTACTTCCTCGAGATGAACACCCGCCTCCAGGTCGAGCACCCCGTGACCGAGCTGGTCACGGGCCTCGATCTGGTCGAGCAGATGCTGCGGATCGCGGCCGGCGAGCCGCTGGCGCTGACGCAGGACGATGTTCGCTTCGAGGGCTGGGCGATCGAGGCGCGCGTCTATGCCGAGGACCCGGCGCGAGGCTTCCTGCCGTCCAGCGGCCGGCTGCGGCGCTACGTCGAGCCGGCGGGCGAGGGCGTCCGCGTCGATTCCGGCGTGGTCGAGGGCAGCGACGTCGCGATGTTCTACGATCCGATGATCGCCAAGGTCTGCGCCCACGGCCCGGATCGGGCGGCGGCGATCGCACGCCTGGGCGCTGCCCTCGATGGCCTCTACATCCGCGGCCCGGGCCACAATGTCGGCTTCCTTGCGGCGGTGCTGCGCCGGCCGCGCTTCGTCGAGGGGCGCCTGTCGACCGACTTCATCGCCGAGCAGTTCGGCGAGCGTTTTGCGGGCGAGCCGCTCGACGATCGCACCGGCGTCGACGTCGCGGCCGCGGCCGTGGCCATGCGGCTCGCCGAGGCAACGCGCGCCGGGGCGATCTCCGGCCGGATGGCGAAGGCGCGCATCCCGCGCGATTGGGTCGTGCGCCTGGACGAGCGCGAGATCGCGCCTGCACGCCGAGCAGGAGGGTGACGCCGTGGCCGTGACGATCGACGGCCGCAAGCTTCGCGTGCGCCACGACTGGCGCCCGGGCCTGGCGCTCGCCCGCATCACCATCGACGAGCGCAGCATCACGCTGCAGGTCGATCGCTGCCCGGAGGGCTACCGGCTCTCGCTCGGCGGCAGCGAGGTCCACGTGCTGGTGCGCACGCGCAAGGCGGCCGAGCTTGCGGCGCGCATCCCGGCCAAGACCCCGCCCGACACCTCCAAGTTTCTGCTGTCGCCGATGCCGGGCCTGATCATCAGCATCCCGGTGCGCGCCGGCGAGCCGGTCAAGGCCGGCCAGGAGCTCCTGGTGCTGGAGGCGATGAAGATGGAGAACGTGCTGCGCGCCGAGCGCGACGGCGTCGTCGAGACGATCGCGGTCGAGCCCGGCGCCACCGTCGCCGCCGACCAGGTCCTGATCGCGTTCGCCTAGCGCCTGCCTGCGGACCACATGAAGCTGGTCTATCGAGTGCATGCCATCCGGCGTATGCTGGAGCGCCAGATCAGCCAGGGCGAGGTACGACGCGTGATAGAGACCGGCGAGGTAATCGCGGGATATCCCGAGGACAGGCCGTATCCGAGCCGCTTGATTCTCGGTTGGTCCGCGGGAAGGCCACGGCATGTCCTGGTTGCCGACAACGCGGCGGACGAGGAGACGATCGTCGTGACCGTTTACGAGCCCGATCCTGGGCTTTGGGATCGGACATTTCGCAGGAGGCGAAGGCAGTGAAGTGCGTGGTCTGTCGACACGGGGATACCAAACCGGGCTTCACGACCTTCACCGTGGAGCGCAAAGGTGCGATCATGGTGGTGCGTGGCGTACCTGCCCGCGTCTGCGAGAACTGCGGCGAGGAGTATCTCGAGGAGAGCGAGGCCGCGCGCCTGGGCGAGATCGCGGACGAGGCTGCGAAGCCCGGCGTTCAGGTCGAGATCCGCGACTACAGGGCTGCGTAAGTAGCAGACCATGCGGGCCGAGCAGACATGAACCTACCCCTCGAAGGCGGCTGTCTGTGCGGCGCCGTCCGCTATCGCATTTCTGCCGAGCCGATCGATGCCGGCTACTGCCACTGCCGGATGTGCCAGCGCTCGACGGGGGCGCCGGTCGTGTCGTGGCTCACCATGAGGAACAAGGGCTTTGCCTGGACCAGGGGTGAGCCCGTAGCCTACCGCTCCTCGCCTGAAGCCGAGCGCCTGTTCTGCCCGACCTGCGGCACACAGATGGTGTTCCGCGCGCTCGCCGAGCCCGATCTCCTGGACGTGACGCTGGCGAGCCTGGATGATCCTGAGGCCGTGCGTCCGGACCACCACAGCTGGACCTCGAGCCGGATCGCCTGGTTCGAGACGCGGGACGATCTGCCACGCCATCCTGAGCGCGATCCCAACGTCACCGACTGACCCGGCCTCGCTGCTGGCACGACGTGCTCAGCCCTCCTAGGTCATTTCGTTGTCGCCGCCGCGGCCATGTTCCTGGCAACGACGTCGATCGTCTCCTGGTACTCCTTCTTTGGACTGAACTCGAGAATCTCGGTCTCCTCCTCGAAGACGGGCACATGTCCAGGTTCGAGGTAATAAACGTCTCCAGTTTTCAACACATCGTCGCCACCCCTGCGCTTGATGCGTACTCGGCCCCTCAGTATGTAGCCCCAATGTGGGGATTGACACATGTCGTCCGGTAGTCCCTTGAACAGGGGTGTCGCATCTACCCCCTTGGGGAACGTTTCATAGGAGACGATCATCCCACCCCATTCGGTCAGGCGGCTGCAGAAACCATCTCCGTAGTCCTCCACTATTGGCAGCTCCTTCATCGCATGATGCATCTTGATCTCCTCGTGATCTTTCGAAGTGTCGACGCCTAGGGCGGCTATCGAGGCCGAGGCGACGCGCGAGGGCCTCAGTGTCCGACGCTCGAGATTGCCCTGCGTATGATGTTGCGCGACGCGCTGCTCGATGGTTGCCGATCAGGCACTTTGCGCCTCCAATGGGGGGATTGCTCCAGTGTAAGGGCGCCGGGTGCTCAGGACTTTGCCGAGATCCTCTTTTTCTTTGCAGAGATGGCGGGGCTTTTCCCGCTGGATCTGGGAGCAACGAATGGACGCGCTTTCTGCGGCTCTCAACGCGGTACGCATGACCGGCGCTATCTTCTTCCACGCGGAATGTGCGGCACCCTGGGGTTTTGCGGTGCCTTCGGTTGCCCAGGTCCAGCATGTGCTGTCTCCTGGCACCGAGCGTCTGGTGAACTACAACCTTGTCACGGAGGGCAGGGCAGTCGCGCGATTCGGCGACGGGACCGAGATAGCGCTTCGTCCGGGCGACCTCACCATCCTGCCCCATGGCGATGCCCACACGGTGTCGAACGGATCGCCGCGGACTTTCATCGACAGCGCCGCCGGCCTCGCAGACATCCTGCAGGGGAGCAGCAGCATGATGCGCTTCGGCGAGAGCGGCGAAATCACGCGGTTCATTTGCGGCTTCTTCGGTTGCGAGCGCAGCGCCGACCGCCTGTTCCTCGCCAGCCTGCCGCAGCTCATCCGGATCAACATCCGGGACAACCCGGCAAGCGCATGGCTGGAGACTTCGATCCGGCATCTGGTGTCAGAAGCCGAATCCGATCGGCCCGGGCGCTCTATTCTTCTCTCGAGGATGGCGGAATTGCTCTTCATCGAAGCGCTGCGCTGTTACATGGAACAATTGCCGAGCGATCAGACGGGCTGGCTTGCCGGTGCGCGTGACCCGGTCGTTGGCGGCATCCTGGCGCTGCTGCATCGCGATCCTGCCAACGATTGGACTCTGGACGAGCTGGCAAGTGCTGTCGGGTCCTCACGTTCGGTCATCGCAAGGAGGTTCGATCGGTTCATCGGCGAGTTGCCCATTGCATACCTGACGCGCTGGCGCCTGGAACTGGGAGCAAGGCAGTTGCGAGCCTCCACCAAGCCGGTCATCCAGATCGCCGCGGAGGTCGGTTACGAATCGGAAGCGGCCTTCAACCGCGCCTTCAAGCGGACGTTCGGGCTGCCGCCGGCGCAATATCGGCGACGGCAGGCCAGCGGAGCGCCTGTGCCGCCACACTCGTCCTCCGGAGACGGCGCAGCCTCCTGACGCAAGGCTGTCAGCAGGCCTCGGCTATAGAGAACTCCTCGAGAACACAAACGTTGGGGGAGCTTCTCGATGACGGACCTCGCACTTCACCTGGCGCGACGGCGCGTCGGCGACTTCGCGATGCGGCTGCGGCGCGCGGTGGACCTTCTCCTGACCTGGCGCGAGCGCGCGCGCCAGCGCCGCCAGCTGCGCAGCCTGAACGACCGCATGCTGCGCGACATCGGCATCACCCGGGCCGACGTCCTGGCGGAATCGTCCAAGCCGTTCTGGCGGCTCTGAGGCCCTTCTGGAGTTGAACCTTGGGGCCGGAGAGCGTAGATCGCTGGTCCAGGCGGTGCGGCGCGCTTGCCGCGCCGCCTGATGGACCAGCCCTGAGACCGCCGGAGCCCACCACGATGGATGCCGACAAGGACGAGCCGACCGCCGCCTCGCGCTTGCTGGAGGAGAAGCTCTTCCAGCGACGCACGATCCTGATCTCCGGTGGCATCACCGAGCACACCGCGCGCTCGGTGAGCGAGCGGCTGCTGGCGATGTCGGCGGCGGGCCCCGACCCGATCAACGTCTACATCAGCTCGCCTGGAGGCCATGTCGAATTGGGCGACGTGATCCACGACATGATCAAGTTCGTCGGCCCCGTGGTGAGGACGATCGGCAGCGGCTGGGTGGCGAGTGCTGGTGCCCTGATCTTCGTGGCGCCCAAGCGCGAGAACCGCTTCTGCCTGCCCAACACGCGCTTCCTGCTGCATCAGCCGAGCGGCGGCATTTTCGGCGCGGCCCTGGACATCGCCATCCAGGCCGAGCAGATCGTCAAGATGCGCGAGCGCCTGAACCAGATCTTCGCCGACGCCACCGGCCAGCCGCTCGAGCGGATCGAGAAGGACACCCATCGCGATTTTTGGATGACACCGAAGGAGGCGATCGCGTACGGGCTGCTGGGATCGGTGATCAGGTCGGAGACCGAGCTGGCGTGATCTCCGGCGCAGGGGCCAGAGCAATGCCTGCCAACGGGCGCCGATGCCGGGCCTCCGCAAACAGGGAGGAGGGGAATGCTCGATCCGAGTGCGGTCACCGATGCGCTGCGCGCGCGGGTGCGCGCCGAGCTGCCCGAGGTCGAGGAGATCCGCGATCCCGAGCTTGCCGCCAAGGTGGTCGAGGCCTGGGCGCTGGCGCTCGCCAGCAGCAGCTTTCGCGCGATCGCCGAGATCGAGCCCTCCGGCAACCCCGGCGTCAATACGCTAAGGCGCGGCAGCCAGACCGACCACATCCGCGGCGTCACGCGCATGGCCATGGCGCTCGCGGATCAGCTCAGCGGCCTGCTGCCCGATCTGCGGATCGACCGCGACATCGTGATCGCGGGCGGCCTTTGCCACGATGTCGGCAAGCCCTGGGAGTTCGACCCGGAGAACCGCCGCCGCTGGGAGGGCCGGCCGCGGCGCGCCGGCCTGCCGTCGATCCGCCATCCGGCCTTCGGCGTGCATGTCTGCCTCAGCGTCGGCCTGCCCGAGGAGGTCGCGCACTGCGCCGCGGCCCATTCCGGCGAGGGCGAGCTTCTGGTCCGCTCGCTCGAGAACACCATCGTGCACCACGCCGACTACGCGTTCTGGGGCATCTGCCGCGCCGGCGACCTGCCTGTGCCCGAAAGCATCGCCGAGCTGAAGGTGCGGCACTGAGCGACGCCCGTGCGGCAGGCCTGGCACGGAGACGCAGCGCTGGCGCGCAGGACCGGTCGAACGCCCGACGAGACTCATCGGCTACGGCGCGAACGCTCTGACAATCGACGTGAGAAAGGGCGCTCCGCGAACGGACGCCCTTCTCGCTCCACGGCAGACCCTCTGATCACGCAACAGCGTGCGGCGCGCTTTGTTCCACCGGAAGTAGAATTTCTCGTCCGGCTCAGCCGTCTTCGGCTGCGGCGGCCCGCATCAGCTGCCGCAGCAGGCGCGAGAGCGGCGCGCCCACCTCGGCCGGATCGCGCCCGCTCAGCCCGCAAAGAACGCCAGAAGCTCCCTCGCGGTCTCCTCGGGGCGCTCCTCCGGCAGATAGTGGCCGCAGTCGAGAGCCTTGCCGGTGACGGGGCCTTCGGCACGCTCGCGCCAGGTCGCCGGCACGTCGAAGTTGCGCTCCATCGCGCCGCGCCGGCCCCACAGCACCTGCAGCGGACAGGCGATCCTGCGCGCGAGATCGGCCTCGTCGTGCTCGAGATCGATCGAGGCCGCGGCCCGGTAATCCTCGCAGCTCGCATGGATCGTCTCGGGCGTGAAGCAGCGCTCGTACTCGGCCAGCGCCTCCGGCGCGAAGGGTCTTTGACCGCCGCTCCAGGCGGCGAACTTCTTGCGCAGGTAATAGATCGGATCGCTGCCGATCATGTGCTCGGGCAGGTCGTAGGGCTGGCTCAGGAAGAACCAGTGATAGTAGTCGGTCGCGATCTGCTGGTTGGTGGCGCGAAAGATCGTGCGGGTCGGCACGATGTCCAGGACGGCCAGGCGCTCGAGGCGCTCCGGGTGATCGAGCGCCAGGCGATGGCCGACGCGGCCGCCGCGATCGTGCCCCGCCAGCATGAAGCGCTCGTAGCCCAATGAGGCCATGACCTCGACCATATCCTTGGCGCTCGCCCGCTTGCTGTAAACGGCGTGCGCGGCATCGGAGCGCGGCTTGCCGGAATCGCCATAGCCGCGCAGGTCGGCGCAGACGACGGTGCAGCGCTCGGCCAGAGCAGGGGCCACCAGGTGCCACATGGCGTGGCTCTGCGGATAGCCGTGCAGCAGCAGGAGCGGCGGCCCGTCGCCGCCGACCCGCACGCGGATGGTGGTCTCGCCGGTGGCGACGTCACGCTGCTCGAAGCCCTCGAACATCCTGCCCTCCGTTTGTTGTTGCGCTGCAACAGGGACGTTGCAAATCGCTGAAGAACCTGCGCGAAGCTGCAATGCTGCAATGCAAAAGATCGACTTCTGTTCGTGCCCGTCCGTGGGCATATGTGCGATCGAACGCGGGCGCCGACCGCCGCCAATCGAGGTGACGCGCCGCACCCGCATGTGGAGGGCATGATCATGGCCGTTCACACCGTCACTGCCAAGGACATCAACGCGCTGGCCGGCCACGACTATCCGGAGGCGGGGCGCACGTCCGACGCGTTGCATGGCCTCTTCGCCCGGCTCGAGGCGCGCATCGCCTACTGGCGGCGCTATCGCGCCACGGTCGCCGAGCTCGGCGATCTGACCGACCGTCAGCTCGCGGACATCGGCATCAGCCGCGGCAACATCGCGGCGGTCGCACGAACCGCAGCGCGTGCATGACCATGAGGACTGACCGGCGGCGCTCAGCACACGTCGCCGGTCAGCTCCGCCTTCAGGCGGTCGCGGACGATCGCGACCGCGTGCTCCATCAAGCAGGAATGAGTTTTCCGGCGGGCGGCCGGTGCGCTACGCTCGTCCCATTGGTGTCGCCAAGGCCGGGGAGGGCAGGGCATGGAGCCGCAGGCGATCGAGGAGGCGGCGGGGCTGCTCTGTGCGGCGCGCCTCCGGCGCGCGCGCTTTGCCGGCCTGCCAGATGGCCTCCGGCCGAAAGGCGAGGCCGAGGCCTATGCCATCCAGGACGCCCTGCACGTCCGGCTCGATGCGGCCGGGCGCGGCCCGCTGGTAGGCTACAAGATCGGCTGCACCACAGCCCGTGATGCAGCGCTTCCTCGGCATCGACAACCCCTGTGCCGGCGGCGTGCTGGCGCCAGGCGTGCAGCGGCGGGCGGGCCAGTTTCGCCACGCCGATTTTCTTCGGGTCGGGGTCGAGTGCGAGATCGCCGTGGCACTCGCCCGCGATCTGCCTGCGGCAGGGCGCGCCCTACGACCGGCACAAGGTCGGCGATGCCATCGGCGCCTGCATGGCGGCGATCGAGGTGGTCGACGACCGCTACGAGGACTATCGCGCGCTCGATCCCCTGACCCTGGTGGCCGACGATTTTTTCCATGCCGGCTGCGTGCTGGGCGAGCCCGTCGAGAACTGGCGCGGGCTCGATCTGCCGGCGGCCCGCGGCCGCATGACGATCAACGGCAGCGAGGTCGGCAGCGGCCGGGGCGGCGACGTGCTGGGGCATCCGCTCGCGGCACTCGCCTGGCTCGCCAACCTCTGCGCCGGCGCACGACCGGCCGCTTCGCGCCGGCACGTTCGTGCTGCTCGGCAGCGTGGTCGAGACCAGGTGGCTCGCAGCCGGGCGACCGGGTCGAGATCGCGATCGAGGGGCTCGGCGCCGCCAGCGCCAGGTTCGCCTAAGCGGGATCCTCGCGCAGGGCCTGCAGGTAGCGCTCGGCGGAGCGCTGCAGGGCCGCCTTGGCATCGCGCCGGATGGCGAGATCGAACCAGCCGCCAAAGATCCGGTCGAAGCGCAGCGGCATGACCCGCTCGGCGATCCTGCGCACGGTGCCTGCCGACAGCGGCACGAGGTTCGGATAGCTGCGCATGAAGCTCACATGGCGGCGGTCGCGCACGACCTGGATGGTGTCGCCGGTCAGCAGCGCGCCGCGGCCATCGGCGCCGCCGGCCCAGTGCAGCACGGCGCTGCCGGCAAAATGGCCGCCGCAGCGGATCAGGGTCAGGCCCGGCGCGATCTCGCGCTCGTCGCCGTTCCAATAGACGATCGCCTGATCGGGTCGCATCACCCACGCGCGATCGTCGCCGTGCAGGTAGATCGGGGCGCCGCCGAAGGCGCGGCTCCACTCGACCATGGCGCCATAGAAATGCGGGTGCGAGATCGCGATCGCATCGATGCCGCCCTGCGCCTTGACGGCACGCAGCGATGCCTCGTCGATCAGGCTCATGCAGTCCCACAGCACGTTGCCGCCGATGCTTCTCACCAGCAACCCGCGCTGGCCGATCGCGAAATGCGGCTCGATGCCGATGCCGACAAGGCCCGCGTCCTCCTCGCGCACGACCACGCCATGGCTCTGCTGCAGGTCGCGCAGCGTCGTCCAGCGCTGGCCCTCCCAGCCGACGAACTGGCGCTCGTCGGTGCAGATCGGGCATGCGCCCGGCGCCTCGCTGGTTTCCGCGAACTGCACGCCGCAGGTGACGCAGATCGGATACATGGGGCTCAGGGGCCCAGCAGAGGCTGGAGCCGGGCGAGGACCTCGGCCAGAACATCCTGTGGCGCCCGTCCGGCCCGCTCGGCTTGCCGGGCACGCCAATCGAGGCTTCGGAGCTGGTCGACCAGGATGACACCAGACACCCCGCCGACACCCTCGAGGGCGACCTCGAACGGATAGCCCTTAACCCGGCTTGTGACCGGACATGTCAGGGCGAGGCCGATGCGACGGTTGTAGCGCGCCGGTGACAGCACGACGCCGGGTCGGCGGCCCGACTGTTCCCGGCCGGCCTGCGGTGAGAACGAAAGCCAGATCACGTCGCCGCGCTCGGGAACGTAGGTCTCTCTCACCAGACTTCGTCACCTTCCGGCTTGCCCCAGTCCACCTCCTCATGACGGTTCTCGGCGGTGATCTGGTCGAGGAGCTCGTCGAGCGTATAGGTACACGGCCGTGGCCGGATGGTGAGACAGCCATCAGCGACGGTCAGCTCAATCTCCTGGCCCTCCGCGATCCGTGCTTGATCGGCCATCGTTCGCGGAATTCGAATCGCCAGGCTATTGCCCCATCGGGAGACGCGCATCGATTTCCTTCCGATGATGTAGAGCCATTGAAGATACCCGTGCGGTCTCGGCCTCCGCAAGCGTCTGAGCCCATCATGACAGTACCTATACGGCCCGCTGCCCAGCCCGGATCTGTCATCGCCGGATGCTTCGTCGTCAGCTTCTGCGCAGCTCGGGGTTGGTCGTCAGCATGACGGCGTTCTGGTCGAGGTCGTCGTGGCCGGCGTCGTGGCCCTGGTCGTACCAGGCGAGCGCGCCTTTGGCGCAGGCGCTCGGCAGTCCCAGGCTCTGCAGCGAAGCCGCCGCGAGCTGGAGATCCTTGCGGGCCAGCTTGAGCTTGAAGACCGGCGAGAAGTCGCCCTTGCCGTGGGCACGGTCGACGACGCTGTTGCGCAACTGCCAGCTGTCGGCCGCGGTCTGGGGCATCACCTTGGTCACGACGTCGAGGTCCGCGCCGCCCGCCGCCGCCAGCGCGTAGGCCTCGGCCGCGACCGCGAGGTTGGCGCAGGACGCGAGGTTGTTCGCCACCTTGACGACCTGGCCAGCACCCAGTGGTCCGCAGTAGTAGAGCTCGCTGCCGATCAGGCGGAACAGGAACTCGACCTCGCGCAGGGTCTCGCGATCGCCCCCCATCATGATCGTGAGCTCGCCCTTCTCGGCTGCCCACGGCCCCTTGCCGATCGGTCCCTCGACCATGCGGATGCCCTTCTCGGCCAGGCTGGCGCCGACCTTCAGCACCGCGTCGCGGCCGTTCGTCGAGGTGTCGCAGACGATGCTTGCGGGTGCCAGCGCGTGGATCAGACCGTCCGCGCCGAGCACGACCTCCTCGAGCACGGTAGGATGCGGCAGGCTCAGCATGACGATGTCGGAGCGCTGGCCGAGCTCGCGGATCGAGCCCGCAGCCTTCGCGCCGATATCGGTGAGCCGCCGCACCGCCGCCTGGTCGATGTCGTAGACCGTAAGCTCCACCCCCTGGCTCTGGATGCGCCGCGCCATCGCGCCGCCGAGGTCGCCGAGGCCGATCCAGCCCACGCGCTTGCGTGTCGTTTGCCATGTGCTATGCCTCCTTGGCGGTCAGGCGAGCGCGATCCGCTGGCCGGAGGCGCGGTCGAACAGGTGGACGTTGGGCAAATTGAAGCTGATCCGCACCTCGTCGCCGTCCCGGAAATGGCGCTTCTCGAGCAGGCGCGCCTTGATGAGCTGCTCGCCGAAGCGGAGGTTGACGATCATCGTCTCGCCGAGGAGCTCGGTGAGATAGACGGCGGCGGGCAGCCCTTCGCCGTCGATGCGCACGTCGCCCGGGCGGATGCCGACCGTTACCGGCCGCGGCCCGCCCGCGTGATCGTGCGGCAGTGCGACCCGGTGGCCGTCGACCACGAGCGTCCGGCCGTCGAGCTCGCCCGGGACGAGGTTCATCGGCGGATTGCCGAGGAAGGAGGCGACCTCGACGCTCTCGGGCCGCTCGAACACCTCCTCGGGCGTGCCGACCTGCATGAGCCGGCCCTCGATGAAGATCGCCATGCGATCGGCGATCGTCATCGCCTCCTCCTGGTCGTGGGTGACGTAGATGGTGGTGACGTCGAGCGCGCGCTGGAGCTTCTTGAGCTCGACGCGGGTCTCGAGGCGGAGCTTGGCGTCGAGGTTCGACGAGGGGCTCGTCGAGGAGGAACAGCCTGGGCTCGCGCACGATCGCGCGCGCCAGCGCCACGCGCTGCTGCTGGCCGCCCGAGAGCTGACCGGGCCGGCGGTCGAGCAGATGGTCGATCTTGACGCGCGCGGCCGCCGCGCGCACGGCGCGCTCGATCTCCGGCCGCGGCGTGCCGACCATGCGCAGCGTGAAGCCGATGTTCTGGGCGACCGTCATGTGCGGGTAGAGCGCGTAGCTCTGGAACACCATGGCGACGTCGCGATCGCCGGGCTGGAGGCGCGTGACGTCGCGGCCGTCGATCGCGACCGTGCCGCGGTCGGCCTGCTCGAGGCCGGCGACGATCCGCAGCGTCGTCGTCTTGCCCGAGCCCGAGGGGCCCAGCAGCGCGAAGAACTCGCCCGGCTGGATGTCGAGGTCCAGGCTCTCGAGCGCGACGACCGGACCATGGGTCTTGACGATGTCGCGCAGGCTGACGCTGCCGACCGCGCTCAGCCGGCCGCCGCCCTTGACCGCGCCGATCGTCAGCCCCTTCACGATGTGGCGCTGGCCGGCGATGCCGATCAGGATGACCGGGATCATGGCGACGGTGGCGGCCGCCGAGAGCTTGGCCCACTGGGTCTGCTCGATGCCGACGAAGTTGAACATGTGCACGGTCACGGTCTGTATGGTCTTGCCGCCCAGCAGGACGGCGAAGAGGAACTCGTTCCAGGCGTTGAGGAAGACGAAGATCACGGTCACGGCGATGCCGCCGCGCGCCTGCGGCAGGATGATGTGCCACAGGGTCTGGAAGCGGTTGGCGCGGTCGAGGAAGGCCGCCTCCTCCATCTCGCGCGGGATGTCCTCGAAGTAGGACACCATGAGCCAGATCGCGAACGGCAGCGAGAACGTGAGGTAGACGACCACGAGGCCGCGGTAGGTGTCGATCCAGCCGATGCCGTTGAGCAGCAGGAAGTAGGGGATCACGAGCCCGACCGGCGGCAGCATCTGCGTCGCGAGGGTGTAGAAGCCGAGCGCCTTCTTGCCCTGGAACCGGAGCCGCGCGAAGCCGTAGGCGGCCGGCACCGCCAGCACGATCGTGAGCGCGGTCGCGCACACGCTGACGACGACGCTGTCCCACATGTACGGCAGGATCGTGATCGGGCCGAAGAGCACGTCGACGTAGTTCCGCCACTGCGGCTCGAAGACGACGACCGGCGGGTAGGCCAGCACGTCGACGTCGGTCTTGAACGAGGTGAGCAGGGTCCAGAGCACCGGAAAGGCCCAGACGAGCATGACGAGCACCGAGGCGGCCAGCAGCGAGACGGCCTTGAGCGTCGCGGAGGTCATCGCGCGGTCCGGATCCGAAAGAGGATGGCGGAGACGATGAGCGTGATGATCAGCAGCATCACGGCCAGGGCCGAGCCGTAGCCGAAGCTCAGCTCGATGAACGCGGTGCGGTAGGCGTAGAGATTGAGGATCTCGGTGGCCGTGCCGGGCCCGCCGCCGGTGAGTGCGAGGATCGCGGCGAACGCCGAGAGCGCGATGATCGTGCGCAGGATGACGACGATCACGATCGCCGGGCGTATCAGCGGCAGCGTGATGAAGATGAAGCGCTTGAGCGCATTAGCGCGGTCGATGCGCGCGGCCTCGTAGACGTCGGGCGGCACCGAGGCGAGGCTCGCCAGGAACACCAGGAACGCGAACGGCGTCCACTGCCAGGTATGGACGGCGATGACCGAGACGAGCGCCATGCCCGGGCTGCCCAGCCAGTTGAACGAGCCGAAGCCCAGGGCGATGGCGGCGAGATCGACCATGCCGGTCTCGGGCGTGAGCATGAGCGAGCGCCAGATCAGGCCGACGACGACCGGCGCCAGCACGATCGGCAGGATCGCGACGATGCGCAGGATCCACTGCCCTCTCGAGGTCTGCAGCACGAGCAGTGCCAGCCCGAGGCCGACGATGACCTGGAAGGCGACCGTGACGACGGTGTAGATCGCCGTCAGCCCGAGCGCATGCCAGAAGCGCGCGTCCGCCAGCATGCGGGCGTAGTTGTCGAGCCCCGCGAAGCCGTCGAGAAACGGCATCGATAGATTGATCGTGAAGAAGCTGTTGTAGAGCAGGTAGCCGAGCGGAAAGGTCGTGGTCAGGAGCAGGGCGAGGAAGGCCGGCGCCACCAGGAGCAGCGCGAAGGCGCGCTCCCCCTTGAACACCTCCATGACCCGTGCCCACGCCCCTGGCCTCGCAGGCGCGCGGGCCGGCAGGACGCGTGCCATCCCGTGCCGAACCCGCTGCTACTGCTGCATGATCTCGTCGATCCTCGCCTGCGAGGTGGCGAGCGCCTGCTCGGGCGTCTGCTGGCCTACCAGCGCCGCCTTGCACCGCGGTCGCCATGACATCGCCCACGCCCGGCCACTGCGGCACCCGCGGGCGCCAGTCGGGATCGGTGTCCTCCTGCATCGAGGTCACGGTGGCCTCGACGAAGTCGTGGCCGGCCGCCTCGAGCATGCTGACGTATTCGGGCGCGTTCCAGATCGAGTTGCGGTTGACGCCGTAGCGGCGCACCGCGCCCGAAAACGCGTAGGACGTGCGGATCTGGGTCTCCTTGGAGGTCGCCCACTGGATGAACAGCCAGGTCGCCACCTTGGCTTCATCGGAGAGCGCGGCGTTGATCGGGAAGCCCCAGTTCCAGATCGAGGTCACGCGCTTGCCCGAGGGTCCCTTCGGCCAGCGCGCGAAGCCCGTCTTGCCGACGACGCGCGAGCGCGACGGGTCGCTCAGCAGATAGGCGATGGTATGGCCATCGATGTAGGAGCCGACCGTGCCCTGGGAGAACGCGTCGCCGAGGTCGGGCCAGTTCCAGTTCTCGACGCCGGACGGAGCGTAGGTGTTGTTGAGGTGGACGTACCACTCGAGCGCCGCCAGCGCCTCGGGCGTGTTCCAGTTCAGGTTGCCGTTCGCATCGAACCATTCGCCGCCGAAAGCGCGGAAGATCGACGGATAGATGTACATGTTCTGGCCGGGTCCGGCGAAGCCCCGCAGCGCCGCGCCCCAAAGCCTGTTCTCCGGGTCGTGGATGGCGGCCGCGTTCGCGACGTACTCGTCGAAGGTCTCGGCGCCCTTGAGGCCGTGCTGGTCGTACACGTCCTTACGGTAGAACTGGACCGTGGCCTCGCCGTCGTATGGCACGCCGTAGAGCTTGCCGTCGGAGGAGGCGGCCTCGCGCCAGCTGGGGATGATGTCGTCCGCGTCGAACCAGGCCGGGTCGGTCAGCGAGGCGTCGCCGAGGATAGTCGTCGAGCGGATCGATCCAGCCGTTGGCGACGTAGAGCGCATAGTACATCGGATCGGTGGCGGAGGTGTGCGAGATTGCCGGTCTTGGCCGACAGGTCGAGGATCGCCTTCTGGCGCAGCTCGCGCGGGTGGATCTTCTGGTATTGCACCGTGATGCCGGTCAACGCCTCGAAGTCCGGCGTCACCGCGATGAGGTTGTCGAAATATCCGGCCGAGATGATGGCGCAGCTGATCGTCTCGCCGTCGGCCTGGCGCCAGTCGATGTTGGCGCTTCTCGTACGCCTCGAGGTCCTGGCCCTGAGCGCGCGCCCGCGGCGAAAGCAGCCATGGTGCGGCCAGAGCCGTGCCGCCCACGAGCGCGCCGGCCTTGACGACGCTCCGCCGGGTCAGACCGGAAGATAGCGTTGCGGGCGCCGACGGTGCGCTCGAGCGAAGTGTCTCCGCGGTGGTCCGTTCGCTGGCATTTTCCCTCCTCGGACGTGGTTGAAGCCCACGTGCCCGATCGTCTCGCCTGCCCTGAGAAGCTGACCGTCGCGACACTATAGGTAGACGCTACCGGACTGTCAGCCGGAAAAATGACAACGCTATCATCCGCAGCGATGAGCTCCTTCCCCAAAGCATGAGATGTGTTATCGTCGTCGTTTCGACCTGCCGAGCAGGAAACGATGCTGCACCGCCAGGAGGAGGACGTCGCCGCAGCCGCCAGCGACGCACGGGCGACGCTGCAGGACGTGGCCGACCTCGCGGGCGTCTCGCCGATCACGGTCTCGCGCGCCTTGCGCACCCCCGAGCTGGTCGCCGAAGCGACCCGTGCCCGCATCGAGGCTGCCGTCCTCAAGACGGGCTACCTGCCTGACCTCGTCGCGCGCAGCTTCCGCTCGAGCCGCAGCGGCCTCATCGCGGCGATCGTACCCAGCATCGACAACTCGCACTATGCCGGGATGCTGCAGGGCGTCTCCGACGAATTGCACCGCCACAACCTCGAGCTCATGGTGGGGGTGAACGGGCTATCGCTCGCTCAGGAGGAAAATCTGCTCCGGGCCTTCATTGGCCGGCGGCCGGAAGCGGTCGTGCTCTCAGGCACCGAGCACACGGCAGGAGCCCGGGCGATGCTGGCCAGAGCCGGCATCCCGGTGGTCGAGACGGGCGCGCTGAGCAGTCGCATCGTCGACATGAATGTCGGCTACTCCGAGGAAAGGGCGGTCGCGGGCCTGATCGCGTTCCTCCACCGCTGCGGCTACCGCCGGATCGGCTTCATCTGTGGGCCGCTCGACAACAACGAGCGCGCCAAGCGCCGCCGCAAGGGCTATCTCGGCGCCGTGCGGCGCCTGGCGCTGCCAGCGGACCGGATCGTCACGCTGTCGGCGCCGGCCAAGGTTCGCAGCGGCGCCGACGGCTTCGCCACCCTGCTCGAGCGTTGGCCGGACACCGACTGCGTTTTCTGCTCGAGCGACACCTTCGCCGTCGGTGCCCTCTTCGAGTGCCAGCGGCGCGGTTGGCCGGTGCCGGAGCGGATCGGCATCGCCGGCTTTCTCGGCCTCGACCTCGCGGCCGAGACGGTGCCGCCGCTCACCACCGTCAGGGTTCCCCGCTACGACATCGGCCGTCAGGCCGCTGCGCTGCTGCTTCGTCGCCTCAACGGCGCGCCGTGCCGCCGCCGGGCCGTCGATCTCGGCTTCACCATCCTGCCGGGCCAAAGTACCCGGCCGCCCCAAGAGCATTGATCCCGTCATGCGGCCTCGAGCAGGGCGAGCAGGCCCTCAAGCAGCTGCGTGGGCGAGGGTGGGCAGCCGGCGATGTGCAGATCGACCGGCACGACCTCGGACACGCCGCCGGTGACCGCGTAGCTGCCGGCGAACAGGCCGCCGTCGCGCGCGCAGTCGCCGACCGCGACGACCCATTTGGGGGCGGGCGTCGCCCGCCAGGTGCGCTCCAGCGCTTCGCGCATGTTCTTCGTCACGGGCCCCGTCACCATCAGCACGTCGGCGTGGCGCGGCGAGGCGACGAAGCGGATGCCGAACCGCTCGAGATCGTAGAACGCGTTGTTCAGCGCATGGATCTCCAGCTCGCAGCCGTTGCAGGAGCCGGCGTCGACCTCGCGGATCGAGAGCGAGCGGCCGAGCCGCCGGCGGGCGGCGCGATCGACGCTGGCGGCGAGCTCGGCGAGCGCGTCCGCGCCCGGACGTGGCGCCTTCTCCGTCAACGACGGCCGCAGCAGGCTGAGGAGGAGCGTTCGGCGCATGGCTAGAGATCGTGCCCTGAGTAGGAGCAGTTGAACGATTTGTTGCAGAGCGGGAAGTCGGCGACGATGTTGCCCTCGATCGCCGCTTCGAGCAGCGGCCATTGGAACCAGGACGCATCGCGCAGGTGGCAGTGCCTGACGCGCCCGTCCGCATCGAGCCGCAGCCACACCAGGACGTCGCCGCGAAATGCTTCCGCAAGCGCCATGCCCTCGCCAGCGGCGGCCGGCAGGTCGACACGCAGATCGCCCTCCGGCAGGCGCTCGAGGATCTGCTCGATCAGTGCCAGGCTCTGCTCGACCTCGCGAACACGGATCCAGACCCTGGCGTTGACGTCGCCCTCGCTCAGCACCGGGACCGTGAACGCGAGCTGGTCGTAGGGCGGATATCCGGGAAGCGTGCGGGCATCGAAGGCGCGGCCCGCGGCGCGCCCGACATGGCCGCCGGCGCCGAACTGACGCACCAGCCCGCTCGAGACGCGGCCGGTCCCGACGGTGCGGTCCTGCAGCGATGCGGTGTTGTCGTAGAGCAGGACCAGCTCCGGAAAGCGGCGGCCGATCTCGGCCAGCAGCGCCCCGAGATGATCGGCGCCGCCTGGGGCGAGATCGTTCGCGACGCCGCCCGGCACGATCCGATCCATCATCAGGCGGTGGCCGAAGCAGGCGTCGGCTGTGCGCAGCACGCGCTCGCGCAGCACGCC
Source organism: uncultured Alphaproteobacteria bacterium (assembly GCA_963753315.1). Taxonomy (GTDB): domain Bacteria; phylum Pseudomonadota; class Alphaproteobacteria; order Geminicoccales; family Geminicoccaceae; genus DASUGG01. The sequence continues at coordinate 53,193 of CAVWCI010000012.1, forward strand.
GCAATGCGCATGCATGAGCGTGAAGGAGGCGTCGTTGCAGATCGCGCCGATGTCGCCGATGTGGTTGGCGATCCGCTCCAGCTCGGCCATCAGCGCGCGCAGCCAGATCGCGCGGGGCGGCGCCTCGATGCCGGCGGCAGCCTCCGCCGCGCGCGCGAAGGCGAGCGCATACGCCACGGTGCTGTCGCCCGACGTGCGGCCGGCGAGCCGCGCGGCACGGCCGAGGTCGGCCCCTGCGATCAGCGACCCGATGCCCTTGTGCACGTAGCCCAGGCGCTCCTCCAGGCGGACCACGGTCTCGCCGTTCGCCGTAAAGCGGAAGTGGCCGGGCTCGATGATGCCGGCGTGCACCGGCCCGACCGGGATCTGGTGCAGACCCTCGCCTTCGGCCGGCAGGAAGTCGTACGGGCGCTTCGCGCTCGCCGACGTCCCAGACGCCATGGTCGAGCCATGGCCGCTGGTCGAGGGCGCCCTCGGCCTGCAGGCCGAACAGGTCGGCGATGGTGCGCTCGAGACGGATCGCCGGCGGATGATCGCGACCGACGGAGGGGAAGCCTGCCGCGCAGGCCAGGCTGAGCACGGCGATCTCCGCCTCGTCGAGCAGCGCCATGTGCACCATCTGCGGCTCGCCGAACAGCGCCAGGAGGGTGATGCGGCCCGATGCGAGCTGCGCGATCGCGGCCCGCCAGCCGTCCTCCGAGACGACGGCTCTGGGCCATGGGCGGTGCGCGCCGACCGCTGCGCCGGAGGCCAGGAGGTCGAAGAGCGGGCCGTGCTTGCCCATGACGTCAACCGAGCCGCTGGGCGACGTGCTGGAACCACGCCACCAGGGGTGCGTGGCAGGTAGACGCCCGCCAGCAGGACCAGCCCGAGATGGGCGAACATCGGCAGGTATGACGCCTTGACCGCGACCCCGCTGTCTGCCGACGGTGCGCCGAACACCAGCCCCTGCAGCCGCAGCATGAGCGCGCCGAAGCCGATGATCAGGCCAAGCACCAGCGGCAGGGCGAGCAGCGGCTGCCTTGCGAAGGTCGAGCTCACCACCAGAAACTCGCTCATGAAGATGCCGAGCGGCGGCAGCCCGGCGATCGCCACCACGCCGAGCACGAGGCCCCAGCCGAGCAGCGGGTGGCTCTCGGTCAGGCCGCGGATATCGGCGATCCGCTGCGTGCCGGTCGCCTGCGCGATATGGCCGACGCCGAAGAAGATCGCCGACTTGGTCAGGCTGTGCATGGTCATGTGCAGCAGGCCGGCGAAGTTGGCGAGCGGGCCGCCCATGCCGAAGGCGAAGGTGATGATCCCCATGTGCTCGATCGACGAGTACGCGAACATGCGTTTGATGTCGCGCCGCCGGTAGAGCATGAACGAGGCGAACACCAGCGAGACCAGGCCCATCGTGACCATCAGGGGGCCTGGTGCCAGCGCGGCTTCGTTGGCCGCCAGCAGCAGCTTGAAGCGCAGCAGCGCGAACAGCGCGACGTTGAGCAGCAGGCCCGAGAGCACGGCCGAGATCGGGGTCGGGCCCTCGGCATGGGCATCCGGCAGCCAGGCATGCAGCGGGGCGAGGCCGACCTTGGTGCCGTAGCCCAGCAGCAGGAAGACGAAGGCGAGGTTGAGCAGGCCGGGATCGAAGGCGGCAGCCCTCGTCACCAGGACGCTCCACGCCATCGCGTCCATGCCTTCGCCGACCACCGCGCGCGCCGCCATGTAGACGAGGATCGTGCCGAACAGCGCCAGCGCGATGCCGACGCTGCCGAGGATGAAGTATTTCCAGGCGGCCTCGAGCGCCTCCGCCGTGCGGTAGATGCCGACCATCAGCACGGTGGTCAGCGTCGCGATCTCGATCGCGACCCACATCAGCCCGATGTTGTTCGCCACCAGAGCGAGGTTCATGGCGAACATCAGGGTCTGATACATGGCGTGGTAGAAGCGCAGGTAGACCGGCGTGAGCCGGCCCGTCTCGACCTCGTGGCCGATGTAGCTCGCGCTGAACACAGCAGTCGTGAACGCGACGAAGGTGTTGAGCGCGATGAACACCACGTTGAGCTCGTCGACCAGCAGGAACGGGCCCGGCTCCGGGCGCGCGGCGAACAGCGTGAGCGCCGTGAGAAAGGTCAGCAGGGAAGCTGCGATGTTGAGGCGCGCGGTCAGGCGATAGTCCGGCAACAGCGCCAGGATCGCGGCGGCGGCCGCAGGAATCGCGAGCACCGCGACGAGCGCGAACGAGGCGAGCGCGTTCACGAACGCTCGCCGCGGAAGTCCTCGAGCGCCTGCACGTCGACGGTGTCGAAGCGCTCGCGGATCCGGAACAGGAAGATGCCGATCACGATGAAGGCGATCAGGATCGAGAAGGCGACGCTGATCTCGACCACCAGCGGCATGCCCTTGGCGCCGGTAGCGGCGAGGATCAGGCCGTTCTCCATCGACATGAAGCCGATCACCTGGCTCACCGCGTTGCGGCGCGTGACCATCATGAGCAGGCCCAGCAGCACGACCGAAAGCGCGAAGGCCAGGTCCTCGCGCGCGAGCGGGTCGGCGTCCGCCGATGCCGGCAGCATGACCACGATCGAGAGCGCCACCAGGCCCACGCCGGCCAGCATCGTCAGGCCGACCCCGACCACGGTCTCGATCGTGCGGTGGATGCCGAGGCGCAGCACCAGGCGGTGCAAGGTGACCGGGATGAAGATCGCCTTGAACAGCAGCGCTATCGCCGCCGTGACGTACAGGTGCGGCGCGTCCTGGATGAACGCCTGCCAGGCCACCGAGAGCGCCAGCACGAAGGCGTGCAGGGCGAACGTGTTGAGCACGCCGAACATCCGGTCCTGGTACAGCAGGATCAAGCTGATCAGGACCAGGCCGCCGGCGAGCATGTGCGCGACATCGAAGTAGAGCGGCTCCATCACAGGCTCCGCGAGACGAACAGCAGGAGGGTGCCGAGCAGGCCCAGCATCAGCGCGGCGCCAAGGAACTCGGGCACGCGAAAGACGCGCATCTTGGCGATCGAGGTCTCGAACAGGGCAAGCAGGACGCCGCCCAAGGCAAGCTTCGCCCCATAGGCGACGACGCCGGCCGCATAGGCCTCGATGCCCGCGCCATGGCCGGCGATGCCCCACGGCACGAACACGCAGGCGAGCAGCGAGACGTACAGCAGGAGCTTGAGCGCGGCGGCGGCCTCGATCATCGCGAGATGGCGGCCCGAATACTCCAGCACCATGGCCTCGTGCACCATGGTGAGCTCCAGGTGGGTCGCGGGGTTGTCGACCGGGATGCGGGCGTTCTCGGCGATCGCGACCATGATCAGCGCGACCAGGGCGAGGCCGAGCGAGACGCGCAGGCCCACATTGGTCTCGAGCATGAAGCCAGCGATCGTCGAGAGCTGCGTCGTGCCGGCGAGCAGGGCGAGCGTGAAGACGATCATGATCATCGCGGGCTCTGCGAGCGATGCGATCATGACCTCGCGGCTCGAGCCGATGCCGCCGAAGCTGGTGCCGGCATCGAGCCCGGCGAGTGCCAGGAAGAACCGGGCGCTGCCGAGCAGCGCGATGATCGCGATCAGATCGGCCGACCAGCTGAACAGGAGGCCGGCCGCGAAGGTCGGCACCAGTGCCGCCGCCACCCAGGTCGCCGCGAAGACCAGGTAGGGTGCTGCCCGGAACAGCCAGGAGGTGCTGTCCGCCAGCACCACCTCCTTGCGCAGCAGGCGAAGCAGGTCGCGATACGGCTGCACGACCGAGGGCCCCTGACGGCGCAGGAGCCGCGCCTTGACCTTGCGCACGAAGCCGGTCAGCAGTGGCGCCAGCAGCAGGACCAGCGCCATCTGCGCGCCCTGGATCAAAAGGCCCTGGATCAGCGCCATGCCACCAGCACCAGCAAAAGGAAGATCAGGGCCAGGAAGACCAGGGTGAGGTAGCTGCGGATGGTCAGGAACTGCAGATGGTTCAGGCGATCGGCGGCAAAGCCCACGGCAGCGGCGATCGGCGCATAGACGCCCTCCCACACCAGATCCTGCAGCCGCACGTGCAGCCGGGCCGGGCGCAGCTCGCCCGGTCGCGGCATGTCGACCTCCTCGCGGGCGCGAAACGCCAGCGTGCCGAACACCCGGCGGATCGGCTGGGCAAAGCTGCCGGCGGTGTACTGCGTGATCGGGCTCGGGTCGGGAAAGCCGCAGTCCCAGGCCGCGGCGCGCCGCACGGCATGCGAGCCGAAGCGGTGGACGACGTAGGCCGCCGCCGTCGCCGAGACAGCGATGAACAGCATGACCAGCAGGCCATTGTAGGAGCTTCGGCCCTCGCTCACCGGCACGAGCGTGAGCCACGGGATGCTCGTCTGCGCCGGCATATGCGTGCCCGTCAGCGCCATGACGACCGGCGCCAGGCCGTCGATGACGAGCCCCGGAAAGATGCCCGCGAACACGCAAAGGCCCGCAAACGCGAACATCGCGCCGAGCGAGAAGCGGTCGACCTCGCGGGCCTGCGCCGCCGCCGGGCTGCGCGCGCGGCCAAGGAAGGTCACGCCGAACGCCTTGACGAAGCAGGCCGCAGCGAGCGCTGCCGAGAGCGCCAGCATGGCGCCGACGGCCGGGATCAGGAACTTCAGGCTCCATTGCGGCACATCCGGGCTGAGCAGGATCGCCTGGAAGGTCAGCCATTCGGAAACGAAGCCGTTGAGCGGCGGCAGCGCCGAGATCGCCGCGCAGCCGACCAGGAAGGCGAATGCGGTCAGCGGCATGCGATGGATCAGGCCGCCGAGGCGCTCCATGTCGCGCTCCCCGGTCGCGACCAGCACCGCACCCGAGCCGAAGAACAGCAGGCTCTTGAACAGCGAGTGGTTGAGCACGTGGAACAGCGCTGCGGTCAGCGCGAGGGCCGCGGCGAACGGAACGGCGTTGGCCTGGAACGCGAGCGCCAGGCCGAGGCCGATGAAGATGATGCCGATGTTCTCGACGGTGTGGTAGGCGAGCAGGCGCTTCAGGTCGTGCTGCATCAGCGCGTACAGGACGCCGAGCACCGCCGTGCCGCCGCCCAGGATCAGGACGACGACGCTCCACCACCAGGCCGGCGGGCCGAGCAGGTCGAAGACGACGCGCACGAAGCCGTAGACCGCGACCTTGGTCATGACGCCGCTCATCAGCGCCGAGACGTGGCTGGGCGCTGCCGGGTGGGCGAGCGGCAGCCAGACGTGCAAGGGCACGAGGCCCGCTTTGGAGCCGGCCCCCAGCAGCACCAGCGCCAGGACCAGGGCGGCCGTTGCGGGCGCAGGCTCGGCGCTGCGGATCGCCTCGAAGGCGTAGGCGCCCGTCGGCCCGGCGAGCAGGCCGAAGGCCAGCAGCAGCGACAGCGTGCCGAAGCTCGCCATCACCAGATAGACGTAGCCCGCCTGCGCGTTGTCGCGCTCGCGATGGTGCGCCATCACCAGCGCCCAGGAGGTCAGCGACATGAACTCCCAGGCGAGCAGGAAGATGAACGCATCGTCGGCCAGAACCACGAGGTTCATGCCCGCGAGGAAGGCCGGGTAGAACGGCAGCACGCGGCCGGGCGCTGGCTCGTGCCGGCCGTAGCCCAGGCCGTAGGCGCTGGCGGCAGCGGCGCCCAGATTGACCACGACGAGAAAGAACGCGGCGAGCGCGTCGAGCCGGAAACGCGCGCCGATCCACGGCAGCCCGAGCGGCAGGACGCGCGTGGCCGCACCATCTGCCGAAGCGAGGTCGGCCAGGGCCACGATCAGCGCGAATGCGGCGAGCGCGAAGCTCGCGCCATAGACCAGGCCCGCCCTCTCCCGGCGCAGGCCCACGGCGCAGGCGGCCGTGACCAGCAGCAGAGCGGTCACGACAAGGATCAGCGTGAGCGACATGGCAGGGCCCGGCGGTGCGGCGTCATCGCGTCTTCAGGCGGGCCCCGCGTCCCCGACCCTGGCTGACGGCGCCTTCGTGCCCCCGAACATCTGTCCTTAGGGCTAGCACGCAATAAATGACCATTCAATCGCTGGTTCTGCGGCGGCCTCGCTCGGCGTGCCGTCAACTCGCGTGCTCGAGCGCCGGCGCCGTCACGAGATGGCAGGCAGCCGCGCCGCCGCCGGGCAGCGGCTGCAGCTCCGGGCGATCGCTGCGGCAGGGATCGAACACGTGCGGGCAGCGCGGATGGAAGGGGCAGCCGCAGGGAATCGCGACCGGGCTCGGCAGCTCGCCGCGGACCGCGGCAGTGCGCCTGCGCCGGGTCGGATCGAGCTCCGGCGCGGCGCTGAGCAGCGCTTGCGTATAGGGGTGGCGCGGCGCGCTGAACAGGCGCTCGGTCCGGTCCAGCTCGACGATCCGGCCGAGATACATGACCGCGACCCGGTGCGAGATGTGGCGCACCAGGCGCAGGTCGTGCGCGACGAACAGCACGGTCAGCTCGAGCCGCTCCTGCAGCTCCAGCAGCAGGTTGATCACCTGGGCCTGGACCGAGACGTCCAAAGCCGAGACCAGCTCGTCGGCGATCAGGCATGTCGGCTCGACCGAGAGCGCCCGGGCGATGCCGATCCGCTGCCGCTGGCCGCCCGAGAACTCGTGCGGATAGCGGTCGAGCGCCTCCCGCGGCAGGCGGACCAGGCTCATCAGCTCGGCGATCCGGTCCGGGATCGCCGCCGGCGGCCGCAGACGGTGGACGCGCAGCGCCTCGGCCAGGGTCTCGCGCACGGTCATGCGCGGGTTGAGCGAGCTGTAGGGATCCTGGAAGATCAGCTGCACCCGGCGATTGAAGGCGCGGCGCTCGGCGCCGGCGAGCGCGCGCACATCGGCGCCGTCATAGAAGATGGTGCCGGCATCGGCCTCGATCAGCCGGACCAGGCAGCGTGCGAGCGTCGACTTGCCGCAACCGGATTCGCCGACGATGCCGAGCGTCTCGCCGCGGCGGACCGAGAAGCTGACCCCGTTCAGGGCATGCACCGACCGGCGCGGCGCGCGCAGCAAGGCCTGGAGCATGGGCCGGTGCAGCGCAAAGACCTTGGCGAGGCCCCGCACCTCGAGGAGTGCCGGAGCGGCGGTGGCATTCACGAGGCCGCCTTCACGACCTGGTCGTGATGCAGGCAGGCGCTGACGTGATCGGGACCGACCGTGCACCAGATCAGGCCGTCGCCGGCGGCAGGCATCGGTCACGAAGCCGCAGCGTGGCGCGAAGGCGCAGCCGTCCGGCAGATCGCCGGGCGACGGCGGCGTCCCTTCGATCGAGCGCAGCGGCTGGCGGATTGCGCCGGCGCCAGGGATCGAGCCGAGCAGCCCCAGGGTGTAGGCGTGGCGGGGGTTGCGAAACACCTCGACCACCGGCCCCACCTCCATGATCCGGCCGGCATACATCACCGCCACCCGATCGCAGGTCTGGGCGACCACGCCGAGATCGTGGGTCACCAGGACGACGCTCATGCCGAGCCGGTCGCGCAGCTCCAGCAGCAGCTTCAGGATCTGGTCCTGGATCGTGACGTCGAGCGCGGTGGTCGGCTCGTCCGCGAGCAGCAGCCGGGGCTCGCTGGCGAGCGCGATCGCGATCATCACGCGCTGGCGCATGCCGCCCGAGAACTGGTGCGGATAGGCATCGAGGCGCTCGGCCGCCGAAGGGATGCCCACCAGGTCGAGCAGCTCGATCGCGCGGCGCGCTCGCGCCGGCGCGGCCGAGACCGGTGTGCGCCTTCACGTTCTCGTCGATCTGCTGGCGGATCGTGAGCACCGGGTTGAGCGCGGTCATGGGCTCCTGAAAGATCATCGCGATCTCTTTGCCGCGCACGTCCAGCAGCTCCCGTTCAGGCATCGCGAGCAGGTCGCGCTCCCGCCACAGCACGCGCCCCTCGACGCGGCCGGGCGGCCGCACCAGGCGGACCACCGAGCGCAGGGTCACGCTCTTGCCCGAACCGGATTCGCCGACCAGGCCGAGGACCTCGCCGGCCCTGACCTCGAGGTCGATGCCGTCGACCGCGCGCACCGGGCCGGCACTCGTCGCAAAGGTCGTGGCGAGCCCCTGGATCGCGAGCGCGATGCCGGGGTCTTTGCCCGGCGCGAGCGCGCGGCCGCTCACCGTTGCGGCCTCAAGAGGTCGGCAACGCCGTCGCCGACGAGGCTGAAGCCCAGCCCCGTGACGACGATGGCGAGGCCGGGGAAGATCGAGATCCACCAGCCGGTGGTCATGAAGTTCTTGCCGTCGGCGATCAGCACGCCCCACTCGGCCGCCGGCGGCTGCGCGCCGAGGCCGAGATAGCCGAGGCTCGAGCCGAGCAGGATGACCAGCGCCATGTCGGTCATCCAGAACACGAGTACCGGCGTGATCGCGTTGGGCAGCAGGTGGCGCAGGATGATCCGGGCGTCGCTGTAGCCCATCACCTTGCCGGCGGCGGCATATTCCTGCTGCTTTTGGATGCGGATCTCGGCGCGCAGCAGGCGGGCATAGAACACCCAGCCGATCACGCCGACGGCGATGTACATGTTGATCAGGCCAGGCCCCAGCACCGCCACGATCGCGATCACCAGGACCAGGAAGGGAAAGGTGATCAGGGCGTCGACCACGCGACCGAACAGCACGTCCGGCCAGCCGCCGTAGTAGCCGACCAGCGCGCCGACCAGGCAGCCGAACAGGATCGGGAAGATCGTGCCGAACAACGCGATCTGCATGTCGATCCGGTAGGCCCAGATCACCCTCGAGAGCACGTCGCGGCCGAAATTGTCGGTGCCGAACGGATGCGCGAGCGAGGGCGGCTGCAGCAGCGCGCCATAGTCGAAGGCGAGCGGATCGTAGGGCGCGAACCAGCCGGGCACGATCGCCAGCACGAGGCTCGCAGCGAGGACCAGGGCGCCGCTCGCAAGCGTCGGCCCGATCCGTGGGCGAACCCGGGCGGGCGCCGCGCGCGCTTCCAGCACCGCGCTCACCGGCCGATCCTCGGATCGAGCGCCGCCTGGACCAAATCGGTGATCAGGAACGCCAGCGAGACCAGGATCGCGAGCGCCAGGGTCAGGCCCTGCACCACCGGGTAGTCGCGGCTGTAGATGCTGTCGATCATCAGGCGCCCGGCGCCGGGAATCGCGAACACGGTCTCGGTGATCACGGCGCCGCCGATCAGGGTGCCCATGCTGAGCCCGAACAGGGTGACGGTGGAGATCAGCGCGTTGCGCAGCACGTGGCGTGCCATCACGATCCGCGGTCGCAGTCCCTTGGCCCGGGCGAAATCCACATACTCCGCACCCAGCACCTCGATGATCGAGGCGCGAAGGTTGCGCATCAGCACCGCCGACAGGCTGAGCGCCAGGGTCAGCGCCGGCAGAAACAGATGGTAGAGCTGATCGGTCAGGGTCTCGCCGAAGCCGCCGACCGGGAACCAGCGCAGATTGGCGGCGAAGACCGTGAGAAGCACCAGGCCGATGTAGAACACCGGCATCGACAGGCCGACCTGGAAGGCGCCGCGGATCACGGCATCGGCAGCGCGATCGCGCTTCAGCGCGGCGGCGAAGGCCAGCGGCAGCGCCAGCAGCAGCGCCAGGAGCGCGGCAAACGCCGTCAGCATCAAGGTGACCGGCAGCCGCTCCTCGATCAGCTGGACGACCGGGATTTTCAGATGGATCGAGGTGCCGAGATCGCCTTGCAGGAACCGCTCGAGGAAGATCGCGAACTGCACCGGGACCGGCTGGTCCAGGCCGAGCTGGGCATTGATTCGCGCCACCGCCTCGTCGGTCGCCCGCTCGCCCAGGATCGCGCTCGCCGGATCACCGGGCAAAAGCCGCACCAGGACGAACACGACCACCATGATGAACAGGAAGGTCGGGATGATCTGCAAGAGACGCGTAAGGATGTAGCTCGGGCTGGGCAAGGCCGGGCTTCTCCTCGGCACAAGGGACGCGAGGCCCAGCCTCGCGCCCCCTTGGCACGATGTCGAGAGACTTACTTCTCGATGTAGGTCTCGGCGAAGATGTTGTTGCCGAGCGGGATCTGATAGAAGCCCTCGACGCTCTCCTGCAGCGCTACCGGATAGGGCGTCTCGTACAGGTAGATGATCGGCGCCTCGCTGGCGTGGATCTCCTGGATCCGGTCGTACTGGGCGGCGCGCGCCTGCGGGTCGAGCTCCTGCTGGCTCTGCTCGAACAGCTTGTTGACCTCGTCGACGTTCCACCCCGAATGCAGGGATTCGATCAGCGGGTAGTACGCCATGTACGAGGTGATCTGGCTCGGATCGTTGATGTCGTTGGTCCAGGACGAGTTGCGCATCTGGAAGTCGCCGGCCCGGTAGTGCTCGGTGCGGGTGGCGTTGTCGACCTGCTCGATGTTGAGCTTCACGCCGAGCTGGCTCCACATCTGCTGGACCGCCGAATCGATCGCGATCTCATCGGCACTGCCGGCGAGCGCGTAGATGCTGACCTCGAAGCCGTCGGCCCATTCGGTCTCGCCGAGCAGCGCCTTGGCCTTCTCCGGATCGTAGGGGTAGAGGGGCCCTTCGAGCCTGGCCATGGGCGTGGTCGAGGACATGTAGGACTGCGACTTGGTGCCGACGCCGTAGGTCACGATCTGGATGATCGCGTCCTTGTCGATCGCATGGTTCAGCGCCTGGCGCACCTTGACGTCGGACAGCGGATTGGGCGTGCCGTCGCTCAACTGCGGCCGCACGTTCATGGTCAGATAGGTGACGCGGGTCCCCGGAAAGAGCTGCATGTCGATGGTCGGATCGGCGTCGAGCTCGGCGACGCGGGCGAACGGGATGAACTCGGCACCGCCGAGCTCGCCCGACTTCACCTTCAAGATTCGCGTCGCGTCGTCCGGGATGATCTCGAAGGTGACGGAATCGAGATAGGGCAGGGGCTCGCCGTCCTCGCCCATCTCCCAGTGGTGCGGGTTGCGCACGATGCGCATGCGCGTGCCGCGCTCCCAGCTCTCGAACACGAACGGGCCGGTGCCGACCGGGTGCTCGGCGAAGGATGCGGCCTTCTCGGCATCGGTCTCGCCCGGCTCCGCCTCGAACAGCGCCTTGGGCAGGATCGCCGTGTTGAAGACGGCGAGCGCCGGGATGATGGTCGGGTCCGGATTCTTGAGCTTCAGCACGATCGTGCCCGGATCCGCGATCTCGACCGTATCGATCGAGGCGATCAGGCCGTTCCAGATGCCGTTCTCGGGGTTGCGGGCGCGATCGAGCGACCACTTGACGTCCTCGGCGGTCATGTCCGAGCCGTCGGCGAACTTGACCCCTTCGCGCAGGGTCAGGGTGACCTCGGTGCCGTCGTCCGAGACCGCCCACTCGGTCGCGAGGCCGGGCTCCAGGTCCTTGCCGTCGGGGGTCGAGCGGATCAGCGTGTCGTAGAGATTGGTGAGGATCCAGATGTCGACATTGGCATCGTTCAGCACGGGATCGAGCAACAGGCTGTCGGCGTAGCGGCCGAAGGTCAGATCGCCGCCGCGCTCGACGGCGAGGGCGTAGGTGCTCCCGCCGCAGAGCAGGGCCGCCGCGAGGGCTGCCGTCATGAGCTTCTTCATTGGTGGTCCTCCCCTGGAAGCAGGCGCTTGTGTCATGGTGCATTATGACACTAGACCTCTGCCTGCTCAGCCGTCAATCTGCGGGCCGATCGCCGATCAAGCGGATCGATGGACGGTACTTCGCACGGCTACTGTGCCGCTCGGCCATGACACTGGAGGTGACCAGCGCTCGATGAAGCTTTCGGTCGACCGTGATCTGCCGGTTCCGCTCGGCGTGCAGCTGCGCGGCCTGATCGAGTACGGCATCGCGTGCGGCGAGCTGCTCCCCGGCGCGCGGCTGCCCTCGGTGCGCGAGCTGGCCGACGAGGCGGGCGTTGCGCCGATGACCGTGAGCCAGGTCTATCGCGAGCTCAAGGACGGCGGCCTGATCGAGGCGCGCTCGGGGCTGGGCACCTTCGTCAGCGACAACGGGGGGCCGGCCGTCGGCCTCGACCCGCGCCTCGCTGCCCTGCAGCGCCGGCTGGATGGCGTGATCGAGGATGCGCTGGCGCTCGGGCTCGGTCCGGGCGAGCTCGCCACCATGATCACGGCGCGCTTCTCGCGGCGGAGCCAGGCGCGCGGCGCAGCGCGTCGGATCGTGATGGTCGGTCTGTTCGACGAGGCGACGAGGGACTACGCCCGCGCCATCGCCGAGCGGCTCGACGGCCTCGCCTCCGTCGTGCCGACCACGGTCGACGCGCTCGATCGCGCCGGCGCTCGCGCCCTGTGCGAGGATGCCGATCTGGTCGTGACCTTCGCCAACCAGCGGCGCGCGGTCGCGGCGCGATTGCCGGCGGCCGACGTCACGACGATCAGCTTCATCCCCGCCGAGGAGACCCGCCGGGCGCTCGCCGGGATCGACCCGCTGGCCCAGCTCGGCGTGATCTCGCTGGTGCCGGAGTTCCTCTCGATCATGAAGCGTGGCGTGCACCGGTTCGCGCCGCATGTGCGCTCGGTGCGGGCCGCGGTGGTCGATACCGAGGCGCTCGACGGGGTGCTGTCCTGGTCGGACGTGGTGGTGATCGCGACCGGCGCCGAAAGCATCGCCCAGCGGCTCCGGGCGGGCCAGCGCGCGATCGCCTATCGCCACATCCCCGATCCAGGCGACGTCGATCGGTTGGCGGGCGCGCTTCTCGCCGACGGCCATTCCTTCGAAGCAGGTGCAGGGAGCAGCTCGTGAACGTCAGCGCGATGAACTGGAGCCAGGTCGAAGCCTATCTGCAGCGCGACGATCGTGCGGTTCTGCCGCTCGGCAGCACCGAGCAGCACGCTGGCCTCAGCCTCTCGGTCGACAGCATCTTGAGCCACAAGGTGGCGCTCGATGCCGCAGACCCGCTGGGCGTGCCTGTGTTTCCAGCGATACCTTACGGCCTTACACCCTATTTTCTGGCCTACCCCGGCACCGTCAGCCTGCGGCTCGAGACCTACGCCAGGCTGATCCGCGACGTGCTGGACAGCCTGGCGGGCAGCGGCTTTCGACGCATCCTCGTGGTCAACGGCCACGGCGGCAACCAGCCGGCGCAGGCCGCCGCGATCGAGTGGATGGCGGACCGGCCGGAGGTGCGGGTCAAGTTCCACAACTGGTGGAACGCGCCAAGAACCTTCGCCAAGGTCCAGGAGATCGATCCGGTCGCCTCGCATGCGTCCTGGATGGAGAACTTTCCCTGGACCCGGCTCGAGGGCGTGGCCATGCCGGACGAGCAGAAGCCGATGATCGACTTCGCGATGCTGCGGCTGCTGGCTCCGAAGGCGCTGCGGGCCTATCTGGGCGACGGCAATTTCGGCGGCTACTACCAGCGTGCCGACGAGGACATGCTGGCGATCTGGCAGGTCGCGGTCGAGGAGACGCGTGAGCTGCTCGAGGGGCCGTGGGCATGAGCGCGACCCTGGTCTGGGGTGCGGGCGCGATCGGCGGCAGCATCGGCGCCGCCCTGGCGCGCGCCGGCCACGACGTGCTGTTCGTGGATCGGGCCGCGGACCACGTCGCGGCGATCAACCGGTCCGGCCTCGAGATCACCGGGCCGATCCATCGTTACACCGTGCGCGCCCCGGCACGCACGCCCGAACAGGTCGAGGGCACGTTCCAGACGGTGCTGCTGTGCGTCAAGGCGCAGGACACCGAGGCGGCGGTGCGAGCGCTGGCGCCTCATCTTGCGGGAGACGGCGTCGTGGTCTCGGCCCAGAACGGGCTGAACGAGCGGGTGATCGCCGGGATCGTCGGCGAGGCGCGCACGATCGGCTGCTTCGTCAACTTCGGCGCCGACTACCATGGACCCGGGCTGGTGCTGTACGGCGGCCGTGGGGCGGTGGTGGTGGGCGAGCTCGACGGCCGCCGCAGCACGCGCATCGAGGCCATCCACCGGCTGTTCCTTACCTTCGATGACGACGCGGTCCTGACCGCCAACATCTGGGGCTATCTGTGGAGCAAGCTGATCTACGGCACGCTCCTGTTCGCGACCGCGCTGACCGACGATGCGATCGCAGATGTGCTCGACGCCAGGCGGTACCGGCCGGTGCTCGCGGCGCTCGGCCAGGAGGTCGCGGCGGTCGCGGCCGCCTTGCGGGTCCGCCTCGAGCCGTTCGACGGCTTCGACCCGGCCGCGTTCACCGCCGGCGCACCCACGGATGCGCTCGCGCGCTCGTTCGCCGACATGGTCGCCTTCAACCGCAGGTCCGCCAAGACCCACAGCGGCATCTGGCGCGACCTCGCGGTGCGCAGGCGGCGCACCGAGATCGATGCCCAGATCGGCCCGATCGTCGCGATCGGCAAGGAGCATGGGCTGGCGACGCCGCTTACCGCGCGGCTGATCGCGCTGATCCACGATATCGAGGATGGCCGGCAGCCGCAGGCGTGGGCCACATTGGATGCGCTCGCCGCGGCGCATGAGGCCCGAGCGGGAACCGCCGCATGAGATACGACTTTTCGGGCAAGCTCGCGCTGGTCACCGGCGCCGGCCACGGGCTCGGCCGCGCGATCGCGGTGGCGTTCTCCGACCTCGGCGCGGAGGTGTTCGCGACCGATCTGGCCGAGGAGCCGCTGGCGGAGACCGCGCGCCAGCTGGGCGAGCGCGGCCGGGTGCGCCGGCTCGACGTCGGCGACCGCGATGCGGTCCAGGCGCTCGTCGCCGAGGTCGAGCGCGAATCATGGCCCGGTCTCGATCCTGGTCAACTGCGCCGGCGGCGTGCGCGGCCAGGTGGGCAGGCCGCTCGAGGAGATCACGCCCGCCGACTGGCAGAGCATCGTCGATGCCAACCTGTCCGGCGCGTTCTGGTGCACGCAGGCCGTGGCGCCGGCCATGAAGGCAAAGGGCTGCGGCCGGGTCGTCAACATCTCGAGCCGCGCCGGCCTTGCCACCAGCCTCACCGGCATCCAGGCCTATGCCAGCGCCAAGGCCGGGCTGATCGGCCTGACCCGCCAGCTCGGCCACGAGCTCGGGCCGTTCGGCATCACGGTCAACTCGATTGCGCCGGGCTTCATCCGCTCCAACCCGACCACCGAGCGCCAGTGGGAGGCGATGGGCGAGGGCGGCCAGGCGCGGCTGCTGGAGGGCATCGCGATGCGACGCCTGGGAACGCCCGCGGACATCGTCCACGGCGTGCTGTTCTTCGCCTCCGACTTCGCGTCCTGGATCACGGGCCAGGTGCTGAGCGTCGACGGCGGCCGATGAGCGCCGACGTCGAGGCCCATCTCGCCGCAGGGCTCGATCGCTACGTCGCCGAGCTCCAGCGATTTCTGCGCGATCCCGAGCATCAGCGCGCAGCCGGCGCACAAGGCGGACGTCGAGCGCGCGGCACGTTTCGCGGCCGACCGCCTCACGACCGCCGGTCTCGCGGACGTGGCGGTCCACCCGACGGCAGGTCACCCGGTGGTCACCGCGGGGTGGCATGGCGCCGATCATGCGCCGACCGTGCTGGTCTATGGCCACTACGACGTCCAGCCGCCCGAGCCGCTGGATGCGTGGCGGACGCCCGCCGTTCGAGCCAGAGGTGCGCGACGATCGCCTCTATGCGCGCGGCGCCTCGGACGACAAGGGCCCGCTGCTGATCCCGATCCTGGTGGCCGAGGCTTTTCTGGCGGTGCGCGGCTCGCTGCCGGTCAATCTGAAGTTTCTGATCGAGGGCGAGGAGGAGTGCGGCAGCCCGCATCTCGAGGCCGCGATCGGTGGCCTTGCCGATCGGCTCGCAGCCGATCTGGTGCTGTCGGCGGATGGCGCCATGTGGCGCGCCGATCTGCCTTCCGTGATCGTGGCGAGCCGCGGCCTGCTGGCACTCGACCTGACCGTGCAGGGCGCCGCCAAGGACCTGCATTCGGGCCGCCACGGCGGCAGCGCGCCCAACCCGCTCGCAGCGCTCGCATGCGCTGGTGGCGGGCCTGCACGATGCCGACGGGCGCGTCGCGGTCGCGGGCTTCTACGACGGCATACGCCCGCCCGATCCGGCCATCTTGCGCACGATCGAAGCCGCCCGCTTCGATGCCGGGCGTTACTTCGCCGAGATCGGCGCGCGAGCGCCCCATCCTTTGCCGAGCGGCGTCGAGCTGCTGCGGCGGCAGTGGCTGGAGCCGACCCTCGAGCTCAATGGGCTCAACGGCGGCTACGGCGGCGATGGCACGAAGACCGTGATCCCGGCGCGCGCTTGCGCCAAGATCACCTGCCGGCTGGCCGCCGGGCAGGACCCCGACCGGGTGTTCGAGGCGATCCGAGGGCATTTCGAGCAAAAATGTCCGGCCGGCTTCGGGCTCGAGGTCACGCGCCATGGCCGTGGCAGCGCTGCCGCCGCGCTTCCGCCGGATCTGCCGGCGCTGGGGGTCGTCGAGGACGTGCTCGAGGGCCTCTACGGCGTCCGGCCGCTGCGCGTCGCCATGGGCGCCACGATCCCGATCGGTGCCGCCTTCCGGCGCATCCTCGGCATCGAGACCGTGTTCTTCAGCTTCTCGACCGCGGACGAGGATTTCCACGGCCCGAACGAGTTCTTCCGGCTCGCGAGCTTCCGCACCGGCCTGGTGGCCTGGGCGCGCGTCCTGGAGGCGCTCGCTCGCACCTGATCCTGAAGAAACGGCATGCTCGGGGTGTGAAGCGCTTCACACCTGGAGAGCGCAAGCTCCTGTATGTTCAAACAAGTTGCTGGCGAGATTGGTGCCGGAACACGCCCTGTTTGGTCCTCCAGCTGCCCAGAAGGGCAGCGTCGAGACGCTCCCCGGAGCCGCCGATGATCGAAACACCCCCGCGCCGGGGCTATCAGCTCCACGCGCCCGAGAGCCCCGAGGCCGAGGCCCTTCTCGTCGAGCAGGGCGTGACCCGGGCCAATCTGGACCATGCCCTCGCCGAGCTGCAGCGCACCGAGGGCATTGCCATCCGAACCATCGCCGGCATCAACGAGGACGGCGTGTTCGGCAGCCGCCGGGAGGGCTGGCGCCCGGACCTGCCCGATGCCTGCGCCGAGCCGTTCATTCCGCTGCTCTGGCTCCAGGTCCTGGAGCTGCTGGGGCGCGTGCCCGAGGGCAGCACCGCCCGGTTCCTCGAGGACGGCACGCTGCCGGACGACGCCTGGCTCCCCGGCTTGCCCGAGGCGGCCACGGATACCGATCAGCGCGAGTACGCCTTGAACGAGCTTTGAGCGGACGGCAAGGCTCCCATGGCTCGGGGCCTCAAGGCTGCCGGCCAGCGTGGCATGGTGGCGCCTGATCACGACCGTTGCGCAAGCTCTTCGAGCGCGGCATCGAGCTGCGGATCGCGACCGGCCGCGTAAGGCAGGCGGAACGGAACGTCGAGATCCGGGACAACGCCCCGGCCTTCAAGGCGCTCGCCCTCGACCCGTACGTCGGAGACCGCCAGCACCAACAGGCTGCCGTCGCTCAGCAGAAAGCCGCGGGCCGCGAGGAGCGCCCCCGACGTGCGGGTTCCGACCACCGGCACGGCCTGGCGCTGCAGCCCGAAGGCTACGACCTCCTTGCCGCTCCGGGTGCCCTCGTCGACCAGCACCACCACCGGTCGTCGCCAGCGGAAGCTCGCAAAGGCCTCGCGCCCGTCCCGCCCGACGAAGCTCATGATGGGCGCTCCACCGACGAAAAGCTCCGCGTACTCCGGTTGCGCCCCGCCCCAGCCGCCGCGCAGGTCGAGGACCAGCCCATCGACGTCTTTCAGGCTGCCTTCGGCCAGCTCCTCGATCAGGACCCGATGGTATTGACGTCGGGCATAGGACCAGATCCGAACGTAGCCGAGGCGCTGACCGCCGTGCTCGATGACCCGAACGCTCGTGCGCAACGCTTGCAGAAAGAACTCGTTCGGGCGGATGCGCTCGGGCACGACCTCGACCGCGAAAACCGGCCCCTCCGCGACCCGGCGCACCTCGAGCGTCACCGGCTGGCCCGCCTTGCCGGCGAACGAGGCGATCGCGTCGAACGGCTCACCGTCGGCGGTGACCATCTCGTCGCCGACCCGAAGGCCGGCGCGCATGGCCGGCCCGCCGTGGTAGACGCCGGCGAGGAACACCCGTCCCTCCAGCGTGCGCGGCACGACGCCGATGCCGGTGTAAGCGATCCTGCCGCCGGGAAACAGTCGCCGCAGACGCGGTGCCCAGCCGTCGCGAGCGAAGATGTCGAGCAGCTCGTAGTAGGCGAGATCGCCTGGCGTGTAGTGCCCCGTGTGGGACGCGCCAAGCTCGGCAAGCATGGCGTCGAGGGCCGCCGCGACCTCGTCGTCGGTTGGATCGGCCGGCAGGGCTGCGCTGTGCACGGCACGCGCCTGCGCCCAGACCCGCTCGACGGCATCCCGGTCGTAAAAGTGCCGGCTCACGAGCCGTCCGACCTCCGCGACGAGCGCCGGCTCAGGGCGAGGAGCCGCGACCTGAGCCGAGACGCCAGGGACCAGCGACATCAGGCCGGCGTGACGACCACGGCAAGGAAGATACTGCGGCTCAGGTGTCGGCAAGCTCGCATCATCGCACAGGCTCCCGGATTGTTGTCTCGTCCGGATTCCCTGATCGATATGCACCTCCCTGAAGAGATTTCGACTCGTATCGCGCGCGCCTCGAGCTAAGCGCCGATCTCGGCCGAGATCGCGGCCGCCGTCTCGATCACCGCCTGGAGAAAGCCCTCGCCTTGCCGCTCGTGCAGCTCGGCCAGGTAGGCGAGGCTGACGGCCGCGACCACGGCGCCGGAATCGTCGCGGACGGGTGCCGCCAGGGCGCGCACGCTGATGCTGAACTCGCCCCGATCCTCCGCCCAGCCATTGCGGCGGACGCGGCCAAGCTCCGCTTCCAACTTGGCGACATTGGTCATCGTCCTCGGCGTGAAGACCTGAAGTCCACGCTCGAGGACGGCGGCCCTGCTTGGCGGGTCCATCGCCGCGAACAGGACCTTGCTCGCGGCCCCTGCATGGAGCGGATAGTGGCGGCCTACCAGCGGTGCCAGCGAGAACATGCTGGAGCCGGGCACGGCCTCGATGCAGAGCGCGCCGCCGGCGTTCGGCACGGAAAGCTTGCTGACCTCGTGCGTGCGCGCGCTCAGCCGACGCAGGTGCGGTCGTGCCAGCGCCGCCAGGTCCTCGTTGCCCGGGCCGCGCCGCACGCGCATGGCAAGGCCCAGGAGCCGCGTGCCGAGCACGTAGCGCCCCCTGGTCTCGCGCCGCACCACGGCATGGCTCTCGAGCGAGTTCAGGATCCGGTACACCGTCGAGCGCGGCACGCCGGAGGCGGCGACGAACTCCGGGATGCTGAGCCCGTCCTCGTGCCGCTCCAGCAGGCCCAGGATCTCGACCATGCGGTCGATGGCCGGCACGCGATGGTTGTCGCTCAACTTCCGGTCCTGGCCCGCCTTGACAACCGTCATGCGCCCATCCTATCGTTCAAATAAGAAACGTATAGTTCAAATACGAACTGATGTACGGGCAGGTCAATGGCCTTCGCAACGAGGGCGGCGCGACCTGCGCGGCAGGGTGATCTGGCTAGACCTGGGAGGTGGCTCATGAAGTTCGCCATCGCGCTCCAGTCCGAAGTCGATGAGAAGCGGCATCTGGCCTGGCAGATGCGGCCCGAGCACTTTGCGGATGAAGGCAGCGGCTGCGCTGGTCGAGGTGCACTAATGCAGTCCCTTGACACCTCAGGATTCTGCTTTTGAGGTCGAGTTGGTCGTAGGCAACAATCGGGACAGGGACCGATGAAAACTTCCAGCGACTACAAGTCATTGCTCATCAACCGGAGAAAACTGCTCGGTTATTCCGCGGCAGTCGGGGTGGCGGCGGGCTTTCGAGGACCGCTCAGCGCCTGGGCGCAGGAGAGTCCGCTGGGTGTGAATGCCGACGAGTGGACGCCGGACTACATCTCGAGCATCGCCGGGACCCTCGAGGTCGACACGGCGGCCGAATGCGCCAAGGTGGTCCCGCTGGACTACACCGGCCGGCTCACCTACTGGTGGGTCGGTCCGAACGAGGCCTCGCCCGAGATCGATCACGAAGTCGACAAGCAGTTCTGGGCGGCGTTCGCAAAGACGTATCCGAACATCACGGTCGAAAATCAGAATCTCGGCTACAACGACATGCTCAACAAGCTGCGCACCGCAGCGCTGGGCCATGCCGCGCCGATGGCTGCGCGCCTGCCGATCCTCTGGGGCGTCGAGTTCGCCGCCAAGGGCCAGCTGCAGGAGTTCGCGCCCGAGGACGTCGGCTATCCGACGAGCGAGTTCTGGCCCGGCGCCATGAAGTCGGTCACCTGGCACGGCAAGACCTACGGCGTGCCGACCAACAACGAGACCATGGCGTTCATCTGGAACGCCGCGATCTTCGACGAGGCCGGCCTCGATCCGGAAGCGCCGCCGGCGACCTGGGACGACGTCGTCGCCTACTCCAAGCAGATCAAGGAGAAGACCGGCAAGAACGGCTACGGCCTGGTCGCCCGCGTCAACGCCGGCAACACGCCGTTCCGCTTCATGCCGCAGTGCTGGGCCTACGGCGGCGGCGCGCTCGACGAGGCCGAGGCGAACCCGACCTACGAGGAGGTCTACATCAACAACGAAGGCTCGAAGGCGGCGCTGCAGGCCTCCTACGACATGTACGTGCGCGACAAGTCGGTGCCGGCCTCGGCGCTGACCAACACCAACGACGAGAACCTGGACCCGTTCGTCGCCGGCCAGCTCGCGATGATGATCAGCCATCCCAGCAGCTACGCCGCGATGCTCGACGCGGCGGCAAGGGCCACCGGCGCGGACAAGAAGATCGCCGACGCGGTCGTCGCGAACATGCGCTACGGCCTGATCCCGAGGGCCCGGCGCGCGCGCGGTCGTGTTCGGCGGCTCGAACGTCCACATCTTCAACCCCGACGTCGTGGACGGCGACGTCGACGTCGACGCCGCGCGGGCGCTCGTCGCGTTCTTGACCGGGCCCGAGTGGTCGACGCAAGTACAACTGGGCCGGCTCCAATCCCGGCAACTGCGCGGCTTCCGGACCAAGTGGATGAAGGAGCGGCTCGAGCAGATCAAGTTCCTCGACGTCACGACGTCGATGCTGCCGTACGGCATCCCGTTCCCGGTGATGCCGGAATCGACCGAGATCATGAACATCATCGTGCCGGAGATGATGCAGAACGCGCTGACCGAGAAGATGACGGTGGCGGACGCGGCCGACGACGCGGCGGGACAGATCGAGGATCTCCTGGCGGGGCTGTGAACCCCGACGCGTGACCATACCCGGCCCGCGCGCGGCGACGCGGGTCGGGTTCGTCGCTGGGACGAAAGGAGTGGCATGGCCGCAGCGACCGAGCGCGGGTCAGGGGCGCGCCTGATCCGGACAAGCTACAGGAGCCCCGGTCTCCTCCGGCAGATGTATCGCCACCGGTGCGACTACCTGTACATCCTGCCGCGCTCGGCGTGATGTTCCTGGTGATCGGCTATCCGATCTACTACACCGTCTATCTCTCGTTCTTCAACACGCCGCCCAGCCTCGCCATGGCCGACAAGATCTTCGTCGGCCTGGAGAACTACGAGCGCAT
The DNA here is from genome assembly GCA_963753315.1 of uncultured Alphaproteobacteria bacterium. Lineage (GTDB taxonomy): Bacteria > Pseudomonadota > Alphaproteobacteria > Geminicoccales > Geminicoccaceae > DASUGG01. The sequence goes on from CAVWCI010000012.1 coordinate 74,627, forward strand.
CCTGCCGAGCAACAGCTTCCGCGACGTCACGATCAACACGGCGATCTGGACCGTCTTCTCGACCTTCTTCGCGTTCGTCATGGGCTTCGGCGCCGCGCTCGTGCTCAATCGCGAGTTCCATGGCCGCGCCCTGATCCGCGGCATCCTGCTCGTCCCCTACGTGATCAGCGCGGTCGCCGCCGTCCTATGTCTGGCGCTGGCTGTACCACAGCGACTTCGGCGTCATCGGCGCGCTGTCCGTGCAATGGGGCTGACCGACGGACCGATCAATTTCCTCGACAACATCGACCGGGTGCTGCCCTCGCTGATCGTGGTCAACGTCTGGAAAGAGTTCCCCTTCGCCATGATCATGATGCTGGCCGGCCTGCAGACCGTGCCGGAGCAGCTGCTGCGCGCCGCGCGGGTCGACGGCGCCGGCGCCTGGCAGCGCTTCTGGCACGTCACCATGCCGCATCTGAAAGGCGTGACGCTGATCACGGTCCTGCTGCTGTTCGTCACCAACCTCAACTATTTCACGATCCCCTGGGTGATGACCGGCGGCGGGCCGGCCGGCGCCTCCGACATCTGGATCACCGCGATCTACCAGCTCGCCTTCCCGGATCCGCTTCGGCATCGCCTCGGCCTACTCGGTGATCCTGTTCGTCGTCATGATGGCGCTCGGCTATTTCTACGTGCGCGCGCTCACCTTCAATGATGAGCGGAGGCATGGCGATGAGCAGGATCGGCGCTGGCCGAACGTGCATGGGGCGTTGCGGGCTGGGTCTACCTCGTTGCTCTGCTGCTGTTCGCCATCCTGCCGATGGTCTGGATGCTCTTGACCTCGATCAAGACGCAGTTCGCCGCCTTGCAGTATCCGCCGGACTGGATTCCGACCACCATCACGTTCGAGCAGTATACGCGCCTGCTCTCGCCGACGGGCGACGTCGGCAGCCAGTTCCTGCGCTACATGCGCAACAGCATCTGGGTGTCCGGCGGCGACGACCGTGCTCGGCGTCGCCGTCGCCGTGCCGGCCGCCTACGCCTTCTCGCGCTTCCGCTTCCCCGGCCGCAAGCTGCTGTTCTTCTCGGTGCTGTTCCGCAACATGTTCCCGGCCGTCGTGTTCCTGATGCCGCTTGTTCATCATGATGCGGTTCCTCGATCTCGTGAACACCCACGGCCTCGCTGATCCTGACCTACCTGACCTTCGGCCTGCCGCTCTCGATCTGGCTGCTGAAAGGGCTTCTACGACAACATCCCGCTCGAGCTCGAGCAGGCGGCGCGCATCGACGGGGCGACCCGCTTCCAGGCGTTCTGCGCGTGATCATGCCGCTGTCCGCGCCGGGCATCATCGCCACCGCGATCTACTCGTTCATCCCCGCCTGGAACGAGTACGTCTACGCGCTGACCTTCCTGAACGACGACAGCAAGCTGACCCTGCCGGTCGGCCTGCAGCGCTTCTTCACCGAGTACGCCACCAACTGGCCGGGCCTGATGGCGGCCTCGTTCATCATGAGCGTGCCGGTCGTCGTACTCTTCCTGGTCTTGCAGAAGTACTTCGTGCGCGCGCTGACCGAAGGCGCGGTGAAGTCCTAATCGCTTTGGCTGCCACAGCACTTCGAAGGGATCGAGATGGCTCAGGTTGAGCTGCGCGAGGTGGTCAAGACCTACGGCGCGGTCGTGGCCGTCGACCACGTCTCGCTGACCGTCGGGCGACGGCGAGTTCGTGGCGCTGGTCGGCCCGTCGGGCTGCGGCAAGACGACGACGCTCAACCTCGTCGCCGGCCTGATCGAGCTCACCGACGGCGAGATCTACATCGGCGACCGCCTGGTCAACGATCTCGATCCCAAGGATCGCGACCTCGCGATGGTCTTCCAGAACTACGCGCTCTACCCCAACAAGACCGTCTTCGAGAACCTCGCCTTCCCGCTGAAGATGCGCAAGTCGCCCGAGCCGCGATCGGACGAGAAGGTCAAGGCGGCGGCGAAGGTCCTCGACATCGAGCACCTGCTCGATCGCCGCCCGCGCGAGCTCTCCGGCGGCCAGCAGCAGCGCGTCGCGCTCGGCCGCGCGCTGGTGCGCGACCCGCGCGTCTTCCTGATGGACGAGCCGCTCTCCAACCTCGACGCCAAGCTGCGCGTGCAGATGCGCGCCGAGCTGAAGCGCTTCCACCAGGATCTCAACGCCACCGTCATCTACGTCACCCACGACCAGCTCGAAGCGATGACGATGGCCGACAAGATGGCGGTCATGAGCGGCGGCGTGCTGCAGCAGTACGACTCGCCCGACGGGTCTTCGCGCATCCGGTCAACACCTTCGTCGCCGGCTTCGTCGGCAGCCCGGCGATGAACCTGCTCCGGCCAGGTCGTGACCGACGGCAACGGTGCCGCGCTGCGAAGGCGACGGCTGGAGCTGTCCGCTCTCGGCGATGAACGCCCGGCGCGCGCAGCGGTCGCCGCGCCGGCGAGCGTGGTGGTCGGCGCCCGCCACAGCACGATCGCGGCTGCACACCGAGGGCCGGCCCGGGGCCGTGCCCGGGCGCGTCTACACGGTCGAGCCGACCGGCGACCTCACCTACGCCCATGTCTGGCTCGGCCGGGCGATCGTCGTCGTCAGCGTCGCCCCGGGCCTGCGCCTGGCGCCCGACGAGCCGGTCTGGATCGACTTCGACCAGGCGAGGCTGCATCTGTTCGACGGCCGGACGGAGCAGGCATTGGCGGCCGACCAGTGAGTGCGCAGTTCAGGAGGTGCAGGCGTGAGGATCGAGAGTGTGCGGACCGCGGTGATCCAGGGAAATTTCCCTGGGTGCTGGTGAGGATCGAGACCGACGCAGGGTGTCACCGGCCTCGGCGAGGCCTATTGGGGCGCCGGCGTCGCGGAGCTGGTGCACAAGGCGAAGCCGCTGCTGATCGGCGAGGACCCGCGCAACATCAACAAGCTGTTCGAGATGATGATCCGCTGCCTCTCCGGCGAGGGCTCGCAGGCCGGCGCGACGGTGACCGCGATCAGCGGCATCGAGATCGCGCTCTGGGACCTCGTCGGCCGGGCGCTCAACACGCCGATCTCCACCCTGTTCGGCGGCCGCTTCCGCGACCGGATCCGCATCTACGCCGACTGCCACGCCGGCGCGCACGCCGGATCCCGCCGACTACGGCAGGCGGGCGCGGGAGGTGGTCGACGGCGGGTTTCACCGCGATCAAGTTCGACCTCGACACGCGCAATCCCTTCACGCTCGACATCTCGGACGATCCGCATCCGCGCCGGCACTGGTTCGAGCCCTTCAACCGCACGATCGGCTCGCGCGGAGATGGCGCTGGATGGTCGACGTCGTGCGCGCCGTGCGCGAGGCCGTCGGGCCCGAGATCATGGTCGCGATGGACGCGCACTGGAAGTTCAGCGTCAACGACGCGATCAAGCTCGCCCAGGCGCTGGAGCCGTACGACCTGCTCTGGCTCGAGGACCCGGTGCCGCCGGAGAACATCGAGGCGCAGCGCCACGTCACCCACAGCACGCGCACGCCGATCTGCACCGGCGAGAACCTCTATCGCAAGCACGGCTACCGCGAGCTGATCGAGAAGCAGGCGGCGCGGATCATCGCGCCCGACATCCCCAAGATGGGCGGCCTGGCCGAGGCGAAGAAGGTCGCCGACCACGCCGACCTCTATTACATCCCGATCGCGCCCCACAACGTCGCGAGCCCGATCGGCACCGTGGCCGCCGCGCACGTCTGCGCCGCGATGAACAATTTTCTGGTCATGGAGTATCACGCCCACGACGTCGCCTGGTGGGGCGACCTGGTCGCAGGGCGCGCCCGTCGATCGAGGGCGGCTTCATCCACCTCGACGATCGCCCCGGCCACGGCCTGACCCTCAACGAGGACGTGGCGCGGGCGCACCTGAAGCCGGGCTCGAGCTTCTTCGGCGACGAGGCGTACGGACAACTGAGGAGGGACGGAGCAGCATGACGACGACCGACGACATCACGCGGCCGCCGGCGCACCTGGTCGAGAAGATCAGGCAGATGGGGGCCGCCACCGCGAGCAGCACGCTGTTTCACATGGGCATTCGCAACGCGCACATCTGCGGCCCCACGGCCTGGACCAAGGGCAGGACGCGTCGCCGGGCCCGCGCTGACGCTGCAGTTCATGCCGAAAAGGGAGGACCTTTACGGCGAGGACGAGTACGCGGAGCCGGAGAAGCAGCTGCACCGGCACGTGCTCTATCACACCCAGCCGGGCGACATCGTGGTGGTCGATGCCCGCGGCGACATGCGGAGCGGCATCTTCGGCGAGATGATGCTGACCTACTTCAGGGGCAAAGGCGGCGCCGGGCGTCGTCATCGACGGCTGCATTCGCGACTACGTGCACGCGCAGAACATCGATCTCGGCCTGTGGATGCGGGGCGTCACGCCGAACTTTCATACCCAGACCGACATCATGCCGTTCGCGGTCAACGTTCCGATCGCCTGCGGCGGCGTGCTGGTGATGCCGGGCGACATCATCGTCGCCGACGACGATGGCGCCGCGGTGGTGCCGGTAGCGCTCGCGGGCGAGCTCATCGAGCAGGCGCACGCCCGGCACGAATGGGAGGATTTTTCCCGGGAGCGGCTGTCGGAGGGCGGCGATCTGCGCCGCTACTATCCGCTCACCGACGCGGCCCGCCCCGAGTACGAGGCGTGGCGCAAGCGCCAGGCGACCTCCGCGACCGATTAGACGCGAACACCAGGAAGGCCACGCCCGACATGAAGATCACCGACCTCAAATGCGCCGTCATCGGCAAGAACCCCATCGTCCGCATCGTCACCGACGAAGGCATCAGCGGCTTCGGCGAGGTCGAGCAGTACAAGCCCTACCTCAAGCCCTTCATCCTGCATTTCCGCGAAGCGCTGCTCGGCGAGGACCCGACCAATGTCGAGCGGGTCATGCTGCGCATCCGGCAGCGCGGCGCGTTCAAGCCGTGGGGCAGTGCCGTCAGCGCGATCGAGATGGCGCTTGTGGGACGTCGCCGGCAAGGCGGCGGGCCTGCCGGTCTACAAGCTGCTCGGCGGCAAGGTGCGCGACCACGTGCGGGTCTACAACGGCGCGCTGCGCTCGCCGCTGCCCGGCTGCGAGCCCGAGCACTACGCCGAGGAGGCAAGGCGCATGAAGGCGCTGCCCGAGGGCTTCACCATGGTCAAGCAGGGCGTCGCCTTCCACAGCCCGATGAAGCGCGAGGTCCGCGATTTCTTCCACGGCGAGCCGCAGAAGCAGCGGCTACCACGGCGCGCTCGACACCGGGCTGCTGACCGCAGCGCGGCATGAAGCACGTCATCGCCTGCGTCGAGGCGATGGTCGAGGTGCTGGGCGATGAGGTCGGCCTGGCACTCGACTGCGGCCCCGGCTGGACGCTGCCGGACGCCATCCGGTTCGCGCGCGCCGTCGAGCCCCTCAACCTGCTCTGGCTCGAGGACATGCTGACCGGCGACTACGTGCCCTACGTCAACGCCGACGTCTATCGCGAGCTGACCCAGGCGACCTCGACGCCGATCCACACCGGCGAGCAGATCTATCTGCGCCAGAACTTCAAGGAGCTGATCGAGCGTCACGCGGTCAACGTCGTCGGGCCGGACCCGTGCGACGTCGGCGGCATCGCCGAGCTGAAATGGATCGCCGAATACGCCCATCTGCACGGCATCCTGATGGCGCCGCACGGCACCGGCAACGGCCTGCTCGGGCTCGCCGCGCTGGTCCAGGTCTGCGCCACCCTGCCGCAGAACTACATCGCCTTCGAGCTGCCGGCGGGCGATCCGAAATGGTGGTACGACATCGTCGACGGGCTGCCCGACCCGATCGTCAGGAACGGCAGGATCGAGGTCTGGGACCGCCCGGGCATGGGGGTGGAGATCGATCCCGAGAAGGCGCGGCCCTACCTTGCTGGAGGAGGACGCCGCGTTCTTCGATTGAGATGGATTGGAGGCAGCACCTCTAGGTTTCGCTGCGCGCATCCGTCGCGCGCAGGCGCGTCTGGGCGAGATGAAACCGCATGTACAGCGCTGCCGCCTCGCCATCCTGGGCGGCGATCGCATCCGCGATCTGCCAGTGCTCCTTCAAGACCTGGCTGCGGCGCAGGTCGGACCCGGTCCTGGTCAGCGACAGCCCCATCGCCATCGAGCCGCGCATGATGTCCGCGAGGTCGTCGAGAACGCGCGCGAACAGCTCGTTGTCGGTCGCTTCGGCGATCGCCATGTGGAACCCGAAATCGGCCTCGTGCCCGGTTTCCTTGCGCGTGATGGCATCGTCGAGGGCGTGCGCGGCATCCTCGATGGCCTTCAGGTGGTTGCGGGTGCGCCGCACCGCGGCGAGACGCGCGGCCTCGCCCTCCAGACCGCTGCGCAGCTCGAAGGAGCGCAGATAGCTGGCGACGTCCGCCGGCTCGACGAAGTCATGCAGGCGGGCGGGCGGCCGCATGCGCACGAAGGTTCCAGCGCCCTTGCGGGCATACACCAGGCCATCCGCCTGGAGCTGCATCAACGCCTGTCGCACGACCGGGCGCGACGCACCGAACATCTTGCCGATCTCGGCTTCGGACGGCAGCCGGTCGCCCTCGGCGACGTCGCCGTTGACGATCCGCATCAGGAGCTGGCCGTAGAGGACGTCCGCAAGGCGCCAGCGGCGCGCGGGCGTAAGATGGATCGTGCTCATGCCGGCGCGCCGGGCAGGCCGTTCAGCTCGGCGATCGAGACCGGCCGGTTCTGCCGTGCGCTCTCGCGCGCCGCGACGCCGCACAGCACCGAGAGCGCACCGGCGCGCGCGTCGGCGCGCTGGCCGAGCGGGTCGGCCATGCCCGGCGCGAACAGCATCCGGCGCAGCACCACGTCGCCGCCGAAATGGCCGCCCGGCTCGTGCGGGACGATGACCCGCTCCGTCGGCCCGAAGTTCACCATCACCAGGATCTCGTCGTGGTCGGGCGTCCGCCAGGGCTGGCGCTCGTACTGCCGGAGCTCGATCCGGCCCCGTCGCCCGTTGAAGGCGAGATGGTAGCCCTCGATCGGCATGAAGGTGTTGAGCGAATAGGCGATCTGCACGCCGCTCTCGTAGACGATCGTCGCGGTCATGGTATCCGGGATGTCGATCTCCTCGCGAAAGACGCAGCCATCGCGAAAGTATCCGTCCTCCTTCGACGGTTCCTCGTAGAGAAGATCGAGGCGCTCGCTCTTGCCGATATCGACGTGGTAGTCGCAGATTTCCGCATGCGGACAGTTCTTGCAGCGCACCCAGCGGAAGGGGCCGGCGCGGCCGTAGTTGCGCAGGGCGCCGCGCGCAAAAACCTCGGCAGGCTCCGAATTCGAGGAACCAGTTCAACAGGTCGAAGTGATGGGTCGCCTTGTGCACGAACAGGCTGCCCGAGCTCTCGGAATGGGCATGCCAGCGCCGAAAATAGTCGGCGCCGTGCTCGGTATCGAGATACCAGTGAAAATCGACCGAAGCGATCTCGCCGATGACCCCGGACAGCAGCAGCTCCTTGAGCCTGCGCGAGGTCGGCGCGTAGCGGTAGTTGAAGGCGACATCGAGCCGCCGCCCGGTGCGCGCCTGCGCCTCCATGACGCGCCGGCATTTTTCCGCGCTCGTCGTCATCGGCTTCTCGGTGATGACGTCGCAGCCGGCTTGCAGGGCGTCGACGATGTGCGCGTCGTGGTCCGAATCGCGCGAGCACACGATCACCGTGTCGGGCCGCACCTCGTGCAGCATCGCCCCCAGGTCGCCGAACAGCGGTGCATCGGTGCCGATGAGCGTGCGCGCACGCTCGAGGCGCAGCCGGTTGACGTCGCAAAGGCCGACCATGTCGACCCAGTCGCCGCACTCGGCGAGCAGCTCCTGCCCCCACATCCCGGTGCCGCGATGGCCCGTGCCCACGAGGGCGACGCGACGCTTGCTGCTGGCTTGAGAGGCCACTGACCCGATCTCCCTGCTTTCTCGAGCGGCGGAGCGCCGGCGCTCTAACCTGTAATAAGACTTGACAGGTTCGGATGACAAGCCCTACCGTCGACGCGTTCTGGTAGAGGCTGGCACGGGCCGGATTCCGGCGATCGTGCCGCAACCGGCGCAGACGCCGCATCGCGGACCGGGATCAAACCAGCCGCAGAGACGTTCTTACGCTATGGGGGCGAGTCGCTACCGAAGGGAGGCTAGCGAAATGAGCAGACTGACGCGCAGGCAGTTCAGCGGCCGTGTCGCCGGCACGGCTTTCGCGACCGCGGCTCTTGGCGGCATTGGCCGCAGCGCGTGGGCCCAGGCCACCACGCTGCGATGGTTCTGGTGGGGCAATCCTGACCGCAACAAGCGCACCTACGCCGTCGTCGACCTGTACGACGAGAAGCATCCCGACATCACCGTCGAAGCCGAGACCATCGGTTGGGACGACTATTGGGCGAAGATGGCGACGCAGGCGTCGGGCCAGAACATGGCCGACGTGGTCCAGATGGACTATCGCTACCTCTTCGAGTACGCGCGGCGTCAGCAGCTCGAGCCGCTCGACGACTATTCGGCGACACTTTGGACCTCAGCCACTTCGACGACAGCTTCCTGAACAGCGGCCGGGTCGGCGGCCAGCTCTATGCCGTGCCGTGGACGAGCAACTCGATCGCCTGCTTCTACGACCAGGACAAGCTCGCCGAGCTCGGCGTAGCCATGCCGGATCACACCTGGACCTACGACGACCTGCGAACGCTCGCCGGCGAGGTCAAGAAGCAGGGTGGCGAAAACTACTGGGGCGTTGCCGACAAGGGCCACTGGGAGCCCGCGCTCGAGTGCTTCCTGCGCCAGCGCGGCAAGGCGCTCTACACCGAGGATGGCGGTCTCGGCTACGGCGAGGAGGACGTCGCCGACTACTTCGGCCTGTGGCAGGGCATGCGCGATGAGGGTCTCGTGCCGACACCCGAGATCACCGTGCGCGACACCGATCTGCCGAACATGCCGCTCACCATCGGCTCGGCTGCGATCGACTTCGCGCACTCGAACCAGCTGGTGGCGCTCCAGGCCCTGAACCCGCACAAGCTCGGCATGAACATGTTCCCGAACGACGCGGGCGGGCAGCCGGGGCAGTATCTCAAGCCTTCGATGCTGATCTCGGTGAGCGCTACCAGCCAGGTCAAGGACGAGGCCGTCAAGTTCACCTCGTTCCTCGCCTCCGACCTGGACGCCGCGGCGATCCTGCGCGTCGAGCGCGGCGTGCCGGGCGACGCGCGGGTGCGCGAGTTTCTGATCGAGGAGGTGGACCCGCTGGAGAAGACGATGATCGACTATCTGGCGATCGTCGCCGACAACGTCTCGCCCCTGCCGCCGCCGCCGCCCAAGGGTGCCGGCGAGATCGAGCAGATGCTGCTGCGCATGTATCCGGAGCTCACCTTCGAGCGCCTGAGCGTGGCCGACGCTGCCAGCGAGTTCCACGCCACTGCGGAGTCGATCTTGCGTCGCAGCTGAGCCATGTCGACGATCGTGACGCAGCCCGCTGCCATCGCGCAGCGGGCCGCCTCACCGGCTGGGCCTGGTGCCCGGGTGCGCCGGGCGTGGCGGCGTAACGGCGCCGGTTACCTTTTCCTCCTGCCCTGGCTGGTCGGCTTCTTCGGCCTCACCTTGGGCCCGACGCTAGCCTCGCTCTATCTCTCCTTCACGAGCTTCGACCTGCTGACGCCGGCGCAGTGGATCGGGCTCGAGAACTACATCTACATGTTCACGCTCGACCAGCGCTTCTGGCAGGCGCTCAAGGTCACGTTCACCTACGTCCTGTGGTCGGTGCCGCTCAAGCTGATCGTGGCGCTGGCGCTGGCGATGCTGCTGGACAAGGGCATTCGCGGGGTCGGGATCTACCGGGCGCTGTTCTATCTGCCCTCGCTGCTCGGCGCGTCGGTCGCGGTCGCCGTGCTGTGGCGCCAGCTGTTCGAGCGCGAGGGCGTCGTCAACCAGTTGCTGGCGGTCGTCGGCTATCAGGGCGAGGCCTGGCTGCACCACCCCGACTATGCGCTCTACACCCTCGTCATCCTCGCGGTCTGGCAGTTCGGCTCGCCGATGGTGATCTTCCTCGCCGGGCTTCGCCAGATACCGACCGATCTCTATGAGGCCGCGTCGATGGACGGCGCGAGCAAGACCCGCCAGTTCATGCGGATCACCCTGCCGCTGCTGGCCCCGGTCATCTTCTTCAACCTGGTCCTGCAGACCATCGAGGCCTTCAAGGCCTTCACCCAGGCGTTCATCGTCTCGGGCGGCACCGGCGGGCCGATCGATGCGACCCTGTTCTACACGATCTACCTCTACCAGGAAGCCTTCGCCAATTTCCGCATGGGCTATGCCGCGGCGCTCGCCTGGGTCCTGCTCGTGATCATCGGCATCTTCACGGCGATCGCGTTCCTGACCTCGAAGTACTGGGTCTACTATGAAGACTCTCGATCCTGAGGCGCTGCGCGCGGCGAGGGCCCAGGCGCGCCGGCTGCGCGAGCGGCGCGAGTTCCGGCGCGCGCTGGTGAAGCACGCGCTTTTGATCCTCGCGTCGTTCGGCATGCTCTACCCGCTGTTCTGGATGGTGGCCGCTTCCTTCAAGCCCGAGAGCGAGATCTTCAGCGATCTCGGGCTCTGGCCCGATCAGGTCGCGCTCGGCAACTACGTCGGGGGCTGGTTCGCGTTGCGCGAGAGCTTCACGAGCTTCTTCACCAACTCCTTCCTGATCGCCGCCCTGTCGGTCGTCGGCAACCTGATGGCCTGCTCGCTCACGGCCTATGCCTTCGCAAGGCTCGAGTTCCGCCTCAAGTGGGTGTGGTTCGCGCTGATGCTGGGCACGCTCATGCTGCCCTACCACGTCACGCTGGTGCCGCAATACGTGCTGTTCCACAGCATCGGCTGGATCGACACCATCCTGCCGCTCGTCGTGCCGAAGTTCCTCGCGGTCGACGCCTTCTTCATCTTCCTGATGGTGCAGTTCTTCCGCGGCCTGCCGCGCGAGCTGGACGAGGCCGCGCGCATGGACGGTTGCGGCCCGTGGCGGATCTACTGGCGGATCATCCTGCCGCTCAGCACGCCCGTGCTGGCGACCGCAGCGATCTTCTCGTTCATCTGGACATGGGACGATTTCCTGGGCCCCCTCATCTATCTGAACAACATCGCCAACTACACCGTGCCGCTGGCGCTGCGCGCGTTCGTCGACAGCCAAGGGCTGTCGGCCTGGGGCCAGCTGTTCGCCATGTCGACGCTCTCGCTGGTGCCGGTGTTCGTCTTCTTCCTGTTCTTCCAGCGCCTGATCATCCGCGGCGTCGCCATGTCGGCGATGAAGCGATGACGGCATCGTCCGGCGCACGGCTCAGGGTCGCGGTCGTCGGCGGCGGGATCGGCACCCAGCACATCGACGCGCTGATCAGGCTGCCGGAACAGTTCGAGCTGGTCGCGTTCTGCGACATCGATCCGGCGAAGGCCGAGGCCGTCGCCGACCGCTACGGCGTCGGCTCGACGACCTCCTACGACGCGCTTCTCGCCCGCGACGACATCGACATCATCGACCTCTGCACGCCCGCGGGCCTGCATGTCGCCCAGACCGAAGTAGCACTCGAGGCGGGCAAGCATGTGATCTGCGAGAAGCCGCTCGCAGCCTCGCTCGCCGAGGTCGACCGGCTCACGGCGCTGGCGCAGACGACCGGCAGGCATGTGTCGCCGATCTTCCAGTACCGCTTCGGCAACGGCTTTCGCCGGCTCCTGCACCTGCGCGATGCGGGCCTGCTCGGCAAGACCTACCTCGCGACCGTCGAGACCCACTGGCGGCGCGGTGCTGCCTACTATGCCGTGCCCTGGCGTGGCCGCTTCGCGACCGAGCTCGGCGGCTCGCTGACCTCGCATGCGATCCATGCGCACGACATGCTCATGCACGCGCTGGGTCCCGTCCGCAGCGTGCATGCGCGCACGGCGACGCGCGTCAACCCGATCGAGACCGAGGACTGCGCGGTGGTCTCGCTGGAGCTCGCGGATGGCGGCGCTGGCCGCGCTCTCGGTCACGATGGGTGCCGCGCTCGAGCACTCGCGGCTGCGCTTCTACTTCGAGCGGGTCACGGTCGAGAGCAACCTCAGCCCCTATCGGCCGCATCTCGAGCCCTGGCGGTTCGAGACCGCGGACGAGGCGGGCAGGGCCGAGATCGATGCGGCGCTCGCCGGCTTCGCGCCGCTGCCCGAGCACTTCGAGGGCCAGTTCAGCCGGCTGCATGCGGCGCTCACCGAGGGCGGTCCTCCGCCCGTCACGCTCGCGGATTCGCGAGCCTCGATCGAGCTGTTGACGGCTTCGTACTACTCGGCCCGCTCAGGCGCCAACGTCACCCTGCCGATCGGGCCGGAACATCCCTGGTATCACGGTTGGCGGCCAAGGTCGGGAGGGCGTGATGGCTGAGCTGCGGCTGCATCGGGTCGTCAAGCGCTTCGGCCACGCCGAGGTGATCCACGGCATCGACCTCGAGATCGAGCACGGCCAGTTCGTGGTCTTCGTCGGCCCGTCCGGCTGCGGCAAGTCGACCCTGCTGCGGATGGTCGCCGGGCTCGAGGAGGTGAGCGACGGCGAGATCTTCATCGACGGCGAGCTGGTCAACGAGGTCGACGCCGCCAAGCGCGGCCTCGCGATGGTCTTCCAGTCGTACGCGCTCTATCCGCACATGACGGTCCGCAAGAACCTCTCCTTCGGGCTCGAGACCATGCGCGCGCCCAAGGCGCTGATCGCGGAGCGGGTCGGCGAGGCCGCCCGCATCCTGCAGATCGAGCCGCTGCTCGACCGCCGCCCGGCGCAGCTCTCGGGCGGGCAGCGGCAGCGGGTCGCGATCGGCCGCGCGATCGTCCGCGAGCCGAAGATCTTTCTGTTCGACGAGCCGCTCTCCAACCTCGATGCGGAGCTGCGGGTGCAGATGCGGGTGGAGATCGCCAAGCTGCATCAGCGGATCGATGCGACGATGATCTACGTCACCCACGATCAGGTCGAGGCCATGACCATGGCGGATACGATCGTGGTGCTGCGCCTGGGCCGGATCGAGCAGGTCGGCACGCCGCTCGATCTCTACAACGAGCCCTCCAACCTCTTCGTCGCGGGCTTCATCGGCTCGCCCAAGATGAACTTTCTCGAGGCGAGCGTGGTCGGCCGGCGGGACGAGGGGGTCGAGGTCCGGCTGAACGACGGCACGCTGCTGGTGCTGCCGCGCGATGCGGGCAGCGCCAGGGACGGCGATCGCCTGACGCTCGGCATCCGGCCGGAGCATCTCGTCATCGGCGGCGACGACGGCAGGCAACGGCGCGCACCCGCACGCCCGCATCGTGGTCAACCTGACCGAGCCTCTGGGCGGCGAGTCGTTCATCTACGGCTCGCTGCAGTCGGGCGAACCGGTCACGATCAAGCAAGCGGGGCAGATCTTCATCAAGGCGGGCGCCGAGATCGCCGTCTCCATCGATCCCGCGCTGTGCCACCTCTTCGACCGCGAAGGCCGCGCGCTTGCCGCGACCTCGCGGCACCGGCAGCCCTCGCTGGTGGCCGGCCAAGGTGGCTGAGAGAGCCGGGCTATTCGCGTTGCGGGCAGCTGGTCTGTGGTGTATGGTATCCCACAAATTCGCAGGCCCGTGGCGGACGGCAGGGGCCGGAAAACCAACCCAGGAGGATCGACCATGGGGCAGGGGAAGGCAACGGTTCGCGCGATCCTCGATCGGGTGAAGAGCCAGGGACGCTCGTCGCTCACGGCGCCCGAATGCTACGAGGCCTGCGCCGCTTATGGGATTCCGCTGCCGAAGGAGGGCCTTGCCACGTCGGCCGGCGAGGCCGCTCGGCTGGCCGATGCGATCGGCTATCCGGTGGTGATGAAGATCGTCTCCCCCGACATCCTCCACAAGACGGAGGTGGGCGGCGTCGTCGTCGGGGTATCCTCGGCGGCCGCGGCCGAGGCTGCCTACCAGAAGATCGTCGATGCCGCCAGGGGCCACGCCCCCAATGCCAAGGTCGAGGGCGTCCAGGTCCAGCAGATGCTGACGGGCCAAGCGCAGGAGGTGATCGTCGGCGCGGTCACCGATCCCAGCTTCGGCAAGCTGGTCGCCTTCGGGCTGGGCGGCGTCCTGGTCGAGGTGCTGAAGGACGTGACCTTTCGCCTGGCTCCCGCCAGCACCGACGATGCGCTCTCGATGCTGGACGGCATCCAGGCAGCGGAGGTGCTGCGCGGCGTCCGCGGCGCCGACCCGATCGACCGCGACGCGCTCGCGAGGGTCGTGGTCGCCGTCTCGAACATGATCGCCGACTTTCCCGAGATCCAGGAGATCGACCTCAATCCGATCTTCGCGACCAAGGACGGGGCGACCGCGGTCGACGCGCTGATCTCGGTCGACTTCAAGCCGAAAAAGGAGATCTTCCGGCCGTCTGCGGAGGAGATCCTCGGCGCCATGAACCGGATCTTCCATCCCCGCGCCGTGGCCGTGGTCGGCGCCTCGGCGGAGGACGGCAAGATCGGCAACTCGGTGATGAAGAACCTGATCAACGGCGGCTATCGGGGCGAGATCTATCCGGTCCACCCCAAGGCCGACGAGATCCTCGGCAAGAAGGTCTACAAGAGCGTTCTCGACATTCCGGGCGAGGTCGATCTCGCGGTCTTCGCGATCCCCGCCAAGTTCTGCGCCGCCGCCCTGGACGAGGTCGGCAGGAAGGGGATTCCCGGCGCCGTCATGATCCCCTCGGGCTTCGGCGAGGTCGGCGAGGTCGAGCTGCAGGACGATCTGGTGGCGGTTGCGCGCAAGCATGGCGTGCGCATCATGGGACCGAACATCTACGGCTTCTACTATACGCCGGAAAACCTCTGCGCCACGTTCTGCACCGCCTACGACGTCCGCGGCAAGGTCGCCCTGTCGTCGCAAAGCGGCGGCGTCGGCATGTCGATCATCGGCTTCAGCCGATCGACCAAGATGGGGGTCTCGGCGATCGTCGGCCTCGGCAACAAGTCCGACCTCGACGAGGACGACCTGCTGACGTACTTCGAGCAGGACGACAACACCCAGGCGATCGCGATGCACTGCGAGGACCTGAAGGACGGCAGGGCCTTCGCGGAGGTGGCCAAGCGGGTCTCGAAGAAGAAGCCCGTGATCGTGCTCAAGGCCGGCCGGACCGCCTACGGCGCCAAGGCCGCGGCATCCCATACCGGGGCGCTGGCCGGGGACGACAAGATCTACGACGACGTTCTCCGCTCGTCCGGCGTGATCCGCGCGCCGAGCCTGCGCTCGATGCTGGAATACGCGCGCGGGTTGCAGGTGCTGCCGACGCCGCGGGGCGAGAACATCGTGATCATCACCGGCGCGGGTGGCTCGGGGGTTCTTCTGTCCGACGCCTGTCACGACAATGGCCTCGCGTTGATGCGCATGCCGGCCGACCTCGACGCCGCCTTCCGCAAGTTCATCCCGCCCTTCGGCGCGGCCGGCAATCCGGTCGACATCACCGGCGGCGAGCCGCCGACCACCTACCAGAACACCATCCGCCTGGGCCTGGAGGACGATCGCATCCACGCCCTGATTCTCGGCTACTGGCACACCATCATCACGCCGCCCATGGTGTTCGCCAGGCTCACCGCGGAGGTGGTCGAGGAGTGCCGCGGCAAGGGGATCAACAAGCCGATCGTCGCCTCGCTGGTCGGCGACGTGGAGGTCGAGCAGGCGAGCGAGTATCTGTACGAGCGAGGAATCGTCGCCTATCCCTACACCACCGAGGTTCCGGTCGAGGTGCTGGGGGCGAAGTATCGCTGGGCGCGCGCCGCAGGGCTCCTGTGACGGCGGGGTAGGCGGGCCGGTCATCGGGCGGCCGCTGCGCTGGCGCTGCCCCATCGGCCGATGGTATGGGCCTGCTCCTCGGTGCTCAGCAACCGAGGCCCTTGCCAGGCTCGGGCCTCGCGGATGCCGGGTGCGAGCGCGAGCAGGGCGACCCTGGTATCGTGATCCTCCATGGCCACGGCCAAGGCATCGGGGTCGATCCCACTGACCGCCCCCGCCTCGATCCGGGCATAGATCCGTCCCGTCCGATGATCCGCGAGACTGATCTTTTGGATCATGCGCCCGCATCGCAGAAGGAAGGCGGTGTTGTTCTCGGCCGCCAGCGCTGCCGGGTCGGGGTGCACCTCCGCCGGGCCGCTCGCGGCGATGTCGATCTTGCGAAAGCGCTCGATGTCGAGCAGGCATCCGATGTCGAGGATGCTCATCTCGTCGTTCCAGCCAAAGGCGGCGGTGCGCGGGCGCTCGCCCGCCGCCACGCTGTTGTCGAGGAACTCGTAGTGGACCTGCTTGTCCTTGCGTAGCGCCCAGGTGAAGAACAGGCGCGGCATGCCCGTGTAGGCTTCGACGTTGTGATCGAGGAGGTCGTCGACCGCCTTGTAGCGTCCTACCTCCTGACCCCGCTGCCAGGCGCGCTCGACCGTGGCGACCGGCGGCGTGATCATGAAGAACATGTAGACCACCGCGCCGAACCGGGTCAGCAGGCGTGCGCCCTCTTCCCCTCCTTCCTCCTCGGCGAAGCTGTCGAAACGGAAGCGGTCGATCAGCAGATGGGACATCCGGGTGCGCTCGGCCTTCTGCGCCATGTAGCGATCGAGCTTCTGGTCGATGATCTTGAGCTCGTGGCCGGTCAGGGAGCCCGCGTATTTGCTGGCCTCCCCCAGGCTGTCGTAGTCGAGCAGGTACTTGCGCCAGATGTCGGGACTGATCAGGGCGAAATCGGCCCAGTCGAGGCCGAGCTCATGGGCGAGCGCGCGCTGGAGCTGTCGCATCGTGCTCTTGCCGGAGGCGGAGGCCCCCTTGGTGTTCATCACCACCGGCCGCTCGCGCGGCGGCAGCAGGCGGTAGCCCCGTGTCTTGACGGCCGTCTCGATGTGAGGCTCGATCATGCGGCCGATCATCTCGCTGCCAAGCTCGTTGCAGACCAGGTCGGTGGCCAGGGCGGTCAGGAACGCAAGGTCGCCGCGGATCCGACCGTGGCGTACGCCGATGGCGGCAGCGAGCCTGGCCAGGGCGCGAAGGCTGCAGGTCAGGAGCGGCTCGTCGCTTGCGCCAGCACGCTGCTGCCATTCGGCAAGGATGCGCCGCTCCTTGTCCTCGATGCTTGGAGGTGGCGGCCCCTGCCGCTTGCGGCCGAGGCCCAGCAGCCCCAGTACGCCCGCCCCGGCCGGCTCGCGCGCTGAATCCGTCGCGGCTGCGAAGAGGCTCGACGACAGCTCGCTCTCGATGAGCCCGGCCGCGCGTCGCCGCAGCTCGTGGTAGGCGTCCACGATGTCGGCCATGTGCGGGTCGATGTGGGATCGGTGGATGGTCTCGGCGATCTTGCGGAAATTGACCCCGAGATCGGCGTATTCCGGGCCGTCGGGCACCGAGACGTCGCCCATCACGCGGATCAGCAGCTCATGCACGACCAGCCGTTCGGGCCGGAACGCCACGAGGTCTTCGCAATCCAGTCCGGTGAAGGCGCTGCGCTCGTGGGCCTCCGCGATCGTCGTGAACACGTTCTTCGAGCTGAAGGCGGTGGCCAGGGGCAGGACGGCCGCCGGCAGCTGCGACTGGATCCCGGGATTCCACGGGCCGAAGTCGATGCGCTCGGTGACCGCGGTCATAGGCCGAGGAGGACCCACCTTCCACGCGGGACCTTGCTCGGCCCCAATCGGAAGCAAAGCCCTGCGAGCACTCTAGTGGGCCATCAGGACCGGGATCTCGGCATGGTCGAGCATATGCTCGGTCACGCCGCCGAAGACGACCTGCCGCATGCGGCTGTGCGAATAGGCGCCGATGACCAGGAGGTCGGCCGCCATCGCCTTGGCTTCGGCGAGCAGGATGTCGCGCACCCGGCGCGACCCCTGCTCGAGGTGCCGGGCCTGCGCGGCGATGTCGTGCCAGGCGAGCGCGCGGGCAAGCTCGTCCGCGCTCGGCGCCGGCTCGGGTCCGTTGCCGACCGACATGACGACGACCCGCGCGGCCTTCTGCAGGAGGGGCAGGGCGCTCGCCGCCGCGCGCGCGGCCTGCGGGCTCGCGTTCCAGGCCAGCAGCACCGTATCGCCGAGTGCTGCGGGCGCGGCCGGCGGGGCAAGCAGCAGGGGCCGGCCGGTATCCACGAGCGCTGCCTGCACGGTGTCGTGCGACGAGCCGCGCGGGCCGCGGCGCGCGATCACCGTGAGGTCGAAGATGCGGCCGAGCTGGCCGACCAGCTCGCTCTCGAAGCCGGTCACCTCCTGCCATGATGCGGAGAACCGGCCGGCTGGATCGGGAGCGTCCTGGATCGGCGCCCCGGCTCGCGCCGCCGCCCTCTCGAACAGGCCTTTGAGCTCGCTCGACTGGCGCTGCAACTCGCGCTCGGCGCTGCCCTTGAACTTGCGGAGGTCGCTGCTCGCCGCATCGAGGCTCATGCGCGTCGCGATCAGCCCATGGGTCGCCGGATTGGCGAGGTCGGGCAGCACGTGCAGCCCATGGACATGGCCGGCGAAGCGCTTGGCCACCAGGAACGCCGCCTGGATCGCGCTCTCGGCATTGTCCGGCTGGCCGACCGGCATCAGGATCGTGCGATAGCTCATCCCGCCCTCCTCCTGCAATTCACGCAGGCCAGTCCTCGCGTGTGCGCGGCCGCTGGCTCACTCGGCGGGGCGGGCGGCATCGCGCGACTTCGCCCGCCGATTGATCGCAGCCAGCCCCCGCGAGATCAGCGGCCAGAACAGCATGAGCATGGCGAGGCCCATGATGCTCGCCACCAGAGCATTGGACCAGAAGATCGAGAGGCTCCCGTTCGAGAGCAGCATGGACTGGCGGAACGAGCTTTCCGCCATGTCCCCGAGGACCAGCGCCAGCACCATCGGCGCCAACGGGTAGTCGAGCTTCTTGAACACGTAGCCGATCACGCCAAAGATCAGCATGAAGATGATGTCGAAGAAGGCATTGTTCACGGTGTAGGCGCCGATCGCGCAGATCACGATGATCACCGGCGCGATGACGCTGAACGGGATGCGCAGGATGGACGCGAACAGCGGGACCGAGGTCAGGACCACGATCAGGCCCGCGACGTTGGCGATGTAGATGCTGGCGATCAGGCCCCAGACGAACTCCGGCTGCTCGACGAACAGGAGCGGCCCCGGCTGCAGGCCCCAGATCAGCAGGCCGCCCAGCAGGACGGCCGCCGTGGGCGAGCCGGGGATGCCGAGCGTCAGCATCGGCAGGAGCGCGCTCGTCCCGGCGGCATGGGCCGCCGTCTCCGGCGCCACCACGCCCTCGATCTCGCCGGTGCCGAACTTGTCGCCGTTCTTCGAGAAACGCTTGGCGAGGCCGTAGCTCATGAACGAGGCCGGCGTGGCGCCGCCGGGCGTGATCCCCATCCAGCAGCCGACCACCGCACCGCGCAGCGAGGTGATCCAGAACTTCGGCAACTGCGCCCAGGTCTGGAACACCACCTTGGGGTTGAGCCTGGCGTTGGCGCCCTTGAAGGCGAGCCCCTCCTCCATCGTCAGCAGGATCTCGCCGACGCCGAACAGGCCGATCACGGCGATCAGAAACTCGAACCCACGCAGCAGCTCCATCCAGCCGAAGGTCAGGCGGAGCTGACCCGTGACGATGTCGAGGCCTACGGATGCGAGGGCGAACCCCAGCATCATCGAGGTGATCGTCTTGAACGGGGACTCCTTGCCCATGCCGACGAAGCTGCAGAAGGTCAGAATCTGGACGGCGAAGAACTCCGCCGGACCGAACCGGAGCGCGAAGCTTGCGATCAGGGGCGCGAGAAACGTGATGACGATCACCGCGAACAGGGCGCCGACGAACGACGAGGTGAACGCCGCCGTGAGCGCCTCGCCGGCCCGACCGCGCTGCGCCATCGGATGCCCGTCGAAGGTCGTCGCCACCGACCACGGCTCGCCCGGGATGTTGAACAGGATCGAGGTGATCGCGCCGCCGAACAGCGCCCCCCAGTAGATGCAGGAGAGCATGATGATGGCGGTCGTCGGCGGCATGGCGAAGGTGAGCGGCAGGAGGATCGCCACGCCGTTGGCGCCTCCCAGGCCCGGCAGCACGCCGATCACGACGCCGAGGACGACCCCCACGAACATGAACATGATGTTGTAGGGGTCGAGCGCGACCTCGAAGCCCTGAAGGAGTGGAATGAAACCTTCCACTTCACTTCCTCCCTGGAACCAGCATCGACGACGGCAGGCGTCTGTGCGGCCTGCGCGACGGGCAGGGCGCTTCGGGCTCTTTGCGGAGGTCGTCGGGACTTATCCGATGCATGGCGCGACGGCCTCCTTCGGGGGCGCGATCAATAGCCGAAGAACGTCTCGAGCGGGCCCTTGGGCAGGGGCACCAGGAACCAGATCTCGAACACGACGAACAGGATGAGCGGGACGAGCACGCTCACCATGACGACCTTGGGCAGCCGGTACTTACCCAGCCACCACATGAAGCACGCGATGAACAGGCCGCCGGCGACGTAAATGCCGATGTAATCGATGGCGAACGCGAAGATGAAGCTGGGGATGAGGACCTGGAGGACGCGCTTGAACCGCTCCGGCTCGACGAACGGGGTGCGGTCGGGGCGCTTGGTGAACAAGGTGACCAGCAGGGTCGCCGTGCTCGAGAGCAAGATCAGAGCGCCTATGTAAAACGGGAAATAGCCGGACTCCGGCCCACTGGGCGACCAGCCGGCACCCAGCTGATAGCTGCCGACCATCACCAGGCCGCCGACCGCCATCAGGATGGCCGCGACGACCGCGTCCATGGTCCAATAGCTCACGCGGCCGCGGCTTTCGGTCGGCTCGCCCGTATCGCGCATTCTCTCGACCTCGGATTACGTCAGCGGCAGCTGCCGCTCGTCCGCGCATGCCTGGGCACCGGCGCGATGCGGCTCCGGGACCGGGCGAGGGCCGATCCCGGAGCCCGCAGTTCACTCAGTCGCGAGGAAGCCCGCCTCCGCCATCAGCTCCTGGTGGAGATCGGCCGCCTCCGCCACCCACGCCTCATACTCGTCGCCGGTCAGGAAGGTGGTGTTGAAGGCGCCCTTGCTCATGAAGTCCTGCCACTCGGGCGTCTCACGCACCTTCGTGAACAGGTCGACGTAGAAATCGACCTGCTCCTGCTCGACGCCCGCCGGCATGAAGATGCCGCGCAGCATCAGGTACTCGACGTCGATCCCCGACTCCTTGCAGGTCGGGATGTCGCTCCACGCCATGTCCTCGGTCATCTTGTCCGTGTAGGCGAGGCGCTCGCTGTCGAACACGCAGAGCGGGCGTGTGGCCCCGCCGCGCCAGTGCGCCACCTGCTCGATCGGGTTGTTGACGCTCGAGTTGATGTGGCCGCCGACCAGTTGGACCGCCACGTCGCCGCCGCCCTTGAACGGCACGTAGGTGAACTCGGCGCCCGAGGCCTTCTGCAAGGCGACGGTGATGATCTGGTCCTCCTGCTTCGAGCCCGTGCCGCCCATCTTGAAGCCGCCCTCGCCGGCCTTCTTGGCCGCATCCAGGTATTCCTGCGGGGTCTCATAGGGCTCTTCGGCGTTGACCCACAGGACGAACTCGTCCAGCGCCAGCATGGCGACCGGGGTCAGGTCCTGCCAGCTGAACGGCACGCCGGTCGCGAGCGGCGTGGTGAACAGGTTCGAGAGCGTGATGATGATCTTGTGATCATTGCCCTCGTCGGCCTTGACGTCGAGGAAGCCCTCGGCGCCGGCGCCGCCGGACTTGTTGATGACCACGATCGGCTGGGCCATCAGGTTGTGCTTTTGGACCACGCCCTGGATCATGCGCGCCATCTGGTCGGCGCCGCCCCCCGTGCCGGCGGGCACGATGAACTCCACCGTCTTCGTTGGTTCCCAGCCTTGGGCCGCCGCACCGCCAGGCAGCGCGGATGCCGCCACGCCGGCGCCTGCAGCGACTGCAACGCCGAGCAGGATTCGTCTTGTGTTCGTCATGGTACGCCTCCTGGTTTTCTCCCAGTCACCTTATCCCCCACACCAAACTTCGGTGGTCTGGGGCCGCACGCGCCGCCGCACCATAGTACGCGGCGCGCATCTTCCTAAGCCATGGTATACCAGCGTTGGCGTTTGGTATACCAGAGCGCATTCGCCCGCGCTCGGCCACAAATCGGTGAGGTTGGAGCGCGGGCGATCATTCCGCGGCCGCCGCGGATGGTCGACCGAGGGCCCCCGTCGCCTTGTAGGTCTCCACCTCCTCGGCCGACAGCCCGAGCACGTCACGCAGGATCTCGTCGTTGTGCTCGCCGAGAAGCGGCGAGCGCCTGACGTCCGCGGGCGAATCCGACAGCTTGATGGGATTGCCGACCGTCAGATACTTGCCGCGCTTGGGATGATCGACCTCGACCAGGGTGCCGGTTGCCCGCAGCGACGGCTCTTCAGCGATCTCCTTCATCGAAAGGATCGGACCGCAGGGCACGTCGAGCGGGTTCAGGATGTCCATGACCTCGAACTTGGTCTTGGTCTTGGTCCATGCCTCGATGGTGTCGAAGATGTGGCCGAGCTTGTCGAGACGGGCGTCCGCCGTCGCGTAGGCAGGATCCTCGATCCACGCCTCCTTGCCGATCACCCGGCAAAGCTTGGGCCAGACCGCGGCCTGCGTGATGACGTAGGTGTAGGCGTTGGGATCGGTCTCCCAGCCCTTGCACTTCACGATCCAGCCCGGCTGGCCACCGCCGGACGCGTTGCCGGAGCGCGGGGTGGCCTCGCCGAACTCGCCATGCGGGTACTGGGGATATTCCGTGAGCGGACCGTGCGCCAGGCGCTGCTGGTCGCGCAGCTTGACCCGGCAGAGGTTCAGGACCCCGTCCTGCATCGCCGCGAGCACGCGCTGGCCGCGGCCGGTCTTCTCGCGCTGGAAGAGCGCCGTGACGATGCCGAGCGCCAAGTGCAGCCCGGTGCCGCTATCGCCGATCTGCGCGCCGGTCACCAGCGGCGGACCGTCGTCGAAGCCGGTGGTCGAGGCCGAGCCGCCGGTGCACTGGGCAACGTTCTCGTAGACCTTGCAGTCCTCGTAGGGCCCGGGGCCGAAGCCTTTCACCGAGGCATAGATCATGCGCGGGTTGATCTCCTGGATCTTCTCCCACGGAAAGCCCATCCGATCGATCGCACCCGGGGCGAAATTCTCGACCATCACGTCGCACGCCTCGATCAGGCGGGCGAACAGCTCCCTCCCTTCCGCCGTCTTGGTATCGAGGGTCAAGGAGCGCTTGTTGCCGTTCAGCATGGTGAAGTAGAGGCTGTCGACGCCCGGCAGATCGCGCAGCTGGCCCCGCGTGATGTCGCCGATGCCGGGCCGCTCGATCTTGATCACGTCGGCGCCGAACCAGGCCAGAAGCTGCGTGCAGGTCGGCCCCGACTGCACATGGGTCATGTCGAGAATGCGAACACCTTCGAGCGCTCTCATGGTCTGCCTCCTTCCTCCCTCCGCCCGCAACCGAAGGTCGCTTACTTGTACATGGTCTGGGCTTTGGTGCCCGGCGCGTACTCGTTGGGGTCGACCCAGATGTTGATCACCGCCGACCTGCCGCGGGACTGCACCTCATCGCGCGCGCGCCGCAGCGCCGGGCCGATCTCGCCCGGCTCCCTGACCTCCTCGCCGTAGCCGCCCAGCATCTCGGCGAACTTGCTGAAGGGTACGTCGCCCAGCTTGTTGCCGACGTCGCCACGCTCCTGGCCGTACTTGGCGAGCTGGCCATAGCGGATCTGGTTCATCGCCGAGTTGTTGCCGATCACCGCGATATACGGCGCCCCGAACCGGTTGGCGGTCTCCATGTCGAACGCCGTCATGCCGAACGAGCCGTCGCCGTAGTAGCAGAGGATCTCCTTGTCCGGCCGGGCGAGCTTGGCGGCCATGGCGAAGCCCGTGCCGATGCCGAGCGCGCCGAGTGCGCCCGGATCCATCCAGTGGCCGGGCTGGCGCGGCTGCACCGCCTGGGCGCTGATCGTCACCACGTCGCCGCCATCGCCGATGTAGACGGTGTCCTCGGTCAGGAACTCGTTGATCTCCCAAGCGACCCGATAGGGATGGATCGGCGCGTTGTCGGAGGTGAACAGGGGCATCAGCTTGTCGGTCGCCTTCTGTTCCGCGTCCTGAAGCTCCTCCATCCAGCCAAGGCGGCTCTTCGCCCGGTTGTCGGCGCGGCCCGATGCCGCCTGGGCGACCGCGCCCAGGATCGCGCCCGGGTGGCCGACCAGGCCGAGCGAGATGTCGCGGTTCTTGCCGACCGTCCGATAGTCCTGATCGATCTGCACGACCTCCGCGCCTTTGCCCAGCCGCCGGCCATAGCCCATGCGGAAGTCGAAGGGCGTGCCGACGATCACGATGACGTCCGCCTTGTCGAACGCGAGGCGCCGGGTGCGGTTGAAGTGATGAGGATCGCCGGGCGGCAGCAGGCCGCGGCCCGAGCCGTTGAAGTAGGCCGGGATGTTGAGCTGGCGGACCAGCTCGATCGCCTCCTTGTGACCGCGGCAGTTCCAGACCTGGGTCCCGAGCAGGATGCAGGGCCGCTCGGCGTTCACCAGCAGATCGGCGAGCTTCTCGATATCGGCGGGATCGCCGATCGAGCGGGTGGACGCCCGGTAGTGCCCCGGGGCGGGGATGATCGCCTTCGAGCGCTCGATCTCGCGGTCCAGCACGTCGCGCGGGATCTCGAGATACGATGGCCCCCACGCGCCGTTGTAGCACTCGCGCGCCGCCATGCTGACCATGTCGGCGACCCGCTCGGTCGAGGGCACGCTGGCCGCGAACTTCGTGATCGGCGCCATCATGTCGACGTGCGGCAGGTCCTGGAGCGAGCCCATCCGGTGCTGGCTCAGCGCGCCCTGGCCGCCGATGTGCAGGATCGGGGTCTCGGCGCGGGACGCGCAGGCGACCCCGGTCATGGCGTTGGTGCAGCCGGGGCCGGCGGTGGTCACCACGCAGCCGAGCCTGCCGGTCTGCCGCGCGTAGCCGTCGGCGGCATGGGCGGCGACCTGCTCGTGGCGCACGTCGATGATCCGGATGCCTTCGTCGAGGCAGCCGTCGTAGATGTCGATGATGTGCCCGCCGCAGAGCGTGAAGATCGTGTCCACGCCCTCGTTCTTGAGGGCCCGGGCGACCAGGTGACCGCCGGAGATGACGTCGGCGTCGGTGCTCTTCCTTTGCAGGGTGTCGGTGGCGGTCGTGGTCATGGCAAGGCCTTCCTCGATCGGGGATTCGTTCGCGCCGTCAGACTGCCAGCGTCTCGAGCTGCTCGGTCTCGACCCACGTCTGCTTGACGTGGTCGTGAAGCTTGAGCGTGTGCTCGCGGACCAGCCGTTCGGCCAGATCGGCGTCGCGTGCCTCCAGCGCCCCGATGATGTGGGTGTGGTCGACGATCGAGCGCATCGCCCGATCGCCCTCGGTCATCGTGCGGGCGCGGATCGCTCGCATGTGGATGAACAGACCATCGGCGATGTCCTTCAGGATCTTACACTTCGACATCTCCAGAATGCGCCGGTGGAACTTGATGTTGGCTTCCGAGTATTCGTCGATGTGGGTGCGGATCTCGGCGCGATCGAAGCTCGCCAGCAATCGGCGGAGCGAGCCGATCTCGGCATCGGTGGCGCGCTCGGTCGCGAGCCTGGCCGCCATGCTCTCGAGCGCTGCCCAGACGATGATCATCTCCAGGATCTCGTCCACCGACTTCCTCAGGATGAAGACGCCCTTGCGCGGCGCAATCCGCACCAGGCCTTCCTGCTCGAGCCGTGCCAGCGCCTCGCGGATCGGCGTGCGGCTGATCTGGAGCTGCTCGGAGAGCTGCCGCTCGTCCAGCTTCAGCTCGGCATCGTCGGCATAGATGTTCATCGACGTGATGCCTTCCTTGAGCACGTCGTAGATGCGCCCTTTGAGGCTGAAGTCCTGGCTGATGGGCTTGACCACGAGCTGTAGAGGCATCGTCGAGGAAGCTCCGGGCGACCCTGTGCCGAGCAGGTCGTTGGTATACCATAGACCAGGGCCCGCCGTCAGACAATGGCTATCGGGCCTCCCCGGGCAGCATCGCTTGCAGCAATCTGACGCGAAATCGGATAAGCTGGCGACGCACGCTTCTATTCCTGCGCGCCGGGTCTATGCTGCGCGCGCAACGGCGTGGGCACATGCCTGTGGGCTTTGGGTTCGGTCCCGGCGGAGACGACCTGTGGGTCCGATGCGAGGCGAAGGTAACGCACGCGTGGCAGGCATCGGCCTCGGCGATGCGGGCGCTGCTCGCGTCGACGGGGGCGATGTAGCGGTCGATCCGGAGCTTGATGGGGCATCCGCGTCACCGCCTCTTCAGAGCTCCCTCAGCTATGCCGTCGAGCTGCTTGCGATAGGCCTGGCGTATTTCGTTTTTGCGAAGGTCGGCCTTGCTCTTGCGTCGATACATCCGAATGCCAGCCCGATCTGGCCGCCCACCGGACTGGCGCTGGCGGTCGTCATGCTGCGGGGCTATCGCGTCTGGCCCGCGATCTTCCTGGGTGCGTGGCTTGCCAATGCGACGACCGCGGGCTCGGTCTACACCGCCGCGGCGATTGCGTTCGGCAACACTCTGGAGAGCCTGGTCGGCGGCTATCTCATCAGCCGCTGGTCGCATGGCCCCAGGACGTTCGACACGCCGGCTGGCGTCGCCAGCTTCGCCCTGATTGCCCTGCTCGCCGCGACGCCGATCAGCGCAACCTTCGGCGTCGGCAGTCTGGCCCTGGCCGCCGATGCGGACCTTTTCGGGATGGCATCGACATGGCTGACCTGGTGGCTGGGCGATCTCGCTGGAGCGCTCGTGATCACGCCGGTCATCGTGCTGTGGGCCCGGAGCAGCCTCTCGTCCGCACCTCGCAGGCAGCTTTTGGAAACCGGAGCCGTCATCGCCGCCGCGGCAGCGGTCGGGCTGCTCGCTTTCAGCCCGTTGATCGATCAGACGCCGAACCGGGATCCCTTGGGCTTCCTTGCGGTGCTGCCGCTGATGTGGGCGGCGTTGCGAGGTGGTCAGCGCGATACCGCCACGGTGGCGCTCGTGCTCTCGGGTTTCGCTCTCTGGGGCGCGATGACGGGCGAGGGGCCGTTCGCGCGCTCGACGCTCAACGATTCGCTGCTGCTGCTGATCATGTACATGATCAGCACTTCCGTCCCGACCCTGGCGCTTAGCGCCGACGTCGCCGTGCACAAGCAGACGGAGCGCAATCTGCGCGAAGTCCACGTCCAACTGGACCGAATCGTGCAGCAGCGGACGACGGCGCTCGAGGAGACCCGGGAGGCGCTTCATCAGGCACAGAAGATGGAAGCCCTCGGACAATTGACGGGAGGCATCGCGCACGACTTCAACAACGTCCTCACCGTGGTCATCAATTCGGTCGAAGCCGCTCGCGCCTCTGCAGATCCGGATGCGAGAACCCGAGGACGACTGGACCGGGCATTGCAGGCCGCCCGCAACGGGGCATCGCTGGTGCAGCAGATGCTCGTCTTCGCTCGCCGACATCCGCTGCAGGTGCAGGCCACGAACATCAACGAGGTCATTGTTTCAGCCTTGGCCATGTTCAGCCGCAGCTGTCCCGAGTCCATCGAGATCTGCACCGACCTGGCCCCGGACCTGCATTGGGCGACAGCCGACGCCACTCAGGTGCAGTCGGCGATCTTGAATCTTGTGGTCAACGCTCGTGACGCGATGCCGGAGGGCGGTCGGCTCATGATCGCCACGCGGAACCTGCCAGACGGGGCTCAGCTACCGGCAGGTCTCCCGCCAGGTGAATACGTCTCCGTTGCCGTGACGGACACGGGCGAGGGCATGAGCCCGGAGGTTCTCGCCCGAGCTTTCGAGCCGTTCTTTACGACCAAGGAGATCGGCAAAGGCACGGGTCTGGGGCTCAGCATGGTCTACAGCACGATGCGACAGATGGGGGGCGATATCGAGATCGACAGCCGGCCAGGCGAAGGCGCGGCCGTTCGGCTGATACTCCCGGTCGCGGCGCCGCCACGGCCAGAGGCCGCCATCAAGCCTGAGGCCGCACCGGCCGTCGGACCGCCGACGGCAGGCCCCTCGGTGATCCTTTACGTCGAGGATGATGTGCTGGTCAGCCTTGCGACGAGGGATCTTCTCGAGGAGGCCGGGTATGTGATCCATACGGCGCCGGACGCCATGCGGGCTCTGCATGTCCTCGACGATCATCCGGAGATCGACCTCCTGGTGACGGACATCGGTCTTCCGGGGGTAGACGGGCATGAGCTGGCCGCGCAGGCTCGCCGCCGCCGGCCGGACCTCAAGGTGCTTTTCCTCAGCGGTTATGACCGAAGCCAGCTGGCCAGCGCACCTGCCGAACTCGCGAACCGAGCACCTCGGCAAACCCTACGCCGAGGCCAGTCTGTTCGAAGCCCTGAGGCGCCTTCACAGCGCCGGTGACGCCGGCGCCGGCCCGCGCGGCAGGTGATCCAGGGCGCCAGCTGTCCCCGCCCCCGGCCCACCGCCTCATCTCCGGCTTGCCTGAAGCTCCCGGTCCCGACATGCTGGCCGCCGTCGTGAAGGGCGGGAGGAGGCAAATGCAGGAACGGCGGCTGGGTCCGCTTCACGTCTCGGCAATCGGCCTCGGCTGCATGGGCATGACGCCGATCTACGGTGAGCCCGACGAGGCCGAGTGCATCGCCACGGTCCATCGCGCGGTCGAGCTCGGCATCACGCTGATCGACACCGCCGACGCCTATGGCAACGGCCGGAACGAGGAGCTGGTCGGCCGCGCGCTGCAAGGCCGGCGCGACAAGGTCGTCCTTGCCACCAAGTTCGGCAACATCCGCAAGCCCGACGGCGGGCAGGACGTCGACGGCCGCCCCGAGTACGTCCTGGAGGCGTGCGAGCTGAGCCTCAAGCGGCTGGGGGTCGAGACGATCGACCTCTACTACCAGCACCGGGTCGATCCCAAGGTGCCGATCGAGGAGACGGTCGGCGCCATGGCACGCCTGGTCGAGCAGGGCAAGATCCGCCATATCGGGCTCTCCGAGGCGGCCGCCGGCACGCTGCGGCGGGCGCATGCGACCCATCCGATCACGGCGCTGCAGACCGAATATTCGCTCTGGAGCCGGGACGTCGAGGCGGAGATCCTGCCCGCCTGCCGCGAGCTCGGGATCGGCTTCGTCGCGTACAGCCCGCTCGGGCGCGGCTTCCTTTCGGGCACGATCACGAGCCTGGACGCGCTCTCGGAGGAGGACCGCCGGCGCGACCACCCGCGCTTCCACGCCGACAACCTCGCGCGCAATGTCGGCCTGCTGGGCGCGCTGCGGGAGATTGCCGCGGCCCGCAGGATGCACGCCTGCCCAGGTCGCGCTCGCCTGGCTGCTCGCCCAGGGCGGGGACATCGTGCCGATCCCGGGCACCAAGCGGCGGACGTTCCTCGAGGAGAACGCCGGCGGCCGTCGACGTCCGGCTTCGGCCTGCCGACGTCGAAGCCCTGGATGCGGCCTTTTCGCCCGGGATCACCGCGGGCGACCGCTACCCGGCCGGCCAGATGAAGCGGATCGGCATCTAGCGGGATCGGCGATGCCGGCGCCCGACATCAAGGAGACGATCATGCCGCAGCGCACGACCCCGGCCGCCGGCCGGGAGCATTGGACGGAGGTGGCGGGCAGGCGGCTGTTCCTCTGGGAGAAGCGTTCGAGCGGCGACGTGCGCGGCACGATCCTGTTCGTGCACGGCTCGTCCATGGCCTCGCAGCCGACCTTCGACCTGCGCGTGCCGGGCGTGCCCGAAGCCTCGGTGATGGACTGGTTCGGGGCGCGGGGCTTCCACAGCTGGTGCTTCGACTGCCGCGGCTACGGCCGCTCGTACAAGGAGCCGGAGGTGCTGGCGACGATCGCCGAAGGTGCCGAGGATGCCGCCGCGGCGAGCGACTACATCATGCGCCAGGGAAGTGGCCCGCTTTACGTCTACGGCATCTCGTCGGGGGCGCTGCGCGCCGCGCTGTTCGCCCAGAACCATCCGGACCGGGTAGCGCGTCTTGCGCTCGACGCCATGGTCTGGACCGGCGAGGGCAGCCCGACCCTGGAGCAGCGCCGCAAGCGGCTCGAGCAGTGGCGCGGCGCCACCCGGCGGCCGGTCGATCGCGACTTCCTGCTCAGCATCTTCAACCGCGACCATCCCGGCACCGTCGACGAGCGCTTCGTCGAGCCGTTCGTCGACCAGGTGCTGGCGCTGGACAATTCCGTGCCCAACGGCACGTACATCGACATGTGCGCCAATCTTCCGGTGGTCGATCCCGAAAAGATCCTCTGCCCGACCCTGATCATCAGGGGCCAGTACGACGGCATCGCCAGCCTCGACGACCTCCTCGCGTTCTTCAAGCGCCTGAAGAGCTTCAACAAGGAGATCTCGATCATCCCGGGCATCGCGCACGCGACCTTCACCCAGAAGAATTTTTTGATGGCATACGCCATCCTGCATGCGTTCTTCACGCGGCCGGAGCCCGTGCACCTCGGCTAGGCCCGTGGTTGCGTTCCGGCGTGCCGGGGCTTATTGTCGACAGTCAGCAATAATGCGGCGATCGGTCCGTCGATACGCCGCCGCAGGGAGACATCAGGCATGCGCAAGGCTCAGCTGTTGGTCCCGATCACCGGCCTGCTTGCCGGCCTCTCGGTGGCCGCGAGCGACGCGACGAGCGCCGACATCGACTATCCGCACGACACCGTGACCCTGGTCACGCACTCCAGCCCGGGGGGCGGCACCGACGTGTTCCTGCGCGAGATGATCAAGCATCTCGGGCCGATCATGGGTGTCGATTTCGTGGTCGAGAACGCCAGCGGCGGCAGCGGCGCCAAGGCCATGGCCCTGCTCGCCACCTCGCCGCCCGATGGCACGATCTTCTATGGCACCACGCCGACCTTCATCAACACCTCGATCCTCTCGGACGTCGAGTACACCTACGAGGACCTCGAGCCGCTGGCGAACGTGTTCCTCGACCCGCAGATCGTCTACACGCGGGGCGACAGCCCGTTCAACTCCCTGACCGAGGTGATCGAGGCGGCCAAGGCGGATCCCGGGACGCAGCGCTGGGGCGTCAGCACGCCCGGCTCGCTCGACCGGCAGGTCATGGAGCAGCTGAAGGCGCTGACCGGGGTCGACGTGATCATCGTCACCCACGAGGGCGGCGGCGACCTGCTGATCAACGTGCTGAACGGCACCCTCGACGTCGGCGTCGGCGAGATCCAGGAGCTGGTCGGCCAGATCGAGGCGGGCGAGGTCAAGCTCCTCGCCAGCTACACGAGCGAGCGGCTCGACACGCACCCGGACCTCATGACCGCGCGCGAGCAGGGCATCGACCTCGTGGTCGACAAGTTCCGTGGCCTGGCCGGTCCCAAGGGCCTGCCCGACGATGTGATCGCCGCCTGGGAGGAGGCGATCCCGCTCCTGCTCGAGGTGCCGGAGTTCAAGGCGTACTATCAGGAAGGCGCCCTGGTTCCAACGTTCATGCCGCACGACGAGTACGGCTCGTTCATCGAGCGGTTCGCCGGGGAACAGAAGGCGTTCATGGCGGAGTACGGCATCACCGAAGAGTGAGCGGCTGAGCCCCGGGGGCAGAGCGTGACCAGGGACACGGGCGTCGCGCTCGGCCTCCTCGTCCTTGCCGGCCTGTACTGGCTCGGCGCCGATCAGATCAAAGTCAGCACGCTCGAGGGCATTGTCGGGGCGCAGGCGGTGCCAAAGGTACTCGCCGTCAGCCTCGCGATCCTTTCGGTGCTGCTGATCGCGCAGGACCTGTGGCGGGTCCGCCGGACTGCCGGCGCGGCCGGGCGCGAAGAAGGCGAGGCGGGCGGGTCGCACGCTCACCTGCGCGCCCTGGGCATGCTGCTGATCGGCATCGGCTACCTGGTCGTGGTCGGCACGATCGGCTATGTCCCGGCGATCGTCATGTTGGTGCTGGCGACCGCGCTGTACCTGGGGCAGAGGCTGTCGGCCAGGCTCGTGGTCCTGGCCGTCGGCCTCGCTCTTTTCTACGACCTGATGTTCGTCCGTCTGCTCGGCATTCCGCTGCCGCCGGGGATTTGGCCGGGGGTGTGGCGGGCCCTCGCGGGATAGCTGCGAGCCGCCGCGCGCCCGACTGAGGGATCGAGGACGCCAGCGATGGAGATGTTCGCGCACGCCTGGACGGCGCTCACGACGACCCCGGCGGTGTTCGCCGCGATGGGCGGCGTCGTCTGGGGCATCATCGGCGGGGCGCTCCCCGGCATCTCGCCGTCGATCACCATGGCGCTGCTGCTGCCGTTCACCTATGGCATGGAGCCGCTGGTGGCGATCGTGCTGCTCGCCTCGACCTATGTCGGGGCGGAGTACGGCGGCTCGATCCCGGCGATCCTGATCCGCACGCCCGGCACCAACGCCGCGGCCGCGACCGTGCTCGACGGCTACGCGATGCAGCTGCAGGGCCGCGGCGGCGAGGCGCTCGGCATCTCGCTGATCTCCGGCGTGACCGGCGGCCTGTTCGGCCTGATCGTGCTGGTGGCGCTGACGGAGCCGCTCGCCCAGGTGGCGCTCCTGTTCACGCCGATGGCGTATTTCGCGCTCGGCATCCTCGCGATCAGCGTCATCGCGACGCTCGCCGAGGGCATGCTGGTCAAGGGCCTGATCACGGGCGTCCTCGGCTTGATGATCGCCATGGTCGGGACCGACCCGCAGTCTGGCGTCAATCGGTTCACCTTCGGCCGGCCGGAGCTGCTGGGCGGCATCGAGTACATTCTGGTGATGGTCGGGGTGTTCGCCGTGAGCGAGCTGCTGGTGCAGGCGGGCCTGCCCGACTGGCAGAAGCCGAAGGGCGGCACGAGGGTGAAGCTGCCGAGCTTTCGCACCTGGCGCCGGCTCTGGCGGCCGCAGGCGATCGGCTCCCTGATCGGCACCTTCGAGGGCTGCATGCCGGGTGCCGGCGGCTCGGTCGCGGCTTTCATGAGCTACAACGAGGCGAAGCGCTGGTCGCGGCATCCCGAGGAGTTCGGCAAGGGCTCGGAGGAAGGGATCGCAGCACCCGAGGCGGCCAACAACACGGTCGCCTGCACGGCGCTCGTGCCGACGCTCACCTTCGGCATCCCGGGCTCGAACTCGACCGCGGTGCTGCTCGGCGGCCTGCTGATCCACGGGCTGCAGCCGGGGCCGCTGCTGTTCGCGCGCGAGCCCGAGTTCATCTACGGGCTCTACGGCGGCCTTGCGGTCGCCAACGTCATGCAGATCCCGCTCGGCATCCTGATCATGACGCCGTGCCTGTGGCTGGTCAGCCGCCCCAAGCCCTACCTGCTCGCCGGCATCTATGCCCTGATCTTCTCCGGCGTGTACTCGATCAACCACAGCCTGCTCGACCTCTGGATCGTGCTCGCTGCGGGCGTGCTCGGCTACGGCCTGCGCTGTTTCGGCTTCCCCTTCCTGCCGCTCGTCCTGGGCCTGATCCTCGGCCACATGATCGAGTTCGAGCTATCGGAGATCGCTGGTGCTGTCCCAGGGCGACCACGCGATCTTCCTCCAGGACCCGGTATCGGCCGGGCTGCTTGCGGCGGCGGTGCTGCTCGTGCTCGCCTCGCTCGCGCGCAACTGGTATGGCGCCCGCAAGCAAAGGCGCGTCCAGGACGGGCTGAAGCAAGGCGGCACGGACTGAGGCAGACGAGGGAAGACGGCATGGCAGGGCAGGCGGTCGCCGAAGTTTTCGCGGCATGGGCAGGTGGGCTCGAGACGGATGCGATCCCGCAAGCGGCGCGCGACGTGGCGCGGCATGCGTTGCTCGACGTCGCGGGCCTGTGCATCGCCGCGCGCGGCATGGACTATGTCGGCGCTGCGCTCGCGGCCTGGGACGCGGAAGGGCCGTGCACGGCGCTCGGCCATCGCCGTGGCCTGGATGCCGCGGGCGCCGCCTTCATCAACGGCACCGCGGCGCACGGCGAGGATTTCGACGACAGCTTCGAGGGCACGCCGGTGCATGCGAGCGCGGTCGTGCTGCCGGCGGTGCTGGCGGCGGCCGAGCGCTACGGGTGCTCCGGCGCCGACCTGCTGCGCGGCTACGTCGTCGGCAGCGAGCTGATGTGCCGGCTCGCCCTGGTGGCGCCGACCGCGATCCATCGCGCCGGCTTCCATCCGACCGCGGTGATCGGCGCGCTCGGCGCCGCCGCCGGCGTCGGCGCGGCGCTGCGCCTGTCGCCACGGCAGATGACCGATGCGCTCGGCATCGCCGGCAGCATGGCGTCCGGGATCATCGAGTATCTCGCCGAGGGCACCTGGACCAAGCGGCTGCACGCCGGCTGGGCTGCCCAGGCGGGCCTGCGCGCGGCCCTGCTCGGGCGCCAGGGCTTCCTCGGCCCGCGCACCGTGCTCGAGGGCGAGCACGGCTTCTTCCGGGCCTTCGGCATCCCTGAGATCACGCCCGACTTTCGCTTCGTGACGGAAGGTCTGGGCGCCGACTGGCAGATGGCGAGGATCGCCTTCAAGCCCTACGCCTGCGGCACCATGCTGCACCCGTTCATCGACTGCGCCATCCGGCTGGCGCGGGAAGGGATCGCGGCCGCCGAGGTCGACGAGGTGATCTGCCGGGTCGGCGAGGGCACCGTGCACCGCCTCTGGGAGCCGCTCGCCGAGAAGCGCGAGCCCAGCACCCCCTATTCGGCGAAATTCAGCGGCCCGTTCGCCATCGCGCTCGGCCTGGTCGAGCAGGCGGCGGGCCTGGAGCAGTTCGCAGAGGCCAAGGTCCGCGACCCCGGCCTGCTGGCGCTCGCCGCCAGGGTCCGCTACGAGATCGACCCCGACAACCCGTACCCGCGCAACTACACCGGCGAGGTCCGTGTGCTGTTGCAGGGCGGCAGCGTGCGCGAAGCGCAGCAGCCCTATCTGCGCGGCGGGGTGCGCGAGCCGCTCGGGCACGCCGAGATCGTCGCCAAGTTTCGCGCCAACGCCGCCTATGGCGGCTGGCCGGAGGGCGAGGCCCGGCGGCTCGAGGCGTGGTGCGAGCGCCTGCACGGGCAGGGGGATCTGCGCGACCTCGCATCTTTCCGGGGTTCCTGACCGGCATAGATGGTCAGATTCGGGACCGGATCGCCTCGACGTCGATCGCCTGGTATTCCTCGGGCAGCTCGTAGCTCTCGGCGTCGGCCTTGACCTTCGCCTGGTCGAAGTCGTTGGCCGGCGCGACGAAATCGTTGGTGAGCACGTCCTCGGGCGCGATCGGATTGCTGATCTGGCCGATCTCGTGGATCGTGTCGAAGAACAGCCGCCAGCGGTCGAAGTCGTGGTCAGCCCCAGCCTTCGCGGGTCTCCCAGTCGCCGCGGAAGACGTTGGCGAGCTCCATCATCGATTCGACCGCGACCGGCGGCTCGAGCGTGGAGGCGAGCGCCGGGAACTGCTCGAGCACGATGTGGGTCGCCGCGCGCGGATTGAGGTGGCCGTACTCCATCCCCATCGCCCAGGCGCGCAGATAGGCCTCGTACAGCTCCTTCTTCGCCGGATCCTCGAAGTCGGCGCGGCGGATCACGAAGCTGTTCGCCGGGAACTGCGAGAAGTCGCGGCCGAGGAAATAGTCGAACGTCAGGCCCTGGCCCTTCCACTGGGCGCGCAGCCCCTCCCAGCTGAGCGCCGCATCGCCCTGACCCTGCATCAGCGCCTGGCCCCAGAGGCCGCCGGCCTCGGCGTAGGTCACGCTGTCGGGCGACGACCCCGATCTGCGCCAGCATCGGATCGACGATCGCCTGCCAGCCGGCACTGCCGAGCAGGATGGTCTTGCCCTCGATCTCCCTGACGTCCGCCGGCTTCTCGCCCTGGCGGAAAGCGAAGTCGAACACGTCGTAGGCGCCCATGTGCCAGACCGAGGTCAAGGGGATGCCCTGCTCGAGGCCGAGCGAGAACACGCCGGGCGAGGGGAAGCCCATGTCCGACTGGCCCTGGTCGACCAGCTTGATGGTCGCGGTCGCCTCCATCGGGCCCCGGCTCGAGCGTCGTCTCGATGTCGCCGAAATAGCCGTACTTCTTCGCGACCCAGTAGGGATAGTCGTCGAGCACCTCGATCGTGCCGCGCGGGCTGACCCAGCGCACGGTGCCTTCCACGGCGCCGGCCGGGCGCGGCCACATGCTGCCCAGCGCCACCGCCGAGACGCCGGCGCCCGTCACTTCGAGGAGCCGTCTGCGCGAGACGTTCAGGCCGGTGAGCGGAGATCGGTCATTGGTTCATCCTCCCTGCGGCGAGCGGAGCTAAGCCTCCCAGCTCGCCCACTTCTTGCCGATCCAGAAGAACAGAACGTAGATCGAAATGCCGATCGTCGCCAGGATCAGGATGCAGGCGAAGAACTGCGGCATCTGGATCAGGGACGAGTAGTAGGCGAGCCGGTTGCCGAGGCCGGACGAGCCGCCGACCATCTCGGCGCCGACCGCGGTCAGGAGGCCGAAGATCGAGCCGATCATCAGCCCGACGATCACCATCGGCATGGCCATCGGGATGCGGATCTTGAGGAAGATCTGCAGGGTGCTGGCGCCGAACGAGCGGGCGAGCGCGATCTTGGCGAGATCGACCCGCCGGAAGCCGGTCGCGGCGTTGATCATGACCATCGGGCCCGAGGCAAGCGCCACGGCGATGATCCGGGGCTCCAGGCCGAAGCCGAAGCGCAGGATCAGGAGCGGCACGAGCGCCAGCATCGGCGTCGTCACCAGCATGCAGGATGTAGGGCGCCACGATCTTCTCGACGAACGGGAACTGCGTGATCACGGCGGCGAGCACGAAGCCGATCGAGGCGCCGATCGCGAAGCCGACCAAAAGCTCGGTGAGCGTGACGCCGATGTGCGGCGCCAGCAGCGGGAAGTCGGAGATCAGCGCCGCGATGATCATGCTGGGCGGCGGCATGATGTACTGCGGCACCTCGAAGACGCGCAGCAAGAGCTCGGTGCCGCCGACCACGAAGACCGCGAACAGCACGATGGCGCCGATCTCGGCCCAGGTGCGGATGCCGCCCAGCGCCGAAGTCAGCGCCGACAGGTTGGTCAGCTCGACCGACCGGTCGACCGCGGCGGACTTCTCGAAGGTCGGGATCTGATCGCGCAGCTGGCTGTCCATCGTCACCTTCAGACGAGCTCGACGACGCGAGCCCGCGCGGGCGCCGCCATGGTCGATCGAGCCTTTGATCTCGGCGACCAGCTCGAAGAAGTGCGGCTGGGCGGTGACCTCCAGGGGCCGCGGCCGCGGCAGGTCGATCGTAAAAATGTTGGCGAGCCGGCCGGGCCGCGGCGTCATGACCATGATCCGATCGGCCAGAAACACCGCCTCGGCGATGTTGTGGGTGATGAACACGATGGTCTTGCCGGTCTCCAGCCAGATCTCCTGCAGCAGGAGGTTCATCTCGTCGCGGGTGAACGCGTCGAGCGCGCCGAACGGCTCGTCCATGAGCAGGAGCGACGGATCGACCGAGAGCGAGCGCACGATCGAGGCGCGCTGCTGCATGCCGCCCGACAGCTCGCGCGGATATTTGTGCTCGAAGCCCAGGAGCCCGACCCGCTCCAGCAGCTGCGTGATCCGCTCGCTGTGATCCTGCGGCCGCAGACGCTTGATCTCGAACGGCAGGTGGATGTTCCTGAGCAGCGAGCGCCAGGGCAGGAGGTTCGCGTCCTGGAACACCATGCCGATCTGCGGATGCGGCCGGGTGACCGGCTCGCCATCGAGCAGCACCTGTCCGCTGGTCAGGCTGTGCAGGCCGGCCATGGCCCACAGCAGGGTAGACTTGCCGCAGCCGCTCGGGCCGAGCACGCAGACCAGCTCGCCGTCGCTCACGCGCATCGAGTAGTCCTCGAGCGCGTGCACCCGACCGCTCCTGGTCTCGTAGTGCTTGGTCGCGTGCTCGACGACCAGCTTGGCCGGCTCGCCGATCGCGGCTCCCCCCATGCTCGCTGCCCAGTGGCGATGCGCGCAGATCGCGCTTCGCCTGCAACCTCTCTCATGCGGCCGATCAGCGTCAAGCCGGTTGTCCCGCCGGTTCGCGTCGCGCCGAAATCCTCTTATGGTTGCCCATCCTTGAACGGCGTGCGCGTGCGCCGCCCTGAATCGGTGAGCCGCCTGGCCCGTGTGGGAAATTCTGATCATCCTATTCGTGTTCATCGCGTTCGCGGCCGTGTCCGAGCGGCTGCGGCTCGGCACGGTGCTGGGCTTTCTGCTCGGCGGCGCGCTGATCGGACCATCGGGCCTCGGCGTGGTGCACGAGCTCGAGGCGGCGCGCGAGCTGGCCGACCTCGGCGTCGTGTTCCTGCTGTTCAACCTCGGGCTGGAGCTGAAGATCGAGCGCCTGCGCCTGATCGGCACGCGGGTCTACGTCCTGGCGCTCACGCAGCTTCTGGTCACCGCGGGCGCCATCGCCTCGATCGCGCATGGGTTCGGCGTGGGGATCGAAGGCGCGATCGTGGTCGGCGGTGCCCTGGCGCTGTCGTCGACCGCCGTGGTGCTGCGGGTTCTGCGCGATCTCGGCCGCACGCTGACCCAGCTCGGCCGCGTCGCGATCGCGATCCTCCTGGTCCAGGACATCGCCGTCGGCCCGCTTCTGGTCCTGACCAAGGCGCTGGGTCCCGGGACCGGCTCGCTGGCGACGGCGATGCTGCTTGCGCTGGGCAAGGGCGTACTGGTCCTGCTGGTGGTGGTGCTGCTGGCGCGCTTTGCGCTGCGCCCCGTCCTGGCTTTCCTCGCCGCGCTCGATGCCGACGAGGTGTTCACCGCGATGACCCTGCTGCTGGTGCTCGGCGCCAGCTTCGCGACCGAGCAGGCCGGCCTGTCGATGGCGCTCGGTGCGTTCGTCGCCGGCCTCATGGTCGCCGATACGGAATACCGCCACCAGATCGCGGCCGACATCGGGCGCTTCCGCGGCCTTCTGCTCGGCTTCTTCTTCATGACCGTCGGCATGACGGTCGATGCCGGCTTCGCGATCCGCCATGCCGGTGCGGTGGTCGCGATCGCCGCGGGGCTGTTGCTGCTGAAGGCTTTGCTTCTGTTCGGTCTGGCGATCGCGCTCGGCTTCAGGCCGCCGGCTGGCCGCCGAGCTCGCCGGGCTGCTGTCCCAGGGCAGCGAATTCGGCTTCGTCCTGCTGGCGCTGGCGATGGGCAGTGGCCTGCTCGCCGACGAAACCGTGCAGGCGGTGACCATCGCCATCGCGCTCTCGATGGCCGTGACCGCGGTCGCGGCGTCACTCGCTCGCGGCGCGCTGAACCGCCTGGAAGGCGAGGCCAGCCGCCTCGCTGCAGGAACTGGCGGCGGAGACCGGAGCCGCGCGCAACCACATCGTGGTGGTGGGCTTCGGCCAGGTCGGCATGGCGCTGACCCGCCATCTGGTCGGCCTGGGCATGCCTGTCCTGGCGCTCGACTACGACCCGAGAAGGGTGCGTGCCAGCCGCGAGCGGCAACCTGCCGGTCTATTTCGGCAATGCCGCCCGTGCCGATGTGCTGCGCGCCGCGCATGTCGGCCAGGCGCGCCTCGTCGTGGTGGCGCTGCCGAGCACGCAGACCGCCGAGCGCGTGGTCTCGCTGCTGCGCAGCCTGTTCCCCCGGCTGCGCGTGCTGGCCCGCGTACCGGATGAGGACAGCGTGACCCGGCTGCGCGCGGCGGGCGCGGATGCCGTGGTGGTCGACGGCCTGACCACCGCGCTCGACCTCGCGCAGCGCGCCGTGCTGCTGTACGAGCCGGAAGAGGGGCCCGCCGGCAGCTAGGGCCGGTTTCCAAGCCTTCTCTCGGGCGCTATCATCGCGCGCGATCCAGGCGCAGGGGGGATGGCGATGAGCGACAAGACAAAAATTCTGGTCGTCGGCGTCGGCAACATGGGCGTCTCGCACGCCAGGGCCTACCACAAGCTGCCGGGCTTCGAGATCTGCGGCCTGATGAGCCGCGCCATCGGCGCGCGGCGCG
Source organism: uncultured Alphaproteobacteria bacterium (assembly GCA_963753315.1). GTDB lineage: Bacteria > Pseudomonadota > Alphaproteobacteria > Geminicoccales > Geminicoccaceae > DASUGG01. Next base: position 114,463 of record CAVWCI010000012.1, read on the forward strand.
ACCTGCCGGCCGAGCTCGACGGCTATCCGAGGTTCCAGGATTTTCAGCAGGCGTTGGCCGAAACGAGGCCCGATGCCGTCTCGATCAACACCTGGCCCAACACCCATGCTGACCTTGCGCTGCGCGCGATGGACGCCGGCTGCCACGTGTTCATGGAGAAGCCGATCGCGACCAACATCGAGGACGCGAAGGCCGTGGTCGCCAAGGCGCGCGCAAAGAACCGCAAGCTCGTGCTCGGCTACATCCTGCGCCACCACCCCAGCTGGACGAAGTTCGTCGAGGTCGGCCGTACGCTAGGCAAGCCCTTGGTCATGCGCATGAACCTCAACCAGCAATCCTCTGGTCCGGCCTGGAACTGGCACAAGAACCTGATGGAGAGCCTGACGCCGCTGGTCGACTGCGGCGTGCACTATGTCGACATCATGTGCCAGATGACCCGGGCCAAGCCGGTGCGCGTGCACGGCATCGGCGCCCAGCTGTCCGACGAGACCCGCCAACAGAACTACGGTCACCTGCACGTCGTCTTCGACGACGGCTCGGTCGGCTGGTACGAGGCCGGCTGGGGGCCGATGATGAGCGAGGTCGCCTATTTCGTGAAGGACGTGGTGGGACCCAGGGGCTGCGTCTCGATCGTCGTGCCGCAGGAGGGCCAGAGCGAGGCGAAGGCCGATCAGATCTCGGATTCGGCCGACATCGACCAGCACACCAAGACCAATGCGCTGAAGGTCCACTACGCCGACATCGACGCGGACAACAACTTCAAGCGCAAGGACGAGTGGATCAACATGGCCGACGAGCCGGATCACCAGGAGCTGTGCGATCGCGAGCAGGCCTTCTTCCTGAAGGCGATCCGCGAGGATCTGGACCTGTCCGAGTGGATGGACGATGCGGTCAACAGCCTGCGCATCGTGCTCGCCGCCGACGAGAGCATCCGCACCCGGCGCGCGGTCGAGCTGTAGCGGATCGGCGCCGGCGCGACATGGCGTACAAGATCGACCCGAACGTCGATCGCGAATGGGTCGACGAGTTCAGGAAGCGGCCGGTCGGGCCGCACAGCCCGCAGCTGCAACGCGTGCTGAACACGCTGCGGGGCGGTCCGCTCGCCGGGCGCTACGTGCTGATCTGCACCAGGCCGTACCGCGAGTGGGTGCTGGCGCGCCATCCGGGCGGGCGCTCGGCGACCTCGGGCGCGCGACTGGGTGAGCCCCACGACCGCGAACTTGCTCGCCGCGTAGTGGGCAAGCAGCGGGGCGCCCTGCGTGCCGGCGAGCGAGGCGGTATTGACAATGACGCCCGCGACGCCGTTGGCGAGGAGCCATGTTGCACCCCGCGTGGCGTGTGGCTGCCGCTACTCTCTGAAAACCGATGCCGCTAGGGGTCGCCCGCCGTCGCAACGGATGGCGGCACGATCATGTAAGAGGCGAGCTAACCTATCAATGAGCGGCCCGAGACACGGCTACTGAGAACCCTGCAACCCCTCGACAACCCGTTCGGCCCGAGCTTGTCACCCATGTCTTAGGTACGAAACGTTACCCATGTCTCCGGGTCGGACACAATTGTTTTGTTGGCGCGCCCGGAGGGATTCGAACCCCCGACCCCCGGATTAGGAATCCGATGCTCTATCCTGCTGAGCTACGGGCGCTTATGCAGCGGCTATAGCAGCAAACCGGCGGCGCAGCCAGCGCTGGGCAAGGGCGGTTGTGGCGACGGGCGGCACCATGTATGAAGGCGAACTCTCAGTCGGAAAATTCGACCATTGCGTTTGCTCTGGCTGCTGCTTGTCGCATTGCTGGGTTCCGCTGTCGTTGCGAGCGAGGACGGAACGGTGACCGTCGCGCAGGTGCCATCCGGCAACCTCCTGGAGCTCGACGACGGCCGCCTGGTGCGCCTCGCGGGGATCCGCCTGCCCGCCGAGGGGGGGCGCGCTCGGCAGGGTCTGGCGGCGCAGGCACAGGCGGCGCTCGCCGGCTTGGCCGAAGGCCGCGTGGTGCGGCTCGAGCCGGCAGCCCTGGCCGGCGATCGCCATGGCCGCCTGGTGGCGCAGCTCTGGCGTGACGACGGCCTCTGGTTGCAAGGTGCGCTGCTGGAGCAGGGGCTCGTCCAGGTCCAGACGCGTCCTGGCGAGGTCACGCTGGCGGCCGAAATGATGGCGCGCGAGCAGGCGGCACGCAGCGCCGGAACCGGCGTCTGGGCGCATGGCCTCTTCGGGCCGCGACCCGCGCATCAGGTGGCGCCGCTCGTCGGCAGCTTCCAGATCGTCCGCGGCCGCGTCGTGCGCGTCGCGCCGACGGAGCGCTACATCTATCTCAACTTTGGCGCCGATTGGCGCCGCGACTTCACGCTGCGGGTCGCGCGCACCAGCGCGCGGAGCTTTCGTGACGCCGGGATCGAGCTGGAGCAGCTCGGAGGGCGTGACGTCGAGGTACGCGGCTATGTGATCGAGGCAGGCGGACCCTTGATCGAGCTGTCGCATCCCGAGCAGATGCGGGTCCGGCCTGGGCGTGGCCCGACCGATGGCGAGCCGGCGTCCGGAGGTCGAAGGTAACGTCCCGGTTGGCCTGCGACGTCCGGCTGAGCGACCTCTGATGCGCTGTGCGCCCGCGATGATGCCCGGATCGGTCGCCTCAACGCATCAGCTTGGCATCGAAGCCGTGCTCGCCGAACGAGAGCAGGGTCTTCTTGCCCTTCATCAGGGTCTCCAGCAACACCCGGTGACCCCACAGCTGATGCAGATAGGCGAGCGTCTTCTCGGCATAGCCGATGTGCAGATCGCGGCCATCGTGGTCGTGCTTCAGATAGAGCGCGCGATTGTTGCCGTAGTCGGCATCATGGATCTTGATCACCGGCTGAGCGCTCATGCCAACCGTCCGCAGCAGGGTCTGCTTGACCGACTCCCAGCTCTCCTCGTCGGCGACCCTGGTCACCACCAGGTTGTCGCCGCGCGGCTCGAACTCGAACAGGTCGAGCTCGCGCATCAGGTCCTCGGTCAGGAAGCGCCGCAGGAATGAGATGTCGCGGTCGCTCTCGCGCACCTCGAAAATCTTGTCGCGGCCATTCTTGTTCGGGGTGCCATAGGCCTCGATCTCGGCGGCGCGCGGGTCGTCGAAGCGCCGCTCAATGTCGTGCCAGACCTTATAGCCCAGATGGTAGGGATTGATGCTGCCGGGGTGCGGGCAGATCACCTGATTGTGCCGGACCAGGAATTCGAGATGGATCGCCTGCGGCAGATCGAGGCTGTTCATGATCCGGTGGTGCCAGTAGCTGGCCCAGCCCTCGTTCATGATCTTGGTCTCGATCTGCGGCAGGAAGTACTGCGCCTCCTCGTGGACGATGGTCAGCAGGTCCTGCTCCCAGCCCATCAGATGGCGATTGTGATCGCGGATGAAGAGCAGGACGTCCTCCTCGGGCTCGAGGGGGGTCTGACGCAGATCGGGCTCGACGTAGGTTGGCCGGCGGTGCAGCCGCTCGAACGGGTCGAGCCGGGGCTGCGCCGCCTCGATCCGCCGCTCGCGCTGCTCGTCGCGCGACAGCTTGCGGATCGCCGGATTGCGCCGGCAGCTCATCGACAGGGCGTGCGCGGCATCCAGCAGGGTCTCGACCTTCTCGATGCCGATCGAGGGATCCTCGACATAGTCGCGAACGCGATCGGCCCGCGCCTTGACCTGATCCAGGGTGTGGTCCGCCCGGGTGCCGCTCGTGAACGTGAAATTGTTGGCGAAGAAGTCGTTGTGGCCGTAGACGTGCGCGATGGTCAGGATCTGCAGGCACAGCGAGTTGTCGCGCATGAGATAGGCAAGGCAGGGGTCAGAGTTGATGACCATCTCATAGGGCAACCCGCTGACCCCATGATCGTACATGGTCTTGGTCTTCTCGTAGCTCTTGCCGTAGCTCCAGTGCGGGTAATGCGCCGGCATGCCGTGGTAGGCCATGTAGCCCAGCATCTGGCCGTGATCGCAGACCTCGAACTCCTGCGGATAGCAGCGCAGGCCGAATTCGTCGACGCGCTCGCGGATCGCGTCGTCCCAGTAGGCAAGATCTTTGATGCTCCAGTCCGCCACCCGATCAGCCTCCAGCCCGATCCGTCAGCCCCGACAGCCCGCTCGGCGCGCTCGCGCGCCGCTCAAGCGGCCGTCTTGGCGCGATCACGTGACAGAAATGCCCGAAAGCTCGGCCAGATGTCCTCCTTGCGCTCGATCAGCACCGACTGAAAGTTGTCGGCATCGAGCCGGCGGAACATGTCGAGCATCGAGCTCTCGTAGTAGTGCGAGCCGAGCGGCTTGATCTCGCCATAGCCGAACAGGTTGCAGACCTCGCACAGCTCCTTGGCCGCCTTGAGCGCCGCGGCATTGTCGGAGTTGAAATTGTCGCCGTCGGAGCAGTGAAAGGCGTACACGTTCCACAAGGTGGGGTGATAACGATCGTAGATGATCTCAAGTGCCTTGGTGTAGCCCGACGAAATCAGCGTACCGCCCGACTCGCCTTTGTGGAAGAACTCCTCTTCGGTGACTTCCCGCGCCTGGGTGTGATGGCCGATGAATACCAGCTCGACGTTCTGATATTTGGTGCTGACGAACTGAAATAGAAGAAAGAAGAAGCTGCGCGCCAGATACTTCTTCATGCTATCCATTGAGCCCGAGGTGTCCATCACGCAGATCACCACGGCGTTGGACTCCTCGCGGGTATCCTCGGTCAGCCGCTTGTAGGTCAGATCCTCGCGGCGGAACGGAAAGCGCTCGTCGCCATCGGCCAGCTTCGCCGCCGGCGGCAAGATCCGGCCGGGACGGCTGCCGCCGCCGGTCGCGACCTTGCGGCGCACCCGGGCCCGGGCCGTGCGCCGCCGGTCAAGATGGACGCGCACCCCGGCGCGCCGATAACCCTTGCGTTTGGCGATCCGATCCGAGAGCACCTCGCGCAGGATCTTGCGCTCCAGATCGGGCAGCTCGAGATCTTCGAACATGATCTCGATCAGCTCCTCCAGGGTGACGTCGGTTTCGTAGAAGTCGACGCCTGGCTGATCGCCGGCCCGGCCCGAGCCCTCGCCGTCCCGGCGCGCCTTGCCGATCACTTGGCCGGGCTGAGTCTCGCCCTCGCCCTCGCCAACCTGTGGCTGATTGTCGCCGAACACGAACCGGTACTCCTTGATGCCGCGGATCGGCACCTTGATGATCCGGTCCTTGTCGCGCCCAATGATCGATTCTTCCGAGATGATGTCGGCGATATTGTCGCGGATCGCCTCGCGGAGCTTGTCGCGATGGCGCTGCCGATCGCCGGCGCTGCGATCGGAGCGAAGCGCCTCCGAGGACGAGTAAGGTCGAAAGACCGCCATCATCGCTCCCGTGCTGCGCGGTCGGGCGACGGCCCGATCAGTCCCGCCACAGGTGGTTGGCCGCGTACTTCAGGATAACATCGACACTGTCTTCGCAGTAGCCGCCCTCGATCAGGCTCTTGACCATGCTGTCGTACTTCTGCTGCTGCTCCTCGTCCCGGGTCCTGGCCTTGGTGATGATCCGCGACAGCTCGCGCACCGAGTTCATCAGCTTGCGCTCGATCGCCTCCTTGAGCGGCTCGTAGGCGCTGTAGGTGATCTTCTCGCCGCGGCGCGAGGACGCCCACAGATAGGCGATCACCTCCTGGCGAAAGCCGTCGGCGGCCGAGCCGATGATCGCGATCTGCTCCTCGATCGACTTGAGGAACGCCTCGTCCGGCTGCAGCTCCTCGCGGGTGTTGGGATCGCGCACCTTGGACTTGGTGACGTAGGCCTCGGCATGATCCAGATAGTTCTGGAACAGCGTCTCGGCCTGCTCCTTGTAGGAATAGATGAACGCCTTGGTGATGTCCTTCTCGAGCAGCTCCAGATAGGCCTTGTGCAAAGTGTCCTGCAGGTGCTCGAGATGCTGCTTGCGCACATCCTCGGGGAGGTCGGCTTCCTTGACCATGGCGATCAGCGCCTCGCGCACGCTGATCGGATGGATCGATTTCGGATTGTGGCTGAGCGCCGTGTCCAGCGCCTTCATGATGAACCGGGTCGAGATCCCGAACATGCCCTCGCGCTTGGTGTCCTCGCGCAGCTCGCTCACCGTGAGCTTCTTGGTGCGACCCTTCTCGACCACCTCCTCGCCGTTGTACAGGCGAAGCTTGGTCATCAGGTCGCACTTCGCCGTCGGCTCGAGCCGGGTCAGGATCGCGAACATCGAGGCGACCTCGAGGGTGTGCGGCGCGATGCAGGCATCGAACTTCGAGCCGGCCAGAAACTTCTGGTAGATCTTGACCTCTTCCGACAGGCGCAGGTTGTAGGGCACCTTGACGACGACGATGCGATCCAGGATCGCCTCATTGGTGTGATCGGCCTTGAACTTCTGCCACTCGGCCTCGTTGGAGTGCGCCACGATGCAGGTGTCGACGTAGATCGTGCCGTGGCGGCCGGGTGCCGGCACGAACTTCTCCTGCGTCGCCGTGATCATGGTGTGGAGGTATTCGGTCTCGTTCTTGAACACCTCGATGAACTCGACCATACCGCGATTGCCGACGTTGAACGCGCCGTTCAACTCGAGCACGCGCGGATCGCCCTCGGAGAAGCGATCGAGTTTCGAGATGTCCTCCGAGCCGATCAACACCGACGTGTCCTGGTTGTTCGGGTCGACCGGCGGCACCACGCCGATGCCGCGGCGGCCGCGCTTGGAGAATGACACGGTGCGGACCGGCACCTCCTCGTAGCGACCGCCGAACTCCTCCATCAGGCGGTAGCGGCAGACCGGGCAGAGATCGCCCTCGATCTTGGCGCCCAGCATCTCCTCGAACGCCGGCCGCAGATGGCGCGGGATCAGATGCAGGGGCTGCTCGCTGATCGGGCAGCCGTCGATCACGTAGATCGGCGCCAGGTCCTCGAGGCCACGCTTGAGGCGCTCGACCAGCGAGCTCTTGCCGGAGCCCACCGGGCCCATCAGGTAAAGCACCTGGCGGCTCTCCTCACCGCCCATCGCGGCGGCGTGGAAATAGCGCACGATCTTGTCGAGCGTGCGCTCCATGCCAAAAAACTCGTCCTTGTAGAAATTGTACGTCTTGATCGGCTCGTCCCCGAACAGCCGCTGCACCCGCGGGTCGCTCTCGGGGTTGATCTCGGTGAGACCGACCGAGTCGATCATGTCGTGAAGGCGGCGATGCGACAGGTTCGCCAGCGACGCATCCTCCTTCACCTTGTCCAGATACTCGATGAACGTGCCCTGCCAGTGCTGCTGCTGGCGGCGTTCCCGGTCCTGCTGGATCAACTTGGCGAAATCGATCGTCTGCTTAGCCATGCACCCCACCTCATTGGCTGGATCGCTGGTTCACGTTGTCGAATCGACGTACCTCGTTCCCTGACCACCGCTTTCGATCTGGCCTGGTCTCGCGAAACGCGCATGCGGCGCGGCCATCGACGCGACACTCATCACGCATCCCGGCGTGGCGAGCACACGCATCCGACACGCATACGGCCGGAGGTCTGACCATTTGCTTAACAGGACGCTCACTCCGTTCGTCGGGCAGAGGCCCATCACGCTCTCCCGTCTGCAAGCAAGGAACGCGCCATGGCGCCCTGCCGCCGGGTGTGGCCTCTTTCCATGATGTAGGCTGACAGCCCGATTTGGCGAGCGCCATCACGCTAGTCGGCAGGATTGGTCGCACAGAGCCAGGAATGATGCTCGGCCGCAACGGCGCTCGGCAAATCCGCTCGTCACGGCCGCGACGCGCGCAATTCGTCACGTGACCGCCTTTTCACAGTTGAGCGAAACGTTGCTGATGCAGTCCACCCACAAAGATTAGCAAGCATCATCCGACTTCTCAACCATTTATAAATATCGCTCGACCAGCCGAATATTGCCACTATTGGCGCCGATCCGACTGGTGAATTTTTAGGCCCGCCAGCTGTGCCGCAAAAGCCACAGCGCCTCTTCGCGTATCACGTGCAGAGTGTTTGGTGTATACGCCGTTCGGTTGCGTTGAGGTTGTCAACATATGGTAGCCGAGCCGGCGCCATGCAACAGGTCGGGTTCCGAGATCTCCATCCAGGCCATGCCGCTCAAAAGTACGTCCGAATGCCATCGATAATGCGATAATCGTCGTCTACCACGTAGAGCAGTTGCCATTTGTCGAAGGTCGTACAGGGGTGGGAGATGCCGAAGCTCAGCATGTCGCCGACCCGCAACGGACTGTCGTCCGGCACGGCGAGATGGGCATGCTGGTCGTTGAGTCCAGTGACCTCGAAGCCGGCGCCGAGCGCCTGCGGGCGCGCGTGGACGCCGGGTCGGAACCATTGTTCGGGCACGGGCATGTGGACATCGAAGGAGACGTCGCGTTTGCCCAGCGTGGCGATCGCGAGGCCGCGCTCGGGCGTCGACTGCACATAGGCCCAAAGCTCCAGCGCGGCCTGCAGACCGTCCCCGAGGCCATCGATCTCCGGCTCGCGGCAGCGCATGTGATCAAAGAATTGCCGGTACATCTTCGAGTCGTGCGTGAGGTAACAGCCGCTGCGTAGCACGATCTCGACCTCGCGCTCCAGGTCGGCCGCGCGAAACGCCCTGGTGACCTGGTCGAAGAACGCCGAGCCGCCGGCGCTCAGCAGGATCCTGCCGGGCGCGAACAGGTTCTCTGCCGCGCAGGCACGCGCGACCTCGACCAGGGAGGTCAGAAACGCCTCGACCGTCGCCGCCGTCTCGGCCGGGGACGGCCGGGTGATCAGCCCCTCGAAGCCCTCGACGCCGATCAGCGCCAGTTCGGGCGCGGCTGCGGCCGCGCGGGCGACCGCCAGCGCCTGGTCGACGCGTGCGGCAGCCGGTGCGGCCGCCCACATAGCCGCCCTCGAGCAGGACCTGGAGGGGCCGATCGTAACCGAAGTCACGCACTTCGGCGGTCAGCTGCTCGACCGTCTCGACCGAATCCACCATGCAGGCGAACCAGAAGGCCGGATCGGCGCGCAGCTCCGTCAGCACCTCGCGGATCGCCTGGCGGCCGACCAGCTGGTTGGCCAGCACCACGCGCTGCACACCAAAGCGCCGGCAGACCCGCAGCTGCTGCACGGTCGCCACCGTGATGCCCCAGGCGCCGTCCGCCAGCTGACGCGCGAACAGCTGCGGCGCCATCGTGGTCTTGCCGTGCGGGCAGATCGCCACGCCGAAATGCTCCAGGAAGCGGCGCATCCAGCGGCTGTTGTGGCTGAGCGCGGATCCTTTGATCAGCGCCACCGGCAAGGGCAGGTCGCCGCGCAGGAGATTCCACCCCTGCAGGCCGATCTCGCGCAGCGGCAGTCCAGGCGTGGCCGGCCAACCCTTGGTGGTCGGATCGACCTCGCTGCTCAGGATCTCGTCCAGCTTCATCGTGCGCAGTCCTTTCGCTCAGCCCTCCGCGCGCGCAGCGTCGCACCGCCGCAGGCAGCACGCAAGGCGCCGCCGGGGCGCCGCAACATTGTCCGGGCGCTCTATGCCGATGCGCCGAGCCAGGCGGCGCCGCGCAGGCCGCTTTCCGGCCCGAACCGAGCCCGTACCAGGCGTGTCCTGGGCTCGGGCGCCACGCACAGGTCGCGCCAAAGGACCGCCACCCGGGCGTAGAGGCTGGCGATCGAGGCCAGCCCGCCACCCAGCACGATCACGTCCGGGTCGAGGATGTTGATGATGCCTGCCAGGGCCACGGCCAGGCGCTGCTCGAACCGCTCGATGGCAGCCTTCGCGTCACGATCGCCGGTCGCAGCCAGGCGGGCGACCTCGGCCGCCGACCCGTCGCGTCCGCTGCTCGCGCGATAATCGCGCGCGAGTGCCGCACCGTTCAGCCACGTTTCGATGCAGCCCAGGCGACCGCAGCCGCAGGTCTGTGGCGGCCCGGCGTCGGCACCGGGATCCGGCAGCGGGTTGTGGCCCCATTCGCCGGCGATCGCGTTGGCGCCGGCGATCACCTTGCCGTCGACCACGATGCCGCCGCCGACCCCGGTGCCCAGGATCACGCCGAACACCACGGCCGCACCCGCAGCGGCGCCATCGATCGCCTCGGACAGCGCGAAGCAGTTGGCGTCGTTGGCGATCGCCACGGGCAGGCCGAGTGCGCGCTGCAGATCGGCACGAAGCGGCATGGCCTCGAGCCATGGCAGATTGACCACGCGCACGAGCTCGCCGGCAGCGCCGATCATGCCCGGAAGGGCGATGCCGACCGAGCGCGCCATACCGTGGCGGTCGCCATTGCGCCAGCGCCTCGCTCATGCCGATCAGCGCATCCAGCGTGCCGCGATAGTCGCGCGGCACCGGGCAGCGGTCGCGGCCGAGCTCTGCGCCCCGTTCGTCGAGCGCGATCACCGCGAGCTTGCTGCCGCCGATGTCGAACCCGATCCGCATCAGGGGCCCGTCTCATACCACGCCGCTTCGCCGCCAATCCAGGTCGCGCGCACGCGAAGCGTCGCGTCCAGCAGCACCAGATCGGCATGCATGCCCGGCGCGATCCGGCCGCGCTCGTGCTCGCCCAAAAGATCGGCCGGACAGGTCGACGCCATGCGCAGCGCCTCCTCCAGCGGGATGCCCACGAGCTGGACGGCATTGCGCACGGCGGTGGCCATGTCCAGCGCCGAGCCCGCGAGCCGTCCGTCCGCGGTCGTGCAGCGCCCGCCCCGCACCTCGATCCATTGCTCGCCGAGCGCAAAGCCCGCCATCGCGGCGCCGACCGGCGGCATGGCGTCGGTCACCAGGAACAGCCCGCGCGGTCTCGCCGCGAACGCCAGCCGCAGGCTCGCCGGATGCACGTGATGGCCGTCGATGATAAGGCCGCAGGCGGCATCCGAGGTCAACGCCGCGCCGACGGCGCCGGGCTCGCGCGCGCCGAGCTGCGACATGGCGTTGAACAGATGGGTGAAGCCGCGGATCCCGGCGGCGAGCCCGGCGCGGATCTGCGCACAGGTGCCATCCGTATGGCCGGCGAACACGATCGCCTCGCGCGCCAGAGCCTCGATCGCCCCGGCGGGCACGCATTCCGGCGCCAGCGTGAGCATCGTCCTGCCACGCCGCAGCGAGGTCAGCAAAACGACATCATCCCCATCCAGCGCGCGGATATGCGCCTCATCGTGCACGCCCTTTCGGGCCGGGTTGATGTGTGGTCCCTCGAGATGGATGCCCAGGACGCCCGGCATCCCCCCGTCGATCGCGTGGCGCACGGCAGCGATCGCGCGGGCCATGGTCGCGCGATCGGCGGTGATCAGGGTCGGCAGGAAGCCAGTGGTGCCGTAACGCCGGTGCGCCGCGCCGATCCGCGCGATGGTCGCGGGCTCGGGGGCATCGTTGAGCAGCGCGCCGCCGCCGCCGTTGACCTGGAGGTCGATGAAGCCCGGCGCCAGCAGGCCGCTCTCGAGGTCGATGCGGCGCGCGCCGTGCGGCAGCCGCGCATTGTCGACAATGCCCTGGATCCGTCCGTCCGCGAGCAGCAGGGCGCGGCCGCGGGCCAGCCCGCCGTCCAGCAGAATCTCGCCGTTGACCAGAGCGTCCAAGCTGGCTCCTGTGTGCGCGTGCTGCGCGGCAGCGATTCATAGCAGAAGGAGACCTCTTGTGAGCAAGCAGGCGATCGGCGGTCAGTTGACCGGCAGCGGCGGCGCGAAGCTGCCGTTCTCGCGCGCCATGCGCGCGGGCGATCTGGTGTTCGTCTCTTGTTCGTCTCTGGGCAGATGGCCACCGATGGCAGCGGCCGGATCATCGACGGCGGCATCGAGGCCCGGACCCGGCAGGTGTTCGAGAATATCGAGGCGATCCTGGCCGAGGCGGAGTGCACCCTCGCCGACGTTGGTCAATGCACCTGCTGGATCGAAGACGCGCGCGACTTCGGCCGCTTCAACGCGGCCTATGCCGAGCTCTTGCCGACCGATCCGCGGGCGCGCTCGACGACGGTTGGCCAGCTGGTGCTCGACGGCAAGCTGGAGGTCGAGGCGATCGCCTACAAGGCGCTGTAGCGCCACTGGCCGCTGGTCGTCGCGGTGGACGAGCCGTTGTGCGCAACGGCCTCACGAGCACCGCCCGCGCCACGTCACTGGCCGCAGATGGTTGCGGGGCGACGCCTGCGCCGGCGTCAGTGGTGCTGCTCCGGGCCGCGGCCTCAGCCTCGCACCGGCTCCTCGCGCGCCACGCCCAAACCCTGCGCGGCCGGTGCAGGCGAGGCAACCGCATGGGTGGCGGGTCGGGCCAGGGCGCCCGAGCCCGCGACGTGGCGGCCGGCGATCGCGGTGGACATGCGCCCGGCCGGCGTCACGGCCAGGACCCGCTCCGCTGCCGTCCACTCACGGGCGATCTCGAGCATGCTGGCCGAGCGCATGCCGTGGGTCTGGGCCAGGTGCCGGAAATGCTCCAGCACCCGCTCCAGGAATCCCAGGCTGTAGTCCGGGTCGCCGCCGAAATTGTGAGGGTGCCACCACAGGTGGTAGATCGTGCCCTGCCGGGCGGCGCGGGACAGTCCGCCGGTGATTCGATGCAGCCGCAGCGGCTCGAGCGGGCGCAGGCGGCGTGAGGGCGGACGCAGGAAGCGGCTCGCCCGGACGTCGACCAGGCCGCCGTCCAGCGCCTGCGGCTGCAGGCAGTCCTCGCGCGAGATCGGCAGGTAGTCGTCGCTCAGCCGGCAGGCGCGCTTGATCAGGCTCTCGGCGCTCTGGCTTTCGGCGCGAAACCACCAGGCCGGATGGTTGCCGCGGACCACCTCGAGCCCCACGGCGCGACAGGTTTCCAGGTAGTCGGCGCGATACTGGTTGCGGGGGAAGACCAGGCTGCGCGGCGTGATGCCGAGCCGCTCGGCGGCGCGGCGCGCCGCCAGCAGATCGGCCCGAAACGTCGCCTCGCACTGCCCGTCCTCGGTCTCGCCCGGCTCCAGACAGTAGTAGTGCGAGAAGGTGTGGGTGCCGATCTCCTGGCCGGGGCAGTCACGGATCTGCTCGATCAGCGAGAGACCGTAGTGATAGGGATCCTGCCGCTCGTTCGGCCCGATCTGGCCGATCAGCGGATAGGGCGAAAGCGCAGGATTGGCATAGCGCGGCCGCGGTTCCGGCAGATGCTCCATGAGGTCTGCCTTGCGATCGAAGAACAGCAAACCGACCGTCGCCCAGGTGCAGCGCACGCCATAGCGCTCGAACAGCTCCAGCATGCGCGGGATCGCCTCCCGCGCGCCGAGGAGGTTGCGCGCATAGGCGGCGAGCGGCCTGTGGTCGTGGACGCCCCAGTGAAGCTCGAAATCGAGCGAGATCGTGAAGATTCCGGTAGCGCTCGCCATGTCCCTTGTCGCGTGGATCGCTCTGACCACGCTCTGAGCCTACCAGCATTGCGTTAACAGTTCATAAACGGTGGAGCGCGTATCACTCGGGCTGACGGGCGCCCGCGGATGTATCGATCGGGCCTCGTCCTGTTCCCACCCCACCACCAGGCGCGAGGTGCGCGTGCTCAGCTTCCATCGATTGCCGCTCGAGCAGGTCGACTGGCAGGTTCTCGACGGCTTCGGCGATCGCCTGCTGATGCAGCGGCGGGGCTGGCTCGAGTTCGTGCGGGCGATCAGCGGCGGTGAGATCGTGATCGCCCAGCTCGAGCAGGACGGTCAGACGGCAGGCTACTTCAGCGGCATCCTGTTCCGGCGCTGCGGCGTGCGGATCCTCGGCAGCCCGTTCCGCGGCTGGAACACTGCCTACATGGGCTTCAACCTGCACCCCGACGTGTCGCGCGTCGAGGCGCTGATGGGGCTCGAGCAGTTCGCCTTTCGCCAGCTCGGCTGTCTGCACTACGAGGTCACCGATCGTCATCTCTCGCCGCAGGAGAGCGCCGACCTCGGGCTCGCCTCCAGGGTCGTGCACAATTACCGGACCGATCTGACGCGCAGCGAGGACGAACTCTTCGCCGACATGGACAGCGCGTGTCGCCGGGCTATCCGCAAGTCGGAGAAGTCCGGCATCACGATCGAGCATGGCGAGCCGGAAGGCTTCGCCGAAGAATACTACAGCCAGTTGCTGGACGTGTTCGCCAAGCAGGACATGAAGCCGACCTACGGGCTCGATCGCGTCAAGAAGCTGATCGAGCACATCCATCCGTCGGGCGACCTTCTGCTCGCCCGCGCGCGCGACCCGGACGGCCGCAGTATCGCGACCGGCATCTATGCCGGCTTCAATCAGTTCGCGCTGTTCTGGGGTAACGGCAGTCTGCGGCCATATCAGTCCCTGCGGCCGAACGAGGCGCTGCACTGGCACTCGATGCGGCACTTCAAGCAGCTGGGGGTGCCGCTGTACGACTGGGGCGGCCGCGCCACCTACAAGACCAAGTACGGCGTCGAGGAGTTCAGCCTTCTGGCGCTGCGCAAATCACGCTTCGGCATGATCCAGTACGCGCGCGATCTCGCCGAGAAGATCTACTACTACCCGCGCACGCTGCGGCGCGCCCGCTACAAGGCATCGGTCGGGGCGCGCTGACGCCAATCTGCCATGCGATCGCGGGCTCGGGCGCTCGGCCACGCGTCCGCGCCCAGGTGCAGGGCGCGCCATGCCGACCGGGCCCTTCGGCAGCCTCGGGGGCTGTCTGGGCGAAGAGCGGGAGCAGCGGCAGGGCTTTTGGTCGTGGACGCCGCGACATGGCGGGAAGCCAAGCAGGCCAAAAGCTTGCGCGGCGCTCGCCCTGTTCCGGGCATGTCTCGCTGGTGCCGCGGGGATGCGCGCTGTCAGCGTCGAATTCATGGTTCGTCAATTGCCAGCGGGTATCGGTTTTTTGCCTCGGGCGTCGTCGTAGCGGCGCCTGGCCCGGACCGCGACTGGTCTGACGTCCGATCGCAAGCTTGAGGTGCCCGTGCTCCAATTTCATCGAGTCCCGTTCGATCAGGTCGACTGGGATCTGCTCGACAGCTACGCCGATCGGGTGGTGATGCAGCGTCGCGGCTGGCTCGAGTTCGTGCAGGCGATCACCGGCGGCGAGATCGTGATCGCCCAGATCGAGAAGGACGGCCAGACCGCGGGGTTCTACAGCGGCATCCTGTTCCGTCGCTGTGGCGTGCCGATTCTCGGCAGCCCGTTCCGCGGCTGGACCACCGCCTACATGGGTTTCAACCTGCACCCCGACGTGTCGCGCAGCGACGCCGTGATCGGGCTCGATCGATTCGCGCTTCGCCAGCTCGGCTGCCTGCACTTCGAGGTCATGGACCGATGGCTGTCGGGGCAGGACGTCGTCGATCTCGGCATCCCCTTCCGGATCGTCCGCAACATCGGCACCGATCTGACGCGCAGCGAGGACGAGCTCTTCGCCGGCATGGACAGCGCGTGTCGCCGGGCGATCCGCAAGTCGGAGAAGTCCGGTATCACGATCGAGCATGGCGAGCCGGAAGGCTTCGCCGAGGAGTTTCACCTGCAACTGCAGGACGTGTTCGCCAAGCAGGGCATGCGGCCGACCTTCGGGGTCGACCGGGTGCGACACCTGATCAAGCACGTCTATCCTTCAGGCGATCTGTTGCTCGCCAGGGTCCGCGACCCCGAGGGCCGCAGCATCGCGACCGGCATCTATCCCGGCTTTCGCAACTTCAGCCTGTTCTGGGGCAATGGCAGCCTGCGCCCGTACCAGATCCACCGGCCGAACGAGGCGCTGCACTGGTACGCGATGCGCCACTTCAAGCAGAAGGGGATACCGCTGCACGACTGGGGCGGTCGCGCCACCTACAAAGCCAAGTATGGCGTCTCCACGTTCAGTGTGGTCGCCTTCCGCAAGTCGCGCTTCGGCATCATTCGGCACGCCCGCGATCTCGCCGAAAAAATCTACTACTATCCTCGCCACCTGCGGCGAGCCCGCTACAAGGCGGCCGTCAACGCGCATTGAGGGTTGCAGGCGCGATCGCCTGACGTCGGCAGGGCCTGACCCCGGAGGACAATGCCGCCGGGATGCGCCGCAGGACGGCCGACCGGCAGACGCAACCGCCGCAGATCAGTGTCCGTGGCTGCCGCAGGAGCGCACGCAAGCGTTCGACGGCTCATGCGCGAGCCACTTCGAAAGGCGATGCGCGAGGCATTGGCTCGAGCGTGCGCTCGTCGTCGGCTGCCTACGCGCACGTCTTGCCCTCTTCGGCCCGACGCGAGATAGTGCGGTCGGGAGAAGCGCATGCGACGTCACCACGACATGGGCGGCGAGGCGGCCGGTCCGGTCGATCGGGCCGATCACGATCACGCTCCCTGGGAGAAGCGGGTCGACGCGCTGCTCCGCCTGCTGGCCGACCGCGAGCGGCGGATCATGACCGTCGACGAGCTGCGCCGCGGCATCGAGGGGCTCGGTCCGGGCGCCTACGACCAGATGAGCTACTATCAGCGCTGGATGGCCTCGATCGGTGAGAACCTGCTCGAGAAGGGCGTGATCACGGTCGACGAGCTCGGCCGCAAGATGGCCGACGTGGAGGCCCGCTGGCGCGCCGAAGGCTGGTCGGGAGAGGGTCGGCCGCCAGGGTCCGGCGATGCCTGACGCCTTCGGCATCGGCCAGCCCGTGCGTGTTCGCGCCATCTGGCCGCCGGGTCATGTGCGCACGCCGCATTACCTGCGCGGCCGGTCCGGGGTGGTCGAGAGCATCGCCGGCCATTTCGCCAATCCCGAGGAGCTGGCCTACGGTCGCGACGGCCTGCCCAGGCGCGCGCTCTATCGCGTCCGCTTCCGCCAGGGCGAGCTGTGGCCCGACTATGCCGGTCCCCCCGCGGACACCGCCGTTGTCGACCTCTACGAGCACTGGCTGGAGGCGGAGGACCCATGACCGGGCACCACGATCACGGGCATGATGGCGGCCATCGCCACCCGCATCAGCCCGACATCGAGGACCGACCGTTCGAGTACTACCAGGTGATGGCCGAGGCGGTCGGCGAGCTGTTGATCGAGAAGGGCGTGCTGAGCGCAGGCGAGCTGCGCCGAGCGATCGAGGACCTCGATGCCCGCAGCCCCGCGCTCGGCGCCCGGGTGGTGGCACGCGCCTGGGTCGATCCGGACTTCAAGGCGCGTCTGCTCGAGAACGTCAACGCCGCCGCCGCGGAGCTTGGCATCGATGCCGGCGCGATCCCGGTCCGCGCGCTCGAGAGCACCGGAAAGCTGCACCACGTGGTTTGCTGCACGCTCTGCTCCTGCTACCCGCGGTTGCTGCTCGGCGTGCCGCCGGACTGGTACAAGTCGCGCGCCTATCGCTCGCGGGTGGTGCGCGAGCCTCGTGCCGTGCTGGCCGAGCTCGGCACCGTCATTGCCGACGACGTCGAGGTCCGCGTGCACGACAGCACGGCCGATCTGCGCTACCTGGTCCTGCCGGCGCGCCCGGCCGGCAGCGAGGGGTTGCGCGAGGAGCAGCTGGCGGCGCTGGTGACCCGTGATTGCATGATCGGCACGGCGGTACCGAATTTGGAGGCTGGCTGAGCGACGCGCCCACGGCGGGCGCTGCCGCGCGCCCGCCGAGTAGCCGCGGCCACGCCGGAGGATGACAGCGGGAACTTCTGCCGCGCCGCGGGAGTTCTTCGCAAAGCAGTTTCGAGCGGCAGGTGGGGATGAGGATCGTCGCGCCCGGTCCGGCTGACGCCGAACCCGATGCCAGCGCGCCGCCCGAGGCGCAGCCGGTCGCTCTCAAGGTCCTGGTCGTCGTCGGCCACCCGCGCAAGGCCAGCTTCTGCGGTGCGCTCGCCCGCGCCTATCGGAAGGGCGCGGCGCGCGCCGGCGTCGAGCTGCGCGAGCTGTGGCTCGCCGATCTGCGCTTCGACCGCGACGTCCACTCGTTCGACCCCGAGGTCCAGCCGGTCGAGAAGGACCTGCGCCGCGCCAGGGAGCTGATCGCGTGGGCCGATCACCTGGTGTTCGTCTATCCGACCTGGTGGGGCACGATGCCGGGGCTGCTCAAGGGCTTCCTCGACCGGGTGCTGGCGCCGGGGTTCGCGTTCGAGGACCTGCCGGGCGGCGGCTGGCGGCCTCTGCTCGAGGGCCGCTCCGCGGACCTTCTCACCACCATGGACACGCCCGGCTGGGCTTACCGCTGGATCTACCGCGCGCCCGGCCACAACGCCATGAAGCGGGCCAGCCTCGGCTTTTGCGGCATCGCCACGAGCCGAGTGCTGCGCTTCGGCCCGATCAAGGATTCGTCGCCGGAGCAGCGCCGGAAATGGCTCGAGACCGCCGAGCGGCGCGGCCTCGCGCTCCGTCAGGGCGCCTTCTCGCCGATGCGAAAGCTCGGCCGCGGGGCGCTCGCCTGGCTGCAGTCGCTACGCCTGCAGTTCCACCCGATGGCCTGGCTCGCCTACTTCCTGGGCGCGCTCCTGGCCTCGATCGGCGGCGGCCTCGACCACGCCGTCGTCTGGTGGGGGCTGGCCGCGCTGTTCTTTCTGGAGGCGGCGACGGTCCTCAGCAACGATCTGCTCGATCTTGAGAGCGACCGGATCAACATGAACTTCGGCCCGTTCACCGGCGGCTCGCGGGTCCTGGTCGAGGGCAGGCTCAGCGTGCCCGACGTCAAGCGGGCGATCGCCGTGGCGCTCGGCCTCGCCCTGCTGTGCGCCGGTGGCGTCCTGGCCAGCACCGCCGAGCCCGCGGCCAGCGGGGCGCTGCTGCTGGCCATGGCGGCGCTGGCGCTGGGCTACACCGTGCCGCCGCCGTCACTCAGCCACCGTGGCCTGGGCGAGCTGGATGTCGGCCTGACGCACGCGACCGGCGCGATCCTGTGCGGCTTCGTCTTCCAGGGTGGCGCGCTCGCCGATCCGGCGCCCTGGCTGCTAAGCCTGCCGCTCGCCTTGGCTGTGCTGCCGAGCATCATCCTGGCAGGCGTGCCCGACCGCGATGCCGATCGCGCCATCGGCAAGGGCACGCTTGCGGTCCGGCTCGGCGTGCGCGGCGCGATTGGGCTCGCCGGCAGCTTCGCCGTGCTGGCGTCGGCCGCGGCGCTGATCCTGACCTGGACCTCGCCGGTCGGCGGCCTGCTCGCCGGCATCGAGTATCTGGCGCCGCTGCACGCGATGTTGCTGCTGATTCTGCTTGCCCGGCAGGCGCCGCGCGCCGACGACCTCGCCCGGATCGACGGTCTGATGGTCGTGGCGCTGTCCTACATGCTCTGGTTCGTCGTCGTGCCGCTGCGCCACCTCTTGGGCTGAGCGCGGCCGGCCGGGCAACCACCAGTCTCAACCCGCTCCGAATGCCTTCGTAGCAACCACACCGGCGTCGTGGCTCAGCTTTCCGCAGGCGCGTCCGTGTCTTGCGCGATCGGCTCGGTCTGGGCGCGCCGGCTCAGAAACTGAAAGGCGCCGAGGCCGACCAGGGCCAGCACCGCGACCGCCATCACGGCCGCCGGGTAGATCAGCTCCGGGAAATTCTTCTCCCGTCCCGCCTCGAAGATGCCGACCACGGCCTCGAGCGAGAGCGCGATGATGATGATCGTCATGAACTTGGTCATCGAGCGCCTGGCTTCCCCGGGCGAGCGCAGCTCGCGCTCGCCCACGACGTTCTCCTCGACCACGAACTTGGCGACGTCGGCGATCGCGAGGCTGACGATCAGCAGCCCCACCCCGCTCATCAGGTTGTAGATGCCGACCTGGCCGCCGAACGCACCCAGGATCAGCTGCCCGGCGCCGGCGACGACCATCGAGACCGCGAGACCGTAGAGTGCCAGCGCGATCATGATGAACAGCACGCGCGAGAGCCATTCGAAGCCGCGCTCGACCACCGCGGTCTCCGCCTCGCCGGAGCGCGGGCGCGCGCTCATGACCCTGCGCGCCGGCGCGCCAGATCGGCGACCGGCCGGGGCAAAGCGGGGCCTGCATGCCCCGCCTCGTCGGCCGGCATGGCCAGCGCGCGCCGGTCGACGCCGGGCGATGCCGTCCCAGCCGCCGAGCGCCAGGACCCGGTCGATGTCGCGCCGCAGGATGTCGAGCACGCGCCGCGACGCCCGCCTCGCCCGCAACCGCCAGGCCCCAAAGGTGCGGCCGCCCGATCAGGCAGGCCGTGGCGCCGAGCGCCACCGCCTTGACCACGTCGCTGCCGCGCCGGATGCCGCCGTCGATCAGCACCGGCATGCGGCCTTCGACCGCCTCGGCCACGCCCGGCAAAGCCCGGATCGCGGCCATCGCCCCGTCCAGCTGGCGGCCGCCGTGGTTGGAGACGATCACGCCGTCGACGCCGTGATCGATCGCGGCGCGCGCGTCGTCCGGATGCAGGATGCCCTTCAGGAGCAGCGGCCCCGTCCAGACCTCGCGCAGCCAGGCGACATCGCGCCAGCACAGCGCCGGGTCGAGCAGGTCGTTGATGTGCCTGGCGAGCGAGAGGATGTCCTTGCGCTCGTCGGTGACGTAGTTCGCGAGCGTGACGGTCCCGCCGCGCGCCATGCGGATCAGCCAGGGCACGCCGCGCCAGGCATCCAGGCCGCTGCGCCAGGTGACCCGCGGCGGGATCGTGAAGCCGTTGCGCAGATCGCGCTCGCGCTGGCCGAGTACCTGGTTGTCGACGGTCAGCACCAGCGCCCGGTAGCCGGCCGCCTGGGCGCGCTCGGCAAACGACCGGGTGAGGCCCCGATCGCGATAGAGGAACACCTGGAACCATTTCGGTCCCGGCACCTCGTGCGCGAGATCCTCGATGGTGACGGTCGCGCCGTGGCTCATCGTATAGACGATGCCGGCCTTGGCCGCGGCGCGGGCGGCGGCGGCCTCGCCGCGCGGCCAGAGCATGCCGGAGAGGCCGGTCGGCCCGATGATCACCGGCAGCGACAGCCGCTCGCCGAACAGCTCGATCGACGGATCGCGCGCGCCCGTGCCGTTCAGCGGCTGCGGCAGGAACTCGAGATCGGCGAACGCGCTCTCGTTGCGATCGCGGGTGATCTCGTCCTCGGCGCCGCCGTCGCAGAAGTCGAACACCACGCGCGGCAGGCGCCGGCGCGCGAGCGCCCGCATCGCCGCGACGCTGTATGCACGCTCCAGCCTCGGTTTGAGCATCACGCGCGCTCGACGCGGATCGCGGCACCCGAGCGCACCGAGCGCAGCGTCTTCACGTCGTCCTGCGCGCGGCCCCAGATGTTGCAGGGGCTGGCGAGGCGGCACTCGTCGCCCTGCGAGATCGGGGTGCGGCCGAAGCCGATCGCGATCGCATCGCCGTCCGGCCAGAACGCCAGCTCGCCCGGCTCGACCACGGCGCGCGCATCGGCCTCGCGCGCCGAGCGATACCGGCGTCGTGAAGTAGACCTCGTCGCCCCAGGTCGAGGCCCTGGCCTCGAACGGCGCCGCCTCGTACAGCGCCTGCGCGGTCGGCGTCTCGAACAGCTCGGCCCTGATCACGACGTCGCCGATGCTCATCTTCAGCTGGCGCAAAACCGCCTCCCTTTGCTGATCCCGAGATGATCATGCCCGAGATCGAGGACCATCGCCAGCGTTGCCCCGGGCGCCGCCGCGGCAGTATCCTTCAAGGGTCCATGGACAGGGTGCATCAGGCTTTGGAGGCTGCCATGTGCCACTGGTCTTCGCATGAATATGAGCGGCGCCTGAACGCCGACCCGACCCGATCGTTCTTCCAGGCGCTGCGCGATCTGTTCCGGCGCACCCGCCGGCCGCGGGTCGGGGCGCCTACAGTCGGGGCGGAGGTGATCCCGCTGCGGGCCGAAGCCTTCGGCCGCAAGGTCGAGGCGCCGGTCACGGAGCGTGCTGACGCGGCCTGAGCCCGGCGCTCAGCCGCTCGTGCAGGGGGGCGGGTCGTCGTGCGGACGCGATCGACGGCATAGGTTTCGCGCCGGAGGTGATCGACGAGCGCCTTCGGATCCTCGAACGAGCGCAGCGCCTCGAACGGCAGGACGTCGCCCAGGTGGGCGTCGACCGTCGTGCCCATCCGCTTCGCCGCCTCCTGCAGCAGGAGCGAGAGGCGCAGCGTCGGGCTGACGCGGCTCGCGAGCTGGAAGAGAAGGCCGTTCTTGCCGTCGAAGCGGATCGGAAGGACCGCCGCCTCGTGGTCCATGATCATTCTTCCGGCAAAGGGGTGCCAGTCCGCGTCGAGCGCCCTGCCGAACACGCGGCGCGCGGTGGAGACGGCGCCGGCCGGGAAGATGATGAGACAGCCCCCGGCGCCCAGCAGCGCCCGCGCCGCGCGGCGCGAGCGGGCGCTCGCCGTCACGGCCGCACGCGTGCCGGCAAAATTGATCGGCAGGATGTGCTCGCGAACCTCGGGCACGCGCCACAGCGTGCTCATCGCCACGATCTTGAAATTCTTGCGCACGGTCGAGACGAGGTGACAGACGGCCAGGCCGTCGACCACGCCGAAGGGATGGTTGGCGACCACCACCAGAGGCCCCTCCCTGGGGACGGCGGCGAGCTTCTCTGCGCTATAGCGTACCGTGATGTCCAGACTTTGCAGCGCAACGGACCAGACGTCGTCGCCCGGCCGCAGGGTCCTGCGCGCCTCCTCATAGGCACGCACGATCCGCCCGCGGGCACTCAGGCGCTCGACCAGCCGGATCATGGCCTGCCTGGGCATGCTGTCCTCGGGCGCGGCGTAGCTGATCACCGTCCTGTCCGTCCCGTCATTCATGCGCACCCACCGATGTCGGCATGAGCGGCTTTTCCGCCCGGAACCTGACGCCCGGGCCAGCGCGGGGTTCATGCAGCAGTTCGGTGATGGTTTGGTGACCGGCCGGCGATCCGGTCCGCAGGTGGGCTCGAGATTCTCAGGCGCTGACCGCGAGCGCGGGCGTCGGCTTGAGCCCGACGCGGACCGCATCGCCGTGCCGAAAGCGCCCGACATCGGCGCTCGACACCTGCGCCAGCACGAGCGTGCCGTCTGCGAGCTGCACCTGGACGCGCGCGATCGAGCCCAGGAAGCTGACCGTGACGACCCGGTCGGGGCCTCTCGGGTCCGACTGCAGCTCCACCACCTCGGGCCGGACCAGGACCGTCACCGGCCCGTCGGTCGCCGACCCCTCCAGGAGCGGCAGGCGCGCGTCCAGCACGGCGGCCGTGCCGCCTTTGGCCTCGCCGCGGATGCGGTTCGAGAGGCCCACGAAGTCGGCGACCTGGGCGCTGCGCGGCCGCTCGTAGAGCTCGGCCGGCG
Organism: uncultured Alphaproteobacteria bacterium; assembly: GCA_963753315.1. Lineage (GTDB taxonomy): Bacteria > Pseudomonadota > Alphaproteobacteria > Geminicoccales > Geminicoccaceae > DASUGG01. The sequence goes on from CAVWCI010000012.1 coordinate 137,487, forward strand.
GCGCGATCTGCGCGACACGGCCCGCGAAGATGACCGCCACCCGATCGGCGATCGCGAGCGCCTCGTCCTGATCGTGGGTCACGAACACGGTGGTGATGCCGACCTCGGTCTGGATCCGGCGGATCTCGTCGCGCAGCGCCGCGCGCACCTTGGCGTCCAGCGCCGAGAGCGGCTCGTCGAGCAGCAGGACCTGCGGCTCGATCGCGAGCGCGCGCGCCAGCGCCACGCGCTGCTGCTGGCCGCCGGAAAGCTCGTGCGGATAGCGATTGCCCTGGGTCGCCAGATGCACGAGCTCGAGCAGCCGGTCGGCCACCTTGCGCCGCTGCGCTGCCGCCATGCGCCGCAGGCGCAGGCCGAAGGCCACGTTCTCGCGCGCCGTAAGATGCGGGAACAGGCTGTAGGCCTGGAACACCATGCCCATGTCGCGCCGGCTGGCCGGCACGCCCGTGATGTCGCGGCCATCGACCAGGACGCGGCCGGAATCCAGCCGCTCCAGCCCCGCGAGCGAGCGCAGCGCCGTCGTCTTGCCGCAGCCCGAGGGGCCGAGGAGCGCTACCAGCTCGCCAGGTGCCAGATCGAGCGAGAGGCCATCGAGCGCGCTGACCTCGCCGAAGCGGCGGCGCAGCTCGACGAGCTGGACGCGCACGCCGGCGCGAGACGGGCTGGCGCCGGCCACGGCCGCAGGCGGCGCCAGGGCGTCGGGCTGCAGGCTCATTGGTCGCTCACGCGCACTTTGGCGCGGCCGCTCTGGTCGATGAACGACAACAGGAACAGGAGCCCGGTCGCCAGCAGCAGCGCTGCGAGCGAGACGGCAACCGCGACGCTCGCATTGCGCTTGCCGAGCAGGTTGATCACGACCTGCAGGGTCTCGAAGTTCAGGAGCGACGAGATCGTGAACTCGCCCAGCACCAGGGCGACCGAGATGAGTGCTGCCGACATGATCGCGCCCATGATGTTGGGCACGACGATCCGCCAGATCACGCCGAACCAGGAGCAGCCGAGGCTGCGGCCGGCCTCGGCGAGGGTGACGAGGTCGAGCGTGCCGAGACCGGCGGCCAGCGCCCGGTAGGCGAACGGCAGCACCAGCACGACGTAGACGAAGGTGAGCGTGTTCGGGGATTCGCCGAGCAGACCCCATACCCATCGGTAGACCGGGGCGAGGCCTACCACCAGCACGATGGCCGGGATCGTCAGCGGCAGCAGGCAGACGAACTCGACCACGCGCAGGAGCTTCGGCAGGCGGAGCTGCACCCAGACCATGGTCGGCATCAGCAGGACGAGCATCACGACGACGGTGAGCAGGGCCAGCTCGAGCGACACCCGGATCGAGTCCAGCAGGTCGTCGTTGGCGCCGATCGCGACCCAGGGCGCGAGGCTGCGCTCACCGCCGATGCCGCGCGTCGAGAACTCCAGCATCGCGACCAGCGGCAGGAGCATGTAGACGCCGATCGAGAGGAGAACCGCGTAGCGCAGCGCGGCCGCGCCAAACGAGCGCCGACCGGCAACGCCGATCACCGCAGCCATCGCGACGTCCTCCGCGCCAGCATGGCATAGACCGCCATGGTCAGGGCGACGATCACGATCATGCCGAACGCCAGCGCCTTGCCGACATTGGCCTGGCCGAGCACGATCTCGCTCGTGAGGAAGGTGCCGATCCGCAGGGGCACGAGCGGGCTCGCCTGGGAGATCAGGGCCTTGGCCGTGGCATAGGCCGAGAACGCGTTGGCGAACAGCAGCAGGGTGGCGCCGAGGAAGGGCGGCCAGAGGATCGGAAAGCCGACATGGCGCCAGTAGGTCCAGCCGCTGCCGCCCAGGCTCTCGCAGGCCTCCCGCCATTGCGGCCGCAGCCCGTCGACCGCCGGCAGGAACACGATCACCATGAGCGGGATCTGGAAGTAGGTGTAGACCAGGACGAGGCCCGGCAGCTCGTAGATCCAGCCGCCCCAGGCGAAGGTGTCGACGCCGAGGTCCTGCAGGAACAGCGTGACCAGGCCGTTGAAGCCGAAGGTGGCGAGGAAGGCGAAGGCGAGCATGACGCCGCCGAACTGGGCGAGCGTGCCGGAGCCGGCGAGCACCAGGCGGCGCGTCACGCCGTCCCGGCGCCCGACCGAGATCGCCCAGGCCAGCAGCGCGCCGAAGACGGCGCCGAGCACGGCCGTGATCGCCGACAGCACGATCGAGTTGACGAACGTCTGCAGATAGCTGCCCTGCGAGGCCTGCGCGAGGTTGGCGAGCGTCAGCCCGCCCTCGGGATCCTCGAAGGCGCCCAGCACGACCAGCACGGTCGGCCAGAGCAGGAACAGCGACACGAACACGGCAAAGGGCAGGATGCCCAGGTAGTCGAGCCAGCGGCCGAGCCCAGGGCCGATGCCGCCGCGCGGTGCGGCATCGGCCAGGGGCGTCGTCGCTTCAAGCGGCCGCGCGCCCGGTACCGGCGCGCTCGACCTCACTGGACCGCCTGCTCCCAGTTCTCGAGCAGGTACTGCTGCGCCTTCCCGAGCTGGTCCTGGGTCAGGAAGGTGGGATCGCCCTTGACCTCCGGCAGGTTCGCCACGGCCTCCTGGTCGACCGTGCCGGCCTCGATCATGGCGTCGATGCGGACCGGCCGGGCGAAGCCCTGCAGCCAGATGTTCTGGCCCTCATCGGAGTACAGGAACTCCTGCCAGAGGCGCGCGGCCGCAGGGTGCGGCGCGTCCTTGTTGATCGCCTGCACATAGAAGGCACCGACCGCGGCCCCCTCGGGCACGACCAGCTTCCAGTCGCGCTGGCCCGCGAGCGCCTGGGTCTGCGCGACGTTCAGATACTCCCAGTCGATCACGACCGGGGTCTGGCCGGAGGCGATCGTCGCCGGCGTCGGGTCGACCGGCAGGAAGTTGCCGGCTTCCTTGAGCTTGCCGAAGAACTCGACGCCAGGCGCTATGTCGTCGGCCGAGCCGCCGTTGGCGAGCGCCGCCATCATCACGCCGTGGAACCCCGCCGCAGCCTGGGTGGGATTGCCGTTGAGCGCGACCTTGCCGGCATAATCCGGCTTCAGGAGATCTTCCACCGACGTCGGCGCGGGGACACTGCTGGCATCATAACCGATCGACATGTAGCCGCCGTAGTCGCTGACCCAGAGGCCGTCCGGGGCCTTCAGCTCGTCGGGGATGTCGTCCCAGGTCGCCACCTTGTAGGGGGCGAACAGATCGGTGTTGCGCAGGGCGACGTTGCTGCCGAGATCGAACACGTCGGGCGCGCGGTCCTGGCCGCGCAGCTGGTTCGCGGCGTTGATCTCGTCCTGGCTGCTCGCGTCCGGCTGGGCGCTGTTGACCTCGATGTCGTACTTCTCCGCGAAGGTCTCGATCATCTTGCCGTAGTTCGCCCAGTCGGGCGGTAGTGCTATGACGTTCAGCTCGCCTTCCTCCTGGGCCGCGGCGATCAGCTGCTCCATGCCGCCGAAGTCGTCGGCGCTGGTCGCGGTGGCCGCATCCTGTGCGCCGGCATCGCCCCAACTCAGCGCGACCACGGCGATCGCCGCCGCGCCCAAAAGCCAGTGCCCGGTGGCGCCGGATGCGGCTCCGGCGCGTAGTTGGTCCGTCATTGCAGTCCTCCCTTTTTGTTCGGGCGAGACATTCTGCCCGGCATTCTCCACCTTGCCTGCAACATTGTGGCAGGAACAAGACACGTTCGCGCGGGATCGCGGGCGCTGGCGCAGCGGGCGCATCGTCAGTCGAGCTCGCTCTTCTGATGGGCCGCGCGCTCCAGCCATGCCGGCTGGATCTCGACCCCCCATCCCGGCCCGTCCGGGATCGCGACCCTGCCGCCCTGGGCCACCAGGGCCGGCGCGAAGATGCCCTCCTGCCACGGGTAGTAGTCGGCGCCCTCGATCGAGAACTCGACGTACGGTCCCGCACCCGCGATCGCGCCCATCATGTGCAGCGTGAAGACCGTCACCAGCGACAGGTTGGCCGAATGCGGCGTGACCGGCAGGCCTGCCGCCTGCGCCATCGCCACGACGCGCAGGGTCCGGGTGAGGCCGCCGAGATAGCACACGTCGGGCTGGACGACGTCGACCGCGCGCATGCCGATCATGCGCCGCCAGGTCGGCAGCTCGCAGTCCTGCTCGCCGCCGGTGACCGCGACGTCGAGGGCGTCCGCGACCTGCCTGGTCCATTCCAGCTCCCAGTACGGGCAGGGCTCCTCGAAGTGGCAGACGCCGTGGTCCTCGAGCATGCGGCCGACCTCGATCGCCCTGCCGGGCGTGTAGCAGCTGTTGGCGTCGACCAGCAGAGCCGCGTCGTCGCCGAGCGCCTTGCGGACCGCGGGCACGATCGCCTCGGTCCGGCCCGGCCACTCGTCGCGGTCGTGGCCGCACTCGCTGCCGATGCGGAACTTGAAGGCGTCGTAGCCGTGGCGATCGCGCAGGCCGGCCAGGCGATCGGCCTCGGCCTCGGGCGTGATGTCGCGCCGCATGCTGGACGCATAGACGCGCAAGGCCCGCGGCTTGCCCGCCGAGCAGCTCGCAGACGCTCTTGCCCTCGCGCTTGCCGCGCAGATCCCAAAGGGCGGTGTCGAGCCCGCACAGCGCGCGCCAGACGTAGGAGCCCGGGAACTTGTGCTCGCGATCGGCGATCAGGTCGACGAGGCCCTCGGTGTCGAGCGCGCTCTGCCCTAGCGCGTGGGGCGCGATCTGGCGGTGGACGATCTGGGCGGTGATGTCGGCATTGTACGGCGAGACCTGGCCCCAGCCCTGCGCGCCGTCCTCCGTCGTGGCGCGCACCAGCCCCACATCGCGGGTGCTGAAGGTCTCGATGCTCGTGATGCGCATGCCGCCCCGGTGTCCGCCGCGTCCTCCTGCTCAGAAGGTGATCACGTTGCGCAACGCCTCACCGCCGGCAGCCGACGCGATCGCATCGTTGATTCGTTCCAGCGGGTAGCGAGCCGAGATCAACTCGTCAAGCTTGAGCCGGCCCTGCAGGTACCAGCCGGCCAGCATCTGGACGTCGAGCGGCATGCGCACCGAGCCCATCTTGCTGCCCAGGATGCGCAGCGCGTTGTCGGCAATGTCGAGCGCCTCGAGCCGGACCTGGACGCCTTCGGCGGTCATGCCGACGACCACCAGCGTGCCGCCCCGGCGCACGAGCTTTGCCGCCTGCTCGATGGCCGCAGCGCTGCCCGCAGCAACGAAGACGTAGTCCGCACCGCGCCCGTCGGTCAGGGATCGCACCGCGGCGCGCACGTCCTCCTGGCCGGGGTTGATCGCATGGCTCGCGCCCAGCGTGCGCGCGGCCGCGAGCTTGCGGTCCGACAGGTCGATCGCGATGTTGCTGCGGGCGCCGCCGATGGCGGCCCCCTGCACGCAGTTGAGGCCGACGCCGCCGGTGCCGATGGTCGCGACGTGTCCGCCAGGACGCATCGCCGCGGTGTTCAGCACCGCACCCAGGCCAGTGATCACGCCGCAGGCGAGCAGGGACGCGCTCTCGAGCGGCACCTCGCGCGGAATGGCTGCCACCTGCGAGGCGTGCACCACGACCTGCTCGGCGAACGCCGCGGTCCGCAGCCCCTGGCGGATCGGCGAGCCATCGGGTGCCCGCAGCGGCGAGCGCAGATCGAGCGGCAGCCTGGTCTCGCACAACGGGCGCTCGCCGCGCGCGCAGAAGTGGCAGTGACCGCAGGAGCGCACCAGCGTGACCACGACGTGGTCGCCCGCTGCGACCTGCGTGACGCCGTCGCCGATCGCCTCGACGACGCCTGCCGCCTCGTGACCGAGCACGACCGGCAGCTCGCCGCCCCATGCGCCCTCCATGGCCAGGATGTCGCTGTGGCAGATCGCGCAGGCCGCGATCCGCACCTTGACCTCGCCAGGGCCGGGTTCGGCGAGCCGCACCTCCTCGATCGAGAGAGGGGTCTTGAACGCGCGACAGACGGCCGCCTGCATGGGGATTTCCGGGTTGCTCGGACCTGCCGGTTACGGCGGCCGCCGACGATTGGGGAACCGCGCGAAGGTGCGCCTTTGCCGGACGTCGGTCAATCGCTGCGGCGCGGGCGGGCTACTCGCGAAACGCTGTCACGAACAGCCGTGCGAGCGGGGCCATGAGGTAGCCCAAAAAGGTCCCTTCACCCTTGTTGATGATGACCTGCGCCGGCATGCCGGGTACCAGGCTCATCCCGCCGACCTTGGCGATCTGGTCGTCGTCCACCTGGGCGCGCACCAGAAAATGGCCCGAGCCCGTCCGGTCGTTGATGATCCGGTCGGCCGAGACCACGGTCACCCGCCCGGTGATGTGCGGCAGGTTCAGGCGCTCGAAGGCGGGAAAGCGGATGTCCGCCTGCAGGCCCGGCCGCACGCCGTCGATGTCGGAGGGCTGCACCTGCGCCTCGACCAGCAGCCGGTCGTTGCCCGGCACGATGTCCATGATGCGGCTGCCGGCGGCGATGACGCCGCCCACCGTGTGCGCCGCCATGTTGACCACCACGCCCGACACCGGCGCCCGCACGTCCAGTCGGGCATGCTGATCCTGGACCGCGCGCATCCGCTGGGTCAGCTCGTAGGCTTCCTGCTCGACCTTGTAGAGCTCGTTCTCGACCTGCTCGACGAAGTTCTTGCCGATCTGCTGGCCCTCGAGCTCATAGCGCTCGATCAGCCGGTGGGCCTCGTCGATCTTGGACGAGATGTCGGCGGTCTCGGTCTCCAGCTGGCGCAGGGAGCGCTCGGTCGCGTTCAGGATCTTCCTCGTGGTGTAGCCCATCTCGAACAGCGCGCGCTGTGCGCTGAACTCCTCCTCGAGCAGCTGAAGCTCCTTGTCCTTCACGATCTGGCGCTGCTGCAGGCCATCCAGGCGGTGGCGACTTTGCGCCAGACGATTGGCGTTCAGGTCGAGCTCACCGGTCAGGGCGTTGTGCCGGGTGACGAAGATCCGGCGCTGGCCGGCCAGGATCTGCTCGACCAGCGGGTCGGCCGCGGCGTCGCCCGCGAGGTCGGCCGGGAACTCGATGTCCGGCAGGCCCTCGCGCTCGGCGAGCAGGCGCGCGCGAAAGGCGCGATTGGTCTGCAGCATCGGCTGCAGCGCCGCCATCGCCGCCCTGACGCTAGCACCGTCGAGCCGCAGCAGCACCTCGCTCTGCTCGACCACGTCGCCGTCGCGGACCAGGATCTCGCGGATCACGCCGCCCTCGAGGTGCTGCACCGATTTGCGGTTCGAATCGACCACGACGATGCCCGGCGCGATCGCAGCGCTGCTGAGCGGCGCGAACGCCGCCCAGGTGCCGAAGCCGCCGAACACCCCGCCGATCACCAGCCAGCCGCACAGCAGCACCGGCCGCGGGTCGGTCGGATAAGGCGGCGGCTCGCGCTTGGGCAGCGGCGGCGCCGAGAACGGCAGGATGTTGCTCATCGTGCTTCGGCCAAGCGCAGGGGCGTCGTCTGCGCGCTCGAGATGTCGCGCTGCAGGTCGGATCGCGATCGCTTGAGCGCGGGCACGCCGTTCTTGAGCAGCAGCAGGTAGTCGACGTCGCGCAGCACCTTGGGCCGGTGCGAGACCAGGATCACGGTCGATCCCAGGCCCTTCAGGGTCTGCACGGCGCCGATCAGGGCCTCCTCGCCGGCGCTGTCGAGATTGGCGTTGGGCTCGTCGAGGACGACCAGCACCGGGCTGCGATAGAGTGCCCGGGCGAGCCCGATGCGCTGGCGCTGGCCGCCGGAGAGCACGCAGCCCTGCGGGCCGAGCTGGGTCTCGTAGCCGTCGGGCAGGCCGAGGATCATCTCGTGGACGCCGGACCGGCGGGCGGCCTCGACCACGCTCACGGCATCGAGCTCGCCGAAGCGGGCGATGTTCTCGGCCACCGTGCCCTCGAACAGCTCGACCTCCTGCGGCAGGTAGCCGAGATACGGCCCGATCTCGTCGCGCGCGTAGCTCTCGATCTCGGCGCCATCGAGCCGGACCTTGCCCGAATATGGCCGCCATGCGCCGATCGCGACCCGGGCCAGGGTGGACTTGCCCGAGCCGCTGCTGCCGACCACGCCCAGGACCTCGCCCGGCGCCAGGGACAGGCTCACCTTGCGCAGGGTCGGCTCGCTGCAGCCGGGCGGCCACACCACCACGTCCTCGAGCTGCAGGGCGCCGCGCGGGGTCGGCAGCCGCATCCGGCGCGGCGCTGCGGGCACGCTCGCGAGCAGGCGGTTCAGGCGCAGGAAGGCGCCGTGCGCCGCAAGGCACTGCCGCCAGCCGCCGATGGTCGCCTCGACCGGCGCCAGCGCCCGGCTCATCAGCATCGAGGCGGCGACGATCACGCCGGCGCTCACCTCGTCGTTGATCGCCAGCATCGCGCCGAACGCGAGCAGCACGGTCTGCAGCAGGATGCGGATCGACTTGGTCACGCCGGCGAAGATGCCGCTGCGGTCGGCGGCGGTCGCCTGCAGCTGGATCAGGCGCCCGCGCTCCCGGATCCAGCGCCGCTTGAAGTGCTCCAGCATGCCCATGGCCTGCAAGGTCTGGCCATGCCGCAGGCTGCGCTCGACCACGCCGCTCAGGCTGCGGCTGAGCCGGCCGGCTTCCTGCAGCTGCGAGCGGGTCGCGATGTTGTGCAGCACGCCGAAGACCGCCAGGCCCACCGCGCCGCCGAGCGCGATCAGCCCCAGCAGCGGATGCAGCAGGAACACGCAGAGCACGAACAGCGGCACCCACAGCATGTCCAGAAGGTTGGCGGGCATCGAGCTCCAGACGAACTGCCGGATCGTGTCGAAGTCCCGCAGGGCGTGGTCGTAGGACGTGCTGTAGGTCTGCAGCATGTTGCTGAACGAGCTGTCGATCACGATCTCGTTCAGGTCGCGCTCGACGGCGCCGCCGATCCGGACGAAGACGAGGGATCGGACCGCCTCCAGGATCGCAAGGGCGGCAAGCGCGAAGACGACGAGCGCGGTCAGCATGATCAGGGTGGATTCGCTCCGGCTCGGCAGGACGCGATTGTAGATCTGCATCATGTAGAGCGGCGAGACCAGGATCATCATGTTGACGGCCAGACTGAAGACGATGCTGACGGCGAAGATCTTCTTCAGTCGGCGCAGGACATTGCCGATGGGCGTGCTGGGTTTGGCAGAGTCACGGGGGGATATGTTGGAGCGCTCTGACATGGTGGTTGCTTTGATTGCTCTCGGTGCCAGATCGATTATATCGGCTCGTTACAAATCGGAGTCGTGCAGCGGCCGCACGACATTGGAATCGGCCAGCTGATCCTCGTTTTCCTGCTCGCCGGCGCCGTAGCTGTCCTCGGGCGTGCCGCCTTTGTCGCCCGAGCGGACGGCGATCGTCCCCTCCTGGCGCGCCGGCACCGGCAAGCCCTCGCCCCGCTGCGCTTCGAGGAAGTCGGATGCCTGGTCGGGATCGAAAATCCCGTCATCCAGCAGCACGCTGGCGAGCTCGCGCAGGGCAGCGTGCCCGTCGTCCTGGTCGAGGGCCGGGTAGAAGACGTCGGCGCCGGCGATCAGGGTGCCGACCGGCGGGTAATGCACGTCGTCATCCTGATCCCGCGCAAGCTGTCCGACCTCCGCAACGTCGACATCGTCGTCGACGTCCTTGCCGGGTCCCTTGTCCTTGCCGGGTCGCTGTCTTCGTCGGGGTCGCTGTCTTCGGGCGCTTGCCCGACCGGCCCCTCGCCCTCGTCGGCCGCATCGACCGGCGCCTGCGCTTCCGGCTCGACCGGCTCGCTGTCGTCCGGCTCAACCAGGTCGCTTTCGCTGGAGTGGGCGGCGACGATCTCGCTCGCCGGCTGGCTTGCCGGCTCGATCGCGGGCTCGACGGCGGCGGCGCTGCCCAGGCTGTCGTCCGGCAGCAGCGGTGCTGCGGGCGCGGCGACGGCGGGCGGCGCCGGCTGGGGTGCTGCGGGCGGCTCGAACGGGCCAGGCACGTGCTCGCCGCCCTGGTCGTACGCCGACGGCTCGCTGCTCGAGACCTCGGCGGTTTCCACGACATCGAGGCTCATCTGGTCGTCATGCAGCGCCAGCGTCGTGAGGCCGGCCTTGGAGGCGCCGGAGATGTCGTCCAGCTCCAGGCGATCCATGTCCGCTCGCTCCTGCTGCGAGGGCTCGCCGTCGAGGCCGTGGATCGCGACCGCGTCGGCGATCGTGACCGACAGGGTGTCCGTCCGCTCCGGCCCGACGTCGATCAGGCGGATGCTCTCGCGGATCGCCGGCGCCTGCTGCAAGGCATCGAGCAGCGCCTGGGAGCTGCCCAGGGTCAGCATCACGATCGGCAGGGCGTTGGCGCCGTTCGGCCCGGCCGGCGGTTGCAGATCATCGGCGAGCGCCAGCTCGGGCGCCCGGCCGACCGGGCCGACCGGGCCGATCGGGCCGATCTGGCCGCTGCTGATCAGCGAGTGCAGGTGGTCGGGGGTCGGGATCCCGCGGTCCTCGAGGACGAGCTGCGGATAGGCGTTGGTGTAGGCGTCGACGAAGTCGCCGGCCGCCTCCGGATGGTCGCAGAACGCCTGCGGGATCGCATGCTGGCCCATCTGCTGCATCTCCAGCAGCGCCTGCACGAGGTGGTGCACATCGCCCAGGCTGCATCGTGACGGATCCGTCATCAGAACGATCGCTGGGTTGGACATGTCCTTGTCCTTTACTTCTCGACCGGATCACGGCCTGCGTTTGGGGCGGCCATGATGGTTTCCGGCTCAGATGAGGCCGGCCTTGCGGAAGCTGAGCTCCCGGTTGCGGCCGACGATGACGTGGTCGTGCAGAACGCCGCCGATCGTGCCCAAAGCCGCGATCAGCTCCTTGGTCATGGCGATGTCGCCCTTGGACGGGCTCGGATCGCCGCTCGGATGGTTGTGGACGAGGATGATCGCCGAGGCGCCGGTCTCGATCACGCGCCTGAGCACCTCGCGCGGATAGAGCGGGGTGTGATCGACCGTGCCGCGATGCAGGGTCTCGTCCTTGATCAGGGCATTCTTGCGGTCGAGGAACAGCACCCTGGTCGCCTCGATCGCCTCGTGGCGCATGGTGACCGACAGGTAGTCCATCAGCGACGAGGCCGAACTGATCACCGGCCGGTCCTCGAGCGGCTCGCGCAGCGTCATCCGCACCGCGACGCGGACGATCTTGAGCAGGAAGACCGATGCCTGATCGCCCTCCAGCCAACCCGCCAGCCGGTTCGGCTGCGCGGCCAGGACCGCGCCGAGGCTGCCGAAGTGCTCGATCAGGTCGCGCGCGATCCGGCTGGCGGCCTGGCCGGACCTGCCGAAACAGAGCAGCAGCTCCAGAAGCTCGGCGCTCGAGACCGAGCTGTGGTCGATGCGCTCGATGACGTCGAGGGAGGTGGGCGCTTCGAGCGCGAGGCGCAGGCCGGGCGGGGCTTCGGGCAGAGAGCGATCCGGCGGCGGGGGCTCCCGGTCCAGCCTGCGCCACGCGCGGGCGGCGGGCTCGATGGCCCCGGGATCGACCATCGCCGCGGCGTGGTCGCGAAGGATGCCCCCTGAGATCGTCGCATGCGCGCCCGTGCCGCGGTCACCCTCGGTCAGGGCGCGACCATCCACCATGGATTCCATACAGCGCTCTTTTCTTTAGGCAGCGCTTGGCGAGTCGCTGCCTATCAATCGGAGGTTAAGTCCCTTCACGTAGAACATCAACAAGTTTCAAGTTATTCCAGCGCTTCATCAGTATAAGATCGCAACGCCTTGATATGGCGACAACATGACCTTGGCGAATACACGCCCGACCGGCGCTCTCACGCATCCGTGTAGCGAACACGACCGGTCGAGGTCGCGCAATGGGCAACAGGTGTTGCGGCGCCGCCACAGCATCCCATAGCGCGTCACGTGCCCCCGCGGCATCCCGCTGCACCTAGGCCGGCACCGTGCCGGTCTTGGCGGGGTAGCCGCAGAGATCCGCGACCAGGCAGCGCGGGCATTCCGGCCGCCTTGCCTTGCAGACGTAGCGGCCGTGCAGGATCAGCCAGTGATGGGCGTAGCGGGCGTATTTGCGCGGCACGACCGCTTCCAGCTTCTGCTCGACCTCGAGCGGCGTCTTGCCGGGTGCCAGGCCCGTGCGGTTGGCCACCCGAAACACATGGGTGTCGACCGCGATGGTCGGCTGCCCGAAGGCGGCGTTGAGAACCACGCTCGCGGTCTTGCGGCCGACGCCTGGCAGGCTCTCCAGCGCCGCGCGGTCGCCCGGCACCTGGCCGCCGTGGCGCTCGAGCAGGATCGCGCTCATCGCGATGATCGCCCTCGCCTTGTTGCGATACAGGCCGATGCTCTTGATGTGCTCGCGCAGGCCGGCCTCGCCGAGCGCCACCATGGCGCGCGGGTCGGCGGCGACCTCGAACAGCGCGCGCGTCGCCTTGTTCACGCCGACGTCGGTCGCCTGCGCCGACAGCACGACAGCGACCAACAGGGTATAGGGGCTGGAATAGGCGAGCTCGGTCTGCGGCGCCGGATCGTGGGCCGCAAGACGACGGAAGAACGTGGCGATCTGGCGTGGCGTCATGGCGTCGTTCGGCGACCGGCGAAGGGCGGCGGCGATCCGTTGTGGCGATCGGAGAGCCGCGAGTGTATCAGTGATCGGGCCATGGAAAAGTCCTTGCCCGCCAGCGGCACGGCTCGACGTCGTGCTCTACCCCAATCGCTCCTTGGGAGCGACCGGCTTTGCCGTGCTGATGGCGGCGATCGTGCTGGTCAGCGCCACGGTCGGCGCCGGCTTCATGATGGTCGGCGCGTGGCCGGTGACGGGCTTTCTCGGCCTCGACGTGGTGCTGGTCTGGCTCGCGTTCCGCTGGAACTACCGCCAGGCCCGGCGTGCCGAGTTCGTGCGCCTCGACCGCGAGGGCCTCTGCGTGCGCCGGGTGGAGCCGGACGGGCGCTCGCACTCGTGGCGCTTCGAGCCCTACTGGGTGCGGGTCGTGCTCGAGCAGGTCGGCCGCCACGACCGGCGCCTCGTGCTCCGTTCGCACGGTCGCGAGTTGACGATCGGCGCCTTCCTGACCCAGGACGAGCGGCTCGAGCTGGCGCGCGCCCTCGAGGCCGCCCTGCGGGAGCACCGCGCCGGCGCGCCGGCCGCCCCCTCCTCTTAGACCAGACGGATCGGGATCAGGAGGCCGATGGGCCGCCGGGCTCGCCCAGGTCCCAGAACAGCCCGGTCATGATCTGCACCCCCTCGCGCAGGATCTGCGGCAGGGCGTGCTCGTTGGCGGCGTGCTGGCCGCTGCCGCGATGGGCGTGCGACACCCAGATGGTCGGCAGGCCGAGCAGGTCGGTGAAGCAGTGATTGGGCAGCGAGCCGCCGAGATTGGGCAGGATCGCGGGCGCCGTGCCGAGCGTGCGCTCGATCGAGCGGCGCGCGAAGGTCACCCAGTGATGATCGGGCTCGGTGCGGGTCGCGGGCATCTGCACCCGATCCGCCGCCCGGACCTGCACCGCCTGCAGGCCAGCATCGCAGAGCGCCTGGCGGATCGCCGGCAGGAAGCCGCTCGGATCGCTGTCGACCGTGTAGCGGATCTGGCAATGCGCCGCGGCGCGCGGCGGGATGACGTTGATGGGGTTGCGCGGGCTGCCGGCGGTCCAGGCGAGCACCTCGAAGCTGTTCCAGCCGAGCAGCTTCTCGACCGCGCTGAGGCCCGGCTCGCCCCAATGCGCATCGATCGCCGGCTCGCCGATGGTCGTCACCAGCGGCGTCTCGCCGAGCCGCTTCCTGAGCGCTGGCGCGAGCGCGCGCGGCCGCAGCGCCGGGATCCGGATCGCGCCGCTCGCCGAGATGATCGTCGCCACGGCGTGCGCCAGCAGGACCGCCGGATTGGCGAGCAGGCCGCCCCAGTTGCCGGCATGCTGGCCGTGCTCGCGCAGATCGACCACGAGATCGAAATCGAGCACGCCGCGGCTGCCGAGAAACAGGGTCGGCCGGTCCAGCTCGATCCGCGTGCCGGCCGAGGCCAGCAGCAGATCGGCGACCAGGCGGTCCCGGTGCCGGCTGCAGATCTCGCTCAGGCCCGGCGAGCCGATCTCGCCGCCGGTCTCCAGCAGGAACTTGGCATTGAAGCCCAGGCGGCCGCGCTCGGCGAGCACGCTGCGCAGGGCCGCGAGGTTGATCAGGTGCTGGCCCTTGTTGTCGGCGACGCCGCGGCCGTAGACCCGGCCCATGCGCTCGACCAGGCGCCAGGGGCCGAGCCCCTCGCTCCATTCGCCCTCGAGGCCGCGCACCACGTCGCCGTGGCCGTAGATCAGCACGGTCGGCAGATCGGGGTCCTCGACGCGCTCGGCGAGCAGGAGCGGGCCGCCGAGCGCCGGATTGACCAGCACCTCGCACACGAAGCCCATCTTCTCGAGCATTGGCCGCATGTGCCCGGTGAGGTAGAAGGCGAGATAGGGCGCGCCGCGCGGCTTCTCGCTCTCGCTCGGCACCGCGACCAGCCGGGCCAGCTCGCTGAGGAAGACGCCGCCATCGTAGTGGCGCGCCGCCCGCTCGAGCGCGGACTGCCTGCCCGCCGTCGCGCGCGCTGCCGGTCGAACTGCGTGGAGCGTCGACATCATCCCAATCTTGTAGCTGGCCCGATCTTATAGCGGCGGAGATGACAACCGCGTTACGTTAAGATTAATTCGGGGACACCCCACCAACAAGATTGCCGGAGAGCAAAATCCGGCGTCGTGCGATTGTGAGGCGGAGCCCATGACCCGGATCGTCGACCTGTCCATGCCGATCGAGGACCACTTTCGCTGGCCCGTGGAGCGGCGCGTCAAGGGCAGCCATGCGCAGGGCGACGTGTTCGAGGCGACCTGGGCCGGCTGGACGGTGCACGGCTTCACCCACATGGACGCGGCGCGGCACTGCGTGCCCGGCGGGCCGACCACCGAGCAGATCCCGCTCGAGCGCACGGTCGGCGATGCCGCGGTGGTCGATCTCACCCCGATCGAGCCCAACGAGGCGATCACCGGGCCGCGCCTGGCGGCGGCCGCCGCGCACGTCCGGCCGGGCGACATCGTGGTCATGCGCAGCTGCTGGGAGCAGCAGCGCTCGCCGCGCACGCCCGAGTTCTGGACCGACGCGCCGTACATGACCCGCGAGGCGTCGGAGTGGCTTCTCGAGCGCAGGCCCCGCGCCGTGGCCTTCGACTTTCCGCAGGACTACGTGATCCGTCTGCTGCTGAAAGGCGAGCGCCGCCCGCTTGCCGAGAACGTCACCCACGACGTGCTGCTGCAAGAACGGCGTGACCCTGATCGAGTATCTGAGCAACACCGCGGCGCTGACCGGGCCGCGCACCTTCCTTTGCTGTCTGCCGCTGAAGATTCCCGGCGCCGACGGCGCGCCGGCCCGCGTGATCGCGCTGGATCGCCGCGGAAGCCGCTGGGAACAGAGGGGCTGCCTTGGCCTTTGCTGGCAGAGCGCACTAGCAGGCTGTTGAAGAAGTCATCCATTCGGCTTTGAGGATGGCTTCATCGCCGAGGTGGTAGGCGAACGCGACCTCGATGAGTGCAATCGTCGTTGAGTTAGGCGGAGCAGGTAACAGCTGACGTAGTCCATCTCATAGAAGAAGGCACAGGTGAAGAAGACCATCGAGCGGCTGTATTAGAGCTCGAGGCTGGCCTGCATGGCGCGGAAGGCGATCTCGCCGTGACCGTCGGCGCGGATGGTCATCATGGCGGGCTCGACAAGGTCGAGATGATCGCGATCCCACAGGTCGGCCTCGACGATCCGCCAGCGGCCGATGAGCGGGCAGTCCATCGGGGCCGTCACGTGGCGGCTCCGGCCAGCAGCCTGGGCAGCCGCACCAGGTTGTAGGCGGCGGCCGCGAAGGTGAAGGCGAGGTCGACGCGCGCCAGCCCGCAAAACCGGGTCTTCCTCAGCCCGGCCACCGTCTTGATCCAGCCGAACGCCTCCTCGATCCGCTTGCGGCTGCGCTGGCTCGTGGCATAGCCGGGATGCCGGGTGATGCGCCGGTCGATCGAAGAGCGCTGAGCCGCTGATGGGCCGGGCGACGTGCGGGCGTACGTTGAGCTCGCGCAGCTCCATCACGAAGTCCTTGGCGTCGTAGCCCTTGTCGGCGCCGAGTGTCACCGCCGCGGCGGCTCGCCCTGGGGCGCGATCAGGTCGAGCGCGGCTAGCGGTTCGGCGTGGCCCGACACGAGCGTCAGCGGGGTGCAGACGATCAGGCCGGATCTGTTCTCCATCAGGCCGTGGCCGATGAAGCACAGCCTGGCCTCCATGCCCGGTCTCTTGCGATACAGCATGGCATCGGGGTCGGTGGTCGACGAGTGGGTCGAGTTGGCGCGCTTTTGGCTCTTGAAGTCGGCGGTCGCGTTGCGGCTCAAGTTCCTGCGGTAATCGCGGCCGCGGTCATCGTCACCGCCAGGGTACTTCGGCTTGAAGCTCTTCATCGACGCACAGGCCTCGATCAGGGTATAGTAGACCGAGAAGTGCTCGCTCGACAACAGCCGCTTCACCCGCGGCTGGGCCGGCACGGCCGCCAGGAACTTGGCCGCGATGTCACTCTCGAGCAGGCGATCGCGGTTCTTCGAAAAGCTCGAATGATCGCACAACGGCTCATCGACCCCGAGCGCGACGAACCAGCGGAACAACAGGTCGAACTCGAGCGGCTCCATCAGCTGGCGCTCCGAGCGGATCGAGTAGAACGCCTGCAGCAGCATCAGCCCCAGCATCTACTGAAGCGAACGATGGACGTGCCCTTCGAGCCCGGCGCTCGTTTGACTTTATTCCTATTACGATGTAGGATCGGCGCCGTCGCGGCCGACTGACTGGCCCGCACCCGTGGAGACCAGGCGGCGCAAAAAAAATGACCAAACGAACCCAATCACGTTCAGGAAAAACAATTGGTTAGGGATTCGGGATGCGAGCTGAAGGAGAGGAGAGATGAGGCAGCTTCTCAGTCGTTGGGCCTCCGGCCGCTGGCGTTCGCAGCCGTGATGGCGTCGGGCAGAGCGGGCCGGCGCTCGGCCAGGAGCGTGATCCGGCGGCGCTGCCGATCAAGGTGGTGATCGTGACGATGTTCGAGCTCGGCGAGGACCAGGGCGATCGGCCGGGCGAGTTCCAGACCTGGGTCGAGCGCCTGCCGCTGCCGGAGAGCCTGCCGTTTCCGCAGGGCTATCGCGACCTGCGCATCAATCGCGAGAAGGGCGTGTTGGGGCTCGTGACCGGCATCGGGACGGCACGCTCCGCCGCCTCGATCATGGCGCTCGGCATGGACCGCCGTTTCGACCTCAGCCGCGCCTACTGGCTCGTGGCCGGTATCGCGGGGGCCGATCCCGACGACATGTCGATCGGCTCGGCCGCCTGGGCCGAATGGGTGATCGACGGCGATCTCTCGCACGAGATCGACCCGCGCGAGATCCCGGAAGACTGGCCCACCGGCTATATGCCGCTCCGTCATGCGGAGCCCTATGCGCAACCGCTGCCCGAGGACGACGAGGGCGTGGTCTACCGGCTCGACCCGGATCTGGTGGACTGGGCATATGAGCTGACCCGTGAGGTGCCGCTCGAGGACTCGGAACCGTTGCGCGCGCTGCGCGAGCGCTACGTCGACCATCCCGCGGCGCAGCGGCCGCCGTTCGTGCTGAAGGGCGACAACCTCGCCTCCATGACCTTCTGGCACGGGCGTCTGCTGAACCAGTGGGCGAACGACTGGATCGCCTATTGGACCGGAAGGGCAGGGCAACTTCGTCACCACCGCCATGGAGGACACCGGCACGCTGCAGTCGCTGACCTTCCTCGACCAGGCCGGACGGGTCGATCGCGACCGCGTGCTGGTGCTGCGCACGGCCAGCAACTACGCGATGCAGCACGCCGGGGATCACGGCGGTCGAGAGCCTCTCGGGCGAGAAGAAGGGCGATTACTCGGCCTTCCTGCCCTCCCTCGAGGCGGCCTGGCGGGTCGGCCATCCGGTGGTCGAGGAGCTGGTGGGAGGTTGGCGGCGCTATGCCAGACCGCTGCCGAAACCTGGTCAGTCGAGGGTCTCGCGGTAGCGGTTCAGCGCGATCGCGCCTGCCGCGAGCATGAACAGGGCGATCGGCCAGATCTCCGGCGCGATCTCGCTCCAGCCGCTGCCCTTGAGCAGGATGCCGCGCACGATGCGAAGGAAATGGGTGAGCGGGAAGATCGAGCCGAGTACCTGCGCCCAATCCGGCATGCCGCGGAACGGGAACAGGAAGCCGGACAGGAGCAAGCGACGGCAGGAAGAAGAAGAACGTCATCTGCATCGCCTGCAGCTGGTTCTCGGCCATGGTCGAGAAGGTGAAGCCGACGGCGAGGTTGGCGGCGATGAACAGCACCACCGCGAGCGAGAGCAGCCACAGCGAGCCCAGCACCGGGACGCCGAACATGACCCTGCCGGCGAGCAGGATGACCGCGACCTGGACGTAGCCGACCACCACGAACGGCACGATCTTGCCGAGCATCACCTCGAACGGGCGCACCGGCATGGCCAGCAGGTTCTCCATCGTGCCGCGCTCGCGCTCGCGGGTCACCGCGATCGCCGTCATCATCACCATGGTCATGGTGAGGATCGTGCCGATCAGGCCGGGCACGATGTTGTATTCGGTGGCGCCCTCGGGGTTGTAGCGGCGATGCACGCGCAATTCGAACGCGGGCTCGCCGCCCGCAAGCGAGGCAAGCGGCCCCTTCAGGTCGTGCAGGAGTGCCGTGCGGTTCAGGCTGGCGAGCGCTGCGAGCGCATTGCCGGTCGCGACCGGATCGGTGGCATCCGCCTCCACCAGCACCGCGGGCCGCTGGCCGCGCAAGAGCTCGCGCTCGAAGTCTTCCGGGAATGCTGATCACGAACTGGACGTCGCCGCGCACCAGGAGATCGTTCGCCTCGGCCTCGCTGGTCGCCTGCCGGACCACCTCGAAATAGCCCGAATTCTCGAGCGCGCGCACGAGGCTGCGGGCGAACACGCTCTGGTCGGCCACCAGCAGCGCTGCCGGCAGGTGCTTGGGGTCGGTGTTGATGGCGTAGCCGAACAGGATGAGCTGCATCAGCGGCACGCCGATCATCATGGCGAAGGTCAGGCGGTCGCGCCGCATCTGGATGAATTCCTTGCTCAGGACCGCAAGGAAGCGACGCCAGGAGAGGCGCGCGCGGTCATGACATGGTCACCCCGGCGCGCGCCAGCGTGTGGATGAACACATCCTCGAGGCTCGGCCGGGCCCTGGCCCAGCGCAGCCTTGGGTCGGCGCGGAAGGCCTCGATGCTGCGCTCGAGCAGCGCCGCATCGGTGCCGCTGACATGCAGGCTGGCGCCGAACGCCGCGGTCATCTCGACGCCGGGCCGATCGCGCAGCCTGGCCGCCAGCGCCTCCAGCTCCGGCCCCGCGACCTCGAAGGTGGTGAGCCCCGACCTGTCGAGCACCTCGTCGACGCCGCCGTGGATCAGCAGCCTGCCGCCGGCGAGATAGCCGACCTGGTGGCAGCGCTCGGCCTCGTCCATGTAGTGCGTGCTGACCAGCACCGTCATGCCGTCCGCGGCGAGGTCGTGGATCTGGTCCCAGAACTCGCGCCTCGCCTTGGGATCGACGCCCGCGGTGGGCTCGTCGAGCAGCAGGAGGCGCGGCGCGTGCAGCAGGCAGGCGGCGAGCGCCAGGCGCTGCTTCCAGCCGCCCGAGAGGTAGCCCGCGAGCTGGCGCGCGCGCTCGACAAGGCCAAGCCGCTCGAGCATCTCCTCGACCCGCCGCCTTGGCTCGGGCATGCCATAGAGCCGGGCGACGAAGGAGAGGTTCTCGCGGATGCTGAGGTCCTCGTAGAGACCGAAGCGCTGCGGCATGTAGCCGACCTCGCGCTTGATCGCAGCGCTCTGCTCGATGATGTCGTAGCCGAGGCAGCGCCCGCTGCCGGCATCGGGCGTCAGCAGGCCGCAGAGCATGCGGATGGTCGTGGTCTTGCCGCTGCCGTTCGGCCCGAGGAAGCCGAAGATGTGGCCTGCGGGGACATCGATCGAAAAATCCTCGATCACCTTGCGGCCGCCCAGGACCTTGGCGAGGCCCTGGACGCTGATCGCAGGCGCGCCCGGCTGCATGGCACAGACCTCAGCTGGTGGGCACGGCAAGGGTCACGTCGACCGGCTGGCCGGGGCGCAGGTCGTCCGGCTGTCGCGGCTTCGCCTCGACCAGATAGACGAGCTTGGCGCGCATCTCGCGGCTGTAGATCACGGGCGGCGTGTACTCGGCCTCGGGCGCGATGAAGCTGATCTCGGCGATAAGGCCGGGCGCGCAGGCATCACAGCCGACCTGCACCTCGTCGCCGATCTCGATCGCGCCGAGCTGCGGCTCGGGCACGAAGAAGCGCACCTTGACGTTGCCGGGCGGCAGCATCGAGACCACGGGCGCGCCGGCCGCCACCCACTCGCCCGCGCGGTAGAGCGTATCGACCACGAGGCCGGCCTGCGGCGCCGCCTGGGACAGCTCGCCAAGGCGCCACTCGGCCTGCGCGAGCTGCGCCTGCGCCGCGCCCACCTCGGCCTCGGCGGCCTCGATCTCGTCCGCCCGCGCGCCGAGCTGCGCCGTCTCGAGCTCCGCCTGCAGCTCCGCGACGCGCGCCTGGTCGCGCTCGTACTCGGCGCTGGCCTCCTCCACATCCTCGAGGCTCACGGCGTCCTCGAGCGGCCTTCGCCGCTCGAGCTTGGTCCGCGACAAGGCGAGCATGGCCTTGGCCTGGGCGAGCTGCGCCTCGATCGCGGCGATCTCCGACGGTCGCATGCCCTTGCGAAGATCGGCGAGGCTGGCCTTTGCGCGTGCGAGGCGCGCCGCCGCATCGTCCCTGGCCGGCTGCTCGCTCGAGCGATCGAGCGCGAACAGCGGAGCGCCGGCCTCGACCCGATCGCCGCGCGCCACCTGCAGCGTCTCGAGCCGGCCGGCGACCGGTGCGCCGACATAGACGTACTCGCCCTCGACATAGCCCTGGACCTGCAGCGGTCCATCGCCGCCGCCGATGCCCATGGCCGCGGCCAGCGTGACCAGCGCGCCGCCGAGCCAGGCGAGGATGTCCTGCAGCCAGCTCATTGCCCGTGCGCCTCCAGGCCGCGCAGCACCAGATCGAGCTGGGCTTGCGCCAGCGCCCGCACGTCCAGCGGCGCGTCGTCGTGCGGCTCCAGCGACCGCTTCCAGAGTGCGGCCAGCAGCATGGGCGCGATCACGCAGAACACGGTGCGGTCGACGTCGATCGGCCGGAACTCGCCGCGCCCGATGCCGCGCCGCAGGATCGTGCCGATCAGCCGCAGGCCGCGGCGCACCACCTCGTCGAGGTAGAAGCGCGCGAGCTCGGGAAAGTTGCCGGCCTCGGCGATCACGAGCTTGGGAATGGCACCGATCTGCGAATCGACGACGCCGGCGATCGTCAGCAGCAGGCGCTCGAGCAGCTGCGCGCTCGGGCCCTCGAAGGTCGCGCTCAGGCCTTCGAGGCGCTCGATGTTGGGCACCAGGGTGGCGCGCACGACCGCCTCGAACAGCTCCTCCTTGCTCTTGAAGTAGAGGTAGAGCGTGCCCTTGCTGATGCCGGCGCGCGCCGCGACGTCCTCGAGCCGGGTGGCGGCGAAGCCGCGCTCGGCGAAGCTCGCCAGCGCCGCCGCCAGGATTTCCTCAGGCCGCGCCTCCTTGCGGCGCTGCCAGCGGGGCCGGGGTTGCGTTTTCATCGTCGGCGTCCCTAGTAACTGACCAGATAGTAATTTAGTGTGGCGGCGCCGTCATGCCAAGGGCCGAGTCCGGCAAGCGGGATCAGCGACCCAGCGGGCCGTACATAAGGTCCGGCAGGAAGGTCGAGATGATCGGGATGTAGGTCACCAGGATCAGGAACAGGAACAGGATGCCGAGCCAGGGCAGCGCCGCGCGCACCACCTCGAGCACGCTCATGTTGGTGATGCCGGCCGTAACGAAGAGGTTGAGCCCGACCGGCGGCGTGATCAGCCCGATCTCCATGTTCACCACCATGATGATGCCCAGGTGCACCGGATCGATGCCGAGCTGCATGGCGATCGGGAACAGGATCGGCGCCATGATCAAAAGGATCGCCGACGGCTCCATGAAGTTGCCGGCGATCAGCAAGAGGATGTTGACCACGATCAGGAACGACCAGGGCTCGAGCCCGGCCCCGACGATGATCGCGGTGATGGTGTGCGGGATGCGCTCGGTGGTGAGCACGTGGGCGAACAGCATCGCGTTCGCGATGATGAACATGAGCATGATCGTGGTGCGGCCCGCCTCGACCACGACGTGCTTGACGTCCCTGTGGACCAGGGTCGCCGGCAGGTAGACGAGCGACTGCGCGAGACCGCCCGCAAAGGTTGCGAGCGGCGCCACCAGCGGCAGGTTGCTCGCGACCGTCGAGCGCTCGAGCCGGGCCCACGCCCGGGCGCCAGGCCGGGCGGTCCTTGAGCGGGCCGATGTCCCGATACACGAACACCGCGACCAGGAAGGCATAGATCGCGGCGGCCGCGGCCGCTTCGGTCGGCGTGAACACGCCGCCGTAGATGCCGCCCATGATGATGACGACGAGCAGGAGGCCCCAGACGGCGTCGCGGAACGAGACCACGATCTCGCCGAACGACGCTCTCGGCTGGCTTGGCAGCTTCACCCAGCGGGCGGCGACGTAGATCCCGATCATCAGCATCACGCCGAGCGATGATGCCGGGAATGATGCCGGCAATGAACAGCCGGCCGACCGAGGTGTTGGTGGCGGCGCCGTAGACCACCATGACGATCGAGGGCGGAATGAGGATGCCGAGCGTGCCGGCGTTGCAGATCACGCCGGCAGCGAATTCCTTGGAGTAGCCAGCCCTTACCATGCCCGCGATGACGATCGAGCCGATCGCCACCACGGTCGCGGGCGAGCTGCCGCTGACCGCGGCGAACAGCATGCAGGCGAGCACGCCCGCCATGGCGAAGCCGCCGCGCAGGTGGCCGACGCAGGCCATGGCGAAGCGGATGATGCGTCGCGCCACGCCGCCGGTCGTGAGGAAGGCGGAGCTCAGGATGAAGAACGGGATCGCGAGCAGCGTGTAGTGCTGCATGGTCTCGAACAGCTTGAGCGCCAGCGAGGCGAGCGAGTCGCTGGAGAACAGCAGGATGGTCGCGACCGACGACAGCCCGAGCGCGATCGCGATCGGGGCGCCGATCAGGAGCAGCGCGAACAGCGTGACGAACAGGAACGCGATGGTCATCGCGCCGCTCGCCGGCACGGCGGGCGCCCCGGGCTCGCCGGCTCCCGGTCCGCTCGACCGAGGAAATCCGCGATCGTCTGCTGCGCCTCATCGGCAAGCAGCGAGCGCTGCTCGCCGCGCCAGATCCGGACCCCGGCCTGCGCGCGAGGCGGAAGAGGAGCAGCGCCAGCCCGATCGGCAGGATCGCCATCGGCACCCACTGCGGGATCGGCAGGTCCTCGGACTCGATGCCGATCCGGAACAGCTTCCAGACGTAGTCCCACGAGCCGATCAGCAAAATCGCGCCGTAGATCAGACCGGCCGCCACGGCGAGCAGGCCGAAGACCCGCTGCGCCGCGGCTCGAGAACAGCTTCACGAACGCGTCGATGCCGAGATGGGCGTGCACCTTGACGCCGTACGACATCCCGAACAGCACGAGCCACGCGAACAGGTAGACGGTGAGCTCGAGCGCCCAGACGGCACCGGTATTGAAGACGTAGCGCGCCACGACCTGCGAGAAGGTGACGGCCGTCATGGCCGCGAAGAGGAGGGCGATGATGCCCTCCTCCAGCGCATTCACGGCACGTCCGATCGATGATGGCCTGGCGCGCGCCATGCGCCGGGCTCCTCGCGAGGCGGCGCCGGCTCGCGGCTCAGCTTCCGGTGTTCGAAGCCATCGCTGCGTCGAGGTTTTCCTGGCCGATCTCTTCGGCGAACTCCTCCCACACCGGCTTCATGGCGTCGACCCACGCCTGGCGCTGCTCGGGGGTCAGCTCGCGGATCTCCTCCCCGGACGCCAGGATCTCTTCCCGCGCTTCCTATTGAGCTGGTCCGAGTTGGCGTTGGCCTCGGCGGTCACCTCGGCGAAGATCTGCTCGAGCTTGCTGCGGACGTCGTCCGGAAGCTCGTCCCAGAACTCGGTGCTGGTGACCACGAGGTAGTCGACGACCCCATGGTTGGTCTCGGTGATGCCGTCCTGCACCTCGTGGAACTTCTGCGTCAGGATGTTGGACCAGGTGTTCTCCTGGCCGTCGACCACGCCCTGCTGCAGTGCCAGGTAGACCTCCGAGAACGCCATTTTCTGCGGGTTGGCGCCGAGCGTGCGGAACTGCGCCTCGAGCACGTCGGATTCCTGGATCCGGAACTTCAGGCCCTCGGCGTCGGCGGGCTCGAGCAGCGGCTTGCCGGCCGAGATCTGCTTCATGCCGTTGTGCCAGTAGCCGAGGCCCTTCAGGCCCTTGTCCTCCATCGCGCCGAGCATGGCCTGGCCGGTATCGCCCAGCTGGAACCGGTCGACCGCCTCGATGTCGTCGAACAGGAAGGGCAGATCGAAGATGCGGTACTGCAGCGTGTACTGCTCGAACTTCGACAGGGACGGCGCCGCCATCTGGACGTCGCCGAGCAGCATGGCCTGCAGGACCTTGTCGTCGTTGTAGAGCTGGGTGTTCGGATAGACCTCGACGCAGACCTCGCCCTCGAGCTCGCTGTTGACCCGATCCGCGAACGCCTGCGCGGCCTTGCCCTTGGGGGTCTGCTCGGCCACCACGTGGCTGAACTTGATCACGGTCTCGCCCGAATCGCATTGGGCGTAGGCGTTGGCTGAACCAAGGGCGACCGCCAGGCCGGTCAGCAGCGCCGTCGATGAAACGGACTTGCAAGAGATGCATTCTGAGCCTCCGGATCTGCTGTTGTTTGCTGCTAGCTTAGCATCGCCCGCGGCATCGGTCACCCCATAGCACCCGGGCGGCGCCGGGTGCGCACGCGGCAGCGCCGATCCGTCGCATTCCTGGCCCTGCGCTCGCGGGCTAGGCTGGGTGGGTCACCAGCGCCAGCTACGGATGAACGGCTTGCTGCGAGCCACGCACCAGGATCTCGGCCAGGCGGGTCCGCGCGCACGATGGGGCCGGCTGGGCGAGGCGCTCGGCCGCCTCGCGGTGGTGTTCGGCGACGGCGGCGACCGCCGCGCGCGCCTGCGCACCCTGATCCTGATCCGCTGGGTCGCGATCGTCGGCCAGGCCTTCACCATCTGCCTGGTCTACTTCTCGCTGGGGTTCCCGCTGCCGATCCTGCCGCTGTTCGGCGCGATCGCGCTCTCGGCCCTGATCAATGTCGCTTTGTCGCTGAGCTCGTCTGCGACCACGCGCCTCACCGAGCGCAGCGCCGCCCTGCTGCTCGGCTACGACATCCTGCAGCTGAGCTTCCTGTTGGGGCTGACCGGCGGGCTGCAGAACCCGTTCTCGATCCTGCTGCTGGTGCCCGTGACGCTGTCGGCGACCATCCTGTCGCTGCGCACCACGGTCGCGCTGTGCGTCCTGGTGATCGCCGCGGCCAGCGTGCTCGCGCCTGTTTCCGACCGACCTGCCGTGGACCCGGGCGGGCCTGCGGCTGCCGCGCCTCTACATGCTCGCGACCTGGTGCGCGCTGGTGCTCGGCACCGCGCTGATCGCGGGCTACGCCTGGCGGGTCGCCGACGAGGCGCGCCGCATGTCGCAGGGTCTTGCGGCAACCCAGATGGCGCTCGCGCGCGAGCAGCAGCTCTCGGCGCTGGGCGGCCTCGCCGCGGCGGCCGCGCACGAGCTCGGCAGCCCGCTCGCGACCATCGCCGTGATCGCCCGCGAGCTCGCCAACAGCATCCCGCCGGACAGCCCGCTGACCGAGGACGTCGCCGAGCTGGTCAGCCAGAGCCGGCGCTGCCGCGAGATCCTGAAGTCGCTGAGCCAGCAGGGCAGCGGCGACGAGCTGGCGCCCTTCACCCGCGTGCCGCTCTCGAGCCTGCTCGAGACGATGGCGGAGCCCTTCCGGCGCCTCGGCGTGACACTCGACGTGGTGGTCGAGGGCGACCCGGAGCTGGAGCCGACGCTGACGCCGACGCCGGAGCTCCGGCATGCGCTGGCGAACCTGATCGACAACGCCGTGGGCTATGCCGAGCACCGGGTGCAGATCATCGCCAGCCTGTCGAGCGATCTGATCGTGGTCCGCATCGAGGACGACGGCCCCGGCTTCTCGCCCGAGGTGATCGAGCTGCTGGGCGAGCCATACGTCTCGAGCCGGCCGACCGGCGGCCTGGGCCTCGGCGTGTTCATCGCGAAGACCCTGCTTGCGCGATCCGGCGCGACGCTGCACTTTGCCAACTCCGACAAGGGTGCCAGGGTGACCATCGCCTGGCGCCGCGCTGTGCTGGAGCAGCATCGGCCGGAGGCGTGAGATGACCGAGTCGGCAGAGGCTTCGCCCGGCGGCGCGCCCGCAACGAGCGCGGAGCCGATGGGCGGCGGACGGTACCTGTTGCTGGTCGACGACGACGCGCCCCTGCGGCGCTCGCTGACCCGGGCGCTGGAGCGGCGCGGCTTTCAGGTGCTGGCGGCCGAGGGCCTGGCCGAAGCCAAGGAGCACGCGCGCCTGCACCGGCCCGAGTTCGCCGTGCTCGACATGCGGCTTGCCGAGGGCAGCGGCCTCGACCTGGTGCACACGCTGCGCACGCTGCGAGCGGACGTGCGGATCGTGATCGTCACCGGCTACGGCAACATCGCGACCGCGGTCGCGGCGATCAAGGCCGGGGCGGTGGACTATCTGGCCAAGCCGGTGGATGCCGACGACGTCGCCAACGCCCTGCTGCGCAGCGGCGACGGCCTGCCGCCGCCGCCCGACAATCCGATGTCGGCCGATCGGGTCCGCTGGGAGCACATCCAGCGGGTGTTCGAGCAGTGCAACCGCAACGTCTCGGAGACGGCGCGCCGTCTCAACATGCATCGCCGCACCCTGCAGCGGATCCTGAACAAGCGCGCCCCGCGCGAGTAGCCCCGGCTGCGGGCGCGCCCTCAGCCGCGCCCGGCGAGCGTCTCGAAGATCACGAGGCAGGCGCCGCTGCCCGCGCCGTTGACCGTCGACAGGCCGATCGCCAGCGCCTGCGCGGTGCGCACCTTGCCGGGCGAGACGTAGGTCGCGTTGAAGCGCGCCTTGTGCGCCATGCCGCCGAACACCCGCTGCCAGAGCTCGGGCATGCAGGGGCCGCGCGTGATCATCACGTTGTCGATGCGCTGGCCCAGCACGCCGCGGCCGTCGACGTGCAGCCAGCTGGCAAACGCCTGGTTCAGGCGCTGGATGACGCGGTCGCCGCTCAGCAGCAGGCAGGGCAGGGGGCAGGCGTCCAGCACCCGGGTCAGGTCCTGGGTGTTGCCCGCCAGCGTCAGCTTTTGCAGCTCCTGCTCGAGCCCCTGCCAGCGCAGCTGGGCGTGCACCAGCGAGAAGGTGCGCAGGGTCGATGCGAGATTGGTGCGCTCCGGCGAGGCCATCGCGACCTCGTTGACCAGACGCGACAGGCGGACCGAGCGGTCCTGTGCCACCTCTTTCAGGTAGCTCCAGAACTCCGGCTCGAGCTTGATCGAGGTGCGCACCTCGCCGATGCGCATGGTCTTCCGGATCATGTGCGGCGCCGGTCAGGCAATGGTGGAACTCACTCTCTGGCCACGCCGACGGTCCGGCGTAGATCGGCATTGTCCACATAATGAGGGCGAAGTAGGTTAGAGTACGGTAAACACAGCGGCGAAAAGCCAATTGCAGCGCCGTCGCTGTGCCACGGGCGCTGATGGAGATCGCGATGCGGGATGCGCAATCCGCTGCGGAAGAGCTGGACCGGGGCCTCGGCGAGGCTGCGCCGACGATCGTGGCGCAGGCGGATGCGCCGCCGTCCGGGGCCGCCAACACGCCGCCCGAGGCGGAGAGCATGTGCATCGTCACGGCCGAGGACGCCACGCTGTCCTTCGAGGTCATGGCCAAGGATGCCGACGGCGACCCGCTGAGCGTCAGCGCGAGCCAGCCGCAGAGCGGCCGCACCGAGGTCGGCCCGGACGGCACGCTGGTCTTCGTCGCCGACGAGCCCGGCCTGCAGACCTTCCAGTACGCCGTCCAGGATGGCCGCGGCGGCAGCGACAGCGCCGATGCCACGGTGTTCGTCAACCCGCTCGAGGACGCGCTGATCCCGCCGGCGATGGCGCGGATAGCGCCGGCCGACCTGCCCGCGATCGCCCAGGCCTGCGCCACCGGCATCGCGCTCGAGACGACCCCCTTGAGCGGTCCCGAGATCCAGATCCAGGACCCGGCGCCCGGCCAGCGCTTCCAGATCCAGGCCGAGCCCGGCCAGCAGATCCAGCTGCAGAGCCGCGACTTCGTCGACGCGACCTGGCTGGTGGTCGACGGCGGCCTGCTGATCGTCACGCCCGACGGCAACATGGCCTACGTCGCCGACTTCGTGGCCAACGCGGAGGGCGGCGCAGCCGCTCACCCTGTCGGTCTACGAGGGGCCGGTGGTCGCCGCCGACGCGCTGCTCGCGAGCCTGCAGCCGACCACCTTGACCACCGTCGGCCAGCTGGTGCCGCCGCCCGCGGCCGGCCCCGAGCACGGCGGCGGCGCCGGCTTCAGCCCGTACGATCCCGGCGACATCGGCACCGGCCCCGATCCGCTCGGCCCGCTGCTGCCGACAGCGCTCGGGCTCGGCGTGCCGCCGGTGCAGTTCGAAAGCGGGATCAACGGCGCCGGCGACGACAACCAGCCGCCTACGCTCACGCTCGGCCTTGGCCAGGTCGTGCCGGTCGGCGAGGTGACCGTGACGCCGGAGTTCACCTCCGGGCGGCAGTTCCCGGAGCTGACCGAGCGCCAGGCGCTCGACGGCTCGAGCGATCAACGGCATCGACCAGGGCAACTTCACGCTCGGCCCCTCGGCCGACGCCAGGTTCACCTTCATCGACGAGGTCGCGCAGTTCCAGAACACGCTGGGCGTCTACCTGATCGACGCCGACGGCACGATCCACAGCCCCAAGATCGTGTTCCCGCAGATCGAGCATGCCGATGCCGATCCGAGCCAGCCGGTGCCGCGGCCGGGCGGCGGCCCGCTGCAGACGGGCGATGCCGTCCTGCTGAGCCAGCTGTACGATCCGGGCGAGCTGCAGGAGGGCACGCAGTTTGGCCTGTTCTACATCACGGAGGGCTGGACGCTGAACGGCGCGCGCCTGAACGGCGAGCTCGAGTTCCAGCCCGCCTCGATCAACGATCCGACGCCGCGGCTGTTCTCGACCGTGGGCGGCGACGTTTTCGAGATCGAGGGCACGATCTTCCACAGCGCCGACCCCGATCCGAACGACGGGCGCGCCAACCCGCTCAACGCGGGTGGCGAGATCCAGGCCATCTCCGGGCTGGAGGCGGCCAACGGCGGCCTCACCGCCACGTTCGAGGACGTGGTCCTGTCGAGCGGGCCGTCGGATCGCGATTTCAACGACACGGTCTTTCTGGTCGATCTGCTGCCGACCCAGGAGCTCAGCTTCGGCTTCGTGCCGACGGTGGCGCCCGACCTTGCGATCAGCGACACCGACAGCGGCAATCTCAGCGGCGCCACCGTCGCAGGTCTCGGGCGATCCCGCCGACACGCTGGTGATCACGCAATCGCTGGACGGCACCGGAATCACCGCGCTCGAGGACGGCAGCGCTGGCCGCGTGGTGCTGGAGGGCGACGCGCCGGTCGCGACCTACGAGACCATCCTTCGCAGCATCGTGCTGCAGGCGGGCGGCACCCTCGGCGAGCGCGTCGTTAGCGTCCAGGTCGTGGACGAGGAGGGCGCGGCCAGCGATCCGGCGCAGATCAGCTTCGACTTCAGCGCCGCGACGCTGGTGACCGGCGGCGACGGTTCCGAGCCGTTCCTGGGCACGGTCGACACCGATCCGATCTCCGGTCGCGGCGGCGACGATCAGCTGTTCGGCCTCGAGGGCAACGATCTGCTCGACGGTGGCGCAGGCGACGACATCCTCGACGGTGGCCCGGGCTCGGACCTTCTGTTCGGCGGCCCCGGCAACGACACGATGACCGGCGGCGAGGGCGCGGACCGGTTCTTCCTGCTCTCGCTGCCCGACCGCGGCGACGAGATCCTCGACTTCAATGCCGACGAGGGTGACGTGCTGAACCTCTCCTCCCTGTTCCAGGACGTCGACGTCGACCTTGGCAACGTCGACTCGTTCCTGCAGTTCGAGCCGCGTGGCGCCAATGACGTCGTCGTCAGCGCCGATGTCGATGGCGCGCAGGCCGGCTTCGACCCCGTCCAGGTCGTCGCCCTGGTCGATCCGACCGGCGTGACCACGGTCCAGGACGCGGCCGCGAGCGGCGCCGTCGCGGTCTAGCAGCAGGCGTGCGCGCGTTGCAGGCGCCGCGCGCCGGTGCGCCCTTGCGGTGCATCGGCCGCTTCGCTACAACCCCTGCGTGGCGTCGACCCTGACGCAAGGCCTCACGCAACGCACCGTCTGAGATATGGCTCGCAACAAGATCGCGCTCATCGGTGCCGGCCAGATCGGCGGCACCATCGCGCTGCTGGCAGCGCAAAGGGAAGTCGGCGAGGTCGTCCTGCACGACATCGCCGAAGGCGTGCCGCAGGGCAAGGCGCTCGACATCGTCCAGTCGACGCCGCTGCACGGCATCTCCGCCAGGCTCTCGGGCACGAACGACTACGCGGCCGCGCTGTCGGGCGCCGACGTCGTGATCGTCACCGCCGGCGTGCCGCGCAAGCCCGGCATGAGCCGCGACGACCTGATCTCCATCAACGCCGACGTCATCAGGACGGTGGCGACCAACATTCGCGAGCACTGCCCGGACGCCTTCGTGATCGTGATCACCAATCCCCTCGATGTCATGGTCTGGGTGATGCAGAAGGTGAGCGGCCTGCCGCCGCACAAGGTGGTGGGCAAGGCCGGCGTGCTCGATTCGGCCCGCTTCCGCTATTTCCTCGCGGAGGAGTTCGGCGTCTCGGTCGAGGACATCACGGCGTTCGTGCTCGGCGGCCATGGCGACACCATGGTGCCGCTGGTGCGCTACTCGACGGTCGCCGGCATTCCCCTGCCCGACCTCGTGCGGATGGGCTGGACCAGCCAGGAGCGGCTGGATGCGATCGTGCAGCGGGTGCGCGACGGCGGCGCCGAGATCGTGGGCCTGCTCAAGACCGGCTCGGCCTTCTATGCGCCGGCCGCGGGCGCGATCGAGATGGCGGATGCCTATCTCGGCGATCAGAAGCGGGTACTGCCCTGTGCCGCCTACCTTAAGGGCGAGTACGGCGTCTCGGACTACTATGTCGGCGTGCCGGTGGTGATCGGCGCCGGCGGCGTCGAGCGGATCGTCGAGATCGAGCTGAACGCCGAGGAGAAGGCCGCCTTCGAGAGGTCCGCCGACGCGGTGCGCGAGCTGTGCGCGGCGGTCGAGCTGTAGCGCCGCCGCCGGCCTCGCGCTGACCAGCGGCACGAACGAGCGGGACCCGGCATGAACATCCACGAGTACCAGGCCAAGGCGCTGCTCAGGGAGTACGGCGTCAAGGTGCTGCGCGGCCAGGTCGCGTACACGCCCGACGAGGCCGAGACGGTGGCGCGCGAGCTCGGCGGCCCGCTCTGGGTGGTCAAGGCCCAGATCCACGCCGGCGGCCGCGGCAAGGGCGGCGGCGTCAAGCTCGCCAAATCGGTCGAGGAGGTGCGCCAGCACGCCGACCGGATGCTGGGGATGACCCTGGTCACGCACCAGACCGGTCCGGCGGGCAAGCAGGTGCGGCGCGTGTTCATCGAGGACGGCTGCGACATCGCCCGCGAGCTCTATCTCGGCGTCGTGATCGACCGCGCGACCTCCCGCGTGACCCTGATGGCCTCGGCCGAGGGCGGCGTCGAGATCGAGGAGGTCGCGGCCCGCACGCCGGAGAAGATTTTGAAGGTCGGGATCGACCCGGCGATCGGCTTCCAGCCGTTTCACGGCCGCCAGATCGCCTTCGGCCTCGGTCTGGAAGGGCGCCAGGTCAGCCGCGCGGTGGCGTTCATGAGCGGCATCTACCGTGCGTATACCGAGTGCGACGCCAGCCTGATCGAGATCAATCCGCTGGTGGTCACGGCCGATGGCGAGCTGGTGGCGCTCGACGCCAAGATCAACTTCGACAGCAACGGCCTGTACCGCCAGCCCCAGGTGGTCGAGTTGCGCGACCTCGACGAGGAGGACCCGCACGAGATCGAGGCCAGCCGCCACGAGCTGAACTACATCAAGCTCGACGGCAATATCGGCTGCATGGTCAACGGCGCCGGCCTGGCGATGGCGACCATGGACATCATCAAGCTGTCCGGCGGCGAGCCCGCCAACTTCCTCGACGTCGGCGGCGGCGCCACCAGGGAGCGGGTGACCGCGGCCTTCAAGCTGCTGCTGTCCGATCCCAAGGTCGAGGGCGTGCTGGTCAACATCTTCGGCGGCATCATGCGCTGCGACGTGATCGCGGAAGGCATCGTCGCGGCGGCGCGCGAGGTCAACATCGGGGTGCCGCTGGTGGTCCGGCTCGAGGGCACCAATGTCGATCTCGGCAAGCAGATCCTCCAGGATTCGGGGCTGCCGATCACGGCCGGCGCCGATCTCGGCGATGCCGCCGAGAAGATCGTGGCCGCGGTCGGGGGAGCGTCCTGATGTCGGTCCTGGTCGATCGCGACACCAAGGTCATCTGCCAGGGCTTCACCGGCGCCCAGGGCACCTTTCATTCCGAGCAGGCGATCGCCTACGGCACGCGCATGGTCGGCGGCGTGACGCCGGGCAAGGGCGGCACGAGCCATCTCGGCCTGCCGGTGTTCAATACGGTGGCGGAAGCGGCCCAAGAGACCGCCGCCGACGCCTCGGTGATCTACGTGCCGGCGGCGTTCGCGGCCGATGCGATTCTCGAGGCGATCGATGCCGGCATCGGGCTGATCGTGTGCATCACCGAGGGCATCCCCGTGATCGACATGGTGCGGGTCAAGCGCGCCCTGGCCGGCTCCGGCTCGCGCCTGATCGGGCCCAACTGCCCGGGCGTGATCACGCCGGACGCCTGCAAGATCGGCATCATGCCCGGTCACATCCACCAGCGCGGGCGGATCGGGATCGTTTCGCGCTCCGGCACGTTGACCTACGAGGCCGTGGCCCAGACCAGCGCCGTCGGCCTCGGCCAGAGCACGTGTGTCGGCATCGGCGGCGATCCCGTCAACGGCACCAACTTCATCGACTGCCTGGAGCTGTTCCTGGCCGACCCGCAGACCGAGGGGATCGTGATGATCGGCGAGATCGGCGGCACGGCCGAGGAGGAGGCCGCCCTGATGATCGGGCAATCGGGCACCGAGAAGCCGGTGGTCGGCTTCATCGCCGGGCGCACGGCGCCGCCGGGCCGGCGCATGGGCCATGCCGGCGCGATCATCGCCGGCGGCAAGGGTGGTGCCGAGGAGAAGATCGCGGCGATGCGCGCGGCCGGGATCGTCGTCGCGGAAAGTCCGGCGGCGATCGGCCAGACGATGCTGGACGCGATGGCAAGGGCGGAATCTTAACTCGGCGGCGTCAATTGTCGGCGCGCCGCGAGCGGCACTGGCACGGGACTTGCGCGGCGCCGCAGAATACATAGATCGGGACCATGGCCAGGCGACGCGACCTCGAGCAGACGGCTTTTCTCTACGGCGGCAATGGCGCCTTCCTCGAGGAGCTCTACGCCCGCTATCTCGGCGACCCGGCCTCGATCGATGCCAGCTGGCGCAGCTACTTCGACGAGCTCGGTCCCGAGACCCGCGGCCTGTTCGAGCAGACCCGGGCCGCGCAGAAGCCACGCCGTGACGGCGCCGGCACCGCGGCGTCGCCGCTCGGCGCCGAGGTCGTCGATCTTACCAGCGAGCGCTCGCGGCGGCTGATCATCGAGCATCTGCGCGTGGTCATGCTGATCCGCGCCTTCCGGGTGCGCGGCCACCTGCTGGCCGACCTCGATCCCCTGGGCCTCGCCGGCGACAAGCATCACCCCGAGCTCGACCCCACGGCCTACGGCTTCAGCGAGGCCGATCTCGACCGCGAGTTCTTCCTCGACAACGTGCTCGGCCTCGAGAAGGCCAGCTTGCGCCAGATCGTCAAGATCCTGCGCCAGACCTACAGCGCCAGGATCGGCGTCGAGTTCATGCACATCCAGGATCCCGACCAGAAGAGCTGGATCCAGGTGCAGATGGAGGGCTCGCACAACCTGCTGCGGCCAAGCGCCGAGGCCAAGCGCGAGATCCTCGACCAGCTGACCGCGACCGAGGGCTTCGAGCGCTTCCTGCACGTGAAATTCCCGGGCACCAAGCGGTTCGGCCTGGACGGCGGCGAGAGCACGGTGCCGGTGCTGGAGGCGATCGTGCGCCGCTCGGCCGAGCTCGGCGTCGACGAGGTCGTCATCGGCATGTCGCACCGCGGCCGCCTCAACGTGCTCGCCAACGTCATGGGCAAGCCGTATACGGCGATCTTCTCGGAGTTCCAGGGCGGCTCGGCGCCCGACGACGTCCTGGGCTCGGGCGACGTCAAGTACCACCTCGGCACGTCGACCGATCGCGAGCTGCCCGACGGCCGCAAGATCCACCTCAGCCTGACCGCCAACCCCTCGCATCTGGAGGCGGTCAACCCGGTGGTGCTGGGCAAGGTGCGCGCCAAGCAGCGGCAGAAGGGCGAT
Source organism: uncultured Alphaproteobacteria bacterium (assembly GCA_963753315.1). Taxonomy (GTDB): domain Bacteria; phylum Pseudomonadota; class Alphaproteobacteria; order Geminicoccales; family Geminicoccaceae; genus DASUGG01. Next base: position 172,070 of record CAVWCI010000012.1, read on the forward strand.
ACCGAGCGCTCGCGCGTGATGGGGCTCTTGCTCCACGGCGATGCCGCCTTCGCGGGCCAGGGCGTGGTCCAGGAAGGCCTGGAGATGTCGGAGCTGCGCGGCTTTCGCACCGGCGGCACGATCCACGTCATCGTCAACAACCAGATCGGCTTCACCACCAGCCCTGCCTATGCCCGCTCCTCGCCCTATCCGTCCGACGTCGCGCGCACCGTGCAGTCGCCGATCTTCCACGTCAACGGCGACGATCCGGAGGCGGTGGTGCTGGTCGGGCGCATGGCCGCGGAGTTCCGTCAGCGCTTCAAGAAGGACGTGGTGATCGACCTGTGGTGCTACCGCCGCCACGGCCACAACGAGGCCGACGAGCCGAGCTTCACGCAGCCGCTGATGTACCGCACGATCGCGCAGCATCCCACCACCCGGCAGATCTACACCCGCCGGCTCAGCGAGGAGGGCGTGCTCGGGGAGGGCGAGGGCCAGCGCATCTACGACGCGTTCCAGGAGCGCCTGGCGGACGCGCACGAGGCCTCGGCCGGCTACAAGACCAACAAGGCGGACTGGCTGGAGGGCGCCTGGTCGGGCCTCAGCCGGGCGCCGGACGCCTATGAGCGCGGCACCACCGCGGTGGCGCTCGAGACCCTGCGCGAGATCGGCCTCGCCATGACCGAGATCCCGCAAGGCCTGCACGTGCACCGCAAGCTGTCGCGGATCATCGGCCAGCGGCGCCAGGCGATCGAGTCGGGCGAGGGCATCGACTGGGCGACGGCCGAGCATCTGGCGTTCGGCACGCTGCTGCGCGAGGGCGTGCCGGTCCGGCTCAGCGGCGAGGATGTCGGCCGCGGCACCTTCTCCCAGCGCCACGCCGTGCTGTACGACCAGGAGACCGAGGAGCGCTACGTCCCGCTCGAGCATCTGCACGAGGGCCAGCCGACCTTCGAGGTGATCGACAGCCCGCTGTCCGAGGAGGGCGTGCTCGGCTTCGAGTACGGCTACTCGCTCGCCGACCCCACGTGCCTCGTGCTGTGGGAGGCGCAGTTCGGCGACTTCGCCAACGGCGCGCAGGTCTATTTCGACCAGTTCATCTCCGCCGGCGAGGCGAAGTGGCTGCGCATGTCGGGCCTGGTCTGCCTGCTGCCGCACGGCTATGAGGGCCAGGGGCCCGAGCACAGCTCGGCGCGGCTCGAGCGCTTCCTGCAGCTCTATGCCGACGACAACCTCCAGGTGCTGTATCCGTCCACGCCGGCGTCGTTCTTCCACGCGCTGCGCCGGCAGATGCACCGCGACTTCCGCAAGCCGCTGATCGTGATGACGCCGAAGTCGCTGCTGCGCCACAGGGCGTGCACCTCGACGCTCGCCGACATGGGGCCGGGCAGCAGCTTTCACCGCGTGATGTACGAGAAGCCGCCCTCGCCGGACGACGAGAAGGTCGCCCGCGTCGTGCTGTGCTCGGGCAAGGTCTACTACGATCTGGCGCAGCGCCGCGCCGAGCTCGGGCTGGACGAACGCGTCGCCCTCTTGCGCCTGGAGCAGATCGCGCCGTTCCCGCACGAGGTGCTGGCCGAGGAGCTGGCGCGCTTTGCGAGGTCGATCGAGGTGATCTGGTGCCAGGAGGAGCCCAGGAACATGGGCGCCTGGAGCTTCGTCGCGCCGCGCATCGAGACGGTGCTGGGGCAACTCGGCATGGCCCAGGCGCGCCCCGTCTATGCCGGCCGGGCCGCCGCGGCGGCGACCGCCACCGGCTCGCATCAGCAGCATCTGCGCGAGCAGAGCAGCCTGGTCGACCTTGCGTTGCAGGGCGATCAGGGGCAAGGAAAGCAGGCGCAAGAAAAGCCGGCGCTGGCGGCGGGAGCGGCGTAGGCGGGCGAGAGGGGATCGATGGGCGTCGAGATTCGGGTTCCGAGCCTGGGCGAGTCGGTGGCGGAAGCGACGGTCGCGAGATGGTTCAAGCAGATCGGCGACACGGTCACCGAGGACGAGCCGATCGTCGAGCTGGAAACCGACAAGGTGACGCTCGAGTTCAACGCGCCGGCCAGCGGCACGCTCGCGGAGATTCTGGTCGAGGAAGGCGGCGACGTCGAGGTCGGCGCGCTGCTCGGCTCGATCGACCAGGGCGCCGTGGCCAAGGCCGGCGAGGCGAGGGCCAAGGCCGGGACGGACGAGGCCGGCAAGGAGCCGCCGGCCGACCGGGGCGACGGACCTCTCTCGCCCGCGGTGCGCAAGCTGATCGACGAGCACGGCCTCGATACCGCCGCGATCACGCCGACCGGGCCGAAGGGCAACATCACCAAGGGCGACGTGCTGGCCGCGATCGAGGCCGGCGCGCCGGCGGCGCGGCCCGAGGCCGTGCCGGCGCAGGCGGAAGCCGAAGCCGAGGCGCCCGAGCAGGCCGCTGCACCCGAGCCCGCACCTTCGCCGCTCCCGCCCAGGCCACGACCTGCCGAGGCGAAGCCGCCCGAGCCCGAGGCTCTCCCGGCCGCAGCACCGGCCGAGGCCCCCGCGGCCACCAAGCCCGCCGCCCGGCGCGAGACCCCGCCCGCGCCTGCCCCGCCTGCGCCACGCCCTGCGGCCGGGGCGCGCGAGGAGCGGGTCAAGATGACCCGGCTGCGGCGGCGGATCGCCGAGCGCCTCAAGGAGGCGCAGAACACCGCGGCCATCCTGACCACCTACAACGAGGCCGACATGAGCGCGGTCCTGGACCTGCGCCAGCGCTACCGCGACAGCTTCCAGCAAAAGCACGGCGTGCGGCTGGGCTTCATGTCGTTCTTCGTCAAGGCCTCGATCAACGCCCTGCAGGCCTTTCCGGCGGTCAACGCCGAGATCGACGGCGACGAGATCGTGTACCACCACCGCTACGACATCGGCGTCGCGGTGAGCACGCCGTCCGGCCTCGTGGTGCCGGTGGTGCGCGATGCCGATCGCCGCAGCTTTGCCGAGCTCGAGCAGACGATCGGCGCGCTCGGCACCCGCGCGCGCGACGGCCAGCTCGCCATGGACGAGCTGATGGGCGGCACCTTCTCGATCTCGAACGGCGGCGTGTACGGCTCCCTGATGAGCTCGCCGATCCTCAATCCGCCGCAGGTCGGCATCCTCGGCATGCACAAGATCCAGGAGCGGCCGGTCGCGGTCGACGGCGAGATCCGGATCCGGCCGATGATGTATCTTGCGCTGAGCTACGACCACCGGATCGTCGACGGTCGCGAGGCCGTGAGCTTCCTGGTGCGCGTCAAGGAGTGCATCGAGGATCCGCAGAGGCTGCTGCTCGACCTCTAGGATCCAGAAAGACTGCGCGGCGGCCGCTCGGTTGGCCGTCGCACCAGCCGAATGGCGAGGGGGAGGATGACCGAGGATACCTTTGACGTGGCCGTGATCGGCGGCGGGCCCGGCGGCTATGTGGCTGCGATCCGCGCGGCCCAGCTCGGCATGAAGGTGGCCTGCATCGAGAAGCGCGACACGCTGGGCGGTACCTGCCTCAACATCGGCTGCATCCCCTCCAAGGCGCTGCTGCACGCCTCCGAGCTCTATGCCGAGGCGCGCAACGGCATGAACGCCTTCGGCATCAGGATCGGCGCGGTCGAGCTCGACCTGCCGGGCATGCAGGAGCACAAGTCCAAGGTCGTCAAGGAGCTGACCCAGGGGATCGAGTTCCTGTTCCGCAAGAACAAGGTGACCTCGATCAAGGGGCTTGGCCGCCTCGACGGCCCGGGCCGGGTGCAGGTCGAGCTGAGCGGCGGCGGCGGGCGCGAGGTCGCGGCCAGGAACGTGATCATCGCGACCGGCTCCGATGTCGCAAGGCTGCCCGGCGTCGAGATCGACGAGCGCCGCATCGTGTCCTCGACCGGGGCGCTGGAGCTGTCGGCGGTGCCGACGCACCTGGTGGTGATCGGCGCGGGCTACATCGGGCTCGAGCTCGGCACGGTGTGGCACCGGCTCGGCGCCAAGGTCACCGTGGTCGAGTATCTCGATCGGATCACGCCCGGCATGGATCTGGAGGTGTCGCGCCAGTTCCAGCGCCTGCTCTCGCGCCAGGGCCTGGGCTTCAAGCTCGGCACCAAGGTCACCGACGTCGATCAGAGCGGCGACCGGCTGGTGATCACCACCGAGGCGACCGAGGGCGGCGCGCAGGAGAAGATGAAGGCGGACGTCGCCCTGGTGGCGATCGGCCGGCGGCCCTACACCGCCGACCTCGGGCTCGAGAGCGTGGGCCTTGCCACCGACAACCACGGCCGGATCGAGGTCGGCGCGAACTTCGCGACCGGCGCCCGCGGCGTGTTCGCCATCGGCGACGTCATCAAGGGCCCGATGCTCGCGCACAAGGCCGAGGACGAGGGCGTCTGCATCGCCGAGCATCTCGCCGGCGGCAAGCCGCACATCGACTATGACGCGATTCCGGCGGTGATCTATACGGCACCCGAGGTCGCCTCGGTCGGCAAGACCGAGGACGGCCTCAAGGAGGCGGGCGTCGCCTACAAGGCCGGCAAGTTCCCGTTCTCGGCCAACGCGCGGGCGCGCTGCACCGGGCAGACCGACGGCTTCGTCAAGGTGCTGGCCGATGCGCAGACCGACCGCCTGCTGGGTGTGCACATCATCGGCGCCGAGGCCGGCACGATGATCGCCGAGGCGGCGCTGGCCATGGAGTTCGGCGCCTCGTCGGAGGATCTCGCGCGCACCTGCCATCCCCATCCGACGCTCGAGGAAGCGGTCAAGGAGGCGGCACTCGCGGCGCACGGCTCTCCCATCCACATCTGAGCGGCCATGGCCGACCGCATCAGGACGGCGCCCTCATCCCGGCCACACTGGAGCAGACCTATGCAGCAACTCGGCCGCACCACGAACTGGGCCCTCGGCCTCGCTTTCCTGCTGAGCGCGCTGATCGGCGGCGGCGAGGTGCGCGCACAGGTCGCCGAGGCCGAGCTGATCGATGCCGAGGGCGCCAGCATCGGTACGGTCACCGTGACGGCGATGGCGCGCGGCGTGCACATCCTCGCCGAGGCGGCCGGCCTGCCGCCCGGCGTGCATGCCTTCCACATCCATGCGGTCGGCATCTGCGAGCCGCCGTTCGAATCGGCCGGCGGCCACTACAATCCGGCCGAGGAGGAGCACGGCTGGAACAACCCGCAAGGCTATCACGCGGGCGACCTCGCGAACGTCCACGTCCAGGAGGACGGGGTGCTGGCGATCGAGTACTTCACCGATGCCGTCACGCTGGGCGAGGGCGACAGCACCCTGTTCGACGCCGACGGCTCATCGATCGTGATCCACGAGGGGCCGGACGACTACCACACCGATCCGACGGGCCACGCCGGCGATCGCATCGCCTGCGCCGTGATCACGCCCGGCCAGTAGAGGGCCGTGCGTCCCTGACAGGCATCATGCGCCGGGTTCTTCTGCGTCGTGCGCATGGCCGATCGCGCTGCGAAGGTCGCGGTCCAGCTTGTCGCAGTTCAAGACGACCTTGTGCGCGTGCACGGCCTCGACCGCGGTGAGCGGCACGACGAAGTCGCCCGCGTTCTCGACGTAGATCACAAGCTCGGGCCGGCCGCGCGGCGCGACCTGGCGGACCGCGCCGAAGGCCACTTCGCCATCGGACACGAACGTCTGGTAGCCGACTTCGATCGCTTCTCGCATGCGTTCGTCCTCCGAGGATCCCCTGGGGCCCGCGCATCCAAGGATCGGTTCACGCTTCCAGTCTGGCCTCCATCGTGATCTGCGCGTTCAGCACCTTGGAGACCGGGCAGCCGGCCTTTGCGGCGTTCGCTGCCGCCTCGAACGCCTTTTGATCCGAGCGCGGCACCTTGGCGCTCACGTTCAGGTGCACGGCGGTGATGGCGAAGCCGGCATCGGCCTTCTCGAGCGTGACCGTCGCCGTCGTCCTGATGCTCTCCGGCGTGAGGCCGGCCTGTCCCAGCTCGTTGGAGAGCGCCATCGAGAAGCAGCCGGCGTGCGCGGCGGCGATCAGCTCCTCGGGGTTCGTTCCCCTCCCTTGCTCGAAGCGCGTCGTGAAAGAATACCGGCTGTCGGACAGGACCCCGCTGTCGCTGGAGATCGTGCCGTTGCCGTCCTTGAGGCCGCCCTTCCAGACGGCGGATGCGCTGCGTTTCATGTCGATACTCCTGGATGCTCGGGTCGGTTGCAGGGCAGGCAGCCTGAGACCGAACCGCCCGGGGGCCGAAGCGCCGGCGCCGGGACGGGCTCGCTAGGAGGCCTGCGCTTCCTCCTTGTGCTGCGCTACCACGGTCTCGGCCAGGCGATCGGGCATCGGGCTCAGGTGATCGAAGCGCAAGTCGAAGAAGCCCACGCCCTGGGTCAGCGAGCGCAGCGTGACGATCAGGTCGTGGATCTCGGCCTGCGGGATGTGCACCGCGATCCGGTCCCAGCCCCGCCAGCCCTCCTTGGCGTCGTAGCCCAGGATCTGACCGCGCTTCTGGCTGATCAGCTGCAGCACCCGCGAGGTGTATTCGCTCGGCACCGAGATGTCGACGGCGAGGATCGGCTCGAGCAGCACCGGCTCGCACTTCGGCAGGCCCTCGCGCAAGGCGAGCGCCGTGGCCATCTTGAACGCGATCTCCGAGCTGTCGACGCTGTGGAACTGGCCGTCGAACAGGCGGACGCTGACGTCGACCACGGGGAATCCCAGCGGCCCGCGGCGCAGATACTCGCGCGCGCCCGCCTCGACCGCAGGGATGTACTGGCGCGGCACCGAGCCGCCGACGATGTTGTCGATGAACTCGAAGCCCTCGCCGCGCGGCCGCGGCTTGATCTCCAGCTTGACGTCGCCGAACTGGCCGTGCCCGCCGCTCTGCTTCTTGTGGCGGCCGTGGCTCTGGGTCGTCTTGCGGATGGTCTCGCGATAGGCGGTCTGCGGCGGCCGGCCCTCGACCCCGATGTGGTACTTGGAGCGCAGACGGTCGAGCGCTACCCGCAGGTGCATCTCGCCCTGGCCCCAGAGCACGCTCTGCTGCAGCTCGGGATTCTGCTCGAAGCGCAGGCTCGGGTCCTCGTCGACCAGCTTGGCGATCGCGCCCGACAGCTTCACCTCGTCGTTGCGGTTCTCGGCGTGGACCGCGAAGGCGTACATCGGCGCCGGCGTTTCCGGGCTCAGCAGTTCGGCTGCCACGGCGACGCCGTTGGTCAGCGCCTGGCCGGTCCTGGCCTCGTCCAGGCGGCCGAGCCCGACGATCTCGCCGGCCGACGCGCTGCCGACATTGTTGTGCTGGCTGCCGAACATGCGGAACACGCCGCCGACCCGCATGCCGTCCAGGGTCATGCCGTCCTTGACCTCGCCGCCCCAGATGCGCGCGAGCGACAGCTTGCCGGCATGCGGCAGATGGTAGGTCTTGAGGACCTGCACCAGCGTCCCGCCGCTTGCTTCGACGCCGAGGCGGGCCGCGGTCACCGTCGCCGGCGGCGTCTCCTTGAGCAACGCCTGCAGCAGCCGCCGCACGCCCTTGTCGTGCTCGGCGACGCCCATGAACACCGGCACGATCTGATCGGCGCCCAGCGTCTTTTGCAGGTGCCGCAGGATGTCCTCGGCCGCCGGCTCCTGCTCCTCGAGCAGCATCTCCATCAGGTCGTCGTCGAAGTCGGCGAGCGTCTCGAGCATCTCGGTGCGCGCCGCCTGCTCGCGCTCGCGATATTCCTCGGGCAGCGCGATCTCGTCCGAGGGCCCGCCCTCGTTGTAGCTGTAGGCCGTCTCGGTCACGAGATCGATATAGCCGACCAGCTCCTCGCTGCGGCCGATCGCATACTGGTGGGGTATCACCGGCCGCTCCGACAGGGCGCGCAGGCTGTCGAGGAGGTCGCGGTAGCGGACCTCGGAGCGGTCCATCTTGTTGATGAAGATCAGGTGCGGGATGTCGTGCGCGTCGAGGAACCGCAGCAGGGGCGAGATGGTGATCATGCGCTCGAGCGACGGCTCGACCACCAGCACCGCGGCGTCGACGCCGCACAGCGCGCCGCGCGCCTCCTGCGCGAACTCGATCGAGCCCGGGCAGTCGAGGAACGTGAGCGTGCCGCCGTCCTGCTCGATCGTCGCCGCGTTGACCTCGACGCTCATGCCGCGCTCGCGCGCCTCGGTCGAGGAATCGCCGACCATGTTGCCCTCGCCCACCTTCCCCTTGCGGTTGATGGCGCCGCTCACGAAGAGCAGGCTCTCGAGCAACGTGGTCTTGCCGCTGCCGTTGGCACCGACCAGTGCGACATTCCGAATGGATTCGCCTCCTGCCATCGCTGGCTCTCCCCGCCTGGTTGCAGCGGCCCCTCGCGTGCGCCCTGCCGACGCGCTTGGCCACCGTCACGAAGCGGTCAATGTCGAACAAGCCGCCGGTCGATGGCAACCCAAAATGCGAGGCCATAGGTGAGGCTCGAGGTCGCGCCCGGCTGAAACGCCGGGCCCGCGCGCCAAGCGTGGCGGCGGCTATGCCTGCGCCTGCTCGAGCGCCTGCTCGGCCTCGAGCCAGCGCGTCTCGGCCGCGGCGATCGCGGCCTTGAGCTCGGCGTCGCGCTTGGCCAGCGCCTCGAGATCCGCGCCCGGCAGCCGGTAGGTCTCGGCATTGGCGAGCCTGGCGGCGAGCGCGCTCTTATCCCTGGTCAGCCGCTCGAGCTCGCGCTCGGCGTCGCGGGCAGCCTGGCGCAGCGGTGCCACGCGCTGGCGCTGCCCGGCGCCGCGCTGGCGGTCGCCGCGTTTGCCCTCGTCCGCGCCGTTGCCGCGCTCGCGGCCGAGCAGGCCCTGGCGATAGCTGTCGATGTCGCCGTCGAACGGCCGCACCCGCCCGTCTGCGACCAGCCACAGGCGATCGGCGGTGAGCTCGATCAGGTGGCGATCGTGGCTGATCAGGATCACCGCACCGGCAAAATCGTTGATCGCCTCGACCAGGGCATCGCGCGAATCGACGTCCAGATGGTTGGTCGGCTCGTCGAGGATCAGGATCTGCGGCGCCAGCGCGCTCATGAGCGCGAAGGTGAGCCTCGCCTTCTCGCCGCCCGACAGCAGCGCCGCGGGCAGATCGGCCTTGTCCTGGCTGAGGCCGAAGCCGCCGAGGCGCGTGCGCAGGCGCTCCTCGCGCTCGTCCGGCAGCCGCCGCGCCAGATGCTGCACGGCGCTCTGCTCGGGCATCAGCTCCTCGATCTGGTGCTGGGCGAAGTAGCCGACCCGCAACTTGGGCGCGCAGAACAGCTCGCCGCCCAGCGGCGCCAGCGTGCCGGCGAGCAGCCTTGCGAAGGTCGACTTGCCGTTGCCGTTGGCGCCGAGCAGCGCGATCCGGTCGTCGGGGTCGATGCGCAGGTCGAGGCGGTCGAGCACGACGCGGTCGCCATAGCCCGCTTTGACCCGATCGAGCGTGATCAGCGGCGGTGCGGGAACCTTGGTCGCCGGGAAATGCAGCACCACGTCCGGCGCCCGGGTCACCGCCGGCAGCGTTACGAGCTTCTCGATCGCCTTGAGCCGGCTCTGCGCCTGGCGTGCCTTGCTCGCCTTGTAGCGGAAGCGGTCGACGAACGCCTGCATGTGGCGGCGTCTGGCCTCGGTCCGCTCGCGCTCCTTGGCCTGCAGGGTCAGCCGCTCCGCCCGGGCGCGCTCGAAGGCGTCGTAGCCGCCGGCATAGCTCGTGAGCCTGCGCTGCTCGAGATGGACGATCCGCTGCGGCACCCGGTTCAGGAAGTTGCGATCGTGGCTCACCAGCAGGAGCGTGTGCCGGTAGCGGCACAGATAGTCCTCGAGCCACAGGCTGGCCTCGAGATCGAGATGGTTGGTCGGCTCGTCGAGCAGCAGGAGATCGGGCTCGGCGAACAGCACGCAGGCGAGCGCCACGCGCATCCGCCAGCCGCCGGAGAAGCTTTGCAGCGGCCGCGCCTGGGCCTCCTCGTCGAAGCCGAGGCCGCTCAGGATCACCGCCGCGCGGGCGGGTGCCGCATGCGCGCCGATGTCGGCGAGCCGGGTCTGGACCTCGGCGATGGCGGTCGCATCCTGCGTGCGCTCGGCCGCCGCCAGCAGCTGTTCGCGCTCCCGGTCGGCTGCCAGCACCACCTCGCGCGGCGTCGCCTGGCCGCCCGGTGCCTCCTGCGCGACCCAGCCGATCCGCGCCCCCTTGCGCAGGCGCAGCGTGCCGGCATCGGGCTGGGTCTCGCCCTGGATCAGGCGCAGCAGCGAGGTCTTGCCGCTGCCATTGCGGCCGACCAGGCCGACCCGTTGGCCGGCGGGCACGTGCACGGTGGCACCCTCCAGCAGAAGGTGGCCGCCGACGCGCAGGCTGACGTCGTTCAGATGCAACATGGCGCCGGGGCATAGCACGGCGCGCAGGTTTGGTCACCGCCGCCAGAACGGTTTCCCGGCCTCGGCCTGCGCCTGCTCGCGCGTGCGTCCGATGTCGCGCAGGCGATGGTCGTCCAGCTCGGCCAGCGCTCGACGCTGCGCGCTGCGTTCGGCACAGGTCCACCACCATGTGGCGCATCGGCGCGAGGCTCGCCTGAGCCGATCGGGCCACGCCGTTCGGGACGGATCGTTCCTTCGGTTCGCATCGGGCATGTCCCTGGGTCGCGGCGAGATTGCTGCGTCCGCGCGCCTGCCGTCACGCCCGATCGCTACGGTCAGGGCCGAACCGACTGCGCTTGCCGAGGGCGGCCGCAAGCCCCCTACGCTGTGCCGATGACCGATGGCCCGAACATCGCCGAGGTGGCCGCCCTGGTCGGCGATCCGGCGCGCGCCAATATGCTGGTCGCGCTGATGGACGGCCGTGCCTTGACTGCAAAGGAGCTGGCGTTCGCCGCCGGCGTGTCGCCGCAGACCGCCAGTGGTCATCTCGCCAAGCTGGCGCGGCGCCAACTTGCTGACCTGCATTCGCCAGGGCCGCCATCGCTACTACCGGGTCGCCTCGTCCCTGGTCGCGCGCATGCTGGAGAGCATCACGCTGGTGGCGGCGATCGAGGCGCCGCCGCGCCATCGGCCGCGCTCGCCGCAAGACGACGCGCTGCGCCTGGCCCGCACCTGCTACGACCATCTCGCCGGCCGGCTCGCCGTCGCGATCGCTGACGCGCTGGTCGCGCGGCAGCGCGGTGGTGCTGGGCGACGATGGCGGCGAGGTCACCCCGACGGTGCGGCATTCTTCTCCAACAGCCTGGGCATCGACCTCGCCGAAATCCCGCGCCGGCGCGCCTTCTGCCGGCCCTGCCTCGACTGGAGCGAGCGGCGGCCGCATCTCGCCGGCGCGGTTGGCGCCGCGCTCGCGGAGCGCTGCTTCGCGCTCGGCTGGATCGAGCGGATTCGCGACAGCCGTGCGGTTGCGATCACGCCGCGCGGGCACAACGTGCTGCGTGAGCTGTTCGACTTCAATTCTGCGCTCGCTGGCAGCCTTTAGAAACGGTTCTGGATCTCGTCGAAGCCAGCCGCATCTTCGGCAAACGTGAAGCTACCGGCTTGCCGCATCTCCTGCCCAGCGCGGATCAAGCCGCCATAGGCTAGCCGCGCGAGCGCCGACCCGACGCTGATTCGCTTGACGCCGACCGCGGCAAGCTGCGCCACGTCAAACGTCACGCCCGGCAGGCCCACGATCACGTTCACCGGCTTCGAGGTGGCCTCGCAAATCGTCCGTATCTGATCCAGGTCCCGCAGCCCTGGCGCGTAGAGGACGTCGGCGCCGGCAGCATCGAACGCCTGCAGCCGCCGGATCGTGTCGTCCAGATCGGGTCGGCCATGCAGAAAATTCTCCGCGCGGGCGGTCAGGACGAAGTCGCGATCGAGCGCCTCGGCAGCTTCGCCGCCGCGGCGATCCGCTCCACCGCGAGGTCGAGATCGAAGATCGGCCGGCGCGGATCACCGCTGAAATCCTCGATCGAGGCGCCGGCCAGACCCGTCTTGGCGGCCCGCCTGATGGTCAGGGCGACGGCTTCCGGCGGGTCGCCGAAACCTTTCTCCAGATCCGCCGAGACCGGCAAGGGCGTGGCCTCGACGATCGCGCGGCAGTGATCGAGAACCGCGCTCGGGGTCACGCCACCCTCCTTCAGGCCACACGAGAAGGCGAAACCGGCGCTGGTGGTCGCCAGCGCTTCGAAGCCCATCGATGCCAGGATTTTCGCCGACCCGACGTCCCAGGGATTGGGGATGATGAAGGCACCGGCACGATGGTGCAGGTCTCGAAACGATGAACGATGGTCAGGCATCACTCGTCCCTCATCTGCTGGCTGGCTCACTCGCCGTCTTCGGCCTGGGGGCACCGCCATGCAGGGTCGATGCTACCACCTCCAAGAAGCTTCGCTCCTCACGAACGATGAGCCTTCTCTGCTCGGCGAAGGCGAAGTTGGCCTTGCCCTCCGAAATCGGCCTTCAGCTTGGCCCGATAGGTCTCGTAGGCTGCCAGGCTGTCGAACGAGATCAGGCCATAGGCGATGTCGTTGGTACCCTCGTGGGGCAGGAAGTAGCCGAGCAGATCGCCGCCGCATCTCGGGATGATGCGGCTCCAGCGATCTGCGTATTCCGCGAACGCCTCTTTTTGGAAGGGGTCGATCTCGTAGCGGATCAAGCACGTGATCGTCATCTGGATCTCTCCCGGTCTGGGACCTCGGCCACGATACGATGTCCCGGCAGGGAGATGCTTCGGCGAAGGCCGAAGGATGTCCCTGGAGCCACCTCATCGCCGTCCGCGGCCCGAAATCTGGTCGCGCGCCCGTCGCGGCACAACTAAAGCGTGGGTGGACTTAGACCCCGGACCGGAGCATGCTGCGTGGCATGGCGGGTCGCGGCGCTCTCGTGACCGGCGCCCGGATCGGGTACGCGCCACGGGTGTGGCCGACGGCCCCTCGAACCGACGGTTCGGGAGGACGACGATGGCGATCAGAGAGCACATTCGACATCCGCTCGAGTGGAGCGCGGATCAGCTCAGGACCGCGAACCTCGCGGTGGAGCGCGCGAGCCATTCGCTGCACCGTCCCGCAGACATGGACGAGGCCACGCTGCCGGCGGTCCGCAAGATCGAGCTTGCCGACCTCGCCGACGTCCTGGCGAGCGGCCTGCGTGACTTCGGCGCTTACCGGACCGACGTCATTTTCCTTTGCATCATCTATCCGCTCGCGGGCCTGCTCCTGGCATCGGTGGCGTTCGGCTACGACATGCTGCCGATGCTGTTCCCGCTGGCATCCGGGTTTGCGCTGATCGGCCCGGTCGCGGCGGTGGGCCTGTACGAGATGAGCCGGCGGCGCGAGCAGGGCGTCGAGATCACCTGGGCGGATGCGTTCGGGGTGGTCCGCGCGCCTGCGTTCGGCGCCATCCTGGTACTCGGCCTGATCCTGCTGGCGATCTTTTTGGTCTGGCTGGCCGCCGCCTACGCGATCTGGCTGATGACGCTCGGTCCCGTGCCGCCGGCCTCGCTCGGACGCCTTCGCGCAGCAGGTCCTCACCACCGGCCCCGGCTGGACGATGATCGTCCTGGGCGTCGGCGTCGGCTTTCTGTTCGCGCTGCTGGTGCTCGCCATCTCCGTCGTGTCGTTCCCGTTGCTGCTCGACCGCGACGTGGGGCTGCGCACGGCGGTGGCGACCTCGGTACGCGCCGTGCTGACCAGCCCCGGGCCGATGGCGGCCTGGGGGCTGATCGTGGCGGGCGGCCTCGTGCTGGGGTCGATCCCGGTGCTGCTCGGGCTGATCGTCATCATGCCCGTGCTCGGGCACGCCACCTGGCATCTGTACCGCAAGGTGGTGCTGCGCTGACGCTCAGCCCGGGCCTGCCGCCTGCCTGGCGCCCGATCGGACGCGAAACACTGCCTGCCGGCACCACCGGAGATTTTTCCGACTCGCCCCTGCAAAAAGGGCTGGCCAGGTCGTGACAATTCGCGCTAAAGACGCGTCAAATGCGACGCACCCTGCCCGAGCGGACAAGGCCAGGCAAGGCCGCCAGCCTGATCGCGACAGCCGTGACGCTGCTGTTCGCGCCCTTGTCGCCAGTTGGCTTTGTGGCCCAGCCGAGGACTCTCACCGCATTCGAGATGGACGGGGTGACCGCGGGCGGGATCCGTGTCGACGCGACCGCGTTCGCCCAGGCGTCGGGCGACTTCGCCCTGGCGCAGACCCGCAGCGATGCCTTCGTGCGCTCGATCGACGAGCGGGAGCTCGGCATCGGGTTCGCCGAGGGGTTCGCCTTCGCGTGCTGCCGTCGCGCGTCCGCCGTGGCCGTTCACAGCAGCGTCAGCAGCACCGGCGAGGTCGTCCACAGCGAGACGCGGGCCGCCACCTTTCGCGGCGCCATCGCCGGCCGCGACAACGAGGTCAGCCACTTCGTCTATGGCTATGCGGCGGCTTTCCTCGTCGCCCGCTCGCCCGGCGATTGGCCTGAGCCCGCGCGACCAGGCTGCGCATGAGCCCTGGGACCATCTGGGCGGATCGATCGTTGGCCTGATCGAGGTCGGCCAGGGCGAAAGGCGCGACGGCGTCGTGAGCGGCTTCGCCTTCGCGCCCCTGTTCGCGGCCGGCATCCGGTGGCACCTCTTCCGGAATTCCCAGGCCGCAAGGCCGACAGCCTCGACACCGTCGATGGCGAGCCTCCGGCCAAGCCCGGGTCCCTCGCTGCACGCCGGCCGTACTCCCTTCGGCGTACTCCCTTAGTTGTCTTGTCGTGTGGTCAACCGGCCACATAGAACCATAGGTCGAGAAGTCCAAGTTGAATGAACCCTCCTGAGCGACCCTGTTTTAGGGCATTGCACTAACAGCTTAGGGTCGGGCGTTGTTTGCTCGGGTGAGATACTGTAACGCCACTGTCAAACCCCAGCGAGGCGAGGATTACGACCAAAGTGGAATATCCTTCTGGCTGAATATGAGGAACTCTAAGACACTAGCCGGCTCAGTCACAAGAGCGCTAGGCAACCAGTCAGATGGAGGTATCGATATGAAGAAGCTCATGGTTTCCGCGTTCGCTCTGGCCATGATGACCACCGGTGCCATGGCCGGCGAGCAGCTCACCACGTCGCAACTCGACCAGGTCACGGCCGGGTTCTTCGACACCCAGCGCAACAGGAACCGGCACGACGCAGATCGCGGTCGCGCTCTCGTCGGCCGAGGGTGGATGTGCCTTCTGCAGCAAGAGCGGCAACGCTTTTTCGACGGCCATCGCCTCCAACAGCAATGTGACCGGACAGGCGAACGTCGACTAGCACGATCCGCCGTTTCTCGGACGGCGTAAGTTCGCCTCGAGAATTGCCTCAGGACAGGGAGGAAATTGTGGTGAAGACTTCGGCTTTCCGCTTTGGTCGTGTGCCTTGCATTGTCGTCGGCAGCAATTCCCTTTGCCGCCAAGGCGGATCCGAGGGTCCTGACGGCGCCTGAGTTGGCGGGGGTGACGGCGGGCGCGCTCGTCGAGCTGCCGCCGATTCAGATCAATGTGAACACGAACGCGCAGGTGGCCTTCGCAATCCCGATCGCGGTGGCCGTCTGCGCGGTCTGTAGGAACCCTAACGTGATTGCGCTTGCCGAGGGCATGGCATTCAACATCAACCTGGCCCGGCTTACGAACCTCAGCCGCTGAGCAGGCGGTCGAGGCAGTCGGCGACGATGCGAGGGCAGCCGCTCCTGGCGAATATTCGCGGCGGAGCGGCTGCCTGTCGCCGTTGTGCAGTATTCGAGAGTAACTTCGCGCCCAAGGAGACTCCTGATGCAGAAGCTGCTGATTACAGTGTGCCTGAGCGTCGTGACGGGTGTCTTCGCGATGGATTACGCATCGGCCGGCAGCCGTGACGGCGTCAGTGCCGGTCGTGGCGGCGTCAGCGCCGGCGGCGTCAGTGCCGGTCGTGGCGGCGTCAGCACCGGCGGCGTCAGCGCGAGCCGTGACGGCGCCAGTGCGCGGAGCGGCGGTGCGAGCGCGACCGCGAGCCGTGACGGCGCCAGCGCGCGGAGCGGCGGTACGAGCGTGAGCGCGAGCCGGACGGCGCCAGCGCGCGGAGCGGCGGTACGACCGCGACCGCGAGCCGTGACGGCGCCAGCGCGCGGAGCGGCGGTGCGACCGCGACCGCGAGCCGCGACGGCGCCAGCGCGCGGAGCGGCGGTGCGACCGCGACCGCGAGCCGTGACGGCGCCAGCGTGGGCGGATCGAGCGTGAGCTCGCACGACGATGGCTCGCGTGGTTTCGTCAACGCCCGCGGCGACAGAGAATACGACGACCTGGGATCCTGGATGGAGGACCTGGGGAGCTTGTGGTCGGGCGACAAGTCGCCGGCCGCGCGGACCGTCGGCCGCGAGTCGACCTCGACCTCGTCTACCGAGCAGGTCAGCGAAGCGCGCGGCAACCTCGAGCAACGGTGAGCCGGCGGTGGCCGAGGCGAGCAACCGCAAGGTCACCGGCCAGAACTAGCGCCCGGTCTTTGGCAAGGGCAGGACGCCGGGTCTCGGCGTGGTGACAAGGGAGGAAAGCGTGCCCGGGCGAATCCTAGCGAGTTGTGCCGGGGCGGTGGCCTTGCTGCTCACTGCCGCGTCGGACGAAGCCGTCATGGCCGCCGACGGTGCCGTCAAGTCCGCTCTTGGAGATGCGGCACGAAAACGTCGTGGTGCAGGAGTGGGATCTCTCTTGCGGCGCGGCAGCGCTCGCCACCATCCTGAACCATCAGTACGACGATCCGGTGTCGGAGCGGGAGATTGCTGCGGGGCTGATCCGTCGTGACGAGTACCTTGAGAATCCAGATCTCGTACGGCTGCGGCAACGGCTTCTCGCTGCTCGACCTGAAGCGCTACGTCGACGAGCGTGGCTATCAGGGTATCGGCTACGGCAATCTGGAGTTCCAGGATCTGGTCGACATGGCGCCGATCATGGTCCCGGCCGACCTGAGCGGGTACCCCCACTTCGTGGTGTTCCGCGGCGCGCGCGGCAACCGCGTGCTGCTCGCCGATCCGGGCTTCGGCAATCGGACCATGCTGGCGTCGAAGTTCGAGGCGGCGTGGCTGGCCTACCCCGAGTTCGGCAGGGTCGGCTTCGTGGTGGCCCCGGTCGACGGCACGGCGCCGCCCGGGCGGCTGGCGGCGACTTCTCTCGACTTCGTTTCGCTTCGGTAGACCGATGAAAGAGGAACCGCACGCGAGGCGACCGAAGTCGAGCCAAGAGGTCAGTTCAACAGGTCCCAGATGGTCGCAGATCGCAGCGGCGGTCGCGCTCAGCGCGGGCTTGGGCTGCGCGCTGGCGTCGCCGCCGGCGGCGCTGCTTGCCGCCGACAACGCGCTGCCTGTCGCAGCGCCCGCCAAGGGTTCGACCACCAACCAGGTCGCAGAGCTGAGGCGCGTCGCCGCTCACCTCCATCAAGTCCTCGCCGCAGACGGCGCGGTCGCGGCCAGCGTGCCAGTGCCGCGCCTCAAGCCGTTGCAGAGAGACCGCAGCGATCAGGTGGTCGCATTGCTAGCGCGCGCCGTCCCTGCACAGACGCCAGTGGGGACGCTACCTGCTGCCGCCCCGCGCGCCGAGGGAGCGGACGATCAGGACATAGGCGCTCCGTCGCCCGCACCGGCCGCCGTAATGGCGGTCGACGCAAGCGGGCCGGCCGCCACAAGCGAGGCGGTCGCCGAGCTCCGGGACGAGTTGGCGGCGCGCGACGAGCTGATCGCCAATCTGCTGCAGCGCGTCGAGCAGCTCGAGCGCCGGATTGTCCTTAGCGCGAGCCAGCTCGATCAGACGGTCGGCGGTGCCGGGCCGGTGCCCCTCTTGCGTCGTCCCCCTGCCGAAGCGGCTCCGCCGCCAGCGGCAGGCGCCGCCGCGACAGCCGCCGCGGCGCCGGACGCGGCATCGGCGCCCGTGCAGACTAGCGCAGGCGCAGCCGCTCGTGAGGCCGGAGGAGGAAGCTGTGCCGCCCGCAGCGACCAGCGAGGAGGCGGCGCCGCCTGCCACGACCGAGGGTGAGGCTGCACCGACCCAGGCACCCGGCCAGTTCGAGGTCGACGAGGAAGCGATCGATCGTGCGCTCGAGCGGACCCTGGTCCAGGAAGGCGTGTTGCTGCTGCCACTCGGGCAGGCCGAGATCGAGCCGAGCTTCACCTATACGCGCCGTGAGTTCGACGTGCCGACCTTCGTCACCGTGAACGGCGACACCTTCGTCGGCGAGCAGGAGGTCAAGCGCAACGAGTTCGAGACCGGCGCCACGCTGCGGGTCGGCCTGCCGTTCAATTCGCAGGTCGAGGTCGGCATTCCCTACAACTATGTCGACGAAGAGGTGAACACCACCGTCGGCGGCGCGCCGCAGAGCAGCAACAGCGAATCCGGCGACGGCATCGGCGATGTCAGCGTCGGCCTGGCCAAGACCCTGCTGCAGGAGGGCGCAGGCTGGTGGCCCGACGTGATCGCGCGGGTCACCTGGGACACCGACACCGGCAAGACCGATGACAACGGCGTCTTTCTGGGCGGCGGCTTCAACGAGCTGAGCGGCTCGCTCAGCGCCGTCAAGCGGCAGGACCCGCTCGCCTTCGTCGGCAACGTGTCCTACGCGAAGACCTTCGAGCACGACGACATCGAGCCGGGCGACGAGCTGGGTTTCTCGCTCGGCACCGTGCTTGCCGCCAGCCCGGAGACCTCGCTCAGCTTCTTCTTCAACCAGACCTTCGCCGACGACACGAAGTTCGACGGCGACACGATCAACGGCTCCGACCAGGTGATCGGCACCATGAGCCTCGGCGCCGCAACGATCCTCGGGCGCAACGTGCTGCTCAGTATTACAGGCGACATCGGCTTGACCGACGATGCGCCGGACTACGCCATCGGCGCGTCCTTGCCCATTCGTTTCGATTTGCCTACTTTCTAGCCATACAGGGCGCACTTCGATCCGCCCAAATCTCGGGAGGAAGTGGTGGCTAGAACTCCAATCTTTGTTTTGGTCCTTTGTCTTGCACTGGCCTCGGCTGTCGTTCCCGTCGCCGCGAAGGCGGATCCGAGGGTCCTGACGACCTTTGAGCTGGCAGCGGTGACGGCAGGTCGCACGATCCTGGCGCCAATTAAGATCAACTTGAATCACACGATACAGGTCGCGAGGGCGACCTCAGTGTCGACCGCGATCTGCATTGCGTGCATCAATGCGACGGTGACCGCGTTCTCTCAGGCCACAGCCTCGAACGTAAATGTGGCGGAGCTGACAAACCAGGCGTTTTGACCGGGGCGCCAGCGCGTATCAGGGCCGCTACAGGGCGGCTTGGCCTGGAATGGGGAGTGAGCCGAAGGCCGCCCGCCCGGCTGACTGCCTTTGTCAGCCGATCGTTCGCGTATCGTCAGCCAGCACCAGGATCGCGCGCGAGGCCGAGCCCGGTTCGGCGCGGCGTTGGCACGCCACCTCGGTGCGGTTCGACGCGTCCAGCTTCATCAGGATCCGCCGGACGAAGACCTTGACGGTGTTCTCGGTGATCTGGAGCTCGTGCGCGATGATCTTGTTCGGCTTGCCCTGACGCAGGCGGGCCAGAACCTCGCTCTCGCGCGGCGTGAGGCGCCTGAGGGCGCTCGCCTCATGCTCGATCGGCGGCCCCGGCCCGTTCTGCCGATCCTGCGCGAACTTGATCAGGGCGCTCGCCGGCACGAACGTGCCGCCTGCCTCCACGCAGTGGACCGCGGCCGCGGCCTCGGACGGCTCAAGGCTGGTCGGGATGTAGCCGCGCACGCCGAGTTCGATGGCAGCGACGATGTCTTCAACAGCATCGCGATCGGACAGCAGGACGAGGGGAATGCGACCCATGTGGTGCCTCAGCATGGTGATCATGCGCAGCACCTCGGGATCGTTGACCGACGCGCCGCCGATGCTGAACACGATCAGCTGCGGGTCCTTGAACGACCTTCCCGGATCGAGCAGCTCGGCTGGACTGCCGACCGACACGACCCGAAGATCGGGAGATCCATCCT
The DNA here is from genome assembly GCA_963753315.1 of uncultured Alphaproteobacteria bacterium. GTDB lineage: Bacteria > Pseudomonadota > Alphaproteobacteria > Geminicoccales > Geminicoccaceae > DASUGG01. The sequence continues at coordinate 191,893 of CAVWCI010000012.1, forward strand.
GCAACCACCGACTGAGGCATTGCCGTGTGAGAGCCCGGCGATCGATCAGGACGATCAACATGCCCTTGCCGGCCTGCCGGCTGGCGTGGGGCTCATGCTCCAGCCCCCGGCTGGAGGCAGGCGCTCCGCGCGTAGCAACGCATGGCGCTACCATTCCATTCTATATTTGCATACTATACGACCACAGATAGATTTTAGTCCCCCCACGACCAAAATCAACAGCTTTATGAGCATGAGCCTGACACATGACGACGTTAGTTGCTGCAGTCATGCCGATTTACCCACTTCTTTCCGGTAGAAGCACTATGGTTGCTCCTACTTGGAAGTTGTTAAACTCAAGGTTCTAGATGCAAGAGCGCTCGGAAAAATCGTGAACCGAATAGCTCACCACCGGTCCGACCTCGCCATCCGACCTCAGCCAGTAGTTTCGAACCAGACCGGAGAGATTCCGCCATTCGGTGTCGCGTAAGCCGCCAAATCTGCGAATCTACCAGTCGCCGCGATCGGACATCTTGGATTTTTCTGCGGATCCGAACCCTACTCGACGTAGGTGATCTGGTCGCGCAGCTCGGGCCAGCGGTCGAGCAGCGAGCGGATCTCGCCGCGGCCAACCTTGGCGTGCATCTCGGCCTCGAGCGCGGCGACCCTCTCGAGGCGTTCGGCGATCATGGCAATGCGAGCGTGCGGCACGATCACCACACCGTCCCGATCGCCCATGACCAGATCGCCGGCATCGACCGCGACCTCGCCCATCGCGAGCGGCAGCCCGACCTCGCCGGGCCCGCTCGGAAACGCCGAGTTCGGCGTGATTCCCCGGCAAAAGCATGGCAGCCCGAGCTCGACGATCTCGGCGGCATCGCGCACCATGCCGTCGGTCACGACCGCGACCGCGCCCCGCAGCCGGGCGATCTTCGCCATGTTGTCGCCGAGCGTCGCGGTGCCGGTGAAGCCCTGGGTCGCGACGACCAGGACATCGCCCGGCTCGATCAGGTCGAGCGCTGCCAGCGCTGCCAGGTTGTCGCGTGCGCCGGCGCGTGCGGTCAGCGCCGTGCCGACGAACCGGCTGCCCGGGTCGAGCGGCTTGATCGCGTGATCGAGCGCGCCGCGGCCGTTCATGGCATCGACCACGAACGAGGTGGTGCGCTCGCGAAACGGCGCCAGCTGCGCCTCGCGCAGCCGCGGGAACTTTGCCCTGATCACCAGGCGCGACGGGTCTTCGATCATGTGAGGCTCCTCCCCGAGACGGTTCGACGAGGGTTGTAGCGCAGCGGGCGGCGAGGACCAAACTCCAGGCAATGATCGCGGCGACCGCCGTCTCGAGTGCCCCCGTAGGCGGGCGCGGGCAGGGCTGACAGCACGCCGCGTTCGTTCTATGGGTTGCGCTGCAGCCTCAAGCGGGAGCGCGCGCCATGGATGAGACCCGCGCCGTTGCGCATCTGCCCAACCTCGCCATCGAGATCCTGCATCGCCGACGGAAACGGGGCGCGGCGCCGCGTGGAGCGAAGCGGTGAGCGAGCCCTATCCGCGCGACCTGGTGGGCTACGGCGAGCATCCGCCGCATCCGCGCTGGCCGGGCGATGCGCGCCTCGCGCTGAGCTTCGTGCTCAATTACGAGGAGGGCGGCGAGGCATCCGTCCTGCACGGCGATGCCGCCTCCGAGGCTTATCTGCATGAGGTCCCGGGCACGGCGGCGCGCGAGGGCGAGCGCAGCCTCAGCGTCGAATCGATCTACGAGTACGGTGCCCGGGTCGGCTTCTGGCGGGTACGCCGGCTGTTCACGGAGCGCGGGCTCACGCTTACCGTCTATGCCGTCGGCATGGCGCTCGAGCGCAATCCGCAGACGGTGCGCGCCATGGTCGCATCGGGCTTCGAGGTCGCGAGCCACGGCTGGCGCTGGATCGACTACCATAGCGTGCCCGAGGCGGAGGAGCGCGAGCACGTCCGTCTCGCGATCGCGGCGATCGAGCGGGCCACGGGCGCGCGCCCGGTCGGCTGGTACACCGGGCGGATCAGCCCGAACACCCGCCGTCTGGTCGCCGCGGAGGGCGGCTTCCTGTACGATTCCAACTCCTACGCCGACGACCTGCCGTATTGGGAGGTCGTGGCCGGTGCGCCGCAGCTGATCGTCCCCTACACCCTCGACAACAACGACATGAAATACGCAATCGCCAACGGCTTTGACAATGGTGCTGGCTTCTTCCAGTACCTGCGCGACGCCTTCGACGTGCTGTACGCGGAGGGCGAGGGCAGCCCGAAGATGATGTCGGTCGGGCTGCACTGCCGGCTGATCGGCCGGCCGGGCCGGGCCGCGGCGCTCGCGCGCTTTCTCGACTACGTGCGCGGCCACGAGCGGGTCTGGATCACCACGCGCGAGGCGATCGCGCGGCACTGGCGGGCGCAGCATCCCTATCGCGGCGGCTGAGGCTCGCCTGAGCCGACAAGGCGCAGCAAGGAGCCAGGCTGCGTGATCGGGCTCGGCTTTCTCGCGAGCCTGCTCGCCGGTCTCGCGACCGCGGTCGGTGCCCTGCCGGTGCTCGCAGCGGTGCGGATCTCGCCCAGGCGCCAGGACGTCATGCTCGGCTTCGCCGCCGGCGTGATGCTCGCGGCATCGGCCTTCTCGCTGATCGTGCCGGGGCTCGAGATCGCGGGCGAGAGCTACGGCGAACTCGGTGCGGCGCTGGTGGTGAGCGCCGGCATCATGCTCGGAGCGGTGTGCCTGTGGCTGGTCAACGCCCATGTGCCGCACGAGCATTTCATCCTCGGCCGCGAGGGCGGCGACGCCTCGTCGCTGCGGCGGATCTGGCTGTTCGTGATCGCGATCACGCTGCACAATTTTCCCGAGGGCATGGCAGTCGGGGTCGGCTACGGCGCGGGCGACATCGGCCAGGCGAATGCGCTCGCGATCGGCATCGGCCTGCAGAACCTGCCGGAGGGGCTCGCGGTGGCGGTCGCGCTGGTGGGCCAGGGCTATCCGCGCTGGCAGGCGTTCGTGGTGGCTCTTATTACGGGCTTGGTCGAGCCGGTCGGCGGGCTCATCGGCGTCACGGCGGTGACGATCGCGCAGCCGCTGCTGCCCTGGGGCCTCGCGTTCGCCGCCGGCGCCATGATCTTCGTGATCAGCAGCGAGATCATTCCCGAGACGCATCGCAAGGGCGCCAAGATCGAGAGCACCTTCGGCCTGATGATCGGCTTCGTGATCATGATGACGCTGGACGTGGTGCTGGGCTAAACCGACCTCGTTCCAACGGTTGCACAGGGACGGAGTGCGGTGAAGCGTAAGGGGTCTCGGGCGGCCAAACTGCTGAGCGAGATGCGACGCAATCCGAAAGTTGACTGGAGGATCGAACAGCTTGACACGGTGGCGCGTGCCTACGAAGTGAACGTGAGGCAGGGTCGGGGCAGCCACGTGCTCTTCGAGCATCCGAAGCTTGTTCGCGCTCTGTCGGTTCCGGCCCGCCGGCCGATCAAGCCGGTTTGCATACGTCGAATTCGTCGCCTTGATCGAGGATAGCGTGGTGATTTCGGCGTCAAAGGGGGCCCTGAGAGACGAGATGACCAGGCTTGAATATCCATTTGCGATGTCTCCGCTGAGCGAGGAAGAGGGTGGGGGCTATCTGATCGAGTTTCCCGACCTGCCGGGCTGCATGTCCGATGGTGCAACGCCCGAAGAAGCACTTCACAACGGTGCTGACGCCGTTCGGTGCTGGATTGAAGCAATGCGGGAAGCCGGGCGGCCGATTCCCGCTCCTTCGAAGGCGGCAGTCGGTAAGCGTACCATCAGCGTCGGCAGCGCCGTTTATCAGATCATTGCTGAGGAAGCCCAGCGACAAGGCTTGAACGTTGACACGATCGCAGATTCGGCTCTGATCTACGGTTCTTCGGCCCTGCTAGACCGAATCGAGAGCAGGCCGCCAAAAGTGAGAAGCTCGAAGGCGAGGTAGAGGCCTATGCCTTGACGCCTGCGCCGAGCCGCGGGCTCGGCGGACGGATCGAGCGGCCAGCGGGCCCGCGCGGTGACGGAGGGACCGTCGACCAGGCCGAGCCGCAGCCGCTCGACCCCGGCCCACGCGACCATCACGCCGTTGTCGGTACAAAGCCGCGGCGGCGGCAGCACGAGGCGGAGCGCGAGGCGTGCGGCCAACTCCTGCAGCCGGCCGCGCAGATACGCATTCGCCGCGACCCCGCCCGCCACGACCAATGTGTCGGCGCCGGGGTGCTCGGTGCGAAAGCGCGCCGCCGCCCGCGCCGTGCGATCCACGAGGATGTCGCCGGCCGCCTCCTGAAAGCTCGCGCACAGATCGTTCAGCTGCGGCGGCTCGAGGCTCGCGGGCCCCAGCCGCTCGATGGTCTGGCGCAGCGCCGTCTTGAGGCCGGAGAACGAGAAATGGCAGCCTGGCTGGCCGCGCATCGGCCGCGGCAGATCGTAGCGCGGCGACCCGGCCCGCGCCGCCTGCTCGACCGCCGGCCCGCCCGGAAAACCCAGCCCCAGCATCTTGGCGGCCTTGTCGAACGCTTCGCCCAGCGCATCGTCGAGCGTCGTGCCGAGCCGCCGGTAGCATCCGACCCCCTCCACCACCAGGAGCTGGCAGTGGCCGCCCGAGACCAGCAGCAAAAGGTACGGGAAATCGATGCCGTCGGTCAGGCGCGCGGTCAGCGCATGCGCCTCGAGATGGTTGATCGCGAGCAGCGGCAGGCGGTGCACCGAGGCGATCGCGCGCGCCGTGGTGAGGCCCACGATCAGGCCGCCGATCAGGCCCGGCCCGGCGGTCGCCGCGATCGCCGCGAGCTGCGGGAAGGCGATCTTGGCTTCGCGCATGGCGCTCGCGATCAGGCGGTCGAGGATCTCGACATGGGCGCGTGCCGCGATCTCGGGCACGACGCCGCCGAACGGCGCGTGGCGCTCGAGCTGGCTGTACAGGGTCTCGGCCAGCACCCGGCGCTCGGCCGTCGACCAGCGCTACCGCGGTCTCGTCGCAGCTGGTCTCGATGCCGAGCACCACGGGTGCCCGATCCATGCTAGAATCCTGCCTCATGATCGCAGCAGATAGGTCGTTTCCCGCGGGCGCGCCAGGACCATGACCGCCGTGATGCGCATCGGCACGCGCGGCTCGCCGCTCGCGCGCAAGCAGACCTGGCTGGTGTGCCGCGCGCTTGGCGAGGCCGACCCGGGGCTCGCCGCGCCGGGCGCGCTCGAGGTCGTGGTGATCCGCACGACCGGCGATCTCGTGGTCGACCGGCCGCTCGCCGAGCTCGGCGGCAAGGGGCTGTTCTGCAAGGAGCTCGAGGCGGCCCTGCTCGACCGCCGGATCGATCTCGCGGTGCATTCGATGAAGGACCTGCCGACCTGGCTGCCGGCGGGCCTTGCGATCGGCGCGATGCTGCCGCGGGCCGATCCGCGCGACGTGCTGATCGCGCGCGCGGGTCCCTGCCGGATCGCCGGGCTGCCGCAGGCTGCGGTGGTCGGCACGGTCTCGCTGCGCCGGCGCGCCCAGCTGCTGGCGCGCCGCCCGGACCTGCGCATGACGACCCTGCGCGGCAATCTCGACACCCGCCTGCGCAAGCTCGAGGCGGGCGAGGTCGACGCGACCCTGCTGGCGCGCGCCGGCCTGGACCGCCTGGGCCTGGAGCCGGCCGGCGGCACGGTCCTCGAGATCGACGAGATGCTGCCGGCGGTGGGCCAGGGTGCCATCGGCGTCGAATGCCGCGCCGATGATCCGGTCCGCACGCTGCTGCAGGCCATCGATCATGCGCCGACCAGCCTCTGCGTCGCCGCCGAACGGGCCATGCTGGCCGTCCTGGACGGCTCCTGCCACACCCCGATCGCCGGCCATGCCGTGCTCGAGCAGGACCGCATGCGGCTTTGCGGGCTTGTGGCGCGACCGGACGGCAGGGAGACGCACGCGGACGTCCAGGTGGCCGCGGCGGCGGACGGCGAGCGCCTCGGCCGCGAGCTCGGCCATGTGCTGCGCGCGCGCGCCGGGCCCGGGTTCTTCGACTGATCTGTGTGACCGGAGGCTCTCGTGCGCGTCCTGATCACCCGTCCGGTCGCCCTGGCGCAGGCGCTCGCCCGCCGGCTCGAGGCGTGCGGCCACGATGTCGTGATCGAGCCGTTGCTGACGATCGAGCCGCTGCCCGTGGCGCTCGAGCTTGGCGGCGTCCAGGCGATCGCCGTGACCAGCGCCAATGCGGCGCCGGCGCTTGGCTGCCGCAAGGTATCTGCCGGTGTTCGCGGTGGGCGATGCCAGCGCCGCCGCAGCGCGCGCTGCCGGCTGCATGCGGGTCGAGAGCGCAGAGGGCGATGCCGCGAGCCTGGCGCGACGGATCGTCGCCTCCTGCCGGCCGAGCGGCGGCGCGATCCTGCATCTTTGCGGCACCGAGGTGCGCGAAGGCCTGGCGGAGGCGCTGCGTGATGCAGGCTTTCACGTCCTGCGCCAGGCAGTCTATCGCGCCAGGCCGGCGCAGGCGCTCTCGGCGCCAACCCGTGCCGCGCTGCGCGCGGGAATCAACGCCGTGCTGCTGTTCTCGCCGCGCACCGCCCTGATCTTCGCCGAGCTGGTGGTGCGGCACGGCCTCGAGCGCTGCCTGGGTGCCACGGACGCCTGCTGCCTCAGTGCCGCGGTCGCGCAATCCTGCCGCGAGCTCGCCTGGCGGTGCGTGCGGATCGCGGCGCGGCCCGACCAGGACGCGCTCGTCGACCTGCTTGAAGCTGCCGATCGAAGATGCTAGGCGAGTCCATCGGCGACACCCGATCGCCCGCGCATCCCGTCCTCTGACCGTCGAACGTCCACCAGCCCGAGGGGTCTGCCATGGCGCGCAACAGGAGCAACAGGGGAAGCGGCTCGGCAAGGCGGGGTCGCGACGACGCGCCGCAGCATGGCGTTGCCGGCGAGCAGAAGCCGGTCGAGGACAGGGGTGCGGCCCGCGCGACCGCCGTGCCCGCAACTGCCGGCTCTGCCAGCGCGGGACTCGGGCGCACCGGCACCGGCAAGCCTGATCCGGGCGCCGCGGACCCCGGCATGTCGGGCCGCACCCCGCCTGCCGCGAGCCCTTCCGGCGCCAGCACCTCGATCCCCGGCGCGCCAAGCCCGACCACGGCCAGCCCGACGCCGGGACCCCGGCGCGAGCCCGAGCGCACCGACTGCCGGGGCCCCATCGCCCAGGCCGGCAGCCTCCGCTCCGGCGACTGCCCCAACGTCCTCGGCCGCGACCAGGCCGGATGCTCGCGCCGTCCCGGAAAGCCGCCTCCTCCCGGGAAGCCGTCTGGCCAATGCCCAGGCCGCGAGCCCTTCCGGCGGCGGCACGCCTGCCGGGGCCGCGGCGCGGCCGACATCGGCCAGCGCGGCAGCGGCACGGCGGGCGGCCAGCGCCCCCAGGGCGGCGGCTCCGACCGGCCGGGATCGGGTGCGAGGCCGCCAGCTTCGGGCGGCGGGCGAACGACCTCCGGCGGCAGCGGGCGCGCCTTTGGCGCCGGCGTGCTGGGCGGCGTGCTCGGCGGCGCCGCCGTGGCCCTCCTGGTTCTCTGGTACCAGAGCGGCGGCGACGAGCTGGCGGCGCTGCAAAGCCGGGTCGACCAGGTCGAGACCACGGTGGCGAGCGCCACCGGCGACGGCGGCGCCGCGAGCGACGAACTGGTGGCCCGGCTCGACGCGCTCGAGACGCAGCTCGAAGGGCAGGGCGCCGCGCAGGCGCAGCCCGAGGGCGATGCGGGCCCCGACCTCTCCGGCCGGCTGGCCGAGATCGAGGCGGCGCTGGCGGAGCGGCCGGGCGGCGACGAATCCCAGCTGGCGCAGCTCGAGCAGCGGCTCGCCGCGCTCGAGAGCGCCGATGCGACGACAGGTGCGGCAGGCGAGGCCGCACCGGACGATGGCGCGGCAGCCCTGCAGGATGCGGTCACGGCCCTGCAGGAGCGGCTCGAGGCGCTCTCGGCCCGCCTGCCCGAGGACACGCAGGACCGCCTGAGCCAGCTCGACCAGCGGCTCGGCGCCGCCGAGCAGGCCGGCAGCCGGCTCCAGGAGCTGTCGGGCAGCGTCGATCAGCTGACGCAACAGCTCAGCGCCGATGAGCAGCAGGGCCAGGAGCTGGCCAGCCAGATCGGCACGCTCGACGAGCGCGTGAGCGAAGCCGAGAGCCGCCTCGAGGAGGCCGCGCGCAATCGCAACCAGGCGACCGCGCTGGCGCTGATCGTCGGCCAGCTCGAGGCCGCGATCGACGAGGCGCGGCCCTACGCGACCCAGGTGCAGGCGCTGACCGCCATGACCCAGGACGGCGCCGGCAGCGACGCGGCGTCCGGCGACGCGATCCGGCAGGCGGTAAGCGCGCTGGAACCTGGCGCCGCGGGCGGCGTTCCAAGCATCGGCACGTTGCGCCAGTCGTTCGCGCCGGTCGCCAACGAGATCGTGCACGCGGCGCGCGCGCCCGAGGGCGACAACCTGCTCAACCGGGCGACCGACAATCTGATGCGCCTGGTGACGGTGCGGCCGGTCGGCGACGACGTGCGCGGCGATACGGCCGAGGCGCGGGTGGCGCGGGCCGAGGCGGCCCTGGACAAAGGCGACCTCGCCGCCGCCGTGGCCGAGCTGGACCAGCTCGAGGGGCGCCCGGCGGATGCCGCGGCGGACTGGCTGGCGCAGGCCAAGGCGCGGCTCGGCGCCGACCAGGCGGTGGCCCAGCTGCGCACGCAGGCGGCCGATCTGTTGAGCCAGAGCCATTGATTCATGCTGCGAGCCCCACTCGGGGAGGAACGGGCCGAAAGGCCGCTTAGCATTCGGACAGGGCCATGATCCGCCTCATCGCTTTCCTGATCGTCGCCGTCGCGCTGTCCTGGCTCGCGACCTGGCTCGTCGACAACCCGGGCAGGGTCTCGCTGACCTGGCAGGGCACGCACGTCGAGACCTCGTTCGTCGTGCTGGTGCTCGCGGTAGCGGTGATCGGCATCGTGCTGGTGATGCTGTTCGAGATCCTGCGGGTGGTGCGTCAGGCGCCGTCGCGCTGGAGCCGCGCGCACCGCCAGGCGCGCACCGACAAGGGCTACGCCGCGCTCTCGCAGGGCCTGGTGGCGGCGGCGGCGGGCGACGCGCCGGCGGCCAAGCTGCTCAACCGGCGCGCCGACAAGCTGCTGCACCACGCGCCGGCGACCTTGCTGCTGAGCGCCCAGACGGCGCAGCTCGAAGGCGACGAGGGCACGGCGCGCCAGAGGTTCCAGGAGATGCTGGAGCACAAGGACACCGAGATCCTCGGGCTGCGCGGCCTGCTCGCCCAGGCGATCAAGGACGGCGATCGCGAGACCGCGCTCAAGCTCGCGCGGCGCGCCTATCTGCGCCGGCCGCACACGCCGTGGGTCCTGAGCACGCTGTTCGACCTGCAGACCCAGGCAGGGCTTTGGAGCGAGGCGCTGAGCACGGTCGGCGACATGGCGCGCCATCGCGTGATCGACAAGGCGACGGCCACCAGGCGGCGCGCGATCCTGTTCCACCAGGAAGCCGCCGCGATCCGCGCCAAGGGACGGCCCTACGCGGCGCTCGAGATGATGCAGAAGGCGCACAAGCGGCTGCCGAGCCTGGCGCCGATCGCGGTCCAGGCGGCCGGGCTCGCCGCCGAGCTCAACAAGCCGCGCCAGGCGCGCAAGATGCTCGAGGCCTCGTGGCGCCAGGAGCCGCACCCGGAGATCGCGAGGGCCTATGCCGGCCTCGACGGCAAGGAGCAGCCGGCCGATCGCCTCAAGCAGGTCGAGCGCCTGCACCAGCTCAACCCCGAGCATGTCGCGAGCGACCTGGCACTCGCCGAGCATGCGCTCGCCGCGCGGCAGTGGTCCGTCGCGCGCACGGCGCTCGAGCGCGTCATCAAGAAGGACCCGACCGCGTCCGCCTGGCGCATGCTGGCCGAGGTCGAGCAGGCCGAGGGCGATGGCGAGAAGGCCCGCATGTGCCTGGCCAAGGCGGTCGATGCGCCGCCCGATGCGGCCTGGCTCTGCCAGAGCACCGGCGAGGTGCGGGCGCGCTGGTCCGCGTTCGGGCCGGATGGCCGGTTCGACAGCCTGCAGTGGGGCAAGCCGCCCAAGATCGTGCCGATGCTTGGCGACGAGCGCGCTTTGGTGATCCCGCCGCCGCCGGCGGCGAGGGCCGAGCCGCCCTCTGGGCCCAGGCCGCCGGCCGCCACCATGCCCGTGACGCCGACGCCGCCCCCGCCCACCCGCGAGGCCCCCGGCCGCGAGACCTCGCGGGGACAGGTGGTCCGGGTCGATCCCAAGGGCGCCGCCCGGCCCGAGCCCGGCAAGGCCGGGCCCGCCAGAGCCGAACCTAAGGCCCAGGCCGGCAAGGTTGACGCCGCCTGAGCCGCTCGCTAGCGTGCGCCGCCGTCATTTCCCATGGCACCCGTGCCGGAGTAGCTCAGCGGCAGAGCAACTGATTCGTAATCAGTAGGTCCGCGGTTCAAATCCGCGCTCCGGCACCAAGATTTGGCAGCCTGGCTTCCGTCAGCGTGATCGCCTGCGCCTGTAGCGCGGCGGTTGAGTCAGATGATGCCGCCGTTGGCGCGCAGGGTCTGGCCGTTGATCCAGGCGCCGTCGGGGCCGGCGAGGAAGGCCACGGCAGCGGCGATGTCCTCGGGCCGGCCGAGCCGCTCGAGCGGTGCGAGCGCGGCGAGATGGTCGATCACCTCCTGCGGCTTGCCGTGCAGGAACAGATCCGTCGCCGTCGGCCCGGGCGCGATCGCATTGACGGTGATGTTGCGGCCGCGCAGCTCCTTCGCGAGCACGCTCGTCATCGCCTCCACGCCCGCCTTGGTCGCCGCATAGACCGCATAGGTCGGCTGCAGCAGTCCCGTGACGCTGGATGAGAAATTGATGATCCGGCCGCCCGCGCGCAGCCGCGAGGCGGCCTCGCGAAGGGTATTGAAGGTGCCCTTCAGGTTCACCGCGACCAGCCGGTCGAAGGCCGCATCGTCGGTGTCGGCGACGTTGGCGAGCGTCATGATGCCGGCATTGTTCACCAGCACGTCGACGCCGCCGAAGGCCGCCTCGGCAGCATCGAACAGGCTGACGCACGGCTTGCGGATCGCTCACATCGGCCCGCGCGGCCAGGGCGCGGCCGCGGGCCGCCTCGATTTTGCGCACCAGCGCGTCGGCGGGTGCCGCCTCGCCTGCGTAGTTGATCACGACCGCGAACCCGTCGCGGGCCAGGCGCTCCGCCACCGCGGCGCCGATGCCGCGCGAGGCGCCGGTGACGATCGCCGTCCTGCCGTCCGTATCTCCCATGTCCTCCACTCCTCACCATGGCCATTGGCTTCGCAAGAGCTGCCGCAAGTATGAGGCCACCTCGCGCCGCGCCGCGTAAAGCCTGGAGAAGCCGGGTAAATTGTGGTGAAGCCGACGCGCCGGGCACGCCGTTCGCCGCGTATTTGACCAGGAGCTTCGGATGCCTACATCCAGGAGCCCTCGTGGCCTGGCGGAAAAGGAGAGGAGCCCTTGTTGCAGCTGATCAGTGATCGCGCGGGAAACGAGCAGACCTCGGGCCCGGCACAGGTTCTGGATGGCGACGCGGCGCTCCTGGATGCCTTCTCGCGCACCGTCGTCGACGTCGCCGAGCACACCGGGCCTGCCGTGGTCGCTGTTCGCAGGCGCGCGCCCGAGCACGACCCCGACAATCCGTTCGCGCCGGTGCTGGGTGCCGGCTCAGGCGTGATCATCACGCCCGACGGCTATGTTCTGACCAACGATCACGTCGTACGCGGCGCACAGCGGCTCGACGCGGTCCTGTCCGACGGCACGAGCATCGAGGCCCGCATCGTGGGCGAGGATCCGGATACGGACCTTGCCCTCCTGCGCCTTGCGCGCGGCGGCCTGCCGACCGCCACCATCGGTGATTCCAGCGCGCTTCGGGTCGGCCAGCTCGTGGTCGCGATCGGCAACCCGCTCGGGCTGCAGGCGACCGTCACGGCCGGCGTGATCAGCGCGCTGCACCGCACGCTGCGCGGCGTCTCCGGCCGGCTGATCGAGGACGTCGTGCAGACCGACGCGGCGCTCAATCCCGGCAACAGCGGCGGCGCGCTGGTCGACAGCGCCGGCCGGCTGATCGGCATCACCACGGCGATCATCGGCGGTGCCCAGGGCATCTGCTTTGCGGTGCCGATCGATACCGCGAAGTGGGTGGTGCCCGAGCTTTTGCGCGAGGGACGGGTGGTGCGCGGCTATCTCGGGCTTGCCGGGCAGACGCAGCCGTTCGATCGAAGGCTCAGCCGGCGGCTCGGGCTCGACGTGCCTGCGGGCGTGCTGATCGCGAGCCTCGCGGACGGCGGCCCGGCGGCCAGCGCGGGGTTGCGCGCGGGCGATCTGATCCTCGCGGTCGATGGCGATCCCACGCCCACGGTCGACGCCGTACACAAGCTCCTCGGCCGCGACACGATCGGCCGGACGCTGACCCTGCGGGTCCTGCGCGCGGGCAAGATCATCGAGGTTCTTGCGACCGTGGCGGGCCGGCCCGAGGACGCGCGTCCCCGCTGATCCCCGGGCGCCGGCTTCTTCAGCGCGCGATCTCCGCCGCCGCGAGCCGTGCCACCGCGAGCGCGGTCTCGGCTGTCTCGCCGTCCTCCAGGTGAAAGGCGGCCGAGAGGCCGGCCCACGCCAGAATCCACCGCAGCAGCCGCGGCCGCTCGAGGCCCGCCGCTTCGGCGACGACGCTCGCCTGCCGCGCCAGACGCCCGGGCGCGCTTGCGACCGCCAAGTCGGGATTGCAGAACAGGTTCGCGAAATCGAAGTAGCGCTCGCCCACGAGGCGCTTGGGGTCGATCGCGAGCCAGCCGCGCCGCCGAAAATCCAGCACGTTGCCGTGATGGAGGTCGCCATGCAGGACCACGACCTCCTGCGGCGCCGCCAGAAGCTCGCGCGCGCTCGCGGCCGCCAGGCTCAGGAGGCCGCCATGGCGGGCGGCGGCGGGCTCGAGCGCCTCGAACCAGCGCGGCAACGGGGATCAGGGCGGGCGGCGGGCAGCCTCGCGGCGCATGCAGCCTTGCCGCCACCGCGCAGATGATGCGGCTCGCCTCGTCGTCGCGACCGCCGCGGGCCATCTCGACGAGCGAGCGTTCGCCCGTGGCGCGCTCCAGCAGCAGGGCGGCACCGTCCTGCGCCAGCACGCGCGCCGCGCCGTCACCGCCCCACCAGCTCATCAGATGGCCGCCCCAGCGTTCCTCCGCCTCCCTCGCGACCTTGAGCATGGCGGGCACGCCGGCGCGGCGCACGGGCAACAGATCGCTGCTGCGGGTCGCGATCGGCTCGCCGTCGGGCGTGAGCCCCCAGCGCGCCAGGTGGTCGTCGAACGGCACGTCTCGGTACCATCAGCGCCGTCGAGCCAGCGGCCTTGCCCTTCAGCGCGTGAGGGTGCGCACGCCGCCCTTGCCCGCCACGATCACGACGTCGGCGCGGCCCAGGAACAGGCCCGTCTCGACCACGCCCGGCAAGGCGTGCAGCAGCCTGTCCAGCTCTTGCGGGTCGGCGAGGGGCTCCACACCGAGGTCGTAGATGAGGTTGCCCGAGTTCGGTCTGGAACGGCGTGCCGTCCGTCTCGCGCAACTGCGGCCGGCCTAGCTCTGCGAGCGCTGCTGCGGTGGTCTTCGCGCCGAACGGCAGCACCTCCACCGGGACCTTGCGCTTCTCGCCCAGGAGCGTGCTGAGCTTGGTGTCGTCGACGATGATCACGTTGCGCCGGGCGGCGTGGTTGACGATCTTCTCGCGCGCATGCGCCCCGCCGCCGCCCTTGATCAGGTCCAGCGTCGCGCTGACCTCGTCGGCGCCGTCGACGCACAGCTCGATCTGCCAGGGACCGGCGTCGTCGAGCAGCGGGATGCCGAGCTCTTGCGCGAGCCGGCGGCTGGCCTGGCTGGTCGGCACGGCAACGAACTGACGGCCCGCGCGCACCAGGTCGCCCACGGCCTCGATGAACCAGCGGGTGGTCGAGCCCGTGCCGAGCCCGAGCAGGCCGCGCTCCGGCAGGAGGTCGAGCGCCGCGTGCGCGGCCTTCCGCTTCAGGTCGTCCTCGCTCATGGTCTACCCTCTCCTTGGTTCGCCGGCAGGGTGAACCGAAAGGTGGTTCCAGGGCCGGCATTGGGCGAGACCCACACCTCTCCCCCATGCGCCTCGATGATCGAACGGCAGATCGACAGCCCCATGCCCACGCCGTCGGGCTTGGTGGTGAAGAAGGTGTCGAACAGTCGGCTCTGGTTCTCGGGATCGATGCCGACGCCGGAGTCCTGCACCTCGACCAGCACCCGGTCGCCCTCGTGCGGGCGCGAGCGGACCAGCAAGGTGCGAGGACGGTCGGTCACGGGCGCCATCGCCTGGATCGCGTTGATCAGGAGATTGATGATCACCTGCTGCAGCTGGACCCGATCGGCGTGCACGGGCGGCAGATCGGGTGCGAGCTCGAGCTGCAGCGAGACCCCATGGTTCAGCACCTCGCGCCGGACCAGGAGGACGACGTCGTCGACCACTTCGTTGAGGTTCAGCGCGGTCTTCTGCGGATCGGTCTTCTGGGAAAGCGCGCGAATCCGCCGGATCACCTCGCTCGCGCGATCGGCGTCGCCGACGATGCGCGCCACGGCGCGTCGCGCCTCGTCGAGATCCGGCACGGCACGGCCGAGCCAGCGCAGGCAGGCCTGGCCGTTGGTGACGATCGCCGCGAGCGGCTGGTTGACCTCGTGCGCGATCGAGGCAGTGAGCTCGCCCAGGGTCGTCACGCGCGTGACGTGCGCGAGCTCCGCCTGCGCCCGGTGCAGGGCCGCCTCAGCTTCTCTCGCTGCGGTGACGTCCATCAGGGCGCGAAGAGCGCGCCGGGCCGAGGCATCGCGGAGGGCGTGCGACACCGCGTGCACGTACTTGAGGGTCCCATCCGGCATCACGAGGCGGATGTCGAACGCATCGTCGGGCTCACCGCGATTCGTGCGCTCGATCGCACGCTGTCCCAGCCAGACGTCGTCCGGATGAACACGCTGCAGCAGCAGCGGAAGCGTCGGTTCGATCGACGGATCATAGCCGAAGATGCGGGCGCCCTCAGCCGACCAGAACACCTCGCCCGTAACGGCGTCATAGCCGATGCTACCGGTGCGGGTCAGCTCCTGCGTTTCCGCCAGCAGCGCTTCGCTGCGGCGCAACGCGTCCTCGGCGCGCTTGCGGTCCTCGATGTCCGTAGCCGTTGCATAACGCTTGACGGCTCGCCCGTTTTCGTCCCGCAGGCTGAGGGCTCGGACCAGGAACCACCGATACTCGCCGTCGCGGCGGCGAAAACGCGCCTCGGCTTCGTAGAAATCGCCGCTCGCCAGCGATCTCTGCCGCCTTTTCGTGATTTCTGGCAGGTCGTCCGGGTGGACGAGCGCGGTCCAGTCCGAAAGCAGATCCTGCTCGGAGAAGCCTTGTTCCTTCCAACGCGCATTGATGAAATCCAGCGTGCCATCCGGCCACGCACTGATGACCAATGCCGGAATCGTATCGATGGTGGTGCGAAGCTCGCTTTCGGCGCGCCTCAGTGCCGCTTCCGCCTGCCTGCGATCCTCGATGTCCGTTGCCATTGCATAGCGTTTGACGACGCGCCCCGTCTCATCCCGCAAGGTGACGGCCTGGGCGAGGTACCACCGGTACTCGCCATTCGCTTTGCGCAGACGTACCTCGGCTTGATAGGGCTCGCCCGTGACCAGGGATCGTCGACCGCTTGCCTGCGATGTCGGGCAAGTCGTCGGGGTGAACGACGGCGGACAGCCCTGAACGCAGATCATCCTCGGCGAAACCCTGCTCGATCCAGCGCGCGTTGATGAAATCCAGCGTGCCATCCGGCCACGCGCTGAGAACCAGGGCCGGGATCGTGTCGATCGTGAGCCGAAGCTCCCTCTCGGCTGTGCGGAGCCTCCGCTCCGCCTCCTTTCGAGCGGTAATGTCGTTGTTGGTCTCCATGATCTCGACCGGTCGCCCGCGCTCGTCGCGCTGCAACGACCATCGGCTCGCGACGACAACTTGGGCGCCGTCCCGCCGTGTATGGGTGAGCTCCCCTTCCCAGCGACCCTTGCCGACCAGCTCCGCGGTGATCTCTTCGAGCGGGGCCGGGAAGATCGTCTGCAGGAGCTGGTGACAATGCCTGCCGAGCGCCTGCTCCCTCCGCCAGCCATACTGCTCCTCGGCGGCCCGGTTCCAGTACGTGATCACGTCGTTCATATCGCGCACGAAGATGGTGTCGTGGGTCAGGTCGAGCAGGTTCGCCTGCGCCCGCAGGCCTATATCTGCCGCTTGATTCTTCAGGGCGAGGAAAGCCGTGATCGCGATGGCCGAGACGCTCATCAGGCATCTGCCAAGGGCCATGGTCATCGTCAGGCCATGCGCCAGCGGGTAGGCCACGACCGTCAAGGCCAGGCATCCGGCGGTGACCAGCAGGACCCCGCGCCGGTCGAGCGCGTTCGCCGCCATCAGCACGACGACGACGTACAGCACGGCGACCGCCATATCCAAAGGCGTGATCGCGTCGACGACGAAAATCGCGATGGCAAGCGCGCCTGCGGTCATGGGAAGAATCGGCGAGCGGTCAGGTATTGGACAGGACGGCTTCTGTTGCATCCAGAGCGTGTCGCCTTCATGTCACGGACCGCCAGAACCGAGCCGCGGCACGGTTCGATCCGCTACCGGCGCATTCTCAGGATTCTCTGATGGCAGGCAATGCCTGCGTGGGCACAGGCAACGCGTGAGCGGCATGCGCTCGTTGCGAGGCCGGCTGCATCGGCGAACGCGACTAGAGCAGGTTCTCGATGCGGATCGGCAGGTCGCGCACCCGGCGCCCGGTGGCGTGAAAGACCGCATTGGCGATCGCCGGCGCCATGCCGACGAGCGCGATCTCGCCGAGGCCCTTCACGCCGAGCGGGTTGACGTGGGGGTCGTGCTCGTCGACGAACAGCGCCTCGATCGAGCCGATGTCGAGATTGACCGGAACGAGGTAGTCCGCCATCGATGCGTTGACCGGGCGGCCGTCGCGCGGATCGAGGACGGTCTGCTCCATCAGCGCCATGCCGATGCCGCCGACCATGCCGCCGATGCACTGGCTGCGCGCGAGCCGCGGGTTGACGATCCGGCCCGCCCCGTAGGCACCGACCGCGCGCCGCACCCGGACGGTGCCGAGGTCGGGATCCACCACGACTTCCGCGAACACCGCACCGAAGGCGTGCATCGAGAAGCGCTGCCCCTCGTCGCCGCCGGCGCTGGAGGCTTCCGCCTCGATGGGCTGCCCGTCGCCGAGTGCCACCAGCTCGGCGTAGGTCTGGCCCCGTGATCCGTCGTTGCGGCGTGACAGCCGCCCGTCGCGCACCTCGAGCGCATCCGTGTTCACGCCGCGCAGGGCCGAGCGGTCGTCGGAGATCGCGCGACGGACAGCCTCTTCGCGCGCGGCCAGGCAGGCGGCCTGGACCGCCGAGCCGACGGATGCCATGGTCATGGAGCCGCCGTGCGGCGGGGTCGGCGGAAAGTCGGACCGGCCCAGCTGGAAGCGGATCTGGCTCGGAGCGAGCCCGAGCGCGTCGGCCGCCACCTGGGTCATGGAGGTGTAGGTCCCCGGGCCCATATCGCTCGCCGCGGTCTCCACTTCCGCCGTGCCATCGGGCATCAGGCGGGCGCGGGCGCTCGCCGGCGCGCGGAACACGGGATAGGTCGCCGTGGCCGTGCCCCAGCCCACCAGCAGACGGCCATCTTGCATCGAGCGCGGGCGCGGGTCGCGGCGTTCCCAGCCGAAGCGGGCGGCACCAGCCTCGTAGCATGGCGGTCAGCGAGCGGCTCGAGAAGGGGCGGTTCTCGCCCTCGTCGATCGCGGGCTCGTTGCGCCGCCGCAGCTCGATCGGGTCGATGCCGAGCTCCACGGCCAGCTCGTCCATCAGCGCACTCCAGCGCGAAGATGCCGCTCGCCTCGCCCGGCCCGCGCATGAAGGTCGGCGTGCCGCTGTCGAGCGGCGCCAGACGGTAGCGCGTGCGCACATTGGGGCAGGAGTAGAGATAGGGCGCGACGGTCGTCAGCGCTTCGACGAACTGCTCGTGGCGCGAGGTCTCGCCGGTGCCTTCGTGGACCAGGGCCGATAGCCGGCCATCCCGGTCGGCGCCCAACGCGATCCTCTGCGTGGTGCGGGGCCGATGACCGGTCGTATAGAACATCTGGCGGCGGGTCAGGACGAGCTTGACCGGGCGGCCGACCTCGCGCGCGGCGAGCGCCGCGAGCGTGACGTGCGGCCAGGTCCGCAGCGCGGTGCCGAACGCGCCGCCGATGAACGGGCAGACCACCTGCACGTTCTCGGCCGGCAGGCCGAACACGGCGGCGATCTCGGCCGCCTCGTTCACCACGAACTGGCTCTTGCTCCACAGGGTGAGCCGATCGCCGTCCCAGGCCGCCACCGTCGCATGCGGCTCCATGGGATTGTGGTTCTCGCGCGCGATGCCGTAGGTCGCATCGATCGTGACAGGCGCCCGAAGCAGCGCCGCGTCGGCGTCGCCCCGCGCGCTGTCCGCGCTCTCGCCGCCCGGCACGATGATCGTCGGCTCGCTTCGATCCGCGTCGCCGGAGGGCTGCGCCTCGTAGTCGACACGAACCGCCAGCGCCGCGTGCTCGGCCTGGTCCAGGGTTTCGGCGACCACGACCGCGACCGGCTGGCCGAAAAACCGGACCTGGTCGTCCTGCAGGACGTGCAGCCGCTCGCCGTCCGCTGGATCGATGAAGCCCTTGTGCTCCCGATACGGCAGGCGGGGCGCGTTCTGATGGGAGATGATCGCGAGCACGCCCGGCATGTCGGCGGCCGCCGCCGCGTCGATCCCGCGTATCCGCCCAAGGCCCACCGTGCTCGGGACGATGACGGCATAGGCCTGGCCGGGTTGGTCGAACTCGGCGGCGTAGCGGGCAAGCCCGGTGACCTTGGCGGGGCCGTCGACCCGCGGCAGGGGTTGGCCGATCGACATGGCGCTCATGCCGGTTCTCCGGTCATCTCGAGGGCGCGGACCACGGTCCGGCGCAGCAGCTCGACCTTGAAGTGATTGCCCGAGAGCGGCCTGCGCGCCCTCGGTCGCGAGATCGGCGGCGGCCTGCCATGACGATCCGTCCGCCCGGCCGGCCGACCAGGGCGTCCTCCGAGGCGCGCAGGCGCCAGGGCCTGGTGGCGACGCCGCCGGCCGCGAGCCGCGCGGCGCGGATCATGCCGTCCTCGATCTCGAGCGCCGCGGCGACCGAGACGAGCGCGAACTCGTAGGAGGCGCGATCGCGCACCTTGAGATAGCGCGCGCCCGCGGCATAAGCGCCGTGCGGCACCTCGACCGCGACGATCAGCTCGCCGGGGTTCAGCGTGTGCTCGAGCTGGGGCGTGGCGCCCGGCAGCCGATAGAGGTCCTCGACCGGCAGGCGCCGCTCTCCGTCCGGGCCGCGCAGGACCACGACGCCATCGAGTGCCACCAGTGCGACCGCGAGGTCCGAGGGGTGGGTGGCGACGCAATGGTCGCTGGTGCCGAGGATGGCGTGGCCACCATTGACGCCGTCGATGGCGGCGCAGCCCGATCCGGGATCGCGCTTGTTGCAAGCTGCATCGAGGCTGCGGAAATAGGGGCAGCGCACGCGCTGCAAGAGGTTGCCGCCGATCGAGGCCATGTTGCGCAGCTGCGGCGAGGCGCCCTCGACCAGGGCTTCGACGATCAGCGGCTGCGCCTGCCGCGTCGCGGGATCGGCGGCCACGTCCGCCATCCGCGCCAGCGCGCCGAGCACGAGCTTGTCCTCGCTCGAGCCGGATGTCGCGCAAGGCGAGGCGGTTGATGTCGATCAGCTGCTCGGGCCGCTCGACCTCCTCGCGCATCAGGTCGACCAGCGTCGTGCCGCCTGCGAGGTAGCGCCCGCCGGCCAGCGCGCCGGCGATCGCGTCCTGCTCGCTGCGAGCGGATCGATACGAGAAGGGGTGCATGGTCAGCTCTCCCCGGCGGTCGCGGCGATCGCCGCGACGATCCCGGGATAGGCCCCGCAGCGGCAGATGTTGCCGCTCATCCAGGCCCTGATCTCGTCCGGCGAACGCGCATGGCCTTCCGCGATGCAGGCGACGCCCGAGACGATCTGGCCGGGCGTGCAGTAGCCGCACTGGAAGGCATCGTGCTCGATGAAGGCTGCCTGCAACGGGTGCAGCGCCTCGCCCGTGGCCAGGCCCTCGACGGTCGTGATCTCGGCGCCGTCGTGCATGATCGCGAGCGTGAGGCAGGCGTTGATCCGCCGCCCGTCGACGAGGACCGTGCAGGCGCCGCAGGCGCCCTGGTTGCAGCCCTTCTTGGTCCCGCTGAGCTGCAGATGCTCGCGCAGGAAATCGAGCAGGGAGGTGCGCGGGTCGAGGTCCAGGCGCTCCGGGCGGCCGTTGACGATCAGCTCGACGGTCGAAGTGGGCATCGTCGCATCCTCCGGAATGCCTTCGGTGGCGACCAGGCTCTCCGGCAGACCCGCCACTGCCAGCGAAAGGGCTCCGCCGGTGAGCGCGAACGTCTCGCGACGCGTCCATGCGTCGGATACGCCGTTTTCTGCTGTATTGCTCATGGCCAGCTCCCGATCATGATCGGCCGTGCGAGATCGTCAATGGGTCTCGTCGTGCCGGCTGGCCTCGAAGAGGAACCAGACGCGGCCCTCGGCCTCGTCGATCCAGACCTCGAGCAGGCTGGCACTCGCGACGTCGCCGTGCTCGTCGCAAAGCGCGTGGGTCTCGCGCATGCGCGCGGCGAGCTCCATGTTGTCGGTGCGCAGCTCGGCCAGCATGTCCTGCGCCGTGACGTAGTCGGCCTCGTTGTCGAGGACGCGCTGCAGGCGGCCGATCTGGCCGATCGAGCGCAGCGTCGTGCCGCCGATCTTGCGCACGCGCTCGGCGATCGCATCGGTGGTCGCGAGGATCTGGCCGGCCTGGTCGTCGAGCAGCAGGTGGTAGTCGCGAAAATGCGGCCCCGAGACGTGCCAGTGAAAATTCTTGGTCTTGACGTAGAGCGCGAACATGTCGGCGAGCAGGGTGGTCAGCGCGCCGGCAAGGTCCTGCACGGCGTTGGAAGCCAGGCTGGTGGGCGTCGCAAGCGGCGCCATCCGGCGCAGCGTCGCCTCGTTGCGGGTCATGGTCTGCATCTCCTTTTGCGGGGCTATGACGGTCTCCTGTCCTGGACGAGGACAGATAGGTCGCAGCGCCCGCCCTGCCGAGTTAGGTCCGGTTAATCCCGGTTAGCTTTGGTGAAAGGAGGGCGGGCTGGCCGCCGCTCGCGCGCGAGCGTCTCGACCGCCTGCCCGGGTCGTTCTATAGGACCAGGCTCGGTGGCCTGGCGCGCGGCGGAGTCCGATGAGCGAGGAGCAGCCTGTCGTCTTCGTGATCGACGACGATCCATCCGTCCGGGACGCGCTCGCGGGCCTGTTGCGCTCGGTCGGCCTGGAAGCGCGCTCGTTCGGGTCGACGCGCGAGTTTCTGCACAGCGAGCGGCCCGACGGGCCCGGCTGCCTCGTGCTGGATGTCCGGCTGCCCGAGCGTAGCGGACTGGACTTCCAGCGCGAGCTGGCCGAATCGGGCATTGCGCTTCCGATCGTGTTCATCACCGGCCACGGCGACATTCCCATGTCGGTGCGGGCCATCAAGGCGGGCGCGATCGAGTTCCTGACCAAGCCATTCCACGATCAGGAGCTGCTCGACGCGATCCAGCTGGGGATCGAGCGGGATCGCGCCCGGCGCCGCGATGGCCTCGCCGTCGCGGACCTGCAAAGGCGCCTTGCTTCGCTGACGCCGCGCGAGCGCGAGATCATGGCGCTGGTCGTCACGGGACGGATGAACAAGCAGATCGCGGCCGACCTCGAGGTGAGCGAGATCACCGTGAAGGTCCATCGCGGCCACGTCATGCGGAAGATGCGGGCGAGGTCCTTGGCCGAGCTGGTGCGGATGGCCGACCGGCTCGACGCCGCCGCCAGGCCGGACGCCTCTAAACCATAGTATAGGCGGCCTTCCTCCTTCTGCTTATCCGATCGGGCCGTATGTCCATGCGAGCCGGACCCAAGTGCAATGGGCCGCGGGTCGCCGCGCGGGCAAGTTTGAGCCTCGAACCCGAAGCTCGAAGGCCCCGATGCCCAAACCGCCCGTGATCACCATCGTCGACGATGACGAGTCCGTCCGCGAGGCGCTCATGAGCCTGATGCGCGCGGTGGGTTTCGCCTGCGAGGCGTACGCGTGCGCCCAGGATTTTCTCAGGTCCGGTCGTCTCCACCGCACCGCCTGCCTGATCGCCGACGTCCGGATGCCCGGCATGACCGGGCTCGAGCTTCAGCGTCACCTGGTCGCGTCCGGCAATCCCGTCCCCACCGTCCTGATCACCGCCCACCAGGATGAGGACGGCCGGGCGCGCGCCATGCGGGCCGGCGTCATCTGCTACCTGACCAAGCCGTTCAACGAGGACGACCTGCTCGGCTGCATTCACTCGGCCCTCGAACACGCCAAGAAAGATGGGAGCGGCTCATGATCACCGTCGGCTCGATGGTTCACCAGCGTTTGCCCGATGCAAGCGGTCCGCCTTCGCTCCAAGCCGAAGGCTTTGGCCCCGGCTTCCAGCCCGACCAGGATGCTGCCACGGCGGCCGACTGGCCTGCTGCCCAGGCCGCGGGCGCGATCGCGTTCGGCCCGTTTCACCTGCTCCCTGCGCGACGGCTGCTGCTGCAGGCCGGCACGCCGGTGCGTCTGGGCAGCCGCGCCCTGGAGATCCTGATCGCCCTGATCGAGCGCCCCGGCGAGCTGGTCAGCAAGAGCGAGCTCATGGCGCGGGTCTGGCCGGACACCTTCGTCGAGGACGGCAATCTCAAGGTCCAGGTCGCCGGGCTGCGGCGGGCGCTGGGCGACAGCGGCGGCAGCAATCGCTACCTGGCGACGATCCCCGGGCGCGGCTATCGCTTTGTCGCCCCGGTCACGCGCATCGAGGAGGCGAGCCTCTCCGCGTTGCGCGCCATCCCTGAGGCTACGCCGGATCTGCCGGCCCCGATGACGCCCATGGTGGATCGCGCCGACAGCGTCGCGGCGCTCACCGCGCACCTGCCGCACCAGCGCTTCATCACCGTCGCCGGGCCGGGCGGCATCGGCAAGACCACGGTCGCCCTCGCGGTGGCGAGGCGGCTGGCCGGGTCCTACGAGCACGGCGTCCGTTTCGTCGACCTCGCGCCGCTGCTCGACCCTGGCCTGGTGCCGGGCGCGCTTGCGGCCGGGCTCGGCCTGGAGACCCGCTCGGGCAACCCGATCGACGATGCGATCGCGGCCTTGCGCGGCAGGCAGATGCTGCTCGTGCTCGACAACTGCGAGCACGTGATCGAGGCTGCAGCCGCTCTGGCGGTCGAGGTGCTGCACCACGCGCCCGGTGTGCAGATCCTGGCGACGAGCCGCGAGCCGCTGCGGGTGGAAGGCGAGCACGTGCACCGCCTGCCGCCGCTGGCGTGCCCGCCGGCATCGGCGCGGCTCACGGCCGCCCAGGCGCTCGGGTTCCCGGCCGTGCAGCTGTTCGTCGAGCGCGCGCAGGCAAGCTCGGGCGCCTTCAGGTTCGGCGACGAGGAGGCTTTGCTGGTCGCCGACATCTGCCGCAGGCTGGACGGCGTGCCGCTCGCCATCGAGCTGGCTGCGGCCCGCATCGACGCCTTCGGCGTGCGCGGCCTCGCGGTGCGCCTGCGAGATCCTCTCCAGCTGCTCATCGGCGGACGCCGACCGGCGCTGCCGCGACACCAGACGCTGCGGGCGACATTCGATTGGGGACACGAGCTGCTGTCGGAGCCCGAGCGTACGGTCCTGCGGCGCCTCGCGATCTTCGCCGGAGGTTTTACGCTGGAGGCGGCGAGCGTGATCGCGGCGGGCGTGGAGATCCCTGCGGACGAGGTCGTCCTGCACCTCGCCAACCTCGTCACGAAGTCGCTGATCGCGGCCGACGTCGGCGGCGCCGCGCCGTGCTACCGGCTGCTCGGCACCACGCGGGCCTACGCGCTCGAGAAGCTCTCCGACAGTGGCGAGCTCGACCAGGTCAAGCATCGCCATGCGGCATATCTGCGGCACCTGGCCGCCGCGCCGCTCGCAGCCGCGCGGCTGGCGGCATGCGGCCGCCGGATCGATGACGCCGGCGTGGCACAGGACTGGACCCGTTCCCCCACGGACCGGCGACGCTCGGCATTCACGGCCAACCCGCTGCCCGGTTGACGAAAGGGTCAAGGGACATGGACGGCGAACCGTCTCCGACGGATCGCGCCGGCGAAGTCCCGGACGCCAAAGGCGAGGAGCGTCCGGACGAGCGGCGGCGACGGGGCAGGCGGCCGCTGATCATCCTCGCCGCCGTCGTGGCTGTCCTCGTGGTCGGCGGCGGCTGGTACTACCTCGCCACCCGCGACCAGGAGAGCACGGACGACGCCTTCACCGACGGCAACACCGTCACGATCGCGCCGAAGGTCGCAGGCTACGTCGTCGAGCTGAACGTCGACGACAATACGCGCGTGAAGGCCGGCGATCTCATGGTCAGGATCGATCCGCGCGACTTCGTCGCAGCGCGCGACCAGGCGGCCGCGACGCTGGCGGTGGCGAAGGCACAGGCGGAGAATGCGCGCATCAACCTGCAGATGGTGCAGGTGATCGCGCCCGCCCGGCTCGCCGCGGCAAAGGCGCAGCTCGACGGCGCGCTCGCCGACCAGGCCCTCGCCGATACCGAGGCCGGGCGACAGACCAGCGCCGGCCCGCGCGCCACGCCCCAGACCGCCATCGACATGGCGCTGGCAGATGCGCGCTCGTCGGCCGCGACCGTCGCTTTCGACCGCGCCCAGGTCGAGATCAACCAGCTGGTCCAGCAGAACATCGACCAGGCAAGCGCGCAGGTCGAGCAGCTCGAGGCGCAGGTGAGGCAGGCGGAGGCCCAGCTCGCGCAGGCCGAGCTCAACCTCTCCTACACGGAGCTGCGCGCGCCGCAGGACGGCTGGGTCACGCAACGCAACGTGAACCTCGGGTCCTACCTCGAGGTGGGGCAGGAGATCTTCGCTCTGGTCACGCCCGACGTCTGGGTGACCGCGAACTTCAAGGAGACGCAGCTCGACCGGATGCGGCCGGGGCAACAGGTCGACATCGACATCGACGCCTATCCGCACCTGTCCCTGCGCGGCCACGTCGACAGCATCCAGATGGGCAGCGGATCGGTCTTCAGCCTGTTCCCGGCCGAGAACGCCACCGGCAACTTCGTCCACATCGTCCAACGCGTGCCGGTCAAGATCGTGATCGACGACGGCCTCGATCCGAGCCTGCCGCTGCCGCTGGGCCTGTCGGTCCGGCCGACGGTCGAATTCGAATGAGCGACGCCAGGACGGAGCAGGACCGCGACTGGCAGCCGCCGGGCAATCCCTGGCTGATCGCGGTCGTGGTCACCGTGGCCGCGTTCATGGAGGTGCTGGACACCACCATCATCAACGTGGCGCTGCCCTATATCGCCGGCACCATGGCCTCGAGCGAGGACGAGGCCACCTGGGCGCTTACCTCCTATCTCGTCGCCAACGGCATCGTGCTGGTGGTCTCCGGCCATCTCGGCCGGCTGCTCGGGCGCAAGCGCTACTT
This sequence comes from uncultured Alphaproteobacteria bacterium, assembly GCA_963753315.1. Taxonomy (GTDB): domain Bacteria; phylum Pseudomonadota; class Alphaproteobacteria; order Geminicoccales; family Geminicoccaceae; genus DASUGG01. The sequence goes on from CAVWCI010000012.1 coordinate 217,486, forward strand.
CCTCATCTGCATCGTCGGCTTCACGGTGTTCTCGTTCCTGTGCGGGCTCGCCCAGAGCCTGTCGGAGCTGGTCGTGTTCCGCTGCCTGCAGGGCCTGTTCGGCGGCGGCCTGCAGCCGACCCAGCAGGCGATCATCCTCGACACCTTCAAGCCCTACGCAGCGCAGCCGGCGCCTTCGCCGTGACGCGGTCGCGACGATCATCGCACCGGTCCTGGGACCGACGCTCGGCGGCTGGATCACCGACAGCTACAGCTGGCGCTGGGTCTTCCTCATCAACATTCCGGTCGGCATCGCGATGTGCCTGGCCGTCATCCACCTGATCGAGGATCCGCCGTGGGCGAAAGCGGGCCGGCGCGGCGCGATCCATACCGACTATATCGGGCTCGGCTTCATCGTGCTCGGCCTGGGCTGCCTGCAGGTCATGCTCGATCGCGGCGAGGACGACGACTGGTTCGGCTCGCCGTTCATCCGCCTGCTCGCCGTGCTGGCTGCGATCGGCCTGGTCGGCGGCGTGTACTGGCTGCTGTACGCCAGGAAGCCGATCGTCGACCTGCGGGTCTTCAAGGACCGCAACTTCGCGGTCGGCGCGCTTACGCTGTTCGCCATGGCGGTGGTGCTCTACGCGAGCGTCGTCGCGGTGTCGCAGCTCGCGCAGCGGCAATACGGCTATACCGCCACCTGGGCGGGGCTGGTGCTGTCGCCCGGGGCGGCCGTGCTGCTCCTGGTCATCCCGGTGGTGACCCGCGTCCTCCACTACGTCCAGATCCGCTTCGTGGTCGCCTCCGGCTTCGTCTGCCTCGGCCTCTCGATGGTCTACGCGCACCACCTGTCGCCGCAGATCGACTTCGAGACCCTGGCGCTGATCCGGATCGCGCAGGCCGCCAGCGTCGGCATGCTCCTGGCGCCGATCAGCACGCTCGCCTACACGACCCTGCCGCGGGAGCTGAACGCGGATGCGACGGCTCTGTTCACGATGCTGCGCAATCTCGGCGGCTCGATCGGGATCTCGCTGGCGACCACGGTGGTGATCGAGCGCTCGCAGGTTCGGCAGGCTTACCTCGTGGGCGATCTCTCGCCCTTGGCGCAAGCCTACGACAACACGCTGCAGCACGTGGGCGACACGCTCGCAGCGACCGGCACCGCGCCTTCGGACGTCCTCCAGACCGCGACCGGATGGATCTATCAGGCGCTGCTCCAGCAGGCCGGCATCCTGGCCTACACCGACCTGTTCGCGCTCGGTGCGATCCTGTGCTTCCTCATGGCGCCCATCGCCCTGCTGTTCTCGCCGGTCAAGGCGGACGGCGGCGTCGTCGCCGGCCACTGAGGCGCTGCCGCCCGGGTGCTTCACCAGGATTCACCGAGGCTTACCCGACTTCACTCGGGCCGGTTCGCAGCGCGACGTAGGTTCGCTCTCAGCAACCTTTCTCCAGCGGCCGGCGCGACCGGCCGCCCCACCAAAGGAGGCCCTTCATGTCGATCCGTACCATGTCCGAACGAGCCGGCGCGCCACTCGGGTTCGCGGCGCTCGCCCTGCTCTGCGGGTCGGTTGTGGGCAAGCCCGCCGAGGCCGCACCGAAGCTGTGTGGCGATCGCCATCAGATCCTCGAGCGCCTCGAGCAGGCGCACGAGGAGAAGCCGCAGGCGCTCGGGCTTTCGGGCGATGGCGGGGTGATCGAGGTGCTGGTCTCGCCGGAGGGCGGCTGGACCATGCTGATCACCTATCCCAGGCGCCCGACCTGCGTCGTGGCGACCGGCGAGGCCTGGCAGATGCTGCAGCTCGCCGGCCAGCCGGCCTGAGCCGACCACAGCTCAACTTGCGAAAGGAACAGACGATGGAAACCCGACGACTTGGGAGCTCGGACCTCTACATCACGCCCATCGGCTTCGGCGCCTGGGCGATCGGCGGATCGGGCTGGGAGTTCGCCTGGGGATCCCAGGACGACCGCAACTCGATCGCGGCCATCCGCGAGGCGCTGGATGCCGGCGTCAACTGGATCGACACCGCGGCGGTCTATGGCCTCGGCCACTCCGAGGAGGTCGTCGCCCGGGCGCTCGCAGGCGTGCCGCAGCGGCCATACATCTTCACCAAGTGCAGCATGGTCTGGGACGAGCATCGGACGATCGGCCACAGCCTGAGTGCCGCCTCGATCCGGCGCGAGTGCGAAGCCAGCCTGCGCCGCCTCAGGGTCGACGCCATCGACCTCTATCAGATCCACTGGCCGAACCCCGATCAGGACATCGAGGAGGGCTGGGCGACCATGGCCGCGCTCAAGAGCGAGGGCAAGGTTCGCAACATCGGCGTGTCGAACTTCAGCGTCGCGCAGATGAAGCGGGCGCAGGCGATCGCGCCGATCACCTCGCTCCAGCCCCGCTACTCGCTGCTGCACCGCGAGATCGAGCCGGAGATCCTGCCGTTCGTGGCCAAAGCGAACATCGGCGTCATCGCCTATTCGCCGATGGCCTCGGGCCTCCTTACCGGTGCCATGACCCGCGAGCGGATCGCCGCTCTGCCCGCCGACGACTGGCGGCGCGCGCATGAGGATTTTCGTGAGCCGCAGCTGTCCCGCAACCTCGAGCTGGTGAGCCTGTTGCGGACGATCGGCAAGCGCCACGGGCGCTCGCCGGCCGAGGTCGCGGTCGCCTGGGTGCTGGCCAATCCGGCGGTGACCGGCGCGATCGTCGGCGCCCGGCGGCCCGGCCAGATGCCGGGGGTGTCGGGGGCCGCGGACCTCCGCCTCGGCGCCGGGGAACGCGCCGAGATCGACCGCGTTCTGTTGATCCAGGATGCGGCGTGAGCGGCAGCGTCGCCAGCGCGCCCCAAAAGGCGATGAAGGAGGATCGCATGGCCGACCTGAAAGACTTCCGCGTGGCCGTCGTGGCCACCGACGGGTTCGAGGAATCCGAGCTGACCGAGCCCGTGGCAGCACTTCGCGATGCCGGGGCGCTGGTGACCATCCTGGCGCCCGAGCCCGGCCAGATTCAGGGCGTGCGCCACGACCTGGACAAGACCGTGCGGGTCGAGGTCGACCGCGCGATCGGCGACGTCAGCGCCGACGACTTCGATGCCGTGCACCTGCCCGGTGGCGCCGTGAACGCCGACAGCCTGCGCATGCAGCCGCAGGTGCAGGAGTTCCTGCAGACGATGCAGGCGGCGGGCAAGCCGTTCGCGGTCATCTGTCACGCGCCCTGGGAGCTGGTTTCCGCCGGGCTCGTGCGCGGCCGGACGCTGACGAGCTACCACTCCATCCAGGACGACATCCGCAACGCCGGCGGTCACTGGCTGGATCGCGAGGTGGTGGAGGACGGCAACTGGGTGACGAGCCGCAAGCCCGACGATCTGCCGGCGTTCACGCAGGCGATGATGGCCCTGTTCTCGCGCAGCCGCGCCCACCAGTAAGGGTGCGCAAGGGGCCTCGCGGCCGGGGCTCCAGAGATCAGGGTTCGCGACTGATCTCTGGGCCGCCGGTCGGAGGGCCGCGACGGTCGCGCCGCAACGGCGCCGTGCCAGCGGCGGCGCGCGTTTCTTCGACATCCCAGGACAGTGCATGGCCTGCGTGCCGAGGTGAGCCTCATCTCGGGCGTTCGCCTTTCAGCATGTCATCTGGAAATGTTCTTAGTGACCATCAAAGATAATAAAGTCGAATTGTGAGGATAGATCTAGAATACTTAAGAACAGAATCAAAAATTGTAAAGCAATCTGCCGTTTCGTATTGACGAACGGTGATGCCGTGTGATTACCAATAAGGCGAACCGGCGTCGTCGCGCCCGGTATAAGTAGCAATCGACCGGAGGAAAGCCTGGTGATGCGCAACGGCGCCGCCGGTACTGCGTTCGCCCTCGTCTTCGCGCACGCCGCCGCGGCGCAGGCGCCACAAGAGAGCCCCGATACCTTTCAGCGAGCCGGACCCGCTCGTCGAGGGTGCGACATCGAGCGCGACCTCGCTCGATCAAGTGGTGGTGAGCGCCACCCGCACGCCCCGGCCGATCGCCGCGATACCCGGCAGCGTCATGGTGATCGATCAGCAGCAGATCCGCGAGCAGCTCTGGCTGTCGAGCGATCCCGCCGACCTGCTCGCGAAATACGTGCCGGGCTTCAGCGTCAGCAACCAGAACATCTCGGGCGCGAGCGAGACCCTGCGCGGCCGCAGCGTCCTGGTCCTGGTCGACGGCGTGCCGCGCAATACACCCCTGCGCGATGTCTCGCGGATCATCTCGCTGATCGATCTGAACAGCATCGAGCGCATCGAGGTCGTGAACGGTCCGAGCAGCATCTATGGCGCGGGCGCCACTGGCGGCATCGTCAACTTCATCACCAAGGAGGCCGGCGACGACCCCCTCCAGATGACGACCTCCGACCGCGGCATCGACTATGGCCGCGTCCTATCGGTGCTTGGCGAGGTCGGGCAGGCCGGCTTCGCCAGGGTGTCGCTGATCGCGGAGGCGCAAAGCCCGTCCTCCGCTCGCTGACGCCATGCCCGCCCTTCGCTCCTGGACGCTGCTGGTCTCCCTGGCGATCCCCACGGCGCGCTCCTGCTCCTCCTCCTGCATTCCTGGCCGGACGGCGCACAGGACATGGGCGTCGGCGGCATCGAGGTGGCCCTGAGCCCGGCCGGCAGTGCTGGCGGGAGCATTACTGCGGTCGACATACCCGAGGCTCAGGTCCCAGAACCCATCGCGACGGCACCCCCGAGCGAGGCGGCCGAGGCTCCCGTGCCGGCGCCGCCGGCCGAGATCCTGTCGGTGCCGGCGGAGGAGGTGAGCGAGCTGGTGCCGGACGCCCTCCCGCCGGTGCCACCGCAGGATGCGGAGCTTGCCCCGCCCGAGGTCGTCGAAGCCGCGCCCGCGCCGGAGCCCGCCACTTCGCCGGCGGCAGAGGCGACCGATTTGCCGCCGCCCGGGGCCGACGCGCCTCCCGCGATCACAGAAAGCCCGCCCGTCGCGCCCGCCGAGGCAGCGCGGCCCGCGCCGCCGCCGGAACCCGCAGCGTTGCCCGAGATCGCGCAGGCCCGCTCGCCGGAGCCGGAGACCGTCGCGAGCCGGCAACCCGCGGCCGTGCTGCCGTCGCCAGCCAAGCCGGCGCCGCCCGATGATTCGAGCACGGCGGTGGCCGAGCCGGCCGAGCCGGCTCCCGCCGAAACGCTGTCCGATCCGGGTGCGGCGGGACAGGCCGGCATGGGCGAGCAGGCAGCCGTCGGCGCGGACGCCGGCGGTGCTGGCGGCGGCGAGCCCGGCGTCAGCCCCGACTATCTCGATGTGTTGCGGGCCTGGCTCGAGCGGCACAAGGAATATCCGCGTCAGGCGCAGCTGCGGCGCCAGGAAGGCACGGCCCTGCTGCGCTTCGTGATCGACCGCGACGGCCAGGTGCTGGCGCATCGGATCGAGCAGAGCTCCGGCCACGCCGCGCTCGACGCGGCGGTGGAAGACATGCTGGAGCGCGCCCGGCCGCTGCCGGCGATGCCCTCCGACATGGCGCAGGCACGGCTGGAGCTGTCGCTGCCCGTGACCTTCGAGCTGCGCTGAGGCATCAGTCGACGAAGGCCCGGCGCGTGCCGGCGAGGAACGGGTCGAGGACATAGTCGAGCACGGTGCGCTCGCCCGAGACGATCATGACGTCCACGGGCATGCCCGGCTGCAGCTGCACCCGGTCCACGCCCCGCCAGCTCGGCCTCGTCGATCCTGACCCGGGCGCGAAAGTAGAACTCGCCGCTCCGTTCGTCCTCGATCCGGTCGGCGGAGATCGTATGCAGCGTGCCATCCAGGGTCGGGATGCCGCGGGCCGAGTACGCGACCAGCGTGACGCGCGCAGGCAGGCCCGGGCACAGGCCCTCGACGTCCACCGGCCGCAGGCGGGCGGAGACGACCAGGTCCTCGCCGCTCGGCACCAGGTCGAGAATCGGCTCGCCGGCCGCGATCACGCCGCCGATGGTATGGACGCGAAGGTTGCTGATGACGCCTGCCTCGGGGGCGCGGATGTCGGCGCGGGCGAGCACATCCTCCTCGCTCCGGATCAGCGCCTCGAGTTCGGCGGTGCGCTCGGCGACGTGCTGCAGCTCGGTGCTGGCCTCGGCGCGCGCCGTGGCGCCGAGATCGGCGATCTGGAGCCTGGTCTCGGCAATCTCCTGCCCGGCCTCCGCCGCCGCCGCCCGGCTCGCGGCGATCCGCCCGTCCATGTCGGCGAGCTCGCGCTGGAGCTGCAGGAGCTCCGGCCGCAGCGCCAGCTGCTTCTCGTTCAGATACTCGACGTCCTCGATCTCGAGTGCCAGCAGACGGCGCTGCTCGGCGAGGCTGCGCGACCGGATTCTTAGCCCCGCAATCTCCTGCTGCAGCCTGCCGATCCGCGCGACCAGGATCTCTTTCTGCCCGCGCCTTTGCGCGTGCACCTGCGCGAGCGCCACATCGGTCACGGCGATCAGCTCCGCCACCTGCGGGTCATGGGCCTGGCCGAGCAGCCACTCGCTGTAAGGAGGTGCCGCGAGGTCGTCGCGGGTCGCCCGCAGATAGGCCTGGCGCGCGCGGACGGCCCGCAGCTGGTCGCGATAGCGGCCCATGGCCACCTCGGCCTGGGTCCGATCGAGCCGGACCAGCACCTGGCCCGTCTCGACGCGGTCTCCCTCGGTCACCTCGATCGCACCGACGATCCCGCCCTCCAGGTGCTGGATGGTCTTGCTGATCGTCTCGACGGTGATGAAGCCCGTGCCGAGCGCCCCTTTGGGCAACGGCGCGAGCGCGCTCCAGGCGCCGAAGCTGCCGAAGGTCAGCGCGACAACGAGCATGCTGCCCCACGCCAGGCCTTTGAGCCGGCAGAGCCTCGCGACCTCGGCCGCAGGCTCCTCGGCCTTGCGCTCGGCAAGGAGCGGGACCGGTGCTTTCATGCTCCCGATCTGCATCAGCCGCCCTCGACCCGACGGAGGCCTGCGGGCTGCGCTCGGGCGATCTGCGCCGGTGCCGGGACCGTACCCGCCACCTCCGGCCGATCGAGGGGGCTCAGCTGCGAGACGACGCCCGCATGCAGGATCAGGACGCGATCGAACAGGCTGCGATCGGCGATGCGGTGTGTCACCAGGACGATCGTGACGCCTTGTGCCTTCAGCGCCTTGAGCGTCCCGACCAGATGCCGCTCGCCGTCGCGATCCAGGCCGACGTTCGGCTCGTCGAGCACCAGCAGCCTCGGATCGCCGAACAGGGCGCGGGCGAGCGCCACGCGGCGCCGCTGCCCGGGCGAGAGGCGCGAGCTGCGCGTGCCGATCTCGGTATCGTAGCCCTCGGGCAGGCAGAGGATCATCTCGTGCGCGCCAGCACGCCTCGCCGCCTCGACCACCTCCTCGGGCGCGGCAGCGGAAAAGCGGGCGATGTTCTCGGCCACGGTGCCGGGCAGCAGCTCGGCATCCTGCGGCAGGTAGCCGACGCCGCGACCGAGGATCGCCGGGTCCCAGTGCCGGAGCGCCACGCCGTCGATCCGCACCTCGCCCATGGTCGCAGCGGTGGCGCCGATCAGCACCGAGGCGAGCGCCGACTTTCCCGCCCCCGAAGGGCCGCTCACGGCGAGCGCCGCGCCGGGCTCGAGCGCGAAGGAGACGCCGCGCAGCACCGCCCGCCCCGCGTCGCGCGAATGCAGCGTCACGGCCTCGACCGTGAGCGCGCCCGTGAGCCGCGCCGGCGTCATCGCCCGGTCCGGCCGGGGTGCTGCCCGCAGCAGCGGATCGAGCTGCTGCAGCGAGGCTCACGGCAGCCACGATCTGGCGCCAGCTGCCGGCGAGCCCGTCGATCGGCGCGAGCGCGCGCGACGCGAGGATCGAAGCCGCGAAGATGATCCCGACCGTGACGTGGTCGAGCAGGACCAGATAGACGGCGGTGAGCAGGATCGCGCGCTGCACCGCCTGGCGGACGCACTTGGAGAGCGCCTCCATCGCGCCGGCGCGATCATGCGCCCGGTAGCCTTCGATCAGGGCGCGAAGGTTCGCCTTCTGCCCGTGCGCGATCACCGCCTCGCGCATTCCCATCGCATCGACCGTCGGCATCACATCGAGCGCACGATCGGTACGGCGGCGCGCCTCGCCCGCGGCCTCGATCGAGCGGCGCGTCGGGTCGGTCGCGAGCCACTCTGCCGCGATCGCGATCAGGAGCAGCAGCGCCGCGCCGATCACGGCGATCGTGCCGAGCCAGGGGTGGGAACAGCCAGATCGGCACGAGGAACACCAGCACCCAGGGCAGGTCCAGGCAGGACGTCAGGGCATGGCTCGAGATCAGCTGGCGCAGGCGGAAGAGATGCTCGTGCGCTCGCGCCGCGGCGCAGGACGGCGCCCGGCGGGCGTGATCCATGGCGGCCTGGACGACCGTCGTGCCGACGTCGCGCTCGAGGATCAGGGCGAGGCGCCCGATCAGCCGGCTGCGCATGAGCAAGAGGACGCCCTGGAGCACGAGCGCACCCGCGGCCGCGAGACCAAGTCCGACCAGGGTCTCGGCGGCGACCTTCGTCGAGGGCCAGCCTCAACGCGCGCGGTCTTCGCGAACCAGGTCCGTGCTGTCGGTCTGCGGCACCTTCGGCGTAAGTACTGCGATCCGGTCGGCAAGATCGCGCAGCGAGGCTCGCGAACAGGACCGAGCCCTGTCACGCTGCATCATGCGGATCTCTTCTTCGAGCAGCCGCTTGTCGCGCTCGGCGGTGGTCATGCCGCGAGCGCCCGCCGAACTGCTTCCGGCTCGCGTTCGATGACCTTCAGGAATGCGCGTGCGGCGCCCTCCGGGCGGCGACGGCCCTGCTCCCAGTTCTGCACGGCATCGAGCCCAAAGCCGAAGCTCGCAGCGAACTGCGCCTGCGACATGCCGAGCTTCTTGCGAATCCCCTTGACATCGATCTCGACGGGGACGTGGACGCGGTAGGTCGCCGAATCCGCCTCGCCGCGCGCGATGGCGATCGCATCCTCGATGCCAGCCTTGATCTTATCGAACGCGTGCCTGCTCATGGCTTCACCCGAGCCTTCCGGTGCTCGCGCGATAGCTGTCGACGAGCACCTTCGTGAGTTGCGCCAGCGCGTTGCGCTCGCTCTTGGTCAGGTCCGTCCGCTCGCCTTTGCTGAACACCGTCAGAAAAAAAGACCAGAAGTTCTCGCCCGGCCAACCGGATCTTCCAGGCGCCGCCGGTGCGCGCCCCCGCTCTTCGATGAACCAATTGGCCGCGACGCTCGCGTCGGCGACTAGCGTCATCGCGCGCGATCTTCGCGAACCAGGTCCGTGCTGTCGGTCTGCGGCACCTTTGGCGTCAGCGCTGCGATCCGGTCGGCAAGATCGCGCAACGAGGTTCGCGAGCCGCGATCGACGGCGTCCCGCAGCAGCACTCGGACCTCTGCCTCGAGCGATCGCTTGTTGCGCTTGGCCCGAGCCTAGAGCGCGGCGACCACGTCATCATCGACGTTGCGCACAGTCAGAGTCAACACAACCGTTCTCAGGATAGCTCCGACGCCTGCCTCATGCTGGCATCTATGGCGTCATGAGGGAAGATCCAGGAGGCGGCCGGGCGTGATCCAGCAGCTGGGCGCGCCGGGGACAGCCAAGGTAACGCCGACAGCGCCTACCGCAAAGGTTTCCGGCTCGCACTCGATGGTTTTCAGAAGGCGCGGGGAGTACCCTCCAGCGTCGTCGGCCCTTCCCCTGAGGGAGCTCCATGCCGCCTTCCGAGGTCGGCGACGCGCTCGAATCCGTTGCGCAAAAGTCTCAAAGAGATCAACAATTCCAAGTTGAACGACGCTATGAAATAGCCTATATCCGCGATTGCAACTGAGTGAGAGCCGACATTCGCATGAGTGAGTTGAAACAATGGCTGACCCGCGGCGATCGTTCCCAATGCTTTCTCCATCCCATTGGTGGAAGCTTCGCAAGAAATTCAAGCAGAGTATACCTGGAACGGTGACAGCAAACTATCTCGCGACGGTCCTAGAAATGCAGGAGAGTTCTGCGCGAAACAACGTGCTTATCTATTTGAGAGACTTGGGATTGGTCGATGAAGAAGGAAAAACTTCAGATCGCGCTCGGCAATGGCGCGATGACGCTCAATATAAGGACGTTTGTCGAGGCATAGTGCAGGGAACGTATCCGCAAGAACTACTGGATTCCGCGCCCGACCCAAACGAGAATCGACATTCTGCCCTGCGCTGGTTTGCTAACCACACCGGCGCGGGCGAATCCGCTGTGCGTAAAATGGTGAACTTCTATGCTCTGGTGATGGAAGGTGACGCATCTAAGGAGCCGGCTCAACGGCGCGAGGAAAAGTCTAAAGTTAGAGAGCTAAGTTCTCGAAATCCGATTAAAACCGGACAGAAGAAGGTGGAGACGAAATCGGTTCCCAGGGAAAACCATAATGCCGCTGCCAAGAGCAACTCGGATGCTCCTGAGCTGCAGATTAATTTACAAATTCATATATCATCTGATGCAACATCAGATCAAATCGATCAGATATTTGCTAGCATGGCGAAACACCTCTATAGGAGAGCTCAGTGAACTATGATTGCTCCGAAGGAAGTTTTGCAGCTTGCCAAGAATATTCAAAAAGAAGCCCCTGCGAACTTCGTGCCCCCATCGGAAGGGCTTCGACCTCAAAGTCAGAATGTCATTCCACATTCGATGGTGCTGGGAACGCGAGGTTATATTGAAAAAGTTATATTTCAAATTAACGGTTGTTATGAAAACGGATGGTTTGATGCATGTGCCGTAATGATGCGGAGATTAGTTGAGACTCTCATCATAGAATGCTTTGAAGCAAGCAACTTGGCCGATAAGATTAAGAATGAGAAGACCGGTGATTTCCGGTACCTTGGCGATCTAGTAAATATCACTTTGGCCGAACCGAGCTGGAATCTCGGACGGAACGCCAAACAGGCTCTTCCACGCCTCAAGCAGGTCGGCGATCAGAGTGCGCATAGCCGACGGTACATCGCCCACCGAGAGGACATCGAGAAACTCTTGCCCGATTTTCGGTGCGTTTGTCAGGAATTAATCTTCCTGGCCAGGCTGAAGTAAGACCCTATTTAACCGCGGCGAGTTCGGCCTTGACCTCGGCGAGGATGCGGGCGGCCTCCGAGCCCTGGATCTTGGCGATGTCGTCCTGGTACTTCAAAAGCGTGCCGAGGGTGTCGTTGATGGTCTGCGGATCGAGCTCCAGGCGATCGAGCGTCATCAGCGCCTGGGTCCAGTCCAGCGTCTCGGCGACGCCTGGCAGCTTGAAGAGGTCCTCGCCGCGCAGCTTCTGCACGAAACCCACGATCTGCGCCGAAAGGCGCGCATCGGCGCCGGGCTGGCGGACGCGGATGATCTCGAGCTCGCGCGCGGCGTTCGGATAGTCGACCCAGTGGTAGAAGCAGCGGCGCTTGAGCGCGTCGTGGATCTCGCGCGTGCGGTTCGAGGTGATGATCACGATCGGCGGCTGCTCGGCCTTGATCGTGCCGATCTCGGGGATGGTGATCTGGAAGTCGGCCAGCACCTCCAGAAGGTACGCCTCGAACGGCTCGTCGGTGCGGTCCAGCTCGTCGATCAGCAGCACCGGCGGGCCGGCGCCCTCGTGCGGCTGCAGCGCCTGCAGCAGCGGCCGGTGGATCAGGAAGCGCTCGGTAAAAATGTCCTGCGCCAGGGCCTCGCGGTCGGTGCCGCCCTCCGCCTCGGCCATGCGGATCTCGAGCATCTGGCGCGCGTAGTTCCACTCGTACACCGCCGAGCCGACGTCCAGGCCCTCGTAGCACTGCAGGCGGACCAGGCGACGGTGCAGGGTTTCTGCCAAAACCTTGCCGATCTCGGTCTTGCCGACGCCGGCCTCGCCCTCGAGGAACAGGGGCCGGCCGAGCTTGAGCGCGAGGTAGAGCGAGGTCGCGAGCGCCCGGTCGGCGACGTAGTTGCCGCTCGCCAGAAGCTTCTCGGTGTCGTCGACGGAGGTGATCTCGGGACTGGTCATCGCGCCTTCGCTGCCTGTGCCTTGCCGCTAGACGGCGTCGCGCCGCCTCGAGCGTTGCCGCGGTGCTGCGGCCTCGGCGGCGAGCGGCCCGAGCGCCCGCTCGATCGTCGCAAGGTCGGGCGGGGCGCCCTCGGGTCGCGTCGCCAGCGCCATCGCCATCGCCTCGATGTGCCGCGGCGTCGTGCCGCAGCAGCCGCCGATGATGCGCGCGCCGGCATCGCGCGCGAGGCAGGCGTAGTCCGCCATGATCTCGGGCGTGCCGTCGTAGCGGATCTCGCCGTCGTGATAGTGCGGCAGGCCGCAGTTGCCCTTGGCGACGATCGCATCGCCGGGCCTCGCGGCGCGCATCAGGCCGAGCACGCTCTCGACCAGCTGCGCCGGCCCGGTGCCGCAATTGGCGCCGAACGCCGCCGGCCGGACCGCGAGATCGTCGCAAAGGCGCATCGCAGCCTCGCAGGTCAGGCCCATCATGGTGCGGCCGCGGGTATCGAAGGTCATGGTGGCGACGACCGGCAGGCCGGTTTGCGCCGCGCCCGCGACCGCAGCCGCGAGCTCCTCGGCCGACGAGATCGTCTCGATCCAAAGGAGATCGACGCCGCCCTCGGCGAGCGCTGCGGCCTGCTCGGCGAACACGGCTTCGCCCTCGGCCGCCGTGAAGCTCCCGACGGGCGCAAAAATCTCGCCGGTCGGGCCGATGTCGCCGGCGACCAGCACCGGGCGTCCCGCCGCCTCGCCTGCCTCGCGGGCAAGCCTCGCGGCTGCCTGGTTCAGCTCGGCGACGCGTGCCTCGGCACCGTGCAAGGCCAGGCGCATGCGATTGGCGCCAAAGCTGTTGGTCAGCAGCAGATCGCTGCCGGCGTCGACGAAGCCCTGGTGGACCGCGCGCACCTGGTCCGGCCGCTCGAGGTTCCAAAGCTCCGGCGAGCCGCCGCTCTCGAGGCCGCGGCGCGAACAGGCTGGTGCCCATGGCGCCGTCGGCCAGCAGCACGCGCTTGGCGGCGAGCAGGCGGGCGAGCGGATCCATCGGGGCTAGGAGACCAGCTGCGCGAGCTTGCGGGCGCGGCGCAGCTGCCGGCTGGCGCCGACGCCGCCAGCACGGCCGATGCCCTGCGCGTGGCGGCGCAGGCGCAGCTGCAGGACGATCTGGACACGCTCGGCCTCTGACATCTGGGCCCAGCGCGCGATCTCGTCGGCCGTGCGCAGGCAGCCGAGGCAGGTGCGGTCGGCCGGATCGAGCGTGCAGACGCCGATGCAGGGGGAAGGGATCTTCACGGACATGCGGTCTCCTGGCGTCCTGCTCGTCTCGAACGCCCCACGCACCGCGGCGTCGCTCGCTCGACGGTCCTCAGATAGAGCGCCGAAGTCCTGCGCGCAAGCGACCCTCGTTTCTCCGCGAGCGCCGGCTCGGCGACCGCGCCAAGATTTGCGCATGGCGACGCCAGCTCCCAAGGAACCAAGCCGGTATCGCACCGTTGCTACGACGCACGCGCAGATCAACCTCGCTCCCGAGGCCGAACGACTGCCCGGGCGCCAACATGGGGGAGCCCACACGATGACAGTGAAGACCACACGCGAGCTTCTGATCGACGAGCTGCGCGACATCTATCATGCCGAGAACCAGCTCGTGAAAGCGCTGCCGAAGATGGCCAAGGCGGCCAAGGCGCCGAAGCTGCGCCAGGCGTTCGAGCATCATCTCGACGAGACCAAGGGCCAGGTCGAGCGCCTGGACCGCGTCTTCGAGCAGCTCGACACGCGCTCGAGCGGCAAGCGCTGCGAGGCGATGCAGGGCCTGATCGAGGAGGCCAAGGAGATGATCGAGGAGATCAAGACGCCGGAGGTCCTCGACTGCGCCCTGATCGTCGGCGCGCAGAAGGTCGAGCACTACGAGATCGCATCGTACGGCTCGGTCTGCGCGCTCGCCGACGCGCTCGGTGAGAAGGGCGTCAAGCAGCTCCTCGAGCAGACCCTGAGCGAGGAGAAGGCGGCCGACCAGAAGCTGAACCAGCTCGCGACCTCGGAGATCAACAAATCGGCGCTCGCCGCTGCCGCCTGACCACCGACGTCGCCGATCGCAGAAGGCCGGTGCCGCTGGGCACCGGCCTTCTTCATGCCTGCATGCAACGGCGTATGCATGGTGCTCGCGGCTTACTTTCCCGGCGATCGGTTTCGCTCTAACCTGTTGGCAACCATGAACCGAATGCCCGGGAGGCAAAACCGATGCCCAGATCCGCTCCCAGAAGCACGCGAGGCATGATCCACGCCTGGCTGCCGCTCGCCTGTGCCGCGGCCCTGCTGGGGCCGGCGCCGGCTCAGGCGGCCGAGCCGGACAACTGCAGGACCGTGCGCTTCTCCGATGTCGGCTGGACCGACATCACCTCGACCACGGCCGCCGCGTCGGTGGTGCTCGAGGGCCTCGGCTATGAGCCCGAGGTCGAGATCCTTGCGGTGCCGGTCACCTATGCGAGCATGAAGAACCAGGACATCGACGTCTTCCTCGGCAACTGGATGCCGACCATGGAAGGCGACGTGCGGCCCTATCTCGACGACGGCTCGGTGGAATCGATCCGCGCCAATCTCGAGGGCGCCAAATACACCCTCGCGGTGCCGACCTACCTCGCCGACGAGGGTCTCAAGGACTTTGCCGACATCGCCGAGTTCCAGCGACCAGCTGGAAGGGCAGATCTACGGCATCGAGCCGGGCAACGACGGCAACCGCCTGATCCTGGAGATGATCGAGGCGGATGCGTTCGGCCTGAAGGACTTCGAGCTGGTCGAGAGCTCCGAGCAGGGCATGCTCGCCCAGGTCGAGCGCGCGACCCGCGGCGAGGATCCGATCGTGTTCCTCGGCTGGGAGCCGCATCCGATGAACGCGAATTTCGAGCTCACCTATCTCTCGGGCGGCGACGATGTGTTCGGCCCGAACTACGGTGGCGCCACGGTCCACACCAACGTGCGCGCCGGGCTCCTGCAGGAGTGCCCCAATCTCGGCAATCTGTTGAGCAACCTCGTCTTCTCGCTGCCGATGGAGAACGAGATCATGGGCGCGATCCTGAACGACGGCGAGGATCCCGAACGAGGCCGCCGCGGCCTGGCTGAAGGAGCACCCGGACGTGGTCGAAGGCTGGCTGGAAGGCGTCACGACCTTCGAGGGCGAGCCCGGCCTGCCGGCCGTGCAGGAGCACCTCGGCACCTCGTAGCGCCGGCACGCGTGCGGGCACCGCACCCCCCGAGCGTGCCCCGCAAGCTCACGCACGCCAGGGGTCGATCAGGCCGATGCCGCAGTCCGCGAAGTCCGCGAGGTTGCGGGTCGCCACGCCGGCGTCGCGAGACCGGGCGATCGCGGCGATCTGGGCGTCGCGCCGGGCGATCGGTCGCCCGGCCCGGCGGCGGGCGGCGGCAATCTCGGCATAGGCCTGCGCCGCCGGCTGATCGAAAGAAAGGATGCGCCCGGCGAAGTCGATCGCAAACATCTCGCGGGCAACGGTGGCGAGCCGACTTCGTCGCCCGGCGGGGGCGAGCAGCTCGATGCCGTAGAGAACTTCGGCCTGCGTGATCGTGGTCGTGAAAAGCCCGGTCGCCGGCTGCGCCGAGAACCACGCTGCGACTGTCGGATCGGGTTCGAGCCGCATCATCTCCGAAAGCACATTGGTGTCGAGGACGATCAACGATCGAAGCTCGGCGGCTCGCGCATCTGCTCACGCGGCGCCACCGGCAGGTCGACCCCGCCCGGTGCTGCGAAGCGGCGGTGTATGGCCAGGCCGAGATCCTCCGGCGCCGTGCTTTCCTCGGCCAGCGCTCGCCGCAGGATGACGCGCGCCTCCTCCTCCATGGAGCGGCCATGCTGCGCCGCGCGCATCCGGAGGTCTTGCTTTAACTTGTCGTCGAGGTTGCGGATGGTGATGCTGGCCATGTTCGTCGTCCTGTGCAATCAATGAAATCAATAGCAGCATTGGTTGCAGAAGCCAAGGCTGTATGCCAGCTACGCGGCGCCAGGTCCACCGCCCGTCGCGGGATGTAGGGGATCGGCCAAGAGTGTTGACGGCGGCCGGGCGGCGGGTGAGGCTCTGCGCTGTGAATTGCGCCAGCCGCCAAGGCGGCACATGCAGCGCTCGGGGGATCGCGATGGACTGGCTGACCTCCTACAAAATTCCGCTCGGCGATTGGATCGCCTCCTTCGTCGATTTCCTGAACGAGCACGCCGCCTTCGCCTTCAACTTCACCTCCGACGTGCTGGGCTTCTTGATCGAAGGGCTGATCGACCTGATGCAGGCGTGCCCGCCGCTGCTGCTGATCGCGATCTTCGCCGGCATCGCCTGGTGGCTGCATCGCTCGATCGGCCTGGTCGCGCTGATCGTGTTCTCCCTGCTTCTGGTCATCAATCTCGGCTACTGGGAGGACACGATCGAGACGCTCGCGCTCGTGGTGTTCGCGACGCTGGTGTGCATGGTGGTGGGCGTGCCCTTCGGCATCGCCGCGGCGCACCGGCCGTGGCTCTACACAGCACTCCGGCCGGTGCTCGACCTCATGCAGACCATCCCGACCTTCGTCTACCTGATCCCGGCGCTGATCCTGTTCGGGCTTGGCGTCGTGCCGGGCCTGATCGCGACCGTGATCTTCGCCCTCCCGGCGCCGGTGCGCCTGACCTATCTCGGCGTGTCCTCGGCGCCGAAGCCCCTGATCGAAGCCGGCGAGGCCTTCGGTGCGACCCGCCGCCAGCTGCTCTGGAAGGTCGAGCTGCCGCATGCGATGCCGACCATCATGGCGGGCCTCACCCAGTGCATCATGCTCTCGCTCTCGATGGTGGTGATCGCGGCCCTGGTCGGCGCCGGCGGCCTCGGCAGGCCGGTCGTGCGCGCGCTCAACACCGTCAACATCGCGCAGGGCTTCGAGGCCGGCCTCGCGATCGTGCTGGTGGCGATCCTATTGGATCGGGTCTGCAAGCAGCGCGGCGCGCAGGGCGGAGGCTGAGCCGTGGCCGAGGTCGAGTTCCGCAAGGTCGACGTGGTCTTCGGCCCCGACCCCGACCGGGCGCTGAAGCTCCTGGACCAGGGCGAGACGCGCGAGACCATTCTCGAGCAGACCGGCCATGTGCTGGGCGTCGCCGATGCCACGGTCGCGATCGAGCCCGGCGAGATCTGCGTGCTGATGGGCCTGTCTGGGTCGGGCAAGTCGACGCTGCTGCGCTGCGTCAACCGGCTCAACAAGGCCACGCGGGGCGCCGTCCTGGTCGACGACGCCAAGGGCCCGGTCGACGTCGCGAGCTGCGATCCGGCGACGCTGCGCCGCCTTCGCACCCATCGCATCGCCATGGTGTTCCAGCAGTTCGCGCTGCTGCCCTGGCGCACCGTGCAGGAGAACGTCGGCTTCGGCCTGGAGCTGCGCGGCATGAGCCGGCCCGAGCGCGACCGCGTGGTCGAGGAGAAGCTGAAGCTCGTCAACCTCGACCAGTGGCGCGACAAGTACGCGCACGAGCTCTCGGGCGGCATGCAGCAGCGGGTCGGCCTCGCGCGCGCGTTCGCGACCGATGCCGACATCCTGCTGATGGACGAGCCGTTCTCGGCGCTCGATCCCCTGATCCGCGCGCGCCTGCAGGACGAGCTGCTCGAGCTGCAGCGCTCGCTGCAAAAAACCATCGTGTTCGTCAGCCACGACCTCGACGAGGCGATGAAGCTCGGCACCCACATCGCGATCATGGAGAGCGGCCGCATCGTCCAGTACGGCCAGCCCGAGGAGATCGTGCTGGCGCCGGCGAGCGCCTACGTCGCCGACTTCGTCGCCCACATGAATCCCTTGAACGTGCTGCGCGGCGCCTCGCTGATGACGCCGTTGGCCGGACTCGCGCGGCGCGGCGACGAGGTGCTGCTCGACCCCAAGACCATGGCGACCCTCGATGCCAAGGGAAGGCCCACCTCGGTTCGGATCGCCGGCAGGCCCGGCCGTCTGGTGGCCTTCGAGGACGCGGCGCAGGCCGGCGCCGAGAACATCGTCATGGCGCCCGGCGACATCAAGCTGCGCACCGCGCTGGAGCTGCGCCACCTGACCGGCAATCCGGTCGCCCTGGTCGAGGACGGGCGGCTGATCGGCGCGATCGGCGACGACGAGATCTATCGCGGCATCCTGCGCCAGACCGACATCGCGGGTTGAGGCCCATGCTCGTCATCGACCAGGACCGGATCGATGCCGTGCTGACCTGGCCTGCCCTGGTCGACGCGCTCGATGCCGGCCACAGGCTCGGGCGCGGGCAGACCCACGACGTGCTGCTGGAGGAGGGCAGCGACATCCTGCTCAGCCGCACCGCCTGGAAGGCGGGCTACGGCATCGGCATCAAGACCGTCACCGGCTTCTTCGGCAATCCCGACCGCACGCCGCCGCTGCCCTCGGTGCAGGGCGTGTTCGTGCTGTTCGACCACGACGACGGCCGCCCGCTCGCCGTGATCGACGGCGCCGGCATCACCGCCTGGAAGACCGCGGCGGATTCCGCCCTCGGATCGCGCTATCTGTCCCGCCCCGATGCGCGCTGCCTGCTCATGGTCGGCGCCGGCGCGCTGGCGCGACCGCTGATCGGGGCGCACCTCAGCGTCCGGCCCGCGATCGAGAAGGTCCTCGTCTGGAACCGGACGCCGGCGCGCGCCGAGGCGCTCGCCGCCGAGCTGACTGCGGAAGGTCTCGTCGTCGAGGTCGCCACAAACCTCGCCGCCGCGGCCGCTCAGGCCGACATCATCAGCAGCGCCACCCGGACCGAGCAGCCGCTGATCGAAGGGCGCATGGCTCGAGCCCGGGACCCATCTCGACCTCGTGGGCGCGTTCACGGCGACGATGCGCGAGGCGGACGACGCGGCGCTGCGCCGCGGCCGTCTGTTCGTCGACGCCCGCGAGACCACCCTGGAGCACATCGGCGAGCTGAAAATCCCGATCGCGCAGGGCGTCATCGGCAGGGACGACGTCGTCGCCGATCTCTACGATCTCGCCGCGGGCTTCGCCTGGCAGCGATCAGCAGGCGACATCACGATCTACAAGAACGGCGGCGGCGCCCATCTCGACCTGATGACCGCGATCGCCATCTATCGCGGCGCCGGCGACGAAATCTTAGCCGGGGATGGTCAGGTACTGGGCCAGGACCATGAGGCTGGCACCCGCGGCGATGGTCAGGCCGAGGCTGAAGATCGCGCCTGCGATGCGTTGGATCGCCGAGCGCTGCGGCGGCGGCAGCACGGGCATCGGGCAGCGGCGCCCGGGCACTTCGTGCGCCGGGTCCAGGAACCAGGGGTGGATCGGCATGCCGCAGCAGCCGGCCGGCAGGCCTTCGGCGCGGCGGACAGGCTGGCGCATGCTCTTGGTGGCAATGGTAGACATGCGCTCCCAGATGGCCCGTCGCACGCTCGGCGGGAACCGTCGAAAGCGGATGCCAGCCATTCGCCGGCGCGATGGCTGAGCGGTCGCCTGCGATGCAGGTCGAACCTCGCTTACGGACCGGCGAGCGAGAACTGCAGCAGCAGCGTGCGCTGCAGCGGCAGAAAATTGTCGTCGGAGACGAGGTAGATCAGGGTCCGGCCGTCCGCTGCGCGGCGCACGCCGATCCCCTCGAAATTCTCGCTGATCGCCGGCCTGCCGAGTTGGGCCAGCGGGTGCGCGCTAAGGGGCCCGCCCCGGCGAAGCTGCTCGACGTCGAGCGCCACCACACGGCTTGCGAAGCCGCCGTCCAGCAGGGAGAAGCGGCGCTCGACGATGTAGATCGTGTCGTCCAGGCGATCCGCGCCGGTCGGCACGAAGCCGTCGCTCACCAGGTAGCGCAGCGGCGTCACGCGCCCGTCCTCGATCAGCCAGGCCGCGAGCTGGCCTGGCGCTGCGAACACGCCCTCGGACAGCGCCAGCAGCCCGCCATCGGCCAAGGTGGCGAGCGCCTCGATGCCGGCATTGCCGGCGCCGGCTTTGCCCAGGTCGTCTGCAGCCGGCAGCGGCTCGGCGGACGCGGGGTCGTCACGGGCGATGCGGCGCAAGGGCAGGGCGCCCTCGACGGCGACGACCAGGCCGCCGGCAGCGTCGTCCGCCAGCGCCTCCGCATCGATCCGGCCGGCCGGGTCGCCGGCCGTGTGACCGAGCGCAGCCGCCTGCCAGTCGGCAAAGCCCATCAGCCGGTCGCCCTCATGCTCGAGCGTGGCGCGCCAGATGGCGCCATGATCGCTCGCCATGATGATCTCGTGCCCGTCCGGGGCCAGCCAGAGCCCGGACAGGCCCCCGAAGCGCGGGTCGGCGGCGCCGAGCGCGAAGCCCGCCTCGAACCGCAGCGCGTCGAGCGCCACGCGATCGGGCTGCGTCCTCCTGCAGCGGCACCGGGTAGGCTTGCACCAGCGGCTCGGCCGGGTGCGCCTGGCAGGCGCAGAGCAGGCCGGCCCCGACCAGCAGGCCCGGCCCGGCGAGCGGTCCCCGCCCTCGATGTCGGCGTCGCATGCGGAGCGCAACGAAAAGGCCCGCGGCGGCTGCCGCGGGCCTCGATCGCGTCGGGCGTCGGAGCGCTGCTACTCGCGCGTCTGACCGAACAGCTGCAGCAGCATCACGAACAGGTTGATGAAGTCGAGGTACAGGCGGAGCGCGCCCATGATGGTCTTCTTGGTCATCACGTCGGCGCCGTCACCCTCGTAGTACATCTGCTTGATCTGCTGGGTGTCGTAGGCGGTCAGGCCCACGAACACGACCACGCCGATCACGCTGATCGCGAAGTACAGCGCCGGGCTCGCCAGGAAGATGTTGACCAGGCTGGCGATGATGATGCCGATCAGGCCCATGAACAGGAACGAGCCCCAGTTGGTGAGGTCGCGCTTGGTCGTGTAGCCGTACAGGCTCATCGCGCCGAAGGTGCCGGCGGTGATGAAGAACACCCGGGCGATGCTGGCGCCGGTGAACACCAGGAAGATGCTCGCCATCGACAGGCCCATCACCGCGGCGAACGCCCAGAAGGTGGCCTGCGCCGCGCCCGCGCTCATGCTCCCGATCCTCGCGGACAGGAAGAACACGAAGCCGAGCGGCGCCAGCATGACCACCCACTTCAGCGGCGTCGTGAAGATCGGCTCGTAAATTGCCGGTGTCGCAGCGACGAAAAACGCCACCAGGCCGGTCAGGGCGAGGCCGAGACCCATGTAGTTGTACACCGACAGCATGTAGCTGCGGAGACCTTCGTCGATCCGATCGACGGCAATCTGCCCGGGGACGACACGGGGTTCGGGACCGAATGCCATAGGTGCTTCCTTTCATGCTCCACGTTCTGCAGCCACGCTCCGCGCTCTGACGCATCCGAGAGCATACGCGGCCAAGGCCATCGTTTTGCGGATGATATGGGATGGCGGCGGTCCGGTTCAAGCTCGAATCGCTTACGGACCCGCCCGAACTCGGGCCATCTCGGCGAGCCCGTGGTACGCCTGGATGCCTTGCTCGGGTCCTCAGCCGATCGCGCCCAGCGCCGGGAAGGTCTCGAGCATCCAGTACGCGATCTGCTCGAGCCGGCCGGTGACCATCAGGAGCCCCATCACGACCAGCAGGCCGCCGGCGCCCCGCTGCAGGTTGCGGCCTGCCCGGCCGAGCGCCCGAAGGCGCACGAGCAGCGCGCCCGTGAACAGCGCCGCGAGCAGGAACGGCAGGCCCAGGCCGAGCGAGTAGACCGCCAGCAGCAAGGCGCCCTTGCTGACGTCCGCGGTGCTGGCGCCAAGCGTCAGGATCGCGCCGAGCACCGGCCCGATGCAGGGCGTCCAGCCGAACGCGAAGGCGATGCCGAGCACGAACGCGCTGAGCGCGCGGCCGCCGCCCATCTCGACATGAAAGCGGGCCTCGCGGTCCATCAGCGCAAACGGCGTCAGCCCCAGCATGTGCAGGCCGAACAGGATCACCACGACGCCCGCGACCATGCCGAGCTCGTAGCGCCAGCGCGAGCAGCAGGTGGCCGAGCGCGGTGGCGCTGGCGCCCAGGGTTACGAACACCACCGTGAAGCCGAGCACGAAGGTCGCCGCGAGCGAGAGCGCCTGGAGGCGCGAGGCCTCGCCGTCGCGCAGGTCCTCGAGCGAGCTGCCGGCGACGAACGAGACGTAGCCCGGCACCAGCGGCAGCACGCAGGGCGAGAGGAACGAGATCACCCCCGCCGCGAACGCCGTGACCAGCCCGATGAGCGTAACGTCCATCATGTCCCGGATCTTAGCGGATCGGCCGCCTCGGCGCAGCGCTCTCGCGAGGACGTGAGGCTAGGGCGCGCGCAGCACCGGTGCCGCCGGCCGGCCGAGCAGGCGCCAGGTGCCGAGGAAGCCGGCCAGCGAGCGTGATCGCGAGCGCCGCGAGCAGGACCAGCAGGACGGCGCCGAGCGAGAAGACCCACGGCAGGTCCATCGCAAAGATCACCACCGCCGCCGCGCCGGCGCTGCCGAGGATGCCGCCGGCCAGCGCCGCGGTGGTGCCGAGCCCGAGGTACTCGATCAGGAAGATCCGGAAGACGTCGAGCCGGCGGGCGCCGAGCACCTTGAGGACGACCGATTCGTAGAGATGCCGCCGGCGCGCCGCCGCGACCGCGCCGGCCAGCACCAGGATGCCGCTGAAGAGCGTCACGCTCGCGACCGCCGCGACCGCGAGCTTGATCTTGGCCATCACCTCGTCGACCCGGGCGACCAGCTCGCGCACCGAGATCGGCGTGACGTTGGGCAGGACGTCGGCCAGCCGATCGAGGAGTGCCGCCTCCGATGCCGGCGGTACGTCGACCGCAGCGGCGAAGGTGTGCGGCGCCGCCTCGAGCACGCCGGGGCTGAACAGGAAGACGAAGTCGAGCCGCGCCTCGCCCCAGTCGATCTCGGCGCGCAGGCTCGCGATCTCGGCCTCGATCACGCGCCCCATGATGTTGAAGCCGAGGGTGTCGCCGATCCCGACCCCGTAAGCTTGCGCGACGTCGTCCTCGACCGAGACCAGCGGCGGGCCGGCGTAGTCCTCGGGCCACCATTCGCCCGCCACCAGCTCGGAGCCGGCAGGCATGGCCGCGGCGTAGCTCAGGCCGCGATCGCGCCGCAGCGACCAGTGCTCGATGCCGCTCTGGTCCGCCGCCACGTCGCCGATGCGGACCACGCGGCCGCGCATGATCGGCGCCGCCTGCACCAGCTCGGCGCCCTCGAACTCGCCGATCACGTCCTTGAACGTCTCGAGCTGGTCCGGCTGCAGGTCGATCATGAACAGGCTCGGCGCCCGTCCCGGCAGGCGCAGGCCGAGCTCGGCGGCAAGGTTGCGCTCGATCAGCGCCACCATGGTGAGCACGGCGAGACCGGCGCCGAGCGCCACGATCACCCCGGTAGCACCTGCGCCCGGGCGGTGCAGGTTGGCGAGCGCGATGCGCACGCGGGCACCCCCGCGCCGGCCGATCAGGCGCACGCCCCGCAGCATCAGCACCGCAAGGCCGGCCAGAAGCACAGCCGAGACCATCGCGACGGCGATGAAGATCAGCCCGATCCGACGGTCGGCGACGCCGAGCAGGGCAAGCGCCGCCAGGCCCGCGATGCTGAGCCCCAGCAGCACCAGGACGGGCGTCGGCGGCCGGCTCTGCGGCGGCACGATCAGGGCACGGAACATGCCGGCCGGCGAGACCTCGCGCGCGCGCGCCAGCGGCCAGATCACGAAGGTCAGCGCCGTCAGCAGGCCGCATCCGGCGGCGATCAGCAGCGGCATCGGGTAGAAGCCGCCGACCACCTGGATCGGCAGCATCGTGGCCGCGAGCGTGCGCAGCAGCCACGGCGCCGCCTGGCCGATCACGAGGCCGAGCAGGATGCCGCTGCCGGCCAGCACCAGGACCTGCAGGAGATAGATGCGGAACACGAGGCCGCTCGGCGCGCCGAGGCATTTCAGCGTCGCGATCGTGGCTGGTCTTGCCGGCCAGGTAGTTCTGGATCGCGAGCGCCACGCCGACGCCGCCGATCAGCAGCGAGGTGAGCCCGGCGAGCGTGAGGTAGCTCGCCAGCCGGTCGGTGAAGCGGGTGACCCGCGGCTGCACGTCGCGGGTGCCGCGCGCGCGCCATTGCGCCTCGGGGTTCTCAGCGCGCAGCTGCGCCAGCACGGCCTCGGCATTGGCGCCGGGCGGCAGCGCGAAGGCGTAGGAGTAGCGCACGAGCGAGCCCGGCAGGATGGTCTCGGTGCTCGCCAGCCGGTCGGTGTGGATCATCGCGCGCGGGCCGATGCTGACATAGCCGCCGAGCCGGTCGGGCTCGCGCTCGAGCACGCCGCGGATCACGAACTCGGCCTCGCCGATCCGGATCGGGTCGCCGACCTCGAGGCCCGAGGCGAGGCAGCAGGCCGCGCTCGACCACGGCGCCGCCGCCCTCCAGCGCCGCCTGCAGGTCGCCCGGCGGGTCGAGCAGCGCCGCGCCATAGAGCGGATAGGCGTCGCCGACCGCCTTGAGCGCGACCACGACGCGGCGGCCTTCGGCGCCATGCGCCATGGCGTTGGTGCGCACCATGTCGGTGCGCGATGGCGCCGGCCGGCGTCAGGCGGGCGAGCTCGTCCTCGTCCAGCGGCTGGTTGCTGACCTCGATCTCGATGTCGCCGCCGAGCAGCGCCGAGGCGTCGCGCTGCAGGCCTTCGAGCACGCCGGCATTGATGACGCCGACCGCGGCGATCGCGGCGACGCCGAGCGTCAGGCAGGCAAGGAAGACGGCGAACCCGCGCAGGCCGCCGCGCAGCTCCCGGCGGGCGAAGCGCCAGGCGAGCAGGAGGCGGCTCACGCCACGCCGCCGCCTGAGACCGGCGCCAGGCGCGCTCCGGCCGCCGCCAGCTGGTACAGGCGGCCATCGGCCATCCGCAGCTGCTCGGCGCAGCGCGCGGCGAGCCGCGGCTCGTGCGTGATCAGCAGCAGCGTCATGCCGCGCTCGCGCTGCACCCGAAAAATCAGCTCGATGATCTCGTGGCCGGTATCCTGGTCGAGATTGCCGGTCGGCTCGTCGGCCAGCAGCAGCCTGGGATGATTGCTCAGCGCCCGCGCGAGTGCCGCCCGCTGCTGCTCGCCGCCGGACAGCTGGCCCGGATAATGGTCGGCGCGATGGCCGAGGCCGACCTCGGCGAGGCGCTGCTCGGCCTGGGCGAACGCGTCGCGCGCGCCGGCGAGCTCGAGCGGCACGGCGACGTTCTCGAGCGCCGTCATGGTCGGGATCAGGTGAAACTGCTGGAACAGGATGCCGATCCGCTGGCCGCGAAACGTCGCCAGCTCGTCCTCGTCCAGGTCGCCGAGCGCTGTGCCGTCGACGCGCACGACGCCCGAGGTCGGGCGCTCGATGCCGCCGACCACGGCGAGCAGCGTCGACTTGCCGGAGCCCGAAGGCCCGACCACGCTGACCGAGCTTCCCGCATCGACCTCGAGGTCGATGCCGCGCAGGATCTTGACGGGACCCGCGGTGCTACCCAGGGTCACGTGAACGTCGTCGAGTTGAATCATGATGGCCGGATCGGTCGAGGACGAAGGCATGGCCATTCAAATGGATCGGATCGCGGCCTTTCTCAAGGGCGCGATCCTCGCGCTGGCGCTCCTGCTGGCGACCGGGGCCGAGGCGGCCGCCTGCCGCATCGCAGTGCTCGGCGATTCCCTGACCGCCGCCTACGGCCTGGATGTCGCCGACGGCTTCCCGGCGCGCCTCGAGCAGGCGCTGCGGGAGCAGGGCTACGACTGCGCGGTGCTGGACGCCGGCGTCTCGGGCGACACGACGGCCGGCGGGCTCGCGCGCCTCGACTGGATGCTCGCCGACGAGCCGAGCCACGTGATCGTCGAGCTCGGCGCCAACGACGGCCTGCGCGCCCTGCCGGCCGAGCAGATGGAGCAGAACCTCGAAGGGATCATCACGCGGCTCCAGGACGAGGGCATCCCCGTGCTGCTGACCGGCATGCTGGCGCCGCCCAATCTCGGCCGCGATTACGGCGCCGCGTTCGAGGCGGTGTTTCCGCGGCTGGCGCGAGGAGCACGACGTGCCGCTCTACCCGTTCTTCCTCGACGGCGTCGCGGGCGAGGCCCTGCTCAACCAGGGCGACGGCGTGCACCCAACGGCCGACGGCATCGCGATCATCGTCGAGCGCATCCTGCCGACCGTCACCGACTGGCTGGACGCGACCAGCTAGTTGCAACAACATTTTCTTATCGGGTCATCTCCCACTCTTCTCGGCCCTTGATCGCATCTCGAATGTAGCCTTCCTTACCGACCGCATACACGAAGGTCTGAAGGTCGATATTGTCCTTTGGCTGCAAGGCTGCGATGCCATTCCGAAGAAACTCGGTGAACTCGAGCAGAGAGCGATAAGTTCTGCCATTCGGCGGCGTCTCGTAGTCCAGGTCGAAGCCCATTCGCTCAGCGCAGCTTTGAGTAAAACTCGGCTTTAAGAACATGTGGCGATCGGGAAAACGGAAGAATGGCCAGAAAGTGAAGATCGGCCACTTTGCGGCGTCATGCCGTTGTAGGAGGTGAGAGAGATTCTTCAATGCGGCCTCGATATCGCCGTAGACCAGTTCTCGCAGACCTTCGGCGAAAGGCTGAGCTGTGCCCTTGATCCTGAGCGCGTCGCTGAGAGCCATCCGTTCGTTCGGAAAGACGAGATTGGAAGTGCCAAGGGCTTGTTTCGCCAATTGGCAGACCGCCTCATGGTCTCCACTGGCCAGCAGGGAATCGAGGTGTTCCTTTGTCAGCTTCTCGGACATAAATACAATAGATCGCTTTTTGTAGTTTCGTTCGTAGTGATCATAGAAATCCGAATGGAAGCCTTCTGGGAAAGCCTTTCTGAACAAGTTGATTGCGCCCTCAACCGTAACAAAGTTCTGAGACAGATGGTTCAGGCGGCGCTTGATTTCCGCCCTCGCCTCGTCGGCAGTCTCATCCTCGACATTCTCAACCTGATTGCCTTTGCGGTCCCGCGCGACAGCCCGTACTCGATTCCCGATGCGGGCCAAGACCACGTGGAACTCACGATATGAAAACTCTTCGAGACGTCTCGGCGTCAGCATAAGTTCTCCTTTGAACGAAACCTTGTCACAGATCCTTGCATAGCCTTAGCGAATCGTAGATCGCGGCGTGGATGTTGCGGCTCGCGACGGCATCGCCCACGCGGAACAGCTGGTAGCGCCCGTCCGGATTGCGCATCAGGGTCTGCGGCCGGCCGGCGAGCAGGGCAGGGTGGTCGACCTCGCCGCGATTGCTGGAGCCGGGCTTGAGCGCGAAGTAGAGGTCGTCCAGCGGCAGCGTGCCGTGCTCGACCACCACCTGGTCCACCAGGCGCTCCTGCGTCCGTTCGCTGTAGTCGCTGCCGAGGACCGCGGCCAGGCGGTTGCCTTCGCGCCGCACCGCGACCAGCCGGGTGTTGATCGTGATGCGCACGCCATGCTCCTGGAAGCAGCGCGCATAGGCGACGTGGTTGAGGCCGCCGATCTCGGGCGCGAAGAAGCGCTCGGGCGTCACGATCTCCACGCGGGCGCCGGCCTCGGCCAGCGCTTCGGCCGCCTGCAGGCCCGGATGGGCGCCGTTGTCGTCGTAGAGCAGCACCTCCTCGCCCGGCTTGGCGTGGCCTGCCATGATGTCCCAGCTCGACACCACAAGCTCCTGGCCGCGCTCGACAATGCCGGTGTTCGGCAGGCCGCCGGTCGCGACGATGACCACCTGCGGCTCCTCCGCCAACACGTCATCGGCCTCGGCTAACTGATTGAAGTCGCATGGCGACGCCATGCTTCTCGCACTGCGCCACACGCCACTCGGCGATGCCGATCAGCTCGGCGCGGCGGCGTGACCTCGCGGCGAGCCGGATCTGCCCGCCCGGCTGGTCTGCGGCCTCGAGCAGCACCACCTCGTGGCCGCGCGCGGCGGCAACCCGCGCCGCCTCGAGCCCGGCCGGCCCGGCGCCGACCACCACGACCTTGCGGCTGGGCCCGTCGCCGCGCGCGATCACGTGCGGCATCGTGGCCTCGCGCCCGGTCGCCGGGTTGTGGATGCAGAGCGCGTCGCGGCCCTCGTAGATCCGATCCAGGCAGTAGGTCGCGCCGACGCACGGCCGGATCTCCTGCTCGCGGCCTTCGGCGACCTTGCGCGCGATGTGCGGATCGGCGAGATGCGCCCGGGTCATGCCGACCATGTCGAGCTTGCCCGAGGCGATCGCGTGGCGCGCGGTCGCGACGTCGTTGATGCGCGCGGCGTGGAACACCGGGAATTTCGTGGCGTCGCGCACCTCGCCCGCGAAGTCGAGATGGGGTGCCGCCGGCGTCCCCTGGATCGGGATCACTTTCGACGAGCGCCGCGTCGGTCTCGATGTGGCCGCGGATGATGTTGAGGAAATCGATCTGACCGCCGGCGGCCAGCCGCCTTGCGATCTCGATGCCGTCCTCGCGCGACAGGCCCGGCCTGCCAGTCCTCGTCGGCGACCATGCGGATGCCGACGATGAAGTCGGGGCCGACCGCGGCGCGCACGGCATCCAGCACCTCGAAGGTGAAGCGCAGGCGGTTGTCCAGGCTGCCGCCGTACTCGTCCTCGCGGCGATTGGTCGCCGGCGACCAGAAGCCGTCCAGAAGGTGGCCGTAAGCCTCGATCTCGACGCCATCGAGGCCTGCCGCCTGCATGCGCGCCGCGGCGGCGCCGTACGCCTCGACGATGCGCGCGATGTCCCAGTCCTCGGCCTCCTTGGGGAAGGAGCGGTGCGCCGGCTCGCGGATCGGCGAGGGTGCGAGCACCGGCAGCCAGTCGGCCTGGTTCCAGCTCGTGCGCCGGCCGAGATGGGTGATCTGGATCATCACCGCAGCGCCGTGCTCGTGGCAGTCGTCGGCAAGGCGCCGCAGCCAGGGCACGATCTCGTCCCGGTACGCGTGCAGGTTGCCGAACGCCGGCGGCGAATCCTCGGCCACCACCGCCGAGCCCGCCGTCATGGTGAGCGCGATGCCGCCCTTGGCCTTCTCGACGTGGTACAGCCGGTAGCGGTCCTTGGGCAGGCCGTCCTCGGCATAGGACGGCTCATGCGCGGTCGACATGATCCGGTTCTTCAGCGTCAGATGCTTGAGCCGGAACGGCTGCAGCAGGGGATCGCGGGTCATCTGGGATCGACCTCCGGCCTCTCGCGTTGAGACCCTAGCATGCCTGTCCGGTTGAGTCCGGCCGGGCAATATGGGAGATAGGAGGGCCCCCGTGGTCCCGCGCCGAGCGCTCCAGCAAGCGCAAGCAAGCCACGAAGGCCGATCGGAGGAGGCTTGATGAGCAACGATCTGTTCCCCGTGCCCGAGGCCTATGCCAGGTCCGCTCATTGCGACGAGGCGAAGTACCGGGAGATGTATGCCCGCTCGATCGCCGACCCCGAAGGGTTCTGGGCCGAGCAGGCCGGGCGGATCGACTGGATCAGGCCGCCGAGCAGGATCAAGGACGTCGACTTCGCCGCCAACGCCCGCATCCGCTGGTACGAGGACGGCGTGCTGAACGTCGCCTACAACTGCATCGACCGGCATCTCGAGACGCGCGGCGACCAGACCGCGATCCTGTGGGAGGGCGACGACCCGAAGGTCGACGCCAAGATCACCTACCGGGAACTGCACCGGCAGGTCGGCAAGCTCGCCAACGTGCTCAAGGGGCTCGGCGTCAGGAAGGGCGACCGGGTCACGATCTACATGCCGATGATCCCGGAGACCGCCTACGCCATGCTGGCCTGCGCGCGCATCGGCGCCATCCACTCGGTGGTGTTCGGCGGCTTCTCGCCCGATTCGCTCGCCAATCGGATCAACGACTGCGACAGCAAGCTGGTGATCACCACCGACGGCGGCAAGCGCGGTGGCCGCAACGTCCCGCTCAAGGCCAACACGGACGAAGCGCTGAAGCGATGCGCGGACGACGTGCACGGTCCTGATGTTCCGCTACGCCGGCACGGACGTCGCCTTCAACGAAGGGCGCGACCACGACGCCTATGCGTTGCTGGAGGCGGCCTCGGCCGACTGCCCGCCCGAGCCGATGAACGCCGAGGACCCGTTGTTCATCCTCTACACCTCGGGCTCGACCGGCAAACCCAAAGGCGTGCTGCACACCACCGGCGGCTATCTGGTCTTCGTCGCGCTGACCCACCAGTACGTGTTCGACTACCACGACGGCGACGTCTACTGGTGCACCGCCGATGTCGGCTGGGTGACGGGCCACAGCTACATCCTCTACGGCCCGCTCGCGAACGGCGCGATCACGCTGATGTTCGAGGGCGTGCCGAACTACCCGAGCGCGTCGCGCTTCTGGGAGGTCGTCGACAAGCACAAGGTCAACATCTTCTACACGGCGCCGACCGCGATCCGGGCGCTGATGCGGCTCGGCGACGAGCCGGTCAAGAAGACCTCGCGCGCGAGCCTGAAGCTGTTGGGCACGGTCGGCGAGCCGATCAATCCCGAGGCCTGGCTGTGGTATTACAACGCGGTCGGCGACGGCAAGCGGCCGATCGTCGACACCTGGTGGCAGACCGAGACCGGCGGCATCATGATCACGCCCTTGCCGGGTGCGATCGCGCTGAAGCCCGGCTCGGCGACGCGGCCGTTCTTCGGGGTGCAGCCCGGGCTGGTCGACGCCGAGGGCAAGCTTTTGGAGGGTGCCGCCGACGGCAACCTGGTCCTGCTCGACAGCTGGCCCGGGCAGATGCGCACGGTGTTCGGCGACCACGAGCGCTTCATCCAGACCTACTTCTCGGCCTTCAAGGGCATGTACTTCACGGGCGATGGCGCGCGCCGCGACAAGGACGGCTACTACTGGATCACCGGCCGGGTCGACGACGTGCTCAACGTCAGCGGCCATCGGCTCGGCACTGCCGAGGTGGAGAGCGCGCTGGTCGCGCATCCCGCGGTCGCCGAAGCGGCGGTGGTCGGCTATCCGCACGACATCAAGGGCCAGGGCATTTACTGCTACGTGACGCTGACGACCGGCTACGAGCCGAGCGAGGAGCTACGCAAGGAGCTGGTCCAGCAGGTGCGCAAGGAGATCGGCCCGACCGCGACGCCGGATCTGATCCAGTGGGCGCCGGGGCTGCCCAAGACCCGCTCGGGCAAGATCATGCGCCGCATCCTGCGCAAGATCGCCGCCAACGAGCACGACCAGCTGGGCGACACCTCCACCCTGGCCGAGCCCGCCGTGGTCGAGGACCTGGTCGGCAACCGGATGAACCAGTAGGCGTCGCGCCGCGTGAGGCGCGGCGCCCTCACGCCTCGAGCCGTCGCCTGGCGGTATCGGGCTGCGCCCGGGCGGGCTAGCCAGTGGCCTGTGCCTCCGCTATGGCAGGGAGCGGGTCGCAGAGGACACAGGGCGCTTGAGATGCGAAGTCCCACAAGAACCCCGAGCATCGCGCTGGTCGCCGCCTTGAGCGGATCGTTGCTGCTTTCCGGCGGCGCCGTGGCGGCCGCGATCACCCTGAACGGCGCCAGCCAGTTCGACGAGGACCATGCCTTCACGAAGACGATGATCCGGTTCCAGGAGCTGGTCGAGGAGTACTACGAGGGCCCGGAGGAGCTCGAGTTCTTCCTTCACCTCGACAGCGAGCTGGGGCTCGAGAAGGATTACTTCGCCTATATGAGCCGGGGCATCTCGGTCGACTACGCGGTGGTCTCGCCCTCGCACATCTCCTCCTTCTCGCCGATGGCGCCGCTCATGGACATGCCGTTCCTGTTCCGGGACCTCGACCACTGGAACAATGTCCTCGATCAGGACGGGTTGGCGCCGATCGCCGACGACATCGCCGCGAAGGCGGACGTCCTGGTGATCGGGTACGCCGGCGGCGGCACGCGCAACCTTCTGGCCAACCGGCCGATCACCAGCGTCGAGGAGCTTGCGGACCTGCCGATCCGCGTCCGGGGCGCGCCCATTCAGGCGCAGATCTTCGAGGCGATCGGCGCCGTCCCCACGGTGATCGCCTACAGCGAGATCTACAACGCGATCCGGACCGGCGTGATCGACGCGGCCGAGAACGAGGCCGCCGGCATCGAGCAGATGAAGTTCTACGAGGTCGGTCCGCATATCGTGAAGACCGGGCACGCGATCACGGTCCGACCGCTGTGCTTCTCCGGCAAGACTTTCCGCGGTCTCCCCGGGGACCTGCAGGCGGCGATCCTCAAGGCGGGCAGGGAGGCCGGCGCCTACGGCCGCGAGATCGAATTGTCCGAGGACGCCGGCAAGCTCGCGCAGATGGAGAAGGACGGCCTGCTCACCACGCACGAGTTCAAGGACCGCGAGCGGCTGCTCGAGCTGGCCGAGCCGGTCAAGCAGGGCTATGCCGAGGAACTCGGCGCGCTCGAGGTCTACGAGGCGGTCAACGCCGTCCAGTAAACGACGTTCGGTCCCGTGGCGGTGCCGGGTCGCCCCGGCACCGTCCGCCGATCGCGCGGCGATGCGACAGGTGACGCAGAAATCGGACAGGCATGCGTCACAAATCGGACGGAAATCGGTCACAAATCGGTCACATATCAGACAGGTATCAGACGGTTTTGAGCCGGCCGTATGTCGGTCTCGATCGGCGGCCTGTTCCTCGCGGGCGTAGTGCCGGGCGTGCTGATCGGCCTCTCGACGATGGGCACCGTCCACGTCTACGCCAAGCGCCGCGGCTATCGGTCTATGCGCGCAGCTCGGTGCGCGCGTTCGCGATCACCCTCGCCCAGGCCGCGCTCGCCCTCCAGGCCTCGCTCGCCCTGATGACGCCGGTGATCATCGTCGGCGGCTTCTTCACGCCGACCGAGGCATCGGTCGTGGCCGTGCTCTACGCGCTCCTGCTGGGCCTGTTCGTCTATCGCACCATCGGGCCGGTGGAGCTGCCCCGGGTGCTCCACAATTCGGCGCGCTTCGCGGCAATCTCGCTGTTCTGCATCGGCACCGCGTCGGCCTTCGGCTGGGCGCTCGCCTACTTCCAGATCCCGCGCGCGCTGGTCGCCGAGATCGAGGCCATGGGCCTGGACCTCTACGGCACCGGCATCATGGTCGCGGCCGCCTTCCTGATCATCGGCATGTTCATCGATGCGATCCGGGCGATCATCATCCTCGGCACGGTGCTGTTCCCGGTCACCGAGGCGGT
The DNA here is from genome assembly GCA_963753315.1 of uncultured Alphaproteobacteria bacterium. Lineage (GTDB taxonomy): Bacteria > Pseudomonadota > Alphaproteobacteria > Geminicoccales > Geminicoccaceae > DASUGG01. The sequence goes on from CAVWCI010000012.1 coordinate 250,467, forward strand.
GCGTCACGAGGCCGAAGGCGAGCGAGACGACGCCGATGATCGGCCTCCTGATCGCCTGATCCTGCTGCCCGACCTTATCCTGGCCCTGCCCCGCCTGATCATGCCCCGGTTCGTCAATTGATGCATCGAGATCGCGCGAAGCGTTCTCTCCATGAAGAGCGCGACGGTTGATTTGCCGAGTCTATGTCGAGGGAAGCGAAAGGGCCCGTACAATCAAGATATGGCAGGGTCATGATCGGCTTGATCGTTTATACGCCGGCGCTGCGCGGGTAAAGCCGTCGCTGTAGAACGATCGCTCATCGTTGATAGCGGCCGGGTGTCCGGCATGTGACCGACAAATCGGTCAATTTTTACTGCACTGTCGCGTTTTCCGCCAAAGTAAAACCGGCGAGAATCAAGCCGATGGAGGCGATGGAGCCGGCAATGGATAGGTGTTGGTTTCCTCTCGGAGCGGTCTCGGCATGAATTGCTGGCAGTTCGGCATTTATCGGCAAGTCGTCTCGCCGGGAGCGCAAGTTTCGGACCAGAGTTCGACGACCAGTATCGCGCGCCGCCCAGATCTGCCGGAATCGGGCTGATTGATCCAAAATCAGCTGTGCGATGGGTGTCCGATTTCCGCGACAGGTGACCGGGGCGAACGATCCATGAGCTTTGCTTTGCGGATCCGGTGCAGGTACCGTTTGTGAGCGGACAAACCGTCGATAGCTTGACACGGACGGACAATCTGTCCACAACTGTTGCATGATGAGCCGAGACGAGTCCTACGGCGCGATAGAGCGCATCGCGGCGCATATGGGCGTGCAGCGGGAGGCACGTTACAAGTGGCGCGAGCGGGGCAAGGTGCCGGGGCGCTGGCATCTGCCGATCCTTCAGAAGGCCAGGGCGGAGGGGTTCGAGCTGGACCCCGAAGCCCTCTCCGACTTCCGCCCCGCGACACGCGCGACCAGGTCGCGGCGCGGGCCCGGGGCAGGCAAGCCCACGGCGCGACCTCGGCGGGGCCATCAGGTGCGGATCGAGACAGGCGGCCGGCTGACGATACCGCAGGCGCTCCTCGAGGAGCTGGACCTTTCGGAGGGCAACGCCGTCGTCCTCGAGGTCGAGGGGGGCGAGCTGCGCCTGCGCTCGCAGAGGCGCGTCATCGCCGAGATCCAGGCGCTCGTGCGCCAGTATGTGCCCGAGGGTGTAAGCCTTGCCGACGAGCTGATCGCCGAGCGCAGGCGCGAGGCGGAGCTTGAGTGACGGGAGGATTCGATGGTGCTCGATGCCTCTGCGCTGCTGGCGTTGATCGAGGCCGAGGCCGGGTCCGATCGGGTCGCCGAGGTTTTGGACGGCTCCGTCATCAGCGCGGTCAACCTGGCGGAGGTCGTCACCCGGCTGGCCGATAGTGGCATCCCCGGTGAGGCGATCCGCCGGCAGCTCACGCGGCTGTATCTCAGCGTTGTGCCGGTCGATGAGGACTTGGGTTATGCAGCCGGTCTGCTGCGGCCGGCCACGCGCGCGTTCGGTCTTTCGCTGGGCGATCGGGTCTGTATCGCGCTTGCCCATCGTTTGGGCGCAACCGCGCTGACCACCGATCACGTTTGGACGCGGGTTAAGATGGGCGTGGCTATCGAGCTGGTGCGCCCGCGCTGATCCGGCTTTCGCGTCCCGGACGGCGCCCTGCGGCCGAGCTTTGCCGGTCGGAGCGGATTCGGTAGGATCGGCTGACAGACGCGAGAAGGGCCGATGGCCAAGGTGCTCGAGCGATCGCTTTATGAGACCGACTACTACGCCTGGACGAAGGCGCAGGCGGCGGAGCTGCGCACCCTGGCGGCGGCACGGGTGAACACCACGCTCGACCTGGAGAATCTGGCCGAGGAGGTCGAGAGCTTGGGCCGCAGCGATTCAACACCGTCCGGAGCCAGGTCCAGCGCATCATCGAGCATCTCCTCAAGCTGGAGCATTCGCCTTCGGCGCAGGGCCGCGCGGACTGGCGACGCTCGGTGAGGCAGGGGCGTAACGAGATCGAGGATCACATCACCGCGAGCATGCGGCCGGATCTCGAAGCTGACCTCGCCAAGCTGTTCGAGCGCGGCCGGCGCGAACCGTTTTATGGACTCGGCGAGCACGGCGAGGTCGATGCGGCGAGCGGGCTGCCGCGCACAATGCCCTTACAGTTTCGACCAGATCGTCGGCGACTGGTACCCGCGGAACCGGCACGGGCTGGTCGACGACTGAGCATTGCGGTTGGCGCCGCACGCGTCTGGTGCAAATGACGCATGAAATTCTTGGGTCATTGCCGGGCGTGACCTGGCAATCCAGCAAGCTGGATGCCCGGATCATCCTCGGGTTCCAGACCGCGCACGGTGTCACGGACGGTAACCCGAGGACCGGGCATGATGGGGTGGACGGCCCCCGTGCGGCATCGATGTGCCAAACTGGGCATCTTGAACCCCCAGCGAAGGGAGCCGTCCGCGATGCAGGTTAACATGGTCGGTTTGGATCTGGCGAAGAACATCTTCCAGGTTCACGGCATCGACGCCTCCGGCGGCGTGGCGCTGCGCAAGCGGCTGAGCCGCGGCCAGGTCGAGCGCTTTTTCGCCGCGCTGGCGCCGGCGGTGGTCGGCATGGAGGCGTGCGGCGGCGCGCACCATTGGGCGCGGCAGCTGCGCGCGTTCGGCCACGAGGTGCGGCTCATGCCGCCCGCCTACGTCAAGCCGTACGTGAGGCGCAACAAGTCCGACGGCCGCGACGCCGAGGCGATCTGCGCGCGCCGCTCCGCGCCGACCACCGAGGTCGGCGCTGGGAGCCAGGCGCGCATGCAGCGGCCGAGCATGCGGTTTGTGGCGGTGAAGAGCGCCGCGCAGCAGGCGATGCTGACGCTGCACCGGACGCGCGAGCTGCTGGTGCGCCAGCGCACCATGGCCGCCAATGCCCTGCGCGCGGCGTTCGCCGAGTTCGGCGTGGTGGCGGCGCAGGGCCGCCGCGGTCTGCGGCAGCTGCTGGCAGAGCTGCCCGCGCCCGAGGCCGTGCTGGCGCCGGCGCATGCCGCCCTGGCGAGCCTGGCGCGGCACTGGCGGGCGCTCGACGCCGACATCGCGGCCCTGGAGCGGCGCATCGTCCAGGCGGTGCGCACGGACCGTGTGGCGCGCCGGTTGACGGCGATCCCCGGGGTCGGCCCGATCGGCGCCAGCGCCATCGTCGCGACCTTGCCCGATGCCAAGGTCTTCCGCTCCGGCCGCGGCTTCGCCGCCTGGCTCGGGCTGACGCCGCGCCAGCACAACAGCGCGGGCAAGCGGCGCTCGGGCGGCATCTCCAAGCAGGGCCAGCGCAGCCTGCGCACCCTCTTGATCGTCGGCGCCAGCGCCCATCTGCGCCACGAGCGGGCGCGCGGCGTCAAGGATCCCTGGCTCGCCGGGCTGCTGGCCAGACGGCCGGTCAAGGTCGCCGCCGTGGCGCGCGCCGCCAAGACGGCCCGCATCGTCTGGGCCATGCTTGCCAGGGACCAGGACTATCGCGCCCCGCTGACGCAGGCCGCCTGAGGGCCGGCGCGCGCGGCCGAACGCAGTCGGAAAGGGCATCGGCACGTGACGGCAAACGGTCAGGAACCGGGATCGGGACACTCCGCTCTGTCATCGCGCCCCGAGCGCGTGGGCATGATGGCAACCCGGTCCGCGCATCCCCTCAGGGCCAGCGGTCATGGAACCGCGTACACAGGCCGGATACATAACCGCTCCCGACCCGCAGCCAACACCATCACCATTGCCCTTGCCGAGTGGGGGCCGTCCATACATGACAACGGGGGGGCCGGACCCGCCTAACGGCGCCGGTAGCGCAGGCGGTCGTCGCCATCGAGGCGGCGCTCGAGGCGGCCGTCGGCGAGCAGGTAGTTGAGATGGGCCACGGTCTCGGCGATCGCGAAGCTGAGCTGGTGGCGGTCGAGCTTGCGATCGAACAGGTGCGGCATGATCTCGACCGCGGTCGCCGGCCGGCGGCACGCCTCAAGCGTCGCCGCCAGGCGCTCGCGGTGGTGCGCCACCAGCTGGTCGATCCGGGCGTGCAGGCCGCGGAACGGCCGGCCGTGCGAGGGCAGCACCAGGCAGTCGTCCGGCAGCTGCCGCAAGGTCGCGAGCGATGCAGGAACTCGGCCAGCGGATTGGCTTCGGGCTCGCCCGGCCACACGCCCACGATCGGCGAGATTCTCGGCAGCACCTGGTCGGCTGCGATCAAAAGATTGCGCTCGGCGCTGAACAGGCGGAGCATCTCCGGCGCGTGGCCGCGGCCGACGATCACCTGCCAGCGGCCGCCACCGATGCGGGGCGATCGCCCTCGGCCAGGCGGCGATAGGCGGCAGGCGGCAGCGTGACCCGCAGCCGGTAGAGATTGCCGCGCGCGGCGCGCTCCGGACCTCGCCCGCATCGAGCCCGGCGCGATGGTCGAAGCGGCGGCCTGCCGCAACAAAATCCTCGCTGACGTCGAGTGCCAGCGCGCGTGCCTGCAGCCATTCGGTGCGGCTCGCCCACAGCTCGGCCCCGCTGCGCTCGCACCACCAGCCCGCCAGGCCCATGTGGTCGGGATGGAAATGAGTGGCGACGACCCGGCGGACCGGCCGTCCGTCCATGAAAGCCTCGAGCTCCTGCCAGCGCTCGCGGCTCGGCTGGTCGGCGACCCCGGCGTCGATCAGGGTCCAGCCGTCGTCGGCGAGCAGCCAGATGTTGACGTGGTCAAGCGCGAACGGCAGCGCGAAACGGACGCCGAACAGCCCCGGCGACAGCTCGCGGGGCTCGCCGTCGCTGGTGAGCTGGACGGGCTCGTAGGTCAGGGCGTCAGCGGTCGCTACGCCGGCGGATGAGGGCAACGCAGGTACTCCCGATGGTTTTGCTGCACCGCAGCGGGCCGGTGGTCTCGCTGCATCGCAGCAGGGGCGGTGGTCTTGCTGCATCGCAGCAGGACCCGCGCATCTTGGCACAGATCGTGCGTCAGGCAAGGGAACGTGCGCGATGCGTACCACGTGGCGGCCGCGATCACCAAAAAGACATCTTTGCATGGCAGACGTGATCGACGCGAGGGAACCACAGCGCGCGATTGGCGTTTGACGGTCATCGGCGGCCGGCGGCGGACGCGCCGATCGGCTGTGCGAAGATGCCACTAGATATCTGTGGCGAGCGGCCGGCGGGCATATCGCAAGGGCTTCGGGGTCGAGGGGAGACGGTGATGCACCAGGCGGTCATAATCACGACGAGATCACCCGTCGCGACACGATCAGCGGACTGGATCTCGGGGCGTCGGGGACGCTGCGCCGCGATCTTGCGGCGCCGGCGCTGGTCCAGATGGCGGTACGCGACGGCGAGGGCAGCCTCGTCGCCGAGGGCGCGCTCGCCACGACGACCGGCCCGCACACCGGCCGCAGCCCGAAGGACCGCTTCATCGTCGACCGTCCCGGCATTCATGCCTCGATCGACTGGGGCGCCGTCAACCAGCCGATCGACGCATCGCGCCTCGATCGCCTATGGGCGAAGGCGCGCGCCCACGTCGGTGGCCGCGACCTCTACGTCCAGGACCTGCTCGCCGGCGCCGATCCGAGCCTATCGCCTGCGCGTGCGCGTGATCACGGAGACGGCGTGGCACAGCCTGTTCGCGCGCAACATGTTCCTGGTCCGGACGGCGACGCGCGGCAGGGCTTCGAGCCCGATTTCACCGTCGTGCAGCTGCCCTCGCTGCGGGCCGAGCCCGCGCTCTGGACGGCACCCGCTCGCAGGCCGCGATCGTGGTCGATCTCGAGCGTCGCACGGTGCTGATCTGCGGCACCCGCTATGCCGGCGAGATCAAGAAGTCGATCTTTTCCGTGCTCAACTATCTGTTGCCCGAGCAGGGCGTGCTGCCGATGCACTGCTCGGCCAACGTCGGGCCGGACGGCCAGG
>CAVWCI010000013.1:0-21343 GCA_963753315.1 uncultured Alphaproteobacteria bacterium
CGTGACGTCGACGATGCCGCCCCACTGGCGCAGCATGCGCATGCGCGAGAACGCCGGGAACAGCTCGACGATCGCCTGCAGGGTGTGCTCGATGACGTGGAAGCTGCCGCGCTGGCTGTAGGAGATGAACTGATCGGTGCCGGCGCCGATGACCAGCTCGCCCTTGTCCGACTGGCTGATGTAGCCGTGCACCGCGTTCGACATGATCACCGTGTTGACGCAGGGCTTGACCGGCTCCGAGACCAGCGCCTGCAGGGGAAGCTCTCGATCGGCAGACGGAAGCCGCCATCTTCGCGATCACGCTCGAATGGCCGGCGGCGACGACCGCGAGCTTCTGGCAGCCGACTGCCGCGGGTGGTCTCGACGCCCTCGACCTTGCCGCCGCGCACGCGGATCCCGGTGACCTCGCAGTTCTGGATGATGTCGACGCCGCGCGCATCGGCGCCGCGGGCATAGCCCCAGGCGACCGCGTCGTGGCGCGCGGTGCCGCCGCGGCGCTGCAGCGAGGCGCCCATGATCGGATAGCGGGCGTTCCTCGAGGTATCCAACAGCGGCTCGATCGCCTTGATCTGCTCGGGCGTCAGGAACTCGCTGTCGACCCCGTTCAGGCGGTTGGCGTGCAGGCGCCGCTTGACCTCGTGCAGGTCGTGCACGCTGTGGGCCAGATGCATCACGCCGCGCTGGCTGAACATCACGTTGTAGTTCAGCTCGCGCGAGAGCCCTTCCCACAGCCTGACCGCGTGGTCGTAGATCGCAGCGCTGGCGTCGCACAGGTAGTTGGAGCGGATGATCGTGGTGTTGCGCCCGGTGTTGCCGCCGCCGAGCCAGCCCTTCTCGAGGACCGCGACGTCGGTGATGCCGTGCTCCTTGGCGAGGTAATAGGCGGTCGCGAGGCCGTGGCCGCCGGCACCCAGCACCACCACCTGGTAGCGCTGCTTGGGCTCCGGGCTGCGCCAGACCGGCGCCCACGCTCGTGGCGCGAGAAGGCGTTGCGGGCGAGTGCCAGGATCGAGTAACGCTGCATGGCCGGTCAGGCCGTCGCCTTGGCCGGCGCCTGGGCCTCTTCCTCCTCGATCACCCGGCGCGCCGCCGCACCCGCGATCTGGCCGACCGCGCCCGGCCGCGCTTCCTCGATCGCCGCCGCATCCGGCACGTGCACCGTGACCTGGCGGTGCGCGAACTTGATGCCCGCCTCTTCGAACGCCTTTTGCACCCGGGTGTACACCTCGCGCCGGATGACGAACTGCTCGCCGGGCTTGGCGGTGAACTTGGCGCGGATGATCATGGCCGAATCCTCCATGCTCATCACGCCCTGGGACTTGAGCGGCGCGATCAGGTTCGGCGCGATCTCCGGATTCGCCATCAGCTCGGCATTGATCTGCTTGAAGATCTTCTTCACCAGCATGACGTCGGTATCGTAGGTGACCCGGAACTCGAGCTTCATGATCGCCCAGTCGCGGCTGTAGTTGGTGAGGTAGCTGATCTCGCCGAACGGCACGGTGTTCAGCGCGCCGCGATGGTGGCGAAGCTGCATCGAGCGGATCGAGATCTTCTCGACCGTGCCCTTGACGTTGCCGAGGTCGATGTACTCGCCGACCCGGAACGCGTCGTCGACCAGGAAGAACACGCCCGAGACGATGTCGCGCACCAGGGTCTGGGCGCCGAATCCGATCGCGAGACCGACCACGCCGGCGCCGGCCAGCAGCGGGCCGATGTCGACCCCGAGCGAGGACAGGATGATCATGACCACCATGACAACCAGGGTCGCGAAGATCGCCTTGCGCGCCAGCGGCAGCAGCGTGCGCAGGCGCGACGCACCGTGGCCGCTGCCCTCGCCGCCCTCGCCGCCGGCCTCGCCAGGGACGGGGGCGGGGCCTTCCGTCTCGATCCGGCGATCGATCATCGCCTTGACGATCTCCCAGCCGACATAGGCGAACAGGACCGTGACCACGATGTTGAACAGGGCACCCGCCGCGGTATCGCCGATGCCCTCCTGGGTCACGGTGTAGATGTCGATGTCCCACAGCCGCGCGAAGATCAGGAAGCCCGCCAGCCACAGGCCGACATGAAGCGCCCGCTCGATCGCGGCCTCGTAGCCCACCCGCGCGGCGCCCGTCTCGCCCGCGGCCGCGCGCCGCGCCGCGAAATACTCGGTGCCGATCCTGCACAGCGCCGCGTCGGCGAGCGGCAGGGCCGCAACCAGCAGCAGGCTCAGGATGCCGACGCTGACCGCGGTCTCCTGGCCGAAGCGCCTCGCGCACCTGATAGGTCGCGAAGATCACCAGCACGTAAGCGGTCGCGAGCAGGTGCCAGGTCTGCGCCAGAAACTGCAGGAGGCGCGAGGCGATCGGGCCATGGCCGCTCGGCTCGCCGCGGATCAGTCCGGCGACCGGGCGCCGGGCCTGCCAGATCATGGCGATCAGCGCCGCGACGAAGGCGATGCCGACCATCGTGTCGAACACATCCAACGTCGCGCGCTCCAGGCCCAGAAGCGCCAGCAGGTCGCCGGTGAGGAAACCGAAGGTCCCGATCGCCGCCACCGCGACGATCCAGCGGTGCAGGCGCAGCGCATCGTGGTCGTCGAACGGAATCAGCCGCAGATCGTGCGCGTGCGGCGCCAGCAGGAAGCGCGATCCGTCCGCCACCAGACGCAGCAGCACGATCGCCAGAAGATAGGTCATGACCGTCAGGCGCGTCGCCTCGTGGCCGTGATAGAGGGCGAAGAAGGCCGCTGCGACGGCGATGCCGAAGACCAGAAGGTCGAGCACCTGCCAGACGAAGCGTTGCAGCAGGTAGCCCAGCCGCACGGTGAAGCTCTCGACCCGATGGTCGGGGATGCGCGAGCGCATGCCGGCGCTCAGGCGCTTGAAGACCAGCTCGGCGACGATGCCGGCGCCGAAGATCGCGCGCCACGGCGACGACCGTCAGCAGCAGCTGCGCCGTGCTCTTGCCTTCCGCCAGGTGCCCGAGCAGGAACGGCACGACGCCTGGCAGGTCCGGCAAGGCGGCGATGCGGCGCTGCCACAGCGCCCGCACCTCGCCGACCCCGTCCTCGAGCTCGCCGACCAGGCCGACGGTCTCGCCTGGCGCCTGCGGGCTTTCGTCCGTCCAGCCCTGTCGAGCTGGGCCAGCAGCAGCGCGCGCACCTGATCGTCGCTCAGGCGCGCGACCAGGTCGCGGATCGTCTGCGGGCTGAGCGGCTGCGGCAGGCTCACCGGCTCGTCGGCCGTGCCGGCGGCGCCGCTCGGCGACGGGCTCGGCCGCGATCGCCCCCGCCGCCATCAACCATGCGAGCGCCAGGGCGAAGATCCCGCCCAGCAGCTGCCGGGCCCGGAAAGAGGACGCACCGCTTCGCCTCGATCGCATGAGCGTCTCCTTACCGTGCGGGCGAACGTACGCTCTTCACTCCTCGGACGGCAAGCGCGGCGCCCGAGCGCTAGAACAGCCCCTCGACCTGGCCGTTGCCGTCGATCCGGATCTGGTTGGCCGCGGGCACCCGCGGCAGGCCCGGCATGGTCATGATGTCGCCGCAGATCACCACGACGAACTCGGCGCCATTGGCGAGGCGCACCTCGCGGATCGGCACGACGTGGTGGCTGGGCGCGCCCTTCAGGTTGGGATCGGTCGAGAAGCTGTACTGGGTCTTGGCGACGCAGACCGGGAAGTGGCCGAAGCCCTGCTCCTGCAGCTCGGCGAACTGCTCGCGCACCCGCTTGTCGGCGATGATGTCGTCGGCGCCGTAGATCTGCGTCGCGATGGTTCTCATCTTTTCCCACAAGGACATGTCGCTCGGATAGAGCGGGCGGAAGCCGCGGCCGTCGAGATAGTGCTCCGCCTCGCACAGGTGCGCCACGTGCTCGGCCAGCTCGACGGCGCCGGCACCGCCGTCGGCCCAGTGCGAGCACACCAAGGCCTCGACGCCGAGCTCGCGGCAGAGCTCCCGCACCAGCTCGTGCTCGGCGGCGGTGTCGCTCGTGAAGCGGTTGAGCGCGACCACCGCCGGCACGCCGAAGCGGCGCACGTTCTCGACGTGACGGCGGAGATTGGCCATGCCGCGGCGTACCGCCTGCAGGTCTTCCTTGCCGAGCTGGTCGCGGCCGACGCCGCCATGCATCTTCAGCGCCCGCACCGTCGCGACGATCACCGCGGCGTCGGGAGAGAGCCCCGCCTTGCGGCATTTGATGTCGAAGAATTTCTCCGCGCCCAGATCGGCGCCGAAGCCCGCCTCGGTGACCACGTAGTCGGCGAGCTTGAGCGCGTTGCGGGTCGCGATCGCCGAGTTGCAGCCATGCGCGATGTTGGCGAACGGCCCGCCATGGATGAAGGCGGGGTTGTTCTCGAGCGTCTGCACCAGGTTCGGCATCAGCGCATCCTTGAGCAGCACGCTCATGGGCCCCGACGCCTTGAGGTCGGCGGCGGCGACCGGGCTGCGATCGCGCCGCTGGCCGACGACGATGTTGCCCAGGCGCCGCTCGAGATCCTGCAGGTCCTGCGCCAGGCAGAAGATCGCCATGACCTCGGAGGCGACCGTGATGTCGAAGCCGTCCTCGCGCGGAAAGCCGTTGGCGATGCCGCCCAGCGAGCTCACGATCGAGCGCAGCGCGCGATCGTTCATGTCCATCACGCGCCGCCAGGTGATCCGGCGCGCGTCGAGCTGCAGCTCGTTGCCCCAGTAGAGGTGGTTGTCGAGCAGTGCGGCCAGCAGGTTGTGCGCGGCGCCGATCGCATGGAAGTCGCCGGTGAAATGGAGGTTGATGTCCTCCATCGGCACGACCTGGGCGTAGCCGCCGCCGGCAGCGCCGCCCTTCATGCCGAAGCACGGCCCGAGCGAGGGTTCGCGCAGGCAGATCGCCGTGCGCCTGCCGATGCGGTTGAGCGCATCGCCGAGGCCGACGGTGGTGGTGGTCTTGCCCTCGCCGGCGGGCGTCGGCGTCATCGCGGTGACCAGCACCAGCTTGGCGTCCGGCTGCTCGTCCAGGGCTTGCAGGTAGTCGAGCCGCACCTTGGCCTTGTCGGCGCCGTACTGGCACAGCGCCGCGGCGGGAATGCCGAGCTTGGCCGCGACCTCGCCGATCGGCAGCAGGTGAGCCGTTCGGGCAATCTCGATGTCGGTCTTGATCTCGCTCATGGGTTCCTGCCGCGGCTTGGGTTCATGGCGTCGGGCTGGTCGGGCGCTTGGCAAAGCTTTGACGCTCGGGGCCTCTCCTATGCCGACATGAGCTGTCGCGCTAGCGACATCGCCGCCCGGCACCCTATATTGTCCGGCTGACGGCGGTTCTGCGAGCTTGGAATCGGACAGCATGGCCCAGGCGGAGGTGTCGAACGAAACAACGGACGTCGAAGGATCGGCCGCATCGGCGGCGGCCAATTTCGCGTTCGTGATCATCCCGCGCTTCTCGATGATGGCGTTCGCATCGGCGATCGAGCCGCTGCGCATCGCCAACCGCCTGTCCGGTCGGGATCTCTATCGCTGGCAGGTGGTCTCGGTCGCGGGCGGTCCGGTGCGCGCCAGCAACGGCGTGCTGATGATGACCGATCAGACGCTGGCCGACGTCGCGATCCGGCCCGGCCGCCGCTCTCCGACGGTCGTGATCTGCAGCGGGCTCGGCGCCGAGCACGTCCGCGATCCTCAGCTGTTCGCCTGGCTGCGCCGCGCCGATCGGACCGGCGCTGCGATCGGCGCGGTTTGCACCGGCGCCTATCTCCTGGCCAGGGCGGGGCTGCTGGACGGCCACCGCTGCACGATCCACTGGGAGAACCTGCCCGCCTTCCGGGAGGATTTTCCCGACATCCCGGTGCAGGCCGATCTGTTCGAGGTCGATCGCAACCGCCTGACCTGCTCGGGCGGTACCGCGGCGCTCGACATGATGCTCCATCTGATCGCCACCGAGCACGGCCAGGAGCTCGCGACCAAGGTCTCCGAGCAATGCATCGTCGATCGCATCCGCAGCTCCTTCGACCATCAGCGGATGCCGTACCGGGTCCGGCACGGCATTCATCATCCCAAGCTGATCGGCGCGATCGAGCTGATGGAGGCGAACGTCGAGGAGCCGATCGACCAGGATACGCTGGCGGGCTATGTCGGCCTGTCCCGCCGCCAGCTGGAGCGCCTGTTCAGCAAGCATCTGGGCCGCACGCCGGCGCAGTACTACCTCGAGCTCAGGCTGGAGCGCGCCCGGCATCTGCTCTACCAGACCACCATGCCGATCATGGACGTGGCGTTTGCCTGCGGCTTCGTCTCGGCGTCACACTTCTCGACCTGCTATCGCCAGATGTACGGCAAGACGCCACGCGCCGAGCGCTCCGCCATCGCATAGCGCCGGGCCTGGAAGGCGGCAATCCAGCTCTGTCAGGCCGTTGCGCAAGAGCCACATCGAGTGGGCATTCGATCACAGTAACGTCATCTCGGGCTTGGCGATCGATGGTCGGTTGCTAGATTGTGCCAGGACAATGCGGAACCCGACGGGCGCCCGTGCGTAGACCTACGGAGCCCAAAAGTGAGCGTGAGTATGTAAGCCGAGACCATGACCGATCTTCTATCGATAGAGCTGATCGACGACGCGACCGAGTTGCACCTGGGGCGCGGGATGCCGCGCCGGCAGGCGTCGACGCCGCGTCCGTGTGGCGCTGGGGCCACGGTGTCGATGGAGCCGGAAGAGTTTCGTGCCGAGCTCGCCTGCGGCTGTGCCCAGGCCGGCGTGGAACGCGAGCCGTACGAGGAGGGGTTTGCCGCCTATGCTGTCCGGCGGGGGGCTCCCCGACAATCCCTATCACGGCGACAATTGTGCCCATCAGCAGTGGGCGAACGGCTGGTCGCAGGCACGCGACGAGGCGAAGCGCCAGGCTCGCCAGTAAGGCCGTGCCTCTCAACTCCGCCCGCGCCGGGGCTGCCTCGCGCAGCAGGCGCGTCCGCAGGAACCAGTCCAGCCAGCGATCGGTGATCGGCGCATGCCGGTCGTACCCCGCGAGCTGCAGCTCGCGGGCCTGGGCGCCGCGCAGCGACAGCATCTCGCTGCCGCGCTCCGAGGTGGTCCATCGGTCGATCATGGCACGGGTCATCTCAGGATGAAACTCGAGCCCGTAGACATGGCCGTTGTAGCGAAAGGCCTGGCCGTTGAAAGCCTCGTTGTGCGCAAGGTGGACCGTGCCGCACGGGATCTCGAAGGTTTCTCTATGCCACTGGTAGAAGAGCGTCGGCCCCTCGAGATAAGCTTGGCCGGCTGCGGTCGGATGGATCGTATGGTAGCCGATCTCGACCAGGCCGTCGGGATGCGGCCCGACCTTGGCGCCGAGCACTCTGGCGATCATCTGCGCGCCGAGACAGATGCCCAATAGCGGCCGGTCGGAAGGCAGGGCGGTGCGCTCGAGCCAGTCGAGCTCTGCACGGATGCCCGGCAGATGGTCGTCGTTGGCGCTCTGCGGGCCGCCGAACACCACGCAGGCGGTATAGGGTGAGAGATCGCAGGGCAGCGGATCGCCGAGATTGGGGCAGCGCCGGTCGAGGACGCAGCCACGCTCCTCCAGCAGCTCGCCGACCCGGCCGGGCGTCGAGTGAGCCTGGTGAACGATGATCAGGATCCTGGTGGCGCTCGTGGTGGTCGCGTTGGTCATTGGGGGCGGACCGGCTCGGATGGCATCATGAATCGCCCTCGATAGCGTGCGATTCTTGAGAAGTCATTGCTCACGGGAGCAAGAAATGTGCCTTCCGCATCAAAAGGCGCAAAACTCCGCACTTCCCTGGCGAGGTCAAGCGGCCTCAACGCTGCGCTGCGGCGCGAATCTCCTCCATCGCCTTGACCAGGCTGTCGCGCATCATGCCGCGCCCGATCTCGTGGCGCATGCCGCTCATGAAGCCCGCCACCTGGTCGCTCGATGTGCGGTTGGCATAGAAGACCACCACGCCGTCCTCGACCGGCAACGCGCCGGCAGCGCCCTGCGACGCGTTGAACGAATGGCTGACATAGAAGTCGCGCGACAGCAATACCAGCATGTCGGGCCGCTGCTGCACCATGCGGTGGGTCAGGGCATAGACCGGCCGGTCGTCGGCCACCTGCTCGGTCCAGAAGAACCGGTGCTCCACATCGGCCACGCTCTGGTTCGGATAGGCCAGAAAGGCCTGGTACAGCTCCGGCACGACCTGCTGCACGAGCTTCGAGCCTTCGGCCGCGGCCTTCAGATCGTCGGCCGCGCTGGAAGAATCGCCGCCCCGGTCATAGGGCGCGATGCCATCGAGGCCGCCGGCCAGATAGGCCTGCAGGCGCCCGGCGAGCATCTGCCGCCAGGCGGCATTGACGGCCTCCGCCGCGGCCGGATCGCCCGCCTCATGCTGTTGCGCCAGGTCCTGGAAGACCGCGATCTCGGCGCTCGACAGGTTGAAGTCCGAGCCTGGCTCGACCTCGAGCAGCCGCTCCACCTCGTCCGCGTCCAGCGTGATGGGAGCGAACGCGGCTTCGCTGGCCTGCGCCGGGTCGATCTCGCCATAGGCCTGGATCGCCGTGTTGGCCTCGAGCGTGGTACCCTCGGATACGCGCGCGGCGACCTCGTCGAGCGTGGCCGGCACTTTCAGCGCAAGCGCCACGGCCAGCTGCTTCTCGGTGGTCTCCTCGATCTCGGTCGAGACGATCTCGCCCGCCTGCAGCTTGGCGCGGTCCTCGGCGCCGAGCCCCATGGCTTCGGCGACCGCCTCGGCCGTTAGGTCCGCCGCCACCGCGGGGCCGACCCCGAACATCCCGATCAGACCGGCTGCCAGGCTCATCCTGAAGGCGCGCATGTGGTCCTCCCTTGCGGACGTTCCTTCCGCGTGCTCGGCCATCAGGAATGCCCGAAACCGGCAGCAACCGCAACGAGATCGATTGCCACCATGCCAGCGCGCTCCGCTATTCGGACAACTTGTCCCAGAGGTTCTCGATCAGGTCTGCGACCAGCTTGAGATTGCGATCGACGATCTCCTTGGCCTCCTTGACCTGGTCTTCGTGGTACTGGCGCACGGGATCGTCGGCGTTGTTGCCGTAGGCGGGGTCGATGGCCGTGGTGATGTCGCCGTCGAGCAGGTTGATGCAGGTCGCGATGGCGCCGACCTTCTGGTTCTGGTCGAAGGCGACGGTCGGGTTCTCGAGCGTACCGCCGATCGATACCGGCGAGACCACGGTGATGATCTTGAGGTTGACCACCTCCGAGATCGCCTTGGTGATGATGCCCAGCAGCTCATCCTGGGACTTGGGCGCGGGCGCCGGCGTAAGGCTCTGCTGGCCGACCCTGGGCGCGGTGACAGGGGGGATCGGCTTGTTGTTGTCGCCTTGCATGGCCATGGCTGGCTTCCCTCGATGGCGGGCGAATCCGCTTATATTCCTAGTTCACGTGCGATGTCAACGTTGCCTCAGGCTACCGCGTGCGGCCGCATCGGCTGCTCGCCCGGGTCGCGCTGCCGCGCGTCGGGCAGGTGGCGCGCCAGCTCCTCGGGCCGCGCGCAGCGCAGCTGGCCCATGAAACGGGCGAGCTCCTCGCGCAGCATCTCGATGGTGTGCTGCGGCGCCGGCGCGGCCCAGGCCGCCGACGCCGTAGATGAAGGCGCGTCCGGCAAGCACGCCGACCGCGCCCTTGGCCAGCATGCGCCCGATGTCGGCGCCGGATTCGACGCCGCTGTCGGCCAGCACCGTCATGCGATCGCCGACCGCGGCGCGGATCTGCGGCAATACCTCCACGGGCGATCGCGACGCGTCGAGCTGGCGGCCGCCGTGGTTGGACACGACGATGCCCTCGGCGCCGAGCTGGAGCGCCAGCTCCGCCTCGCGTACGGTCTCGACGCCCTTGAGGACCAGAGGCCCTTGCCAGCGATCGCGGATGCGCGCCAGCGACTCGCGATGGAGGCCGCCGGTGAATGTCGTCCTGGTGAAGACGCTGCTGCCGGCCATGCTCACGTTCTTGGGCATGTAGGGCCGGATCGAATCGAACTGCGGGATGCCGGCGCGCAGCATCGCCATGGCCCAGACCGGCCGGGCCGCGATCTGCAGCAGCGTGCGCAGATCGAAGCGCGGCGGCACCGACAGGCCGTTGCGCAGGTCGCGCGGCCGCCACGCCGCGCCCGGCACGTCGATCGTCACCAGCAGCACCCGGCAGCCCACGGCCGCGGCACGGTCGAGCAGCGCGTCGCGGATCGCCGGGTCGGTCGGCGTGTACAGCTGGAACCAGAGGCACTCGCCGGCGAGCTCGGCCGCGCGCTCGATCGAGGTCGTGGCGACCGTGCTCAGGCAGAACGGGATGTTCGCCCGCCCGGCGGCCTCGGCCAGATACTCCGCGACGCGCGGCCAGATCAGGCCGCCGAGGCCGACCGGGGCCACCCCGAACGGCGCGTCGTAGCGCCGGCCGAACAGCGAGACCGACAGGTCCGGTGCTGCGCAGTCCTCCAGATAGCGCGGCTCCATGACGATCGCATCGAGCGCGCTGCGGTTGCGCGCGATCGCGATCTCCTGGTTGCAGCCACCTTCCAGATAGTCGAAGGCGAAGCGGGGAACTCGTCGCCTGGCGCGTTTCTTCAGATCGGCGACCGAGGCAGCGCGTGCCAACAGCGATGCAGGCATTCTTCCTTCCGTTGTCTGGCCTTCATCTTGGCACTTGCTGCAAGAACGAGCAGAGCACCAGCAGATCCGCGGCCTGGCGCGTCTGCGATCAGAAGTCATTCCTGATCGGATAGACGTGAACGAGGTAGAGATAGAAGAAGGCGAGCGAGATGGTCAAGATGATCACGCCGAGCACCGGTGAGCGCACCTTGACTTCGCTGAGCGACAGGCTGAGCTCGGTCTCCTCCGCGGGCGCCGCGTCGACGCCGTCGCGCCGGCGCAGGCCGGCGTGGAACTGGATGGCGGCGAAGTAGATCCCGGCAAGCACCAGCAGCAGCACCACGACGAAAATCACCTTGGTCGAGAGCGACTGCCAGGCGAACACGCCGAGGCGGTGCTCGTAGCCAGTCTTGCGATAGGCGTAGTATGCCTGCAGCGTCGCCTGATAGGCCGCCGTGGTCTGGAACGACGCTGTGGGGTCGGGCGCGTCGGGGAAGGCGAGGTCCGCGCCGGATTGATCGGCGGCGGCGCCAGGATCGAACCCCTCGAGCCGCTGCCGCGGTCGTCGACGTCCTGCGCGATCGGCGACGCCCAGGCTTGCGATCAGGGCCAGTGCCAGCGCCGAGGCGCCGAGGCGGCGCGTGCTCACGGGCGCACCAGCCAGCCGACCGCCTGGGTGCGCGCGTCGATCTGCTCGTAGACGGTGCGATCCTCCCCCTCGCGCTCGAGGTAGTTCTGGATCGACGGCTCGTCGTTGCCGACCAGCGTGCGCATGATGTTGAGAAGACGCTCGTTCTCGGCGTCCAGCCAGCTGGCGTGGGTCGAATCGGGCGGTGCGGTCGGCGGCGTTGCCGGCTGGGCGTTCTGATACAGCATGGTGCTGGTGCTGCCGTCCGGCCGCGTGATCGTCTCCCCGCCGCCGAACAGCTTGCGAATCGTGCCGTCCGGATAGTGCAGCTCGACCGCGCCGTCCGGCAGGATGCGCCGCTCCACCGCGCCAGCCTGCCCAGCCTCGTCCGGCGGGGTCAGTTCCTGCGGTGGTTGGGCCTGCTCCACACGGGCGAAGGGCGCCCGTTGCAGCGGCAGACGGGGGCGCATCTCGGCCAGGCGCATCACGGGCGGCAGGGTCGCGCCGGGCTGCGACCAGGTCTTGGCGTAGCTGAACTGGCGCTTCACGAAAGCCTCGCCGCCGCCGACATACATGGCGACCTCGATCTGGTCGGTCGAGAAGATGGCCGGCGCGCTCTGCATCGCGCCGAGCCTCACCTGCGTGCGGTGACGGCCGCGCTCGACCCGTCCGGGCTGGTAGCCGTAGTACGCCGAGGGCTCGCCGTCATTGGCCATGACGGCAGAGATCGCGACGTTGCTGCCGCGATCGCCCTCGTAGCTGTAGACTACGGTGAGCACGACCTCGTCCGCGCTCTCGGAGGCGATCGCGACGCTCTCGATCTGATTTGCCGCCTGTACGGGGCCCGCGATCAGCATGAGCCCAAGCGCAAGCATGCCTGCTGGAAGCAGCGGTTTGGTCGCAGGCATGGCGCGCACTCCGGTTGATGCGCGCCCAGTTTGCCACGCCTTTCAGGCGATGCAAGTGAGCCGCTTCACAACCGGTGGCTGAGAGAACGTCGTCGGGCACGCATGCGCTTCGAGTGCTGCGACGATCCGCGGCTCGGCGGCGCAGGAGAAGTGGCGCTTGGCATGCACCTGCGCCGGGTCCAGGAGCGCCGCCAGTTCCGGCACGGTGGGCCCGAGGCCCTGGGGATACTGCTCGATCGCGACGACCGGCACGTCGAGGCGCTTTGCCGTCTCGATCAGCAGGCGGCATTGCCGCACGCAGGCGTCGGCGTCAGTGGATCGCGGGTGCGAGCCGCGTCTGGCTGTCGACCAGAAGCAGAAGCGATCGGGTTGCTTCGAGGAGCATAAGGCCACCATTCGAGTATCCGAGGATGCAGGCCAGCACTGGCAGCGGTGGTTCGCCGTTGTCAAGCTGCCCGGATCGGCGGGGGATTATTGACATCCTGACCGGAACCACTACATCCGCGACAACATGCGTTGCCAGGATGGTGACCTTTTGATTCCCTCTCCCCACTCGGGGTCTACATGAAGTTCAGCGACTTTGCCCTCCGGCCTGAGATCCTTCAGGCCGTGACCGATGCCGGCTATACGGTGCCCACGCCGATCCAGGAACGCGCGATCCCCGCCATTCTCACGGGCGGCGATCTATTGGGCATCGCCCAGACCGGCACCGGCAAGACGGCGGCCTTCGTGCTGCCGATGATCGAGCGCCTCGCGTCCGGCCAGAGCAAGGCGCGCATGCCGCGCTCGCTCATCCTGAGCCCGACCCGCGAGCTCGCGACCCAGACCGCCGCCTATTTCGAGACCTACGGCAAGCACCTCAAGCTCACCATGGCGCTGCTCATCGGCGGCGTCGGCATGGACGAGCAGTGGCGCAAGCTGGATCGCGGCGTGGACGTGCTGATCGCGACGCCAGGCCGGCTGATCGACCAGTTCGAGCGCGGCAAGGTGCTGCTCGGCGGCGTCTCGATCCTGGTCATCGACGAGGCCGACCGCATGCTCGACATGGGCTTCATCCCGGACGTCGAGCGCATCGTCGGCCTGGTCAGCCGGCGCCGCCAGACCCTGATGTTCTCGGCCACCATGCCGACGGAGATCCGCCGCCTCGCGGATGCCTTCCTCACCAATCCCGAGGAGGCGCAGGCAGCGCCGCCGGCGACCACCGCCACGGGCGTCGACGATCACCTGATGATCGTGGCGCCACGCCAGAAGTTCAAGGCGCTGCGGCGGCTGATCGAGACCCAGGAGGTCGGCAAGGCGCTCGTCTTCTGCAACCGCAAGCGCGAGGTCGCGAGCCTGCGGCGCCAGATGGAGCGCGTCGGGCTGAATGCCCGCGACATCCACGGCGACCTCGACCAGGCGCAGCGCACCAAGGCGCTGGATGCGTTCAAGGCCGGCGAGATCGATTTTCTGGTGGCGACCGACGTCGCGGCGCGCGGCCTCGACATCGCGCGCCTGCCCTGCGTGATCAATTACGACGTGCCGATCCATGCCGACGACTATATCCACCGGATCGGCCGGACCGCGCGCGCCGGGCGCGAGGGTCGCGCCTTCACGCTGGCACTGCCCGACGAGAGCCGGTTCGTCGATGCGATCGCGAAGCTGACCGGCAAGCAGATGCCACGGTTGGAGATCGGCGGTATGGACCAGCCCGAGCTCGCCGACGAGCCGCAGGGCCGCCGGCGACGCGGCCGCACGCCGCAACGATGCGGCGCCGGCACCCCCACAGGCGCACCCGGAAATGCGCCCGCGATACGCGTGAGGTGCCGCGCAGCGAGGCGCGCTCCGGGCTGGACGCCGACGTCGCGACGAGGCCTGATCCGGGCCCCGAGACGAGTATCGCCAGGCCGGCGAGACGCGGCCGCAGCCGGCGCGCACGCGGCGAGGCACGATCCGAGCCCCGATCCGAGCCCGATCCGAGCCCATTCCCTGGGGACCCCGCGTCGACCAGGGCCGCGAGGGCTCCGGGCGCGCAGGCGCCCACCTCGGGTGCGACCGCGAACGCCCCGGCACCGGCTCAGGCCCAGGCGGCGCCGACGGCGCGCGCACGTCCGGCGGCGTCGCCCGTGGCGCCGATGGCTCCCGCCCACGGACGCAAGGGCCGCGCCCCCGCGCCGCCGCCGATCGTCGGCATGGGCGAGCACGTGCCGCTGTTCATGCGCCGGCCGGTGCCCAACCCGCGGCCCGTCGACAAGCCCGGCGAAGAGTGATGCAGACCATCTTCGTGATGGTGAAGTGCGAGCTCGGGCGCACCTACGACGTCGCCGATGCCGCCGTGCAGCGCATCGAGGCGGTCTCCGAGGTGCACTCGATCTCCGGCCAGTACGATCTGCTGATGAAGTTCTATCTCGACGACCAGGCCGACATCGGCCGCTTCATCAACGGCCAGGTGCAGACCCTGGACGGGGTCAAGGACACCGTCACGCTCATCGCCTACAAGGCGTTCACCTGATCCTCGCCGCTCCGAGGGCCGCCATGCCGGATCCAAGGGTCGAGATCCTCGATCGCACGGTGGTGTTCGACGGCTATTTTCGGATGGTGCGCTACCGGCTGCGGCACTGGCAGTTCGCGGGCGGCCTCGGTCCGGAGCTGGTGCGCGAGGTGTTCGCGCGCGGCCATGCCGCCGCCGTGCTGCCCTACGACCCGGTGCGCGACGAGGTCGTGCTGATCGAGCAGTTCCGCGCCGGCGCGCTCGAGACGGATTGCGATCCCTGGCTGCTCGAGACGGTCGCCGGCATCATCGAGGACGGCGAGAGCGCGGACGAGGTGGCGCGCCGCGAGGCGCTCGAGGAGGCCGGCCTGGAAATCCTGGACCTCGCGCCGGTCTGCTCCTGCTTCATGAGCCCGGGCGGCTCGTCCGAGATCGTGCACGTCTTCGTCGGCCGGGCCGAGACCGCGGGTGCGGGCGGCATCTTCGGCCTGCCGGACGAGGGCGAGGACATCAAGGTCCACGTGCTGCCGTTCGCAAAGGCGCTCGCCTGGCTGGACGAGGGCAGCTTGCGGGTCGCCCACACGGTGCTGGCGATGCAGTGGCTGGCTCGGCACCGTGAGGCGCTGCGCGCGCGCTGGCGTCAGGCGGCACCCGTGCAGGCGTCTTGAATCCGGCCCCGGCTGCGGCTAATCCTGCCTGCGGCTCGTCCTCACAAGCCAGGAATCGAAGCGGAGGGAGCGCCGATGGTCGCCCGGATCTATCGCCCCGCCAGGACCGCGACCCAATCCGGTCGCGCCAAGACCGTGCACTGGGTTCTGGAGATGGAGCCCAAGATGCCCAAGGTCACGGACCCTCTGTGCGGCTGGATCGGCTCGGGCGATACCGAGCAGCAGCTGGAGTTGCGCTTTCCCAGCAAGGAGGCCGCGATCGCGTACGCCAAGCGCGAGGGCCTCGACTACCGCGTGTTCGAGCCGCACAAGCGGATCGTGGCCCCGAAGTCCTACGCCGAGAATTTTATCCGCAGGACGTGACTTTTCTCGCGGGTCGTGCTGACCCGACGAGCAGGCTTGTTGCCCGCGGGCGGCGGTGCTGGTGCGCTTTTCGTTTCGTGTCGCACGCCCACATGGTCTAGTGGGGCAGGGGGCGCCCTTAGCTCAGCTGGATAGAGCACCGGCCTTCTAAGCCGATGGTCGCAGGTTCGAGTCCTGCAGGGCGCGCCAACCTTTCTGCCACTTTTTGCGCATCATGCTCCCTGACGAATTGGGGTTTAGGGAGCAATCAGGTAGCATCCGGCGCAAAAATCGTGCTATGCCGCTCGCCATGGCCGATCTGCCGGACCTGCCCGCCACAATCTGGTTATCGCGCGAGGAACGCCGGGCCCTCGCCCGCGCTCGCGGTCAGGCCCCCACCACACCGACCGCCCCAACATCCCGCCGATGCCTGTTCTGCCTTGGCGAACGGCTCGCACGTCTGCTCCGATGCCTGCGATCAAGGCTGGTGGGCGCTCGTGCCGACGCTCGACGGTGAGCTCTACGGCGTAGCACCGCAAGAGCCCGAGGAACCGCCAGAGCCACGCGCCATGACGGCAGCCGAGCGCCAGCGCAAGCGGCGGGAGAAGATCAAGGCCGAGCGCGAGGCGGAGAATACCGCACATTGCACCGAAAAGGAAAAGGGCGCCCCCTGAAGAGCGCCCTTCAACCGCGCGGCTGCCAAGCTGCGGGGTATCTCAGGCGGCCGGCGATTTCGGCCATAGGCGCCGCCATTGCCTTGGCGTCTTCGATCCCCAGCGCCGCACCGAGTGCAAGCAGCAGGTTGACCGCTTGGTCGTGGGTCAGGGTGACGCACGCCGAAACGCCATCATCATCGCCCTCGACCAAATGAGGGCCGCTAACGGCGGCATCGTAACCGGACACAGTCTCGACCAGAATGTGGTCTTCGTGCTTTGTGACGCCGCACGCGAGGAGCGGGTACCAGAGAGTAGTCTTAGGCTTGGTCATCTCGCGACCCTCCTTGAGCACATGGCGATGGTGTCGGGAGGGTCGAGGCTCGGCTTTGTCATTGGCGCTGGCGCTGGACGCTGGCCTGGTGGGCGCTGGTCGCTCTGGCTCTGGCTCAACTGGTGCGAAATACCCGGTCGCTCGACCCGTCCGCTGATATACACCGCCGCATCGGAAAGGTAAGGGACGAACCGCAGCGCCCCTGGAGTGTGTGCTGGCGCCCTAATCCGCAGCTTGCGGCAAAAGGTTCGACATTCCGCCACGACCTCATTGACGCGCTCAAGCCGACTGCGCCCTCTGCTTCGTTGAAGGTCGCGGCCTTCCCGCGGTCGAACGCCTCGCGGTACCGCTGAACGTTGAGGCTGACCTCGATCTCAGGGTCTGAGCCAGGGATCCCGGTCCGTAGCAGGATTTCGTAGTAGGTCCCGCCGGGGCCGATGAACGGCTCGACCTCCGGCCAAATCGGATGGCCATACGCGTTGCCCGCGACCCAGCCAATATTGGCGATCGCCTCGTCCCGCAGCCTGCGAAGCGTGGGAGCTTGCGCCTCCAGCGCTTTCCTTTCCTTGACCCGCGCCTTCTCCTCAGCGGTCAGGGTCACGGCCGCGGTGGTCGGTCTCGTCTGCGGTACAGGTTCAAACGAGAAGTCAGAATGGCGACTTCAACAACGACAAGGAATTTTGCGACCATGCTCATGCTTTCTGCTCCGAGCACCGCACGTGGTAGCGTGTTCTTAAATCGGGCCGAACCGAATGCTCATACCACAGCACTCGCCCCGTGGCATCGGCCCACAGGCCGCACAGCCCAGCGTGGGCCTTCCTCGAGGCAGGCAAGGCCGAGGTCCGCGTCGACCGCCGCCACGGCTCGCGCCGGTGTCAATTCACAAATCCCTGTGCTACATCCAGGCGCACCATGCGTTGTCCGTTCATCTTGCTCCTGCTCGCGACATTCGCGCATCCTGTCTCTGCGGCCGAGCCCGAGATGATCGCAGGGCCGGCGGTGGTGATCGACGGCGACACGTTCAAAATCGGCGAGACCGTCGTGCGGCTGTTCGACGTCGACGCCCCCGAGCTCGCTCAAACCTGCGATGGCGGACCCTCCCGCCTGCGCCCATGCGGCGCATACGTAGCCGACGCCCTGGCCGAGCGCCTGGCCGGAGAAGAGGTCCGGTGCGAGGTTCTCAAGCTCGACCAGTACGACCGGAGGGTCGCGCGCTGCGAGGTTGGAGGCGAGGGCCTTTCGCAATGGCTCGTCGCGAGCGGGCTCGCGATGGTGTTCCGGCGCTACTCGGATCGCTTTACCGAGGAGGAGGACGCTGCTCTGACCGACAGCATTGGCCTCTGGCAGACCGACTTCGAGCCGCCTTGGGAGTATCGCGCGAAGCGCTGGCAGGTCGCCGCGCAGAAAGCGCCCGCCGGCTGCCCGATCAAAGGTAACATCAACCGGGAAGGCGAACTGATCTACCACACCCCATGGGGATCACAGTGGTACGACCGGACTCGCATCAGTGCCTCCAAAGGAGAGCGCTGGTTCTGCGACGAACGGGAGGCCCTCGAGGCCGGCTGGCGCGCGCCGCTGCGATAGCGAGGCGTCCGCCCTTTTAGCGGTTCGTTAACCACTCCCTGCGACCCTCGCCGGTCACAACCACAAGGCGGGGTCGCTAATGTCCGTAGTTGCTTTCCGCGGTCGTGATCCGGCTTCAGAGGCCCGGGCGCTCCTCAACTGCGTGCTCAGGGACGGTGACGTCGTCGGCACCGACGACCAAGGGCGCACCGCGCTTCTGCTCGATGGTCGATCGCTGGACGCTCGACCGGCTGCTCACCTTCGATGCTGCGCCGAAGACCTCGAGGATGACGAGGCCGAGCCCGAGCCGGATCAGGAGATGGACGGCCCCGCGACGGTGCTCGAGTTCGCGCCACCGGGGCGGCTCGCGCCGCGGTCACGTCTCGCGCAGGCTGTGGCGCTCGCCCTGCTGCTCGTGGCAGCGCCCCTCCTCGAGGCGCGCGCCGACCAGGCGCCGCTCATGACGCGGGCGCTTCCGATGTCGACCGCGCAGACGGCTCCGCAATGCTGCCGGATGTGCCAGAAGGTCAAGCCCTGTGGCGACGGGTGCATTAGCGCCGAGAGGCAGTGCAAGAAGGACCAGGGCTGCGCCTGCTCGGCCTCGAGCGGCTCTTGACGTCCGGCGGCCGATTTCTGCGATCCCCCCTAGCGACGTGTGAGAACATCATGAGAACATGGCACCGGTGGATCATCGATCGTTCCGCGATGTCTGCTGCTGAGGGTGAAGCCGCCGAAAGGGCGTGAAAGCGGACATACGCCGTTCTAACGGCCGGTTTCCGCCTTACAGCGGCCGCGCCGGGTACCGGGGCGCGATGGCGGCTCATAGCCGGAGCTGTTGAAAAAGGCGTGTTGCGGGCTTGCCTGAGCCGTGATTCGGTCGCGGTGGGATCGATCGCGACGGGGTCTGGCGATGATGGGTCGGTTGGAAGCGGGTCAGGAGCGGCTGTTCTACCATTTCCGGCTCGAGGACCAGGTTCCGGCGAACCATCTGTTGCGTAAGCTGGATGCGCTGCTCGACCTCGACATGGTCCGTAAGCAGCTCGAGCCCTTCTACAGCGAGATCGGCCGCCCGTCGGTCGATCCGGAGCTGATGATCCGGATGTTGCTGATCGGCTACTGCTACTCGATCCGTTCCGAGCGGCGACTGTGCGACGAGGTCCGGTTCAACCTCGCCTACAGGTGGTTCTGCGGGCTTGGCCTCGAAGCGGCAGTGCCGCCAAAAGCTGACTTTGAGAGCCGGGGACATCTCGGAGCGCACTCGCTCGGATGCAACGGGCGAGCGACAACGCCAGCGTGGCTACCAACCTGCGTGATGACAAGGTCGCCAAGGACCGTTCCCCAGCACTTCGGTCAGCCTCAGCCCCTTCGGCTGCCGCCTGTCCAAAGTCTCCTCCACGAGGTCGGGCGCCAGGCAAGCGAGCGGCAGGAGCCGCAGGCGTCGGTGACGCCCGCTGCTCCGCGAGGAGCGACCTTGCCTCTCCGTTCTAGATGTGCGCCCCTAGCGGAGCGTCCTGACGAGGGCATTGCGAACCGAGGCGGCCCCGCGCTACACGAGCTGATCGCGGCCGGATGAAAAACCAGCCAGGAGGTCCACCCATGAGCTTGACCAAAGATCTGGGGGTCCTGCGCAACATTCCGCTGTTCGCCAAAGTCGATCCGGCCAAGCTCAAACTGCTAGCGTTCACCAGCGAGCGGCTAGCCTACCTGTCGGGCGACGAGCTGTTCCACCAGGGTGACCACGGCGACGCCGCCTACATCATTCTTGAGGGCGGGGCCGACGTTCTGGTCGATACGCCTGAGGGCGCGATCAAAGTCGCGAGCCTCGGCAAGAACGACATCATCGGCGAGATCGCGATTTTCTGCGACGTGCCGCGCACCGCCACCGTGGTCGCTCATGGCGACCTCGAAGCCCTGCGTGTATCGAAGGAAGGTTTCTTCCACCTGGTCAACCAGTTTCCCCAGGTCGGCGTCGAGGTGATGAGCGCGCTCGCCTCCAAGCTGCATCACACTACCCAGGCACTGACTGCGGCGCGCGCCCGGGTCCATGAGTTGGACAAGGAGAACGGCGGCGGCGGAAGCCGCGTAGGACAGCGGCACCGGGACGCGCTCGCGATCGCCGAGCAGATCGACGTCTGAACACCGGGGCAGAGCGGCCACGCTCTGCCCACCCTCCATCGGGCGCTCTTAGCCATGTGTGGACGGCTCTCCGGTGGCAAGGGTTGCTTGGGGGTGCTGCGAGGCTAGTCGGTGCTGCCATGTGTCCGGCCTGTTGACGCGGCGCACATATGCCGCTGGCCCTAATGCCTTCTGCGGAACGGATTCCGATCAAAAGCACGCGTTCAAAGACGCACTGGCTAAGTTGGGTTGTTCCGTTCCCGGTACCGACCGGCTGTTCGCATTACACTCCGTTCGCCCTTCCCAACCTCTTTGGTGGCGGTGGTCCGGCGCTACGCCGCCTGGACGACAGGTTCCCTGTACCGCTCACCGTTGGTCATGATCGCCCAGATGATGCGCGCCGTCTTGTTGGCGAGCGCGACCGCAGCGACCTTCGTCGTGCGCCGTGCCAGCAACTGCACCAGCCACGGCCGGCGGGTGCCGTGCCGCTGCGCATAGCGGATCACCGCCAGCGCGCCAACGACCAGCAGCTGCCGCAAGTAACGATGACCTTGCTTGCTGATGCCACCCAGGCGGTCCTTACCGCCGCTCGAGTTCTGTCTCGGCACCAATCCGATCCAGGCAGCCAGATGCCGCCCGCACTGGAACGCACCAGGATCCGCAACCGAAGCGACGATGGCGCTCGCTAGGACCGGGCCAACCCCAGGAATTTCCATCAACCGGCGGCCAACCTCGGTCGACCGCGCGCTCGCTTTGATCTGGCGATCGGTCTCCAGCGCCTGCGCATTGACCAGCTGCAGCTGGGTGACCAGCAACCGCAGACAGGCACGGGCCCAAGGCGGCACGCGCTCGTCGCTTTCGTCGACGATCAGCTCGATGACCTTTTGGAGTTCCTCGACGGCCGATCGGCGCCACGACGCCATACTCCGCCATGTGCCCACCGATCGCGTTCGCAAGCCGGACCCGCTGGCGCATCAGCAGCAGGCGGGTCCGATGCAGCACCATCACGCTTTGCTGCTCCACAGTCTTCACGGGAACAAAGCGCATGGTCGGCCGGCCCACCGCCTCGCAGATCGCCTCAGCATCGGCCGCATCGTTCTTCTGGC
>CAVWCI010000014.1:0-23091 GCA_963753315.1 uncultured Alphaproteobacteria bacterium
CCTTTGCGATTGATGCGGTGGGCCGAGGCGCATACTGATCATTGCCGGACGCGGAATAGGCATGCATGTCCGAACTCGACATCGTTGTTTCGCTAGCGCTGGGCGTCGGGCTCGCCGCGGCGGTCGGGTTTCGCGTCTTCCTGCCGTTGCTGGTGATGAGCGGCGCCGCCTACACCGGTCATCTCACGCTCGGCGACAGTTTCGCCTGGCTCGCTACGCCGGCCGCGCTCGCGATGCTGAGCGTCGCGGCGATCGCCGAAGTTCTCGCGTACTACATCCCCGGAATCGACAACCTGCTCGATGCGATCGCGACACCGGCAGCACTCGTGGCGGGAACGATTGCGGCCGCCGCCGTCATGACCGACCTGCCGCCGATCGTGAAGTGGACCACCGCAGTGATCGCGGGCGGTGGTGACGCGGGTCTCACGAAGAATGTCACCTCGCTGCTGCGTGCGACGTCCACGGTGATGACGGGCGGGCTCGGCAACGCGGTCGTCGCGACCAGCGAGATCGGTGGCGCGTTGCTCGTGTCGCTGCTGGCACTCCTGGCACCGCTCGCGGCGCTCGCGATCGTCGTGGTGTTCTGCTCGCTCGCCGTCCGCTTCGTGCGCCGGCTGTTTCGCCGGACGCCGGTGGAACGGGCTCCCGAATGAGCCGCGTCCCGCCTTGGCTTACCGGCCCGAAAGCCGGTCTACCGGATTGGCGCCTTGGACAGGCAATCAGGGGCAGCCGCCCTTATGCGGTTAGCTTCAGCGCGCCGGAGATCTCCGCCAGGGTCACCTTTTCGGCGTCGCTTACCGGGACGCCGCCAAAGCCCAGAAAGCCGCCCTCTTTAGCAGCCTCGGCGACCCGTTGGGCGATGGCTTGCAACCACGCTTTGAAGGCGGGCGCGTCGCCCTGCGCCTTGCCCTCGAGCAGAGCCGACACCTGGCGCAGCCCGTCGATCGCCTTGGCCTTGAGGTCGCCGGACTTGCCGCCGGCAAGCTTGGCTTTCAGGCCGTCGCGTGCGGCGCTCCGGCCCTCGGCGGTCTCGAAGTTGGCAACGACGGCCCTGATCAGGGCATTCGAGCCGGCGTCGGCCTTGGCTTGGGCGAGAGCGCCGCTCGCGGCGAAACCCTCCTTGAGCACGCCCCAGAGGCCGCTGGGCTCGGCCGCCGTGACCGCCATGCCAGCCAGCATCGGGCTCTCCAGGAATTTCTCCCATTCGTCGGAGGTAAAACTCGCTTTGCTCGCCATTGTCGATTTCCTCCATGGTCAGGCGGTTCGCTGGGATTTTCGTCGATCTTTGCGTCCCGGCCGACGATGCACCGCGTAGTTCGTCTTTCCAGCCCACTGGCCTCGGCACGGCCGGAACGCCGCCCAGATCGTCGGGCGGTTAGGCGGAACGGGCCGCTGCTCTCCCGCCCGCGCGGCGCGGCCAGCAGCGCTACCAGCGCAGGAAGATGCCGACGTCGCCTGGCATGCCGCCTGGAAAATCCATGATCTGGGCGCGCACGCCTTGTAACCTAGCGGCGCCAGCTCCTTCTCGTAGAACTCGTGCCCCTTCTTGGCGAAGCCGGTCAGCGTCTGCGGCCAGTCGGGCTCGAAGCTGTTGATCACCCGGCCGCCGTCGGTGCGGTCGGAGCTCGGGAAGCGCATGGCCAGGACCTCGTGCTCACCCCGTTCGGCCGCGCCTTTGACCAGCCGCGACAGCCGCTCGAACACCTCCGGGTGGACCTCGCGAGCCATGAACGTCTCGCGAAATTGGTCGCGCTCATGGTCGACCTTGCGCTTCTTCTCGAGCGCCTCGCGTGCCTTCGCCATCTCGATGTCGTCGGCGATGCGCCTGAGATCGTCGGGCCTGATCAGGTCGCCGGGCATGGCTTTCTCTCCCTCGTCAACCACTCCGCCACGGGTCCAGCCGGAACGGCGTGCGGTAGGCGAGAGCATACGCCAAGTGCGGTGGCGGGCGCTACGGGGCGCGGCGACCGGACGCGCGGGCTCCCCGGCATCAGGCAGCGCCCGAGATCGTCCGCCCACGGACATCTCATGCTGATCGTCCGACCGCACCGCGAGCAAGCCAAGGGCAAGTTCCATCACGGCTTCTTGCGCCGTAGAGCGACGACCACAGCGACCACGGCGACGACCAGCAGGAGCCCGACCGCCGCCTGGACGAGGCCGAAGTTGGCGGAATCCCGCGCGACGAACAGGGCAGCCAGCACGCCCGCGATGGCCAGAATTACCCGAACGATGAGGCCCATGCCCGTCTCCCCGGCTGAGCATGGCTCCTGCCGCGTCCCGCGCGAGGAGATGATCGCAGGGGGCCTTGCTCCGTCAGCCCGACGTTTTTGACATTAGCTCAGTTGCCGCATCGCGCGCTAGCGGAAGCGACCGGCTGGAAAACGAGGCAGCGCTCGATGCCGGCGAGGTCGGGCCGGACGCGATCAGCTGCAGGCCGTGCCGGCGCATGATGGCCTCGACCGAAGCGCGCTGGCCCTGGCCGATCTCCAGGCAGCAGATGCCATCCTCGGCCAAAAGACGCGCACAGTTCGGGGCAAGGGCATGGTAGGCGCAAAGGCCGTCCGGCCCGGCGAACAGGGCTTCCTCGGGCTCGAACGCGCGCACCTCGGGTGCCAGGCTTTCGGCGTCGGTGCGGGCCACGTAGGGCGGATTGCCCACGATCACATCGAAGGGGCCGGCAAGGTCGCGGCCCCAGTCGCTCTTCCGAAAGGCG
Source organism: uncultured Alphaproteobacteria bacterium (assembly GCA_963753315.1). Taxonomy (GTDB): domain Bacteria; phylum Pseudomonadota; class Alphaproteobacteria; order Geminicoccales; family Geminicoccaceae; genus DASUGG01. Next base: position 2,714 of record CAVWCI010000014.1, read on the forward strand.
GCGCGCCCGGCGAGGCCGAGCCGCAGGGCGTTGCTCGCGGCGATCGCGAGCGCTTCGGCGCTGCAGTCGATGCCGAGCCCGCCTGCGCGCGGCAGTTCGGACAGCAGCGCCAGCAGCAGGCAGCCCGAGCCGGTGCCGAGGTCCAGGATGCGCAGGGACGCGGTGCGATCGGCGATGTTTTCCAGCGCGGCCTCGACCACGGTCTCGCTTTCGGGCCGCGGCACCAGCACGGCTGGGCCGACATGGAAGGAAAGGCTCCAGAACTCGCGCTCGCCGAGGATGTAGGCCATCGGCTCGCGGGCGAGCCGGCGCGCCGCCAGCGCGTCCAGGCGTGCCGCCTCGGCCGGGCTGAGCGGCAAGGGCGTGCCGGCGATCAGCTCGGCGCGGCTGCGCGCGGTCGCGACCGAGAGCAGCAGCCAGGCTTCGCTGCGCGCGTCATCGATCCCGGCGGCCGCGAGCTTTTCGGCGAGATCGACCAGCCGCCTTTGCAGATCCGCACGGGTTGCACGCATGGCGCTCATGTGGGGATGCGCCGCGCCATCCGCCATCGCGCGGGGCTCACGACGCTCTTCCAGGATGGATTTCTGCCTCCATCCTGCGATTCCAGGCGTGTTCGGTGCGGCCGGCGCGGCGTGTATATCTTGCCGTGAGCCGAAGATATATAGCCGAACAGACTTGGTCAAATGAACAAAAGCTCAAATACAGTGACGCCTGTATGGTCGCATGCTGCGCAGAACGCCCAAAATGTTGAGACGACACAACACTCGCAATAAATCCGATGCGACACTTTATGCATGAAGTGACGCATGAATGCGCCATGCCGTAGCATTTTTCGTCTTTGCCGGCAAAGACGACGGCGCGCCATCAAGGAGGTTGATCCGATGGAGGCGCGGATCAATCGGCCCGATGCGCCCCGCCAAGCTATTGGCATCGCACGGAAAATCTGGTCGCAAGGACGCCGCGTTGGCCGGTGGGTCGAAACCGGGGCTTTTTTGGGGTGCGCGGCAATCTCCCATGTTTTCAAAGGGTTGGGTGAAATGCGTCGGGGTGACGCAAAAATGCGTCAGGCGACGCATTTTTGCGCCTATTTCCGGCGACCTTCCCAGCGCGCCACGATCGCCTCGATGTCGTCGGGCTCACGCGCAAAGGACAGCAGCTGGTCCTCGAGGTGCAGCCACGGCTGGGCGGAGCGCGCCCAGACCTCGGCGACGGGATCGAGCCAGCCGGTGTCGTCGAGGGTGCCCGGCTTCAGGTGCCAGTACTCGGGGCCGAGCAGCGAGCTGTGATAGACGCGGGTGCCGCAGTCGGGGCAGAACCAGCAGGCGACCTCGCGGCCGCTGTCGGCCTGGCGCCGCCATTCCTTGAGCCTGCCCGAGACCCGCAGGTCTTTTTTGGCGACCGGCAGGCTCATGCCGAACGCGCTCGAGGTCTGCTTCTGGCATTCGTGGCAGTGGCAGATCACGAGCGGCAGCGGCTCGCCTGTCAGCTCGTAGCGCACGGCACCGCACTGGCAGCCGCCGGTTCGTGTCTGGGGCATCTGCGCACCTCCGCCTTCGGGCTGTCGCCCGTCAAGCCTGCGGCAGGAATTTTAGGGTAGTCTGCCGGACGGTGGAACAGGGCCGGCGGCGGTAACGGGCACGAAGGCAGCCTGCGGGAGCCGGGGTTTCAGCGCTGCCGCAGCAGCTTCAGGCCGAGATGCTCCGCTATCGGCAGGAAATCGCGATCGCTCGTCAGCAGCGTATGGCCGCCGGCGATGCAGAAGGTGCCGATGATCAGATCGATGGTCTTGCGCAGGGTGATGCCACGCTGACGCAGGCGCCGGTAGTTCGCCGCTCCCTGGACAGCGAGATCCGGGCACAGCATCGGCGCGAGGTCGAACCGCCGCAGGGCGCTCTCGACCCTGCGCGCCTCGCGCTCATCCGCAACGCCCTGCAGAACCTCCAGCAGCATCATGTCGCCGACGAGCAGCGGCTGCCGTCCGATGAGGCTTCGCAGCCGCTCGACCTCGGCGGTAGCGATACCGTTGAAGAAGTCGATCCAGACCGAGCTGTCGATCACGATCATCCGGGCAGCCGGCCGCGCCGGCTCTCCTCCAGGTCGCCCTGCCAGCGGACCTTGCCGAACAGATCGCCCACGCGCTCCTGCTCCTTCAGCTTGATCAGCAGCCTCAGCCCCTGCTCGACGGCAGCCCGCTTGGTCTTGAGCCCGCTCAGGTCGAGCGCCTTGGTCATGAGGTCATCGTCGATCTCGATGTTGGTACGCATGGTCATCCTCGATGTGTAGAAGAACGAGATATGGTACACATTCGCGCCCGCTGCAAGGCCCTCGCTGCTGCCCAGTGGAACTTATCCGGCGCCGGCGTGCCGCGAGGGTTTTCCTGCCGGCCCGTGACGATCGCTCGCGGGCTGCCGGCGCCTCTGCTATCAGCGTTTCGGGGATGCGGAGGATCACGATGCGGCTGGGGCTGATCGGATGCGGCGCCATTGGCGGCGAGGTGGTGCGGGCCGCACGGCAGGGCGGGCTGGGCCGGGGCGTGGAGCTCGTGGCCGTGCTGGTTCGGGGACCGCGCGCCGCGCCGGAGCCGCTGGTCACGCATGACCCTAAAACCTTCTTCGATCGCGACCTCGAGGCCGTGGTCGAATGTGCCGGCCACCAGGCGGTGCGGGACCACGGCGTGCGCTGCCTCGAGCGCGGCGCCGACCTGGTGCTGACGTCGATCGGCGCGCTGGTCGACGACGGTCTGCGAGAGCACCTCGAGCAGGCGGCGCTGCGTGCCGGACGCAGGCTCACCATCGCCTCGGCCGGGATCGGCGCGCTCGACATCCTGGGCGCCGCCGCCATCGGCGGCCTCACGCGCGTGCAGATGACCGTGCGCAAGGACCTTTCCGCCTGGTAGGGCACCGAGGCGGAGCGTCTGTGCGATCTCGCAACGTTGCGCGAGCCCCTGGTGATCTATGAAGGCTCGGTGCGCGAGGGGGCCGCGCGCTATCCCCAGAACGTCAACATTTCCGCCGCCGTGGCGCTCGCCGGCCTCGGCCTCGACCGGACGCAGCTCACGATCGTCGCCGACCCGACCATCCAAAGCCACGTGATCGAGATCGTTGCCGAAGGCGCGTTCGGCAGCTTTCGTTTTTGCGAGGATGTGCTGCCGAGTGCCGACAACCCCAAGACCGGCCGGCTGGTGGCGATGGCGGTGATCAAGACCATCCGCCAGCTGGCAGCACCCGTGGTGATCGGCGGCTGAGGCGGATGGTCTGCTGCCTAAGGATCATTCCCTGCAGCCATCGATAGGGGTACCGTCATACCCGCTCGCCTGAGGACCGCGGGATTGCCCCGCCAGGAGGAGACCCGTGAGCACCTACGATGCCAAGGTACGAAGGGCATTTTCCTCGCAATGCTCGCTCATCGACCGGGAAGAGCATTGCTCCGCCGATCCGGAACAGCTGGCGGCAATCGGGCGCGAGCGAGGTCACCAGATCCGCATCAGGCGCAGCGAGAGCGAGGACGTAGGCCTCTACACCATCAGCGAAGTCCGCCGGGAGACACCCGCCACGATCGTCCGGATGGCGCGGGCGGCGCGCGCGCGGCTGACCCCCGACGCAAGGGATACGCCTGATGAGTTCGCTGCGGTCGTCGCGGCGCAGGTGCCGCATCCGACCCTTACGGACTATGAAGCCGAAAGCTGCAGCGAATTCGTCGAGCGCCTCACCGACGACGGGGTTCACGCCGGGCTCGTGGCGATCGCTCCCCATGGCGGCGCGATCGAGGAATGGACCGACCGGCAGGCGGAGCGCGTCGCCTCGCAGCTTGCGGCAAAGGGCGCATCAAGCTGGCGTTGCAAGGGCTGGCGGCAGGACGGCGGCGCCTTCAGGCAGTGGCATATTACATCCGTCGATATCCATGAAGGCTCGTTCCCGCTCCTGAACAGCATCATTGGTCGCAGGTTCACCTACGCCGTTGCCTTTCATGGCTTCTCCCAAGACCATATTCTGATTGGAGGTGGGGCCAGCGATGACCTCAAGCAGGAGATCCGGGCGGCAATCCAATGCGCGATCGCCGGCAGCGATATCGTGGTCAAGATCGCGACCGCGGCAGACAATTTTGGCGGCGACAGTCCCGATAACATTGTCAATCGGCTCGCCAATGGCGGTGGCATTCAAATCGAACAGTCGGAAACAGCCCGTGACGACTATTGGCAACAAATCGCTGATGGGGTAGCAGAGGTATACGACCGCAGGATCGAAATCTCCGGAAACGCCAGAATGCCTGCCTGCTCCTGCCGGCGGGAGCGCGAGCGCGCCGGATAGCTGAACGCAGCCGAGACCCCGAGCACGGCGCTTCATCCGGATACCAGCCAGCTCACCGACGCGCCGGCGACGATCAGCCAGAGCGGGCTCACGCGCCAGGCGAGCAGGATCGCGGTCGCGACGATCGCGATCGCGAGGGTGGGCACGCCGTCGATGGCGAGCCGCGCGAGCAGCCAGACGCCCGCGATCAGGAGGCCGATCGCGACCGGCGCCAGGCCCTGCCGGATCGCCTCGAGCCAGGGCCATGGCTCGAGCCGGCGCCAGAGGCGGTTGGCGCCGACCGCGAGCAGGCTGGACGGCACGAAGAACGCCACCAGGGTCACGAGCGCCCCGGCCCAGCCGGCGACATGCCTGCCGATCACCGCGATCATGGTCATGTTGGGACCAGGCGCCACCTGGCCCAGGCTGTAGATCTCCTTGAACTGCTGGTTCGTGAGCCAGTGCGTGTCCGTGACGACGATCTTGTGCAGCTCCGGCAACGCCGCCGAGCCGCCGCCGATCGCGAGCAGCGAGGCGGTCGCGAAGTCGACGAACAGCTGGGCGAGCGTGGCAAGATCCTCGCTCATGGCGGTGCCTCGGTCGCGTCGTGGGTGTCCTGCGTGCGTGCGCCTGGACGCGGCCGGTAGAGCCAGATCGCGACCGCGCCCACCACCGGCACGACCCAGACGAGCGGCAGGCGCAGCTCGCCCACGGCGAACGCGGTGACGAGCAGGATCGCAAGGTCGAGCGGCCGGCGGAACTGGGCGCGGCCGAGCCGGAGCGCGGTGGCCAGCAGCAGCCCCACGGCCGCCGCCGCCGCACCGCCGAGCAGCGCCTTCATCCAGCCGGCATTGGCGTAAGGCGCGTAGAGCGCTCCAAGGGTCAGGACGAAGGCGACGCCCGGCAGCAGCATCGCGAGGCCGGCGACCGCCGCGCCGGGCCGCCGCGCACCTGGTCGCCCGCCAGCACCGCCATGTTCACCGCGTTCAGGCCGGGAAGCGTCTGGCTGAGCTCGAGCAGCCGCACGAACTCCCGATCGTCGAACCAGCGCTCGTGCTCGACCAGCGCATCGCGCAGATAGGCGACGACGCCGCCGCCAAAGCTCGTCGTCCCGAGCACGGCGAAGACGCGGGCGACCCGCAGCAGCGAGGGCGGCGCCTTGCCGCCGCGCTCACTCACGGTTCGAAACCTCGCGCCCGGCCCGGCGGTAGACGAGATTGGTCTTGGTCGTGCCGAGCAGCACCCAGCGCGCGATGTGGTGCTGCACGCTGCGAAAGAAGGCCTCGACCGGCTCGAGCCGCGCTTCCGTCTGCTCGTCGAGCCGATCGAACCGGAGCTGGAAGGCGAGCTCCGAGACGATCGCCGCCGAGGTGTCGGTGTCGCGCCACAAAGCGAGGCTCACCGTGCCGGCGAGGCCGTGGCCGAAGTCGAGCGCGCCGAACTCGCTCAGCGTCTCGTTCACCGTCACCTGATTCACCAGCGCGACATGCGGATCGCCGCCCGGTCCCGACCGCGCGCAGCGCGGGAAACAGGCCCACCAGCGTGTCGACGTCGACGGCGCGCTCCGCCGGCGGCAGCACCATCACGCAGTTGCGGGTGTAGATGCGCCTGGAGCCGCCGATCCGGTCGGGCAGCGGCAGGATCTCGCGCTTGAGCTTGACGCGCGTCTGCGCCTCGATGCCCGGGCGCACGTCGACCGCCCGCACCCGCTCGACGTCGGCATGGCGGAACTTGAAGGTCAGCTCGTCGTGGCTCCTGGTCCAGCCGTCGCGGTAATGGGTGCGCCGCCGCAGGATGAAGTGGTTCTCGTACAGATCGAAGTGCGGCGTATCGTAGAACATGACGTCGCGCGCCCGGATGGGCGGATCGCCGAGGATCGGCACGAAACGCACGCCCGACCTGTCGACGGCGCGCTAGACGTGGGTCCAAAGGGTGTAGGCATCGACGATGTGGCGCAGCTCCTCGGGCTTCAGGAGCAGCTTGAACTCGGCGTAGCGCACGGCATCCTGGGCGTCTGCCGGCACCTCGTCGCGACCGCTCTCGGCGTGTTGCGCGGGCTGGCTTCCGGGGCGCTTCAGCCGGGTTTTGAGGTGTTCTTCCGTCCGGGTCGACAAATGGGCCCTCCGCCCGCAAGGGAGCCGCCGGCGGGCGCCCTGGCCCGCCCGGGCCTGCTCCGATAGAGTGTTGCGGTCCTCCTATGGCAGACCCTTGCGATGAAAGCGATCGAGATCGCGCCCGCCAGACGAGCACATCTGACCGAGACGCTGGCCGACTTCGTCGCGGGCTTCACGCCGGCAGCGCTGCCGGCGCCGGTGCTCGAGCGGACCGCCACGGTGACGAAGGATGGTGCTGCCTGCCTGCTCGCGGCCGCCAACCCCGCCTTCTCGACCGGCCGGCTGATCGCGGGTTTCGCCCTGGACCAGGGCGGCACGCCCGAGGCGAGCGTGGTCGGCCACGGCTTTCGGACCGGGGCGGCGATGGCGGCGCTCGCCAACGGCACCATGGGCTATGCCTGCGATCTCGAGCCGCATCACCCCGAGGCGATCCTGCACCCCGTTGCGATCATGCTGCCGACGGCGCTGGCGGTCGGCGAGCGCACCGGTGCGGACGGGCTGCGCCTGCTCGCCGCGATCGCGCTCGGGCTGCGAGGTCGAGTACCGGGTCTCGATGGCGATCGGCCCGGTGCAGATGTACGACCTCGGCTTCCATCCGTCGGCGGTCGCCGGCTGCTTCGGCGCTGCCGCGGCGGCCGCGTTCCTGCTCCGCCTCGAGCGCGAGGCGGTCGTGCGCGCGCTCGGGCTCGCCGCCTGCCAGGCCTCGGGCCTGATGGCCTGGCAGAGCGATCCGAGCGAGAACGCGCGGCCGTTCCAGATGGGCATGGCGGCGCGCAACGGCGTGACCGCGGCACTGCTGGCCGCTGCCGGCTTCGGCGGACCGGATGCCGTCTTCGATCATGGCCACACGGTGTTTCGCGCGTTCAGCCGCGGGCCGCGGCCGGAGCTTCTGATCGCGGGCCTGGGCGAGCGCTGGGACGGCGTGATGGAGCTTGCGATCAAGCCCTATGCCAGCGTGTCGTTCCTGCACCCGGCCCTCGATGCGCTGCTGGCGCTCGTGCACGAGCACGATCTGCGGCCGGACGACATCGATCGGCTGACGCTCCGCTTCCCGCGCGCGGGCGTGCACTGCGTCGACGGCAATCCGCTGAAGAGCCACTGCGCGCAGTACATCCTGCCGATCGCGGTGGCCGCGCGCGAGGTCGCCGTGGCCGACCTGTTCGAGGACCGGCGCCAGAGCGATGCGCAGGTCGCGGCGCTCGCACTGCGCACGGAGGTGGTCGCCGACGACGCGCTGGATGCGTTGTTCCCAAACGCCTATGCCTCGATCATCGAGATCCGCACAGCGGACGGCCGCACGCTGGAGCGGCGCAACGACATCGCGCGCGGCTATCCCGAGACGCCGCTCGGCGATGAGGAGCTTGCGAAAAAATTCCGACAGCTCGCCGGATCGGTCGCGGCACCGGAGCGCGTCGCAGCGCTGGAGGGAGCACTCGCGACATTGCCCAAGCGCGCGAGGTCGACACGCTGGCGGCGCTGCTTTGCGCGAAGCCAGACGCTAGCGATCCGCCTCCACCGTGATGGTGCCGGCGGCGCCGTCGACGCGCAGGTGCTCGCCGTCCGCGAGGGTGGTCAGCACGTCCTCGCTCGGTTGACACACGACCGGGATGCCGCTCAGGATCGCGCCCTGGACGACGGAGGGGTCGGGCAGCGTGCAGGCGACCAAGGCGACAGGGTGGGTGCCGTGCTTGTAGAGCTGGTAGAGGAAGCGCCAGGCGCCGGCCGAGCCCATGCTGCCGGGAAAAACCAGCACGGTGCCGCCGAGCCTGCGGCCTTTGACGCGCGAATTCGTCGGCGACGATCTCGCCGGTCGTGATCGCGACGTCGCCGAGGAACGAGATCGGGTCGGGCGAGACCAGCGCCGGCCCCTCCGCGAGGCCCGCGACCAGGCCGCGCGCGCGGATGACCCGTGCGCTCATGGAAAACGCGGCACGAAGCGGCCGCTGATCGCGGTCTCGATCGCGCGCTCGGTGCTGGTCAGCAGCGTCGGGCAGCGGATCATGTCGCGCACGTATTTGGCCTGCTTGGCCGAATCGACGACGATGCCGCGAAGATCCGGCGGCCGGACGCCGAGTGCTGGATCGGGCGAGGCGGTGCGCGCGAAATGGCAGGACATCGGGCAGGTATCGGAGATCACCTTGGCGCCGGCACGCTCGAGGACCCTGACCAGGCCGGCCTCGGCCGCCATGTTGCGCACGCTGCGCGAGGTCGTGACCCAAAGCTCGACGCCGTCGTCGACGCGCTTGCCATCCAGCAGGCGGGCGTAGTCCTTGATCTCCTCGAACGAGGCGTGCGGGCAGCCGACATGGACCAGATCGAACGCGGCGCCGGGGTCGGTGAAATGCTCGTAGGTGGCGCGGATGCCGGCCTGGTCGGCGACGATCGCATCGTCCGGCAGCCCGTTCGGAAAGCACTGCTCGACGCTTGCATAGGGCGGCGTGACGCCCGGCACGATGAACATCGAGACGCCGCCCGAGGTGCCGAGCGCTGCGCCCAGCGCATCGAGCTCATCGAGGCTCGGCCGGCTGGAAAAACCTTCGAACACCGCGACGCCGCCGCCGACCTGCGCGCCGACATGGAAGCCGAGCGCGGAGAAGTCGCTGATGCTCTCGGGCGCGATCTCGACGCGGACCCGATGCGTGCCGAGGCGCTGCTCGTCGAGATGGTAGCCGAAGCGCGGATAGCGGCCGACCATCGCGGCGTAGACGGCGAAGAAGCCGTCGCGGTTGGAGCGGGCGCCGAGCACCGAGTTGCAGAAGATGGTCACGGTCGATTCGATCGAGACCATGTGCATGTTCCAGGTCGGCCAGTGCCCGGCCCAGTACGGCGTGCAGGTGAAGGAGCAGGCGCTGCCCATGCGCCTGTGGGCGCCGGCGGCGCGCTGCTGCAGGCGGGCAAGCGGCTCGGGCGCGCCGGTCTGGCGCCAGTTGACGGTATCGGCGTTGGCGATGTTGGCCGAGGACGGCACGGCGACCGTGGCGCCTGCATCGGCCAGCTCCTCCATCAGCTCGACGTCGTCCTTGTACATCGCCATGCCGGCGTGGATGTGGGCGTAGCCGATGTCGACCATATCCTCGGCATCGTAGGCCTCGCCGAGGGTCACCAGGCCCTCCATGGCGCGCCGATTGGCGAGGCCATGGCGGCCGTCCAGCATCTCCTCGTCGCGGCGCGAGAGCTTCATGGCCGGCAAATTAACAGAGCGCCGTCGGTATGACCATCGAGGGCGGGACCATGAACCAGCTGAGCGGCGGCGAGGCCGCGGTGCTGATGCTGAAGGCGCACGGCGTCAGGCACATCTTCGGCCTGTGCGGCGACACCAGCCTGCCGTTCTACGACGCGCTCGCACGCCTGGACCACGGCATGACCCACATCCTCACGCGCGACGAGCGGCACGCCGCCTACATGGCGGACTGCTATGCGCGGGTATCGGGCCGCGTCGGGGTGTGCGAGGGCCCGTCCGGCGGCGGCGCCACCTACATGGTGCCGGGCGTGGTCGAGGCGAACGAGTCCTCGATCCCGGTGCTCGCGATCACGACCGACATCTCGGTGTCCTCGCGCGGAAAATTCACGCTGACCGAACTGGACCAGGAGGCGCTGTTCGGGCCGCTCAGCAAATTCAGCAAGGTGATCGACCGCGCCGCCGAGCTGCCGGCGGCCTTCCGCGCCGCGTTTCGCGCCATGACCTCGGGGCGGCCGGGCGCTGCGCATATCGGGCTGCCGTTCGACGTCCAGCGCGATCCGGTCGACGAGGCGGATGTGCGCGGCGATCCGCGTTTGGCTGTGTTCCCGGCGCGCCGCATCGGGCCGGACCAGGGCCAGGTCGAGGCAGCGGCGGAGGCGCTGGCGTCAGCCCGGGAGCCGATGTTCATCTGCGGCGGCGGGCCGGTGATCGCGGGCGCCGAGGCCGAGCTCGTGGCGATCGCCGAGCTGCTCGAGGCGCCGGTCGCGACCACGGTGAGCGGCCAGGGCACGATCGCCGACGACCATCCGCTCGCGGTCGGCGTGGTCGGCAGCAATGGCGGCGTCGTGGCGACGCGCGAGATGGTGCTGGGCGCCGACCTGGTCTGCTTCGTCGGCTGCCGCGCGGGCTCGGTCACCACCGAGCGCTGGCGCTACCCGGAGCCGGGCAAGGCGCGCATCGTGCAGATCGACGCCGACCCCGCGGTGCTGGGCGCGACCTACCCGGCCGAGGTTGCGGTGCTGGGCGACGCCAAGCTCACGCTCGCGGCCCTGTTGGCGGCGTTGCGCGAGCGCACCCTCCGGGCGCCGGCGCGCACGCGCGGGCGGGCCGCGGTAGCCGCCGCAAAGCAGAAAAAATTCGCGGCGTTCGAGGAGCTGGCGCGCTCGGACGAGCGGCCGATCCGGCCCGAGCGCGTGGTCGTGACGCTGAACGCGCTGCTGCCCGAGGATGCCGTCATCGTCGCCGATCCCGGCACGCCCTGCCCGTATTTTTCCGCGTTCTACCGCTGCAACCGCACCGGCCGGCACTTCATCTCGAACCGGGCGCACGGCGCCCTCGGCTATTCGATCGCGGGCGCGGTCGGCGCGCAGATCGGCAGGCCCGGCGCCAAGGTCGTGAGCGTCATGGGCGACGGCAGCTTCGGCTTCGCCTGCGGCGAGTTCGAGACCATCGTGCGCCTCGGGCTGCCGATCACCTTCGTGGTGTTCTCCAACGCGAGCTACGGCTGGATCAAGGCGGGCCAGAAGACGGGCTACCAGGGCCGTTACTTCGCGGTGGATTTTTCGCGCACCAATCACGCCCGGGTCGCCGAGGCGTTCGGCCTGAGGGCGTGGCGGGTCGAAGACCCGGAGCGGCTCGCGCCGACCCTGCGCAAGGCGCTCGAGGCGGGCGGCCCGACGCTGGTCGACGTGATCGCGCAGCCGCTGCAGGAAGCCCGCGCCCCGGTCAGCGAATGGGTTGCGTGAGCGGGCTCAGCCACCTGCGACCAGCGGCGCCACCATGGCGCGCAGGGCCGCGACGATGCTGGGTGCGACGATGCGGCTCGTGCGCGGGTTGGCCGACGGGCGGTTACGGCTGATCATGGTGAGGCCGATGTCCTCGGCATCGACCTCGACCTGGTGCACCGCACCCGCGACCTCGGGATCGGCAAAGACCTCGATCTCGGTGCGATCGAAGCCGATGCCAGCGATGCTGAGCGCCACCGCGACGTTGAAATGGCGCGGGAACGCGGCGGCAACGTCGCGGGCGGAGCCCCCGAAAACGCGCACGGGCTCGGCTGGCGGCCGTCTGGCGAAATCGAGCCCCAGGGCCAGGACGTAGTCCTCGTGCGCCAGCGAATCCGGCCGCAACCGGGAGGTCAGGCGGACGCTGCGGATGCTGCCTTCGCGCGCGCAGCGCAGCGCATCGAGGCCCGGCAGGGCGCCGTTGGCGATCCGCAGCCGGCCGCCGGCGCGGCGCGCCAGATCCTCGGCGTCGGGCACCTCGAGCAGGCCCGCAGCGCTCACCACCACCACGGTGCGCCCAGCACCCAGGCAGACGCGCAGGATCTTTGGCAGTGCCTCGGCGGTGGCGCATTCGGCGATCACGTCGGCATGCTCGGGCAGTTCCTCGAGCGGCACGACCGCCGGCGCTGGCGCGAGCCTTGCGGCGTTGGCGCGAGCCTTCTCCAGGTCGCGCGCGGTGACGGCGCTAAGGCGCAGGCCGGGAACGGCGCCGGCGACCAGACGCCGCGCCACCTCCTGCCCCGCAGTGCCGAATCCAGCCAGGCCAACGCGCATGTCAGGCGCGAAGCTCGGCGGCGAGGCGCCGGGTCGCGGCGACGTCCCAGGCCGCGGCGACCAGCACCACGAGCGCTGCGAGCGTGCCGCTGGTCCACGGCGCCAGCGGCGGATCGCCCGGGCTGTGGGCAACCTGCCAGGCGGCGAGCGTGATCCAGAGCAGCGCGCCGGCCGCGAGCGCCATCGTCGCCAGCATGGCAGCATGGGCGTCGCCGCCGCCGAGCAGCCGCCTCGCTAGCCAGGCCCGGATATCGGCCGCCTCGGGCGCCGCGCGCGCGAGGTCGGCGGCGGCGAGCGATCCCTGATGCCGGGCCTCGCCGGCGCGCCACAGCATGAAGCCGAGCACGAGCCCCAGCGCCAGGGGGAACAGGCCGATGAAGCTCGCGAGGTCGACCGGCACCACGCCGGCCGTGCCGGAGAGGCTCGCGAGCTGCGCGCGCTGCTCGGCGAACTGCTGCGCCAGCTCCTCCTGCCGCAGCACGAGCGCATCCCGCAGCTCCTCCTGCAGCGCCAGGGCCGCGCGGATCGCCTCGGACGGCGCCTGCGCGGTCTGCATGATGGCGTCCATCTGCCCGGCGACGCTCTGCGCGACCGCATCGGCATAGGCGCCCTTGCCCTCGACGGTGCGCCACCAGTCGGTGCCGAGCGCCTCGTCGACGACATGGTCGTGGCGGAGCACGATCGCCTCGAGGATCGCGCGCTGCGCGCTCATCTCGTCGGCGGCGGCTTGCAGGGCGGCAGCGGTCTGCGCCGCCAATTCCGGCGCCTGCCCGGCGATCCGCCTGGCGCCTTCCGTGCTCGCCGCGAGCGCGCGCAGATAGGCCGGGCGGATGTGCCGGCCCCACTCCCGCTCGGCGCGCGCGTAAGCCGCCTCGACGATGTCGCGCCGGGCATAGTCGATCAGGTCCTCCCAGGCCGGCTCGCCGGCGGCGAGCGCGTCCAGGATTTCTTGCAGCTCGGGCGACACGACGATCGGCCCCGCGCTCCCGGGCGGCGGGTACGCCTGGGGATCGAGCGGCAGATTGGCCTGCGGCATCTGCATCTGCATCTGCACGGGCGGAGCCTGCATCTGCATCGGCATCTGTTGCATCTGCTGGGGTGAGGCGAAGTCGACCTCGGCGGCGGTTGCGCATCGGGCGGCTCGTCCGCCGTGGCGCGCGCCACCAGGCTGCGCAGGCCGGCAAAGCTCGCGACCATCTCGGCGGTGACGCCGTCGAGCAGCAGGTCCAGCTGGGCGCCGGCGCTGGCACTGGCCTCCTGCAGCGCCTCGATCTCGGGCCCGAGCTCGGCCAGCAGGCCGGCATTGGCCGCCATCGACGCCTCGATGCCGACGATCTCGCGCGACGCCTCGAGATAGGGGTAGACGGTCAAAAGGTGGATCAGTGCCAGCACGCCCGCGACCGGCAGCAGGGTCCGCCGCGCCCTGGCGAGGTCAGCGTGCGCCGCCTGCAGCGCACCGCGCGCAACGTCCTCGATATAGCTCATGCGCCCACCGTCCGAGCCCGCGTCCCCAACTCGCCGCCTCCCCAACGCAGGATTTAGCAAAAATCCACCGTGCTTGACAGATGCGCGAGCGCGTCAGCCTTGTCGGTCGCCTTCCGGCGGCGCAAGCTGAACATTCGATCGGCTCTGCCGCTGAAGGTCTGAGGTAAGGATGGCGCTCATGGCGGGTGATGGCGATGCCGGCTTCGCCGGCCGGGCGGTCGACGCGGCGATCAAGATCGGCCTCGTAGCGCTCTTGGCGGTATGGTGCCTGGAGATCGTCCGGCCGTTCATGCTGCCGCTGATCTGGGGCGCGATCATCGCGATCGCGAGCTATCCGGGCTTCGTGCGCCTCGAGCGCGGCCTCGGTGGTAAGGCGCGTCTCGCGGCGATCCTTTGGACGATCATAGGCCTGATCCTCGTCCTGGGGCCGATCGGCATGCTGGCGGGCGTGCTGGTCGACAATGTGCAGAGCCTCGCCGAGCAGTTGCGTGCGGAGGGAGTGCACGTGCCCGCACCGCCCGATGCCATCGCCACCTGGCCGTTTGTCGGCGAGCCGGCGCATCGCTTCTGGGCGCTCGCATCGACCAACCTCGGCGCGGCGCTGGCGCAGATCGAGACCCAGATCAGGGCGCTGAGCGCCGTGCTGCTGACCGCGATCGCGAGTGCCGGCCTCGGCATGCTGCAGTTCGTGATCGCGGTGATCATCGCCGGCGTGCTGCTGCCGCAGGCAGACGGTGGGGCGCGGGCGGCGCACGCCGTGGCGACGCGCCTGGCCGGCGAGCGCGGCCCGGGCCTCGTCACGCTGGCCGAGGCCACGGTCCGCAGCGTCGCACGCGGCGTGCTCGGCACGGCCATGATCCAGGCGCTGCTCGCCGGCATCGGCCTCGTCGTCGCGGGGGTCCCGGCGGCCGGCCTGCTCGCCTTCCTTTGCCTGATCCTTTGCACCGTGCAGATCGGGCCCGGACTCGTGCTGATCCCGTCGATGATCTACCTGTTCTGGAACGCGGAGACGACGACCGCGATCCTGTTCACGGCGTGGAGCATCCCGGTCATGCTGGTCGACAATGTGCTCAAGCCCTTCCTGATGCGCCGCAGCGTCGACGTGCCCACCGTGATCATCCTGATCGGCGTCGTCGGCGGCCTGCTGGCCTATGGCCTGATCGGCGTGTTTCTGGGACCTGTGATCATTGCGCTCGGCTACGAGCTGTTCCGCGCCTGGGTCCGCGGCGAGCAGGCGGTTTTGAACCAGACGACGGCATGACGGCCGACGTGACGCGCCTTTGCCGGATGCGCGAAAGGCGGGTCGCGCCCGCAACCTGACGCTGCTTCGCGGCGGCCAGAAAAAATCGCCGATTGTGACCATGATCACAGACGCGAGCCTCGGCACGGTGAAAACTGGCGGCGATCGAATTGCAGGAGTCGCTGCAATGGCATTGACCCCGACTGTCGCATCTGACTCGCGCGCATCCAGGCGCTTTCGCCTCATCGCGCCGCTGCTCGCCGCGCTCGGTCTGGTCGCTGCGAGCATTGTCCCCGCCATGATGCTCGGCTAGAGACGATCGCCACCTGAAATCGTTCCGCGCTTCCCGCGCGTGTCTCCTTGAGGGGACGGGGCGAGCCGCGGGCTGCTGCTCGCGGAGAGCGCCGAGATGGATCTTCGTCGGGTCGCGGTGGTCGGCACGAGCTGCGCGGGCAAGACCACATTCGCCGCAGCGCTCGCGGCGCAGCTGCAGGTTCCGCATATCGAGCTCGACGCGCTGCATTGGCGCGCCGGTTGGGTGCCGGCGCCAGGCGAGGATTTCAGGCAGGCCGTCGCCACGGCCGTCGCTGCCGAGCGCTGGGTGAGCGATGGCAACTACGGCGTGGTGCGCGACCTGGTCTGGGGGCGGGCGACCGCGGTGGTCTGGCTCGACTACCCGTTCGCGACGGTGCTGTGGCGCGCCCTGTACCGTACCGCGCGCCGCGCGCTCCTGCGCGAGGAGCTGTACGGCGGCAATCGCGAGACCTTCAAGAAAGCCCTGCTGAGTCGCGATTCAATTCTCTGGTGGGTCGTCACCACCTGGGGGCGGCGTCGGCGAGAATACCGGGGGTTGTTCGAGCAGGCCGCCTTCGCACATCTCGAGGTCGTGGCCTTCGGCAGCCCGCGCGAGGCCCGCAGCTTTTTGCATCGCCATACAGGGTATGTCGGAGCCGCGTCCTGAAAGGGTTGCGGGACGGAGCGCGGCCGGTCAAACTTGCGGCAACGCAAAAAGCGATACGACCGGAGCAGCAGAGGCTACAGGCATGACCGGACACGGCATCTTGATCGTCCAGGACGATGCCCTGCTCGCGGAAGGACTGCGCATCGTGGTCGAGGACGCCGGCTACCACGTGGTCGGCGTCGCCAGGGACACCGCCGGCGCGGATCGGCTTGCCCTCAAGCACCGCCCCGCGCTGGCGATCGTCGACATGAAGCTCGAGCTCGATGTCGACGGCATCGCGACCGCGACCGCGCTGAAGCGTGCGCATGGCCTCGAGATCATGATCACCACGGGCTTTCCCGATTCCGTCTCGCAACGCGAAGGCGTCCACGATCTCGCCTGTGCCGTGGTCAGGAAGCCCTATACGGACGAGGACATCCTGCAGGCCGTGAAACGCTGCCTGAACGGCACGCACGCGCAGCCGTCGTGAGGTGCGGCTCGTCTCACATCGTGGTGCGAAACGAGCCCTAAGGCGTCACCAGCTTGAGGCCGACGATGCCGGCCACGATCAGGCCGATGCAGGCCAGCCGGACCAGGTCGGCGGATTCGTGGAACAGCGCGATGCCGAGCAGCGCCGTGCCGATGGTGCCGACCCCGGTCCAGACGGCATAGGCGGTGCCGAGCGGAAGGCTGCGCAGCGCCAGCCCGAGCAGCCCGAGGCTCACGATCATCGAGGCCACGGTGCCGAGCGTCGGCCACAGCCGCGTGAAGCCCTCCGTATACTTCAGGCCAACCGCCCAGCCGATCTCGAACAGACCGGCGACCGTCAGGATCAGCCAAGCCATGCCCCATCTCCTTTGCCGAGACGAGGTCGTCCTCATCCATGATCGGGGAGGCAGGGTCGTCCCTGCGCAAGGGTGAATGTGGCGGCGCCCGGGCGGGGTTCAAGACGTGTCGATGCGCGCCGTGCGGGCGCAAGCGAACACGCGCCTGATTTTCTTGACGGGAACTCTTGACGGGGCTTTGCAGCGGGCGCATCGATCGACGCCGATCTGGCCGATCGGGAATCAAGGACCGCACGCCTATGGAGCCGGGCAGTCGAAGTCGATCGTCGAGCCCGCCTGCGCTGCGGGTAGCCTGACGTTCGCGAGGCTCCCGCAAGGCCGCAGACCTTGCCGGAAAGGAGCCTCGGTATGCTGCGCAGCTACACGTGTCAAAATGACAGGCTCGTCCTTGTCGAGACTTCGTCGCCAGCAGCGGACGGCAAATCCATCGTCTGGTTCGATCTTCTCAATCCGACGCCGGAAGAGGATCATCTGGTCGAACGCCGCCTCGGCGTTTCGGTGCCGACTCGCGACGAGATGGAGGAGATCGAGCTGTCGGCCCGCCTCTATCACGAGGGCGGCGCCGAATACATGACCATGACGGCGGTCACCAAGCTCGACACGGACGAGCCCGTCAAGACCCCGATATCCTTCATCCTCAAAGGCGCCAGCCTCGTCACCGTCCGTTACATGGAGCCGAAGGCCTTTGCGATGTTCGCGACGCGCGCGCAGCGGCCCGGTGGCCTGCCCTGCGCGAGCGGCGAGCAGGTCATGGCCGGCCTGCTCGAGACGGCCATCGACCGGATCGCCGATGCGCTCGAGACCGTAGGGACCGAGGTGGACGGGCTCTCGCGCGAGGTATTCCGCAACAAGGCCTCGAGCGTGACCAAGAAGACCCGGGATCTTCGGTCGGTCATCGAGCAGATCGGCCGCAAGGGCGACTTCCTGACCATGATCAGCGAGAGCCTGGTCAGCATCGCGCGTCATGTCGCCTACTATACCGCGCTGGACACCACCGTTCACCGCATGAACAAGGAGGCCAGACAGAGAGCGAAGCTCGTTCAGCGCGATGTCGCTTTCTTGAGCGACCATGCGACCTTTCTGTCCAGCAAGATCACTTTCCTGCTCGATGCCACGCTTGGCCTGATCAATCTGGAGCAAAGCCAGACCATCAAGATTTTTTCGGTGGCAGCCGTGGTCTTTCTGCCGCCGACGCTCGTCGCCTCGATCTATGGCATGAACTTCGAGCAGATGCCTGAACTGCAGTGGCTTCTCGGATACCCCTGGGCACTTGGGTTGATGCTTTTTTCGGCGATATTGCCTTACCTGTATTTCAAGCGGCGGGGCTGGTTGTAGATGGAGCCCCGTGAGCGGCAACGAAACCCCCACTTGCGGCAAGACCGGGGCGTGGCATTCGCGCTAGCATGCCCGACGCATCCGCAACGAGAGGGGCCCCGCAATGCAGCTCACCTGGCTCGGCCATTCGGCGTTTCACCTGACGAGCGCCGGCAAGGACATCCTGATCGACCCGTTCTGGACCGGCAATCCCAAGCACCCCGAAGGCTTCGAGGACAGTCTCGGCAAGGTCGACTTCATCGTCCTGACCCACGGCCACGAGGATCATGTCGGCGATGCCGCCAGGCTCGCCCAGAAGCACGACGCGACCGTGGTCGCGATGTTCGAGATCTGCATGCATCTGGGCGGCCAGGGCGTCACCAAGATGGAGCCGATGAACATCGGCGGCACGGTGACGAGGGGCGACATCGCCTTCTCGATGGTCAACGCCCTGCACAGCTCGGCGATCATCAAGGACGGCGTGCCGATCACCATGGGCGATCCGGCGGGCTTCGTCATCAAGACGCCCGAGCGCAACGTCTATCATGCCGGCGACACCGAGATCTTCTCCGACATGGCGCTGATCCAGCGGATCCACAAGCCGACGGTCGGCCTGATCCCGGTCGGCGACCGCTTCACCATGGGTCCCGAGACGGCGGCGCTGGCGTGCAACGAGCTTTTGGATCTCGAGGTGATCGTGCCCATCCACTGGGGCACGTTCGATCTCTTGCACGGCGACCCGGGGCACTTTGCCTCGCTGGTCCGGCGCGGCAAGGTCCTGCAGCCCGAGCCCGGCGAGCCGATCACGCTCTAGGGCGAGCACGGGCGCGGCCGCGGCGCAAGGGCGCGCTGGATTTGCGCGCCAAGGCGTGGGATGCTGCGTGCCGGTATGGGGTCGGGGCCGATGGCAGGGGACAGCATCCGGATTCGCCCGGCCGAGCCGGCCGATGCCGATGCGATCGCGCGGGTGCAGGGCGAGACCTGGCGGGCCGCCTATCTCGGCATGCTGCCGCACGAGATCCTGGCGGCGTTCGGGCAAGCGCAGGGCGGCGCCTTCTGGGAGCGGGTGCTGACCAAGGCGCCCGCCGAATCGGTGCTGGTCGCCGAGCTTGGCGACCAGATCCTGGGCTTCATCTCGGCGGGCCCGATCCGCGAGCGGATCCCCGGTTACAACGGCGAGTTCTATGCGCTCTACGTCCTGCCCGAGGCGCAGGGCTGCGGCATCGGCACGGCGCTGGTCGCGCACGCCGCCCGCTGCCTGGTGCGGCAACGCCGGCTCGGCGCCGCGGTCTGGGTGCTGGAGGACAACCATCTCGGCCGCCGGTTCTACGAGCGCCTGGATGGCCGCGCGCTCGGCATCGCCAAGGCGCTCGCCTATCGCGGCACCGACTATCCCGAGATCCGCGAGATGGCGTATGGCTGGCCGGATCTGCGCCGCGCCACCTGGCTGGTCGACGAGCCGAACCGACGCTGAGCGGTGCAAATTCGCGTCCCGATCCGGCCCGTCCGCTGGCTGTCCGGCTCGCGCTGGCTGCATGACTGGGGGCCTGCGCGCGCGAAAGGCTGCCGCCCGAGCCGCCGCCACCGGTACCGCCGCCGGTGGCGCGG
Organism: uncultured Alphaproteobacteria bacterium; assembly: GCA_963753315.1. Lineage (GTDB taxonomy): Bacteria > Pseudomonadota > Alphaproteobacteria > Geminicoccales > Geminicoccaceae > DASUGG01. The sequence goes on from CAVWCI010000014.1 coordinate 22,285, forward strand.
GTCGCGCCGACGCCGGTCGAGCCGAGAATCCGCAAGCCGCGTTCTGCAATGCGCTGAGCGGGCTGCTCGAGGCCGATCGCGACGGCTTCGCAGCGCTGCGCGGCCGGCCGTCGGGGCGAAAGCTGGACCGGGCAAAGGACCCTGCCCGGCACCGAGCAATGCGTGATCGAGGGCGATGCCTGGCCGCGGGCACGCTACGAGTGCGCCGGGGCGCCCGCGCGCGCCGACCGGCGCGACCGCGTCGCCAGCCAGTTCGCACTCCTGAGCGAGCAGATCGACGCCTGCCTCGGCAAGCCGGGCTGGCACCCCCGCACCTGGCACAGGAACGAGCCGTTCGATTTCGCGATGGACGAGCGCCAGCAGACCTGGGTCGATCTCAGCTGTCTGCCGCCGACGGCCGTGGTGCTGAAGCTGCAGCGCGGCCTCTCGGGCGACGAGTATCACGTCCAGCTCGACCTCGTGACGATCCGCTAGGCGCATCCCCACTCCGATGTGAAACAGCTCACACGGCGATGGCGTCGGAAATGCCGTATAGGTGACGGCAACGGTGCGGGCCATCGCATGGCGTCCGATGGTCCGAGAACAGGGAGGCTTGCGATGTGGGAGCGAAGCGCCACGGCCGCGGCGGCGATCATGCTGCTGCTCGCGGCGTGCTCGACCGTCCCGGTCCAGCATGTCGAGGGCTACAGCGAGGCGTTCGATCAAGCGAGCGTGGCCGGCAACCAGCTGTATGACGGCATCAGCGCCAAGGTCATCCAGGAGCAGGCCATCGCGGACGCGCAGGCCCAGCAGGTCGCCGCCACGCCG
>CAVWCI010000015.1:0-292393 GCA_963753315.1 uncultured Alphaproteobacteria bacterium
TAGGTCGAGTAGGCGGCGACCAGGTTCGGGTGCATGTCCTGGAAGATCGCCTGCAGCTCAGGGTCGTTGTCGATGAAGTCGTTGATCTTCATGTAGTAGCCGCCTTCGACGAAGGCGCCGAGCCACTGGCTGTCCGACACCGCCATCTGGTACTTCTGCTCGCCCGAGGTGAGCGAGGCAGCGAGGCGCTCGTAGTAGTTCGGCCACGGGATGAAGTCGGCCGCCAGCTTGACGTTGTTGCCCGATGGCGCCTGGTAGCTCGTTCGCCAGATCCTGCATGATCCGGGTCGGCGGCCAGTCGGGCACCGCCATGGTGATGGTGATGTCCTTGCTCCACGCCGCGCTTGCGCCGAGCAGGCCGGCCGTCGTGCCCAGCACCACGGCGAGCCCCATGATCCCTGATGGTCGCATGATCTTGTTCCTTTCTTGTCACGTCTTGCTGGCTAGAACTGAGCCGAGCGGGCCCTACTTGTCAAACGCGTCGAGGGCGGCGCCGCTGTCCTGGTAGAACAGATGCGCATCGGCGAGCGACAGCCGCAGCGCCAGCTCGTCCCCCACCCGGTAGGCCAGCGCCCGCTCTTCCGGCAGCGCCACCTTGAGCACCGTGCCCTCGGCCTCGACGTCGATCACCGTCATGTCGCCGAGCGGCTCGGTCAGGTGCACCCGGGCGCGAAAGCCAGGCGCAGGGTCCGGGCCGCCGCCCGCCTCGCCGTCGGGACCCGCCGCCGGCATCAGGTCGTGCGGCCGGATGCCGAACAGCACGTCGGCGCCGCCCCGCAGGTCGCGCCAGCGCGAGCCGTCGAGATCGGCGAACGGCAGCGCGATCACCGGCCCGGCGGCGCCGCCCTTGACCTTGCCCGGCACCAGGTTCATCGGCGGCGCGCCGACCATGGTCGCGACGAACTGGTCGGCCGGATGCAGATAAAGCTCGTCGGGCGTGCCGGTCTGGACGATCCTGCCCTCGCGCAGGACGGCGATGCGCTCGCCCATGGTCAGCGCCTCGAGCTGGTCGGGGGTGGCGTACACCATGGTCATGCCGAGCTCGCGGTGCAGCCGCTTGAACTCGGCGCGGGTGTCGTGGCGCAGCTTGGCGTCGAGATTGGTCAGCGGCTCGTCGAGCAGCAGGAGGTCGGGCTCCTGGATCAGCGCGCGGCCGATCGCGAGGCGCTGCTGCTCGCCGCCGGACAGGGTGGCGGGCCTGCGCGCGAGCGTGTGGCCGATGCCGAGCATCGCGGCGATCGCATCGACCCGCTTGCGGATCTCGGCGCCGGCTACCCTGCTCTCGCGCAGCGGGTAGGCGAGATTGTCGAAGGTCGAGAGATGCGGGTAGAGCGCGAAGGTCTGGAAGATCATCGCCATGTCGCGGCCCTGCACGGGGGCATCGGTGACGTCGCGACCGGCAAAGAAGATCCGGCCGGCATCCGCCCGCTCGAGCCCGGCGATCGCGCGCAAGGTGGTGGTCTTGCCGGCAGCGCTCGGTCCGAGGATCACGAAGAACTCGCCCTCGGCGACCTCGAGATCGAGCCCGTCCAGGGCGATCACGCTGCCGTAGCTCTTGGCGAGGCCGGCGATGCGCAGCGCCGCCATGGCTCAGCCGCCCCGCCCGGCGCCCGGCCGCCCGCCGCAGCTCGCGCCATTTCCTTGCATGAAGCCCCCGACATTCTTGCGCGCCTATGGTAGGCGTCTTCGACCCAAACGCAACAGCGGCGCACGCAGGCATGCGCTTCGCCGCGACGGCTGGGCCGCGACAGCTGGGGAGAGCTGATGAGCGACAGACCCGAGGGCTCCTCGAGCGCGAAGGAGGGCCGCACCGTCGACGCTCCGCTCAGCGGCGACCAGATCGCGGCGTTCGCCGAGCAGGCCAAGCGGATCGTCGAGGCGTTCTGGCAGCGCCAGGCGAAGGACGGCTTCTCGATCGTCGACCCGCTCGCGATCGGCCATGCCTTCCTCGAGCTCTCCGGCCGGCTGATGGCCGATCCGGGCAAGCTTGTCGAGGCTCAGGCGCAGCTCTGGCGGGCCAATCTCGACCTCTGGCAGAACGCGCTCGACCGCCTGCTCGGGGAGCCCGCCGCACCGGCCGCGACCGCCGCACGGGGCGATCGCCGCTTTGCCGACCCCGCCTGGACCGAGGGGCTGATCTTCGACGTCGTCAAGCAGTCCTACCTGCTCTCGGCCGACTGGCTGCGCCGCCTGGTCGACGACGTCGAGGGCCTCGAGCCGCGCGATCGCCGCAAGGTCGACTTCTATACCCGGCAGTTCATCAGCGCGACCGCGCCCAGCAATTTTTTGCTGACCAATCCCGCGGTGCTGCGCCGGACGAGGGAGACCGAGGGCCGCAACCTGATCGAGGGGCTGCAGCATCTGCTGGACGACCTGGAGCGCGGCAAGGGCCGCCTGCAGATCACGATGGCCGATCCGGACGCGTTCGAGGTCGGCAGGAACGTCGCCACCACGCGAGGCAAGGTGATCTTCCAGAACGAGCTGATCCAGCTGATCCAGTATGCGCCCAGCACCGAGCAGGTCTACCGGCGGCCGCTGCTGATCGTGCCGCCCTGGATCAACAAGTTCTACGTGCTCGACCTGCAGCCGAAAAACAGCCTGATCAAATGGTGCGTCGACCAGGGGCTCACGGTGTTCGTGATCTCCTGGGTCAACCCGCGCGAGGACCTCGCGCATAAGGATTTTCACGACTACATGCACGACGGCCCGCTGGCGGCGCTCGATGCGATCGAGCAGGCCACGGGCGAGCACGAGGCGAGCGTGCTCGGCTTTTGCATCGGCGGCATCCTCGTCAGCGCGACGCTCGCCTGGCTCGCCGCCAAGGGCCAGGGTCGCATCAAGGCCGCGACCTTCCTCGCCTCGCTGTTCGACTTCAAGGAGGTCGGCGAGGTGGCCGTGTTCATCGACGGCCAGCAGCTCGCCAGGATCGAGGAGCATGTCGCCGAGCGTGGCTATCTCGAGGGCCACCACATGGCGGACATGTTCAACCTGATGCGCGAGAACGACCTGATCTGGTCGTTCGTGGTCAACAACTACCTGATGGGCCGCGAGCCGCCGCCGTTCGATCTCTTGTACTGGAACGCCGACTCGACCCGGCTGCCGGCGACCATGCTGGTCTCGTACCTGCGCAACATGTACCGGCAGAACCTCTTGATGCAGCCGGGCGGCCTGCTGCTCGACGGCGTGGCGCTCGATCTGCGCAAGGTCAGGACGCCGACCTACCTCCTGGCCACCCGGGACGACCACATCGCGCCCTGGCGCTCCTGCTATCCCGGGACCCAGGCCTTCAAAGGCCAAAAGCGCTTCGTGCTGGGCGCGTCGGGCCATATCGCCGGCGTGGTCAATCCGCCCGCCGCCAACAAGTACGGCTACTGGACCAACGCCAAGATGCCCGCCGATCCGGATGCCTGGCTCGCCGGCGCCGAGCAGCATGCCGGCTCCTGGTGGCCCGACTGGATGGCCTGGCTGGCGCGGCGCAGCGGCAAAAAGGTGCCGGCCCGCCAGCCGGGCGAGAACGGGCTGGCACCGCTCGAGGACGCGCCCGGCTCCTACGTCAAGGTGCGCGCGAGCGAGTAGCCCGCAGCGCGAGGGCGAGCGCCGCGTCCACGCTCGCAAGGCGCACCGCGGCGCGGTCGCCCGGGAAGATCTCCATCGCGTGCAGGGTCGGCTCCTCGCGCACCGCGACCGCCATGTGCACGAGGCCCACCGGCTTGGTCGGCGTCGCACCGCCGGGCCCGGCGATGCCCGTGACCGCGATCGCCAGATCGACCTTCGCGCGCTCGCAGGCACCCTCGGCCATCGCGCGCGCGACCTCCTCGCTGACCGCGCCGACGCGCTGCAGCAGGGCGGCCGGAACGCCGAGCACCTCCTGCTTGGCCCGGTTGTCGTAGGTCACGTAGCCGCGCTCGACCACGGCGGACGAGCCCGCGATCTCGGTCAGGCAGCCGACGACCAGGCCGCCGGTGCAGGATTCGGCGCAGGCCAGGTGCCAGCCGCGCGCCTCGCAGGCGGCCAGGAGCTCTCTTGCGAGCGTCAGGCTTTGCGCCGGGAAGGTCATGGCAGCCAGACTAGCAGCGCAAGCGCGAGCGCGCCCGCGTAAATGCCCGCGACCACGTCGTCGAGCAGCACTCCGACGCCGCCCAAGACCGTGCGATCGATCCAGTCGGCAGGCCAGGGCTTGACCATGTCGGCGATGCGAAACAGCACGAATCCCAGGAGATAGGCGAGCGGCGTCAGCGGCAGGAGGGCCAGGGTCAGCCACTGGCCCACCACCTCGTCGACCACCACCGCGGCGGGATCGTGGAGGCCGTAGGCCGCCATGTAGCGGTTCGATGCCCAGACGCCGAGGCCGAACAGCGCCAGCGTCGCCAGCAGCACGAGCCATGGCCCGCCCAGCCAGGCGAGCGCGGCGGCGAACGGCAGAGCCGTGAGCGAGGCCCAGGTGCCGGGCGCACGCGGCAGCCGGCCTACGCCGAACCAGGTCGCCAGCAGGTGTGCCGGGTCGGTCGCGGCCAAGCCTGCGGTGGCCATCAGGCGGGCAGGCAGACGGTGGCGACCGCCTGGGCGGCGATGCCCTCGCCGCGGCCGGCGAACCCGAGGCGCTCGGTGGTGGTGGCCTTGATGCTGACCCGCGCAGGCGCGATCTGCAGCAGCTCCGCCACGCGCGCGACCATGGCTTCCCGGTGCGGACCGATTTTCGGCCGCTCGCAGATCAGGGTCGTATCGACATGCTCGATCACGCCGCCGGCAGCAGCCACGAGGTCGCGCGCGTGGCGAAGGAAGAGCGCCGAATCGGCGCCCGCCCAACGCTGTTCGCTCGGCGGGAAATGGCTGCCGATGTCGCCCGCGCAAAGCGCGCCGAGCAGCGCATCGGTCAGCGCGTGCAGGCCGACGTCGGCATCGGAATGGCCGATCAGGCACAGCGGTCCCGGCAGATGGACCCCCATGAGCACCATGCCGTCGCCCGGGCCCAGGCGATGGACGTCGAAGCCCATGCCGGTGCGCGGCCTCAGGCCGGCCGCCAGGATCTGCTCGGCGCGGATGAGGTCGGCGGGCTCGGTGATCTTGAGGTTGCGCTCCGCGCCCGCGACCACCGCCACCCTGAGGCCCGCGGCCTCGGCGAGCGCGCAGTCGTCGGTCATGCTCTGTCCTGCGAACGCGCGATGCGCGTCCAGGATCGCGCGGTAGCGAAAGCCCTGCGGGGTCTGCGCCCGCCAGAGGCCGGTGCGGTCGAGCGTGCCGGTGACCGCGCCGCCGCCCACCCGCTTGAGCGTATCGGTCACCGGCAGGGCCGGTAGCACCGCGGCGTGCGCCTGCAGGCCATCGAGCACCCGATCGATCAGGGCGGCGTCGACCAGCGCCCGCACGCCATCGTGGATCAGCACCAGTTCGGGCGGATCGGCCGCGAGGCTCTCCAGGCCGAGGCGGACCGAATCCTGCCGGGCGGCGCCACCGTGCGCCGGCTCGAGCAGGGCCAGCCCCTGCGCCGCCTCGTCATACAGGGCGAGGTCGCCCGGATGAATGACCGCGCGCACGGCGTCGACCCGCGGATGGCCGGCAAACGCCCTCAGACAGTGATGCAGGATCGGGCGCCCGGCGAGATGCCGGTACTGCTTGGGCCGCGCCCCGCCGAAGCGCTCGCCGCGGCCCGAGGCCACCACCAGACTGACGCAATGCCCCAAGGCTCCCTCCGCATGCCGCTCGCCGGGCGCGGCAAAGCTAGGCGGTCGTCGTCATCCTGCCAAGGCGCTGGCGCCGAGGTGCCCGACGGGATCGGGACCTGATCGAAGGCGCTTGCCATGGCGGAGCGCGGGCCCTATCGTCTGCCTGTCTTTTAGGCATTCCCGAGGAATGGTCAAATCATAACCACATCCAAGCGGCAACTCGGACCACGTGCGGCCCGCTTCATGACGGAGGCAGAGATGGCGCGCGATCCTGCCGCCAGCTACGCGCGAACGGTCCTCAACGCGATGCCGAGCGCCGTTCTCGCGGTCGACCGGACGCTCGCGATCGTGTTCGTCAATCCGGCCGGCGAGCAGCTGTTGGGCGTCAGCCGGGCCGTGCTCGAGGCGCGGCCCCTGGCCGACCTGCTGCCGTTCGACAGCCCGCTGTTCGATCTCATCCGCCGGGTCGGCGAGGGGGGCAGCGGCGTGTCGGACTATGGCATCGAGCTGCTGCTCGGCCGTGGCGAATCGCATCTGGTCGACGTGCACGTGTCGCCGCTCGACGAGCAGCGCGGCGATCACCTGGTCGTGCTGCACCCCTGCTCGGTGGCGCAGCGGCTGAACCGGCAGCTGTCGCACCGCGGCGGCGCGCGCGCGGTCGCCGGGCTGGGCGCGACCCTGGCGCACGAGGTCAAGAACCCGCTCTCGGGAATCCGCGGCGCGGCGCAGCTGCTGGAGGGCAGCGTCGCCGAGGACGAGCGGCCGCTGATCCGGTTGATCTGCGACGAGACGGACCGGATCTGCGCCCTGGTCGATCGCATGGAGGCGTTTGCCGACGGCACGCCGATCGAGCGCCGCCCGGTCAACATCTATGAGGTCCTGGAGCGGGTCAGGCGCGTGAGCGAGAGCGGCTTCGGCCGCCGCGTCAGGATCATCGAGCGCTACGACCCGTCGCTGCCCGAGGTCGACGGCGACCACGACCAGCTGGTCCAGGTGTTCCTCAACCTGATCAAGAACGCCGTCGAGGCGGTGCCGGCCGAGGGCGGCGAGATCCGCATCTCGACCCAGTACACGCACGGCCTGTCGATGCGGGTCGCCAACAGCCGCGAGCGCGTCGAGCTGCCGATCCTGGTCGAGGTCCAGGACAACGGCCCCGGCGTCGGCGAGGAGATGGTGCCGCACCTGTTCGAGCCGTTCGTCTCGAGCAAGCGCTCCGGCTCCGGCCTCGGCCTGTCGCTCGCCGCCAAGATCGTCGGCGACCACGGCGGCGTCATCGAGTTCCAGAACCAGGCGCGCGGAGCGCTGTTCAGGGTCCGGCTGCCCGCCTGGCGCGCGCCCGGCCGCCCGGCGACGTGAGAGGGAGGACATGGCGGAACCCAACATCCTGCTGGCCGACGACGATGCCGCGATCCGCACGGTGATCTCACGGGCGCTGACCCGTCAGGGCTATCGCATCCAGGCGACCGGCACGGCCGCGACGCTGTGGCGCTGGATCGAGGACGGCACCGGCGACGTCGCCATTCTCGACGTGGTGCTGCCGGACGAGAACGCGCTCGACCTGCTGCCGCGCATCAAGCACCGCCGGCCGACCCTGCCGATCATCATGATGAGCGCCCAGAACACGCTCCTGACCGCGGTGCGCGCGACCGAGCGCGGAGCCTTCGACTACCTGCCCAAGCCCTTCGACCTCACCAACCTTCTGACCATGGTCAAGCGCGCGCTCGCGCTGCCGCGCGCCCCGGTGATCGGGCCGGCCGAGCCCGGCCGCTTCGAGGAGCAGCTGCCGATCATCGGCCGCTCGCAGCCGATGCAGGAGATTTATCGCGCGATCGCGCGCCTGATGGGTATCGACCTCACCATCATGATCAACGGCGAATTGGGCACCGGCAAGGAGCTGGTCGCGCGCGCCATGCACGACTACGGCAAGCGCCGCGGCGGTCCGTTCATCGCCGTCAACATGGCCGCGATCCCGCGCGAGCTGATCGAGAGCGAGCTGTTCGGCCACGAGAAGGGCTCGTTCACCGGCGCCAACGCGCGCAAGGTCGGCCGCTTCGAGCAGGCCGAGGGCGGGACCCTCTTCCTCGACGAGATCGGCGACATGCCGCTCGAGGCGCAGACCCGCCTTTTGCGCGTGCTGCAGTCGGGCGAGTTCATGCCGGTCGGCGGCCGCACGCCGATCAAGGCGAACCTTAGGATCATCGCCGCCACGCATCGCGACCTGCGCCACCTGGTGAGCCAGGCGCTGTTTCGCGAGGATCTGTTCTACCGCCTCAACGTGGTGCCGCTGCGGCTGCCGCCGCTGCGCGAGCGCGCCGAGGACATCCCGCCGCTGGTGCAGCATTTCCTCGTCCGGGCGCGCACCGAGGGCCTGCCGCTCAAGACCATCGAGCCCGATGCCATGGCGCGGCTGATGAGCCATCACTGGCCGGGCAACGTGCGCGAGCTCGAGAACCTGATCCGCCGGCTGTGCGTGCTGTACGCCCAGGACACGATCGGCGCCGATGTGGTCGACGCGGAGCTGCGCGAGGGCGTGCCGGGCGGCGTCGTCGCCGCCGATGAAGGCGGCGGCCTGGGTGGCGCGGTCGCGCGCCATCTCGACCGGCTGTTCGAGCGGCCCGAGGGCGGCCTGCCGCAGGCCGGGCTGCACGGTCGGGTCGTGCGCGAGGTCGAGCGGCCGCTGATCGCCAAGGTGCTGGCCGCGACCCGCGGCAACCAGTTGCAGGCGGCCGCGGTCTTGGGCTTGAATCGCAACACCTTACGCAAGAAGATACGCGAGCTGGACATACAGGTGATGCGCGGGCCACGATAGATCGATCTCTGGGAATCTCGCCCCGGGCGATTCGGGCCCAGGGCGGTTCGGCCCCAGGGGATTTGGCGAGCATGGCGCGTTCGTTGGCGACGATCTCCCGGCCTGGCCTCGCGCGGCTGGCCGGTTGGCTGAGGCGGCCGCATCTGGCGCGGCTGCTGGCGCTCGTGCTGACGGTCGCGGCCACCCTGTCCGGGATCGCGACCTATGTCGTGCTGTCGGGCTCGCTCGACGTCGGCGCCGACGTCGAGCTGGTCCTTGGCCTGCTCTATCTCGACCTGATCCTCCTGCTGCTGCTCGGCGCCGTGGTCGTGCGCCGCCTCGCGCATCTGGTCATGGCGCGCCGGCGCGGCTCGGCCGGCTCGAGGCTGCACGGCCGTCTGGTGGCGCTGTTCAGCGTGGTCGCGGTGGCACCCGCGATCGTGGTCGCGGTCTTCTCGGTGATGTTCCTGCACTATGGCCTCGAGGCCTGGTTCAGCGAGCGGATCAGCGGTGCCCTGAGCAACTCGATGAACGTCGCCCAGGCCTATGTCGAGGAGCACAAGGAGGTGATCCGCGCCGATGCCCTGGCGATGGCGGCCGATCTCAACCGCGACGGGCCGGCCCTGCTGCACGAGGGCGGCGGCATGTTCCAGCGGCTGCTGGACACGCAGGCGGCGATCCGCTCGCTGACCGAGGCGATCGTGTTCCAGAGCGACGGCGACGTCATGGCGCGCACCGGCCTGAGCTTCGGGCTCGAGATGGAGCGTCTGCCGCTCTCGGCGCTCGAGAAGGCGGCGCGCGGCGAGGTGGTGGTGCTGACCGGCGACACTGAGGATCGCGTGCGGGCCCTGGTCCGGCTCGACAACTTCATCGACGCCTATCTCTTCGTCGGCCGCTTCGTCGATGCGCGCGTGCTCACCTACATGGACCGCACCCGCGCCGCGATCGACGAGTATCGTACGCTGGAGCTGCGTCGCGCGGGCATCCAGGTCACCTTCGCCGTGATCTTCGGAGTGGTGGCGCTCCTGCTGCTGCTGGCAGCGGTCTGGGTCGGGCTGACCTTCGCCGACAGCCTGGCGACGCCGATCGCGCACCTGATCCGCGCCGCCGACCGGGTGCGGGCCGGCGATCTGACCGCGCGGGTGCCGGAGATCGAGGAGGGCATCGAGATCGACAGCCTGTCGCGCGCCTTCAACCGCATGACCGATCAGCTGGCCAGCCAGCGCGGCGAGCTGATCAACGCCAACAACCAGCTCGACCAGCGGCGCCGGTTCACCGAGGCGGTGATCGGCGGCGTGTCGTCGGGCGTGATCGGCCTCGACGCACGCGGTCGCATCACGCTCCCGAACCGCTCGGCGGCGGCGTTCATCGGCCAGGAGCCGACCAGCCTGATCGGGCGGCCGCTGATCGCCGTGATGCCGGAGCTCGGCGGCCAGCTCGCCCAGGTGTCGGCCAGCCCGGACCGGCCCGCGGAGGCGCAGATCGAGCTGATCCGCGGGGATCGCAGCCATCGCCTGCTGGCGCGCCTGGCGGCGCAGCAGGACGCCACCGGCATCGCCGGCTTCGTCGTCACGTTCGACGACCTGACCGAGCTGCTGGCGGCGCAGCGCAAGGCGGCCTGGGCCGAGATCGCGCGCCGGATCGCGCACGAGATCAAGAATCCCCTGACGCCGATCCGCCTGTCCGCCGAGCGCCTCAAGCGCCGCTACCTGCCGCAGATCGCCCACGATCCGGAATCGTTCGCCACCAGCGCCGACACGATCGTGCGCCAGGTCGACAACATCGGCCGGCTGATCAACGAGTTCTCGGCGTTCGCGCGCATGCCGGCGCCGCAGTTCGCGAACAAATCCGCCAATCAGCTGGTGCGCCAGGCGGTCCAGATGCAAGAGCATGCGAGGCCGCAAATCACATTTGCAACGCGGCTTCCGGAGCGCGACGTTCAGCTGTATTGTGACGCGGGGCAGGTTGCGCAGGCGCTCACCAATCTGCTCCAGAATGCGGTGGAGTCGATCGAGGAGCGCATGGAGAGCGAGGAGGCGGACCGGTCGCCCGGTAGCATCATCGTCGCGTTGCGCGAGACGGATCAGTTCTGCCTGATCGAGGTCCAGGACAATGGCCGTGGCCTACCATCGGAACTGCCGGACCGGCTCACCGAGCCCTACGTCACCACCCGTGCCCGTGGCACCGGGCTCGGGCTCGCTATCGTCAAGAAAATCATGGAGGAGCATGGTGGCAGCCTTGTCCTGCGCAATCGCGCCACCGGCGGCGCGTCGGTCGAGCTGGCCTTTCCGATCGGGCAGGCAGTGAGCGGCACGGCGGCCTGACGAGCCGCGATCAGCAAACGGTCTTTCCCGTCAGGAACGATGGTCAAGTCCCGCATGAATGCCGAAATCCTCATCGTCGACGACGAGCGCGCGGTCCGTCAGGCGATCGCGGCGATCCTCGGCGACGAGGGCTACAGCGTGCGCCATGCCGCCGAGAGCCAGGCGGCGATCGCCGAGATCGAGGCACGGGCGCCGGGCGTGGTGCTCTTGGACATCTGGCTGGAGGGCTCCAAGCTCGACGGTCTGGAGGTGCTCGATCACATCAAGCAGACCCGCCCGGAGGTGCCGGTCATCGTGATCAGCGGCCACGGCACGATCGAGACCGCGGTCAAGGCGATCAAGAAGGGCGCCTACGACTTTCTCGAGAAGCCGTTCAACGCCGACCGTCTGCTGCTGCTGATCGAGCGGGCGCGCGAAGCCACCAGGCTCAAGCGCGAGAACGCCGAGCTCAAGCTCAAGCTCGGCGACGACCGCGAGCTGATCGGCAGGTCGAGCGCGATCCAGCAGGTGCGCAACGCGATCTCGCGGGTGGCGCTGACCGGCAGCCGGGTGCTGATCACCGGCGCGCCTGGGGTCGGCAAGGAGGTCGTGGCGCGGCTGATCCACGCGAGCTCGCGGCGCTCAGAGGCGCCGTTCGTGGTGATCAACGCCGCGACCATGGCGCCCGAGCGCATGGAGGTCGAGCTGTTCGGCTGCGAGGCGGGCTTCCTCGGGCCCGAGCGGCCGCGCCAGCCCGGCACCTTCGAGCGCGCGCATGGCGGCACGCTGCTGCTGGACGAGGTCGCCGACATGCCGCTCGAGACCCAGGGCAAGATCCTGCGCGTGCTGCAGGAGCAGAGCTTCACCCGGCTGGGCGGCCAGCGGCCGATCCAGGTCGATGTGCGCGTGATCGCCGCGAGCAATCGGGACCTGCTGGCGGAGATCGCCGCGGGCCGCTTCCGCGAGGACCTCTACTATCGTCTGAACGTCGTGCCGATCCCGGTGCCGCCGCTCTCGGAGCGGCGCGCCGACATCCCGATGCTGACCGACTACTTCATGGGGCGCGCCGCCGAGGCGTCCGGCCTGCCGGTCCGCAAGCTGTCGGCCGACGCGCTCGCCCTGTTCCAGTCCGCCAGCTGGCCCGGCAATGTCCGCCAGCTGCGCAACGTGCTCGAATGGCTGCTGATCATGGCGACCGGCGATGCCCGCGCCGAGATCGGCGTCGACAGCCTGCCGCCCGAGCTGATCGAGGAGACCACCGCGAGCCTCAGCCCCAGCTCCAACGGCGAGCTGATGGTCATGCCGATCCGCGAGGCGCGCGAGCATTTCGAGCGCGCCTATCTGCAGGCGCAGCTGGAGCGCTTCAGCGGCAATATCTCGCGCACCGCCGGGTTCGTCGGCATGGAGCGCTCGGCGCTGCATCGCAAGTTGAAGTCGCTCAACATCTCCGCCGATGACTGAGCCGAGCCCGACCAGCCGGGGTTCCGGCACATGAGGATCATCGTCTGCGGCGCCGGCCAGGTCGGCTACAACATCGCCCGCTATCTGGCCGGCGCCGGCAACGACGTGACGGTCATCGACCAGCGCCAGGAGCTGACCCAGAAGATCGGCGAGAGCCTGGACATCCAGGCGATCACCGGCTTCGCCTCGCATCCGGAGGTGCTGGAGCAGGCCGGCGCGCGCGACGCCGAGCTCCTGATCGCGGTGACCAATGCCGACGAGGTCAACATGGTCACCTGCCAGATCGCGCATTCGCTGTTCAACATCCCGACCAAGATCGCGCGGGTGCGCCATCAGAGCTATCTGCAGAGCCGCTGGCAGGATCTGTTCCGGCGCGAGCACATGCCGATCGACGTAATCATCTCGCCCGAGCTCGAGGTCGCGCGCGCCATCGCGCGCCGCCTGGAAGTGCCGGGGGCGACCGAGGTGACGCCGTTCGCCGAGGATCGGGTGCGGCTGATCGCCGCGCGCTGCGGTCCCGACTGCCCGATCCTCGACACGCCGCTGCGCCAGCTGACCTTCCTGTTTCCGGACCTGCACCTGATCTGCGTCGGCATCATCCGCGACGGCCACCTGTTCGTGCCGAGCGGCGACGACCACCTGATCGCGGGCGACGAGGTCTACTCGGTGGTCGAGACCAGCCATACCGCCCGGGCGATGCGCGCCTTCGGCCACGAGGAGAAGATGGCCGAGCGGATCGTGATCGCCGGCGGCGGCAATATCGGCCTGTTTCTCGCCGAGCAGCTCGAGGCGCTGCGCTCGCAGGTCACGCTCACGCTGATCGAGCTGAACGAGGCGCGCGCGCGGCACGTCGCCGATCGGCTGTCGTCCGCGGTCGTGCTGCACGGCGACATCCGCGAGCCCGAGATCCTCGAGGAGGCCAACCTCGCCGCGGCCGAGGCGATCGTCAGCGTCACCAACAACGACGAGATCAACATCATGGCGGCGCTGCTGGCCAAGCGCTACGGCTGCCATCGGGCGCTGACCCTGGTCAACAACACGGCCTATGCGCCGCTCCTGAGCTCGCTTGCGATCGACGTGGTGATCAGCCCGCGCGAGGCGACCGTGTCGAGCGTGCTGCGCCATGTCCGGCGCGGCCGGATCAAGTCTGCCTACTCGCTGCGCGACGGCGAGGCCGAGGTGCTCGAGGCGGAAGCGCTCGAGACGTCGTCCCTGGTCGGCCAGACCCTGCGCGACGCCCGGCTGCCCACTGGCGTGCTGGTCGGCGCCATCCTGCGCGACGGCGAGATGATTACGCCGCGCGCGGACACCGTGATCCGGCCGCACGACCGGGTGATCATCGCCGCGCGCGCGTCGGCCGTGAAGAAGGTCGAGAAGCTGTTCGCCGTGCGGGTCGACTATTTCTGAGGCCAAGGAAATGGCGCCTTTCCACCTGCGCCGGGCCCGCTGCGACATTAAGTCCATGGGCCCGCTGCCAGACGGCGCCGCCGATCGGCAGGGTGCGGGCTGGTCGGGACGGCAAATCAATGGTTGATAGTTCCGCGCTAATGTGCTGGGCAAGGGTTGTGGTTGGTGCTTAAGCTGTCAGGCTCTGCCTGCGATCGTGCGGCGCCGACCTCCGGTCTCCCGGACCGGGCTGGCTAGGATGCGCGGCCGAACAAGGTTAGGAGGAAGGTGGTAAGACGATCATCGTCGCCGCCGCGTAACAAGAAGAAAGGGTCAGCGTTATGTCCGCCGAGAAGACACAGAATGTGCAGGACGTGTTTCTGAATCACATTCGAAAGAACAAGATCCCAGTCACGATCTTCTTGATCAACGGCGTAAAGCTTCAGGGTGTCATCAGCTCATTCGACAACTTCTCGCTGTTGCTGCGGCGCGACGGTCACGTGCAGCTGGTCTACAAGCACGCCGTCTCGACGGTCATGCCGTCGACGGTCGTGCGTCTCTACGAGCCGAGCGCCGAGGAGGCGGCCAGCGCTCCGGCTGCCCGGTGATCGGCCCGGATCGGACGATCTCTTGCAGGACGAGGACCGGGCACGTGGCGATGCGGGCGGGCGCCGCCAGCGCGCGCTGGTGCTGCACCCGCGCCCGGGCGGGCATGGTCGGCCCGCGCGCAGCGACGAGGGGCGCCTGGCCGAAGCGGTCGGGCTGAGCCAGGCGATCGACCTCGAGGTGGTCGATGCGGCGGTCGTGCCGTTGCGCCGACCGAGCCCTGCCACCCTGATCGGGCCCGGCAGGATGCGCGCGATCGGCGAGGAGGTCGCGCTGCGGGCGATCGACCTCGTGATCGTCGACGCCGCGCTGAGCCCGGTGCAGCAGCGCAACCTCGAGCGCGCCTGGAAGTGCAAGGTGATCGACCGCACCGGGCTGATCCTGGAGATCTTCGGCGCCCGGGCGCAGAGCCGGGAAGGCAGCCTGCAGGTCGAGCTGGCGGCGCTGACCTATCAGCGCTCGCGCCTGGTCCGCTCCTGGACGCATCTCGAGCGCCAGCGCGGCGCTTTGGGGTTCATCGGCGGTCCGGGCGAATCGCAGATCGAGCTCGACCGCCGCCGCATCGACGAGCGCATCGATCGGATCAAGCGCGACCTCGAGGCCGTCAAGCGGACCCGCGGCCTGCACCGCCAGGCGCGCCGGCGCGTGCCCTATCCGGTGATAGCACTGGTCGGCTACACCAACGCCGGCAAGTCGACCCTGTTCAACCGCCTGACCGGGGCCACGGTCGGTGCCCGCGACCAGCTGTTCGCGACCCTCGATCCGACCATGCGCGAGCTCGTCCTGCCGTCCGGCCGGCACGCGATCCTCTCGGACACGGTCGGCTTCATCGCACAGTTGCCGACCAGTCTGATCGCGGCGTTCCGGGCGACGCTCGAGGAGGTGCACAGCGCCGATCTCGTGATCCATGTGCGTGACATCGCCCATCCCGAGAGCGCGGCGCAGCGCGCGGATGTGCTGGTCGTGCTGCGCGACCTCGGGCTCGAGCACCTGGTCGACGAGGGGCGCCTGGTGGAGCTGTGGAACAAGGTCGACCTGCTGTCGGCGGAGGAGGCGGCGCGCATGGCCGAGGCCGCGGCCCGCCTGCCCGAGGTCGTGCTCGGCTCGGCCCGAACCGGCCGGGGGCTGGATGGTCTGCTCGCCGAGCTCGATCGCCGCTTTGCCAGCACGGCCCGGGTGGTCGAGCTGGATCTGGCCGCCAGCGACGGCGCCGGCCTCGCCTGGCTGTATCGCCACGGCACCGTGCTGAGCCGCAGCGACCGGGACGATCGCACCCGCCTCAAGGTGGCTCTCGACCCCGCCGATCACGCGCGCCTGAGCGAGCGCTTCAGAGCCGGCGAGATCGTCGAATCGCCCGGCGGAAAATCCCACCAGCACCGTTGACACCCTGCCGCGCGCGGCCTATATGCCGGCTGGCACTCACCTTGCGAGAGTGCTGACAATCATCATGGCACGCGGCTCAGCGGGGGCGCACGCGCGCCCTTTGGCATATGTGGGACGCACGGAGGGTCGAATGAAGATCAAGCCTTTGCACGATCGAGTGGTGGTCCGCCGGATCGACGAGGAAGAGCGCACGCCCGGTGGCGTGATCATCCCGGACACCGCCAAGGAGAAGCCCATGCAGGGCGAGGTCCTGGCGGTCGGTCCCGGGGCGCGGGACGAGAGCGGCAAGCGAATTCAGCCGGACGTCAAGGCGGGCGACACCATCCTGTTCGGCAAGTGGTCGGGGACCGAGGTCAAGATCGACGGCGACGAGCTGTTGATCATGAAGGAGTCCGACATCATGGGCATCATCGAGAAGTCGGGAGCCGCCAGCAAGGCGGCGTGACGGTATCGATCGGCAACGTAGTTGAGGAGGCCAGACAGCGATGGCTGCCAAGGAAATCAAGTTCAATACCGACGCCCGGAGCAAGCTTCTGCGCGGGGTCGACATTCTGGCCGAGGCGGTCAAGGTGACCCTCGGTCCCAAGGGGCGCAACGTCGTCATGGAGAAGTCGTTCGGCGCACCCCGGATCTCCAAGGACGGCGTGACCGTCGCCAAGGAGATCGAGCTGTCCGATCGGTTCGAGAACATGGGCGCGCAGATGCTGCGCGAGGTCGCCTCCAGGACCTCCGACGAGGCTGGTGACGGCACCACCACCGCCACCGTGCTGGCCCAGGCGATCGTCCGCGAGGGCGCCAAGGCGGTGACCGCCGGCATGAACCCGATGGACCTCAAGCGCGGCATCACCTTGGCCGTGGATGCCGTCGTCGCGGACATCAAGAAGCGCTCGCGCACCGTCTCGACCGAGTCCGAGGTCGCCCAGGTCGGCACCATCTCGGCCAATGGCGATGCCAGCATCGGTGAGATGATCGCCGAGGCGATGCAGAAGGTCGGCAAGGAAGGCGTGATCACCGTCGAGGAGGCCAAGGGCCTGCAGACCGAGCTCGAGGTGGTCGAGGGCATGCAGTTCGACCGCGGCTATCTCTCGCCGTACTTCATCACCAACGCCGAGAAGATGAACGTGGAGCTGGAAGAGCCCTACATCCTGCTGCACGAGAAGAAGCTCTCCGGCCTGCAGCCGCTGCTGCCGGTGCTCGAGCAGATCGTCCAGGCCGGCAAGCCGCTCCTGATCATCGCCGAGGACGTCGAGGGCGAGGCGCTGGCGACACTGGTCGTCAACAAGCTGCGCGGCGGCCTCAAGGTCGCGGCAGTCAAGGCGCCCGGCTTCGGTGACCGGCGCAAGGCGATGCTCGAGGACATCGCGATCCTGTCCGGCGGTCAGGTCATCAGCGAGGACCTCGGTATCAAGCTCGAGCACGTCACCATCGACATGCTCGGCCGTGCCAAGAAGCTCCTGATCACCAAGGAAGAGACCACGATCGTCGACGGTGCGGGCGACAAGAAGGGGATCGAGGGCCGGATCAGCCAGATCAAGGCGCAGATCGAGGACACCACCTCGGACTACGACCGCGAGAAGCTGCAGGAGCGGCTGGCGAAGCTCGCCGGCGGCGTCGCCGTGATCAAGGTCGGCGGCGGCAGCGAGATCGAGGTCAAGGAGAAGAAGGACCGGGTCGACGACGCGCTGCATGCGACCCGTGCGGCGGTCGAGGAGGGCGTGGTGGCCGGCGGCGGCGTGACCTTGCTGTACGCGGCCAAGTCGCTCGATGGCCTGAAGTACGCCAACGAGGACCAGCGGGTCGGCATCGACATCGTCCGCAAGGCGCTGGCTGTGCCGGCCAAGCAGATCGTCGTGAATGCCGGCGGCGACGGCTCGATCATTGCCGGCAAGCTCATCGACAAGAAGGACCCGGAGTACGGTTACGACGCGCAGAACGACAAGTTCGTCAACATGTTCCAGGCCGGCATCATCGACCCGGCCAAGGTCGTGCGCACGGCGCTGCAGGATGCCGCGTCGGTCGCCGGCCTGCTGATCACCACCGAGGCCATGATCGCCGAGAAGCCCGAGAAGAAGGGCGCCGGCGGCGGCCCCGACATGGGTGGCATGGGCGGTATGGGCGGCATGGGTGGCATGGACTACTAGCAGACCCAAGCCTGCTCTTTTGCATCGGGGCCGCTCCTTCGGGGGCGGCCCTTTTGCTATGCGGCGTCGGGCTTCACTCGCGCGCCTTCGCCGCCTGCCAGAGCGCTTCCATTTCTTCGAGCGAGGCGTCCTCGAGATCGCGGCCGGCGGCGCGAAGCGCCTCCTCGATCGCCCGGAAGCGGCGCTCGAATTTCTGGTTGGCCCGGCGCAGCGCGCTCTCGCCGTCGATGCCGAGATGGCGGGCGATGTTGACCGCGGCGAACAGCAGGTCGCCGACCTCGCCCTCCAGGCGCTCATGCGATGCGCCGGCCGCGAGCTCGGCCTTCACCTCGGCCAGCTCCTCCTCGAGCTTGGCGAGCACCGGGCCGAGCTCGGCCAGTCGAAGCCCACCCGGGCGGCGCGGCGCTGCAGCTTGGTCGCGCGCGTCAGCGCCGGCAGGCCGATCGGCAGATCGGCCAGGATGCTCGCATCGCCGCCCGCCTGCTTTTGCGCGCGCTCGGCGGCCTTGGCGTCCTCCCAGGCGACGCTCTGCGCCGCGGCGCTCTCGACCTCGGTCGCGCCGAACACGTGCGGATGCCTTCGGATCATTTTTTCGGCGATCCGCGCGGCGACCGTCTCGAAGTCGAAGCGGCCGGCCTCCTTGGCCATCTGGGCGTGATAGACCACCTGGAGCAGCAGGTCGCCCAGCTCGCCCTCGAGATCGTCGAAAATCCTGCCGCTCGATCGCATCGGCGACCTCGTAGGCTTCCTCGATCGTATAGGGGGCGATGCTCGAGAAATCCTGCTCGAGGTCCCAGGGGCAGCCGCCCTCCGGATCGCGCAGGCGCGCCATGACTTTTAGCAGGCACTCGATGCCGCTGCGGGCTTGCGCCATCAGAGCAGCCGCTTCTGCTCGCCGCCGGTCGGCTGCGGACGGCCGGGGCCGCGGCTGCTGCGCAGGGTCTGGACGCGGCCGTCGTGGAACTCGAGCTCGAGGGCTACCTGCTGCGCGCGCCCGCGCGGCGCTGTCGACCAGCCGGCCATGCTCGTCGCGCACCAGGGCGAAGCCGCGCGCCAGCACGCCCTGATAGCTGAGGCTCGAGAGCATGCCGGACGCCGCGCGCAGCCGCTCGCCGGCATCGCGCAGGCCGCGCAGGGTCGCATGCTGCTGGCGCGTCGACAGCTCGCCGACCAGCCGCGCGTGGCGCGGCAGCCGCTGGCCGAGCTCGTCCAGGCGCAGCCGCCCGCCCAGCCGGCCGAGCTCGCCGGTGCGCTCGCGCAGCAGCGAGCGGAACACGTAGCGGAGCTGCTCGGCGCAGGGCCGCAGGCGGCCGTCGGCCTCGGCCAGCAGGCGGCCGGGCGAGCCGAGCCGGGCGCCGACCTCGGCGAGGTTGAGGCCGGCGCGCTCGATCCGCGCCGCAAGGCTGTGCGGCAGGCGCTCGGCCAGATCGTCCAGGCGCTGGCTCGCCTGGCCCACCAGGCTCACCGGGTCGGGCAGGCCGCGCGCCAGCCCCACCACCCGGTGCCCCAGCTGCCGCAGCTCGCGCTGCACGCCGTGCAGCATGCTCTGCTCGCACTGGCCAAGGCGCAGCGCCAGCTCGGTGCGCACCGGCACGGCAAGCTCGGCAGCCGCCGTCGGCGTCGGCGCGCGCTGGTCGGCGGCGAGATCGATCAGCGTCGTGTCGGTCTCGTGGCCGACCGCCGAGATCAGCGGGATCGCGCTCGCCGCCGCAGCCCGGACCACGGCCTCCTCGTTGAACGCCCAGAGGTCCTCCAGCGAGCCGCCGCCGCGCGCCACGATCAGAAGATCGGGACGGGGCACGGCGCCGCCCGGTGCCAGCGCGTTGAAGCCCGCGATCGCGGCGGCCACCTGTCCGGCCGCCAGCTCGCCCTGGACCACCACCGGCCACAGCAGCACGCGGCGCGGGAAGCGCTCGCCCAGGCGGTGCAGGATGTCGCGGATCACGGCCCCGGTCGGCGAGGTCACGAGGCCGATCACCTCGGGCAGAAAGGGAAGAGGCCGCTTGCGCTCGGCCGCGAACAGGCCCTCGGCGGCCAGCCTCCTGCGGCGCTCGTCGAGCAGCGCCATCAGCGCGCCGATGCCGGCCGGCGCCAGGCGATCGACGATCAGCTGATAGCGCGAGCGGCTCGGATAGGTGGTGATCCGGCCGGTCGCGACCACCTCGAGCCCGTCCTCGGGCAAGCTCGCGAGGCGTTGCGCCGTGCTGCGCCAGCAGACCGCGTCCAGCACCGCGCCCTCGTCCTTGAGCGCGAAGTAGAGATGGCCTGAGCCCGCGCGCTTGAAGCCCGAGATCTCGCCGCGCACGCGCACGTAGGCGTAGCCGTCCTCGAGCGTGCGCTTGAGCGCTGCCGCGAGCTCGCTGACGCTGTACTCGGCGACATTCTCGCGCGGTGGCTCGCTCGGCTGGGGCTCGTTCGGCTGGGGCTCGTTCACGGTATCGGGCACTACTCGGCAGGCGGCATCGCGCGTGCCGAAAGAGCGCGCTCCAGCTCCTTCTCGACCGCGTTGATCGGCCGGGTGAAGCGGGCCATCAGGTCGTACAGCACCGGCGTCACGAACAGGGTCAGCAGCGAGGCGATGCCGAGGCCGCCGATCACGACGATGCCGATCGCAGCCCGGCTCTCGGCGCCGGCGCCGGTCGCCAGCACCAGCGGCAAGGCACCCAGCATGGTCGACAGCACGGTCATCACGATCGGCCGCAGGCGCAGCGCCGACGCCTCGAGAACGGCCTCGCGGATCGTGCTGCCCTCGTCGCGCAGCTGGTTGGCGAACTCGACGATCAGGATGCCGTTCTTGGCCATCAGGCCGATCAGCAGGATCACGCCCACCTGGCTGTAGATGTTGAGGGAATTGCCGGTGAGCCATAGCGAGAGCAGCGCCCCCGAGACGGCCATCGGCACCGAGAGCATGATGATCAGCGGGTGGATGAAGCTCTCGAACTGCGCCGCGAGCACCAGGTACACGATCAGGAGCGCGAGCGCAAAGGTGATCGCGACGCCGCCCGAGGTCTCGAGGAACTGGCGCGACTGGCCGGCAAAACCCAGGCTCGCCTCGGGCGGCAGGGTCTCGGCGGCGATGTCCTGCATGTACTCGATCGCGCTGCCGAGATCGTAGCCTTCGGCCAGCGACGCCGAGATCGTGATCGAGGGCAGCCGGTCGTAGCGCCGCAGTTCGGGCGCCGCCGCGCCCTCGTCCAGATGCACCAGGGCGTTCAGCGGCACCAGCTCGCCGCTGCCCTCGGCGCGCACGAAGATGTTGGCGAGATCGGTCGGCGTGCGCCGGTCGTCGGCGCGCGCCTGGACGATCACCGGGTACTCGCGGCCGCGGTCGATGTAGGAGGTGATCTCGCGCGACGCCAGCATGGTCTGCAGGGTCCGACCGATGGTCTCGACGCTGATCCCGAGGTCGTCGGCCTTGGCGCGATCGATGCCGACCTCGAACTGCGGCTGGTTGCGCTCGAAATCGGTCTCGAGGTTCTGCAGGCCGGGGTTCTCCTCGGCGCGGCGCATGATCGCGTCGCTCCATTCCTGGATGCTTTCGTAGTCCGGGCCGCCGATCACCACCTGGAGCGGCGTGCGGCTGCCGCGCACGCCGAGGCCCGCCGGGCTGGAGGCGGCCGCGCGCACGCCGGGCAGCCCGCTCAGCTCCGCGTACAGCGAGTTCGTCAGCGCCTGCGGGGTCTGCTCGCGGTCCTCCCAGTCGGCCAGGCGCACCACGACGAAAGCGCGATGTCCCTGGCCACGCATGCCGGCGACGGCGAAGATCCGCTCGGCGATGCCGGCCTCGCGCAGCGGGGCCACCATCGCCTCGACCTGGCGCGCCTCGGCATCGGTGTAGCCGACGGTGGCACCCTGTGGTGCGGTCAGCGACACGAAGAACTGGCCGCGATCCTCGGCCGGCGTCAGCTCCTTCGGCAGCGCCTGGTAGAGGCCGAACGAGGCGGCGCTGACCATCGCCGCGACCAGCAGCACCAGCACCGGCGCGTTCAGCGCGCGGCGGAGGAGGGCGTGGTAGGCGCGCACCGCCACGTCGAGCGTACGCTCGACCTGGCGCGCCGCCCGGCCGCGCTCCTCGCCGCCCTTCAAGAGCGTGGTGCAAAGCGCCGGACAGAGCGACAGCGCCACCAGCATCGATATCGCCACCGAGGCCGCCAGCACGAAACCGAACTCGATGAACAGCCGGCCGATCTCGCCCTCCAGGAACGACAGCGGCACGAACACCGCGATCAGGGTGAGCGAGGTCGCGATGACCGCGAAGGTCACCTGGCGGGTGCCGAGCACGCTCGCGACCAGCGGGCTCTCGCCGAGCTCGATGCGGCGCTGGATGTTCTCGAGCACCACGATCGCATCGTCGACCACGATGCCGATCGCCAGGATCAGCGCCAGCAGGGTCAGCACGTTGATCGAGAAGCCGAGCGCATAGATGCCGATGAACGCGCCGATCACCGCGACCGGGATGGTGACCGCCGGCACCAGGGTCGCGCGCACCGAGGCCAGGAAAGCAAAGATCACGAGCACGACCAGCACCACGGCGATGCCGAGCGCGATCACCACCTCCTCGATGGACTTTCTGATGAACACCGCGTCGTCGGAGCTGATGCTGATCTCCATGCCATCGGGCAGGGTCGGGCGGATCAGGTCGAGCTGCGCGCGCACCCGGTTCGAGATCGCGATCGTATTGGCCTGCGACTGGCGCTGCACGCCGAGGCCGACCGCCTCGCGCCCGTCGCTGCGCACGATGGTGTCCTCGTCCTCGACGCCGCGCACGACGCGCGCGACGTCGCCGAGCCGGATCGGATAGCCGTCGATCCGGTCGATCACGATGTTCTCGAACTGCTCGACCTCCGAGAGCCGGCTCTGGGCGCGCACGGTGAACTGGCGCGAGGTCGACTTGAGCTCGCCGGCCGGCAGCTCGACATTGTTGCGCCGCAGTGCGCTCTCGATCTCGTCGATCGTCATGTTGCGCGCCGCCAGCGCCCGCCGGTCGAGCCAGATCCGGATGGCAAAGCGCCGCTGGCCATAGATCTCGACCTGGGAGACGCCGTCCAGGGTCGACAGCCGGTCGATCACGAAGCGCTCGACATAGTCCGTGATCTCCGCCGGGGTCAGCCGATCGCTCGTGATCGCGATCCGCAGCACCGGGTCGTCGTCGTCGTCGCTCTTGGTGACCTGCGGCTCCTCGACGTCGTCGGGCAGATCGCCGCGCACGCGCGCGACCGCGTCGCGCACGTCGTTGGCCGCCTCGTCGATATTGCGGTGGGGCTCGAACTCGATCGCGGTGCGGCCGCGGCCGCGGCGGCTCTGCGACGAGATGGTCTTGACGCCGGCGACGCCGGCGACCGCACCCTCGATCACCTCGGTGATGTCGGTATCGACGATCTCCGGCGCCGCGCCGGTGTAGACGGTGCTCACGCTGACGGTCGCGGCGTCGACGTCGGGAAGCTCGCGGACCGGCAGGCGCATGAGCGAGGCGATCCCCAGCACGATGATCAAGAGGCTCAGCACCGCGGCGAACACCGGGCGCTTGATGCAAAAGTCGGAGATCATCCGCTCTGGCCTTCCTGGGTGGCCTGCACGGTCGATTCGTTCAGCACCTGTACCATGGCGCCGTCGCGCAGGCGCTGCAGGCCGGCGCGCACCACCAGCTCGTAAGCAGCGAGGCCGTCGAGCACCTCGACCGTGCCCGCCTCGCGCTGGCCGAGCCGTACCTCGCGGCGCTGGGCGCGGCCGTCGGCGACGACGAAGGCGTAGGTGCTGCCGCCTTCGGCGAGCACCGCCTGCTCGGGGATCAGCACCGCCGGCCGCTCCTCCAGCACGACGCTGACATGCATGAACATGCCGGCCGGCAGCTCCAGCTCGGGATTGGGCAGCACGGCGCGCACCCGGAAGGCGCGCGACACCTGGCCGATGCGGCTGTCGATGGTCGCGATCTTGGCCGGCGAACGTCTTGCCCGGGAAGGCGGTGCTGGTGGCCTGGACGAGCTGATCCTCCCGCACCCGGCCGAAGAAGATCTCCGGCACGCTGAACTCGATCTCGATCTCGGCGAGGTCGTCGAGGGTGGTCAGCAGGGTCTCGTCGTCGACCCTTGCGCCGATGTCGATGCCGCGGATGCCGACGACGCCGGCGAACGGCGCCCGCACGGTGCGATCGGTAAGCTGCTTTTGCGCTGCATCGAGCCTGGCGTCGGCGCCGAGATAGGCGGCCTCCAGCTCGTCGACGGTCGCCTGGGCGACGGTGTTGTTGGTCCTGAGCTTGCGCGCCCGATCGAGCGCCAGCTCGGCCTCGCGCAGCATCGCCCGCGCCTCGGCGACCGCGGCCTGCTCGGCCTGGTCGTCGAGCCGGATCAGGACCGTGCCCGCCTCGACCCGCTCGCCCGGCCGGAACGCGATCTCGGCGATCCTGCCCGAGCTCAGCGCGACGATGTCGACCGCCTGGCGCGCGAGCGTCGAGCCCACCGCCTCGATCCGCTCGCGGATCGTGCCGAGCTCGGCCGGGGCGACCTCGACCGGGATGGCGCTGGCGCCCCGCCGCACCGCGGCCGCCGCCTCGCCGTCGATCCGCTGCTGATGATAGGTCACGGCGCCGCCGACGACGGCCAGCAGCAGGGCCGCACCGATCGCGAGCTGGGTGCCTAATCGCAAGGGCTCACTCCCGGCCGGCGTGGTGGCAGGCGAGGCAGGCGATCACCTTGGTCAGAAAGTCGCCGGGCGTCGCTTCGCATGTTCAATGGCCACCTTGAGCCCATTGCAATAAGCAAAATCGGAGGCGCTGACAACGGCGCGGCCGATGCGGCCGGCCAGGCTGCCGCAGATCGGCGCGCCATGGGGTAACGCGCCGATCCGGGCTGATTCCGTCGCCTGGCGCCCCTATTGTATCACATCGCGTGTCGGGCCCGCCCGCGCCACGACCCTGCCGCCAGCGTAGCCGTGGCGGCGCTACTCGTCATCCTCGTCGTCGTCACGATCACGATCGCGTTGGCGGCGCAGATCGTCCCGCGTGATCTGGCCGTCGTCGTTGCGGTCGACGTGCCGGACCATCGAGCCGTAGGATTCGACGAACTCCTCGACGGTCACGATGGCGTCGCCGTCGTCGTCGTGCGCCTGGAAACGGTCGACCATGCGCTCGCGCATCGCGTCCAGCCAGAGCGCCTGGTACTCCTCGAGGTTCAGGCTGCCGTCGTTGTCCGCATCGAACGCGGCGAGCCGGTCCTCGAGCACCTGATCGATCTCTTCCTGGGTGATCAGGCCGTCCTGATTGCCGTCGAACTGCTCGAACAGGCGTTCGCCGCCGCCTGGACCGCCCCAGCCGCCGCCATGATGGCGGCCCCCTCTGCCGTCGGCCAGGCTGGCGCCCACCATGGTGGTGGTGCCCAGCGCGATCGCGCCGACCGCAAGCATGACCTTCGTCCTGGTCCTCATCATCCACCTCGTCTGTGCTGTCGTTCGCAACAGGCTGCAGTCAACCAGCCAAATGTGCCCAAAGTTCGTCAACGCGCGGCAAAAATGTCAGCGAATGTCCCCGGATGGCAGTTTGACACAGCTTGATACAATTTCTTTATCTCGGCGGCGGACAAGCGCGCATATTCTGGCCGATCGGCAGCTCCGGCACCCGCCATGGAACCCGCAGCCCACATCCTGATCGTCGACGACCACCGCGACATCCGTGACCTTTTGGCGCGCTACCTGAGCCAGAACGGCTATCGGGTCAGCACCGCCGAGGGCAGCGCCGCGGCCCGCCGGCTGCTGGACAAGGGCGCGGTCGAGCTCGTCGTGCTCGACATCATGATGCCCGGCGAGGACGGCCTGGCACTGTGCCGCCATCTGCGCGCGACCAGCGAGCTGCCGGTGATCCTCTTGACCGCCATGGCCGAGGATACGGACCGGGTGATCGGCCTCGAGATGGGCGCCGACGACTACGTCACCAAGCCGTTCAACCCGCGCGAGCTGCTGGCGCGGATCAAGGCGGTGCTGCGCCGCGCCAACAGCCTGCCGCGCGCAAGGCAGGCGATCGCTGCCGAGCAGGTCCGCTTCGATCGCTGGACGCTCAAGGTCGCGCAGCGCGAGCTGGTCGGCGAGGACGGCGTCGCGACGCCGCTCTCGACCGCCGAGTTCCAGCTGCTGGCCGCCCTGCTGCGCCATCCCAAGATGGTGCTGAGCCGCGACCAGCTGCTCGACCTGACCCGCGGCCGCGCCGCCGCCGTGTTCGATCGCAGCATCGACAATCAGATCAGCCGGCTGCGCCGCAAGGTCGAGACCGACCCGAAGAGCCCGGCGCTGATCAAGACCGTGTGGGGCGGCGGCTACATGCTGGCGGCCGACGTCGAGCGCCGATGACGCGCACCCTCGCAAGGATCGGGGCGCGGCTTCGAGGCCTGTGGCCGGCCCGGCTCGCCGGCCAGCTGATCGCTCTGCTGCTGCTGGCGCTGATCCTCGCCCAGGCGATCAGCCTTTGGATCTTTCTCGACGAGCGCCGGCTTGCCGTGCAGTCCGCGAACCGGCTGCAGATCCTCTCGCGCACCGCCTCGATCATCCGGCTGCTCGAGGACACGCCGGCCGCCCTGCACGAGCAGATCTTGCGCACCGCCAGCACGTCGCTGCTGCGCTTCTGGCTGGCCGATGCGAGCGCCGTCGACCCCGCCGATGCGGCGAACCGCGACAACCGCCTGCAGCAGGTCCTGGCCGGACATCTGGCCGGCGTCGGGGTCGAGGAGGTGCTGGTCGACTGGCGCGACGAGGACGGCGGCTGGGGCGACTGGTGGCGCGCGCGCAAGCCGGACCGGGCGCTGATCCGGCCGGTGGGCGATGCCGACGCCCGACGCCAGCGGAGGACGTCCGGGAACAGGTCCGGGACGGCGATCGGCAGTGGCCGCGCGATCGCCGCTGGCGCCATCCGCGGCTGCCGCCCAACCTCGTGGTCTCGGCGCAGCTCGACGACGGCAGGTGGCTGAACGTCGGCACGCGCCTGCCGCCGCCCAACTCGGACTGGGCCATGCCGGCGCTGGTCGCGATGGGGGTCATGGCGGTGGCGCTCTCCGTGATCGTGATCTTCATGGTGCGGCGCCTGACCCGGCCGATGGCGGAGCTCGCGGCCGCCGCCGAGCGGCTCGGCCGCGGCGAGACGGTGCCGCCGGTGCCCGAGCGCGGACCCGCCGACGTGCGCGAGACCACCCGCGCCTTCAACCGCATGCATGCCCGCCTGCAGCGCTTCGTCCAGGACCGCACCCGCATGCTGGCGGCGATCTCGCACGATCTGCGCACGCCGATCACGTCCTTGCGCCTGCGCGCCGAGTTCATCGAGGACGAGGAGATCCGCCAGAAAATCCTGGAGACCCTGGACGACATGCAGCGCATGGCCGAGGCGACGCTCGCGTTTGCGCGCGAGGAGGCGGCCCAGGAGGACACGCGCGCGGTCGACCTCGCGGCGCTGATCGACAGCGTGTGCGCCGATCTCGCCGACATGGGCCAGGACGTGACCTTCGCCGGCGCGCCGCGCAGCCAGTATCTGGGCCGGCCATCCGGCCTGAAACGCGCGCTGCGCAACCTGATCGAGAACGCCGTCGACCTACGGCCGGCGCGCGCGCGTGGCGCTCGAGGCCGGCGACCACGAATGGCGCATCGTGATCGAGGACGACGGGCCCGGCATCCCCGAGGCCGATTTCGAGCGGGTGTTCGCGCCGTTCGTGCGGCTCGAGGAATCGCGCAATCCGGAGACCGGCGGGGTGGGCCTGGGCATGGCGATCAGCCGCTCGATCGTGCGCGGCCACGGCGGCGACATCATCCTTGAGAACCGCCCCGGCACGCACGGCACCGCGGGCCTTCGCGTCACCATCCGCCTGCCCGACGACGAGCGCACCTGAGGTTCACTGGCCGCCGTAGTCGGGCACGTAGCTGTTCATGTCGTCGATCGCGCCGCGCAGATCGGAGGGGCAGTCGTTGTTGACGCAGAAGTCCGTCACGCTGTCCTCGAAATAGCCCTGGCCCTGGTCCTGCCGGCTCGCCTGATGCGGCCGCGCCCGCCGCGTTGAGATCGAACGAGGCCGTCTCGCCTTCGAGGCCGCCGACCAGGTCGGCGCCCAGCCAGTAGCGGCCGGGCGGCACCTCGCCGAACATCCGCAGCAGCTCGGCCACCTCGTCCGCGTGGATCTCGCGACCGTTGATGAACACGCCGGTATCGCTCATCGATGCGTCCGGCTGCAGCGGGCCGCCGAGCGGCAGGCCGGCTGCGGTCTGGTCCATAGAGGGGCCGCCCTCGACGCCCCACAGGCCCGAGACCCCGTCGTACCAGTAGCGCCCGGGCGGCAGTTCGACGCCGTAGTAGGCGATCTCCTCGAGCCGTGAGCGCCTGGCCGTTGACCAGGATGCCGCTCTCCTGGGCCGAGCGCGCCCTGCGGCGCGAGCGCCGAGGATGATGATCAGAGCGAAAGCAAAGCGTCGCAGCAGAGCCATGATCTCCTCCCTGGCTCCAGAGGCCTGCCGCGTATGCTAGGCCGTCCGTACGGGCTTGCGCTATGAGCTGCCTCACTGCTCGATCGGCTGAGGTGCGCGCCGGGCGATCGGGACGCAGCTGCTGCCTAAAGATGCCCCTCCTGGACCAGCAGCTCGGCGATCTGGACCGCGTTCAGCGCAGCGCCCTTGCGCAGGTTGTCCGCCACCACCCACATCGACAGGCCGGACGGCACCGTGGTGTCGCGGCGCAGGCGCGAGACCAGCACGCCGAACTCGCCGACGCACTCGATCGGGGTCACGTACTCGCCGTTCGCCGGGTCGTCGACCAGCAGCACGCCCTCGAACTCCTGCAGCGCGTCGCGCGCGGCCTCGAGGTCGATCTCGTGCTCGAGCTCGACATTGACCGCCAAAGCGTGGCCGACGAACACCGGCACGCGCACGCAGGTGGCGGCAGACCTCGATCGCCGGGTCGAGGATTTTTTTGGTCTCGACCGCCATCTTCCACTCTTCCTTGGTCGAGCCGTCCTCCATGAACACGTCGATCTGCGGGATGACGTTGAAGGCGATCTGCTTGGGAAACAGCTTGGGCTCGGGCGGCCTTGTCTCGTAGATGCCCTTGGTCTGGTCGAACAGCTCGTCCATCGCCTCCCGGCCGGCGCCGGAGACCGACTGGTAGGTCGCGACCACCACCCGCCTGACCAGGGCCAGCTCGTGCAGGGGCTTGAGCGCCATCACCATCTGGATGGTCGAGCAGTTCGGATTGGCGATGATGTTGCGCTCGCGAAAGCCGGCGAGCGCATCGGGGTTGACCTCCGGCACCACCAGCGGAACGTCGGCCTCCATGCGGAAATGCGAGGTGTTGTCGATCACCACGCAGCCCGCGGCCGCGGCGCGCGGCGCATGCACCTTGGAGATCGCGGCGCCGGGCGAGAACAGGCCGATGTCGGTGCCCTCGAAATCGAAATCCTCGAGCGCCTGCACGGTGAGCGTCCGGTCGTCGCCGAACGAGACCTCCCTGCCGAGCGAGGCGCGCGAGGCGAGCGCCACGACCTCGTCCGCCGGGAAGCGCCGTTCCGAGAGGATGTTCAGCATCTCGGCGCCGACTGCGCCGGTGGCGCCGACCACCGCTACCTTGTACCCCATGACCATCGACCTTTCGCTGCACCAGGCTGGAAGGTCTGTGATGCGGGCGCCGGAATCAAGCCCCCGCTACGATCGATCTCGCTCCGGCCGCGCCGCCCGCCAGGCGTACAGCACCACCGCGACGGCGCAGGCGAGGTTCAGGCTGGAGACGCCCTCGCGCATGGGGATCGCGACGCGCCGCTCGGCGCGCGCCAGCAGCGCCTCGCCGAGACCGCGCCGCTCCGAGCCGAACGCCAGGATGGCCCGGTCCATCGTCAGCCCGGCCGTCAGCGGCTCGCCGTCGGGGTCGATCGCCAGCAGCGGCCGGTCGGTGAAGGGCAGGGGATCCGCGCCTGCCACCGGCAGCGCGAAGTGCAGCCCGGCCGAGCCGCGCAGCGCCGCCGGCTGCCAGGGGTCGCGCGCGCCGGTCGTCAGCACCGCCGCGGCGCCGGCGGCAGCCGCCACCCGCACCACGGCGCCGAGATTGCCCGGATGCGATGGGTTCTCCAGCAGCACGATCGGCGCCGGGTGCGGGCTCTCGAGGACGCGTCGCCGGGTCGATCTGCGGGCGCGCCGCGATCGCCAGCACGCCGGTCGCGGGCAATACCGGCGCGAGCCTCGCGAAGGTCGCGGGCGCAACCTCCTGGACGAGGTCGCCGCAGCCGATCGCAAAGGTCCGGCGCGAGATCCTGCGCCAGGCGCATCGTCGCCGGCCGGTCCGGCGTGCACGCGGCCTCGATCCTCGCGCCGAAGCGCAACGCGTGCTTGAGGGCATGGAACCCCTCCAGCACGACCACCGTCCGATCGCCGCGCGCCCGCGCGAATTGCTCGGTCAGGAGCACGGGAGACCCGGCGCAGGGCTCATTGCCGATAGCGCGCCGGCGGCTGGGGGTTGTTGGCGGGATTGGTGTCGTGCCTGGCCAGGCGCGTCACCAGACCGCCGACCAGGGGCTGGAGGTGCTGCTCGAGCGCATCCGCCTTCTCCTTGGCGTAGACCTCCTCGCCGTCGACATGGAGGGTGAAGGACTTCAGGTACTTGGCCTTCTTGGCGGGGTTCTCGATCGTCGCCTTGGTCCAGGCATGCAGCGGGTATTTTTCCGGGCCATGCTTCTCCGCTTGCGCGACGTAGTCGGCGAACGCGTCGTACTGGCATCGCAAGGTCGCATTCTGCTCGCGCAGGATCGTGGGCAGCGGCTCGAGCAGCGGATCGTCCGGATCGTGCCGGGCGATCTCGGCAAGATGCTCGGCCAGGTCGATGCGCAGCTGGTACTGCCATTGCTCGCTCATGGTCCGCTCCCCCGCGATCGTGCCGTCTTCGCCGGCCCCCTTCTATGGGCCACGCCGGCGGCGGTTGGCAACAGTGCCGGAGCCCGGCGCGCAGGCCGATGCACGGCCGGACGCAGGCTCGACCGGCCGCCGGTGGCCACGCAGAAAGGCGGACCATGGTACGCACAGCAGGCGGCGGGCCGCGCACGGCCGGCCTGACCGGTTTCGTGCGGCTGGTGTTGTACGATCTTCGGAGGTAGAGTGCCTGACGGCTTCCTCCTCGGCGGAGGGCCCACTGGCTCGTCGAGAGGAGCATGCCAGACGACCACCTCGTGAAGGCCTACGCCTCGCCAACGGCCGCGCCCTCCGCCAGGGGCCCCGGCATCCACAAATGGCTCAGCTGGATCCTCGCTGCAGGTGCGCTTGCGGGCTGCCTGCTGCTGTTCGATATCGGCGACATGCTGGCGAGAGTAGGCCGGCTGCGCGCGCACGACATCGTGCTGTTGCTCGTGCTGATGACCTGCGATCGCGTGCTGATGGCGCTGAAGTGGCGCCTGCTCCTCGAGATCGGCGGCGCCCACCTCGCACCATTCTCGGTGATCCGGATCTACTATCAGGGCTGGCTGGTCGGCGCGTTCCTGCCGACCCATCTCGGCGGCGACCTGTTGCGCGCCCATCTGGTCGCGCAGCGGACCGGCGTCGTGCATCCGGTGTTCGCCTCGATCGTCATGGAGAAGGTGATCGGGCTGATCTCGGCGGTGAACTGGGCGATCGTCGGCAGCGTCGTGCTCGGCTGCTGGCTGGAGCCCGGCCGCAGCGCGCTCTGGATCGGCCTCGGCATGCTCGCGGCGCTGGCCTTCAACGGCCTGTTCGTGGCCTCGCTGCACGATGCCGTGCACGACTTCGCCCTGCGCACCCTCGCCCGCTATCACCAGTCGCGGCTGATGGGCGTGCTGCACCGGTTCTACGGCGCCTACGCCGATTTCAGCCTGCATCCGCGCACGCTGCTCGCCAACCTGCTGCTGACCATGCTCGAGCATGGCCTGCAGCTGCTGATCCTCTACACGATCATGGCCAGCCTGAACATCGAGGTGGGCGCGCTGGTGTTCTTCGCGGCGGCCTCGCTGCAGACGCTGATCGTGCGCCTTCCGGTGACGCCCGATGGCTGGGGCACGGGCGAGCTGGCGGCGATCGCGATCTTCGGGCTCGTCGGCATCGGCGCGGCGGCGGCGTTCGCGACCAGCGTCATCAACCGCTTCCTCGGCGTGGTGGCGACCCTGCCGGCGTGCGTGGCCCTGGTCATGCCGCGCGAGCTCCTGCTCTGGTCGGCGAGCGCGCCGCCGGAGTCGCAATCCTCCGACCAGCCCGCGGGGCCGGCGCGCCGGCTGGCGATGTATCTTGGCGGCTGCCTGTGCTTCTCGCTCGGCGTCAAGCTTTTCATCGATGCCGACCTGGGGCTCGATCCATTCCATTCCATGACGATCGGCCTCGTCCAGACGGTCGGGGTGCCGTATCTGCAGATCGGCTTCATGGACGGCGTGGTCACCGCTGTCCTCCTGGTCGTCTGGATGGTCTGGAACCGCCGCCTGCCCCCGCTTGCGATCTTCCTCACCATGGTGATCATCGGCTTCCTGATCGACGCGTGGAACTGGCTCGCCCTCGACATCGGCGAGCTCGCCGGCTCGCGCGCCTTGCTGCTGTTCTCGGGGCTGCTGCTGAACGCCTACGGCTCCTCGCTGATCATCATGAGCGGGATCGGCATCCGGGTGGTCGATCTGGTGGCGCTGACCCTGGTCCGGAAGGTCGGCATGCGCTTCTACGTCGCCAAGCTCGCCCTCGAGGCGGGCTTCCTGCTCGCGGGCTTCCTGCTCGGCGGGCCGGTCGGCATCGCCGCCATCGCCTTCGTGTGCGTGGTCGGGCCGTTCATGGAGCCGCTGATCTGGGCCAACCGGCGCTTTCTCAAGCTGCCGGACTATGGTCTGCGCCAGGCCATGAGCCGCAGCTGACGAGGAGGGCAGCTGCGGTTGCGAGCGGTGCTGGCGGCTCAGCCCGGCTCGCCCTCGTGCAGCATCTGCGCGATCGCCTCGAGCGCCAGCAGGTAGCCGCGCGGACCGAGGCCCGCGATCACGCCGGTCGCCGCCAGCGAGACGTAGGAGCGGTGATAGTGCGCCTCGCGCCGGTGCACGTTGGTGATGTGCACCTCGACGATCGGCCAGCGGAACACTTTCAGCGCATCCAGCAGTGCGATCGAGGTGAAGCTGTGGCCGGCCGGGTTGATCACGATGCCCGAGGCCGCGCCGAGCGCCTCGTGCACCCAGTCGATCAGCGTGCCCTCGCTGTTCGACTGCCGGCATTCGACGGCGATGCCGAGCTGCGCCGCCCGCTCGCGGCACATCGCCTCGATCGCGGCCAGCGTGGTGGTGCCGTAGAGATGCGGCTCGCGGATGCCGAGAAGGTTCAGGTTGGCGCCGTTCAGCACGAAGACGGGCTTGCTCATGCGGCTTGCTCCCTGGCTGCGATGTCCTGGCGGTCCGGATCGGACAACTCCGGAAGCACTAGAAGCAAAGCCTTCGCGGGGCGCAAGCCGTCCCGAAGCGCAGGACGGGCCGATCCGGGCGTGGCATGATCGCCGCCCCAGGGCACCGAGGCGATGCCCTCAGGCCGGGAGGAGCCAGTGTCGCAAGGTCAGCCAGGTGCGGATGCCGCACCGCGTGCACCGCAGCGCCGCGCGCCGGCCGGTGCTGCGGACTGCCACATGCACGTGTTCGGTCCGGCCGCGCGCTATCCCTGGAGCCCGGCGCGCGGCTACACGCCGGCGGATGCGCTGCTCGAGGACTACGCGGCGGTCCAGGCGCGGCTCGGGCTGGAGCGCGTGGTGGTGGTGCAGCCGAGCGTCTACGGCACCGACAACCGCTGCACCCGCGATGCGGTGGTCCGGCTGGGGCCGCGCGGACGCGGCGTCGCCGTGCTGCCGGCCGAGGTTTCCCGGGCGGAGCTGGCGCGGCTCGATGCCGAGGGCTTTCGCGGCGCGCGCCTCAACCTGGTCAGCGCGGGCGGCGTACCGCTCGACGCGCTCGATCCGCTGGCGCGAAAGGTCGCGGCGCATGGCTGGCACCTGCAGCTCTTCGCGGGCCCCGACCTGCTGCCTGCGCATGCCGCGAGGCTGGCGGCGCTGCCGGTCGATCTCGTGTTCGACCACTTCGGCCCGCTCGATCGCGCCAAGGGGGTCGAGCAGCCGGCGATGCGAGCGCTGCTCGACCTGCTCGGGCGCGGCCGGGCCTGGGCAAAGATCTCGGGCGCCTACCGGGTCGATCACGGCGCCTCGCCCTGGCCGGGCGCAAAGCCGCTCGCAAGGCTGCTGCTGCAGGAGGCGCCGGACCGGCTGGTCTGGGGCACCGACTGGCCGCACCCCGACCTTTCCGGCCCCATGCCCGATGCCGGCGACCTCCTCGATGCGCTCTGGGACTGGTGCGGCGACGAGGCGCTCTACCGCAAAATCCTGGTCGACAACCCCGCCCGCCTGTACGGCTTCGCCTGACTCAGTCCGCGTGCGCTGCGTCCGCTGATGGGGGGCGCGCGGCCGAGTTGCTACCCTGCCCGGCGCGTCGCTGCCGCGGCGGCTGGCTTTGTGGCCTGCTGGCCCGGTCTGGCGGCGGAGCCGAGCAAGCGCTCGCCGCTGGTGTCGACCAGGGTGAGCTGCGCGCCGACACCGCACGCGGCCAGCGCCGCATGCAGCCGTTCGACCTTGGAACCGCGGTATCTCGGATCGACAAGGCGCCGCACGTCCTTCTCGTCGACCCAGAGACGGCGCTCAGCTCCGATTTGCTGATCCCGTCACGCCGCATCGCGCTGAAGAGCGCTGCCTTGTACGCAAGCAACGGCGGAAGAGGCACAGCACGCATGCCGCGGCGCAATGGCGTCGGTGCGGGAATGTCCTCCCCGTCGGCGATCCGCGCCGCCACGGCCTCGGCCAGACAATCGGCTGCCTCCGCGAGCGCTTCCCCCTCGTCGTCGGCGTCGGTGAGGGCCTCCGGAAAGTCCGGAAAGCGGACCTGGACCCGCACCTTCATCGTCCCGCATCAACGTCGCGGGCCACGCCAGAACCGTCTCCTCCGTTCGCGCCATTCGTTCCCTCAGCGATCGAGGTCCCTTGGATCGAGGCCCAGCTGGCTTCTGCTACTGCCTTCACGGTTCGGTAACCTTCGGGAGCGTAAACTCTTCTTCGCGTGGTCCATGAGACCGTGGCAATCCATCCCGGCAGTGCCGGGCGGGCGGGCGGATTCCCAGGATCGCATGGACCAGCAAGCACGCTGACGCAAAGGGCTTGACGAACGGTTAAGATCCCTCGGGCGCCGATGCAGTTGCCACGAGGAAGTCCGCGGGCGGCCGCTGGTCGACTGCCTGCAACGGGATCGGGCCGCCCGCCGGCGGCCCGCTCGTGGTGGCGAGGCGCTCAGCCCTCGGGCCGCGCGATGCCGACCTCGTCCGGCGAGATCGCCGCCTTGCCGCCGTCGTAGAGCAGCCAGGCGTTCTGGCGCACCATGCCGATCGCCCGCTCCTGCGCGTCGTCGCCCCAATACGGCGTGAACAGCGCGCCGCGGTCCGCCGCATAGTCCTTGAGCGCCTCGGACCCGGCGATCTTCTCCTGCCAGATGGCGCCCATCGTCTCCAGGACCTCGGGCGGCACGTCGTTGGGCGCCCAGATGCCGAAGTAGTTGGTCGCGAGCGAGATGTCGGGCAGCACCTCGGTCACCGGCGGGATCGTGCCGTAGCCGGCAAGCTCCAGCGGCTCGGTGCCGATCACGGCGAGCGGCCGCAGCCGCTCGGCGCGGATCATCTCGGCCTGCTCGACGGCCAGCTGGGTCGTGACCTCGGTCTCGCCGGCGACCGTGGCGATCACCGCCGGATTGCCGCCGTCGTAGGTGACGTGCTTGTACTCGACGCCGGCCTGCTGGGCGATCGCCTCCATGGCGTTGTGGCCGGCCGAGGACAGCCCGGCGGTCGCGACCGACACCTGGCCCGGATTGGCCTTCATGGCGTCGAGCAGCTGGCCCACGTCCTGGTAGGGCGCATCCGGATTGACGCCGATCACCGCGACGTTGGCGACATCCAGGAACAGCGCCCAGTCCTCGAGCTCTGATGTCGAGCATGCCGAGCACCGGATAGGTGCCGAGATCGGATGCGGCGCCGGCCGCCCAGGTGTAGCCGTCGTGCGGCGCGTCCCAGGCGCTCTTGGTGCCGACCGACCCCGACGCGCCCGGCTGGTTGACGATCACGACGCTCTGGCCCAGGGCCTCCTCGATCTCGCCGGCGACGACGCGGGTCACCTGGTCGGTCGAGCCGCCGGCCGCCCACGGCACGATGATCGTGATCGGCTGCTCGGGCTGCCAGGCATAGTCGGCCATCGCGCCGGTGCTGGCCCCCAGCGCCAGCGCCGCGGCCATGGCAGCGCCCGTCGCGTACCTCATCTCGCCCCCCTGTCCGTTGCACCATCCGGCCCGCACCATGCGGCCTGCCCGGCCGCCGGTCAACCGAGCCCGCGCAGACGCGGCGAGGCTCACGGGATCGGGCAGGGCTCGGCCGCCCAGATCTCGGCGGCGTACTCCGCGATCGTCCGGTCGCTCGAGAATTTTCCCGAGCGGGCGACGTTGACGATCGCCTTGCGGGTCCACT
The DNA here is from genome assembly GCA_963753315.1 of uncultured Alphaproteobacteria bacterium. Lineage (GTDB taxonomy): Bacteria > Pseudomonadota > Alphaproteobacteria > Geminicoccales > Geminicoccaceae > DASUGG01. Next base: position 36,239 of record CAVWCI010000015.1, read on the forward strand.
CTTCGGGGTCGGCGTAAAGCGCTCCGAGCCGGGCCTGCGCGGCCGCGTAGGCCGAAAGGTCGGCCAGGTGCATGTAGTAGTCGCCCTCGGTCAGCAAGGTGTCCCAGATCGGCTGAAAGATCCCGGGCTCGTCGGGGTTGAAGTGGCCCGCGCGGATCAGGTCGAGCGCGGCCCGGGTCTCGGGCTCGTTGTGGTAGTGCCACCAGGGGCTGTACCAGCCGCGGCTGGCCTCCACCTGCTCCGTGCTCAGCCCGAACAGGAAGACGTTGTCCTCGCCCGCCTCCTCGGCGATCTCGATCGTCGCCCCGTCGCGCGTGCCCACGGTCAAGGCGCCGTTCATCATCAGCTTCATGTTGCTCGTGCCGCTCGCCTCGTAGCCTGCCGTGGAGATCTGCTCCGAGACGTCGCTCGCCGGGATCAGCCGCTGCGCCACCGTCACGCCGTAGTTCGGCACGAACACGAGGTTGATCCGGCCGCGCGTGGCGGGCTCCGCGGCGAGCGCCGCCGCGATGCTGTTGGCGAGCTTGATGATCAGCTTGGCCAGGCGATAGGCGGGTGCTGCCTTGCCGGCGAGGAAGAAGGTGCGCGGCGGCACATCGAGGCCCGGATCGGCGCGCAGGCGGTTGTAGAGCACGACGATGTGCAAAAGGTTCAGGATCTGCCGCTTGTACGCGTGAATGCGCTTGATCTGGCTGTCGAACATGGTCTCGGGGTCGACCACCTGACCGGTCGTCTGCTTCAGCCAGTCGACGAAGCGGACCTTGGCGTCGCGCCTGGCCTTCTGGAAGCTCTTGCGGAACGCGGCGTCGTCCGCGAGCGGCAGGAGGCCCTCGAGACGGTCGAGGTCCGTGACCCAGCGGTCGCCGATCGCCTCGGTGATCAGGCGTGCTAGCGGCGGATTGGCCAGCAGCAGCCAGCGCCGCGGCGTGACGCCGTTGGTCTTGTTGGTGAAGCGCTCCGGCCAGATCTCGGCGAAGTCCTTCAAAAGACGCGTGCGCAGCAGCTCCGAATGGATCGCGGCGACCCCGTTGGTGCGATGCGCGCCGACCACGGCAAGATGCGCCATGCGGACCTGCCGGGCCGGCCCTTCCTCGATCAGGCTCATGCGGCGCAGCCGCTCGGCATCGCCCGGATGGCGCGAGCTGACGTCGTCCAGAAAGCGGCGATTGATCTCGTAGACGATCTCCAGCAGACGCGGCGCCAGGATCTCGAACATCCCGACCGGCCACTTCTCGAGCGCCTCGGGCAGCAGGGTGTGGTTGGTGTAGGCGAGCGTGCCGACCGTGAGCTTCCAGGCCTCGTCCCAGCCGAGATGGGCCTCGTCCAGCAGGATGCGCATGAGCTCCGCCACCGCCATCGCCGGATGCGTGTCGTTGAGCTGGATCGCGACCTTGTCGGGCAGGGCGTGCCAGTCGTTGCTGCGGCGAAAGCGCCTGACGATGTCGGCCAGCGAGCAGCAGACCAGAAAATACTCCTGCAGGAAGCGCAGCGCATGGCCTTCGACGGTGGAATCGTCGGGATACAGCACGCGCGTGACCGTCTCGGCCGCCATGCGGTCGACCAGCGCGCCGACGAAGTCGCCGGTGCTGAACTCGCCGAAGTCGAAGTAGTCGGGCGAGGCAGCACTCCCAGAGCCGCAGGCTGTTGATCGCCTTGCCGCCGTAGCCGACGACCGGCCGGTCGTAGGGCACGCCGAGCAGGCAGGAGGGGCGGTCGCGCACCACGCGCAGGCGGCCGGCCTCCAGCGCGAACGAGCACGCGATCGGCACGTGCACGGTCTCGCGCGGGCGCACGACCTCCCAGGGATCGGGCCGCAGCAGCCAGGGATCGGGCCGCTCGACCTGCCAGCCGTTGTCGATCTCCTGGCGAAAGATGCCGTACTCGTAGCGCAGGCCGTAGCCGGTCGCCGGGATCTGCATGGTCGCGAGCGAATCGATGAAGCAGGCGGCCAGGCGCCCGAGCCCGCCATTGCCGAGCCCGGCATCCGGCTCGGCCTCGAGCACCTCGGCCCAGTCCTGGCGCGGGTCCGAGCCGAGGTCCTTGCGCACCAGCGCCTCGAGCCCGAGGTTGATGATGTTGTTGGCGAGCGAGCGGCCGAGCAGGAACTCCATCGAGAGGTAGTAGACCCGCTTGGCGTTCGCCTGGTCCTGCGTCTTCTGGGTCAGCAGCCAGCGCTGGCTCAGGACGTCGCGCAGCGAGCGCGCCACGGCCTCGAAGCGCTCGCGCTGATCGGCGTTCTCGAGGCTCACCACGTGGTCGAAGACCAGGTGGCGGTCGTAGTCGTCCTCGCCGCGCAGCCGCACCGGGCCGACCTCGTACTGCTTCAGGATGTCGTCGTTGGCCATGGTCTCACAACGCAGTATGCCGCCGCCCTGATCGACGCGGCCATGGAGATGCCTACTCTGCTGCGACGCTCGAAGGCGGCTCGACGACCTTGGTCGCGAAATTGGCCGGCGAGACGATCTCCAGCACCTCGAAGTCGTCCGAGCAGGCGATCTCGCGGTGCTTGATCGCGGGCGTCTGCAGGATCGCATCGCCCTTGCGGATCGTGCGCTGCCCTTGCCCCTCGTACTCGAAGGTCGCCCAGCCGTTCAGCACGAGCACGAACTGGAAGTCGCACTCGTGGATGTGCCAGTGCTGCACCTGGTCCTTCTGCTTCTTGCCGTTGTGCCGGATGATGTGGGCGACGTAGTCCCCCTTGGTCCCGTCCTTGATGCCGAGGTCGCGGTAATCGAAAATCTCGCGCAGGCCGGGCGCCCACTTGGCATCGCCCGCCTGGTTGTGCACGAAGTCCCACGCCTTCGTCCCTTTGCCGCCATCATCGCCTCCATTGCGTTCGGCCCGTCGTCACGGACCGTCCCTGCAACCCGCAGTTCACACGACCGTGACGCCGCTGTCCACCGAAAGCACCTGGCCACTGCCTGCTCGGCGCTACGCCTGAGCCGCCGCATCGTCAGCCCGCTGGCGCGAGCCGGTTCGCGAGGGTCGGTGTGTTCGTCGGGCCTCGCCAGTCTAGTAGCGCTAGCATGATGCGCTCAACGACTGTCTGGAGGCGTTTCTGCTCCTGGACGATGACCGCAATGGCGACCTCTTCCGCCCCGTGGACCAGCGAATTGCGAATCCTGATGGTACAACGCAGCGCGTCATGACCTCCGATGTCGTCCAGATTGACCTTCAGCCGCTTCAAATGTTTGTTAAGTCTCTGCCGAAATGCCGGGCGTGCCAGTTCGGAGATCTTTGCGCTGATCACCGAGACAGTCTGAGGATTCTTGCCCATGTCCGTGAGTTGGCTACGTAAATATTGATCAATAGTGCGCAGTTCTTTGGGGCTTATCACTTCCCAAGGGTATTTAAGGTCAAGCGAACTGACGATTTTCTCTAGGCAGCTAAAGAGAAGGGTGAATTGTTCGTCTACGGTCGGTGCAGACTGCGCAGCTAAGTATATGAGGATCGGCAATCGAAGTCTCATTCCCTCCAGAGATCTCTTTTCGTATGCCGTGAAGGCACCGTTTATGAACCGGCGGACATCCCTAGATGGCAGCACGATGTCCTCCCACCGAACCCGCCAATTCGAACTCTCTCGAGTGTCGCCCCGATACTGTTCGAGTAGCCTACCGTCGGACCATAGGGTCCGCGCATACCAAGTCACATTGGACTTAGAGAGAAAAGAGACGAGAAGACACAGAACTTCGGCAACCTCCAGCGCTCGCGCCTCGAAGTTTGAGTCCGTGCGTTCGAGATCGCGATCGGTAAGCGTCAGAGAGAAGGCTTCAGCTTCGACAGAGAGGTGCAGCTTTTCGAGGGCACGATATCTATCTTCGTGTGGGGGCAGCAAACGTTCGGCCTCTCGGCGGCCGGCATAGAGAAAATGCGGTTGTGCAGTGATCGCCAAATCCCCGACTTCAGAGATACGCAGATTGGCACTGCGAAATTCGGTTTTCGTGCTTCCCAAATAAGAGAACGTCCGAATTGCGTCCGACATCCAAACGAGCGTTGGCCCCGTCAGAAGCAAAGTCATCTGACGGTTACCCATTCCGCGCTGCCCGTAGTCGCAGTCGATCGTGATATCGTAGGGTTCGAAGCGGCCGAGGATCTGTTGAATAATTTTGCTTTCGTCATCAGGGTAAATGCGCGCGCTCATTTCTCGAAGCAGAACCTGCCTCGAACGAACCTTCTCGCGGCCCTGGGCTGCGGAAACACTTTCTAGCTCGCATACAGGTGACTGGTGTGCATGGAAGAAAGAATTAAGTTCAGGCCAGTCAGCGGCTGTTCCGCGAATGATGCCGATCGGGGGGTGAGCGTTGAGGGGCGAATAGCGAATGTCGATGGAGAACGGTTTCGTCGTAAGGTCTCCGTCCCGGAACACGCCCGCGAACTCCAACGATTTCGTGAAAAGGACTGTGTCGACCGCGGACATCTGGCCAAGTCTTTCGATGCTCGCTTCAGTTCACACGACCGTGACGCCGCTGTCCACCGAAAGCACCTGGCCCGTGGTGATCGCGGATTCGTCCGAGGCGAGGTAGACCGCCATGTCGGCGACGTGGATCGGCAGGCCCAGGCCGAGGAGGTGAGTCTCGCCGATCTTCGCGATCTCCGGGCTCGCCGCCATCAGCCGCTTCACGCGCTCCGTCAAGGTCACCGAGGGTGCGATCGCGTTCACCCGGATCTTGTAGGGCGCATATTCGACCGCCATCGAGCGCGTCATCGAGGCGATGCCGCCCTTGGCCGCGGTGTAGCAGTCGCGCCCGGGCAGGGCCATGAGCGCCACGTTCGACGACATGTTGATGACCGAGCCGCCGCCCGCCTCGATGATTTTCGGGATCGCAAGCTTGCTGCAAAGGAACGTGCCGTAGAGATCCAGCCTGATCACCCGCCAGAACTCCTCGTCCGGGCGCCTGCGTGACCGGGCCGTCGGCAGTGGTCGAGCCGCCGGCGTTGTTGTGCAGCACGTTCAGCCTGCCGAAATTCTCGATCGTCGCCGCGATCGCGGCCGCGACGCTCGAAGGCTCGGTGACGTCGCAGTGCACGAACCGGGCATCGCCGCCCGCATTGCCCGCGGCCGCGCGCGCCGCCTCGGCCGCGGCCTCGCCGCTCTCGCGGTCGATCTCGGCGATCACCACCTTCGCCCCTTCTTCGGCGAAGCGCTCGGCGGTCGCCCGGCCGATGCCGCCGCCGCCACCGGTGATGAACGCCACCTTGCCAGCCAGCCTGCCGCCCGCCCGTGCCATGTCCGCTCCCCCGATGCCGCCTTGCCGGCTTCAGGCCTGCTCTGCCTGCCAGGCCTCGCCCTGGACGATCAGGCCCAGGACCTCGTGCTCGTCCGTATCCTTGACGTAGCGCTCGCCGACGCGGCGGCCGCGCTTGAGGACCATGACGCGATCGCCGACCTCGAAAATGTCCTGCAGGCGGTGGCTGATGATGATCTGCGCGACGTTGTGGCGCTTGAGCTCCAGCATGGTCTCGAGCAGCCGCTCGGTCGCCATGACGGAGAGGTTCGCGGTCGGCTCGTCGAGCACGATCACCTTGGGATCGAACGAGATCGCGCGCGCGATCGCCACCGACTGCTGGCGGCCGCCGGAGAGGCTCTCGACCTTCTGGTAGACGGAGTTGACGTCGACCTTGAGGCGCCCGAGCACCTCGCTCGCCTCGCGGTACATCTTCTTGCGGTTGACGAAGAAGCCGCGCTTCGGCCAGCGGCCGAGGAAGATGTTCTGGCCGACGTCCATGTTCCCGCACAGCGCGAAGTCCTGGTAGATCATCTCGATGCCGACCTCGCGGCTGTCGTGCGGGCTCTTGAAATGGGTCTCCTGGCCGGCGACGAGGACATCGCCGGAATCGCGCGCATAAGCGCCGGTGAGGATCTTCATCAGCGTCGACTTGCCGGCCGAGTTGTCGCCGACGAGACCCAAGATCTCGCCGGGATAGAGGGTGAGATCGACGTCGGCCAGCGCCGTGACCGCGCCAAAAGCCTTGCTGATGCGTCGCATCTCGACGATCGGCGTCACCGTGTCCTCTGCGGATCTCAGACATGGCGGGCCTCCCGCGGCATGGCCTGGCGGCGCGCCAGCGCTGCGCGCAGCCGGCCGAAGATGTTGGCCTGGCGGACCCAGATGTCGATCAGGACCGCCACGATCAGGATCATGCCGATGAAGGCGTTGACCCAATGCTGCGGCAGGACGATCGACCTGCCGTCCGCGGTGATGATGTTGAGCTGCAGGAGCGCGCGCACCAGCGTGATCACCGCAGCGCCGGCCAGCGAGCCGATGATCGTGCCGTAGCCGCCGAAGATCGAGCCGCCGCCGATGATCACCGAGGCGATCGCGTCGAGCTCGCGGAACTGGCCGGCGACCGGGTTGAAGCTGCGGAAGAAGGCGACGTTGATGATGCCGGCCATCGACGCGCAAAGGGCCGAGAGCATCAGTGCGATCACCCGCACGCGCGCGGTGCTGATGCCGGCATAGTCGGCGGCGCGGCGGTTGCCGCCGGTGGCGTAGACCTGCTGCCCGAAGACGGTGTAGCCCAGCACGATGCCCGCGATCGCCGCGACCAGCGACCAGCCAGACGGTCTGGACGCTGACGACGTCGGCGAGCGCGCGCAGCAGGCCCGGCGGCAAACTCATGCCGAGATGGCTCATGATGACGCCGAGCTTGCGGCCGAGCATGTTGAAGCTCTCGCTCCAGCCGGTCAGCTGCTGCCCGGCGACCAGCCAGGCGGCAAGCCCGCGGGCGATGTAGAACATGCCGAGCGTGGCGATGAACGCCGGCAGCCCGAAGCCGACCGCGACCAGGGCGTTGACCGCGCCGGCCAGGCAGCCGGCGAGCATGCCCATCGTGATCGCGGTCATCGGATCGGCGCCGAGCACTTTCAGGAAATAGGCCGCCGTGCCGCCGGCGAACGCGAGCACGGCCCCGACCGAGAGGTCGATGTCGCCGCAGGCGATGACATAGGTGAGCCCGACGGTCAGCAGGGCGAGCTCGGTGTAGTTCAAGAGGATCGCGAACGTGTTGGGCAGGTTCCACCAGTAGTCCGGGCGCAGCCAGAGGCCCACCAGCCACAGCACCACCGTCAGGATGATCGCGAGCGCGTCGCGCCTGGCGAGAAACCTGCCAAAGCCCTGCGCGCCCCAGGCCTTGTCGCCGGCCATGGTGCCCTTGGTCTGGGCGCCTTCGAGCGCGATGCCGCCGATCTCGATCACGGGCGGCGGCGGCCGCGAGCGCAGCCACGCCCAGATCCGCTGCGGCACGCGGCGGCGCACGACGTAGGGCTCGATCAGCACCGCCACCAGCAGCAGCAGGCCGAGGAACACCGGCACCGCGCCGACCGGCAGCGACGAGACCGCCTTGACCTGCATCTCGATGTCGTTGACGACGATCGTGCGGGTGATCGGCACGCCTTCGCGCAGGACCTTGTCGATCAGCACGGTGAGCACCGCGCCGAGGCAGCTGCCGATGACGCGGCCGCGGCCGCCGAGGATCGAGGCGCCGCCGATGATGACCGCCGCGATCACGATCAGCTCGGCGCCGAGACCGGACTGCGAGGTCGTGCCCTTGTCCTGTGCGACCGCCATCAGGCCTGCGATCGTGGCGCACAGCGCCGACAGGAGATAGGCGCGGATCCGGACCCAGTGCGTCGGGATGCCGGCGTAGACCGCGGCCTGCTCGTTGCCGCCGGTGGCGAAGGTCTCGTAGCCCCAGCGGGTCTTGCCCAGCACATACGCGCCGATCGCGGCCACCACGATCGCGATCGGGATCTGGTTGTTGAAGCCGAGGACGTTGCCCTCGCCGAGGCTGAAGAAGAGCGGGAACTCGGCGGCCTTGGTCGAATAGAGGATCGACTTGCCGCCGGTCAGGCCGAGCACGATGCCGCGGCCGATCAGCAGCATCGTCAGCGTCGCGATGAAGGCCGGCACCTTCAGGATCGTGACGAGGACGCCGTTGATCAGGCCGATCGCGAGGCCGAGAGCCAGGCAGATCAGCACCGCGGTCGCCCGGGCCGAGGTCGTGGAAGGCCGCCGAGAACGCCATGGAGAAGACCACGGTGATCAGGCCGTAGATCGAGCCGACGGAGAGATCGAGATCCTTGTTGACGATGACGAAGGTCATGCCCACGGCCATGACGGCGTAGCGGGCCGCATCGCGCAGCAGCGCGTGAAAGGCGTCGACCGAGCCGAAGAAGCCGGGATTGACGTAGGCGCCGCCGAGATAGAGCAGGGCCATCAGGGCGAGCAGGCCCATCTCCCAGCCGCCGACGAGCTCGGGCGGCGGGCGGCCGAGCGCGCCCGCCTGCGTGCTCATCGGACCCTGCTGGAGCGTGCTGGAGCCATGCGGGGAGGCGGGAGGGCACGCGCCCTCCCGCCGGTCGGTGCGCCGATCGGGCTCAGCTCAGTTCTCGAAGCGGCCGCCGACCTCCTCGACGTTGTCCCCCGTCACGAGCTGGGCGCGCGTGTCGAGGTTGGCCGCCGCGATGCCGCGATCGATCTGCAGATAGAGCTGCATGACCGGCCAGAAGCCCTGCAGGAACGGCTGCTGGCCGAGCGCGCCGGTCAGGGCGCCCGAGCGCAGCGCCTCCTGCTGCGCCGGGCCGAGGTCGAAGCCGTAGGCGCAGATCTCGCCGGTCATGCCCATCTGCGCCACCGCGTTGGCCAGCGCCGGCGTGAAGACGTTGTTGGCGGCGAACGCGCCGACCACGTCGCCGCGCGATTCGAACAGCGAGATGATGCCGTTCACCGGATCGTTCGGATTGGTGTCGATGCCGGTGTTCTCGGGGCCGGCGTCGACCACGAAGTCCTGCAGCTTGCCCGCCTCCTGCAGCTTGGTGACGATCGCGTTGAACGCCGAGGTCACGCGCTCGTTGACCTCGATGTTGCCCATCGCGGTCGAGGACGGCAGCAGGATGGAGCCGGACTCGATCCCGCGCTCCTCCAGGCAGGCGACCAGCGCCTCGCCCGCGATCGCCGCGGCGGACGCGTCCTGGCCGGTGTGGCTGATGCCGTTGCGGTTGTAGAGCGTGCCGTCGTAGGAGTTGGTGGTCGCGATCGGAATGCCCCTCTGCTCGGCGGTCCTGACGATGTCGTTGTAGGCGCCGACCTGCGGCGTGGTCAGGATCAGGCCATCGAGCGTCGGATCCTGGACGATCTGGTTCAGGATCTCGATCTCGCGTGCCGGATCGTCGGTCGGCGACTCGGAGCCGAGCAGCAGGACCTTGGCGCCGATCAGGTCGCCCGCGACCCGCGCGCCGACGTAGACCGGGTCGAAGAAGCCGTTGCCGGCCGTGTGGGTGACGATCGCGAAGGTCAGAACGCCGTCGTCGGAGTTGAAATTCTTGGTCTCCGGGCTCTCCTGCGCGGCCTCCTCGAAGGTATAGCCGCCGACCGCCCGCTCGACCGAGCCCGACTGGGCAAACGCCTGCGATGCAAGCACAAAAACGCCCGCAGTCGCCAGCATCACGGGTCGCGCCTTCCTGAGCATTGCTCTCTCTCCTTTTTCAAATTGCTCCGTCGACTGCAATCGACGGTAGCGCCCCACGGCCGAAGTCTAAGCGCGCCTGCGACGCGAGGGCCAGCGGGTTCGATCAACCGCCGGCTCAGCGCTTGCCCCATTCCGACAGCCAGATGCCGCCCAGCACGAGGCCGAGCGCGATCGCCTGAAAGGCCGCGAAGGATTCGCCAAGGATCGCCACGGCCAGGATCGAGGCGAACACCGGCACGAGGTTGATGAACACGCCGGCGCGGCCCGGCCCGATCAGCTCGACGCCGCGCAGGAAGAACATCTGCGCCGCAAAGGACGGGAACAGCACCGCCAGCACGACGATGATCCAGCCCGTGGCGGTGGGCCACTGCAGCTGCCCCCATGCCGCCTCGATCGCGACCAGCGGCAGCGATGCGAGCAGCGCCGCGGCCGCCAGCGCCATGAACAGGCTGAGCGCCGCGACCGGCGGGCGCCGTTGCAGGGCGACGGTGTAGCCGGCGTAGAGCAGGCAGGCGACGACCATCAGGAGGTCGCCCCGGTTGATCGCGAGCGCCGCGATCCGCGCGAGATCGCCGCCGGTGCCGACCAGCACGACGCCCAGCATGGTCACCACCACGCCCGCGACCTGCAAGGGCGTGACCGCCGTGCGGTAGGCCGCGAACGCGCCGATCAGCACGAACACCGGGATCGAGCCCTGGATGATGCCGATGTTGACCGCCGTGGTGTAGTGGGCGGCGACGTAGTAGACGGCGTTGAAGCCGGTGAAGCCGAGCGCGCCCATGGCGGCGAGGAAGGGCAGGTGGCGGCGCAGCACCGGCCAGTCGCGCCTGACCTGGCCATGCACGATCGGGGCGAGCAGCGCCAGCACCAGCAGCCAGCGCAGCATCGTCAGCGCCATCGGCGACACCTCGCCGACCGCGAGCCGGCCGAAGATCGCATTGGCACCCCAGCACAGCGCCGTGAGCGTGAGCAGCAGGTAGGCGAGCGGATTGGCTCGGGCCGGCGCGGCTCGTCTTGCGTGGTCATGCAGCCGGCGCAGCGTACGGGCTCAGCCGATCGAGCCGGCTTCGACCATGTAGTTGTTGGCGGTGCACATCAGGGCGTCGTCGGAGGCGAGGAACAGCACCATGCGCGCGAGGTACACGGGCTCGATCAGGTCCGGCAGGCACTGGTTCTGGCGATGGCGCTCGAGCTTGTCCGGGGTCGCCCACAGCGTCTTCTGGCGCTCGGTCATGACCCAGCCCGGCACCACGGTGTTGACCCGGATGCGGTGCGGCCCGAGGTCGCGCGCGAACGAGCGCGTCATGCCGTGCACCGCCGCCTTGGCGGTCGTGTAGACCGGCATGCCGCCGGTCTTCTCCCACCAGGAGTTGGAGCCGAAATTGATGATCGAGCCGCCCTTGCCGGCTCTGATCATGCCGGGCGCCACCGCCTGGATCGCGAAGAACATGTGGCGGATGTTGGTGGCGATGCGCTCGTCGTAGTATTCGGGCGTCACCTCTTCCCAGCCGTGCCGGTCGTCGCGCGCGGCGTTGTTGACCAGCACGCTGGCCGGGCCGAGGGCTGCCTCGAGGCCGGCGAAGGCCTTGCGCAGCGCGTCGATGTCGCAAAGGTCGGCCGCCTCGAACCGGATGGTCGCCCCTTCGCCGGTCGAGCTCCTCGGTCAGCGCCTGTCCCGCGCGCGGCATCGATGTCGATGAAGCCCACCTTCGAGCCCTGCGCCGCGAAGGCGCGCACGATCTCCTCGCCGATGCCGGACGCACCGCCGGTGACGAAGACCACGGCGCCCTTCAGGCTCGGATAGACGGCGAACGACATGATGCGGCTCCCCCTTTCCATTGGCGACTTGGTGTCGATCAATCCGCGAGCCGCGTCAAGGCGGCGGGCTCGAGAGGCAACGCCCGGCGATCCGGAGGAAGGCTGAACGATTGGCAACGTCGATCGAAACGATCGAAACAATCGACTTTTCGGATTGTGTTGCCGGTGCCAATTTGCCAACGCCGCGCATAGGGCAAACCGGCGTACCATCGGCGTTCGCGAGCCGGCACCCGGGGATCTAGGTGTCTACGGAACAGGGGGAAGAGATGCAGGACGACGCAAAGCTCGCAGAGCTGAATGAGAGCGAAAAACAGTGCCCGGTAGTGGGCGGGCCGCGCAGCCGCATGGCGGTTGGGTCGGTCGCGAACCAACGCTGGTGGCCGAATCAGTTGAACCTCAAGGTTCTCCAGCAGAACTCTCCCCTGTCCGATCCCATGGGCAAGGAGTTCAACTACGCTGAAGAGTTCAAGAGCCTCGACCTCGATGCCGTGAAGAAGGACATCATGGACGCTGATGAGGACGTCGCAGGACTGGTGGCCGGCCGACTACGGTCACTATGGGCCGCTCTTCATTCGGATGGCGTGGCACAGCGCAGGCACGTACCGCACCGGCGACGGCCGCGGTGGTGCTGGCAGCGGCACCCAGCGCTTTGCGCCGCTCAACAGCTGGCCCGACAACGTGCTCCTCGACAGGGCGCGCCGGCTGCTCTGGCCGATCAAGCAGAAGTACGGCAAGAAGATCTCCTGGGCCGACCTGCTGATCCTCACCGGCAACTGCGCCTTGGAGTCGATGGGCTTCAAGACCTTCGGCTTCGGCGGCGGGCGCGAGGACGTCTGGGAGCCCGAGGAAGACATCTACTGGGGCTCCGAGACCGAGTGGCTTGGCGACAAGCGCTACTCCGGAGACCGGGACCTCGAGAATCCTCTCGCCGCCGTTCAGATGGGTCTGATCTACGTCAACCCGGAAGGGCCGAACGGCAATCCGGATCCCGTCGCCTCCGGACGCGACATCCGCGAGACCTTCGCGCGCATGGCCATGAACGACGAGGAGACCGTCGCGCTGACCGCCGGCGGCCACACCTTCGGCAAGTGTCACGGCGCCGGCGATCCGACGCTGGTCGGCCCCGAACCCGAGGCCGCCGGCCTCGAAGAGCAGGGCTTGGGCTGGACGGGCAGGTTCGGAACCGGAAAGGGCGGCGACACGATCGGCAGCGGCCTGGAAGGCTCATGGACGCCGACCCCGACGACGTGGGACATGAGCTATTTCCACATGCTGTTCGACTACGAGTATGAGCTGACGAAGAGCCCCGCCGGGGCTCAGCAATGGAAGCCGAAGGACGTGGCCGAGAAGGATCTGGCGCCGGCCGCGCACGATCCGTCGAAGCGGGTCCCGACCATGATGTCGACCGCGGACATGGCGATGCGCACGGACCCGATCTACGAGCGGATCTCGCGACGCTTCCAGCGAGAACCCGGATGAGTTCGCGGACGCCTTCGCCCGGGCGTGGTTCAAGCTGACGCACCGCGACATGGGCCCCCGCTCGCGCTATCTCGGCCCGGACGTTCCTGCCGAAGAGCTCATCTGGCAGGACCCCGTCCCAGCCGTCGATCACGAGCTGATCGACGCGAAGGACATCGCCGGTCTCAAGGCCAGGATTCTTGCCTCGGGACTGTCGATCTCCGAGCTGGTCGGGGCCGCCTGGGCCTCGGCGTCGACCTTCCGCGGCTCCGACAAGCGCGGTGGCGCGAACGGGGCGCGCATCCGCCTCGCCCCGCAGAAGGACTGGGAATCGAACAACCCGGCCGTGCTGGCGAAGGTGCTCCGGACACTGGAGGGGATCCAGAAGGAGTTCAACGGTTCGCAGTCCGGCGGCAAGAAGGTCTCGCTCGCCGACCTGATCGTCCTGGGCGGCTGCGCTGCGGTCGAGAAAGCGGCCAAGAATGCCGGGCACCACGTGCAGGTTCCCTTCTCGCCGGGGCGCACGGATGCCACGCAGGAGCAGACCGACGTGGATACCTTCGCCGTGCTCGAGCCGATCGCGGACGGGTTCCGCAACTACCTCAAGGGGCGATACACCCTTTCGCCGGAGGAGTTCCTGATCGACAAGGCGCAGCTCCTGACGCTGACCGCGCCCGAGATGACGGTTCTCGTCGGCGGCATGCGTGCCCTGAATGCCAATGTCGGGCAATCCGAGCTCGGCGTCTTCACCAGGCGGCCAGGCACGCTGACCAACGACTTCTTCGTGAACCTGCTCGACATGGGCACGAAGTGGCAGCCGTCCGCCACATCCGAAGGCGTGTTCGAGGGGCGCGATCGCGCGACGGGCGAGCCCAAGTGGACCGGCACGCCGCGTCGACCTCGTCTTCGGCTCGAACTCGCAGCTCCGGGCCATCGCGGAAGTCTATGCATCCGACGACGCACAGGAGAAGTTCGTGCGCGACTTCGTGGCTGCGTGGACCAAGGTGATGAACCTCGATCGCTTCGACCTCGCCTGATCGCAGCGGAAGAAGCGGCTTCTCCAGCGGGGTCTTCTACGCACCACTGCGAGCGCGCAGCCGGAATAGTCGGGCGCCAGCGCTATGCTGGCGCCGTCCTCGATGCGCTCGGCAAGGCGCTCGAGCGCCGCTTGCTCAGGCACGCTCAACAGCAGAACCTCCGGGCAGCATACCGAAATTCACCTTTCTTAATTTCCGCCCCGCCACTTGCCCGTGTTAGCGGCTCGCAACACCTTGGGCAACTGAACAGGCCGGGCGAATCCGATGTTGCTCTTCAGTGACTGGTTGCTTTGGCTCGCAGCCCTCTCGCTTGCAGGCTGGCTCTACCTGATCTTCGGGCGCGGCGCCTTCTGGCACGCGGAGTCGCTGCCGGACCCGGCTGTTCCGTCGTTGCAGCACCTACCGGATGTGGTCGCGGTGGTGCCGGCGCGCAACGAGGCGGCCTATGTCGGCCGCACGCTGCCCTCGCTGATCGCCCAGGACTATCCCGGCCGGGTCTGCGTGATCCTGGTCGACGACAACAGCGAGGATCGCACCCGTGCGATCGCCGAAGCGACGACGACGCGGCCGGGCCGCCTGCTCGAGGTGATCGGCGCGCGTCCTCGGCCGGCCGGCTGGTCGGGCAAGCTGTGGGCGGTGTCCGAAGGGCTCCGACGCGGCTTCGAGCGGATGCCGGACGCGCCGTATGTCCTGCTCACCGATGCCGACGTGCAGCACGATCCCGGCAATCTCCGCCGGCTGGTCACGAAAGCGGAAGCGGACCGGCTCGACCTGGTCTCGCTCATGTTCAGGCTGCACTGCCAGCGACCCTGGGAGCGGCTGCTGATTCCGCCCTTCGTCTTCTTCTTTCGCGAGCTCTATCCGTTCGCCGCGGTCAACCGGCAGCAACGCAGCGAAGCCGCCGCGAACGGCGGCTGCATCCTGGTGCGGCGCGAGGCGCTTCGCCGCATCGGCGGCATCGAGTCGATTCACGACCGCCTGATCGACGACATCGCGCTCGCGCAGCGGATCAAACACTACCCGACGCCGGGTGCCGGGCGCATCTGGCTCGGCTTGACCGGATCGACCCGAGCCTGCGCGACGAGTCCCGCCTGAGCGACATCTGGGAGAGGTCGCACGCTATGCCGATACCCGCCTCGGCCATTCGCGGTCTCTGCTCGTTCTCGCCGTACTGGCGATGCTCGTCTTCTATCTCCTGCCGCCGCTCGCGCTGCTCAGCTGGCCGCTGCATGGCTCGTCGACGGTTGCGGCGCTCGGCCTGGCCGGTTGGCTGTGCATGACCCTTGCCTATTGGCCGATCGTCCGCCTTCATTGCCTGCGACCGTATTGGGCCTTGACGTTGCCTGATCGCCGCGGTTTTTTACACCGCGATGACCATCGATTCTGCGTTGCAGTATCGGCGCGGCAGGGGTGGTCGATGGAAGGGCCGCATCGAAGCGCCCGTGGTGCCGCGATCGTAGCCTGAAGCGCGATCGGCGCCGGGATCCGAACAGCCGACAAGGCGGGGATCGCGCGCCCTAAGGCAGCCGGCGGGCCGCCGTAGGGGCGAGGAAAACAGCCCGGGGGCTGAGCCGATCGGGTAGGGAGGTGTCCCCGGGGCGGCCGCCGAGCGGCCCTCGGAAGGTCCGCGTCGCTGGCCGCCGCTCGCTCCAGCCCCGAGCCCATGCTACGACGTCAACGGCTCACCTCGTCGTGACCTGACTTCGGG
Source organism: uncultured Alphaproteobacteria bacterium (assembly GCA_963753315.1). GTDB lineage: Bacteria > Pseudomonadota > Alphaproteobacteria > Geminicoccales > Geminicoccaceae > DASUGG01. Next base: position 51,728 of record CAVWCI010000015.1, read on the forward strand.
GAAACGCCAACCTGCTTGCCGCGCGAGAGATCTGGGTGCCGCTAGGGCGGGATTGCACACCCGCCCGTGAGCGGCCATCGATCGGTTTTTTGGGAACCCTGTTGACCATGATGATGCAGCGATCGCTGCGGTGTATTTGAAAAGGGAGCGCGAAGCGGCAATTGTAGCCGAGCGCGGGGCAAAGGCCCGGACAAAATCGGAGCGACGGAAGGTGACCCAGGCAAAAGACCTCCTTGCCCAGATGACGTTGGAGGAGAAGGCTGCGCTCTGTTCCGGACGCGACTTTTGGAATCTCAAGGGCATCGAGCGCCTGGGTATCCCCTCGATCATGCTCACGGACGGGCCACACGGGCTGCGCAAACAAACGGTCAGCGGCGAGCGGATCGACTTGAACGCGAGCGTACCGACGACCTGTTTTCCCACGGCAGCGGCGCTCGCCGCCACCTGGAACCGGGATCTGGTCTACCGGGTCGGTGAAGCCCTGGCACAGGAGTGTCTGGCCGAGAAGGTCGCGATTCTCCTGGGGCCGGGCGCCAACATCAAACGTTCGCCGCTGTGCGGCCGGAACTTCGAGTACTTCTCGGAGGATCCCTATCTGACCGGCGAAATGGCCAAAGCGCACATCCGGGGCGTGCAAAGCAAAGGCATCGGGACCGCGCTCAAGCACTACGCGGCCAACAATCAGGAAAGCCGGCGCATGTCGATCGACGCGATCGTCGACGAACGGGCGCTGCGCGAGATCTATCTGACCGGGTTCGAAATCGCGGTGCGCGGAGCTCAGCCGGCCACCGTCATGTGCGCTTACAACCGGGTGAACGGCACCTATTGCAGCGAACACCGGCGTCTGCTGACCGAAATTCTCAGAGACGAGTGGGGGTTTACCGGAGTGGTGGTCAGCGACTGGGGCGCGGTCAATCAGCGGGTGAAGGGTCTCGCCGCCGGGTTGGACCTGGAGATGCCAGGCTCGCGCGGCCAGAACGATGCCGTGCTGGTCAAAGCTGTCGAAGCGGGCGAACTCGACGAGACGGTCTTGGATCGGGCCGTCGAGCGGCTGCTCACGCTCACGCTGCGCTTGAGCGGTGTGCTGAAAGAGGACGCCTCCTATGATCGGAACGCCCATCACGCGCTGGCCAGGCAGGTGGCCGGGGAGGCCGCCGTGTTGCTGAAGAACGAGGGCAGCATCCTGCCTCTGGCTGCGGTCGGGCCGATCGCGCTCATCGGGGCGTTCGCCAAGACGCCCCGTTATCAGGGCGCCGGCAGCTCGCAAATCAAGCCGACCAGGCTGGAGAACCTCTGCGATGAGCTCGTCAAGCTTGTGGGCCACGAGCAGACTGTCGGTTACGCGGACGGGTACCGCTTGCGGGGCGATACGGTCGACCAAGCGGTGCTGGGGGAGGCATGCAGCGTCGCCGCGCAGGCGGCCGTCGCGATTGTCTGCGTGGGACTGCCCGACTGTTTCGAGGTCGAGGGCGTCGATCGGGCACACATGCGTCTGCCGCAAAGCCATGACGCCCTGGTGGAGGCGGTCGCCGGGGTGAATCCCAATGTGGTGGTCGTGCTGAGCAACGGATCACCGGTCGAGATGCCATGGGAGGACCGGGTCAAAGGCATCCTCGAGGGCTATCTGGGCGGCCAGGCGGGTGGCGGAGCGATCGCTGACATCCTCACCGGCCGGGTCAACCCCAGCGGCAAGCTTGCCGAGACTTTCCCGCTACATGCGGAAGACAACCCGTCATACGCGAGTTTTCCAGGAGGTCCCAAAACCGTCGAATATCGAGAAAGCGTCTATGTGGGCTATCGGTACTACGACAGCGCGCAGCGGGCGGTGCGCTTTCCATTCGGCCACGGCCTCAGCTACACCACTTTCCAATATGACGATCTTGCCCTGAGCGCGGCCCGCATGGGGGACGGCGAGCGTCTGACGGTCGAGGCCACGATCAAGAACACAGGTCCCGTCGCCGGCAAGGAGACGGTTCAGCTCTATGTGCGGGATGTCGAGGCGAGCGTCTTCAGACCCGACAAAGAGCTGAAGGGATTCCTCAAGATCAGTCTGGAACCTGGCGAGGAACGAAGGGTCAGGTTCGAGCTGGACCAGCGGTCATTTGCGTTCTACGACGCAAATCCCGGCGGATGGCGAGTGGAGCCGGGTAAGTTCGAAGTACTGATCGGAGCCTCGTCCAGAGATATTCGGCTGTCCGGTGCCGTGGAGGTGACATCGACGCGGCAAGTCGTGGTCGATCCGGTGCAGCGGCGCAAACTTCAGTCCTATCATGCGCCTGCCACGAGCTTTCCTATCGCCCGGCCAGCGTTTGAAGCCCTGTGTGGCAGAACGCTGCCCCGCAACGACCGTGCCAAAGGCGACGAGCATACGCTGAACACACCGATCGGCGACATGAGAGATACGATTGCGGGCCGCCTGCTGTATAAAGTGATCCAACGCAAGATCGACAGGATGACAGGAGGAAACGATGACGAGCCCATATCGATCATGGTGAAACGCATCGGCGAAGAACTCCCGCTGCGCGGCATGATGATGAGTTCGGCAAAGGTCACTCACGGGATGCTGGATGGTGTGCTGATGATGATCAACGGCAGAGCCTGGCGCGGTATGCGCAAGTTACTCACGGAGTTCTGGCACACCTGACACAGCATCAGACTTCTATCCAAAATCGTATCCTGAAATCGGTTGGCGCTGGCCCATTGCAGGGCGCCGCCGCGCATCGGACCGCGCCGGTTACTCGCAGATGCGGTAGTGGTCCGAGCTGCCGTGCGATGCCAGGTCGACGTGCAGGTGATCCTCGTGATGAGGATCCGATCCCGGACCGAGCACGGTCGTGAAATAGCCGCAGGCGGAGGTCCGCAACCCGGCGAGGAAGGCGCGCTCCGGGGCGGCGCGATCTGCCCCATCCGGCGGCTCGATCAGGACCTGCCCGCCGTCCGCCAGCTCGAAGCCGCGGATGTCGAGGGCGATGCCGAAGGCGTGCACGCTAAGCTCGGCGCCCGGCTGCTGGTTGCGGGGACGGCAGGCGTAGCCCGGCCCGACCAGGACTTTGGCGGCCGGCTGGCCGAGATGGTAGAGAGCCGTCGGGATCGCGATCTCGGCGAGCCACCTCGTCAGAACGGTGGCGAACCCGCAGGCCAGGATCGGCGTCTCGACAAATTCCAGCGTGTGCCGACCGCTCGCGACGCTGTGGAGACGCACCGGCTGCTCGACCACGCAATCCTGGTCGGCCGGCTCGATGGTCGCCGGCTCGGCCTGCACGCCCAGGTCGGCAAGGGCGGCAAGACATGCCATGTCGTCGAGCGGCTCCTGTGCAACGCCCGCACTGTTCATGCCCACCAGCTGCATGGCGACGATGCACAGGCAACCGAGCCTGCGGCGCGGCGACCTCACCCGGCGCCGCCGTCGCGCACGAACCGCTCGGGTCGGTAGGGCTCGAGCAGCTCGATCCTTGCGCCGTCGAGAACCTCCATGGCCGCGAAGCGGCCGGCTGCCGCCGCCAGCGTGATGCCGCTGTGCATGGTGGCGAGATAGAGGCCCGGCAGGCCCGGCGCGAAGCCCAGCACCGGCATGCCGTCCGCGGGCATCGGCCGCGTGCCGACCGTCACCTCGTCGAGCTCCAGCGCGTCGGCGCCGCGCAGATGCTCCTTGACCAGGGCCAGCAGGCGCCGGCCCTCTGCCTCGACGTCGTTCGGCGCAGGGCCGCCGCCGAAATCCTGGCCGGCGACGATGCGGCGAGCGCTCCTGCTTCATGTGCAGCCCCGGCGCCTGGACGACCTGGCGCAGCAGCGGTGCCGTCGGCCTGCTATGCGCCAGCAGGCCTTGCGTCGGGCGCATCGGCACGGACAGCCCGAGCTTCGCGCACAGCGCCGAGGTCGCGGCCCCGGTCGCGAGCACGCAGACATCCGCATCCAGCGCGCGCGGATCCGCCACCTCGGTTTCCAGACGGATCTCGGCCCCTAGCGAGGCCGCAGCGGCGAGCAGGCGCCCGGGTCGCTGCCACCGGCTCGACCGTGGCATCGCCTGCGGCATAGGCGGCCCGCTCGGGCGGTGCGACCAGGCAGGGCTCGAGGGCCGCGATCTCGGCCCGCTCGACAAGGCGCACGTCGTAGCCCCAGGCGGCATGGCGGCTCGCGAACGCTTCGAGGTCGTGGGCCGGGAGGTCCCAGATCAGGCAGCCGCGCCAGACGACGCCGAGCGCGCCGCCGAGCTCGTCCTCGAGCCGGCGCCACTCTCCCATGCCGAGGAAGCGCAGGCGGAAGTACGGTTCGGGGTTGCCCCAGGTGGCGTTGATCCAGGCGAACGACTTTTCGGTCGCCTGACCGGCCGGCCGGCCACGATCGTACACGGTGACCGGTGCGCCGCGGCGCGCCAGGTGATACGCGATCGAGGCGCCGACGATGCCGGCGCCGATCACGGCGACGCGCGGTGCCGTGCTCATCGCCCCTCCGGCGCTTCGAGCAGGCCCTTGAGGTAGCCGATCGCACGCGCGGCGCTGGTCGGACCGTCGGGCTCGTAGACGAACGGCTCGACCGAGCGCGATGCCCGCATAGCCCTGGCGCCGCAAGGCCGCGAGAATCGGCGCAAAGCGCAGCTGGCCCTGGCCGGGCGCCCGCCGGTTCGGGTCGTTCAGATGGATGTGCGCGACCTCGCCGCCCGGCAGCCAGCGGTCGATCAGGTCCGCGATCGGCTGCGCCTCGGCCTGGCCGGCGGCGCAGGTGTCGATCATGGTGCGCACGGCCGGGCTGCCGATCGCGCGCACGATCTTCGCCGCCTCCTCGACGGTGTTGATCAGCGGCGTCTCGCTCTTGGCGAGCGGCTCGATGCAGTAGGTGACGCCCGCCTTCTCCGCATCCTCGGCGATCGCGGCAAAGCACTCGCTGGCGTGACCGAGCGCCGCGCTTCGCGCTCTGGCCTTGCGCGATCTGGCGCGCGCCCGGCGAGCCGTGCACCAGGATGGTGCCGCCGAGATCGACGCAAAGCTCGATCAGGCCGCGCATCACCTCGACCGTGCGCATGCGCGTGCCGTAATGGTCGCTGGTGATCGAGAGGCCCTCTGGCACCAGGAGCAGCCAGTGCAGTCCGGTGATCGTGAGCCCGGCGTCCTCGGCGATGCGGCGAAGCTCCAGGCGCCGCTCGTAAGGCAGCCGCTCAGGCTCGTCGGACAGGGTGAAGGGTGCGATCTCGAGGCCGTCGTAGCCGAGGCCCCTGGCGAGCGCGCACTGTGCCGGAAAGTCGAGCGCGAACACCACCTCGTTGCACAGGCTGATCCTCATCTAACCTCCCTGGAAACCTCCCTGGCCGCAGCGCGGCGCGGCAGCAGGCGGGCGAGTGCTGTGCGGACCCGGCCAAAGCTCAGCAGCACGGTGATCGCGATGGTGACCCAGAGCACCAGGCTGATCGGCCGGATCAGGAAGGGAACCGGGCTGCCGTCGCTCAGCACCAGGCCGCGGCGCAGGCTGGTGTCCAGGATCGGGCCGAGCACCAGGCCGAGCACCAAAGGCGCCATCGGATACCGCATCTCGCGCAGCACCAGGCCGAGGATGCCGAAGGCCAGCATGATCCAGATGTCGAACACCCGGCTCGCGATCGCGAACGAGCCGATCGTGCAGAGCACGAAGATCACCGGCATGAGGCGCTCGCGCGGCACCGCCAGCACGTAGAGCAGCGGCCGCGTCAGCAGCAGGCCGAAGATCAGGATGCCGAAGGTCGCCAGGACGCACATGGCGACGACCTCAAAGATGAAGGTCGGGAACTCGATCATGATCAGCGGACCCGGCCGCACGCCGTGGATGAACATCGCGGCGAGCAGCACCGCCGCCGGCGCCGAGCCCGGCACGGCGAGCGTCAGGACCGGGATGATGGCGCCCGGCACGGCGGCGTTGTTGCCGGTCTCGGCCGCGGTCAGGCCTTCGACCGAGCCCTTGCCGAATTTTTCGCGCTCCCTGCTCGCGCGGCGCGCCGCGGCATAGGACGCCCAGGCGCCCATGTCCTCGCCCACGCCCGGCAGGATGCCCATGGTGGTGCCGATGATGCCGGAGCGGATGATCGTCCGCCAGTAGCGGGTCAGGTCCTCGAGCTTCGGCAGCACCCGGTCGGTCGCCGACCTCACGGTCTCCGCCGCCCGCTCCTTCATCACGATCAGGACCTCGGAGAAGCCGAACGCCCCGACCAGCGCCGGCAGCAGGCCGATGCCGCCTGCAAGATCGGTGCTGCCATAGGCAAAGCGCGGGTAGGCGTGCACGCCCTCCTGCCCGACCATCGCCACGAGCAGGCCCAGAAAGCCCGAGATCCAGCCCTTGATCGGATCGTCGAGCGCGGTCAGATGGCCGCAGATCACGATCCCGAAAACGGCCAGCCAGAAGAACTCGAAGGCGCCGAAATCGAGCGCGAACTCGGCGAGCACCGGGGCGATCGTGGCCAGGAACAGGATGCCGATCATGCTGCCCAGGAACGATCCGGTGGTCGCGATGCCCATGGCCCGGCCCGCCTCGCCCCGGCGGGCGAGGGGAAATCCGTCCAGCGTGGTCGCGGCGTTGGCGGGCGTGCCGGGGATGTTGAGCAGGATGGCGCTGCGCGAGCCGCCATAGATCGCGCCGATGTACATGCAGATCAGGATGAGGATGGCGTCGTTGGCGGCCATCTTGAAGGTCAGCGTGGTCATGAGCGCCACGCCGAGCGTCGCGGTGAGGCCGGGCAGGGCGCCGACCGCGATGCCGAGCAGCGTCGCCCAGGTCACGGCGAGCAGCGCGTCCACGGTCATGAAGCCGAGCAGCGCCTGGCCGAGCATGGCGAGGTTGTCAAGCACGTGCGGCGCTTTCCGTCGACGACCGGATCACGGCAGCCGCACCAGGAAGACGTACTGAAAGAGCGCGGTGACGCCGACGGCGATCACGGCGGCGAGCAGCGGCGCGAAGGCAAGGCGGCGCGCGCGATCCGCCCGGTCGGTGGCAAGCGGCCACTCGAACAGGATCACGAAGGCGGTGATGAACAGAAAGGTCGCGAGCCAGAACGGCACGGTGCCGACCAGCCCCCCGGCGTAGACCAGGCACAGCGCGATCGAGAGGGCAGCGCGCCGGACGCCGGGATCGTCCGCGCGGCGCGGCGCCGCCGGCCACGCCAGGCGCCAGCCCCCGGCGCGCGCAGCGCGCACGAACAGGATCGCGCCGAGCGCCAGGATGATCGCGCCCAGAACGCCGGGCACGAGACCGGGGGCCGTATAGGGATTGGCGTTGCGCTCCTCGAAGCGCGGCATGTCCAGGCTGGCCCAGACCACGGCCACGCCGAGCAGCATCAGAACCAGCCCGGTGATGAAGTCGGCCCTCGGCATGCCTGCCGTGGGGCTGCTGGGCGCAGGGTCGCTCACGACAGCCAGCGGTCCAGGTTGCGGGCGACGAAGGCGTCGTCGTTGAGCTCGGGATAGGCCCTGTAGACCCTGTCGATCTCGGCCGCCTGGCCCGGGCTCAGGCCTTCGCCCGCATCGAGGCACCAGGTGCCCTCGAGCAGGCCTTGGCGGCGCAGCACCTCGTGGCAGCCGGCGATGCAGCCCGAAAAATCGTTGGCGGCATCGAAGAACGCGGCGTTGCAGTCGGTGACCGCCGCGTCGAGGGCGAGCAGATCCGGGTCGATCGCCCGCTCGAGCGCAGCGCGCCTCACCCTGGCGACCAGCTCGACCGCCCTTTTCGTCCAGACGCACCAGTGCCCGAGCAGGCCGCCGGTGATCCTGACCGTCACCTCCTCCTCGCCGCGGCGAAAGGTGAACGGCGTGAGCAGGTCGGCCACGATGTGGTCGTCGTTGCCGGTCAAGAGCGTGATGCGGCGCTCGGCGCCCGCCTCGACCACGCCGCGGATCGCGTCCAGCGTGCGGTAGCGGTTGAACGGCGCGATCTTGATCGCGACGACGTTGTCGATCGCGGCGAAGCGGCGCCAGAAGCTCGCCGGGAGCACCAGGCCGCCGACCGCCGGTTGCAGATAAAAGCCCACCAGCGGGATTGCTTCGGCGACCCGCGCGCAATGCGCGATCAGCTCGTCCTCGGACGCGCCCTTCAGCGCCGCGAGGCTGAGCAGGCCGGCATGGTAGCCGAGGCCGCGCGCGACATCGGCCTCGCGCAGGGCCTGCTCCGTCCGGCCCACCAGGCCCGCGACCATGACCAGCGGCCGCCCGGCCTCGCTCGCGACCTCGGCCGCGGTCGCCAGCACCGGCTCATAAAGCCCGACCTCGCGAATCGCGAACTGGGTGGTATGCACGCCGACGGCGAGCCCGGAGGCGCCGGCATCGACATAGTAGCGGCCGAGCGCCCTTTGGCGCCGAAGATCGAGCGCGCGCCGCGCATCGAGCGCCAGCGGATGCGCCGGGATCACCGCTCCCTCGCGCAACGCGCCGAGCACGCCCTCCGGCAACTCACGCCAATGCAGCCCCATCGCTCCCCCTCGCTTCGCCGGAGCGTCGTCGCAAGCACCGGGCCTGTCAAGGAAGAGGGGGCAGTGGTCTAAGGCGTGGAGAGTTCGACGAACGCCACGTTCTGGCGCAAGCCCACCATTTGGACCGGACAGAAGCCATGGCAGCCTTGGTCATGGGCGGGTATTCCTCACGTCGGTTGTGAACGTCCATCGACGGCACGGAGGCGCGATTTATTCCTGACATGCCTGTTGGACGCGGCTAGAGTGGCAATCATGGACTTTCGCTCACTCCTGGCTCGGCACCGCTCAGATCTTGCTCTGGTCATTGGCAATGGTATCAACAGATATGGCTCGGCGCCCAACACGAACTCATGGCACGATCTGTTGGTAACGCTCGCTAGCAAGTTTATTGGAAAACAAAGTGAAAAAATCCCGGCCGGCATCGCACTCACTGAGTTTTACGATATTCTAGAATTGAAGTCTGGACCGAGCGTACCTGGGAAATCGCTGCAAAAAGAATTCAGCAATCTGATGCGAGAATGGACGCCGCACGAGCATCATAGGCGGATTGTCTACTGGGCAGCTCAAGCCCGATGCCCGTTGCTAACCACAAATTTTGAGAATGTCCTCGGCGAAGCCGGTGCGTGCACGTTGCTCCATACCCAACGAGATGGATTTACGGATTACTATCCCTGGGAAACCTACTACGGACATGGACCGCTTACTGATCCTAGCGTCGGGTTTGGAATATGGCATATCAATGGGATGGAACGCTATCGACGCAGCATCCGACTCGGATTAACCCACTATATGGGATCTGTCGAGAGAGCAAGAAGTTGGATTCACAAAGGCAAGGAGAGAAGGCTCTTTTCTGGAAACAGCGCACGCGAGTGGCGAGGCGCGGGCACTTGGCTACACATAGTTTTTAATAAACCCCTTTTGATCTTTGGCCTCGGTCTTGAAGAAAATGAAATTTTCCTTAGATGGCTTCTTATAGAGAGAGCAAGATATTTCCGAAAGGTTCCCGAAAGAAAGAAGCAAGCGTGGTATATGCATATTGACGAGATGGCTGGCTCAGGAAAGCTCTTTTTCCTGGAAGGCGTGGGCGTCAAGCCTATCAGGGCCAGGAGCTACGACGAGCTGTACGGTGTGGCGACCTGGACTTGATGGGCCCGCCCAAAAGCACCCCTGATCGGGACAGGGAGTGCGTCCTCCTCGACGGCGGAGAGCGAGAAGGGTGGCGAACCGCGCCTGAGCCGATCGATCGAGCCCCTCGACTGGAACGCCGGCGCCCTTTGATCTCGAAGGCACCCTCGACCCCGGCAGCGACCTGCGAAGAGCAGTTCTTGCCCGATCGAAGACCCTTCTCCTGCCGCGACGGCGCCCTGGCGCATGGTGGTGCAAAAATGCGACGGGTGACGCAAGAATGCGACGGGGTGGCGCATATCACATGCCGCAGCGCACGGTGCGCGTCGCATGCCTTCCCTTCGCCCGCGCGGTGCGGGACGATCATTCCTGGAGCTCTGATTCGGTTAAACTTGGCACTGCCTGTTGCAGCGCCTCCCCATTGGCGAGGCCTCGTCCGCACCAGCCTCCCCTTGAACCAACCCGGAAGCCGCCATGCGTCGTCCCGGAGCCGCGTCTGGCGCGGCGTCTTCGAGCATTCCCCGCGCCGCAGGTCGCCACCGCCGGCGCGCGCGAAAAAAACCAATCGAACCTGAAGCCCGCGGAAATCCTGGCGAAGTCGCGCCCGCTACGGCCGCGGACGAACCCGGGACCGTCCTTGAGCTGCGACCTGGAGCCGCCACACGGTATCCGGCGGCCTAGCGACCTGAGTCGCGCCAGAAGCCGGCGCACGGCAGGAATCCGATCGAACCCGAAGCCCGCAGAAACCCTTGCGAGATCAGCTCCGTGACGGCCGCTGGGCCTGCAAACGCTGCAGCGCACCGCCGGGCCGACCAAGCTTGGCGACCGGGCGCCGCTGCAGGAAGCCGAACGCCACGGGTCCAGGGCACGGGCGGCCCTGGCGCCGCAGCGTCAGGTGGTGTGAGGCCTGGGGATCAGTCGCGGGCGACGCACATGGCGATGCCCATGCCGCCGCCGATGCACAGCGTGGCGAGGCCCTTCTTGGCGTCGCGCTTGATCATCTCGTGCAGCAGGGTGACGAAGACGCGGGTGCCGGAGGCGCCGATCGGATGGCCGAGCGCGATCGCGCCGCCATTGACGTTGACCTTGTCGGTGTCCCAGCCGAGGTCCTTGTTGACGGCGCAGGCCTGGGCCGCGAAAGCCTCGTTGGCCTCGACCAGATCGAGGTCGCCAGCACGCCAGCCGGCGCGCTCCAGGGCCTTGCGCGAGGCCGGGATCGGCCCGGTGCCCATGATCGAGGGATCGACGCCCGCATGCGCCCAGGACACGATCCGCGCCAGCGGCTCGAGACCGCGGCGCGCCGCCTCCTTGGCGGTCATCAGCACCACCGCGCCGGCGCCGTCGTTGATGCCCGAGGCGTTGCCGGCGGTCACCGTGCCGTCCTTGGCGAAGGCCGGGCGGAGCTTGGCGATCGCATCCACGGTGGCGCCAAAGCGCGGGAACTCGTCGGTGTCGACCACCGTGTCGCCCTTGCGGCCCTTGATCGTCACCGGCACGATCTCGTCCCTGAAGCGGCCGGACGTGATCGCCGCCTCGGCCTTGTTCTGCGAGGCCACGGCGAAGGCATCCTGCTGCTCGCGGGTGATCTGGTACTTTTCGGCGACATTCTCGGCGGTCTGGCCCATGTGATAGCCGTTGAAGGCATCCCACAGGCCGTCCTTGATCATGGTGTCGACCAGGCCGAGGTCGCCCATCTTGTGGCCGGCGCGCAGATAGGCGGCATGCGGCGCCTGGCTCATGCTCTCCTGGCCGCCCGCGACCACGATGGCGCTGTCGCCCTGGCTGATCGCCTGGACGCCGAGCGCCACGCTGCGCAGACCCGAGCCGCACAGCTGGTTCACGCCCCATGCCGGCACCTCGACCGGGACGCCGGCGTTGACCGAGGCCTGGCGCGCCGGGTTCTGCCCCTGGCCCGCGGTCAGGATCTGCCCGATCACGACCTCGGAGACCTCCGCAGGTGCTACCCCGGCGCGCTCGAGCGCGGCGCGGATCGCGACCTCGCCGAGATAGTGCGCCGGGACGCTCGCGAAGGCGCCGTTGAAGCTGCCGATGGCCGTCCGGGCGGCGCTGGCGACGACGATCTCAGGCATGATATCTCCCCCGTCTGGACATGTTCTGATGGCGAGGCCGGGCCACTGCCCGGCGGGCCGGCCGGTGCGCGCGCCGTGTCTCGTTGCGGGTATATAGGTGATGGGGGTGCTCCTCACCATGCCTATTTTGCATCGCAGCAATCAGCCCGGCCGCGTGGCGCGCGACGCCATGGCACTGCGATGCTTAGGGCAATCTTTACCGCGCGGGCACAAGGTCTGCGCGGGACAGATCGCCCTGAATGGAGCCCATGCTCGCGCAATCGGCCATGCTCGGTGGTGCGGTGCCGGACCGATCGCCGCTCGGCTGGCTGATCCTGCTGCCGCTCGGCTGCCTGGTGCTCGGGCAGCTGCTGCTGGTGACCACGGGCATCATCCCGGTGCTCGACGGCATCCTGGTCGATCCCGACGGCTACATGCGCCTGAACCGGGTCCTGGCGCTGCACGACGGCGGCTCCTGGTTCAACTCGCGCTACTGGCGGATCAATCCGCCCGAAGGTCACGCGCAGCACTGGACCCGGCCGCTCGACGCGCTGCTGCTGGCAGGCGGCCTGCTGCTCGAGCCCATCTTCGGCTTCCGGCAGGGCCTGCATGTCTGGGGCGTGCTGTTCAGCCCGGTCTGCCTCGCGCTCGGCGTGCTGGCGCTGGCCTGGGCGATCGAGCCCGTGCTGGATCGCGACGCCCGCATGTTCGCGTGCCTGGCCTTTCTGATGCAGCCGACCGTGCTGGCCTATTCGAGCGTCGGCCGGCCGGACCATCACAGTCTTCTGCTGTTGCTGTTCGTGATCCTGCTCGGGCTGACCTTCCGGCTGCTGACCGATCCTTTGGACCGGCGCTCGGCCAGGCTCGCGGGGGCGATCGCGGCGCTGAGCCTCTGGATCAGCCTCGAATCGCTGACCTTCGTGGGCTGCAGCCTGGCGATCCTCGGCCTCTACTGGCTGCTGGGCGACGGCGGTCTCGGCCGCCAGAACCGCGACTACATGGCGACGCTGACGATCGCGCTCGCCATGGCGCTCCTGATCGAGCGGGGACCGCTGCAGCTTTTCGCGATCGAGAACGACCGTCTGTCGATCCTGCACGTCACGCTGTTCGCGCTGATCACCCTGTTCTGGCTGCTGGCCGCCCGCGTCGGGCCTGCGGAGACCATCTGGGCCGAGCGCGTGGCGCGCCTTGCGGTGCATCACCCTCGGCCCTTTGCCCGCTACGACCCGCCAAAGCCGCCGGCGGCGGGCATCGCCGGCCGCATCGTGCTCGCAGGCGCCGGGCTTGCCAGCGTCGGCCTAGCCATGCTGATCCTGTTTCCCGAGCTGGCACGCGGCCCGCTCGGCGAGGTCGACCCGCTCTACGACGAGATCCGCCTGCAGCGGATCGTCGAGATCCAGCCGCTGGTGTCGCTCGAGCGGCTCGCCGCCGGGCGGCTGGGCGAGATCGCCAACCGGGTCATCCAGGTGGTCGGGATCGCCTTCGCGGCGGTCCCCTTCCTGGTCGTTCTGCTTCGTCGCCCTGGGCTGCCGGGCCATCGCGTCTGGGTCGGCTTCGCGCTGGCGCTGGCGATGTTCCTGCCGCTCGCCGCCTACCAGTTGCGCTGGTCGAGCTATGCCCAGGTCCTGCTGGTGCCGCCCTACAGCGCGCTCGTCGCCTGGCTGCTGCTGCGGGTCGGCGAGCATCTGCCGCCGAGCCGGCTGCAGCTGGTGAGGCCCCTGATCATCGTTGCGGCCCTGTTCTGGCCGATCGGGCTCGCGCAACTCATGCCGCAGCAGGAGACCGTCACCGCCACCGACGCGTGCCGGATCGACCGCGCGAGCCCCGCGCTCAACCGGCTGGGGCGGGAGGGGACGATCCTGGCGCTCGCCGACTATGGGCCGGAGCTGCTCTACCGCACGCAGCATGGGGTCCTCTCGATTCCCAACCATCGGCCCCAGCCGGGCTTCAACGCCGGCTATCGAGCGTTGACCGCGACCGATCTGCGGGCGGCGAGGGCCGAGCTCGCCCGTCATGGCGTCGACTGGATCCTGCTCTGCCCGAGCATCGTCGAGCGCGGCCACTTCACCGAGGGGCGGGAGGGCGAGGCGACGCTGTATCGCAGGCTGCTCGACGGCACGGCGCCGTCCTGGCTGCGCGCGGTCGGGCTCGGCGAGGAGCTGCGCGGATCGATGCAGCTGTTCGAGATCGACCCCGGCGCCGGGCCTGGCACCGACCTGAGCACGAAACGGCCCTGATCCATGTCGCAGAAAACCCTGATCATCCAGATCCCCTGCTTCAACGAGGCCGAGACCCTGGGCGTGACCCTGTCCGCCCTGCCGCGCTCGGTCGAGGGTTTTTCGCGCGTCGAATGGATGGTGATCGACGACGGCTGCAGCGACGACACGGTGGCGGTCGCCCTGGCGCACGGCGTCGATCACATCGTGCGGCTGGACCACAACCAGGGGCTGGCGCGGGCGTTTGCCGCCGGACTGGAGGCGGCGGTGCGCGCCGGCGCCGACGTCATCGTCAATACCGACGCCGACAACCAATACTGCGCCGGGGACATCCCCAAGCTCACGCGGCCGATCCTGGCGGGCGAGGCCGATCTGGTGATCGGCGCCCGGCCGATCATGGCGACGCCGCACTTCTCGCAGACCAAGAAGGCCCTGCAGATGCTCGGCAGCCTGGTGGTGCGCATGGCGTCGACCACCACCGTGGTGGATGCGCCGAGCGGCTTTCGCGCCTTCTCGCGCAAGGCGGCGCAGAGCCTGCACGTGCATGGCGAGTACAGCTATACGCTCGAGACCATCATCGCCGCCGGCACCCAGCACCTGGCGGTGACGTCGGTGCCGATCCGCACCAACCCGGATCTGCGCCCGTCACGGCTGGTCAAGAGCCTGCCGGACTACGTCCTGCGCTCGGCGGTCACGATCGTGCGCAGCTTTGCGACCTATCGGCCGCTGCGCTTCTTCGTCAGCATCGGCGCCGCGGCCCTCTTCGTCGGGCTCTGCCTGGGCGTTCGCTACCTCTACCTCGTAGCGATCGGGCAGGGCGACGGTCACATCCAGTCGGTGATCCTGAGCGCGCTTTTGACCGGCATGGGGGTCCTGGTCGCCCTGATCGGCATCGTCGCCGACCTGATCGCGGTCAACCGGCGTCTGCTGGAGAAGGTGCTCGCCCATCAGCAGGCGAGCGCCGAGCCCGCCGCGGCCCGGCAGCCGCAAAGGCGCCGCTCGCGCGCGTCGGCGGCCTAGGTAGCGCCCACCGGGCACGGATCGGAGTTCGACATGTCCGCGGTATCAGCGCAGCCGGACGAGGTGGTCGCCGGCAACGTCTATCCCAAGTACACGACGCGCAATCCGCTGGCGCGGCTGCTGGTGGCCAGTTTCCAGGCAAATCTGCGCGCCCTGGTGCAGCGCAGCGGCGCGCGCCAGGTGCACGAGGTCGGCTGCGGCGAGGGCTTCCTCGCCAGGCGGCTGGCCGCCGACGGCTACCGGGTGCGCGGCAGCGATCTGTCGCCGGCGACGATTGCGGAGGCGCGCCGGCGCAGCGCCGGCATGACGCCGCCGATCGCCTTTCAGGTCGCCGACCTGTATCGGCTAGAGCCGGACCGCGACGCGGCCGAGCTGATCGTCTGCTGCGAGGTTCTGGAGCATCTGCCCGATACGGCGCGGGCGTTGGACGTGCTCGGGCAGCTCGCCCGTCCGCACCTGATCGCAAGCGTGCCCAAGGAGCCTCTCTGGCGCATCCTGAACGTCGCCCGCGGCAGGTATTGGTCCGAGCTCGGCAACACGCCCGGGCATCTGCAGCACTGGTCGGGGGGCGCCTTCACTGCGTTGCTCGCGGAGCGCTTCGAGGTGGTCGAGGTCCGCAACCCCTTGCCCTGGACCATGGTGCTCTGCCGAGTCCGAGGGCGGTGATCGTACCGCCCGATAAGGCGGTCCGCATCGGTCGTCTGATCGGCTGGGCGGCGGTCGCTGCGTCCTTGGGGTTCGTGGGGCTGCAGCTTTGGCAGCATGCGCCATGGCGGCTGGCCGGCGCGCATCTGGAAGTCCTGACGGCGGCGATCGTCGGCGGCGCGCTGCTCTACGGCTCGGCCGGCCTCCTTCTGTCGAGTGCCTGGTACCAGCTGCTGAATACCGGCAGTGGGACGGCATCGCTTCGCTGCCATCACGCCGTCTACGGCCGCACGCAGATCGCCAAATATCTGCCGGGGAACGTGTTTCACCTGGTCGGCCGCCAGGTCATCGGTCGCCGGCTCGGGCACGGCCAGGGTCGCCTGGCGCTCGCCTCGCTGCTCGAAGCCCTGCTGCTCGTGCTGGTGGCGGGCGCGCTCAGCCTGCCGCTGGTGTGGCACTGGCTCGATCAGGGGCTGTTGTGGATCGGCGCCCTGACTGCGCCGGCGCTTGTGCTGATCGCCGTGCGCTGGACCCGCAATCACCGTTCGGCGCTCTGCGACCTCGAGGAAGGCGTTGATCGAGATGCCGATGGGAGCGGCCCTGCGCCTGCTGCGTGCCGCCGCGCTGTATGCCCTCTTCTTTCTCGTCGTCGCGGCCATCTTCTGGATGCTTGCGCTGAGCGTGAGCGAACTCGGGCCGGCCCTCGATCGGCTTTGCCGGCAGCATCCCGGTGGTCGCGCTCGCCTGGCTGGTCGGCTTCGTCACACCCGGCTCCTCGGCGGGCATCGGCGTCCGCGAAGCGGTGCTGATCGCAGCACTGGAGGGCACGCTCGGTGCTCCCGCCAGCGCCTTGATCGCGCTCGCCCTGCGGCTCGTCACCGTCGGCGGCGACGTTGTGTTCTTCACCCTCGGCGTGATCGTCGGCCTGGCAGGGGGCCGGCCGCAGCCGATCGCGCTTGGTGACGATCCTGCTTGATGCGCGCTGATCCGAAGCCGCCAATATTGTCAGCGGCACGAATATTTATTGCTTAATCGCCGTTTACTGTACTAGGATAAACAAACGGCAATCCTATTGCTTATGTATTTCTTAAATTAGAGAGTTCAATGTCGACCTACCGCGTCAATATCATGGGGGAACGTTCCATGAGCACCATCCGCAAGTTTCTGAAGGACGAGAGCGGCGCGACCGCGATCGAGTACGGCCTGATCGCCGCGCTGGTGTCGGTTGCGATCATCGCGACGCTCTCGCTGCTCGGCAACACCTTGAACCAGACGTTCGTGACGGTCGAGAACGGCCTCGCGGGCGCCGCTAGCCCCCTGAGCCGCATCGGTTCGCAGGTATCGGCGGCCCCGGCCGCCGATACCTTGACCAAAGCACAGGTTCGCCTCTCCCGCGGCCAGTCAGGCACGGTTGCCAAGCGGAGGTATCGATGAGCTCAGCAGCCCGGACATCTCTCCCGCGCGCGCCATGGCAGAACGCCTTCACCCGGCTGGCGGATGAGAGCGGTGCGATCGCGGTCGAGTACGGCTTGCTCGCGGCGCTGATCGCCCTCGCGATCCTCGGAACGATCATCCAGATCGGCGACGCGCTCGTTGGCCTGCCCCTGCAGTTGCTGATCGACGCGTTCGCCGCCGTGCTGTCGTGAGCCCGGCGCTAGCCCCGATCGTCATGGAGCACCGCGACGTGTTGACGTGGCTGCCGCTTGCAGGCCTCGTGGCGCTCCTGGCGCTGGCCGCTCTGATCGACCTTCGCGAGCGCCGCATCCCGAACTGGCTGACCGGCGGCGTCGCCGCCCTGTATCCGCTCTACGTGCTCGCGAGCCCGATGCCGATCGCCTGGCTCGGCGCCCTGGTCGTCGCTGCCGCGATATTCATGTTCGGCTTCGTGCTGTTCGCCCGGCAGCTGATCGGCGGCGGCGACGTCAAGCTGATCGCTGCGGTGAGCTTGTGGACGGGGCTCGACCACCTCGCGTTGTTCGCGTTGGTCACCAGCCTTGCCGGTGGCGGCCTGGCGCTCGGCAGCCTCTGGTACCGGCGCTGGCACGGCGTGATCGACGCCCACATGGCCGCGCTCGGTTGGAATCTCGCGCCTGCCGGCACGCGACACGCCGGAAGCGCCGCGTCCGAGGCGAGCCATAGCATCACCTCGACCTCGATCGAGCCAGCGCCCCTCACTCTTCCCTATGGCGTCGCGATCGCCGCGGGGGGGCTCGCTGTGGTCGCTCAACTGATCAAATTCTGAGGAAACCCCGATGGGTCTGCGTCGCATCATCGTACTGCTGATTGCCGTGGTCGCCGCTGGCGCGACGGCCATGTACGCGCGCAGCTGGATCGAAGGCCAGCAGAACAACATCGCCGTGGTCGCTCCGCCGGCACCCGAAGAGGTCTACGAGGTGCTGGTCGCAGACGCCCATCTTCCCGCCGGCACCTTCGTCAAGCCGCAGCATCTGCGCTGGCAGCGCTGGCCGACCGACGATGTCCCGGAGACCTACGTGCTCAAGGGCGCGCGCCCCGAGGACGCGATGGTCGGCGCGGTGGTCCGGCGCGGCATCGCCGAGGGCTTCCCGATTACCGACGGCAGCGTCGTCAAGCCCGGCGAGCGGGGCTTCCTCGCGGCGGTCCTGGCGCCCGGCATGCGCGCCGTCTCGCTGCCGATCAACGCGACGTCGAGCAACGCCGGGCTGATCTTTCCGGGCGACCGGGTCGATCTCATCCTCACCCAGACCCTGGCGGCCCCGATGGCGAGACCATCCGTCGGGTCAGCGAGACCGTGCTGCGCGACATCCGCATCATCGCCATGGGCGCGGAGACCAGCGACGAGGTCGGCGAGGAGAAGAACCACGAGAATGCCAAGACCGCCACGTTCGAGGTCGACCCGCGCGTTGCCGAGAAGGTCGCGCTGATCAGCGAGCTCGGCAAGCTCTCGCTGAGCCTGCGTAGCCTCGCCAACGAGCACGCCGAGGTCCCGCCGACCGACGAGGAGGAACAGTCCTTCACCTGGGATCTTGATGTCTCGCGCGTGCTGCGCAGCGACCATCGCCTGACCTCCCGCCTGTTGGTCCTGCGCGGCAGCGATGCCGAGGACGTTCAGCTCCAGGAGGGAGGCAACTGATGACCGCCGATTCGCTTCGCCGCTGGCGCCGGAGCCTCGCCCCGTGCGCCAGGCGGCATGCCCTGGGCGCCTGCCTGACCCTGCTGCTCGGGCTGCTCGCCACGCCCGCCCACGGCCAGGGCGCGCCCGAGGCAGTCGGCACCGAGGGCACGCTCACGATCGAGGTACGCAAGGGCCAGGTCATCCGCCTGCCGCAGCCTGCGGCTACCGTGTTCGTCGCCGATCCCGAGATCGCCGACGTCCAGGCCCAGTCGCCCAGCATCGTCTACCTGTTCGGTCGGCGGGCCGGATCGACCAGCCTGTACGCGGTCGACGAGAACGATCAGATCCTGCTGCGCACCCTGGTCACCGTCGAGCACAACCTGACCGGTCTGCGCGAGGCCATCGATCAGCTGGCCCCCGGCAACCGCGTCCGCGCCAGCTCGATCGATGGCAGCGTCGTGCTCGACGGTACGGTCGATACCCCGGTCCAGGCGCTGGAGCTGCGCGACCTCGGAGAGCGTTTCCTCGGCCAGGACGAAGCACTGCTCTACCGCGTCCGGGTATCGGCTTCGACCCAGGTGCATCTGCGGGTCCGCGTCGCCGAGGTGTCGCGCGAGGTGATCAAGGAGTTCGGCATCAACTGGGACAGCCGTGTTCGAGACCGGCGACCTCCTGTTCGGCTTTGCCACGGGTCGGCCGGCGATCGGCGCGGCCGGGAACATCTTGCGAGGGCCGGCACAGGCCAATGGTGCCGCTCCGGACCTGCTCTTCGGCAGCTTCACGCCCGGCGACAACGTGGTCAACACGGCGATCGACGCTCTCGCCCAGGAAGGGCTCGTGAATATCCTGGCGGAGCCGAACCTGACCGCGCTTTCGGGCGAGACCGCGAGTTTCCTGGCCGGCGGCGAGTTCCCGATCCCGGTCGCCACCGGCGACGACAACGAAATCCAGATCGAGTTCAAGGAGTTCGGAATTCAGCTGGCTTTCACGCCGACGGTCCTGTCCGGCAACCGCATCAGCCTGAGAGTTCGTCCCGAGGTCAGCGAGCTTTCCAACGACGGCGCGATTCAGCTCAACGGCCTCACCATCCCGGCTCTCAAGACCCGGCGCGCCGAGACCACGATCGAACTGGGCAGCGGCCAGAGCTTCGCAATCGGTGGCCTGCTCTCCAGCGGCGTGCAGAACGCGGTCTCCAAGACGCCGGGGCTGGGTGATCTGCCGGTGCTTGGCACGCTGTTCCGCTCGACTGCGTTCCGGCGCGACGAGACCGAGCTGGTGATCATCGTGACGCCCTACCTGGTCCGTCCGGTCGACGAGCCCGTGCTCGCGGCCCCCACGGACGGCTACAAGGCGCCCAACGACATCGAGCGCATCCTGCAGGGTCGCCTCCACAGTGCCCAGCTGCACCCCGGCAGAGGCGGACCACAGGGCCCGCAAGGCCAGCGGTTGACCGGCCCGATCGGCTTCGTTCTTGAGTAGGAGAAGGGTAATGACCGCTGCCCCGCAGCATCCCTCCGGTCGACGCAAGCGTCTGCCGCACCACCTCGGCTGCCTGACCGCGCTCGGCATCGCGCTCACCGCCTGCGCGGCGCCGCCGGCACCGGGCAGCAACCCCTATCTCGGCTGGATGGAGGCGAGCTCGCCCAAGAACCTCGAGGTCGAGCGAGCACAATATCGGCACACGATCCACTTTGCGACCAATTCGGCGGATCTCACGGCCATGGAGCAGGAGCGGCTCCTGACCTTCCTGCAGACGGTCGCGCCGACCGCGCAGGACACCGTGCTCGTCGAGGGCCATGCCGACGAGCGCGCCACCGACCTCTACAATCTCGAGCTCGCCTCGCGGCGCATCACCAGCGTGAGCGGCTTCCTGGACGAGCATGGCCTCGGTGGCATCCCGCTGCATACCGCAGCCTTCGGCGAGCGGGTGCCGGCGACCGCGGGCGGCGATCCAGCCGCCTGGCAGCAGAACCGGCGGGTCGAGCTCGTGCTCGAGCGTCACGTGGTGGAGCTGCCGCCCTGCCCGGACTGGAGCCGCGAGAGCGGCGGCCTCGACTATTCGAACCTGCCGGGCAGCAACTTCGGCTGCGCCACGCAGACCAATCTGGGCCTGATGATCGACAATCCCAGCGACCTGGCCCGCGGCCGCAAGCTGGCGCCGGCCAGCGGCATCCATGCCGCCGAGGGCATCGAGCGCTATCGGACGGGCGCGGTCGTCGAGCTGCAGGAAGAGGAGTTGGGAAACTGATGGCCACCGCGATCGCAACCGCCGCGCACTCGGACGCCGATGCGCAGCGCGAGGAGTTCCTCGCCTTTTGCGCCAACTCCGAGACCTATACCGTCGTCGATCAGGTGGTCGGCGAGATGATGCTGCAGCACGCCTCGATCCGCGAAGGCGGGATCAGGGAGGCGGTCAAGTATCTCAGCGAGCATCGCTCGCCGGGCCTGCTGCTGATCGACCTCAGCAAATCCGAGCTGCCGCTGTCCGACATCAACAGCCTGGCGGACGTCTGCGAGCCCGGCGTGACGGTGGTCGCGCTCGGCGACCGCAACGACTGCGCCATGTTCCGCGATCTTCTGGCCCATGGCGTCGCCGACTACCTTGTCAAGCCGATCACGCCCGCGCTGCTGCAGAAGTCGCTGGCGAACGCGGCTGAGCACACCGGCGCGCTGAAGTCGAACAGCAGGCTCGGCAAGCTGGTGGCGGTCACCGGCACCAGAGGCGGCGTCGGCGCGACCATGGTCGCGACCAGCATCGCCTGGCTGATCGCTCACGAGCGGCGGCGCAAGGTCGCTCTGGTCGACCTCGATCTGCAGTTCGGCACGGTGGCGCTGTCGCTCGACCTCGAGCCCAGCCACGGCCTGCGCGAGGCGCTCGAGAACCCCAATCGGATCGACGGCCTGTTCATGGACCGGGTGCTGGTCCAGCATTCCGAGCGCCTCTACGTGCTGAGCGCCGAGGAGAGCCCGGACGAGTCGCTGCTGCTGGACTTCAACGCGCTCGAGCTGCTGATCACGGAGCTTCGCAACAAGTTCCACTACGTGCTGGTCGATCTGCCGCGCACCCCGAACCCGTGCTCGCAGCAGATCCTGCAGGGCGCCACGGACCTGGTGCTTGTGTCCGACCTCTCGCTGGCCGGCATGCGCGACACCATGCGCATGGCCGGCCTGCTGCCGACCACCAATGCGGCCTGCAACGCCCTGCTGGTCGTGAACCGGTCCGGTGAGCACAAGCAGGGGGAGATGCCGCGCGCCGAATTCGAGAAGGGGGTCGGTCGCAAGCTCGACTTGGTCCTGCCGTTCGACGCCCGGACAGTGGCCGCGGCAACCAACTTCGGCCAGGCGGTCGCCGCGACCAAGGGGCCGGTCGCAAGCGGTCTGCGCCAGGTCACGGAGCGACTGTGCGGGCCGCAGACGGTCGAGGGCGGCAGCCGAGCCGGCCTGTGGCAAAAACTGCTGAAGAAGACCTAGGGCCGCCAGGGCATGTTCGGTCGTCGCCACAACGCCGAGATCACGCGCGCCAACCCGGGCGCCACGCCACAGCCGCAGCCTGGATCGCGGGTGGCGGGCGGCCCGGCCGAGGCTGCGCCGACCGGTCCAGCATCGCCTCCACTCCAGCGCGCCCAGCCGCAGCCCGTCAATCCTGTGGCCAACGAGAAGCGCGCCGCCGCCGCCAAGGCGGTGTTCGAGCGCATCCAGGTGGCCCTGCTCGAGCGGATCGACGCCAGCGCCGCCGCCAAGCTGCCGCGCGAGGAGCTGCAGCGCCAGATCGCCGAACTGATCGGCGAGATCGTCGCCGAGGAGAAGCTCTCGCTGACCTCGCGCGAGCAGCAGGCGTTGACCACCACGCTGGTCGACGACATGGTCGGCCTGGGGCCGCTCGAGCCGCTGCTGGCCGACGAGTCCATCAACGACATCATGGTCAACGGCCCGCACCAGGTCTATGTCGAGCGCAAGGGCAAGCTCGAGCTGACCGAAGTCCGCTTCCGCGACAATCCGCATGTGATGAACGTCGCCCAGCGCATCGTGACCAGGGTCGGCCGGCGCGTCGACGAGACCAGCCCGATCGCGGATGCGAGGCTGCCCGACGGCTCGCGTGTCAACGTGATCGCACCGCCGCTCGCGATCGATGGCTGCTCCATCTCGATCCGTAAGTTCGCCAAGAAATCGATCACCCTCGACGTGATGACCCGGCAGGGGAACATCTCCGAGAACCTGGCCAAGGTGCTGAAGATCGGCTCGGCGTGCCGGCTCAACATCATCATCTCGGGCGGCACGGGCTCGGGCAAGACGACCATGCTGAACGCCATGTCGCAGCTGATCGACCCGACCGAGCGCGTGGTGACGATCGAGGACGCGGCCGAGCTGCAGCTCCAGCAGCCGCACGTCGTGCGGCTCGAGACGCGCCCGCCCAACCTCGAGGGTACCGGCGAGATCACTATGCGCGACCTGGTCAAGAATGCCCTGCGCATGCGACCCGACCGCATCATCTGCGGCGAGGTGCGCGGTCCCGAGGCGCTCGACATGCTGCAGGCCATGAACACCGGCCACGACGGCTCGATGTGCACGCTGCACGCCAACAATCCTCGCGAAGCCCTGACCCGCATGGAGAACATGATCGGCATGGCCTCCGTCAACCTTCCGAGCAAAGCGGTGCGCACCCAGATCGTCGGTGCCGTCAACCTGATCGTCCAGGTGTCGCGGATGCGCGACGGCGTGCGTCGCGTTACCCACGTGACCGAGATCATCGGCATGGAAGGCGAGGTGATCACGACGCAGGACCTGTTCAACTTCGAATTTCAGGGCGAGAGCCGTGAAGGCACCCTGATCGGGCAATACAAGTCGAGCGGGGTGCGACCGCACTTCACCAAGCGTGCCGCCTATTTCAGTCTCGAGCGGGCGCTCCAGCAGGCGATGCTGACATGACGCCGCCGCTCGAACGGATGGCCACCGATCCCGATCTCCTGATGGTCACGGTGTTTGTGGCGTGCCTGGTCGGCGCCGGCCTGTTTGCCGCAGTCTGGGCCGTGCTGTTCAACCAGGGCGAGCGACGGCTACGGCGTCGCGCCGACCGGCTGCACGGGCGCCGCGCCGGGGGGGAGAGCAATCGATAAGACCGGTCGAGAGCCTCCGGCGCAATCGCAGCGACAGCTCGATTGCCGGCTTCGATCGGCTGATCAAGCGGTTCGTGCCCAACATCGCGCTCCTGCGCCAGCGTCTCGCGCGCAGCGGGTGGCCCCTCAAGGTCGGCGACTATCTGCTGATCTGCCTTGCGCTATCTGCCGTCACGATGCTCGGCATGCGGCTGGCGCTTGACTTCTCGTGGCTCATCGATCTGCTGGCCGCAGTCGTCGTCGGCGTCGGCCTGCCGCATGTCGCTCTGCGGCAGCAAATCAACCGGCGGCTCAAGAAGTTCGTGACGCTGATGCCGGAGGCGCTCGATCTGATCGTGCGCGGCATCCGTTCCGGCCTGCCCGCGACCGAGGCGCTCAAGACGATTGCCGATGAGGTCGACGATCCGGTCGGCACCGAGTTTCGCCAGGTGACCGATCAGATGCGCATCGGCGTGGCCCTGGACGAGGCGATGTGGTCTGCGGCCCGGCGCCTAGGGATCGCCGAGTTCAATTTCCTGGTGATCAGTCTGTCGATCCAGCAGGAGACCGGCGGCAATTTGGCGGAGATCCTCGAGAAGCTGTCCGACATGGTTCGACGACGCGAGCAGATGCGCCTCAAGGTGAAGGCCATGTCCTCCGAGGCCAGGGCTTCGGCGATGATCATCGGGTCCCTGCCCTTCATCATGTGCGCGCTGATCTCCTTCGTGAATCCCGGCTACATGAGCGTCCTGTTCACCGATCCGCGTGGCTGGGTGATGATTGGCATCGGGCTGACCAGCCTGCTGATCGGCGTGGCCGTGATGGCGAAGATGATCAGGTTCGAGATATGAACGAGCTCAACGCGTTCCTGCCGTTCGGCCTGACATCAGACAACCTGCTGCTGGTGCTGATGACGGCTGTCGCGTTCATGACCGTGCTCGCCGTCTGGTACGGTCTGATCGAGCGCGATCCGATGGAGCGCCGGGCGCGCGTGCTCGCCGATCGACGCGCCGAGCTGCGCGGCCGCATGCTCAAGGATCGTGGTCCCAACCGCCGCCAGCAGGAAAGCCTCAGTGCCATGCGGCGGGTGGTCGCCCTGTTGAAGCTCATGCAGAGCCAGCAGAGCAGCAAGCTGACCGAGCGTCTGGCGCAGGCGGGGCTGCGCTCGCGCGACGCCGTGACCGTGTTCTTGTTCTTCAAGGTCGCGATGCCGATCCTGTTAAGCGCTGCGGCCTTCGTCCTGGTCTCTCTCCTGCAGATCGGCGATCTGTCGCCGGCAGTCCGCCTGTGCGCGGTGCTGGGCGGCGGCGTGCTCGGCTTCTTCGTGCCTGAGCTCTACGTCTCCAATCTCACCTCGAAGCGCCAGCTCGCGCTGTCGAAGGGACTGCCTGATGCGCTCGATCTGCTGGTGATCTGCGCCGAATCGGGTCTTGCCCTGGACATCGCGCTGGAGCGCGTCGCCAACGAGATCGGCGCCGCGAACGCGGAGCTGGGGGAGGAGCTCGAGCTGACGGCGATCGAGCTGGGTTTCCTGCCCGAGCGGCGTCAGGCCCTGCTCAACCTCAACCGCCGCACCAACCTCCCGGCCATCCGCGGCGTCGTCAACACCCTGCTGCAGACCGAAAAATACGGCACTCCATTGTCACAGTCGCTGCGTGTCCTGGCCAACGAGTTTCGCGACCAGAGGCTGCTGCGGGCCGAGGAGAAGGCGGCCCGCTTGCCGGCAACGCTGACCGTGCCGATGATCGTGTTCATCCTGCCCGTCCTGTTCATCGTCCTGATCGGGCCCGCGATCATCAGCGTGATGGACAACCTGCTGTCATGAGCACCACCAACGCCTTACGACGGCAGGAGCGGCTGTCAGAGGCCTCCAGGGCGCCATGCCCGTCCCCCAGCAGCACGCCGGCGCAGCGCCGGCCGTCGTGGCCCGCCCCGAGGCGGCCGCAACGCGGCTGCGCCTCGGGTGAGACGGGCTAGAGCGGCAGGGCACGACAGTGCTGGCCACGCGCACTCAGCGTGTCGCAAAGCGACTGGGCCTTCTCGGCGCTCGCCAACGGCCCGGCGAGCAGCGGCTGCGGACCCTCCTGGACGCCGGCAAGGCGACTGAGACCGCCGAGCACGTCACCGTATTGGCTGCGAAGCTGGCGCCAGGCGGCCGTCGCCTGAGCGCTGCTGCCGAACTCGCCGAGACTGACGAACCAGCGCCCGGTCGGCGACAGGCCGAGCTCGAGCCCCGCCCCCTCCATCGCCACCGCGACGATACGCCGGTTGGCCTCGGCATCGCCGGCTCGATCCGCCATCTGCGGACCCTGAACCCCGAGCGCCGCCGCGCGCTGGCGGCCATCCTCGACCGCGGCCAGCGCCGCGAAATAGGCGACGTTGTTGTCGACCGCCTGCTCGTCGAGGTCGAGCCGGCTGATCCGCTCGGCAGCGACCAGATTGCCCGCCAGGCCATGGGCGAGCGCGAGGTTCTGCCGGTTGCGTGCCGTGGCACCCGGCTCGTCGGCCACGGCGCTGAGAATCTCGAGCGCCTCGTCATGATTGCCCGCCAGGGCCAGCGACAGGCCGTAGTTGTTGCGCAGGAGCATGCTGTCGGGCGCGATCCGGAGGCCGTCGCGATAGGCGGCCTGCGCGGCCTCGTGCTGACCGTTGAGGTCGTAGGCGACGCCGAGGCCGTTGTACGACTGGATGTCGTTGGCATTCGCGGCGAGCGCCGAGCGGTAGTGCAGGATCGCGGTATCCGGCCGGTTCAGCGCGAGCAGCACGCGGGCATAGCCGCGATGCGCCGCGATGTTCCCGGAATCGCGCTTGAGCACCAGCTGGAACGTCTTGGCGGCGTCGTCGAAGGCTTCCAGCTCGATCAGCGTATCGCCAAGCAGGAGATAGGCCTCTGGCCGACCCTGCTCCAGCGCGATCGCCTGTTGATACACGTTGACGGCGGCGGCCGGGTCGCCGGCGGCGCGCGTCGAGCCGGCCAGCCGCAGCAGCGTGCCGTAGCGGCTGTCTTCGCTTTCGGCCGCCGCCACGGTGGCATTGAGATGCGGCTGCACGGGCGTGCGGGCGGCGTTCGGGGCACAGGCGGCGAGGGCGAGCAGCGCGCCGGCCGCAACCGCGGCCTTGGGCCAGCCCCTCCAAGAGATGACGAGCATCGGAAGTCCTCCAACTCAACCAGCGAGCACCGCGCATGCTGGAAGAGTAACCTTACGGAAGGGTAAAGACCGATGAGCTTCGTGAACCTGGCTCAACCAACGCCCCCCGCCGAAGCTTCGCGGCCGGCGCGCAAGGCGGTCATCGGCGACGGTGGCAAGGCGATCGTCGAGTTCGCCCTGGTTGCGCCGATCTTCCTGGGCATCACGCTGTCGATCTTCGAGTTCTCGGGGATCATGTTCGTGCAGACACTGCTCGAGGGCGGCGCCCGCGAGGCCTCGCGCTACGGCCTGACCGGCCAGCAGCCCGAGGGCGTGAGCCGCGACGACATGATCCTCCAGATCGTCAGCGAGAACAGCTACGGCATCATCGACGTGGACGAGCTCGAGATGGAGACGCGGGTCTACGACAACTTCGACGAGGTTGGCCAGCCCGAGCCTTTCACCGACGAGAATGGCAACGATGCCTACGACGAGGGCGAGCTCTACACCGATGTCAACGGCAACAACAGCTGGGACGACGACATGGGTGCCGCCGGCTTGGGCGGGCCCGGCGAGGTCGTGGTCTACCAGATGAGCTACGACTGGCCGATCATGATCCCCCTGTTCCAGCCGTTCTTCGGCGATCACGTGACGCTGCAGGCGAACATCGCGGTTCGCAACGAGCCGTTCGAATGAGCGGCGCTCGAAGGGAGCGTTTGAGATGGTTGTCCTCTCCAGGTGGCACCCGGGGCCTCACGGCGCGGAAAGCCGGGTAGGAGCCGCGCGACCCGATCTCCTCAGGCTGCTGAGGCCAGAAGGCGCTCGCCCATGCCTCGGCGTGGCCGGCAACGTCGCGGTCGAATTCGCGCTCACTTTGCCGGTGCTGATGCTGTTGATGCTCGGTAGCGCCGAGATGGCGCGCTTCGTGATCCTGCATCAGAAGGTCGACCGCGTCGCGGTGACCATGTCCGACCTGGTCGCCAGGGCCGAGACCATCAAGGAGTCCGAGCTCGACGACATCTTCGAGGCCGCCGACATCGTGGCGCAGCCGTTCGATCTCCACAATCTCGGCATCGTCATCGTCTCGGCGATCACCAACGAAGACGGCTCCGGCGCGCGCATCGCGTGGCAGCGCAGCGGTGACGGAGCCGCGTCGCATACGAGCCAGATCGGGACGCAGGGCGGCGCGGCAACCCTGTCTGCCGACTTCGAGGTGCGCGAGGGCGAGACCGCGATCATCGCCGAGGTCTTCTACGACTTCGAGCCGTTCCTGAGCGAGCTGATCGTCCGGCCGCAGACGCTGTATCGACGGGCACATCATCGTCCGCGCCTCGGCACCCTGGAAGAGATCGACGCGGGCTGAACGGCCAGGCGATCCGGTTCAGGATTCCGTGATCTTGCCCAGGATCGTGCGCCGGGCGGCGCCGGTCACGGATGGCATGTTGCCGGGGCGACGGTCGACACGCTCGGATGCCAGGATCGCGAACGCTATCGCCTCCTTGGCGTCGATCGGCAGGCCATAGTCGTCGCTACGCCGTACCGGTATCGGCGCGAAGCGCGCCGCGAGCCTGGTCATGAGCGCGGGATTGCGCGCGCCGCCGCCGCTCACCACCACCGCATCCACCGGCACCTTGGGCGCCACATGCCGGCGATACGCCGTCTCGATGCCGTAGGCAGTGAGTTCCGTCGCGCTCGCCAGCAGGTCGCACCACGCCTGCTCGCCATCCGGCCGGGCCCGGTCGAGCAGGCTTTCGACGAACGCCCTGCCGAACTGCTCACGGCCCGCCGATTTGGGTGGCGGCTGATGGAAGAACGGATGCTTCTCGAGCTCCTCCAGGAGCGGCAGAAGGCGGCCGCGGGCGGCAAGCCGGCCATCGATATCGACCGATTGCCTGCCGCCGGAAAAAGCCTCCACGAGCTGGTCCAGGACCATGTTGCCAGGACCGCAATCCATCCCCAAGACCTGGTCCGGACCGCCGTTCCCGGGCAGCGCGGTGAGGTTCGCGATGCCACCGATGTTGACCACCAGGAGCGCCTCGCCGCGGCCTGCCAGCAGTCGCCAGTCGACATAGGGCACCAGCGGTGCGCCCGCGCCGCCGGCCACGATGTCGTTAGCGCGAAAGTCGTGCACCACCGGACAGCCGAAGCGCGCCGCGAGCGGCGCCGGCTCGCCGAGCTGCAAGGTGGTCACGCGATGCTCGTGATAGACCGTCTGGCCGTGGCTGCCGATCAGATGCAACGCCGCCGGATGCCGCGCCAGCACGTCGGCCAGGGCATCGGCGAAGTAGTGACCGAGCGTCATGTTGGCACGGGCGATCGCGCCGACGTCGGCCAGCTGCTCCGCGGCGAGCGATCGGCGCAGATCGGCCGGCATCGGCACGGTCTCGAACGCCAGCAGCTCGAAGCCCAGCGGCGCCGACGTGATCCGGCAGAGCGCCACGTCGAGCCCGTCCATCGACGTCCCCGTCATCAGACCGGCGACGTTGCGCACCGGGAGGGCCGCGACCTCCGCCAAGCTGATCATGGGGCGAACCTGCTCATCGCCCCGTAGCACCGTTCGGTCCACTCGGCCGCGGCTTGTCGCCGCGCTGTCAGCAAGGTGCTATTCCGCGGGCTGGATGGTGGGCGCCGTCGCCAGGCCCGCGGTCCGCGGCAGGGCGATGCCGACCGCCATGGCGATCGCGGCGCAGGCGATCAGGACCCAGAAGACGCCGTCGAACGAGCCGCTGTTGCCGTAGATGAGTGCGACCAGCGGCACGCCCAGCGACGACAGCCCCAACGCCAGCACGAACTTCATGCCATACATCGTGGCGCGCCAGGCCGCCGGCGTGTAACGCGCGATCAGACAGTTCTCGACCGTGGCGGTGCCGGTCTGCAAGGTCACGGAAAGCGCCACAATCACCACCAGCCAGACGCTCTGCGTCACGAGCGCCACCGCCAGGACCAGCACCTGAACGCCGTAGCTGACCGGGTAGATCCAGCGCTCGTCATAACGATCGGCGAGGATGCCGCCGACATACTGGCCGAATGCGGAAATCGCGTAGACCACGGAGACCAAGGTGCCCGCGGCAAGCGCGCCGGTGCCGATGACGTCCCCCAGCCGCGCCTGGAACAACTTGGGCATGACCACGGACATCATCTGAAAGATCAGGCCTGTGAACAGGATCGCGCCCAGCAGCATGAACAGCGCGCGGCGTGCCTCGTCGGCGCTCGGCCGTCTCTTGTCCTGACGGTAGGTATGCCGCTCCATCACCACCTTGCCGGCGAGCAGCCGCAGCGCGAACCAGGTGCCGGTCAGGAGACACACGCCGCCCGGCACGATGAACGCAGCTCGCCAACTGATCAGATCGGCAAGCAAGCCCGCGACCAGTGCCGCCCCTGAGATGCCCGCTGCGCCATAGATGCCGTTGATGCCGAGGGCGCGGCCCGGGCGGTCGTCGGCGCCCACCAGCCAGGCAATCGCCACCGGATGGTAGATCGAGGCGAACAGGCCGATCAGGGTGAGCCCCAGCGCCAGCGTCCAGGGCCCCAGCGCCAGACCGGTCAGAATCGACGCGGCACCCGTGCCGACGAAAAACATCACCATGAGGCGCGCGCTGTTCCAGCGGTCGGCGAGCCAGCCGGCCGGCAGCGCGCCCATACCGAACAGGAAGTAGCCCGCGACGCCCAAAGGCAGGAGTTCGGCATAGCCCAACCCCCAGCTGCCTTCGAGCGCCAGCACCACGGTCGGGTACAAGAGCATGAACAGGTGCGCGTAGGTGTGGCCGACATTGACGAACGCCACGGTCGGCCGAACGGATGCAGTCACGTCTGTGGTCCGGGCAAGGGAGTACGCAAGAGCATCGTATACGCTTAGCGGAACGCGGAGAAAAGGCGCCATTGCCGCGACGGCGAATCGATCCGGACGCGTCGCAAGCCCAGAGGCGAGTCGCTGCCTTCGGAAAAAGATCACTGGTCGAGACCGGCGATCTGCTGCTGGCTCGGGCTGCGCGGGGTTGGCCAGTCGCCCGCCCGCCATCGCGGCGGCGGGCGATAGAACAGGAACGGTCCGAACATGCCGATCGGCAACAGATCGCGCGACCAGGGCGGGCTGTCGTCGATGCGATGGACGGCTGTGGCACCCCGCGTCGGGTCGACCAGGCTGCCATGCAGCGCCCGCCTGGCAATCCGTTGGCAGATGGCGCGCCGGACGACGGCCTCCGGGTCGGATGCCTCGTACGCAAACGACCGCGCGGCGGTCGCTTCGGACAGACCGCGAAGCGGCGTCGCGAGCCTGACCCGCCATTGCCTTGCGCACTGCCTTGCAAGGACCGCTGCGAGGGCCTCGATCACACGAACGTCCTGATCGCCGGCCAGATCGAACAGGGCGTCCGCCAGCCGCTCGACCCAGGCGAGGCCGATCTGCCGTGGCCCCGAATGCTCAGGCTGCATCGAAATCGACCTCGCTTTGGGGATCGCGACGTCTCTCCGCCTGCGGCCGTGGCCAGTCCGATCGCGCGCTGCCGGGCCCTGTCGGAGGCAGGTAGGTCAGTCGGGTCTCGAGGCGCAGCAGGTGATCGGTCAAGCGCTGCTCGACATCCTTAAGGTCCGTCACGGTGGCGTAGAAGCGCGCGATCTCGAGCTTGGACTGGGCCAGGTTGTCCAAAACCATGTTGAGATTCCCCTGGATCTCGCGATAGATCCTGAGGAGAGCGCGCTCGGACTCGCGACGTCCGTGATGAATCAGCCAGAACATGCAACCGAGCACGGGGGCCTCGATTGCCGTCGTCCACCACATCCAGCTCATGCTCCATTCCTCGCTCACCTGATTTCCTCCCGATCATGAAGAGCGGCGTGATCTCGATGGCACCTCGCTTGCGCGAACGGCAGAGAAGCCCCGATCACGGGTCGAAGTCGATGATCGCCGTGTGAGGCGATCGTCCCGGACGCCAGTCCTGGCGCCTGCCCGGTCCGGTCCTGGGGAGCCGGACCGGTTCGGCGAGCAGGCACCCGCTCACGGCGTCGAGACCGTCGTCGCGGCAGCGCCGCCTGGGGCGCCATTCGCGCATCTCGTCGATGAAGGGCGACGCCCAGACGGCGGCGTGGGCACGAAGTGCTCCGGCCGCCAGCAGCGGATCGAACGCTTGCAGAATCCGCTGCTCCTTGTTGCTCGTGGACACATGCTCGAGCACCGGACAGGCGAGCCCGAGCGCCTGCAGCTCCCGCCGGAGCAGGGCCGGCAGGAAACGGCCCAGGCCATTGGTCTCGAGCGTGACCGAGGGCAGGTACAGGTCCCTCACGAAGGCGGCGACCTGCCGGCACAGTTGGGTGGCCTCGTCGACCTCCTGCCTTTGCGCGGGATCGTGGTTCAGATAGCGAATGTCGTGCAGCCAGTAGGCGCCGCCCTCATCGACGAACACGGCGGCCACGACGCTCGCGTCGCCGATGTCGGGAGCGCCATAGGCCGGATCCCACCAACAGCTCGCCGAGACCATGCGACGGCCGGACAGCGAAAGCGCACTCTCACCATTGGCCACGCGCAACTCGAGCGGTGCGTCGTAGCGCAGCAGAAGGGCCGGATCGAGGCGGATGTCCTCAACGCTTCGAGGCCGAAGCAGCATCTGGCTCTCGAACTTCGCCGGCCCGCTCCGTTGCCGGATCTCGTGGATCTCCTCTGCGGTGAAGCGCTCCGGCCAGCGGCTCTCGCCGCGCGTGTTGAGGAGAGGAATGGACAGGCGCCGGAAGCCCGTCAGGAAGGGCGCGGCATCGCCGTCTCCAGCGCGCTCCTCGGCATAGAACGAATTGTAGCTGTGCGGTGTGCCGACATAGAGCTGAAGGCCACCCGGCATGAGCATGTAGCTGATCTCGTGCAGGCGTGATCGCAGCTCCTCGCGTCGCAGCGCCGTCGCGCAGGTATTGGGCACCTCCACGTCGTCGCAGATCACGACGTCGGCACGCGAGCCGGTGATGTTGGCGCCGATACCGCGCGCGAGGAGCGAAGGATCGCGTCGGGTCAGGCGCCGTCGCACGGTGAACTGGTCCGACGCCCACTGCTCGGCGCGCTTCGGCACCAGGTGACGTGCTGCCGGATGCAGTTCGATGATCCGCTTGACATTGCGCACCATCTTGCGGGCGAGATCCAGTTCGGCCGCCAGCACCAGGATCCTGAGGTCGGCATCGTTCAGCAAGAGCCACGCGCAGAAGATGCCGACCAGCGTGGATTTGCCGGCGTTGCGGAAGACCATGAGCACGAGGCGGCGGTCATCCTCGCGCCAGCCCGTTCCAGCCACTCGGCGATCTCCAAGTGCAAGGGCGGCGTCGTCTGGCCTTGGCAGCGGTTCCAGAGCCAGACGAATGTCAATCGGCACGGAATGGGGACCCCGGATCGGCTTGCAAAAGGGACCCCTGTGCGGGTGAGGTGGAGGACGCGGGCGTGGTCGACGCGGAGCCGTTAGGCGGAGCGGCGAGCTCGCCCGCGAGGCGGCCTTGGGAGTGGGCTTGGATCAGGCGCGGTTTTTGAAGCGCCAGCTCTCGTTGCCGGTCTCGACGATGTCGCAGTGGTGGGTAGCCGGTCGAGCAGGGCGGTGGTCATCTTGGCGTCGCCGAAAACGCTCGGCCACTCGCCGAAGGCAAGGTTGGTGGTGACGATCACCGAGCTGCGCTCATAGAGCCGGCTGATGAGGTGGAAGAGCAGCTGGCCTCCGGTCTGGGCGAAGGGCAGATAGCCAAGCTCATCGAGGATCACGAAGTTGAGGCGACAGAGATGGTCGGCGAGCCGCCCCTGCCGCCCGGTGCGGGCTTCGCCGTCGAGGCGGTTGACCAGGTCGACGACATTGAAGAAGCGGCCGCGGGCACCGCCACGGATGCAGGCGCGGGCGATGCCGACTGCCAGGTGAGTCTTGCCGGATCCGGTGCCGCCGACCAGCACCAGATTGCGCTGCAGCGCCAGGAAGCCGCCGCCGGCGAGATCGTGCACCAGGGTTGCGTTGACCGGCGTGTCGGCGAAGTCGAACTCGTCGATCTCTTTGGCGAAAGGCAGCTTGGCGATCGTGAGCTGGTACCTCATCGAGCGCGCCTGCTTCTCGCTGAGCTCGGCGGCGAGCAGGTCGCCGATGATCCGATGCGGTTCGTGCTGGCGCTTCACCGCCGTGGCGACGATCTCGTCGTAAGCGGCCTTCATGCCGAACAGCTTGAGCCCGCCCATCGCGGCGAGGATCTCGGAACGCTCCATCAGATGGCCCTCCTGAGGCGGTCGTAGCGGGCGCAGTCGGCCGCCGGCTCGCAGCGGAGCCGGAGCGCGTCCGGCGTGGTGATCGTGAGCGGCGGCCCGGGCTCGCGGCGCCGGGCGAGGATGTTGAGGACGACGTCGGCCGAGTGCACGCCCGCGGCGAGCGCCTCGGCGCAGGCTGCCTCGACGGCGGCGAGGCCGTCGGTCAGCACGGCGCTCAGGATGTCCACCATCTGGCGGTCACCGCCGGGCGCCTTGGCCAGCTTGCGACGCACCCGCTCGAGCGCCGCCGGCAGCAGCCAGGCCTTGAACGGGGCGCCGTTCCTGAGCGCGCCGGGCTTGCGGGCGAGCACCGGCACGTAGTGCCAGGGATCGTACACGGTCTGGCCGCGGCCGAAGACGCGGCGGTGCTCACCGACGACGCGGCCGTCCTGGCGCAGCTCGATGCGGTCGGCGTAGGCCCGGATCTCGACCGGCCGGCCCACGGCGCGCGCCGAGACCGAGTATTTGTTGTTGTCGAATCGGACGAGGCAGGTCTTGGAGACGGTGGCGGGCACCGCGTGGAAGCCGTCGAACCGCCCGGCATAGGGCACCAGGCTCGCCCGCTCGGCCTCGAACATCTCCCAGATCGTCCGGTCGCGAACCTCGGGATGGGGCTGCGCCTTGGCCCACGCGACGCAGCGGTCGAGCAGCCAGGCATTGAGCTCCTCGTGGCTCTCGAAGCGCAGGCGCGGCGTGAACAGCCGCCGCCGGGCGACGCCCACCTGGTTCTCGACCTGACCCTTCTCCCAGCCTGCGCCCGGGGTGCAGGCGACCGGCTCCACCAGGTAATGCCCACACATCTGCAGGAACCGGCGATTGTAGGTGCGCTCCTTGCCAACGAAGACCGTGTCCACCGCGGTCTTCATGTTGTCGTAGATCCCCCGCGTGCAGGCGCCCTTGAAGAAGGCAAACGCCCGATCGTGGCCGTCGAACACCATCTCCTGGCTCTCTCGCGGATACGCCCGCACGAACGGCATCCGGCTGTGGCAGAGCCGCAGGTGCGCCACCTTCACGATCGTCGTCACGCCCTTGATCACGACGATCTCGTGGCTCCAGTCGAACTGGTAGGCTTCGCCGGGTGCGAAGCTCAGCGGCACGAAGGCCGCCGTCGTCGCTGCATTCTCCCGGCGCCGCCATCGGGCCGCGTAGCGCCGCACCGCATCATAGCCGCCGGCATAGCCGAGACCGCGCAACTCTTCGAAGAGGCGCATCAGCGTCAGCCGTTCCCGACTCGACCGCGCCGCGTTCGCTGCCAGAAGCCGTTCCAGCTCCTCCCGCCACGGCCCCAGCTTCGGCTGCGGCTGCACCCGCCGCTCGTAAGCGAACGCGGTCTCGCCCGAGCGGATCACCTTCCGCACGACCTTCCGCGAGACCTTCAGCTCTCGGCTGATCGCCTTGATGGCCTTGCCTTGCACGAAGTACCCGCGACGTATCTTCGCGATCGTCTCCACGACCAGCATCCTGAACCCGGCTCCCGTGATTCACGGGAACACTCTGGGACCCTTTGCCGATGGGCTCCCGATTGGACGCCGATCACCCCCTCAGCGGGCTCCTTCTTCCACGCCGATCCACAGGTTCCTAGCCTCGTTGCTGGAATCGCGGCGCGCCAGGTGGCAGTCTAGAGATCGAGAAGCGACGAACGGCCAGGACCGCCGAAGACGCTGCCGGCAGCGTTGCCGGCAAGGTCGAGCAGGCTGTTGCGGCGCGCGCTGCTCGCGTTGCGGCGAAGCTCGCTGATCTGTGCGCGTACCGAGTTGCTCGCGACCTGCTCGGCCCTGTCGGTTTCCTCGACCAGACCGCGCACAACGGCATCGGAGGATCCGCCCTGGGTCGCCACGCCGGCGGCGCCTGCGCGTGCCCGTTCGGCGGCAAGACGCCGTCGCAGCTCCTCGCGCCGCTTGCGGGTCTCTTCACGGTTGCGCGCCTGAATCTCCTGGATCCTTCGGTCGCGTTCCTGGCGCGTGTCGCGGGCCTGGCCGCTGGCCGCTTGCTGCGAGAGCGCGAGGTTGAGGCCGGTCGTGGCCAGACTGGTGAGAGCACCCATCAACTGTTCACCTTCACTTCCGTGGTTGCAGAGAGCAGTGTGCAGGGCAGGGGCGTGTTCTGCTCGATCCGCCAGGGTGGTTGCTCGATGCCGCGCCGCCACCCGAGCGCGCGTACCGAGCGATCGCCTGTGAATGGAGCAGGGCTTCGATCCATGGAGCCTTCGCCTATGGTGTGCATCGGCAACTCCCGCAGGCCCCCGCCGGTGTCGATATGGAGGCTTTGCGTCGCCAGCAGGCGAAGCGTGATTCGGACGGGCCGATAGGCCGAATTGGGCGCGAACACCGCTGGCATCGGCTCGATGACGTGCGTGTAGGGAAGCCCGGCCACGACCATACGTGCCGGCGCGTCGAGCGTGACCGCTCCGCCATCCACCGTGATCGGCTCGAGGACCTGCTTGTCCGCTACCACCGCCACCTCATGGCCTTCGAGGTGATCGAACCCTTCCCAGACGAGGCGGGGTTCCGGATTGTTCAGACTGCGCCCCGAGTTCGACCAGGAGGGTGTCGTCGAGGCGCTCGATGAACACGCCGTTCGCCCGGGCGACGAGCATCATCACCTGCCCGTCGAGGATCGCCACGGAAAGTACCCGGCCGTCGGTCTCCTGCAGGCTCCACGCGGCGATGTCCGCGTTGCGATAGATCGCGATGGTCGCAAGCGAGCCGTCCGCCATGACAATGAGGAAGAGCCGGCGTCCCTGGTCGAATGCCTGATCGACCGGATCCACAACGAGATGCCTGGCCAGCAATGCGAGGTCAGTGGCCTGGTAGGCGTCCTCGATGTTCGTGAACAGGAACTCGCGGATCTCGCGGCCGTTTCGCGCGACGAACAGGGTCGCGCCGTCGACATCGATCGGCGGCACCTGGCGGTCGCGCGGCGACCCGATCCGACTTTGCTGCTCGACCTGAACATTGGTCGGAGTCAGCGGGTCACCTGTCACGACCCACTCGCCGACGCTCGTGAACACTTGCAGATTGCGGCCCGACACGAGCGCCCGGATCGCCGGGTCGTCGCTGGCGGCCAGGCGGAACACGATGGCCTCGTCGTCGAGGCCGTCGCCGGTGTCGAAATCGAAGAACCTGCCCGATTTCGAGAACCACAAGGCGTTAGGCAGATCTCGCGAGCCGCCAATCACCATCCTGTTCTGATGGAAGCTCAGCGCGACCGGCCAGCCTCGCGCCTCGCTGAACGCGAGCTCTTCCCAGTCTTTGGTTGGCGCCGTACTGGCGAGCGTCTGGACCACCAAGGCGTTGGCCTCGGTCGGGGATTGGATGTTGGTAAGGTCGACCTGCTTGCCCTCGATCCGCAGGCGGCTTCCAAGATGCTGCGCGAGGAAGTGGGGCGCCGAGGTCGTCAAGGTGATCGAGCCGCTCGTCGCGGATGGCTGGATCTCCACGTCGGAAGCGGCAAAGCGCGCGAACGGTGCACAGAGCGCACCATCATTCTTCTGCTCGAAACGCCACTCTGCGAGGCTCCATGCCGTATCACTTTGGCGGCTCAGCCGATGCGGCGGGATGTCCGGATGAACGACGAGGAGACTGTCGTCCTGCTGTGCCCAGACGATCTGTGGCAGATGCGCCTGCGACCAGGGCGTGGCGACCATCGCCTGCCAGACCCCCTCGCGGTAGACGTCGGCCCGGAATTCGGAGAACACGAGCAGCCAGGCCTGCGAGGGGCCGGTCTCCAACGCCGCGAGGCGACCTTCGCCCTCGGCCGTGGCGACGTACGCCGTGCCCGGGCGGCGACGCACGCCGCCGGTCGTGTCGACGACGACGTTGCGCAGCTTGGCGGCGCCGTTCTCGAAGGCTTTGAGGTCGGTGCGTCCCAGCAGTCGCGGGTCGAGCTCGCCGGCGGTGAAGTTGGTCTGCGTCAGGAAGGCCTGGGTCATGCGAGGCGCGCCCGGATCAGGGTGAAGTCCTCGACTCGGGGCGGCGTGTCCTGCTGACTGTCGACCAGCTTCGCAACCTTGATCTCGGCGTCGGCGAGACGATACAGGCGCTCGGCGCGGCTGGAATTCTCGGTCAGGGGCAGGCAGAACTCGGCCGCGAGTCGGGCAACCAGCGCCGCATTGAAATATGGCGGGAAGTCGCCCTCGCTCGGCCGGAACACATAAGTGAGGGCCGGCGCCTCGGCATCGGTGTGGAGTTGCCGATTGACGATCTGGAAGACCAGCCCTCTGCCGCGCCCGTCGCCGCCGGCGGAGATCGCCTTGAGGTAGTCGTTCGGCAACTGGTAGGCGTGGGCGAAGGTCGTCGTCGGCGCGGTGGTCAATTGGGCGAGGACCGCCTGACGCGTTGCGAACGACCATGGGTGGGTCGAGAGCAGCGCATCGCGTGCCAGCGGGTAGAGCCGCGAGGCAACGCGAGCCTCGGCGCTGCCGTCGTCGAACGAGCTGATGCCTTCGGCGCCGAGCTTGACGAGGGCACTTGAGCACAGCTCGATGCTGCTGAGAGCCATGACTGGCGGTCCTTCAAGCTGAATGCAGAGGTGGGAACGAGCCGCGCTAGATCGTCCAGCCGATGCGCGGGCCCAGCCATTGCCAGAGACGTTCGCGGTCGACGGAAAGAGAAGCGATCACGCAGGCACCGCTCTGGTAGCCGATGAGAAAGGGGTGGCCGGGCACCGAGTAGACCATGACGCGCTCGGGCCTTGCCGGCAGAGCGGGCCGCTGGCCGGAGTGCCACAGCTCGACGAACGGCTTGAGCAATCGATGCTCGAATGCATAGCGTCTGACCCTGCTCGGCAGCCGCTGCTCGAACGAGGCCACGGCAATACCGGGGCAGATCTCTCTTGCGGCCTCCTGCTCGGCTGCGAGCCAGGCGGTCGGAATCGACGTGATCGAGATCAGCAGGGCGATCGCGAGCAGTTTCGGCATGGCCGTCTCCCAAGGACGTGGCCGACGCGGGGCCATACCGGCGGTAGGGGGACCCGGCGGAGGAGGGCCAGGTCGGGCGAGGCGTCCATCGAAACGTCTCGCCCGAGCACTGGTGAAAGGCCCGCCGCTGGTGCGCGTCGGGCGCGGATGCCGATTGTCTAGTCGGTGTTGACCGAGCCGAGGTCGGCGATGTTGGCGGTATCGACCACCGTGCCCGTGTTCGACCTCACGATGAACATGCCGCTTTGCACGGTGCCACCAGTGTTGGTGTTGGCCATGATGAAGTCGCCGGCACGCAGCATGGTGGCCGCGCCGTTGAAATACCCGGTGGTATCGACCTGGAGCGCCGGGTCAGCGGTCTTGTAGTGCCACAGCGTGAAGCCGTTGGCATAGGCGAGGGCACTCAGGTTCTTGCTGGCGTAGGCCATGCTTAGCTCTCCAGGCAGGGCATCGCGATGACGCCGTCGGCGTCGATCAGGCATGCGCCCTGGCTCATCGAGTTGGAGATGAAGTGAGCAGCGCGGTCGCCATGCCAGGTCACGTCGGTGGCGACTTCCTGGCCGATGGCGTGGCCGATGGCGCTGCGGTGGTACCAGAAGCAACGGCGAACGCCCGTGCTGAGCTGCAGGCCGGAATGCGGCAGCCAGAGGGTGCCGAGCCAGTGCTTCGCCTGCGTCCCGCGCCAGGGCAGCGCATCGGCACCGACGAAGTCGGCGTCGGCGAACTCCGGCAGCTGCAGCAGCTCCGACCACTGCTTCCAGCCGATCACCGCGAAACGCTGGCCATCGTCTGGAACGTCCTTGTCGCCGAGAAGCTCGAAGGCCTCGAGGACCTTGTCCTTGGTCAGCCCGTCGCTGCCGTCTCCCGCGGTGGTGCCGGTCGCGGTGAGGGCGGCGATGATCATCTCGTCGGTCTTGCGCCCGAGGGCGAAGGCTCCGGCGTTGGCGAGCACCTGGCGCTCGTCGATGTTGGTCTTGAGCTCATCCAGGTGATCGACCCAGTCGCCGGCATAGAAGTCGAGCAGCTGGCACTCGACCGGCGTGTGGTCGACGTTCATGACCGGCACCTTGCCGTGCCGTGCCTTGGTCCCGGCGCTGCCCTTGCCGACCTTCTGGAAGATCGTGGAGCTGCCCCGAACGCCATTCTTCATGCGCACGGTGTTGCGCAGCTTCGATCCCATCCTCTGGTAGGCTTGGTGGACCTCTTCCTCGAACTGCTTGATGAAGGCTTGGTCTATCGTGGTGGACACGTTCGTCCCTCCGTGGGGTTGGACCGAGAGACGACGCGCGGTTGGTCCGCAAGGGGCGGTGGCTCCAGCCGTTCCGTCCCCACCTGCGGGCCGCGGTCTGGGTGGATCCGCTCCACCTCGGCGGGTCAAGTTCGCGCGGGCCCACGCCTGGGCGCGGGTTGGTCCGCCGCTTCGACCAACAAAACTTCTGGGCGAGATCGTCGGGCGATCGCTATCGCGTCGCGCTTGCTTTAAGCCGCTTCCAGGAGACGCTCCTCGCCGGATTCGGTGATGCGAAGCGTGCCGTCTTCGGTGACGCGAACGACAGCCGCGCCTCCACTGACGCCGTTGACGAGGCAGTTGACACTCTCGAGGCGCACGACCGTATCGCCGAGCGGGGTGGTGGCACCGGTCGAGATGACCGTATTGTTGTCGCCCATGCAGTCCAGATTTTCGAGCGTGGCGCCGCCTTGCTTGGCGAGGTGATAGGCGGCGTAGCTGCCCGGGCTGTTACGGGAGGCGTCGCGGGCGTGGCAGCGGGTGATCGTCGCGCCCGCCTGGGCGGTGAAGTGAAAGCAATCGCGCCCGATGTCGAGGGCGCTGCAGCGGACGATGACATTGTCCACCGGATGGGCCACGCTGTTCTGCCCGCTCAGGGCGACGCCATGGTACCAGCACCCGAGCGCGAGCAGGCTCTCGCCGTACCAGCGGCTCGAATCGTACACGATGAAGCCCGAGCCGCCGTCGCCTATGTGATCCGGCCTGCCGCAGCTCAGCGCGCGACAGTTGAAGGCTACTGCATCGTCGCTCTGCTGTTGCCAACGGAACCCGTCGCTCTCGCAGGCCTCGGCAATGCAGCCCAACAGCTGGGTGTTGGTAACGTGGACAAAGCCGTATCCCGTCCCGTGGCCGACCGCCTCACCGATGTAGCCGCGCACGTGGACAGCGATGATGGCAACGTCGTCGCCTCCGTGGGTTGCGCAATCGAGCCGGATGCCGTCGCCCGTCGGTCCGGGACCCGAATGCTCGAAATCGCTGTCGCGGATCCTGATCCGGGCCAAGCCCTGCGGGTCGGCCGCGAGAATCCCATAGCCGCTGCCGCGGTGGTCGATGCCATGCACGAGCACATCGGTGCAGCCATCGCCGAGAGACAGGAAGGCGCCCTGCGAATTGCGGGAGATCACCCCGGCAACGGTCAGCCCGACGGCGCCAGCTCCGCGTAGGCTGTTGCCGCTTGGGATGAGATTGGCCTGATCGAGCAGCAGCCCGTCGCCATCGACGATGACGCCGGTACCGGTGATCTCCATGATTGCCGCCTGGCTCGACCAAGCGCCGGCCATCGCTTGGATGCCGCCGTCGCCTTTGATCCGCAGCGCGTCGTGCGGGCAGCTCAGCGGGGCGCTGATTCGGAAAACTCCGCCGGCGATCACGACGTCGTCGCCGGACGGTCCGGCAGCATCGATGGCCGCCTGAACCGCCGCCGTGCTGTCCGTGAGTCCGTCCGGAACGCCGCCGAACTCCTGTGGCGTGCGATCAACCATGCCTAGAGCCCATACCTGTTCCTGAGATAGTCGTAGAGTGCGACCCTCTCTCCCGCCGTGAGGCCGCGGGTGAAGAGGCCGAGCTCGTAGACGTCGATCGCGCTGTATCCGAAGGTGCCGTCGTTGTAGTGGCCGGCCAGGATGATCTGGTCGGGCGTCGCGAGAGCCCCCTCGTAGGTGTCCGACCCTTGACCGTCCAGGTCGTCAAAGCGTGCGTCGCCGGCTGCAGCGGTCAGGATCGCAAGGCCGATCGCTGCGCTGTCTTCACGCTCGATCGATAGAGGGTCCGACCCGCCGGAGAGACCGAGCCATTGAAACTGGCCACTCGCCGCGCTCGCGTTCTGC
Source organism: uncultured Alphaproteobacteria bacterium (assembly GCA_963753315.1). Lineage (GTDB taxonomy): Bacteria > Pseudomonadota > Alphaproteobacteria > Geminicoccales > Geminicoccaceae > DASUGG01. The sequence goes on from CAVWCI010000015.1 coordinate 93,821, forward strand.
AGGCTGAAAAAGGCCTCATGGTCGACCCCGGTGGCGGCGGCCGCCGAGACGATGCCCGAGAAATCACTCCGCGTACGGACGGCGAACACGATGAACAAGGTCATGCCCGTCGCAAGGCTCGGTGGGGTCGCGACCGCTAGCGTATCGTCGACGCCATCGAACCGAACGACGTCGCGACCTTCGCCGTCGGTCGCCTTGATCGGCCGCTCGCTGCTGACGGCCTGACCAGCGTGGTTGCCATTGCTGCTCAGGTCGTCCCAGCGTTCGACCACACCGCCGGACTCGATCGTGGGGCTGGCTTCCGCGTCATACCAGAACGCAAGCGAGCTGATCTGCTCCGGCGATTCCGGCGGTACCGTGGAGCGAGGCCGTCGCCTTGAGCTCAAGGAGAGCCGTCCAGAGGACCGAAGGCCGAGCGCGGTCATTGCCTACTGCCGCTCGCAGATCTGCGCCACGATGTCGCCCGACCCGTTCGCGGACAGGATCGACACGTAACCCCATTCGTCGCCTTCGAACACGGGCAGCTCGTGCCACTCGCCTTCCGGGAGATAGGGGTCGTTGACCGTCGCCAGGACACTCGAACCGCCCTGCTTGAAGTGAGCGTCGCCACCGATCGCGATGATGCTGACGACGCCGCACGTACCCGAGATGGCCGTCGCGTTGCGTGCCGGTGTGGCCTCGGTCGGCGCCAGCGTGTGCACCGCGCCCCAGGGCATGATCGGCATCTTGGCGCCGTCGTTGTCGCGAACCAGCTCGGTTGCGCCGAGCCCTTTGCGCCGGAGTCTCGCCATGAACGTCTCCTTCGGCACCGGCCGACCGGCCGGCCACACAGAGGTTGAATTTCGGGTACCGCGACGCGGCGCGGCCGCGACCTGCTAGGCCGGATAAAGGCGCCGGAAGCCGTCGGTCACCTTGGCGATCAGATCTGGATCGCGATCTCGCCAGTAGCGCGGGTCGCGCATCATCTGGCTGAGGGTGGTCTCGTCCGGCGCGGCTTGGGCGCCTTCGCCGTCGTGCAGGACGGCAGGCTCGGGGGCTTGCATCATCTGATGCATCGCCAACACGCCGTCATAGCTCGCAGACAGCGTCGCGAAGACCTCGTCGGACAGATTGGCGCGGCCCCAGGTCCTGATCTGGTCCGCCAGAGCCCGCCACGCCTCGGCTCCGCCGAAGCGATTGGCAAGGCGCTCGGAGTCACGTGCCGAGCCGAACTCGTCCAGCAGCTCGTCCACCAGCGGCAGCATATGGTCGGCGGCGAGATCGTAGACCAACTGCGCCTGTTGTGGCGTGAACCCGGCGGCATGGAGCTTGCCATTGATCTCGGGGCTCGGCTCCACCAGGCCGCTTCGCGTGGCAATCTGATAGCCGTCCGGGCTCTCGGGCACGCCGAGTGCCCGGTGTAGGCGGCTGCGGCCATCGCGATCGCTATCGTCCGCCGGCAGCGCGATCATCGAGCCGAGCTTGCGCTCGATCTCCAGGTAGGACTTCAGGAGGGAGTCGGTGCGAACACAGCCGGCCTCGCTGTCCCAGAACTTTTCCGGAACCCCCGCTGGACGCGAAGGCTTTGGCTGGTGCGCCGCGCCCGAATCCGCCTCCGGTGCCGGAGCTGGCGCTCCGTCGATGTCGGACTCGACCGCTCCCTCTGCTTCCTGCAGCTGCTGCTCGTTCATCGTCGCCCCTAAAGTCGAGGTTGTCATCTACCAGATCCCCGGCGGTCAGCGACCGCCACGCTCGATCATGCCCAGCACGTAGGCGATCGCCCCGCGCTGACCTTCGAGATGCCAGAGCTCGGCATCGCTCGCGCCGGGCCCGAGCCTTCGGTTGAGAATGAGGCGTGTCAGGTGATCCAGGACCAGCTGTCCGTCCGGCCCGGCAAAGCAGCGCGCAAAGGCTCGGCAAAGCGTGGTCTCGCCGGGATCGGGCGGCACGTCGTCACGGTCCTCGAACCAGGCCCAGCCCGTTGGCGCGCGATCACCGGTCATCGGCCGAGCCCATCACGCCCAGACCCGCCACTTCGACCAGGTCCTCCGTCAGATCGAGAAGCGCCGTCGCCGGCTGAATGTCGCGGATCAGCTGGCCCGGTACGCCCAGGCGGTCGCCCAGCCAACGCGCCGTCGCCGGCAGATCGACCGCAGCAACCGCCTCGGCCCCCATCTTTGCGGTGGCTTCCAGCCACAGCAGGGTGCTTTGCACGTCCTGCTGCGCCTGAAGACGGGCGAGCGGGGATTTGTACTGCAGGTCCACCAGACGGCCGTCCAGCGCCAGATCCGGGATCTCGCCGCGGCGTCGCAGGATGGCCGTCGCCCGGCTCAGCAGGGGGGTGAGGAGCTCCGCCTGTAGCCGCCCATAGGTCGCGCCGAGCAGCCGGGTCATCTCGGCGCTGCGCTCGAGCACTTCGGTAGCGGTCATCTTGCGACTGCCGATCGCTCCGAGGCGATCCACGAGCAGCGCGTGGCGGATCCGGCCTCGCAGGTCATCCAGCATCAGGCTCGAGACATCGAAGCGGCCAGGTGCCTGCAAGGGCGTGAGGCCGGCGGAGCCCACGGCTTTCGGGATGATGCTGCCGGGAACCAGCTGAATGTTGGCCGGATTGAGAACGCCGTCGTCATCGGCCTGCCAGATGCCCGTGACGGAGATCGAGGCATTCTTGAGCACGAGCTCGACGACCTTGTTCACCGTCTTGATATCGGGCAGCACCGTCATCACGGGCGAGCGCCCGTAGACCTCGCCGGCACCTTTCAGCCAGCGAAAGCTGATGAACGGCGAGCTTTCGAACCGACCGCTCGTGAGCAACGTCGGCTGACCACTGTCGTGGTGCAGCATGGCGACGTAGTGATATCCGGGTCCCGCCGGCAATACGGCTTCGACGACGGGCAGACACTGCTCCTTTTCACGTCGACACTCGGCCAACAGGCTGCGCGGAAGCTCTGCATCGGGAAACCGCGCGCAGAGCGTGTCCAGGGACAGCGCGCTTTGCCGAAAATGGCCGTTGATCTGCCCATCGGGCCCCGCCTCCAGCCACATCTCGGCCATCGGCACGGCGGTCAGTCGAAAGGCACTAAGGTCGCCGATGGGCGCTTCCTCGAACAGGAGCGTCGCGCTACCGACGCTCACCAGATCGAGGAATGCCTGATGAATCTCGGCCGCGAAGTTGGAACGGTCGAGATGAGCCTGGATCGTCAGTGAGACCTGGTCCAGGCTTTCGGCGACGATTCCCCGCTCGAGCGGATCGACCTGCCGCCCCGGCACCAGGCCGAACCACTGTGACCAGGGCGGCGTGAGCTCTGCGAGCAAGGAGGCTGCAAGCTGCTCGACCGCATCGGGTGCGGTGCCATCGAACATCCGCTCGGCATGGTTGCGACCGGCTGCAAACTCGGCGCCGAGGCCGGCGCCGCGGTGAGGGAGCACGTAGGTGTAGCAGTCCCGCCAAAGGCTTTCCCAGCGGACACGCCGGTTCTTGGCGCGCTGGTAACGCGACCAGACAGCCTCGAGCGAGAGCTCACGCATCAAAGCACTCCGCATTCTGATCCGGGGTTTTGGTCCGCCGGCGCCGCCGATCGGTCTTGGAAGGCGCTGTGCGCCATGAACAAGACGGCTTATATTCCTATTTAGCGGAACTGTCAAGCTCCAATGACGCATTGCGTCGGCAAGGTTTCGGTTGCCTCGTCGGCGGACACCGCCCGCCAGGCGTGCGGTTGCGTGTTCAAGAGGTGAGAGAACAGCTGTCGCGGCGTCCACACCCCGGCCGCACGTATGGCCAACAGGCGCTTGGCGACGCTCACGCAGGTGAGGGGAGCCACTGCGATGGCAGTCCGCGGGCGCTCCGATCCGATCCTTCCGACCAGGACATGGTGACCCTGGTTGGCATAGTATCTCGCGAGATCGAACAACTCGGGCAGATCCAGCAGGCTCAGCTCCATGTGGCTCTTGAGCGAATCGCAGGCGAGCCAGGCAGGGCCAAGCTCCAGGACCACGAAGCAATGGCGAAAGCCACGCGCCAACGCTCGAAGCCAGCAGCATTCGGTATGATCCACGAAAACGATCATGGCTGAGCGGCCGCGCGATGTTCGTGCGATCATAAGCAGCCTCCGCGAGGAAGTGGCAGGTTCAGCCAGCGCGCACATGCGCATTGCGGCTGCTTGGCGGCCGGTTGGCCGCTGGAGCGCCAACAGGAGCGGCACCGGCGATTTAACCTGGACAGAAGGAATTGAGGCCTATATAGGGACATGAGAGCGAGGTTTGTCAAGGCGGCAGATCGATGTTCCTACTGACAGGGGCAACAGCAATTCCTAGGTTGAGCCGGGATCGCATTCTTAGTCGGGGTTGATTCCTATGTTCACGCATGACGAGGTGTGGCGTGGCATTGACCGGCTGGCCAGGCATAAAGGCTTGACCGCTTCGGGACTGGCACGTCGTGCGGGGCTCGACCCCACGACCTTCAATCCGAGCAAGAGGATCACCAAGGAGGACAAGCCGCGGTGGCCCAGCACGGAAAGCCTGGCCAAGATCCTCACGGCGACCGAGACGCCGTTCAACGCGTTCGTCGCCATGATGTCGGACGAGGCGGGCGCAGCGATCGAGGCGCCGTCGCAGCGAATGCGGTGCATCGGGCTGGAGCAGGCAGGTCGGGCGACGCTGTTCGACGAAGCCGGGTTTCCGGTCGGGGCGGATTGGGACGAGATCGACTTCCCGAATCTCGACGACCGCCACGCCTACGCCCTCGAGGTCCACAGCGATGCGATGGCGCCGACCTATCGCGACGGCGACCTTCTGATCGTGTCGCCGGGCGCCAGCATCCGACGGCACGACCGGGTCCTCTTGAAGCCCGTCAAGGGTGACATGGTTGCCGGGCTGCTGCTTCGCCGGACCGCCCAGCGCCTCGAGGTCGAGCCCTTCGCCCAGGGCCAGGAGCCCAGACGGTTCGCGATCGGCGAGGTGGACTGGCTCGCGCGGATTGTGTGGGCCAGCCAATAGCGCGCTTCTCTCGCGCCACTCCTCGCCGCAGCCAGCCCGGAAGCTGCCTCGCCGCTTCCGACTGGGGCAGGTCTGCTCAGCACAGACAAAAATGGCCGCCGGCGAACCGGCGGCCAATTTAACAGGGAGGCATCACAACGTCAGGGAGGACATCGACTTGGCCGGTCGCCGATGGCGAGCATCGACATCACACGACCAAGCATCGACAGGTCTAGCACCCAGCCGCTTAACATAAGGTTAACGGCAGATCCTTTTTTGTTCAGGCGTGCGCCGGCCTCGGGCCGCGCGACAACTCGTCCTCTAACCTCGCCTGAACAATGCGCCCGGCGGCGAGCCGGCCGGCCCCACTGGGTCGGCTCGTACCTTGGGTCGGCTCTCTGCGACGCGCCGGGTCCGGACTCCTGCTCGGTGTGACCGTCCGCAAGACATCCTTAACGACACCGGGAACACTCTGCGGTCCGCCTTCATGAAGGGTCTCGTAGGGCCCGCGACAGCAGAGGACCATGGTCGAGCCGCTGAACAGCCCTCCCGCCGTGCCCCGGAGCCGGCGGCATCGTCACCTGCCCCGGATCAGCACGATCCGGATCGATGCCGCATCCGGCATGGCCAAGCCCGGATGCATCGCCGCGACGGTTGCTCGGCCGCGGCCATATCCGAGACGGGCGTCGCGGTGATCGACGATGCTCCGGCCAAGGGCTTTCTGGCGCTGCCGGCCGAGCCTGCGCTCGTCGAAGCCATCGCTGCGGAGCTTGTCGGCGGCTCCTGCGCATTGGTGTCCGAGGACATTGGCATGCGGCAGCTTCTGGCGGTCGCGCGCCAGATCGCGCCCGCGGACGTCAGCGTGCTGATCACCGGCGAGAGTGGCACCGGCAAGGAGGTGCTGGCGCGCTATCTGCATCGGCACAGCCGCCGGAGCGAGCAGCGTCTGGTGTCGGTGAACTGCGCCGCGATTCCAGAAAATCTCCTCGAATCGGAGCTGTTCGGCCATGAGAGAGGGGCATTCACCGGTGCGGTGGTGCGCCGGGTCGGCAAGTTCGAGGAGGCGCACGGCGGCACGCTTCTGCTCGACGAGATCAGCGAGATGCACCCCCGCCTGCAGGCCAAGCTGTTGCGCGCCATCCAGGAGCGCGAGATCGACCGGTTGGGCAGCACGGCGCCGATCAAGGTGGACATCCGCCTGATCGCGACCAGCAATCGGGAGCTCGAAGCCGAGGTTGCTGCCGGTCGCTTCCGCGAAGATCTCTGGTTCCGGCTCAATGTCGTCAATCTGCATCTGCCGCCGCTGCGCGAGCGGCCGGGCGACATCGCGATGCTGGCCCGCCACTTTGCGGCGAGATACACGGCCATCAACCGTCTGCCGCATCGCCCCCTCGGCAGCGCCGCCATGGCGCTCCTGAAGTCGCACTACTGGCGGGGCAATGTGCGCGAGCTGGAGAACTGCATGCATCGCGCGGTTCTGCTGGCGGTGGGCGACGAGATCGGCGCCGACGACCTCGTGCTGCAAGGCAACCTTGCGCCGGAAGGAGCCGGCGCCGACCAGCCGCTTGTCGGCCGTACCGTGGCCGAGGTCGAGCGCGATCTGATCCTGAAGACGCTGCGCTACACGACGGGCAACCGCACCATCGCCGCCGCCATTCTCGGCATCTCGATCCGGACGCTGCGCAACAAGCTGCGCCAGTACGGCGAGGAGGGTCTGCCGGTGCCGCCGCCGGGCACCGGGTGGGCCGAGCCGCTGGCGAAGAGCGCCTGAGCGTTTCTCAGGGCGAGGTTCTGCCGCCCGGCATGTCGCCGACCAGCAGCGCAGGGTCGACCGCCTGATCGAACCAGTACACGCCCCAGTGCAGATGCGGGCCGGTCGCGCGGCCGGTGGCCCCTACTGTGCCAAGCGTCTGGCCCTGGCGCAGTTGCTGGCCGACCGTCACCCGGACCTCGTCCAGATGGACATAGATGCTGTGCAGACCGTGGCCGTGATCGAGCATCACCGTGCCGCCGGTAAAATACATGCCCGTCTCCGCGAGCGACACCACGCCGCTCGCCATGGCGCCGACCGGGCTGCCCGCCGGCGCCGCGACGTCGACGCCACGATGTGGCGCGCGCGGCTCGCCGTTCAGGATCCGCTGGCTGCCGAAGACGCCGCTGATCGGGCCGACCACCGGCCAGGCCATCTGCTCGACAAAGCCGCGTGCCGCGGTATCGCGCTCCCTGGCCGCGTCCAACAGCACGGCGTCGGCGCGGATCTTCGCGAGATCGGCCTCGCTCGGCGCGACCTTGCGGGGTGGCAGCCCGTCGATGCGCTGAACCTGATAGGTCCGCGGCGCGATCTGCAGGATGTGGCGGCGCTCCTCGCCGGTGGAGGCCCGGACCAGAAGCTCAGCCGAGGCAGGAGCATCCCGGCCGAAGCCCAACACGAACCAGCCATCCGAGGCCACCCGCAGCGATCGGCCATCCAGCCACACCGCGCTGTCCTGTGCGACCTGGCCGCGCACCAGCCCGCCCTGGACGAGCTCGCCGGCGAGGTTCAGGTCGGTGCCGGCGGTGCCGCCGAGCAACCAGGCCACGAGGACGATCATGATGGGTTTGGCTGTTCGCATGCGTCACGATCCGCTCACCTCGGCAACCTATTCCGTGCCGATGCGTTGTTGACCCTTGCAGCGGCTGCGGCAATCCTCGGCCGGCTGCCGAAGGGAACCGGAGTGAGCCGTCTCGACAGTTTCATTCGCAGGCTCGAAGCGCAACGTGCCTGCCTCGATCTCGCGGCCGCCCGGATCGCAGAGCTGCCGGGGCCGGTGCTCGAGCTCGGCCTGGGCAACGGTCGCACCTATGATCATCTGCGCGAGCTCCTGCCGGCACGGGAGATCTTCGTGTTCGAGCGGGAGGTGCGCGCCCATCCCGCCGATCGCCCGGACCCGCGCCATCTGCTGCTGGGCGATTTTCACGATACGCTGCCGGCCGCCCGGCATCGCCTGCCGGGCAAGGCGGCGTTGGCGCACGCCGACATCGGCAGCGGCGATCGCGAGGCCACAGCCAGGCTCGCCCGCTGGCTGGCCGGCGCGCTGCCTGCCTTGCTCTGCGCTGGTGCCTGGGTGGTCGCCGATCAGCCTCTTCAGCATCGTTCACTGATGTCGCAGCCGCTGCCTGAGGGCATCATCGCCAACCGCTATTTTCTCTACCGTCATCGGGCCTCATGAGGCAAATGCACATTATCCTAATCTACCTATGGTTTCGAAACCTTGTCGTCGGCTTGGAATTCCTGTTTGCTCCGCGCATGAGGCGGCTTGATGGCGCTGAATGAGGACTTCTGGGTCCGGTTCTGGGGTGTGCGCGGTACCGTGCCGGCCCCGGGACCGGATACCGTGCGCTACGGCGGCAACACGCCGTGCGTCGAGGTGATGTGCGGTGGTGAGCGGCTGATCTTCGATGCCGGTACCGGCATTCGTGCGCTTGGCGCCAGCCTTGCCAGGCAGGAAGGACTGAACTCGCATATCTTCTTGACGCACACCCATCTGGATCACGTCACAGGCTTTCCATTCTTTCGACCTGCCTACAGCCCGAGCAACACCTTCCAGATCTGGGCCGGTCACCTCGCGGCGAAAGAGGGCGGCATTCGAAGGGTCCTGTCGGCGATCATGAGCGAGCCGGTGTTTCCCGTGCCGCTCCGCATCATGCATGCTTCCATGGCGTTTCACGACTTCAACGCCGGCGACACGCTCCATCCGCTCCCCGGTATCGTGCTGCGTACCGCACCGCTGAACCATCCCAACGGTGCCACCGCCTATCGCATCGACTATGCCGGCCGGTCGATCTGCTACGTGACCGACACCGAGCACCGCGAGGGCCAGCTCGACCACGCCATTATCGAGCTGATCGGCGGCAGCCAGCTCGTGATCTACGACTCCACCTACACCGAGGACGAGTATCCGCGCTATCGCGGCTGGGGGCATTCGACCTGGAACGAAGGCGTGAAGCTCTGCGACGCAGCGGGCGCGGGCACCCTGGTCGCGTTCCACCACGATCCCGATCACAGCGATGCCGACCTCGACCGCATCGCCGAAGACATGGCCAGGGCTCGCCCCGGCTCGCTCGTAGCGCACGAGGGCCAGGTGCTGCGCCCCTGAGCGCAGGCAGGCAATTGCAGGATGCCCAGATCGTCGTCGAGATCCGTTTGGCCGCGGTCGGGACGGGGCCGTCGCCTCATCATGGGGCTGGCAACGCTACTCGGCCTGAAGCCGCAGGGCTTTTTCATCCCGCATCGACACGCTGATCGTGTCATGCCCGGCGGCTACCCGGCGCTCGAGCCCCGGTTCGCGGCGCGAACCGAGGCGTTTCTCGACCTGCTCGCGGAGATCGAGGGCCGGGTCCCGGAACTCCTTACGATGCGCGGACCGGCGCCGGCGCCACGGCTCGGGCAGGATTGGTTTCCAACGCTGGACGCGGCCGCGGCTTACGCCATCGTGCGTCGGACCGGACCGCGGCGCATCGTCGAGGTCGGCTCCGGTCACTCGACGCGCTTTTTGGCGCGGGCGATCACCGATGGCGGCCGCGCGACCAGGCTGACCTGCATCGATCCAGCACCACGTGCATCGCTCGAGGGCCTCGCGGTCGAATGGCTGCCCCTCCTGGTGCAGGACGCGCCGCAGACCTGCTTCAGCAGCCTGGAGGCGGGCGACATCCTGTTCATCGATTCGAGCCACGTGCTGATGCCAGGCAGCGACGTCGACCGGCTGCTCAATCAGGTGCTGCCCGTCCTTGCGCCTGGCACGATCGTGCATGTCCACGACATCTTCCTGCCCGATCCCTATCCAAAGAGCTGGGCCTGGCGAGGCTACAACGAGCAGTCGGCGATTGCCGCCATGCTCCAGGGCGAGGCTTACGAGCTGCTGTTCGCGAGCCACTACGTCGTGAGCCGGCACGCCGATCGCCTGGCCGGCGCGCCGCTCGCCGCGCTGCCAGATCTCGCGTCCGCCTTCGCGAGCAGCCTGTGGCTGCGGAAGGCTACTCCGGCAGGGCGCTGATCAGATACAGGGCGCGCAGGATCTCGCTCTGGGTGGCGTTGGCGCCGAAGCTGTTCTTGAAGATCCGGTCGACCTCGCCCGAGCGATAGAGGCGGCTGAGCGACGTGTCGACCGCGAGCCGGAAATCGTCGTCGCCGCGCGGCAACCCGAGCGCATAGGGCTCGAGGGTGAACTGGCCTTCGCCGACCTTCAGGTCGTCGGGCGCTTGGCTGCCCGAGATGAGGAAGATCAGGATCGCCTGATCTGCGAAATAGGCCGCGATCTCGCCGGCCTCGAGCTTGGCCAAGCCCTCCTCGTGGCTGTCGACCGGCACGACCGTGGCCTCCATGTTCTGCCGGCGCAGCGTGTTCCGCAGCGCCTCCTCGGTGGTGGTCGCCGCGCGCACCCCGACGCTTTGCCCGGCGAGCCCGGCAAAGCGATCCGGGCCGTCGGCACGCAGCAGCACGCCCGCGCCGTCGATGAAGGTAGGTATCGAGAAGTCGATCAGCGCGCGCCGCTCCAGGGTGGCGGTGGTGGCGCCGCACAGGAGATCGATCTTGCCTTCCTGGAGGGCGCTGAAGCGGTCGCTGGTGCCGACCGGCACATATTCGACGGCGAGCTCGGCACGCCCCACCTGGTCCGCGATGTCGGTCGCGACCGCCTGGCACAGCGCGACCGTGTAGCCGGCCGGCTGGCCGATCGCGTTCTTGTAAGAGTACGGGGCGGCGTCCTCGCGGTAGCCGATCTTGAGGACGCCGCTGTCGCGGACCCGCTCCAGCGTCTGCGCCGCCGCCGACACCGGCAGCACGAGCGCGACGGCCACCACCCAAGCAAGGCGCATGCGAACCTCCCTCGTTTTGCGGCCCCGTTCAAGGGCCGGATGCCGAAGCCTAGGCCAGCGGTCGGGGCTTGACAATCAGGGTTCGCTTGCCCTGTAGGGCGCGTGAATTCGTGAGGGTTTCTGCGGGCTTTGGGTTTGTTTGGTTTTTCGCCGAGATCCGTCACACGCACCCAGGACGCGCCTTCCTAGGAGCACGTTCCTTACTCTAGTGGATCGCGGGCACAAGTTCAACCGTTGCCACGGGCCGGCGCATGGCCGGCCGGCCCGTCGGACGGGCGGCCTACCAGACCTCCTGTGGCGCGGTTTGGGCGATCGCGGGGCGCTGGCCAAACTGCTCGAGCCAGGCTGCCAGCCGCGGCCGGCCGGCCCGCCAGTCCTCGTCCGGGTAGCGGAAGTCGAGATAGCCGAGCGCGCAGGCGATCGCGAGCGTGCCGATGTCGACCACGCCCAGGCTCGCGCCCTCGTGCTCCAGCGCGTCCAGGCCGCGCCGGAATTTTTGCTTCTGGTTGTCGATCCAGGTCTCCCAGCGCGCCTCCTGCGGCCGCACGAAGGTCTCGTAGCGGGCGAGCACGCCGGCATCCATGATGCCGTCGGCGAGCGCCTGACGGCGCAGCGCCGTCCAGCGGGCGGCGCCGGACGGCGGGAACATCCTGGCCCCATGGTGCAGGCTGTCGAGATATTCGCAGATCACGCGGGAATCGTAGAGCGCGGCGCCGTCGTCGGTGACGAGGCACGGGATCTTGCCGAGCGGGTTGTCGGCGTTGACCTCGGCGACCGGAGCGACCGGCGACGGCAGACGCTTGACCGGCTCGATGCGTTCGGACAGGCCGGTCTCGATCGCCACCGCCATGACCTTGCGCACGAACGGCGAGGCGACGTTGTAGTGCAGCTGCATGTCTTCCCTCCGGAGGTGTCGCGCAATCATCGGGTGTGAGGTGCGGCACCGCAAGGGCGGGCGAGCGATGGCATGTTGCGACAGGCGTCGGGCCGTGACAGGATCATCCCAGGATTGATCCGGTCATCGGAGGCCGCTAGCATTATACAAAGAGCCAAGGAAAATATGATGGATTCCATCAGGCGTGGCGCGAAAGGCGACGATGTACGGCGGTTGCAGGCGCTGCTCTGCCTTTCCGGCCACGATGCCAAGCCGATCGATGGCGATTTCGGAAGCGGGACCGAGCGCGCTTTGCGCCTCTATCAGGCCGCCAAAGGGCTGCAGGCGGACGGGGAGCTCAGGGCTGAAGCCCATCGCTTGCTCGGCATGGACAAACCCGACCCGACCAGGACGCCCGTGCCGGTGATCGACCGGATCACCGTCGACATGGTCGCTCGGATGTTTGCCGACGCACCGCGCGCCAACGTCGAGCGCCATCTGCCCGCGGTGCTGGCGGCGCTCAAGGCCGCCGGGCTCGACGATCGCGACATGGTGCTGATGGCGCTGGGCACGATTCGCGCCGAGACCGCGGGCTTCGAGCCGATCTCGGAGAAGCCGTCGAAGTACAACACCAGCCCTGATGGTCCGCACCCCTTCGACCTCTACGACCACCGATCGAGCCTCGGCAATCTCGGGCCGCCCGATGGCGCCCGCTACAAGGGCCGCGGCTTCATCCAGCTCACCGGGCGCGCGAACTACCGGGCCTATGGCGCCCGCCTCGGGCAGCCGCTCGAGGACCAACCCGAGCTCGCCAACGTGCCCAGGACGGCGGCGCAGGTTCTCGCCGCGTTCATCGCGGACAAGCGAAGCGCGGCGAAGTACGCGATCCTCGGCCGGGATCTCATGACCGCGCGCAAGCTCGTGAACGGCGGTACGCACGGGATCGAGCGCTTCGAGACGGCGTTCGTGACCGGCGAGCAGCTGCTGACGCAGCTTTCACAGGTCGCCTGAGCAGACTGCGCCGGCCCATCCGTTCGGGCGCGACGCGCCGCCGGACGGATCCCTTAGGCGTCCTTGCGGCGCTGAGCGTTACATTCGAAACCTAAATTGCCGATCCGCGAAAAACGCCTGAAACATGGGCGCTACAAGATCCGCCTCGTCGAGCGAAGAACGACTGGCGTTCTTGCTGAGCCGGAGAGCGGACGATGTCCAGATTTTTGGGCAGGCAAGCCCTGGTGATCGGGGCTGGCATGAGCGGCCTCGCGGCCGCTGGTGCGCTCGCGAAGCATTTCGAACAGGTAATCGTGCTGGAACGGGACAGGCTCGCCAATGACCCATCGCATCGAGCGGGCACACCTCAGTCCCGCCAGCTGCATGGGCTCCTGCCCGGTGGCCTGGAGGCGCTTTGCCAGATCTTCCCTGGCTTCGATCAGGACCTTGCCTCGGTCGGAGCGGCGCCCGTCCGTATTGCCGCCGATGTTTGTGAAGAGGTGCCTGGCTTCGACCCTTTCCCCCGCCGCGATTTCGGCAGGGTCGCCTACGCGATGTCTCGGCCGCTGCTTGAGCACACGGTCCGACGACGGGCGCGGGCACTGCGCAACGTCGTGATCCGTGACCGTTGCCGGGTCCTCGATCTTGTCGCATCCGAGGACCGCCGCAGCATCACCGGTGCTCGATGCGAGGGCACCGACGGAACGCGGGAGACGGTGTCGGCGGACCTCATCGTCGACGCATCCGCGCGCGGCGCGCTCACCCTTGCTGCGCTCGACGCCATGGGCCGCGCGCGGCCGCGCGCGGAGACCGTCGGCGTCAATATCGGCTACTCGACGACGCTCTTCGAGATCCCGGGACGGCGTCCCGACTGGAAGGCTGTCCTCACATTCGCCGACGCTCCGAGCGAGCGCCGCTGTGGCTTTCTGCTGCCAGTCGAAGGACAGTGCTGGATGGTTTGCATCATGGAGCATCAGTGCGCCCGGCCGCCGCATGACCTCGCGGGTTTCTTCGACGCGGCGCGGCGGCTGCGGACGCGAACCATCCATGATGCGATCAAGGACGCCAGGCCAGCAGGCAGCCCTCAGCGGTTCGCCTTCCCGGAAAGCTCCTGGCGGCACTACGAGACGGTCGTTGACTTCCCAGAGGGACTGATCCCGATCGGCGATGCCGTCTGCCGATTCAATCCGATCTACGGCCAAGGGATGAGCGTGGCGGCAAGGGAGGCCAGTGTATTGGCCGACCTGCTCCGGCGGCGCACTGGCGATGCAGCAGGCCTGGTCGGGCTGCCCCACGACTTCCTGGCCGAAGTTCAGCCATGGATCGCCGGGGCCTGGTCCATGTCGGCGCTCCCGGATCTGGCTTACCCGCAGACCCGCGGCGAACGCCCGGCCGATCTCGAGGACAGGCTCAACTTCGTATCGGCCCTGCATCGGGTCGCGGCGCGCGACCCCAATGTCCACGAGCTCCTTGTTGCGGTCCGCTATCTTGCACGGCCGGACAACGCTCTGCACGAGCCCTCTCTCGTCGAGCGGGTGAGGGCGGAGATGGCGGCAGCATCCGTTTCCCCGACAGCCGACGTGGCGACGCGAGCAGCGTGACTGGCTTGGGCGGCGGGACGCCGGTCATCACGCGGGAGCTGACTTGCCGCGCGTTTTCCTAGTCGAGCAGGCGCTCTTCGAAAGGATAGCTCGACAGCACCTCGGCGCCAGTCTGCGGTGACCAGCACCTGCTCCTCCAGCTTGACGCCTTCCGGGCCGCCTGCCTCGCCGACATAGCTTTCCAGGCAGATGGTCATGTTCGCCTCGAGGATGCCGTCGTAGCCGGTCTCCTTTGCGTCCTCGGGGTAGTAGATCGCCGGGTACTCGTCGCACAAGCCCACGCCGTGCACGACCGTCGAGTAGCGGTTGGCGCGGTAGCGCTCCGGCAACGCGAATGCTCGCTCGGAGAACTCGCGAAAGCTGACGCCTGCCTTGATCTGCGCAAGGTTGTGGGCGATCTGCTCGCGCGCGACGCGGTAGAGCGTGCGCTGCGCCTCGGTTGCCGGGCCGTCGCCGCACAGCCAGGTGCGCGAGATGTCGACGCAGTAGCCATACGGGCCGATCAGGTCGGTATCGAAAGCCACGAGGTCGCCCGCTTCGATCGCCCGGCTGCCGCACTCCTGGAACCAGGGGTTCGTGCGCGGGCCGGAGGCGAGCAGCCGGGTCTCGATCCACTCGCCGCCGCGCGCGATGTTCTCGTGGTGCAGATGCGCCCAGAGCGCCTGCTCCATGACACCCGGCACCAGATGCGACTGCATCGCCCGCAGGGCTGCGTCCGTGGCCGCCAGGGCGCAGCGCATGGCCTTGATCTCGTCGGCAGATTTGATCGAGCGCGCCAGCTCCATCACCTCCTGCCCGTCATGGATGCTGACGCCCAGGGCCTCCAGCGCCGCGATGCCCTCGCGATCGGCATTGTCGATCGCCAGCCGGCGATTGCCGCCACCATGCGCCCGGACCAGATCCGCGATCTCGGCGGCCCAGCGCGCGGCATGTTCGGCGACCCGCGGGCCGCTGTTGAAGAAGTACCAGGCGCGGGCCGGCCGCACCTCGTCGACGAGATCGAGATGCGCCGAGAGGTGGGCGCAGCCATGGAAGTCGAACACGATCACCGGACCGTCGGTCGCGACGAAGGCGTAGCGCGCCGGATTGTGCAGGCACCAGACCTGCATGCCGGCGCTGTCGGTGGCATAGCGGATGTTGATCGGATCGGTAACCAGGATGCCGGCATAGTCGCGCTCGGCCAGCTGCCCGCGCACACGCGCCAGACGCCAGGCACGCATCGCCGGCACATCCGGCAGCTCGAGCCCGAGGGCGGTCCACTCGTCGACCGCGAGCGCGCCGGGCCCCAGGTCGCCGAACGAGCCCAGTACGGCGCGCTTCGCCGCGACGGCTTCGATCTTCGAGGCGTAGCGGGCCGTCATCGCTTTGGCGAAAGGCGCTGGCGTGGAAGCGGAATCAGTGCGCCATGATCACCGGGAGCTGCGCCTTGGCGAGGATGTGGCTGGTGGCGCCGCCGAAGATCATCTGGCGCAGCCTGCTGTGGGTGTAGGCGCCCTTCAGCAGCAGGTCGCAGCCGAGCGCGCCGCATTCCTCGAGGATCGCACCACCGACCGGGCGATCGCCCGAGCGGACGGTCTTGGCCGCCGCCGCGATGTCGTTGCGATGCAGATAGCGTGCGATGTCGGCACCGCTCGGGCCCGGCACCATGCCATCCTCGACGCTGAGCACCACGACCTCCTTGGCCTTGGCCAGGAACGGCACCGCCAACGCGATCGTGCGCGCGGTCTCGGTGCTGCCGTTCCAGGCGATCACCATCATGTCGCCGACCGTCGTGGGCAGCTCCGGCGGCGCGATCAGCAGCGTGCGGCCGCTCTCGAACAGGGCGGTCTCCAGCGCGCTCATCATCGGCACCGGCTGGCCGTCGACCGGACGGCCGAGCACGATCAGGTCGTGCAGGCGGCCGACCGTGCCGAGCGCGTCGTCGCCGGTCACCGTCTGCTCCGACCAGCTCGCCGAAGGCTCGGTCTCGCTGCGGCCGCTGACCGCGAGCGGCACGTCGTGCTCGGCCATGAACGTCTCGAAGGCCTGGCGCAGGCGCGCGCTGCGCTCGCGATCGGCGCGCTCGAGGTCCTCGACCAGATCGCTCGCCGGCAGGAACGCGCCCTCGGGCGCCACCGGCACCATCCGGGGCACGCCGCGCCAGACGAACAGGCCTTCGATGTGGCTGCCGAACCGCATCGCCGCCAGCAGCGCGCAGCGCAGCACCGACGGCAGGCCGTCGTGCTCGTCGATATGGACCAGGATCGCCTTCATGCTCATCTCCTCGACCTCCTGGTTGCGTCTGCAGGTGTAGCGTAAACGCTGCCGCCGAAGAAAAGCTCGTGTAAAGAAGAGCCTCTGTAGTGCGGCGCGGGTCAGAAGTCGAGACGGCAGCTCAATCCCAGCCGACCGGCTCGTAGCCACGCTCGCGCAGGCAGCGGTCGACGACGTTGCGATAGGCTTGGCTCGGCCCGTCCGAGCGGAACAGCGAGCGCACCAGGCCGGCCGCGGCGCCGCTCGCCGCGCCGATCGCCGCACCGGTCCCTGGCGCCCCGGCGATGGCGCCCCCGGCAGCGCCCGCAGCACCACCGATAGCGCCGCCGCCGACCGCGCCGCCCGCCGCGGCCTCGCCCCGCCCGCTGCCGCGATCGGCGCCGGCCTGGTCCGCGACGCGCCGGCACTCGGCGATGTCGTGCTCGGCCGTGCTCTGGCCGACCGTCTGATAGTGCGTGTTGGGGTAGAGCACCGGCGACGGCCCGGCGCAGCCGCGCAAGCGCCAAGGCGAGCACTCCGAGGAGGCCCAGGGCACGATGACGCGGGACGGCGGGCACGCCGCTTTCCGATGACTGCTTCACGGATCGCTCCGGCTCGCTCCTTTCGCGCAACATGGGCGAGCGATGCCGGCGAGGCAAGCGCTGCCGAAGGTCTTGACGCACGGATGGCGTCGCTCGAAGATGGCTCCAGCGCCGAATGGCGCCAATCACCAGGGAGCATCGAAGTCCATGTCCGTCACCGTGGCGAAGTTTCTGGACGTCGCTGACGGCCTTCAGGCTAACCAATTCAGCATCGGCGACCGCTACACCATCAACAGCATCAGCGATCTCGATCCGATCTACAAACAATTGATGGACCGGCCGATCCCCGTCATCATCGCAGTGATTGGCGGCGACGGTCGACCAAATCTGACGCCGATGTGGTTTGACTACGAGGGCGACAAGGTGTTGGTCAACGTCGCCACCCATCGCAAGAAAGTGCAGTGGATCCGCAGGACGCCGCAGATGACGCTGCTCCTGATCAACCCGGAGAACATGTATCACTGGCTGAGCCTCAAGGTCACCGTCGAGCGCGAGCTCAGCGAGGACGATCCGGTGGACGGCAAGCGGGTCACCGAGCAGATCAACCGCATCTGGCGCAAATATGTCGGCAACGGCCCCGACTATGCGCTGCGTGACCCGTCGATCGACGAGAGGCGCGTGCTGTTCGAATGCCGGGTCGACCGGATCGCGACCTTCGGCCGGCCGTAGAGGGGGAACGATGACGTCGATGGTGGCAGGGCGGATGGCCGAGGCGGCGGCCACGCTGATCGAGTCCTGGGACCCTGCGCAGCGCGAGATCGGCTGCAGGCCCTTTCCCGACGACGAGGAGCGCCGGCTCTGGTACTACACGCCGACCGATCACGGCGGCCTGCCGCTCGCCGCCATGACCCCGACCCAGCATCGCGACGTCCATCGACTGGTCGCGAGCGGCCTGTCGAGGGCGGGCTATGTGACCGTCGCCCTGATCATGGGGCTCGAAAACATCCTCGATGAGCTCGAGGGCTTTGCGGTCAACTTCGCACGCGAGCGCGGCCGCGACCCGTCGCTCTACTACATCACGATCTTCGGCGAGCCCGGCCGGGACACTCCCTGGGGCTGGCGTTTCGGTGGCCACCACGTATCGCTGCACTACACCATCATCGGCGGCGAGGTGGTGGCGTCGATGCCGAATTTTCTGGGCGCCGATCCGGCCGACAGCCCGATGCTCGGGCCGCACCTGCACCGCCCGCTCGCGGCCGCGGAGGATCTCGGCCGCGAGCTGTTCCGGGCGCTCGACGAGGAGAAGCGCGCAAGGGCGCTGGTATCGGCGGTGGCACCGAACGATACGATCAGCTCCAACCGTCCGAAGCTCGAGGTAGGCCACCGCCCGCTCCCCCTGACCCAGATCTTTCGGCGCCGGATCGAGGACGGGCTCGACGCACGGCTGGTCCCTATGCAGGCAAAGCTGAAAGCGGGCCTCGGCCTGCAGGATGCGCATCTCGACGCCCTGAGCTTCACCGCAGAGCCGAAAGGGATCGCGGTTGCGGCGCTCGATGCCGGTCAGACCTCGATTTTGCGCGAGCTGCTCGATACGTTTCTCGGGCGTCTTCCGGACGAGCTCGCCGATCAGCAGGCGAGCCTCGTCGAGCGCGAGTTCGACCGCCTGAAATTTCTCTGGGCGGGCGGCGCCGAGCGCGGCCAGCCGCATTACTACCGGATCCAGGGCGAGCGGGTGTACATCGAATACGACAACGTCCAGCGCGGCGCGAACCACATCCACACCGTGTGGCGCGACCTCGCCAACGATTTTGGTGGCGATGCGCTCGCGCGCCACTATGCCCAGTCACGCCACTAGACGAGCGCGCGCCGCCGAGCGATGCCCTCATAGATCGGCATCGCCGGACAGGGCGGACTCGGGCCAGGGCGCGTCGCTGCTGTCGGTCGCGGCCTCGACCGCCGCCGCGGAATCGAAGAACTCGCAGAACTCGACGATCTTGCCGTCGCGCAGGCGGAACACGTCGGCCTTGGAGCGTCGCCACCAGCTTGCCGGTCTCTTCGGTGGCAGAAGCAGGCATCCGCGAGTGCTACCACGCGATCCCGCTGGCCGATCAGCTCGTTGATCTTGTAGCTGATCATCTCCCAGTCCTGGTTCAGCGCCCGAAAGTATGCGCGCACGCCGTCACGGCCTTGAAACGATCTGGCGAAGGGCAGCCGGTTGGGCGGCCCGACCGAGCGCCAAAGGACGTCGTCGGCGAGGCTGTCCAGAATGCCTTCGGGTCCGTCGCCCATCGTGTAGCGTTCGTAGAGGTCGCGGATGAGCTCGACGTTGCGATCGGCATCGGGCATGACCGTCTTCCCAACAATCGCGACCCAGCAGTCGCGATCATGCCGGCAGGCTATCCCAACCCCGGCCGCATAGAAACCTAATTGCGCCCGCTGGCCGGGCGCCGGCGTCTCAGCGGCGGCCGAGCCTCTCCAGCGGCGTTGCGATGAGGCCCTTGGGCAGCAGGACCACCGAGGCCATCAGCACGAGGCCCAGCGCCAGGATCCAGGTGTCGCCGAGCAGGCCCGCCAGGCTGCTCTCGATCCAGCGCACGGCAATCGCGCCCAGGAACGCCGCGAGCAGCACCTCGCGACCGCCGAGCGCGGCCCAGATCAGCACCTCGGTCGACAGCAGGAAGCCGATCAAGGTCGGCGACACGAAACCCTCGACCGCCGCGAACAGGCCGCCCGCAAGACCGGCGATGCCGGCGCCGATCACGAACACCAGGACGCGCAGCTCCATGACCCGATAGCCGAAGAATTCCGCGCGCTGCGGGTCGGTCTTGATAGCGCTCAGCAAGATGCCGAACGGCGAGCGCAGCAGCGCCTCGAGGCCGAGCCAGGCGGCTGCGGCGACCGCCAGGATCAGGTAGAACTGAGGCTCCGGATCCCAGTATTCGTCGCCGACGCCGAGCGAGGCGAAGGTGAGCGGCGGCACATCGAGCAGGCCGTTGTAGCCGCCGAGCGCATACCAGTTGTTGAGCAGGCGCTCGAGGATCAGGGCGATCGCCAGCGTGACGATCGCGAGATAGGGCCCGGACAGGCCGCGCCCCGAGAACAGGAAGTAGCCCAGCACGGCGGCGAACAGGCCGGCGGCGCCGATCGCCAGCGCCAGCCCGACATAGCTCGAGGCGAGCGCCTCGCCGGCCATGCCCTTGGTGCTGATCGCCATGGCGTAGGCGCCGATGCCGAAGAACATCGCCTGGCCGAAGCAGAGCAGGCCGGCGCGGCCCCAGATCAGGGCGAGCGACATGGCGAGCATGCCGTAGATGACGTAGAGCGTGAGCTGGGCGATGGCGTAGGCGCCGCCCAGCAGCGGGGCCAGCGCCAGCAGCGCGAAGACCGCGATGCCGATCGGCCTAGCGGTCACCACGGCCTCCGAAAATCCCGGTCGGGCGCAGCCGGATGACCACCACGGCGAGCGCGAGCACGGCGATCTGGGCCGCGACCGGCGAGATACGAAGAGTGAGCAGGCTGTCGACCCCGCCCACCAGCGTGCCGCCGACCAGCACGCCCGCGAGCGGCCCGGCGCCGCCGATCAGGATCGCGAGGAACGCCGGCACGAGGTAGCCCAGGCCCATCTGCGGATCGACGCTGATCAGGGGCGCCACCAGCGCGCCCGCGAGACCGGCGAGCCCGGTGCCGAGCACGAAGCTCGCGCGCATGACCCGGCGGGTGTCGATGCCGAGCGCCGCCGCGGTCTGCGGCCTTGCGATCACGGCGCGCGCGATCAGGCCGAAGTCGGTTTTAAGGAACAGCCAGAAGGTCGCGCCGATGATCGCGAGCGCGAGCCCGGTCAGGATCAGGCGGTAGACCGGGTAGGCGAAGGCGCCGACGGCGAGCGTCGCATCGACCGGGAGCGGCACGCTGAACGCGGCCGGGCCGAAGGTCAGCACCACGGCCTGCTTGATCGCAATCGAGAGCCCCCAGGTCGCGAGGATGGTATCGAGCGGGCGCCGGTAGACGTGCCGGATGAGCAGGACCTCGATCGCAAGGCCGGCGAGCCCGACCAGGAGCGGTGCCGCCAGGGCGCCGAGCCAGAAGGGAAGGCCCAGCGCCTTCGCCGCGACCACGACGTAGGCGCCGAGCATGAACAGCTCGCCGTGCGCCATGTTGATCACGCGCATCATGCCGAACACCACCACGAGGCCGAGCGCCACCAGGATCAGCACCAGGACGTAGGTGGCGCCGTTCAGGGCGATGGTCGCGAGCTCGGCCAAGGCGGGCTCAGAGGCTGAGATGACGCACGAGCGGGCCACCCTCGGCGGCGAGATCCGCGACCGGGCAGGTTTCCACGATCCGGCCGCGATCCATGAACGCGACCCGATCGGCGAGCGTGCTCACCAGATCGACGTTCTGCTCGGCCAGCAGCAGGGTGAGGCCGGTCTGCCGCACGATCGCGCCGAGCTGCTCGCCGATCGCGTGCACCAGGGACGGCTGGATGCCCTCGCTCGGCTCATCCAGCAGCAGGAGCCTGGGCCCGGGCGCCAGCGCGCGGGCGATCGCCAGCATCTGCTGCTCGCCACCCGAGAGCGTGCCGGCGCGCTGGTCGCTGCGCGAGGCCAAAATCGGAAACCAGTCGAGCAGCGCCGCAGGCGGAGCGCTTCGCGCACGGCCGAGCAGGCTCAGGCGGAGATTGTCGGCGACGCTGAAGTCGTCGAAGATCTCGCGACCCTGGGCGACATAACCCATGCCGGCGCGGACGATCTGGTGGGTGGCCAGGTACGTGATGTCGGCGCCATCGAAGCGGATCGTGCCGGCGCGCGCCGGCAGCAGGCCCATGCAGCGGCGCAAGAGCGTGGTCTTGCCCATGCCGTTGCGGCCCATCAGCGCCACCACCTCGCCCGCTGCCACCTCGAGATCGACGCCGTGCAGCACCCGGCTGTCGCCATAGCCGCAGGTCAGGCCCTCGACCTGCAGCATCATGCGGCGCGACCGAAATAGAGCTCGCGCACGCGCGCATCGGCGCGGACCTCGGCAAAGCTGCCCGAGCACAGGATGCGGCCCCGGGCCATCACCGTGACCGGGCAGCCGAGCGCCTCGATGAAGCCGATGTCGTGCTCGATCACCAGGACCGTGGCGCTGGCGGCGACCGCGCGGATCAGGCCGGCGGTCGCCGCGGTCTCGGCCTGGGTCATGCCGGCGGTCGGCTCGTCCAGCAGCAGCAGACGCGCCTTGGCGGCCAGCAGCATGCCGATCTCGAGCCACTGCCGCTCGCCGTGGCTGAGCGTGCCGGCGCGCACGCGCACCCTTGCCCGCGAGATGAACCCGTGCGAGCTGGTCCTCGGCCGGCATGAGATCGGCCCGGGCGAGCATCGGCAGCCATCCCTTCGCCCAGCGTGGCAGGCAAAGATTCTCGAGCACGCTCAGCTCGTCGAACACTGCAGGCACCTGAAACTTGCGGCCGATGCCGGCGCGCGCGATCCGGTGCACCGGCCAGCCGGTGATGTCCTGGCCGGCGAACCGCACCCGGCCGCTGCTTGGGGCGAGCGCGCCGGTGATCAGGTTGAACAGGGTCGACTTGCCGCAGCCGTTCGGACCGACCAGGGCGTGCAGCGCGCCCTCCTCGAGCGCGAGGTCGATGCCGTCGACCGCAGCGAGCCCGCCGAACGTCCTTCGCAACCCTTCGATCTCGAGCAGCGCCACGGTTCCCGCCTGGAGCCGGTTGCCATTCCACAGTAGGATGGGCTGCTAGCATGCTTGTTGCTTGGCGGAGCGCAAGCCGCATGAGGAGGAGGCGATGTTCCTGCCACGCCGCGATTTCGTCAGAACGGTGGCCTTGAGTGGCCTCGCCGCCGGCACCTTGGGCTTTCCGCGCCTTGCGCGCGCCGCGACGGTCAAGGTCGGCGCCGCCCTGCCGTTCTCGGGCGGGCTCGAGCTGTTCGGCGAGCAGGCGCGCCTGGGCCTCGACCTCGCCGCGGCCGAGATCAACGCCGCAGGCGGCATCCTCGGCCAGCAGGTCGAGATCGTCTACGAGGACAACAAGACGGACCCCAAGACCAGCAACGAGCGGGCGCGCAAGCTGATCCAGTCGGACGAGGTGATCGCGGTCACCGGGCCGATCACCTCGGCGGCGCGCGACGCCATGGCGGGCACCATGGAACGCTTCAAGACGCCCCTGCTCTACGCCACCAACTACGAGGGCGGCGGCTGCAACCGCTACCTGTTCTTCTTCAACACCGTGCCGAACCAGGACGCAGCACCACTGATCCGCTACATGAACGGCCGTTTCGGCACCAGCTACTACATGTTCGGCGCCGACTACGTCTGGCCCAGAAAAATGTTCGGGGCCTCGCGCGCGGTGATCGAGGAGCTCGGCGGCACCATCCTGGGCGAGGACTACGTGCCGCTGTTCACGGTCAAGGACTACGCCTCGATCATCAAGAAGATCGCCGATTCAGGTGCTGAGGTCCTGGTGTTCGCGCTGCCCGGCGTCGATGGCGTGACCTTCATCAGGCAGGCGGAAGAGTTCGGGCTGCTGCAAAAGCTCACGGTGGGCTTCCTGGGCTTCACCGAGACCTATCTCGGCGCGTTCGGCGAGGGCAAGGGCGAGGGCATGTACGCCTGCGTGCCGTTCGTCGCCTCCGATCCGGCGCCGGGCGTGCAGGACTTCGTCGGCCGCATCCGCGCGATGCACGGGGAGGACACCGTGGTCTCGTTCTACGTCATGACCCACTACGACGCGCTGATGGCGCTCAAGGCCGGCCTCGAGAAGGCGGGCGAGGTCTCGCGCGAGGCGGCGGTCGAGGGCATGGCAGGCCTCACCTACGAGGTGCCGACCGGCACCTCGACGATCACGGCCGAGGATCACCATTCAGCGCTCAACATGTACATCTCGAAGACGGAGGGCGGCCGGATCAACGTGGTCGAACCTTTGGGCCTGATCGAGCCGGCCAAGCAGTGCGCGTAGGGCGTCGGGCGCTCAGTGCATGATCAGGCCGCCATCGACGTTGACGGTCTGGCCGGTGATGTTGCGAGCGCCCGGGCCGGCCAGGAACACCACCATCGCGGCGATGTCCTCGGGCAGGTTGGCGCGGCCGATCGGGATCGGCCCGCACATCCGCTCCTTCAGCTCATCGATGGAGAGGCCGGTCTGCTCGGCGCGCTCGGCGAGCATGCCCTCGAGATCTGGACGGAAGCGCGAGCCTGAGGTCTAACAGGGCCGGCGCGCTCGAACCGCCCGGAGGCTCCGATGTCCCTCGAGCTCTACATGGCCTACGTGATCGCCTGCGCCCTGGTGGCCGTCGTCCCGGGCCCGACGGTGGCCCTGGTCGTCGCCAACAGCATGACCTACGGGACGCGCGCAGGCCTTCTGAACGTCGCCGGCACGCAGCTGGCGCTGGCGCTCATGATCGGCGTCCTGGTCGTCGGGCTCGCCTCGATCATCGAGACGATGGGCTGGTGGTTCGACTGGCTGCGCCTCGCCGGTGCTGCCTATCTGGTGTGGCTCGGCTGGCGGCTGCTGCGCGCCTCGGGCGGGCAGGGCGAGCCGCGCCGCGTGGCGGCACCGCGCGGCGGGTTCTTCCTGCAGGGCTTTCTTGGTGATGCTGAGCAACCCGAAGGTGCTGCTGTTCTTCGGCGCCTTCATCCCGCAGTTCGTCGATCCGCGCGCCGACCATGTCGCTCAGGTGGCGCTGCTCGGCGTCACCGCCATGGCGGTCGCGATGGTCTCCGACGGCGGCTACGCGGTGCTCACCGGACGCGCCGGCACGCTGCTGGCGCGCCGCCACGTCCGCCTGCTGTCGGGGGCGAGCGGCCTCTGCCTGATCGGCGGCGGCCTCTGGCTCGCCTTCACGCGGACCAGGTGAGCGGCCGGCCACTGCATCGGCCGGCTCAGGCCGCCGCCCGCCACTTGATCGAGCAGCCCATGCTCGGGACCTGCTCCTCGGGGCCGCGGCCGGTCTCGGCGACCTGCACCATCGCCTCGTAGAGCTCGCGGATCGCGCCCGGCACCGGCGTGGTCTTGGACGCGTCCAGCCGGCCGCGGTACTGCAGCTCGAGGTCCTTGTTGTAGCCGAAGAAGTCGGGCGTGCAGACCGCGTCGTAAGCGCGCGCGACCTCCTGCGTCGCGTCGAACGCATAAGCGAAGGGGAACTTCTTCTCCTCGGCCAGACGTTTCATGTTGTCGAAGCTGTCGGCCGGATACTGCTCGGGGTCGTTGGCGTTGATCGCGATCACGCCGATGCCGCGCGCCTGCAGCTCCTTGGCGTCGCGGATCATGCGATCGAGCACGGCCTTCACATAGGGGCAATGGTTGCACATGAAGATGACGAGCAGGCCATTGGGGCCGCGCGCGCTCTCGAGCGTGTATCGCTTGCCGTCGGTGGCCGGCAGGTCGAAGGCCTTGGCCGGCTCGCCGAAATTGCAGACCGGGGGATGTGCTGCCATGCTTGCGGCTCCTCGCTCGTGGGTGACTCCACCCTCTATCTAGCGCGGCGCGCCGGGGCTGGCGAGGCGGTTGCAGGGCGTGCTACCTCGTGGCCCCGGCGGCGGCCCGGAGCCGGCGCCGATCCGACCACGAACAGGCGTATGGCGCACCAGGACGGACACGGACATCCGCACGATCGGACGGACAGCGAGCGGCGGGTGCTGCTCGCCCTGGTGCTGACCGGCGGCTTCATGGTGGTCGAGGTGATCGGCGGCCTTGCCGCCGGCTCGCTCGCGCTGCTGGCCGATGCCGGCCACATGCTGACCGACACGCTCTCGCTGGCGCTGGCCTTCGTCGCCTTTCGCATCGGCCGCTGGCCGCACGATGCGCGCCGCACCTACGGCTACCACCGCTTCCAGGTGCTGGCCGCCTTCGTCAACGGCCTGACGCTGGTGGCGATCGTCGGCTGGATCGCGATCGAGGCGATCCGCCGGCTGCTCGAGCCGGTCGAGGTGCTGGGCGGCCTGATGCTCGCCGTGGCGATGATCGGCCTCGTGGTCAACATCGCGGCCTTCGCGATCCTGCATGGCGGCGATCGCCGCAACCTGAACCTGCGCGGCGCCGCGCTGCACGTGCTCGCCGACATGCTGGGCTCGGTCGCGGCGATCGTCGCCGCGCTGGTGATCAGCATCACCGGCTGGATGCCGATCGATCCGCTGCTCTCGCTCCTGGTCGTCCTGCTGATCCTGCGCAGCGCCTGGTTCCTGCTGCGCCGGTCCGGCCACATCCTGCTCGAGGGCGCGCCCGAGTGGCTCGACGAGGCCGAGCTGCGCGAGTGCCCTGGTGGCGGCGGTGCCGGCCGTGCGCGAGGTCCACCACGTGCACGCCTGGATGCTGACCGTCGAGCGGCCCCTGATCACGCTGCATGCCCGGGTGGCGCCGGGCGTCGACCAGCAGCAAGCGCTGCGCGCGATCCATCGCACGCTCGCCGACCGCTTCGGCATCGAGCACGCCACCGTCCAGATCGAGATCGGCGAGGATTGCCCGCCGGCGGGGGCCAAGCAGGCGCCGGCATGATCGCCCAGACATGATCGCGCAGAAAGGCTTGTGGATTTGCGCCCGCGCCGGTCATACCGCGCGCATGACCGCTCCCGCCTCGCGCCGCGCCAAGATTTCCTGGGCCCTTTACGACTGCGGCAACTCCGCCTTCTCGGCGGTGATCGTGACCTTCGTCTTCGCGACCTACTTCAGCCAGGGCATCGCGCTCAACCCGGTCGACGGCACCGCCGACTGGGGCTGGGCGATGACCGTGAGCGCGCTCGCGGTCGCCGTGCTGAGCCCGATCTTCGGCGCGATCGCCGACATCGGCGGCCGGCGCAAGCCCTGGCTGGTGGTCTTCACGCTGCTCACGATCCTCGGCAGCGCGCTGCTCTGGTTCGCGCAGCCGCACCACAGCTTCATCACCTACACGCTGATCGTCGTGGTGCTGGCCAACATCTTCTTCGAGATCGCATCGGTCTTCTACAACGCGATGCTGCCGGAGCTCGTCGACGACGATCACATGGGGCGCCTGTCGGGCTGGGGCTGGGGGCTCGGCTATATCGGCGGCCTCGCCTGCCTGATCGTCGCCCTGTTCGCCTTCGTGCAGGCGCCGACGCCGCTGTTCGGCCTCGACAAGGAGAGCGCCGAGCAGGTCCGCATCGTCGGCCCGCTGGTCGCCCTGTGGCTGCTGGTGTTCAGCATCCCGATCGTGCTGTTCACGCCGGACAAGAAGAGCACCGGCGTGCCGATGGGCGAGGCCGTGCGCCGCGGCCTGAAGATGCTGCACGGCACCTTCACGAACCTGTGGGCGCACCGCCAGACGGCGCTGTTCCTCCTCGCCCGCATGATCTACACCGACGGGCTCAACACCCTGTTCGCCTTCGGCGGCATCTTCGCGGCCGGCGCGTTCGGCATGCCGATGGCCGAGGTGATCAAGTTCGGCATCCTGCTGAACGTCACGGCCGGGATCGGCGCGCTCGGCTTCGCCTGGGTCGACGACTGGATCGGCGCCAAGCCCACCATCCTGATCGCGCTGGCCGGCCTGGTCGTGACCGGCGCGATCGCGATCTTCGTCGAGGACGTCACCTGGTTCTGGATCGCGGGCGCGTTCCTTGGCATCTTCGTCGGGCCGGCGCAGGCCGCCAGCCGCTCGCTGATGGGCCGGATCGCGCCGCCCGAGATGCGCGGCGAGATGTTCGGCCTCTATGCCCTGTCCGGCAAGGCATCGGCGTTCCTCGGGCCGTTCGTGCTCGCCACGGTGACCTGGTGGACCGCCAGCCAGCGCCTCGGCATGGCGACGATCCTCGCCTTCTTCGTCGTCGGCGGCATCCTGCTGGCGCTGATGCGGCACCCGAACCTGCGCCGGCCGTAGTCGTCCGAGAATTCTGAGGGAGCTTCGATGAACGGTGCCGAAAGCCTGGTGAGGACGCTAACGGCCTGCGGGGTCGAGGTCTGCTTCGCCAATCCCGGGACCTCCGAGATGCATCTCCTGGCGGCGCTCGATCAGGGCGGCGGCCCGCGCTGCGTGCTCGGGCTGTTCGAGGGCGTGGTCACCGGTGCGGCCGACGGCTACGCCCGCATGACCGGCAAGCCCGCCGCGACCCTGCTGCATCTCGGGCCGGGTCTCGCCAATGGCCTTGCCAACGTCCACAACGCGAGGCGCGCGCGCAGCCCGATGGTCAACATCGTCGGCGAGCACGGCACCGCTCACCAGGGCCTGGCCTCGCCGCTCGAGACCGACATCGAGGCGGTGGCGGCACCATTCTCGGACTGGGTGCACAGCATCGCGACGGCCGAGGGCGTCGGCCCGCGACACCGCGCGCGCGATCGCCGCGGCACGCAGCGCGCCCGGCCGGATCGCGACCCTGATCGTGCCGGCGGACGCCGCCTGGAGCGAGGGCGGCGTGGCGGTCAACGAGCCGCCGGCGATCACGGCACCGGCCACGGTGGCCGAGGAGCAGGTGGCGGCGGTCGCCGAGGTCCTGCACCGCGGTGAGCCGACATTGCTGTTCATGACCGGGGCGGCGCTGAGCGAGCGCGGCCTCGCGGCGGCCGGCCGCATCGCTGCCGCGACCGGTGCGGTGCCGCTCGCGCAGATGAGCAACCGCCGCATCGAGCGCGGCGCAGGCCGCGTGCCAATCGACCGTCTGCGCTACCCGGTCGACCAGGCCCTGGACCAGCTCGCGCGCTTTTCCCACGTCGTCCTTGTGGGCACCCGCGAGCCGACCGCGTTCTTCGCCTACCCCGGCAAGCCCAGCCTGCTGGCGCCGCAAGGTGCGGCCGTCCACACCCTGGCGCGCCCGCAGGACGATCTGGTCGATGCGCTCGAGCGGCTCGCCGACCGGGTGGGCGCGGCAGGTGAGACGCCGGCGGTCGCGAGCTTCGAGCCGCCGCCGGCGCCGACCGGCACGGCTTTCCGGCGACAAGATCGCCGCGGCGCTTGCGGGCGTGCTGCCCGAGGGCGCGATCGTCGCCGACGAATCCGTGAGCGTCGGCCGCAACTTCTTCGCCATGACGAGGAACGCGCGGCCGCACAGCTGGCTCCAGGTCACCGGGGGTGCGATCGGCTGCGGCCTGCCGCTGGCGACCGGTGCCGCGACCGCCTGCCCCGATCGGCCGGTGGTCTGCCTCGAGGCCGACGGCAGCGCCATGTATACCCTGCAGGCGCTCTGGACCCAGGCGCGCGAGGGCCTGAACGTGACCACCGTGATCCTGTCCAATCGCAGCTACGCGATCCTGTTGGGCGAGATGCGCAATGTCGGGGTCGAGCAGCCGGGCCCGGTCGGCCGCGACATGATGACCCTCGACCGTCCGGCACTCGACTGGCCCTCGCTCGCCAGGGGGATGGGCGTCGAGGCGGCGGCGACCGACGATGCCGAGCAGTTCAGGCAGCCTGCTCGCGCAGGCGCTCGCGACGCCGGGCCCGTTCCTGATCGAGGCGCTGCTCTGAACCCCGCGTCTACCACATCATGACGGCGGTCTCGCCGGCGCGGTCCTCGTAGTACAGGCGCACCCGCAGCACGTAGCGGCGCCCCTTGAGCAGCTTCACCTGCAGGCTGGCGTTGTAGTCCTCGCCGCTGTCGTCGTCGCCGGCGAGGTAGCGAAGCTCGCCGTTGTCGTCCTCGAACAGGACGATCACGGTGTCCGACGCGCCGAAGGTGCGGATCTCGTATTTGCGCGTCGCTTCGGGCCGGATCACGAAGTTGCTCTGGCCGCCGGCGCCGATGTTCAGCGTCACGCTCTGCATCAGGCGGAGCTCGCTGTAGTCGTCCTCGGTCAGCGCGGGATAGAAGGTCCTGACCCAGGCCTTGTCGCGCTCGGACAGGCCGCCCTCGGGATCGAGGCCGTTGCGATAGGTCTCGGGATCCTTGATCAGGCCCGCCTCGAACGGGTAGTGCATGATCGAGTGCGGATCCCAGTTCGAGCCCTGCACGCTGTCCGGCTGGATCTTGCGGATGATGTTGTGGAAGGTGGTGGCGCGGTCCCAGCTGTTGGGCGGCTTGGCGAGCGCGGCGTAGACCGCCTCCTCGTCCCAGACGATGCCGGCGTTGGGGTTCTGATGCTCGTGCGGGAAGCCCAGCGTGTGGCCGATCTCGTGCACGGCCGTGTCGACTTCCTGCGCCCGGCGGGTGAGGTCCCAGCCGAAGTTCATGGTGCGCTGGTTGCCGCCGATGTCGAGCACGCCGCGGCCGAGATAGGACCAGGCGCCGTCGCCGCGCATGAAGCCGATGCGAAGCTCGGCGTCCTCGCGCGCGCTCACCTCCTCGAACTCGAGGCCGATGCCGACGTCCTTCCAGATCCGGAACGCCTGCCGCACCACGTCCTTCTCGGCGTTGCCGGTGGTCCAGGGCCGCCATTCGCTGGTGCCGTTCGAGGAGAACACCCTCTCGCCATCGGCTTCCCGATCGAAGAAGTAGTAGTGCAGCGTCGTGCCGTTCGCCCACTTGTCGTCGAGCATCCGTATCAGTCTCGCCCGACCGGGCGGCACGCTCGGATCCAAGGCGCGCTCCGGCATCTGCGGCACGGAGCAGTAGGAATATTTGGTCTGGTCTTGGTCTGGCATCGAGGCCTCCTCTGTTGCTGGCTCCACTTGCACCAGCTGCGCTGGCATGGCAAAACAGCCTCTCGACCCGATCGGTCGTTGCATACGCTCGCCGCGAGGACGATGCAAGAGAAAATTCCTAACGACGCCGCAGCGCGGCCGCTGTTCACGATCGGGCACTCCAATCACCCGACCGCGCATTTTCTGGCGCTGCTGGCGCGCCACCGCGTCGAGGTGGTGGCGGACGTGCGCTCGCGGCCCTACTCGCGCTTCGTGCCGCAATACCGCAAGGAGGCGCTCGCCGGCATCCTGGCCGACGCGGACATCGGCTATCTGTTCTTGGGGGCGGAGCTCGGCGGCAAGCCGCCCCGGGGCGAGGTCGCGGCACGCGCCTCGACTACGCCGCGCGCGTCCGCGAGCCCGCCTTTCAGGACGGCATCGCGCAGCTGCTGGCGGCCGTGCGGCAGGCGCGCGTCGCTCTGCTTTGCCGCGAGCGCGACCCGATCGAGTGCCACCGGCTGCACCTGATCTGCCGCTATCTGGCGCCGGAGCGGCTGGACATCCGCCACATCCTGCCGGACGGCGGGATCGAGCCGCAGGGCGAGACCGAGCGCCGCCTGCTGGCGCGCGCCGATGCACCGCTGCTGGCAACGGCCGAGGAGCCGGATGCGCTGCAGCGTGAATACGACCGATGGTGGCAACAAAGCCGCTAGAATCTGTCTTGTTACGATCATAGAACTGGCGGCCGGCTGTCGCATCGCTGCCTTATCAGCGAGGCCACGGCTTTCAGATGGGAGAGACGGCCATGGCTTGATCCGACCTGCTACCGGGCCGACGACGCGGCGGACGCTGCTGAAGCGCGCTGGTCTTGCGGGACTCGGGCTGACCGGCGCCGGCCTGGCGGCGGGCCTCGGGCCGCTGCGCGCGTTCGGCCAGAGCACGGCGGTGATCACCAGCGAGCGGGCGCGGCCGCAGCTTCCCTATGGCGTCCAGACCGGCGACCTTTTGGGCAATCGGGCGATCCTCTGGGCGCGTGCCGACCGGCCGGCCCGCATGCTGGTCGAATGGGCCACGAGCGAGAACTCTGCCGATGCGAGAACGGTGATCGGGCCGGCAGCGCTCGAGGACACCGATTTTACCGCGAAGCTCGATCTCGGCGGCCTGCCGGAGGGCCAGCAGATCGTCTACCGCGTCAGCATGGTCGACCTCGCCGATGCCGGTCTGGTCAGCGAGCCGGTCCAGGGCGGCTTCCGCACGCCCCCGGCGGCAGGCCGGCCGGTTCGCTTCCTCTGGTCTGGCGACGTCGCCGGCCAGGGCTGGGGCATCAATCCGCAATGGGGCGGCATGCGGATCTTCGAGACGATGCGCCGGCTCGATCCTGACTTCTTCATCCATTCGGGCGACAGCATCTACGCCGACAACCCGATCGCCGCCGAACAGGCGATGCCGGACGGCGCGATCTGGCAGAACGTCACGACCGAGGCAAAGGCCAAGGTCGCCGAGACCCTGCAGGAATTCCGCGGCAACTACGCCTACAATCTGCTCGACGACAACCTGCGCCGCTTCAACGCGCAGGTGCCGATGTTCGCGCAGTGGGACGACCACGAGGTCGCCAACAACTGGTATCCGAGCGAGGATTTCTCGCAGGATTCCACGAAGAGCGCGTACGAGGTGACCAGCGCCGCCCTGCTCGGCGCCCGCGCCGCCCGCGCCTTCCAGGAATGGATGCCGGTGCGCTGGGATCGGACCGCCTGGCCGCATCTCTATCGCAGCTTCGCCTACGGGCCCTCGCTCGAGGTCTTTCGCATCGACATGCGCAGCTACCGCGGCCCGAACACCGGCAACCGGCAGGAGCGGCCGGGCCCGGAGACCGCGTTTCTCGGCAGCGCGCAGGTCCGCTGGCTGCAGCAGGCGCTGCTGGCCTCGCGAGCGACCTGGAAGGTGATCGCCTCCGACATGCCGATCGGCCTGCTGGTGCGTGATGGCGAGGACGCGTTCGAGAACCTCGCCAACGGCGACGGCCCGCCGCTCGGCCGCGAGCTCGAGATGGCGAACCTCTTGCGCTTCATCCGCGATGCCGACATCGCGAACGTGGTCTGGCTCACCGCCGACGTGCACTATACCGCCGCGCACTACTACGACCCGAACCAGGCCCGCTACCAGGAGTTCGCACCGTTCTGGGAGTTCGTCTCGGGGCCGCTGAATGCCGGCACCTTCGGCCCGGGCGAGCTCGACGACACCTTTGGCCCGCAGCTGGTCTTCGCCAAGGCGCCGCCCGCGGGCCAGGTCAATCTGCCGCCGTCGGCGGGTCTGCAGTTCTTCGGCCAGGTCGACATCGACGAGGCCGAGGTGATGACGGTGACCTTGAAGGACCTGGACGGCGCCGCGCTGTTCGTCCAAGCCCTCGAGCCGTAGCGCACGGGCGCCGCAACGCCCTGACGCGCGTCGCGGCATGGCTTGCCCTCAACCCGCCTCGTTGGCGGCAATCTCCGGGGCCGGGGCTGGGGCCGACCGCAGCTGGTCGACCAGTCCGAGGCCGAGCTTCACAGTGGTCCAGAACGAGCTGGCCCGCAGTTCGGGCAGGGGTTGCGGCCCGCCCTGCGGGTCGGTCAGGCAGTACCTGCCGAATCGCACGGCGAGAATGCGGCCGGTGCCCTCGTTGATCACCTGCTCCAGCTGGCAGACGTCGAGGCCGTGATGGAAGGTCTGCAGGATCGCGTTGGCGCAGCCCTCGAGACGCTGCAGCTCGGCGAGCTGCGCGGCCGATGCGTGCCGCCCGACCTGCTCCATGTTGCGCTCGTCCAGGATCCGCTGCAGTCCGACGGCGAGGGCGCTCAGCGGCGCGAACTCACGCTTGAGGTCGGGCCACTGCAGGCGGTAGCCGATGTCGATTTGGAGTTCGTCCGGCTGCCCGGTCTGAAAGTAGAACCTGGCGATCCGGACCACCACCGGCACCGCCTCGCCCAGGCGGTTGACGAAAGTGCGACCGGGCAGGGCGTCGGTGTCGATGCGGAAGTCGTCCCGGCTCAGCGGGCAGAGCTGGCCCTCGATCTCGCCGTCGGCGGAGATCGCATAGAGCTGGCCGGGCAGCGGGTTGGTGACCTGGGTGGCGTCGATCCAGTCCGAGTAGCCGACGGCATCGGCATGGGTCACGGTGCCGAGCAGCGCCACCAGGGTCAGCGTCACCAGCGCGACGACCAGCGTGGACGCCGCCACCAGAATTTTTTTCAACATGGTCGTGCCTCCGCGCCCGGCCATCGCCGGCGGCCGGGCGGCCCCTTGCTATTGCGGGCAGCACACGCCGCGGCCGCAGTCGACGTAGCCCTGCGGGCAGGCGTGGGCCGGCTGGACGATCGAGATCAACGCAAGGGCGAGCAGAGCTGCAAAAATCGGGCGCATGGCCGAGCCTCCTCTAAAACGACGTTATAAATGCTGTTCTCCTTGGGGTTTTATGTCGTCATATTTCTAGCCGCGATGTGATGGGCATCACATTGGGCATACTTTTTTGGTCCCCCGGTTTAAGGCGCCGCCTCAGCGCAGCTTGATGCGCGGGTCGATGAAGGGTGCTGCGAGGTCGGCCAGAAGGTTGCCGAGCACGATCGCGAAGGCCGCGACCAGGGTGACGCCGATGATGATCGGGATGTCGACGCGCTGGATCGCCTGCCAGGCGAGCTGGCCGATGCCGGGCCAGCCATAGACCGATTCCACCACCACGGCACCGCTCATGAAGATGCCGATGTCGAGGCCGATCATCGCGATCACCGGCAGCGCGGCGTTGCGCACGGCATGCACGAACACGACGCGGCGCTCGCCCGCCCCCTTGGCGCGCGCGGTCTGGATGTAGTCCTGGCCCAGCACCTCGATCATGCTCGAGCGCGACATGCGCGAGTACCAGCCGCCGCCGAGGATGCCGAGCGTCACGGCGGGCAGCACCAGGTGGGAGAAGGTGCCGTAGCCGCCGATCGGGAACCAGCCGAGTTGCACCGAAAAAACGTAGAGCAGGAGGATGCCGACCACGAACTGCGGCGCCGAGACGGCGGCGAACGAGAGCACCATGACGACGCGATCGCTGGTGCGGCCGCGCCGGGTGGCGGCAAAAATGCCGGCGGAAAGCCCGATCAGCAGCTCGACCACGATGGCGCCCGCCAGCAGCTGCAAGGTCGCCGGCAGGCGCGAGAGGATCAAGCGTGGTGACCTCGGTCTTCTGGATGTAGGAGCGGCCGAGATCGCCCTGCAGCAGGTTGCCGAGATAGCGCAGATACTGCTGCCAGAGCGGCAGGTCGAGCCCGAGCTGGCGGCGGATGCTCTCGACCGTCTCGGCAGTGGCGCTGCGGCCGGCGATCTGCCGCACCGGATCGGCCGGCACCAGGTAGAGCAGGATGTAGGTGACGAGCGTGATGCCGATCAGGATGAAGACCGCCTGGCCCAGCCGCTTGGCGATATAGATCAGCATGCCTACGCCCGTCCCCGCTGGGTCGGGTCGAGCGCGTCGTGCAGCGCGTCGCCGACCAGGTTGAACGAGAGGGCCAGCAGCAGGATCGCGGCGCCCGGGAAGAACACGAGCCAGGGTGCGGTCGCGAAGTAGGTCTGGTTCTCGAAGATGATGTTGCCCCAGGAGGGCGTCGGCGGCCGCACGCCGACGCCGAGGAACGAGAGCGTCGCCTCGAGCAGCACCGTGGTGGCGATGCCGAGCGTCGCCCCAGACCAGCATGGTCGGCAGCAGGTGCGGCAGGACGTGGCGCGCGAGGATGCGCAGCGGGCCGGCGCCGAGCGCGCGCGAGGCCTCGATGAAGTCCTTCTCCACCAGCGCGCGGGTCTGGGTGTAGACCACCCGGGCGACCTGGACCCAGTTCACCATCGCGATCACCAGCGCCACGATCCACAAGGACGGGCTGAAGATGGCGGCGAGCGCGATCGCCAGCAGCAGCGCCGGAAACGCCATCATCAGGTCGGTAAAGCGCATGATGCCGGCGCCGATCCAGCCGCCGAGATAGCCCGCGACGACGCCGAACAGCGTGCCGACCAGCACCGCGACGCCATTGGCGACGATGCCGATGATCAGCGAGGTGCGCGCGCCGAAGATCAGGCGCGAGAGCAGGTCGCGCCCCAGGAGGTCGGTGCCGAGCCAGAAGCGCGCGTTCGGCGGCAGCGGCGCGCCCTCGAGCGTCAGGCCGTCGAAGAACTGCTCGCCCGGCGGATAGGGTGCGAGCTGCGGCGCCAGCAGCGCCGCGAGCGTCATCAGGACGATCACGGCGAGGCCGAACAGGGCTGCATGGTTGCGCAGCAGGGGCCGCAGAACGTCAGGCATCGCCGCGCCGGGCTTCCTCCCACGGGTTCTTCGAAGCGCCCCGATCCCACGATCCCGGGTTGTCACGATCCGGGGCGCTGGCCTAGCCTAGTAGCACAGCCCTGGCCACCCTGCAGCCATCGGTCCGGAACATCATGACCCCCGCGCAAGGACCATCGAGCTTCGCGTCGCGATCGCCGGTTTCGGTGCGA
Source organism: uncultured Alphaproteobacteria bacterium (assembly GCA_963753315.1). Lineage (GTDB taxonomy): Bacteria > Pseudomonadota > Alphaproteobacteria > Geminicoccales > Geminicoccaceae > DASUGG01. The sequence goes on from CAVWCI010000015.1 coordinate 129,858, forward strand.
TCGGCGGCGTGCTGGCAGCGCGGCTGGACCAGGGCATGCCGGGCCTGCGCCTGGTGGCCGTGAGCGCGCGCGATCCGGACGGGCGCGAGGGCGCGCATGGCGCTGGCGCGGCCGGTGCCGGTGCTGCCGCTGGCGGAGCTTGCCGCCCGCGCCGACGTGGTGGTCGAGTGCGCGCCGGCGGCCGTGTTCCGCGAGGTCGCAGAGCCCACGATCGAGGCCGGCCGCATTTTTGTGCCGGCAAGCGTCGGCCAGCTGCTCGAGCACGACGACCTGGTCGAGCTGGCCGCGCGCACCGGTGCGCGGATCATCGTGCCGACCGGCGCGCTGCTCGGGCTCGATGCGGTGCGCGCCGCTGCCGAGGGCACGATCCATTCCGTCACCATGGTGACCCGCAAGCCGCCGCGCGGCCTCGCGGGCGCGCCTTATCTCGAGCAGCACGGCATCACGCTCGACGGGCTCGACGAGCCGCGAAAAGTGTTCGAGGGCAGTGCTCGCGAGGGTGCGCGCGGCTTTCCCGCCAACGTCAACGTCGCGGCTGCGCTCAGCCTCGCCGGCATCGGCCCGGATCGCACGCGGCTCGAGATCTGGGCCGACCCGAGCGTGGTGCGCAACACCCATCGCATCGTCGTCGAGGCCAACTCCGCGCGCTTCCAGATGACGATCGAGAACGTGCCGAGCGAGGACAACCCGCGCACCGGCAAGATCACGGCCCTTTCCATGATCGCGGCGCTGCGATCCCTGACCGCGACGCTCAGGGTTGGCAGCTGAGGAGGATCACCATGACGTTCACCACCCGGCCCGAGATCCTGGGTACCTTCGGCGTGGTCACCTCGACCCACTGGCTCGCCTCGGCGACCGGCATGGCGATCCTCGAGAAGGGAGGCAACGCGTTCGATGCCGCGGTCGCCGCGGGCTTCGCGCTGCAGGTGGTCGAGCCGCATCTGAACGGCCCGGGCGGCGACGTGCCGATGCTGCTCTACAGCGCCGAGCGGGACGAGGTGCAGGTGGTCTGCGGCCAGGGCACGGCACCGCAGGCCGCGACCATCGCGGCGTATCGCGATCTCGGGCTCGATCTGGTGCCGGGCTCGGGGTTGCTGGCGGCGGTGGTGCCGGGCGCGTTCGACGCCTGGATGCTGCTGCTGCGCGACTACGGCACGCTGCCGCTGTCCGAGGTGCTGGGGCCCGCGATCGCGCTCGCGCGGAGCGGCTATCCGCTGGTGCCGGGGATCAGCGCCACCATCGAGCGGGTGCGGCCGCTGTTCGAGGCGGAGTGGCCGAGCTCGGCTGCGATCTATCTGCCGGGCGGTGCGGTGCCGCAACCGGGCAGCCTGTTCCGCAACCCGGCGCTGGCCGGCACCTATACGCGCATCCTGGAGGAGGCGGCGAGCGCCGGGCCCGAACCGCGAGGCGCAGATCGGGGCGGCGCGCGCGGCCTGGTACAAGGGCTTCGTCGCCGAGGCGATCGACCGCTTCTGCCGCACCCAGGCCGTCATGGACACCTCCGGCCGGCGCCACCACGGCCTGCTGCGGGCCGATGATCTCGCCGCCTGGCAGGCCACGGTCGAGGCGCCGCTGACCTTCGACTATCACGGCTTCACCTTGTGCAAGCCCGGCCCCTGGAGCCAGGCGCCGGTGGCCTTGCAGCAGCTCGCCCTGCTCGCGGGCTTCGACCTCGACGCGCTCTCGGCCGAGGACCCGGAGTTCGTCCATCTGGCGGCCGAATGCGCCAAGCTCGCTTTTGCCGACCGCGAGGCTTTTTATGGCGATCCGGACTTCGTCGAGGTGCCGGTCGCGACGCTGCTCTCGGACGCGTACAACGCGCAAGCGGCGCGAGCTGGTGGAGGCGCACGGCGTCGCGCGCGCTGCGGCCCGGCGCCATCGAGGGCTTCGGCGGCGCCATCCCGCTGCATGCCCGCACCAGCGCCGAGGACTTTGCTCATGCCGGCGCGCTAGGCGACGCAGGCGCCTTTGGCGCGGGCGAGCCGACGGTGGCGCGCGACAGGATGGCCGCCGAGCTGGAGGGTCGGGGCGACACCTGCCACCTCGATGTGATCGACCGGCACGGCAACATGATCGCCGTGACGCCGTCCGGCGGCTGGCTGCAGAGCTCGCCCGCGATCCCGGAACTGGGCTTTTGCCTCAGCACGCGGGCGCAGATGTTCTGGCTCGAGGAGGGCCTGCCCGCGAGCCTGGCGCCGGGCAAGCGGCCGCGCACGACGCTCTCGCCTTCCTTCGCCCTTCGCGACGGCGAGCCTTACATGGCGTTCGGCACGCCGGGCGGCGACCAGCAGGACCAGTGGTCGCTGCACGTCTTCCTGCGCCACGTCCATTTCGGCATGAACCTGCAGGAGGCCATCGATGCGCCGGCCTTCCACACCGAGCATGCGCCGAGCTCGTTCTTTCCGCGCGAGGCGCGCCTGGGCCATCTCGCCGTTGAGGACCGCTTTCCGCGCGCCACCGTCGACGAGCTTCGCCCGCCGCGGCCACGACATCGAGCTTCGCGACGGCTGGAGCCTCGGCCGGGTCAGCGCCGCCGCCAAGGACGGCCCGCTGCTCAAGGCCGCCGCCAACCCCCGCCACATGCAGGGCTACGCGATCGGGCGGTGAGGGCCCTGCACCGGCCCGATCGCCCGGGCCGGATTGCCGGCGACGGTCGTTCCTGGCGCCACGTCACTCGTCACCACGGCGCCGGCGCCGACGATCGCACCATCGCCGATGCGAATGCCGCCCAGAAGGATCGCGCCGCCACCGACCCAGGCGTTGGCGCCGATCTCGACCGGCCTCGCGATCTCGAGCCCTTCGCTTCTTCGCGCCACATCCTTGTGGTGTTCGGCGCAATAGATCTGGACATGGGGTCCGAGCATCGAGGCCTTGCCGATCCGCACGGGCGCGGTATCGAGAATGACGCAGCCGGCGTTCAGATAGAACCCTTCGCCGAAATGAATGTTGAAGCCGTAGGCGCAGTGGAAACGGTGCTTCGACAAAAACATCGGCGCCCACCTCGCCGAACAGCCGTCCCAGCGTCGGCGCCATGGCACCGCGCCGGTCCGGCGGCATCGTGTTGTGCTCGTGCACGGCCTCGCGCGCCCGCGCGCGCAGCCGCTCCAGCTCGGCGTCGGTGCAGCGGTACCACTCGCCCGCCGCCATCTTTTCGCGCTCGCTCCTGCTCATGGTCACTCACGGACGCGACGACGAAGCTGCAAAGCAGGCATCGCGGCATCTCGGGCGTCGGGTCCGACGGCCGGGGCGACATCTCGCAGGCGTGTTGCGCCGTGGCGGGAGCGTTTAAGTTCTCTGATCAGTTTCGTCGGAATTTTCGGCCTCACCCGCCCTCATGGACGGAGTCCAGGACGCCGCGCAGTAGCGGGATGCCCTCCTCCGGATGACCGGAATTGCAGAGCTCCTGCGCCTCCTGGATGTCTTTCCGCGCATCGGCGACCCTCAGGCCCACCGCGCCAGGCATCTCGATCTCGACCGCTCGCATGAGCTCGTCGCATCGGTCGCCTGAGGCGTCTGCGCGGGGCGCACCTGAGTAGGCGACGAGCTTTGCGCATAGCTTCCGCCCGCGATCCCGAGCATCAACGCCACGGCGGCCACCGGTAACACAAACCGCACGGACATCGTGAGCCTCCTCTCTGGAAAAAAAGTGCGTGTTGGGCAAATGAAGAATGGCCCTTCTGCCCAACAATTGAAATACCGCAGAGATCAACAAGCCTTGAAACAAATTCAGCAATGCACCGGGAGCGCCGTTCGCGGAAGCTTCGCAGGGCAATGAGCGAAATTCATCAATTCGCACGCCCTTGCTGTCTGGGAGGCGTGCCGCCCTGGTCATGCTCGATGAGAAATCCCATTTGTCTCGTGGTAGGCATTGAGGAGAGCTCAGCAATGCGTCGAGGCGAGCTTGCGGATCTCACCGCCTTCATCGCGGTCGCCGACCATCTCAGCTTCCGAGCGGCTGCCGTGCGTCTCGGCGTCACGCCCTCGGCGCTGAGCCACACGGTCCGGCAACTGGAAGAACGGGTGGGCGTTCGCCTGCTGAACCGCACGACGCGCAGCGTCTCGCCGACCGACGCAGGACGTCGCCTGCTCGAAAGGCTGCGACCGGCGATCGATCAGATCGCTGGCGCTCTGGACGACCTGAATGGCGAGCGGAGCCGACCTTTCGGCCGGCTCCGGATCTATGCGACCCATCTCGCGGGCGCGGCCGTCCTGGCGCCCGTCTGGGCACGATTCCTCTCCACCTACCCGGACGTGGACCTCGAGGTGGCGCTCGACGACGCGTCGACCGACATCGTGGCGCGGGGTTTCGATGCCGGCATCGGGCCGAGGGACCTCGCCGCTGCGGACATGGTCGCGGTCCGCGTCATGGCGCCGATGAAGGTTGCGATCGTGGGCGCGCCTGGCTACTTCGCGCGCCGCCCGCCGCCTCGGCTGCCCGATGATCTCGGGCACCACGAATGCATTCAGTTCCGGCGCGGCTCCGACGGATCGATCTTCGACTGGGCGTTCGAACGGGCTGGCCGGTCGCGGCGCATTTCCGTTGCGGGACGGCTGATGGTCAACGACCCGCGGATGTGCGTCCGCGCAGCCGTCGACGGGCTTGGCATCGCCTACACGATCGAAGCCCTCGCCGAGCCCTTCCTTCGGTCCGGACAGCTGGTCCGCGTGCTCGAAGACTGGTCGCCCTGCTTCGATGGAATGTTTTTGTACTATCCCGGCCACCGCCAGGTTCCGGCTCCGCTCCGCGCCCTGATCGACATGATCCGGGTCTCGAGCTCGACCCTTGCACGCAAGCGCCCGGCGCTGGCGAACCCGTTCTGTGGGCAGGCATGCGAGCCCGCTGCCGAGGGGCACGCCTCGAGAGGCAACGGCGCCGGCCTGCAGAAGGATGCGGGGCCCGCGATCGAGCCTCGGGTACCGGATCATGCGGTAGCACCCGGCGTTCTGCCGCAGATGAGCTTGAGAAGCTCGCGCCCCTGAGGTCGGACCCGGCCGACGGAACGCGTGCGGTCAGCGCGCCGCAAGCGTGGTAGCGCCGCCAGAACACTCCGGCTAGGTTGTCGCCACGACGCCACGATCGCAGGCGAGGACATTGAGGACGATCGAGACCCCTTCGGGCAAAGGCGCAGGCGACGAGAACTTTCAGGTGGGCTCCTGGCTGCTGCCGGCGGCGCTGCGTCCCCATGTCGCGGCCTTCTACGCTTTCGTGCGCGCCGCCGACGACATCGGCGACAACCCATCGCTCGCGCCCGACGACAAGATCGCCCGGCTCGACGCCTTCGCCCATGCCCTGACCGGCGACGAGGATGCGGCAGCAGCGCTGCCCAAGGCGCAGGCGCTGCGCGCCAGCCTGGCGGCGACCGGCGTGACGCCGCAGCACGCGCAGGACCTGCTCGCCGCCTTCAAGCGCGACGCGACCAAGCTTCGCTACCGCGACTGGCAGGATCTCCTGGGCTACTGCGCGCTGTCCGCCTCGCCGGTCGGCCGCTATCTGCTCGATCTGCACGGCGAGCGGCCGGAGCTGTACGCCTATTCGGACCCCTTGTGCGATGCGCTGCAGGTGCTGAACCACGTGCAGGACTGCCAGGACGACTTCCGGGCGCTGAACCGCGTCTACCTGCCGCTCGACAGCTTTGCGGCGGCCGGCATCGAGGTTGCCGAGCTCGACAGGCCTGCCGCGTCGCCCGCCCTGCGCCAAGTGCTGGACCAGGCGCTCGATGGGGTCGACGGTCTGCTCGAGACGGCGCGCAATCTGCCGCGCGTGCTGGCGAGCCGGCGGCTTGCGGCCGAATCCGGCGTGATCGTCGCGATCGCGAGGCGGCTTGCGGCCCTGCTGCGCCGGCGCGACCCGCTGGCGGAGCGGGTCGAGCTCAACCGGGCGCAGTTCCTGCTCTGCGGCGTCAAGGGGCTTGGCATGGCATTCGGGCCGCGACGGCAGGGTGCCGGACGAGCTGCGCCAGTGTCTGCATCCGGACGTGCTGCGCGATGAGCAGCCAGTCCGCGATCGGCGGCGTCGCCGCGGCGGACGACGTCGCGGCCTCGCAGGAGCATGTGCGCGCCGTCGTCGCGGATTCGGGCACCTCGTTCTATTGGGGCATGCGCCTGCTGCCCGCCGCCAAGCGCGAGGCGATGTTCGCGATCTACGCGTTTTGCCGCGAGGTCGACGACATCGCCGACAGCGAGGATCCTGCGGCCAGCAAGCGGGCGGCGCTGGGGCTGTGGCGGGCCGAGGTCGATGCGCTCTACGCCGGGCGCCCGAGCCGCCCGACCAGCCTCGCCCTGGTGGCGCCGATCGAGCGCTTCGAGCTGCCCCGCGCCGAGTTCGACGCGATGATCGACGGCATGGAGATGGATGCAGAGGCGATGCGCGCGCCGCCCATGGCCATGCTCGAGCGCTACTGCCGCTGCGTCGCCGGCGCCGTCGGCGTGCTGTCGGTGCGGGTGTTCGGGGCGCGCGCACCCGATCGCGATGCCGGCGCGCTGGCATTGGGCGACGCCTTGCAGCTCACCAACATCCTGCGCGACCTTGCCGAGGATGCGACCTTCGGCCGCCTCTATCTGCCGCGCGAGCTGCTGGATCGCCACGGCATCGCGGGCGACGACCCGGCGATCGTGCTGCGCGATCCGGCCCTGCCGGCGGTCTGCCGGGAGCTGGCGGCGCGCGCCGCCTTGCGCTTCGATGCCGCCGATCGCTGGCTCGCCCAGGAGGACCGGGGCGATGTGCGCCCGGCGCTGATCATGCGCGGCGTCTACCGTCGCACGCTCGAGCGCCTGATCGCGAAGGACTGGCAGCAGCTCGATCCGCCCGTCCGCCTCGGCAAGGCGGAGCGCCTGTGGATCGCGATCCGCCACGGCCTGCTCTGATCCGATGGCGCGGGTGCACATCGTCGGGGCCGGTCTCGCCGGCCTTGCCGCGGCGGTCCGCCTGACCCTGCAGGGCCGCGAGGTGGCGCTGTACGAGGCGGCGGCCCAGGCCGGCGGCCGCTGCCGCTCCTATTTCGATCGCACCCTCGGCCGCGTGATCGACAACGGCAATCACCTGCTGCTGTCCGGCAATCGCAGCGCCATGGCCTATCTCGATGCGATCGGCGCGCGCGCCAGCCTGATGGGCCCGCCCGACTGCAGCTTCCCGTTCATGGACCTTGCGAGCGGCGAGCGCTGGGTCGTGCGGCCGAACCGCGGTCCGCTGCCGTTCTGGATCGCGCTGCCGTCGCGCCGCGTGCCCGGCACGCGCACCAGCGCCTATCTCGCCGGCTGGCGCCTCGCGCGCGCCGCTCCCGGCCAGACCGTCGCCGACTGTCTCGATCGGCACGATCCCTTGTGGCGCGCCTTCTGGGACCCGCTCGCGACGGCGGTGCTGAACACGCCGCCCGAGACCGGCTCGGCGCATCTTCTGTGGGCGGCGCTCCAGGAGAGCTTTGCCCGCGGCGCTGCCGGCTGCCGGCCGCTGATCGCGCGCGAGAGCCTCGCCGCCAGCCTGGTCGAGCCGGCGCTGGCCCTGCTGGCCCGGCACGGCGTCGAGCCCGCGTTCGGCCACCGGCTGCGCGCGATCGAGCGCGACGGCAGGGCGCTGGCGCTGGATTTCGTGCAGGGCGCCGTGGCGCTGGGCGAGCGGGATCGCGTCATCGTCGCCCTGCCGCCCGGACAGGCCCAGGCGATCCTGCCGGAGATCGCCGTGCCCGAGGGCAGCCATCCGATCGTCAACGGCCATTTTCGCCTGCCGCAGCCCTTGCCCGGCCGGCCGGTCCTGACGGGCCTGATCGGCGGCACGGCGCAGTGGCTGTTCCTGCGCGACGACCTCGTGAGCCTCACGGTCAGCGCCGCCGACGCGCTGGCCGAGGAGCCCGCCGATGCGATCGCGGCACGCCTGTGGGCGGATACCGCAACGGCGCTCGATCTGCCGGCGTCGCCGCAGGCGCCCGGCCGGATCGTCAAGGAGCGCCGCGCGACCTTCGCCCAGACGCCGGCCGCCGCCGCCGTGCGGCCGGCGGCGCGCACGCGCTGGCCCAACCTCTTTCTGGCCGGCGACTGGACCGCGACCGGACTGCCCGCGACCATCGAAGGGGCGATCCGCTCGGGCCACACGGCGGCCGACCTTTGCGCCGCCGAATGATGCTTTTCAATTTAACAACTTGTGGTAGAAGGCCCGCAGCAGGCGCGCAACGGAGCTGCGCGGATGACGTACGCCGGTGAGATCGCATCGGGAAGGGCCGGCCACGGCCTCGGCATCGTCGCCGGCAGCGCGGCCGCGGCCAGATGCTTTGCCCGCCTGCCGCAGAGCGTCGCGCCGCTGATCGTCACGAGCCACGGCGATCCCGGTCGCGCCCGGACCGGCGCTCGCCAGCTCGCCGCCAGGGGTGCTCGCGCGATCATCAGCTTCGGCCCGGCGGTCGGCCTGGCGCCGGTGCTGCGTCCGGGCGATCTGGTGGTCGCCGAATGCGTGGTGCTGCCGTCGGGCGAGACGATCGCGACCGACCTCGCCTGGCGCAACCGGCTGGTGCGTTGCCTGAGCCCCCTCAATCCGAACCTCAAGGTGGCGCGGCTTGCCGGCCGCGACCGGCTGGCGGCCTCGGCCAGGGAGAAGCGCGCCGTCTTTCAGGCGACCTTCGCCGCCGCGCTCGACAGCGAGAGCCACGCGATCGCCGACGTGGCGCAGGCTGCGGGCCTGCCGTTTCTGGCACTGCGCGCGGTCGCGGATCCGGCCGAGCAGAGCCGGCCGCAGGCCGCCTACCGCGGCGAGCCGCGGCGACGTGTATGCGGCATCGATCCTGGCCAGCCTGGGCCGGCCCTGGGAGCTGCCGGCGGCCTGGCGGCTCGCGAGGAACGGCCGCGCCGCGCTCGCGACCCTGCGCCTGGTCGCCGCTCTGGGGCCGGGCGCGCTCGCGCTCGGCGGATGATCGCCGGCGGCCACGCTTGCGTTCCGCAGTGCGCCCGCGTAGATCTGCAGATGTGACGGTTGCCCAGAGCGGGCATCACGGGAACCCGGTGCGGCGCGAGCCAAAGCCGGGGCTGCCCCCGCAACTGTAAGCGGCGAGCCGGCACCCGATAGCCACTGGCACGACTGCTGTGCTGGGAAGGCCGGGTGCCAGGCACTGACCCGCGAGCCAGGAGACCGGCCGTCACGTCATCGCCAGCGCGATGCCGCCGGCCGGGGTGCGCCGGGGGTAGGGCAGGGTCGGCGACAGCGCCGGCCCACCGCATCGCAATGGCATGGGTCCACCCTTGCGCGAGGCTCCCATGTCCCATTTTTCAGTCCATCTCGGCTCGGCGATCGGCGTCGCGGCGCTGGTCGGCAGCATGCTCGCGGCGAGCGCGTCGGCCGCCGGCCTCGACACGCCGGAGCGGTACGTGTTCGTGCCGAACCGCAACTCGGCCGACGTCACGGTGATCGATACCGCGACCGATACGGTCGTCACCCGGATCGCGGTCGGCAACGTGCCGCATCAGGTCGCCATCTCCGAGGTCGCGGGCAAGCTGATCGCGAGCAACACCGCCGACGACACCATCTCGGTGATCGACCTCGCCACCCTGGAGGCGTCGACCCTGCAGCTCGACCACGAGCCTGAGCACATGGAGCTCCACCCGAGCGAGCTGCTGCTCGCGGTCGGCAATATCGGCGCCGGCACGGTCTCGCTCGTGGCGCTCGATCCGCCCGCGGAGATCGCCCGCGTCGACGGGCTGTTCGCGCCCCACAATCTGACCTTCAGCCCGGACGGCTCCAGGCTCTACGTCGCCAATCTCGCGGCCGACCACGTGAGCGTCATCGATGTGGCGAGCGCCAAGGTGGTCGACGAGATCCGGGTCGCCGAGCCGAGCGCGGTTGCGAGCGCGGAACAGGAGGCCGATGCCGAGTTCCAGGGCATCATCAACGTGACCCGGACGCCCGATGGCCGGCTCGGCTTCGCAGCCCACGGCGAGGGGGGCCGGCTCGCGGTGCTCGACCTGCGCACGGGCACGCTGAAGGCGAACCTCGAGCTCGGCGCCCTGCCGTGGCGCGCCTACAGCACTGCGGATGGCCGCTACATGCTGGTGCCGAACAACGGCGAGCGCACGGTCTCGGTCGTTTCGACCGCGACGCTGGAAGAGGTCGCGCGGCTGCCCGGCGCCGAGGACATGACCGGCGTCAACACGGGCTGGTTCGAGACCACCGCGGTGGTGATCAGCCGGGGCGAGGACAAGGCCCTGGTCTACGATCTCGAGGCCATGGCCAAGGTCGGCGAGATCGCGCTGCCCGGCGCGCCGGAGACCGGCGTCACGACGCCCGACGGCACCAAGCTCTATGTGGCGCTGAGCGAGGCGAACCAGGTGGCCGTGATCGACCTTCGCGAGCGTAAGCTGATCAAGACCATCGACGAGATCGGCGACGAGCCGTGGGGCGTCACCATGATCGGCGCGATCAACTACTGCCACTAGGCGGTACGCGGCATGGCGGCGGCTCGACAGCGATGGCCTGTCGGGCCGCTGCTGACCTTGCTCCTCGCGGCGCCGCAAGGGGCGCCGCTTGCCGAGCCGGCGATCGGGCCGCCGCTGGGCCGCCAGCCAGACGGCATCGTCTGGCAGCAGGTGCCGGCCCCGGACACGGATACGATCCGCTGGGTGACCAGCCGCCGGTCGGTGGAGCGCACCGCCGATCTCGGTGACGGTGAGCGGCTGGTGCGCCTCGACCGGTTCGGGCGCAAGGCCGACCTCGAGCTTGGCGCGGCACTGGTCGGCGCGCGCGCCTTGGTGCTGGATCTTCGCTGCAACCGGGGCGGCAGCCTCGACCGGATGCTGCGCGTCGCGGCGCGCTTTACCGGGCCGGTGGCGGACGCGGTGCGACTGGTCGGCGGCGACGAGGTGCGGAGCATGCCGATTCCGGCGCTGCAAGGTGCGATCTGGCGAGGTCCGATCACCGTGCTGGTCGGTGCCGGTACCATGAGCAGCGGCGAGGTCCTGGCGGCGCTGCTGCGCCGCCACGCAGGTGCCGCCGTGTTTGGCGAGCGCACCTGGGGCAAGGACTACGTGCTGCGCGTCGCGCGGATCGATCACGGTTGGCAGGCGCTGATCCCCGACGGCCGGATCGAGGTGCCGGGGGAGCAACTGGCGGGTGGCCTGCTGCCGGAGGGCCCGATCCCGGTCGAGCTTGCGGCGAGGCTTCCGACGGACTGAGGGCCGCGCCCCGAAGGACGCGGCCCCGCGCCGTTCGCGCCCTCAGTCGATCGCGATCGGCGAGCCGGTCGAGCCGGTGGCGCCGGAGATCGGCATCGGCGCTGTAGATGTAGGTGAACACGTAGACGCCGTCGTCGGCGAGCTGCTTGAGCGCCAGGTTCTCCTGATTGACGATGCCGTGACGGGTCTGCAGGTACTGGTGCAGGCAGAACGCGCAGCCAGGCTCGTCAGGGTAGGGGACCGGATCCGTGGCCGCCCAGGTGTCGCCTCCGGTGACGCCGGCCTTGACCTCCTCGGCGACCCAGCGCGCCACGTCCATGCAGATCCCCGGCTGGCCGGCGTTGAAGGTGGCCGGATCGTCCCAGTGGCTCTCCCAGCCATAGCGGAACAGGATGGCGTCGCCCTCCATGAACTGGAAGTCGGCCATGCCCTGCTTCTCGAGCGCGGCCTTGACGTCGTCCATGCTGGCGCATTCGCCCTGTGCTCATGGTCTCGACGCCGCGCGCGCCGGCGAAGTCGAGCAGGATGCCGCGCGCGACGATCGGATGCAGCTTCTCGGTGCCGAGCTTCTTGAGGCCGGTGGCGGTCGCGAACTCGGACTCGACGAAGCCGTTGTAGAAGCGCATCTGGCTGCGATCGCCGTCGGCGCCGATCGACACACCGATGTGGCCGAGGCCGTCGAACTGCGTGCCGACCTGGCCGATCTCGGTCGCGATGAACTCGTCGTGCCAGATGATCTTGTTGGCGCCGAGCGGCCCGCCGTCGGGCGTCCGCCGGGATGCGCATGCACGAACTGGCGCGCGCCGAACAGAGGCATCTCCGAAGTGTACGGGTGCGCCAGCTTGTAGACCTTGCCCTGGTCGGCCTCGGCGAGCGCCGCAGGACCACCTCGGGCTTGGTGTACCAGTTGGTCGAGCCGGCCTCGTCGCCCTCGCCCCAGAGCTGGTTCGGCCACCAGATGCTGCCGATCGGGGTCTCCATCTTGTCGCCGTCGACCCACGGCTTGCCGGCGCAGTCCTGCCAGGTCTCGGGCGCGCACTCCGCCCAGGCGACGCTGGTCGACAGGACGAAGCGCGCCGGCGCTCGGCGAATGAGCATTCGGATCATGGTGTGAACCTCCCCGAGGTTGTGTTTTCGCGCGGCGATTGTAGCGATCTCGATGACCGAGCGCCAGAGGCGCGGAGGCAGGATGGTCATCGCGTTCTTTCCTTGTCGGTCGGGGTGCGATATGTGTCGAAAGCGCGGCCCGGTTGAACGACAAAAGGCCGCTGGATCAGCACAGGGAGGTTCTGCAATGACCGTTCGTACAGCCGCGGCGCTGGCCGTCGGTGCGAGTGTTCTGTGCCTGGCGCTCGGCAGCGGCGCGATGGCGCAGGAAGTCAACGACAAGCCGCTCGAGGAGAACTGGTGGCCGACCGAATGGGGCGCGGACGACAAGGTCGGCGCGCCGAATCGGACCACGCCCGAGATGGTCATGGAGGCGGTCGGTCTGGTGAAGCAGGGCAAGACCGCAACGCTCGGCAAGCTCTACGCGGGCGATATCCCGTTCTTCGGGGCGCGTGGCTTCCTGCTCAAGATACCGGGGACCCCTACCGGCGGGCCCTTCGGCAGCAACGGGTTGGTGTTCCACGACGAGCTGGTCACCGCCGAGATCGGCCAGGTCGGCACCCAGTTCGATGGACCCGGCCATATCGGCGTCCGAACCTCGGAGGGCGACCTCTTCTACAACGGCCGCGAGCGCGAGGCGACCTACGAGCGCGGCCCGGGCAACATGGTCTTGGGCATGGGTGACCTCGGCGTCGAGAGCGTCGCCGAGAAGGGCTTCGTCTGCCGCGGCGTGCTGCTCGATGCCACCAAGCACCGCGGCGTGAACCCGCTGCCGATTCCCAACGCGACCGACAGCCCGGGCATCGTCACCGCCGACGACGTCAAGGCGATGGTCCAGGCCGCCGGGATCGACGAGATCGGCGAGGGCGACTGCGTGTTCCTCTACACCGGCCACGGCGATCTCTGGAAGAACAGCGAGTGGCCGTCGCTCTCGGCCGAGGAGAAGGCGGAGCGGGTCAAGACCTTCATCTCGGGCGAGCCGGGCTTCGGCCGTAGCGCCTGCGAGTACTTCGCCGAGCAGAAGATCATCCTGACCGGCGGCGACACCTCGGCCAACGACGCCCAGCCCGTCGGCGAGGTCGAGGGCGAGGCGGTGCCCTGCCACACCGAGCTGCAGACCCGGCACGGCATCTGGAACATCGAGAACCTCGATTTCTCGCCGCTGCTGGCCGACGGGGTGACCGAGTTCCTGTTCGTCTGGGCGCCGCTCAAGATCGTCGGCGCCACCGGCTCGCCGGGCAATCCGGTAGCCTTGTACTGATCGTTCGGCCGCCGAGGTCGAGGCATCGTCCTCGGCCTGCTGGCACTCTGAGATCAGCCTGCTGCCCCAGGCCCTGCGCCTGGGGCAGCGCCGTCTTGCGGCGGCGGAATTGCCGCGCGCCCTCCCGAATCGACGACGTGTGAGTCCAGCAATCGTCGCAAGTTATTGTATTAGTATGGTTAACGCATTACAATATAGATTGAGTGCTCGTTCCCGATGAACTGATGGTGAGATCATGAAGCGTAAATATTCACGCTGCGATTGGATGTCGACGGTTGCGCTCGGCGCGATGATGCTCTGTTCGGCGGCGTCGACCTGGCCATCGCTGGCGGCAACGAGTGCGCAGACCGCCGACGACGAGCTTCGCTGCCGGCGACCGCGTGGTGGCGCTGGTGCGCACGCCGGTCAAGGCCAGCCCGGATGATCAGCAGGCGCTCGCCCTGCCGCTGCCAGGCGGCCAGGGCACGATCGAGGAGGGCCCGCTCTCGTCCGGCGGCGAGCGCTGGTGGCGCGTCGCTTTCGACGAGGGCTTTGCCGGCTGGACCCGCGAGGGCGACCTGCAGGCTCACGAGCCCGGCGTCAAGGCGTTCCCGACCGCCGAGGGCTTCGGCGCCAAGGCGCTCGGCGGTCGTGGCGGCGTGGTGATCGAGGTCACCAACCTCGACGACAGCGGTCCCGGCAGCCTGCGCGATGCGGTCGAGCGGGAGGGGCCGAGGACCATCGTCTTCCGGGTCGGCGGCACGATCGCGGTCGAGCGTCCGATCCGCGTGCGCGATCCCTACATCACGATCGCCGGCCAGACCGCGCCGGGCGACGGCATCCTGATCCGCAACCATCGCGCCAACACGGAAGCGCCCATCACGATCGAGACCCACGACGTCGTGATCCGATACCTGCGACTTCGGCCCGGGCCCTCGGGCGAGCCGTCCTGCTGCATCGATGCGCTCGGCCTGATGGAGGGCGCGCGCAACGTGATGATCGACCACGTCTCGCTCAGCTGGGGCGTCGACGAGGTGCTCGGCGCCAGCGAGGACGCCAGCGACTTCACGGTGCAATGGAGCATCCTCAGCGAGGCTCTTCGCCGCGGCGGCCACGCCAAGGACGAGCGACACAGCCGCGGCCTGCTGGTCTCGACCCAGGAAGGCGGCAATGTCAGCATCCACCACAACCTGTTCGCGCACAACGAGGGCCGCAATCCCGAGGTCGCGCTCGCCTACGGCGTCGCCGACATCGTCAACAACGTGCTCTACAACCCGAACTTTCGCATGATCGAGATCAGCGAGGCCAACGCCAAGCCGTACGCCAACGTCGTCGGCAACATCATGCGCAACGGCAAGAACACCAAGATCGGACAATCCGGAGATCAACAACCACATCGTCCGGGCCCGCGACGTCGACGACGGCGCGCGCGAAGGCTTCGTGATGTACGTCGTGGGCAATATCGACGAGCTTTACCGCACCGACGACACGATGCCGGAGGAGATCGCGGTGATCGAGGAGGATCGGCGCTTCCTGGCGGCGGAGCGGCAGCCGGCGCCGTTCGTGACGACCACGCTGGCCGAGCGCGCCTATGCCGACGTGCTCGAGCGGGCGGGCGCGATCCTGCCGCGGCGCGATGCCGTCGACGAGCGCATCCTCGACGGACGGTGCGCGAGCGCGAGGGCGAGGTCATCGACCATCCGAGCGAGGTCGGCGGCTGGCCGACGCTCGCTTCCGGCACGCCACCGCTCGACAGCGATCGCGACGGCATGCCGGATGCCTGGGAGAGCAGGCTCGGCCTCGACCCTCATGATCCCGCCGATCGCAACGGCGACGTCACCGGCAACGGCTACACCAATCTCGAGAACTATCTGAACGAGCTGGCCGGCGACATCCGGCTGCCGCAGCCGGGCGATCGGGCGAGCCTCGAGGGCGACCAGCGGCGATGATGGGCTTCGGGCCGGCGGCTCAGACGTAAGGGTTGCCGCCGGTCCGGCAGGTCAGGCGCAGCGGCACGCCCGGCAGATCGAAGGCCGTGCGCAGGCCGTTGGCCAGGTAGCGCAGATAGGCGTCCGAGAGGGCGCCTGCCTGGCTTACGAACAGGACGAAGGCCGGCGGCCGGGTCGTGACCTGCGTGGCATAGCGGATCTTGACCCGCCGGCCTTTGGCCATCGGCGGCGGGTGAGCGTCGACGGCGTCCTGCAGCCAGCGGTTCAGCGGCCCCGTCGCGACCCGGCGCGACCAGCGCTCATGCGTCGCGACCACGGCCGGCAGCAGCCGCTCCAGCCCTTGTCCCGTGAGCACCGAGATCGGCAGGAAGGTCACGCCCTTGAGCTGTGGCAGCTTGGTCTCGATGAGGTGGCGAAGGGTTTTCCGCGCGACCTCGGGCTCCTCGACGAGGTCCCATTTGTTGGCGGCGACCACCAGCCCGCGGCCGGCCTCGACCGCCAGATTGGCGATCGCCAGATCCTGCTTCTCCAGGGGCGCGCTGGCGTCGATCAGCAAAAGGACGATCTCGGCCTGGCGCAGCGCCGCGAGCGCCGCTTTGCCCGACAAGCGCTCGAGGCTGTCCGGCGCGATCCTCGCCTTGCGGCGCAGGCCAGCGGTGTCGACAAGCTCGATCTCGCGACCGTGCCACCGCCAGCGGATCGCGACCGCATCGCGGGTCAGGCCCGGCTCGGGCCCGGTCAGCAGGCGCTCGTCCTTGAGCAGCCGATTGATCAGCGAGGACTTGCCGACGTTCGGCCGGCCGGCGACCGTGAGCCGCAGCGGCGGCGGCTGCGCGTCGGCCTCGGCGGCAGGCGCGTCATCCGCGCTCGCCGCGATCAGCGCCTCGGCGAGATCGGCCATGCCCTCGCCCTGTTGTGCCGAGATCGGGACCGGCGGCCCGAGACCGAGCGCCCAGGCCTCGGTCGCGAAGCTCGCCGCGGCGAACGCCCTCGCATTTGTTGGCGACCAGGATCACCGGCTTGTCCTGGCGGCGCAGCCAGCCGGCGACGTGACGATCGAGCGCGGTGAGGCCGCTCTTGGCGTCGATCACCATCAGGGCGAAATCGGCCTCGGCGAGCGCGCTGCTGGTCTGCCGGCGCAAACGACCCTGGAGGCTCTGCTCGTCGCCCTCCACCACGCCCGCGGTATCGATCGCGCGGAAGGTCAGCGGACCGATCCGGGCGGCGCCCTCGATCCGGTCCCGGGTCAGGCCCGGCGTGGCGTCGACCAGCGCCTGGTTGCGTCCCACCAGCCGGTTGAACAGGGTCGACTTGCCGACGTTGGGCCGGCCGACGATCGCGATCGTGAAGGACATCGGGGCGTCATGCGCGGGCGTCAGCGATACGCCAGCAGCTCCGCGTTCTCGGTCAGAAGATAGACGGTGCCCTCAGCCGCCACCGGCGGGATCAGCACCGGCCCTGCCAGATCGATGCGGCCCAGGATCTCGCCGTTATAGGGCGACATGGCCAGGGCCTCGCCGGTCGAGCCGGCCAGCAGCAGCCGATCGCCGACCAGGATCGGGCCGGTCCAGCTGATCGGCTCGGAGGTGGGATCGTCCGGGTTCGTCAGGCGCGGCAAGGGGCTGACCCAGCGCACCCGACCATTCTCGCGCAGCAGGCACACGACCTCGCCGCGCGCACTCAGCAGATAGATGAAGTCGCCCGCGAGCCAGGGCATCTGGGTGCTGGCCAGATCGATGTCCCAGGCACGGATGCCGCGCAAAAGATCGATCGCCGCCATCTGACCGCCGTAGCTCGCGACGTAGACGAGACTGTCCTCGATCACCGGCATGCCGTCGATGTCGTTGATCTGGGCAAGGCCCTCGGTGCGGCGCGGGCGCTGTACGGTGTCGTTCCACAAGGGGCGGCCGTTCTCGAGGCGCAGCGCGTACACCTCGGCCGACGAGTAGGGCACGACCACGACGCTGTCGCCGACCGCCGGGCTCGGGCCGCCGAGCAGTGCCGTGCCCTCGAAGAAGCCGGTGTGCCGCCACAACGGCCGACCGGTCTCGCCGTCCAGGGCGTAGAGCTGATTGTCGGCGCTGACCACCAGCAGACGACCATCGGACACGGTCGGCGCGGCGCGCAACGGCAGCAGCAAGGACCGGTTCCAGACCTCGGTGCCGCTCGACGCGTTCAGCCCGATCACCGTGCCCGAGCTCAAGGTTGCGAACAGCCAGCCGCCGTCATAGGCGAGACCGCCGCCGAGCTCGGCCTCGTCCATCAGCTCCTCGGGCTCGTAGCGCCACGCCAGGCTGCCGGTCTGCGCGTCGAACGCGCTGATCGTGCCCTCCGCGTCCATCGTGAAGACGCGCCCTTCCGCGACCACGGGCCGGGCCAGGAGCTGGCCGCTGCCGGCCGAGCCTGTGCCGATGCTGGCACTCCATGCCAGCTGCAGATCGTCATCGGCGGCCAGATGATGGAAGGCGTGGCTGGGCAGGCCGCCGCTTTGCGGCCAGGCCGCGTTGCGCTCGGGCGGCGGCAGCTGGATCGGCAGGCTGGCGAGACCCGGATCGGCCGTGACCTCGCGCTCGAGCAGCATCACCGGAACCCGGTCGCCCGGCAGGGGCGGCGCCTCGGACCCGCCGAACCAGCCGGTCGAGCACCCGGGCAGGAGCAGGGCGAAAGCCAGGAGCAGCGCGCGCGGGCTCACTGGGGCGCCGCCTCCGCTTCCTGGGGCGCTGCCCCCGCTTCCGGCGCGTCGCCGGACGCCGCGGCGCCGGCGCCGGCATCCGCATCCGACGGCCCGCCGAGCGCGCTCAGCAGCTCTGCGGCGCGGCGGCCGAGATTGGGCGGCGTGCGCGGATCCTCGGCCAGCAGCGCCAGGGTCGCGCGCGCGGCCTCGGTCTCGCCGGCGCGCAGCTGCGCCAGCGCGCTGAGCTCCAGGGCGCTGTAGCGCCAGGGGCTGCCCTCCGCCGCGAGCTTCGCGAGCTGGCTCGACAGATCGTCCTGGCCGGCTGCGGCGAACGCCTCCTGGGCTGCCAGAAGCTCGCCGAGGTCGCGATACAGAGTGGCAGCCCCAGCGTCTTCGGTGAGCTGGCCGAGCATGTTCAGCTTGCCGGCGCGATCGCCTGCCTCGCCCAGCGCCTGCGCCGCCTGCAGGCGGGCCAGCACGGCATAGCCGCTGCTCGAATTCGCGCGCCAGCGCGGCAAGCGCCTCGGCCGCCTCGGCCGGGCGCTCCTCACGCAAAAGCTCGATCGCCGCCATGTAGCGCTCCGCCTCGTCCTGACGCCGGCTCTCCTGCCAGGCGCGCCAACCGACCCCGGCGGCCGATCCGATGACCACCGCCAGCGCCGCGCCGATCACATAGGCGCCGTAGTGCTTCCACAGCTTCAGCCAACGATCCTGACGGACGGCCTCGTCGACCTCGCGAATGAACTCGTCGGATTGGCCCGAACCTCGCCCACGCATCGCGGGACTATCCTCTTCTGCTTGCTGCGCCTTCGCTGCTGCCCCGGGGCACCATCTGCCCTCGACCGGTCAGGGCGATCGATGGCGTGGCGCACGGCTGTGCTACCTATGGGAGCGATCGCCGTTTGGCAAGTGCATCCCGGGACACTATAGAAGCAGTAAGTACGACCTGGGCCTTGCCGGATGCCTCGACTGTTCGTCGCGCTGGACCTGCCCGAGGACATCAAACGGTCGCTCGAGCCCCTGGGCATGGGGCTCGGCGACGTGCGCTGGCTGGATGCCGATCAGCAGCATCTGACGCTGCGCTTTCTGGGCCAGCTCGACAATGGCTGGGTCCGGGAGGTGGCCGATGCGCTGGCTCTGGTGCCCGGTATCCCGTTCGAGCTCCGCCTGAAGGGTATCGGCCATTTTCCGCTGCGCGGCGAGCCCCGGGTGCTGTGGGTAGGCGTCGAGAAGTCGCTCGAGCTGCAGCGTCTCAAGCGGCGGATCGACCGCGTCCTCGACCAGGCCGGACTGGCGCCGGACGGACGCAAATTCGCGCCGCACGTCACCATCGCGCGGATCCGCGGACCCTTGGCGCCGACCAGGCTCGGCACGTACCTGATGCGCCACAGCCTGTATCGCAGCGAGACGTTCCCGGTCAGCAGCTTCCATCTGTACTCGAGCTGGCTGCGGCCCGAGGGCGCGGACTACCAGGTCGAGGCGAGCTACGAGCTGCTGCCGGGACTCGACGAATAGCTACAGGCTGAGCAGGAAGCGCAGCGACACCAGCACCAGGAAGGTCGCGAACGCGAGCTCGAGCCTGCGCCGCGAGATGCCATGCGCGATGCGCACGCCGAGCGGCGCCGCCAGCACGCTGGTCGGGATGATCAGCAGCGCGCCGAGCAGGCTGACATAGCCGAGCGAGCCCGGCGGCAGGCCGGGGGCCTGCCAGCCGGCCCAGATGAAGCCGAGCGCGCCCGGGATCGCGATCAGCGGGCCGAAGCCCGACGAGGTCGCCACCGCGTTGTGGATCGACCGGCCGTAGAGCGTCATCATGGTCGTGACGAACACGCCGCCGCCGATGCTCATCAGGGTCGAGACCAGCCCCACGAAGCCGCCATACAGCATGCGGAAGGGGTTGCCGGGAATCGTGTCGCCGAGCTGCCAGCCGCGCCGGCCGAGGTAGAGCCGCAGGCACATCAGGCTCGCCGCCAGCACCCAGATCGACTTCAGCACCGCATCGTCGGCGTAGCGCGCCAGCACGGCGCCGAGGCAGACGCCGGCGATCACCGGCAGCGCCATGGACTTCACGATCTCCATGTCGACGGCGCCGCGGGCCCGATGCGCCGCGAACGAGCGCAGCGAGGTCGGAATGATCACGGCGAGCGAGGTGCCGACCGCGAGGTGCATCCGGATCGCCTCGTCGACGCCCTGCGAGCCGAACAGCTCGTACAGCACCGGCACCAGGATGCCGCCGCCGCCGATCCCGAGCAGGCCGGCGAGCAGCCCGGTGACGAAGCCTGCCGCGAGCAGGGCAGCGAGCAGCAGCGCGAACTCGCCCGCCGGAATGCCGAGGTCCATCCGCGGCGCTCAGAGCATCCTGTCGCCGCCGCCCGGCGGCCGGTGATGAAGGCGATCCCGCCCTCCAGCCTGCGGTAAGGCACCATCCGTCTCCCATCCTGCTTTGTTCAAACCCGCGGCTTGCCGCACGAGACTTAGCGCTGTTCGCAGGGTCCGGCCAATGATATTGTCTTACGGTCGGTTGATCGATGAGGAAATCGTAATGCGCTCGGAGACGGCGAAGCTTTCGAGCAAGTTCCAGATCTCGATTCCGAAGGCGGTGCGCACGGCCCGGCATTGGCAGGCGGGACAGGAGTTCGCCTTCATTCCGAAAGGCGAGGGCGTGCTGCTGGTGCCCGTGCCCAAGCGCGAGGATCTCGCCGGACTGGCACGCGGCGCAAGTCCGCGCGACTACCGGGACCGGACGGATCGGGCGTGATCATTCCCGATGCGGCTCGTCGATACCTCGGCCTGGATCGAATGGCTGGTCGACTCGGCTGCAGGCAGGAGCGTAGCGCGCGAGCTTCCGGAGCGCGACCAGTGGCTCGTGCCCACCATCGTCCAGCTCGAGCTGGCGAAATGGCTCACGCGTGAGGTCGGCGAGGACAAAGCCGATCAGGTGATTGCCTTCACCGGGACCTGCATCGTCGCCGCTCTCGACACGGACATCGCGCTCTCAGCGGCCGATCTCTGCGCCCGCCACAGGCTCGCGACGGCGGATGCCATCGTCTACGCGACCGCGCTTTCGCACGGCGCGGATCTGCTCACCTGCGACCGGCACTTTGATGGCATGCCCGGCGTCCGGCTCGTGCCGAAATCGAGCGGCTGAGATGCCAGGGCACCCTCGCCCGAAGGCGGGGAACGGCCGAACGGCAGCGCTGCTACCATGCGCGCGCCTCATTCGGCGGCGGCCATCATTGAACGACGACCCGCACCGTGTGAATCGCGTTGCGCGCGCCCTCGCGCGGCTGTCCTGCGCCTCCATCCTCCAGAGCGCGGACGCAGAGCCGGGTTTCGCCGCGATCGGCCGGCCGCCACGGCAACGAGAATCGCTGCCAGGTCCAGCCGCGTCGCGCACCGAGCGTCGCGCGAACGTAGCTCGCGCCGCCGTCGACGCTGATCTCAGCGGCGGCGATGCCGCGGAACGACCAGGCCCAACCCCAGATCTCGATCGGCTCGCCCAAGGCGACCGCAGCATCCGGCGCAGGCGCCACGATGATCAATTCCGGCGCGACTGCCCAGATCGGTCGCCGCGATGGCAGGCCGGCCGCAATGTCCGCTGCGCCGAGGCTGTCATTGTAGAAGTCGGTCGTGAAGATCCCCTCGGCCCGATGCTCGGCAAGGTGCAGCCGCCACAGCCATTTCACGCTGTTCGTTCCGTAATAGCCCGGCACGACAAGCCGCAGCGGAAAACCGTGCTCGGCCGACAGCGGTGCCCCGTTCAGCTCGTAGGCGAGCAGCACGTCGCCAGCGGCCAAGCGGTCGAGCGGCAGATCCTTGATGAACCACTCGCAGGGTTTGCCGGCAAACTCGCCACCGTCGAGCCCGTACGACCAAAGGAACCGCGCGCCGGGATCGATGCCCAGCTCATCGAGGAGTGCCATCAGATCGATGCCGCCCCAGCGGACATTCGCAACGCGGCGCGTCGCCACCTGGGGCTGGAGCGGATTGCCGCAGCACTGATGCACGGCTTCGACGAGCTTCTTCGGCCGCGCTTTCACGTCGTCGAGCGTGAGGGTGCAGGTGCTGCCGACCATGCCGTCGATGGTCAGCGACCATTGCGTGTGGTCGATCCGCGGAATGCCGAGATGCGCGAGGACGAAGAGATCGTCCGCATTGGTTAGGGCATCCGTCATCTCGTGCGGGCGGAGCTTGATCTGCCGGACCCCTTCGGCGGGGTCCATGGCGGGCCGGGCTGGACCCGCCGACCTTTGCTGCTTGCGTTCGACGCTCTCGGTCATGCGCGCGCGCTCCCGAAGCCCCTACTCCCACTCGATCGTGCCGGGCGGCTTGCTGGTGACGTCGTAGACCACCCGGTTGATGCCGCGCACCTCGTTGACGATGCGGTTCGCGACCCGGCCGAGAAAGCCCATGTCGAACGGGTAGAAGTCTGCCGTCATGCCGTCGACCGAGGTGATCGCGCGCAGCGCGCAGACCGCCTCGTAGGTGCGGTCGTCGCCCATCACGCCCACGGTTCTCACCGGCAGCAGCACGGCGAACGCCTGCCAGATGGCATCGTACAGGCCGGCGGTGCGGATCTCGTCCAGGAAGATCGCATCCGCCTGGCGCAGGATCTCCAGGCGCTCCGGCGTGATCTCGCCCAGGATGCGCACCGCGAGCCCGGGGCCGGGGAAGGGGTGGCGGCCGACGAAACCTTCCGGCAGGCCCAGCTCGCGGCCGAGCACGCGCACCTCGTCCTTGAACAGCTCGCGCAGCGGCTCGACCAGCTTCAGCGCCATGCGCTCGGGCAGGCCGCCGACATTGTGGTGCGACTTGATGGTGACGCTCGGCCCCTTGAACGAGACCGATTCGATGACGTCCGGATACAGCGTGCCCTGCGCCAGAAAATCGGCGCCGCCCAGCCGCTTGGCTTCCTGCTCGAAGACGTCGATGAAGGCCTTGCCGATGGTCTTGCGCTTGTCCTCCGGGTCGGTGATGCCGACCAGGCGCTCGAGGAACAACGGCTTTGCAAATCAACCACATGCAAGGGTATGTTGCTGTGGCGCCGGAAGAGATCGACGATCTGCTCCACCTCGCCCGCACGCAGGAGACCGGTGTCGACCAGGATGCAGACCAGCTGGTCGCCGACCGCCTCGTGCAGCAGGAGCGCGGTAACTGCCGAATCGACGCCGCCCGAGAGGCCGCAGATCACCCGGCCGGCGCCGATCTGCGCGCGCATCCGGGCGATCGCCTGCTCGCGGAACGCCGCCATGGTCCAGGCGGAGGCGCAGCCCGCGACCCGATGCGCGAAATTGGCGAGCAGCTCGTGGCCGCGCGGCGTGTGCACGACCTCGGGGTGGAACTGCACGCCAAAGATGCGCCGGCGGTCGTCGGCGATCGCGGCGAACGGCGAGCCCTCCGAGATCGCGACGACGCGAAAGCCCTCCGGCAGCTCCACCACCTTGTCGCCGTGGCTCATCCAGACCTGCTCGCGCGCGCCGACCTCGAACACGCCCTCGAACAGGGCGCAGCCGTCGACCACCTCGATGAACGCCCGGCCGAACTCGCGGTGATGGCCGATCTCGACCTTGCCGCCGAGCTGGGCGCAGATGGTCTGCTCGCCATAGCAGATACCGAGCACCGGCACGCCCTGCGTGAACACCGCCTCGGGTGCCTGCGGCGCACCGGCCGCCGTGGTCGAGGCGGGCCCGCCGGACAGGATGATGGCCTTGGGCGCGAAAGCGCGCACCGCATCGTCGTCGACCGTGCAGGGCAGGATCTCGCAATAGACGCCTGCCTCGCGGATGCGCCGCGCGATCAGCTGGGTGTACTGCGCGCCGAAATCGAGGATCAGGATGCGCTCGGTCATGCTGCAACGCCTCGTCGGAGCCGCCGTCAGGCCGGCTCCGGTTGTCTGGCGCCCGGAGCCTTGCTGCCCACGAGCATGCCCTCGATGCTCAGGTCCTCGTCGATATCCGGCCAGTGCAGCCCGAACGGCGACAGCTCGTAGTTTGCGCGCTGCCTGGGCGTCGCATTCAGTAGCCGTGGATACCACCAGAGCGGTGTCACGATCTTCTGCCCGTTCGCCAGGGTCACAACCAGCTCTGTGTCGGTGCAGCTTGCCTGCACAGGCTCCATCGCCTCGAGATCCTCATCCGAAATGCGCATGCCATTTCTCCAGAAACTCGTCGCGGTGCTGCCGCAGCTTCTGCTGGAGCGCGTTGAGCTCATGTTGCGGCACGCGACGGGCGGCGGCAACGCTGCAGTCGCTTAGCCAAAACTTCACTTCCTGCCGACCTTTTCTCGCGTGCACGTGGGGAGGCTCGCGCCAGTCGGCACTGTAGAAGAGGAAGATCCAGCCGCGCCACCTCAGGACTGTCGGCACGCCGCGGTCTTTCCGCCGCCCATCTGGACGTACTGCGCGCCGAAATCGAGGATCAGGATGCGCTCGGTCATGCTGCAACGCCTCGTGGAGCTGCCGTCAGGCCGGCTCCGGGTGGTCCGGTACCGCGTAGCAGGCAATCGCGCCGGAACCAAGGCTCGCGTTGCGCTGCGGTCCGGCCGCAGGGGTCTCGCCGATACTCCACCTCGCGATCGTTGTTGCCCTGAGCCGGCGTCCGGGTTACCGCTGTCGGCGGAGCCGACCCTCTCGGGCTGTCGGCGGAGCCGGCACGCTCGGGTAGCGCACTGATGACGACGGGCCTCGTGGCGTTCTGCCTGGTCGGGCTGGCTGGCATGCTGGCGGCCGGCATGCTGGCCTTGCGGATGATGATCCGTGGCAGGCGCAGGGAGGGACGGTACGACCTTTTGTACTCGCTGCGCTGGGGCGAGACGACGACCAACAACTATGGCTTCGCTCCTGCCGAGACCGGCGATTCGGAATGCTTTCAGCTGCAGCTCTACGCCGAGCTGCTGAAGCTCTTGGGCGCACCTGGTGCTGCAGCCGGCATCGGCCGCGTCCTCGAGATCAGCTGCGGCCGCGGCGGCGGGCTCCGCCATGCGGCGCGGCACCTGCCAGGTGCTACGCAGGTGATCGGGCTCGACTTTTCGGCGCACGCGATCAGGTTCTGCCGGGCTCGCTATGCGGCCCTGCCGGGCATGAGCTTCGTGCGCGGCCATGCGCTGCAGCTGCCGTTCGAGGATGGCGCCTTCGATCTCGTGATCAACGTCGAGGCGTCGCACGCCTATGGCGACGAGACCGCGTTCCTCGGCGAGGTCAGGCGCGTCCTGCGGCCAGGAGGCCGGCTGCTGTACGGCGACCATCGGCGGAGGCAAAAGCTGCCCCGCCTGGAGCAGCGGCTGCGCGCCGCCGGCCTCGCCGGCTCCCTGCGCGACGTCACGGCGAACGTGGTGCGCGCGTGCGAGCTGGACAGCATGCGGCGCCGGCGCGCTGATCCGCTCGGGGTTGCCCTGGTGGTGCCGCCCGCTCGGTGTCGGCCGGCTCGAGCAGTACGCCGGGATTCCGGGCACTGCGGCCTTCGAGCGGCTGCGCAGCCGGGATCGCATCTATTTCATCGCCTGCCTGACCATGGGTGAGGGCAGGCTCGGCGAGCCCGAGCAGCTGACGGGCGAAGCCGCGTGACCCGGCGTGGCCGCAGGAATGCGCCGTTCGTGCGCGGCGGCAAGCCGTCAGGAGGGACCCCATGGTGACGATCGATCCGCGCGCGCTGCGCGGCAACTGGAGCTATCCGACCACGGTCCGGTTCGGCGCCGGGCGGATCGCGGAGCTGCCGGACGCCTGCGCCGCGCTCGGCATCGCGCGGCCGCTCCTGATCACCGATCCGGGCCTCGCCGGGCATGCGATCGGCGAGCGCGTGCTCGCGATCGCGCGTGCCGGTCTGCCGGTCGCGCTGTTCGCCGATGTCCGGCCCAACCCGACCGGCGCCGATGTCGCGGCCGGGGTCGAGGCGCTGCGCAAGGGCGGCCATGACGGCGTGATCGCGCTCGGCGGCGGCAGCGCGCTGGATGCCGCCAAGGCGATCGCCTTCATGGCTGCTCAGGAGCGCCCGATCTGGGACTTCGAGGATCGCGGCGACAACTGGCGCCGGGGCCGCACCGCCAGCCTTCCCCCGGTCGTGGCGGTGCCGACCACCGCCGGCACCGGCTCCGAGGTCGGGCGCGCCGCCGTGATCACCAGGGAAGACACGCACGAGAAGTGCATCGTCTTCCATCCGCGCATGCTGCCGGGCCAGGTGATCGCCGATCCCGAGCTGACCCTGGGCCTGCCCGCCAACCTCACCGCCTGGACCGGCATCGATGCCCTCTCGCACAGCCTGGAGGCGTTGTGCGCGCCGGGCTTTGCTCCGATGGCCGACGGCATCGCCACCGAGGCGATCCGCCTGATCCATCGCTGGCTGCCGGTCGCGGTCGAGGATGGCCGGAACCTGGTCGCCCGATCCTACATGCTGGCGGCGGCGAGCATGGGCGCGGTCGCGTTCCAAAAAGGCCTCGGCGCCATGCATGCGCTCGCGCATCCGATCGGCGGCCTGCTGGATCGCCACCACGGCCTGACCATCGCGATCGTCATGCCCTATGTGCTGGTCGCCAACCGGCCGGCGATCGAGCAGCAGGTGGGGCAGCTTGCCCGGGTGCTCGGCCTCGCCCAGGCCGATTTCGACGGCCTGCTCGGCTGGATCATGGAGCTGCGGCGCGATCTCGAGATTCCTGACGACCTGAGCGCGCTGGGCGTGACGCCCGAGCATGTGCCGATCCTGGCGCCGCGCGCCGCGGCCGATCCGAGTGCCGGCGGCAATCCGCTTCCGCTCGACGAGCCCGGCTATGCTGCGCTCTACCGCCAGGCGCTGAGCGGCCGCATCACCGCGTGAGAACGCGGGTCAGGGACCCGCAGGGCGTTCGACGGTCGCTGCGACCTCGCCGGCATCTTCGAGGACGTGCCCGCGGCCGCACACCAGCCGCGCGCGGACGTCGGCGCCGCAGTCACGATGGCGCAGGCGCAGGGGCGAGCGGCCGCCGGGCAGGTGCCCCTCGGCCCATTCCCGGAGTGCCACCACGGCCGGCATGAGCGCCCGGCCCCCGTCGGTCAGCTCGTAAGCCTGGCGCGTGCGCTGTCCCGGTTGCTGGTAAGGCACCCGGCGCAGGAGGCCGGCGCCGACCAGCCTGTTCAGGCGATCGCTCAGCACCGTGCGCGGGATGGCCAGATCGGCCCGCATCTCCTCGAAGCGGGTGATGCCGTAGACCGCCTCGCGCAGGATCAGCAGGATCCAGGCGTCGCCGATCACGGCGACGGCGCGCGCCAGAGCGCACTCGGCCAGCGGCACCGGCGCGTGACGGACTTCGGTTGCCTGCAGCTTCGCTGGGTTTCTCATGAGGTCGGGCGTAGCAGAGTTTGCAAGATGGATCTAGCCTTGCTAACTCTGCGTCCAGAGGATGGACGTAGAGGAGGAGCACCGCGATGAAGCTCTACCATACTCCCGGCGCCTGCTCGATGGCCTGCCACATCGCGCTGGAGGAGGCGGGCGCGGCCTTCGAGCCGGTGGTCGTGCCGCGGGGCCAGAACCTGACAGCCCGAATACCTCGCCGTGCACCCGCGCGGCTTCGTGCCTGTGCTGGAGCAGGACGATGGCCAGCGCCTGACCGAGGCGGCTGCCATCCTTCTGCATGTCGCCCGCCGGTTTCCCGAGGCCCGATTGCTGCCCGAGGCCGGCACGGTCGAGGAAGCGCGCGCCTTCGAGTGGCTGATGTGGCTCACCAACAGCCTGCACATCGCCTACGCCTGCCTCTGGCGACCCGAGCGGTTCACCGACGATCCGGCCGCGCGCGCGGCGATGGCCGGGGAAGCGAAAGAGCGCATCGACGCCCTCAATCGCGAGATCGAGCCGCGCCTCGCCAGCCGCGCCTTTGCGGCCGGCGCGT
This sequence comes from uncultured Alphaproteobacteria bacterium, assembly GCA_963753315.1. GTDB lineage: Bacteria > Pseudomonadota > Alphaproteobacteria > Geminicoccales > Geminicoccaceae > DASUGG01. The sequence continues at coordinate 157,828 of CAVWCI010000015.1, forward strand.
CCTACTCGGTCGCCGATCCTTTTCTGCTCGTGTTCCTGCGCTGGGCCAACCGCATCGGGCTGGGCGCGGCGGAGCGCTATCCGGCATGGACGGCGTGGGCGCGGCGCATGGAGAGCCGCCCGGCGGTGGCACGCGTGCTGGCGCGTGAGGGCGTGTCGCTGTGGGGCTGACAAGGCGCCCTTACTGCTTGCAAAGCCGGGTCGCAACGCTGTTGGACGCGGCTTGAAACATGCTATAGGGGCGCCCACGTTCGTCGCGGCCTTGCGCGGCCGGTCGCCAGGCAGCGGGCGTGGTGGAATTGGTAGACACGCCAGATTTAGGATCTGGTGGCGCAAGCCGTGGGGGTTCGAGTCCCTCCGCCCGCACCACGGCCTTCTGCCGGCCCGACGTGCGGGTTCGCGCCGGGAGGGGCTGGGAGCGGCCGGCAACGGTCACAGGATGCGGGCGAGGGGCGATGCAAGTTACCGAACTGTCGGCGGACGGACTGAAGCGCGAATACAGGATCGTCGTCCACGCCAACGAGATCGAGGACCGGGTCAGCAGCCGGCTGAGCGAGCTCAGCCGGACCATCCGGATGCCCGGCTTCCGGCCGGGCAAGGTGCCGGTCTCCCTGCTGCGCAAGCAGTACGGCCGCTCGGTGATGGGCGAGGTGGTCGAGCAGGCGGTCAATAAGGGCTCGCAGCAGGCGATCAGCGATCACGAGCTGCGGCCGGCCCTGCGGCCCAAGATCGAGGTCACCTCGTTCGACGAGGGCGCCGACCTCGAGTTCACCATGGCGCTCGAGGTCCTGCCCGAGGTCCCCAAGGTCGATCTGAAGACGATCGAGCTGACCCGGCCGGTGGCGGCGGTCGACGACGAGGCGGTGGCCAAGGCGCTGACCAACCTTGCCGAGCGGTCGCGCGACTTCGCGCCGCCCGCAAAGGCGCGGCCCAGCCAGAGCGGCGATCGCGTGATCATCGATTTCCACGGCACGGTCGACGGTGAGCCGTTCGAGGGCGGACACGCGCACGATTTCCCGCTCATGCTCGGCGCGGGCATGATGATTCCGGGCTTCGAGGATCAGCTGATCGGCAAGCAGGTGGGCGACGAGGTCACGGTCGAGGTCACCTTTCCAGAAGCGTACGGCAATCAGGCGCTGGCCGGCAAGGCGGCGAGCTTCGCGGTCGAGATCAAGGAGATCGGCGAGCCGCAGCCGCTGGCGATCGACGACGAGCTGGCCAAGGGCCAGGGCTTCGACGACCTCGAGGCGCTAAGGACCGTGTTGCGCGAGGGCATGGAGCGCGAGTACGCCAGGATCTCGCGCCTGCGGGTCAAGCGGGCCCTGCTCGACCATCTCGCCGAGAACTGCAGGTTCGAGGTGCCGGGCGGCATGGTCGAGCTCGAGTTCGATGCGATCTGGCAGCAGCTCAAGCGGGAGATGGCCGCGGGCCAGGGCGACGGCAGCGAGGCCGCCGAGCCCGACGAGACGGTCAGGGCGGAATACCACGACATCGCCGAGCGGCGCGTGCGGCTCGGCCTGATTCTCTCCGACGTCGGCCAGGCCAACGATCTCAGGGTCGAGCAGTCCGAGCTCAATGCCGCGGTGCTCGATCAGGCGCGGCGCTATCCGGGCCAGGAGCAGAAGGTGCTCGACTTCTTCAAGAACACGCCCCAGGCGCTCGAGCAGCTGCGCGCGCCGCTGTACGAGGACAAGGTGGTGGATTTCATCCTCCAGCTGGCCAGCGTGACCGATCAGCCGATGACGCCCGAGGAGCTGATGAAGGATCCCGACGACGAGGCGGATGCCGCCGCCGGCCCGCCCGCCGAAGCCGCTGGCGCTGACGTGTCCGAACCTTCGGCGAGCCGAGAGCAGGCTTGAGATGACCGCTCCTGGAGATGCTTGGATGAGCCAACCGACGAGCCAGCTGGTGCCGATGGTCGTGGAGCAGACCAGCCGCGGCGAGCGTGCCTACGACATCTATTCGCGCATGCTCAAGGAGCGGATCGTGTTCCTGACGGGGCCGGTCGACGACCATGTCGCGAGCCTGATCACGGCGCAGTTCCTGTTTCTCGAGGCCGACAACCCGGACAAGGACATCTCGTTCTACGTCAACTCGCCGGGCGGGCTGGTGACCGCCGGCCTCGCGATCTACGACACCATGCAGTACATCCGTCCCGACGTCTCCACCCTGTGCATCGGCCAGGCCGCCTCGATGGGCGCGCTGCTGCTGACCGCGGGTGCGCGCGGCAAGCGCTTTTGCCTGCCCCACGCCCGGGTCATGATCCATCAGGTGTCCGGCGGCTTCCAGGGCCAGGCGACCGACATCGAGATCCATGCCCGCGAGATCCTCGCCATGCGGGCCCGCCTGAACGAGCTGTACATGCGCCATACCGGCCAGGAGCTTGCGGTGGTCGAAGCCAACATGGAACGCGACACCTTCATGAGCGCTACGCAGGCCAAGGAGTTCGGCCTGGTCGACGAGGTGGTCGCGGAGCGGGCGCGGCCGAGCAGCGACTGAGGCATGCGAGGTAAGAGGGTCGCACGATTTTACGCATTCCTCAGAGTTCTCGTCCCATGGTGTGCCAGGCCGACGGCTGTGAGGGAGGCCTGGAGACGTGGCGGCGAGGATTGTTGGGATTCGGCGGTTGTTCCGCCCGGGCGCCGTCTTTATCTTTAATATGGCCGGCTGGGTGCGCATCGAGATGAGGCTTTCATGAACAAGCCGAGCGGCGAGACCAAGAACACTCTGTACTGCTCGTTCTGCGGCAAGAGCCAGCACGAGGTGCGCAAGCTGATCGCCGGGCCGACGGTGTTCATCTGCGACGAGTGCGTCGAGCTGTGCATGGACATCATCCGCGAGGAGCACCGCACCGCGCTCGTCAAGAGCCGCGCCGGCGTGCCGACCCCCTTGGAGATCAAGGGGGTGCTGGACGACTACGTGGTGGGGCAGGAGCAGGCCAAGCGGGTGCTGTCGGTGGCGGTGCACAACCACTACAAGCGCCTCGCGCACGGCAGCAAGGGCGGCGAGGTGGAGCTGGCGAAGTCGAACATCCTGCTGGTGGGGCCGACCGGCTGCGGCAAGACGCTGTTGGCGCAGACCCTGGCGCGCACGCTGGACGTGCCGTTCACGATGGCCGATGCGACGACGCTGACCGAGGCGGGCTACGTCGGCGAGGACGTCGAGAACATCATCCTGAAGCTGTTGCAGGCGGCGGACTACAACGTCGAGCGGGCGCAGCGCGGCATCGTCTACATCGACGAGGTCGACAAGATCTCGCGCAAGAGCGAGAACCCGTCGATCACGCGCGACGTGTCGGGCGAGGGCGTGCAGCAGGCGCTCTTGAAGATCATCGAGGGGACGGTGGCCTCGGTGCCGCCGCAGGGCGGCAGGAAGCATCCGCAGCAGGAGTTCTTGCAGGTCGACACGACCAACATCCTGTTCATCTGCGGCGGCGCGTTCGCGGGGCTGGAGAAGATCATCGCGCGGCGCGGGCGCGAGCGCTCGATGGGCTTTGGCGCCGAGGTGCGCGGGCCGGACGAGCGCCAGACGGGCGAGCTTCTGGGCGAGGTCGAGCCGGACGATCTGCTGAAGTTCGGGCTGATCCCGGAGTTCGTCGGCCGGCTGCCGGTGGTGGCGACGCTTGTCGGATTTGGACGAGGTGGCGCTGGTGAAAATCCTGGTCGAGCCGAAGAACGCGCTGGTCAAGCAGTACCAGAAGCTGTTCGAGATGGAGGACGTGCGCCTGGCGCTGACCGAGGACGCGCTCAAGGCGGTGGCCAAGAAGGCGATCTTGCGCAAGACCGGCGCGCGCGGCCTGCGCTCGATCATGGAGACCATCCTGCTCGAGACCATGTTCGAGCTGCCGTCGCTGCACGGCGTCGAGGAGGTCGTCATCAACAAGGAGGTCGTCGCCGCCTCCGCCAAGCCGTTGCTGATCTATGCCGATCGGCCGGGCGACCTGGAGTCCGCATCATAGCCGTCGGCAGGCCGGGATCGGCCGCGGACGGTGGCCCGCCGGCAGGCGGCGAGGCCGCCCGGACAACCCGTGGCGATCGGGCCCGTCAGCCTTGAATCCCGGGGCCTGGTGGGCCATGTCCTTGAGCAAAGGTTGACCAACCTTTGGAGACGCTCGCGCCGAGCGTCGCTTCGGTGAGGTAAGATGATCGAAACGCCCAAGGCTGCGTTGTTCCCCGTCCTGCCGCTGCGCGACATCGTGGTGTTCCCGCACATGATCGTGCCCCTGTTCGTCGGGCGCGAGAAGTCCATCCGCGCCCTCGAGGAGGTGATGCGCGACGACAAGCAGATCCTGCTGGTCGCGCAGAAGAACGCCGGACAGGACGACCCCGGCACCGACGACATCTATCGCGTCGGCACCGTGTCGAGCGTGCTGCAGCTGCTGAAGCTGCCGGACGGCACGGTCAAGGTGCTGGTCGAGGGCAATGCGCGCGCCGAGATCAACAGCTTCATCGACAATCCGAAGTTCTTCCAGGCGCATGCCGAGGTGCTGCCGGAGTCGGACTCCGACCCGCATGAGCTCGAGGCGCTCGGCCGCGCCGTCGTCACGCAGTTCGAGCAGTACGTCAAGCTGAACAAGAAGGTGCCGCCGGAAGTCCTGGTGTCGCTCAGCCAGATCGACGATCCGAGCAAGCTCGCCGACACCGTGGCGGCGCATCTCACGCTCAAGATCTCCGACAAGCAGGAGCTGCTGGAGACCCCCTCGCTCGCCGATCGGCTCGAGCGCCTCTACGGCTTCATGGAAAGCGAGATCAGCGTCCTGCAGGTCGAGAAGCGCATCCGCTCGCGCGTCAAGCGCCAGATGGAGAAGACCCAGCGCGAGTACTACCTGAACGAGCAGATGAAGGCGATCCAGAAGGAGCTGGGCGAGCTCGAGGACGGCCGCGACGAGGTCTCCGAGCTGGAAGAGCGGATCAAGAAGACCCGGCTCACCAAGGAGGCGCGCGAGAAGGCGCTGACCGAGGTCAAGAAGCTGCGCAGCATGAGCCCGATGTCGGCCGAGGCGACGGTGGTGCGCAACTACCTCGACTGGATGCTGTCGATCCCCTGGAAGAAGCGCTCCAAGGTCAGCAAGGACATCAAGCGGGCGCAGCAGATTCTCGACGAGGACCACTTTGGCCTCGAGAAGGTCAAGGAGCGGATCCTCGAGTACCTCGCGGTGCAGCAGCGGGTCGACAAGATCCGCGGCCCGATCCTGTGCCTGGTCGGTCCGCCCGGGGTCGGCAAGACCTCGCTCGGCAAGTCGCTCGCCCGCGCCACCGGGCGCAACTTCGTGCGCGTCAGCCTCGGCGGCATCCGCGACGAGGCGGAGATCCGCGGCCACCGCCGGACCTACATCGGCTCGATGCCGGGCAAGGTCATCCAGTCGATGAAGAAGGCGAAGACCTCCAACCCGCTGTTCATGCTCGACGAGCTGGACAAGATGGGTGCCGACTTCCGCGGCGACCCGTCCTCGGCGCTGCTCGAGGTCCTGGATCCGGAGCAGAACTCGAACTTCAACGACCACTACCTCGAGGTCGACTACGATCTCTCGGACGTGATGTTCGTCTGCACCGCCAACACCCTGCGCATGCCGCCGGCGCTGCAGGACCGCCTCGAGATCATCCGCATCCCGGGCTACACCGAGGACGAGAAGCTCGAGATCGCCAAGCGCTACCTGGTTCCCAAGCAGCTCGAGGCGCATGGCCTCAAGGCCGATGAGTGGTCGATGTCCGACGACGCGCTTGCTGGACCTCTTGCGCTACTACACGCGCGAGGCGGGCGTGCGCAACCTCGAGCGTGAGATCGCCAATCTCGTTCGTAAGGCGACCAAAGAGATCCTGCTCGAGGACAAGGCGAGGATCCGGGTCAGCCGGCGCAATCTCGATCGCTATGCCGGGGTGCGCAAGTTCCGCTATGGCGAGGCCGAGCACGAGGACCTGATAGGCGTCAGCACCGGCCTGGCGTGGACCGAGGTTGGCGGCGAGCTGCTCACGATCGAGGCGGTGACCGTGCCCGGCAAGGGGCGGATGACGATCACCGGCAAGCTCGGCGACGTGATGCAGGAATCGGTGCAGGCGGCGAAGAGCTACGTCCGCTCGCGCTCGCTCGAGTTCGGGATCATCCCGCCGTTCTTCGACAAGAACGACATCCACGTCCACGTGCCGGAAGGGGCCACGCCCAAAGACGGTCCGTCGGCAGGTGTCGCGATGGTGACCTCGATCGTCTCGGTGCTGACCAGGATCCCGGTCAAGGCAAGCCTCGCCATGACCGGCGAGATCACCCTGCGGGGTCGGGTGCTGCCGATCGGCGGGCTCAAGGAGAAGCTGCTGGCCGCGTTGCGCGGCGGCATCAAGACCGTCGTGATCCCCAAGGACAACGAGAAGGACCTGGCGGAGATCCCCGACAACGTCAAGAAGTCGCTCTCGATCGTGGCGGTTTCCGACGTCGGCGAGGTCATTCGGCTGTCACTGGTGCGGCAGCCGGAGCCGGTCGAATGGATCGACGTCGAGCCCGCGACGGTCACCCGGAGCGGCGGCGAAGGCGCTGCCGACAGCACGACGTCGCTTCCCAACTAGCGGCAGGCGCGAAAAATCGCGATTCAGACCCCAGAATCGGCAAAAAATCGCGGATTCCGCGGCATCCGACCATTGACGGCCTGGTTGTGTCGGCTTTACTTTACGCCGACTTACTGGAGATTGGCGAAGACGCCAATGTCAATTGTCAAGGGGGTTACACGGTGAACAAGAACGACCTGGTTGCCGCAGTGGCCGACGAGACCGGCCTGTCGAAGGCCGATGTTGGGAAAGCTGTGGACGCCACCTTCGCTACCATTGTGAAAGCCCTGCGCAGCAAGGACGACGTGCGGCTGGTCGGCTTTGGCACCTATACCGTGACCGAGCGCAGCGCGTCGCAAGGCCGCAACCCGCGTACGGGTCAGCCGATCAAGATCCCGGCATCGAAACAGGTCAAGTTTCGGGTCGGCAAGGGCATGAAGGACGCCATCAATAAGTAGAGCCATCTTGCGCGCCGCCGATAGTAGGCGGCGCGATCCGTTTTATTTTGGCGGCCTGCCGATGAGCCTGATCGCGCAGGGCAGGCCAGCTAACGCGTTGGGCGAGACAGCGGCGCCGGGGCGTGCGGCGGCGCCGCGACCGGGTCGCGGGCTGGTGCGGGCGGAAGGGATCGAACCTCCGACACCGGCGGTGTAAACGCCGTGCTCTACCGCTGAGCTACGCCCGCTCCGACCGCGGACACTACGGCTTGCGCCGACGTGCGGCAAGCTGGTGCGGCGCCGCCGACCGGGAGGGTTGACACCGGCCGGGCGCTCCATTACTTGCAGCCAGGCTGCGAGGGGGTGTAGCTCAGTCGGTTAGAGCGCTGGCCTGTCACGCCAGAGGCCGCGGGTTCAAGTCCCGTCACTCCCGCCACTCACGCCATCCATCTGGACGACGGTTCGGCGATCCCATCGGATCGGATGCCGCTCTAGTGCCCTCGGAGCTCGATCCGGGCTGCCGCCAGGATCTCGCCCGTACCCGGTCGCTGGACCACCACCGCCGCGCTGTCGCGCCCGGCGGCTGCCAGGCGCTGGAGCGGCAAGGCCAGCTCCACGACCTCGCCCGACCAGCGGCCGAGGATGCTGACCTCGCGCACGACATTGTGATAGCGGATGACGCGGCCGCGGTTCTCGCCGCGCTGGATCCAGACCTCGTGCTCGCGGTCGACGCCGAACAGCCAGATCGTGGCATCGTCGGCGGGGCCGGCGCCGAGCCGCAGGACGCTCTCCTCGATCGCGATCGGCAGGCCCGGCTGCCGACGCGTCGCCAGCAGGTCGATCGCCTCGCGCACGCGTCCGCGTTGCGAGCCGATGACGTCGATCCGCCCCCCGATCACCATCTGCGGCGTGTACAGGTCGCCCTAGCTCGAGCACGTCGGCGTAGATCCGCTGCCGCTCGGTGCTCGCCTCGAGGCCGAAGGTGTCCGGCCAGCCAAGCCGATCCCAATAGGTCACGTGGAAGCTCAGCGGCAGGACGTCCTGACGCGATTTCAGCTCGCCCAGCACCACGTCGGCCGGGGGACAGGAGCTGCAGCCCTGGGAGGTGAAGAGCTCGACCACGATCGGCGGCAGCGCCGATGCCGGCCCGGCCGCCTCGCCTCCGGCGTGCGCCGGGGAAAAAGACGCGGCGGCGATGGCAAGCATCGCCGCCACGAGAGGAGTAACGGGATCTTTCATGGTTTATTTGTATCGATCAGGCGCGAAAGCAAGCCAATCACGAAACGGCGATGATCAGCTGCAGGTCCTACCCCAGTGCGCCGACATTGTGCACGATCGCGGTGTTGATGCGACGGATCAACGCATAGATCCTGGCGATTGGCTGCAGGATTTCGGTGTGCTCCTGGCGATAGGACTGATACGCAGCACCCTCGTAGGTCGGCGGCTCGCCGAAGTCCAAGGCATCGTCCGCCTCGTCCACGATCGGGAAGATCGCGGCCAGATCGGCGAGCGCCGCCTCGACGTCGAGCTGGATCAGGCGCGCGATCAGGCTCTCGTGCGTGAGCTCGTGACGGGCGCTGAAGTCGGGCACGCGGATCGCCAGGCGATAGAGCTCCTGGATCAGGGCGATCCGGATCGCGTGCAGCTGGTGCATGACGTCGCGCGAGGGGCGATCGACCACGATCGGCTCGGCACCGGCCTGCCGGGTGCGGCGGCGATGCTCGCGCAGGGCGCTGGCGAGCGTCATGTAGTCGCGGGTGAAGGTGCGCCAGACCGCGATCAGCCGCTCGTGCAGCGCCGCGCGCTCCATGACGTCGGCCAGCATGGTCAGCGCCTCGGCCTGGCGGCCCTCGCCGCGGCTGCTCGCGCGCGCGAGCCAGAAGCCGGTGTCGAACAGCTCGATATACGCCTTGAGCACCACCAGGTCGCTGAACTTGAAAGCGTGCTCGACCACATTCATCAGGCGGCGAAAGCGCGGCGATTCCTCGTACAGGCGCTGGAAGCGCTCGGGGTCCTTGGCGACCGCCTCGCCGACGCCGCCGATCGCGTTGGCGAGAAAGCCCATCTGCTGCAGCACCGCGTTGTGCGAGATCGCGCGCAGCTGGCTCGGATGCTCGAGGCTGATCTGGCCCGACCAGTTGTCGTGCTGGCGCTTGGTAGGCCGCGAGCCGCAGCGGTACAGAAGGTTGCCGCCATAGGCGCCGAGCAGCGCGCCGTAGCTGACATCGTCCATGATCCGCTGGTTGAAGCGCTGCACGACGGTGAAGAACTCGTGCACGTAGTCGGCCTCGGCATAGAACGGATCGTCGCCCTCGTCGGCGGGCTCGAGCACATGCTCGAGGATGCGCGTCGTCGCCGCCAGCGCGGCTTCCTCGGTCGCGAACCAGAGATAGCCGTCGCCGCCCTGGAACGAGACCTCCTGCTTGTAGGTGATGCCGAGCTCGGCGAGCAGCCTGCGCGAGGCCGGCGTGTCGACGTAGTCGAGCCGGTCGGCGAAGCTTTGCGGATGGCCGCCGCGGCCGATCGATTCGCCATGCGTGTCGAAGATCACCAGCTCGACGTCGGCAAGGCCCTGCCTTGCCAGCTCGCGGCCGATCGCCATCCGCAGCCGCTCGATGGCATGGCCGGCGGCGATCTGGCCGAGCGCCCGGCCGGCGTCCGAGAAGCCGGTCTGAACGCACAGCCGGCCGTGGCGCTGGACATAGGCGCGAAAGCTCTCGACGCTCAGCGCCTCGGCGATCGCGCGCGTGCCCTGCTCGAGGCCGACCAGGGTCTCGAACAGGGGCGAGATCTCGACCTTGTCCTCGACATCGAACTGCCTGGCGAAATAGAGCGCCGTCAGCAGGGTGAACCCGGTCTCGGACTCGGCGATCAGGAAGCGGATCGGCTGGGTCGCGTCCAGGTATTTCAGCATCTGCGCGACCACCATGAACACGCGCTTGGCCGTGGCCTTCTCGGCCAGCAGCGAGCCGAAGTTGACGCGGACCGGCTCGACCCCTTCGATCAGCGCCGTGATCGCGTTCAGATAGCTGAGGCGATGGCTGGGATCGTCAGGCGGATGATCCATGCCGATCGCCTTGCGGATCGCATTGTGCAGCTGGCGCGCGTTCAGCCGGATGTGGGTATGGGCGAGGCCGAGACCATGGGTGCGCACGCTCGCGCGCAGCACGCACAGGCCGCGCGTCAGCGCCACGTCGCCGCTCAGCCCGATGGCGCGATCGAGCAGATCGATCAGCGGCTTGACGTCGACCAGGCGGGCGTGCCGGCCCTCGTACATGGTGCGCGAGATCGCCGCCAGCTGCCGGCGCCAGCGCTCGTCATCGGGCGGCGCGTCACCGTCGAACACCGCGATCTCGTCGCCGGCCTGCTTGACCGCGAGCGCCAGGCGCGCCTCGAGCAGCTCCAGGATGTCGCCCAGCCCCGCCGATCCCTCGACCATCGTTCGCAGGCGCGCTGCGGCCGCGCGATAGCGCTCGAGCTGCAGCACCTGAACCCGCAGCCGCTTGGCGAAGGTGGTGGTCCAGGGGATGTCCGAGCGGCCGTCGAGGTCGTAGCCGACCCAGCTGGCGATGGTCACGAGGCGGGGGCAAAGCTCGGTCCAGCGGTCGGGATAAGCCTCCTCGGCGACCCGAAAGACCAGGTCGTAGACCAGGTCGAGCACGGCATGCAGGTTGCGGATGGCAGCGACCGACTGACGATGCTCCTCGGCAAGATCGAGCGGCTGATCGGGCCGGTGCTCGCTGCGGCTCGCCTGATCGATCAGCGCCTCGCGCGCGGGCCCGTCGAGAGCGCTGCCGTCGCGTCCCGTCCCCATCGCCAGCGCCACCAGGATCTGCTGCAGCGCCCTGGCCAGCGAGAAGGTCGGGTGGGCGGTGATCACGATGCCGAAGCGATCGCGCTCGATCGCACGCCGGAAGTGCTCGAAGGGGACCGCAGCATCGCCGTCCCGGGTAAGGCCACGCAGCAGCTGACGCAGGCGCTCGACGTTGGCGGCACGCTCGCAGACGCCGAGATAGCGCCCGATACGCTCGCTGCGACGCAGGAACGATCGCATCGTGAGGCGCTGGATCAATTGCTCCAGGTCGTCGTGGGTCAGCTCGCCCGCATCGAGCCGTCGTCCGATTTCCATGGCCAGCAGCAGGATCGGATTGGCGAACGGATCGAGCTCGGTGCGCCGGCGCAGCTCCGCCAGGGTCTGCTCGAAGGCTGCCATCAGCTCGCCCGGACCGGCCGTGCTCCGGCTTTCGAGGCGCGCGACGCCCTCGGGCAAGGGTTGGGATCGCTGTCGAACTCAGAGAGCGCCATGTGCGGGCGCGAGACCATGGCATTTCTCCGCACGGCCGGCATGCAGCGACTTCTTCGAGCCTAGGACATCTCGCGAGGTTCAAGAAGCGATTTTTGCGCTGCAGCAATCTCGCTGCGGCGCCGCCATCCTCGTCCGCGAGCCGGGCTTTCGGCTAGGCTGGCATGGCCGCGCTCGGCCGCGCGGCCACATGCAGGGAGTTGCCTGATGCTCTATCCGAACCTCGAGGGCCGCGTCGCGCTGGTGACCGGAGCCGGGCGCGGCATCGGCCGGGCGATCGCCCTGACCCTCGCCGAGGCGGGCGCGGATGTCGCCGTGAACTACCGCGAGCGGGCCGAGCCGGCCGAGGCGACCGCCGGCGAGATCCGCGAAGCTCGGCCGACGCGCCGAGGTCGTGCAGGCCGACGTCTCGCGCGCCGCAGAGGTCGCGCGTCTGGTCGAGGCCACCGAGCGCAGGCTCGGCCCGATCGACATCCTGATCAACAACGCCGGGATCTCCGAGCCCTGCGGCATCGAGGAGCTGAGCGAAGCGCTGTTCGACCGCACCATGGCCGTCAACCTCAAGTCCGCGTTCCTCTGCACCCAGGCGGTGCTGCCCGGGATGCGGGGGCGCGGCTTCGGGCGGATCGTCAACATCTCCTCGGGCGCCGCGCGCGGCGCGGGCGCGGTCGGGGTGCACTACAACGCCTCCAAGGCGGGCATGGAGGGCCTGACCCGCGGCTACGCCGCGCGCGTGGTCAAGGACGGCGTGACGGTCAACGCCGTCGCGCCCTCCCTGATCGCGACCGAGATGATCAAGCCGCACCGCCTCGACAACCTGCCCGCGCATCCCGGTCGGCCGCCTGGGCACGGTCGACGAGATCGCGAGCGTCGTGCTGATGGTGGTCGGCAACGCCTACATGACCGGCCAGACCGTGGCCGCCAACGGCGGCCTGCATTTCAACTGAGCAGTCGGCGAGAAGAAACACGCGACAAAAAGGGAACCTTCTTGGCCCGCATGCATTCCTACATGTAGCGCTCTGACGAACTGGGGGCCCATCCCCGCCGGCTGGGCCCCTTTTTTAGGAAGGAGAAGGACGATGGCTTGGTTGAGGGAACGTCTTGTCTGGGCCGCGGTGCTCATCCCGCTCGCCGGCGCGCTGGCGGCTTGTGGCGAGCGAACGGGCGGTGCGAGCAGCGATGCCGGCGACGCTGCTCGAGGATGCACCGACTGATCGCGGGCTATTCAGTGCTTGTGCAGCGTTCGGCCTCTCGTGCAGGCTCTCGGCAATCGCATGCTCGGCGGCGCCGGCCGGGCGCGGCGCGCATCGGCACGCGAGAACTCCTCGAGCTCGGCCGACAGCTCATCCAGCTCCTTGCCGCCGGCCATCATGTTCAGCACCTCCTCGCGCGACACCTCCTCCTTGCGGAAGGTGCCAAGGTGCGGCCGCGGTTCAGGATCGTGAAGGCGTCGCCCACCGGAAAGGCGTGGTGGACGTTGTGGGTGATGAAGATCACGCCGAGGCCGCGCGCGCGCGCCTGGGCGACGTAGCGCAGCACCACCGAGGCCTGCTTGACGCCGAGCGCCGAGGTCGGCTCGTCGAGGATCAGCACCCGGGCGCCGAAATAGACCGCGCGGGCGATCGCCACGCATTGCCGCTCGCCGCCCGAGAGGGTGCCGACCGCCTGGGTCGGGTCGCGGACGCCGATGCCGATCTTGCGCCATCTCGTCCTGGGCGATCCGGTTGGCGCCGCCGACGTCGAAGCGGCGGAGCGGGCCGCTGCCCGCCGGCTCGCGGCCCATGAAGAAGTTGCGCGTGATGCACATCAGCGGGACCATCGCGAGGTCCTGGTAGACGGTGGCGATGCCGCGATCGAGCGCGTCGCGCGGGGTGCGCACGGCACCGGCTGGCCGTCGATCAGGATCTCGCCCTCGGTCGGCTGATGCACGCCGGAGAGGGTCTTGATCAGGGTCGACTTGCCGGCGCCGTTGTCGCCCAGCAGGCACATGACCTCGCCGGCGTGCACCTTCATCGAGACGCCGTTGAGCGCGATCACCGAGCCGAAATGCTTGATGATGTCGCGCAGCTCGACCAGCGGCGGGCTGCCGTGCCGTTTGCCATGAGCTGGATCTCCCTTACGCTCTAGCGCGCCTCGGTCACCTTGCGCCGGATGTAGTTGTTGAAGAGCACCGCGATCAGCACCATCACGCCCAGGAACACCTTGAACCAGTCGGTGTTCACGCCGGTGTAGAAGATGCCCATCTGCACGATGCCGAAGATCAGCGCGCCGAACGAGGCGCCGATCGCCGAGCCGTAGCCGCCGGTCAGCAGGCAGCCGCCGATCACCGCGGCGATGATCGCCTCGAACTCCTTGAGCAGGCCGCGCAGGGTGTCGGCCGAGCCGGCGTCGAGCACCTGGACGCAGGCGAACAGCGTCGCGGCGCAGGCGGTGAACATGAACAGGCCGATCTTCACCGCGCCACCGGCACGCCGACGTTGCGCGCCGCGTTCGGGTCGCCGCCGCAGGCGAAGATCCAGTTGCCGAAGCGCGTGCTCAGCAGGATCCAGGTGGCGACGGCGGTCAGGCCGAGCCACCAGACGATCGACATCGGGATGCCGGAGACGCCGGCGCGCCGTCGGCGCGGGTGCCGATCAGCCCGATCTCGGCGAGCCAGACCATGAAGAGGCCGCCGACGTCGCCGGCGAAGAGCGGCGCGAGCCAGTCGGCTCGCCGCCAGGTCCTTGAGGCCGGAGACCTGCGTGCGGCCGGTGATCCGGCGGGTGAAGCCGATGGTCAGGCCGCGCAGGATGAACAGGCCGGCGAGCGTCACGATGAAGGACGGCAGCCCGGTCCTGATCACGATCTGGCCGTTGACGTAGCCGATCAGGCAGGCGAACGCGAAGGCGAGCAGGATGCACAGCCACAGCGGCCAGCCGAACTGCACCGCCGGGATCGCGATGATCACGCCGGCGGAGCCGATCATCGAGCCGATCGAGAGGTCGAACTCGCCGCCGATCATCAGCAGCGAGGCGGCGACGGCGAGGATGCCGAGCTGGGCCGAGACCTGGAGGAAGTTGATGATGCCGCGCGCCGAGAACAGGCCGCTGCCGCCGGCGACGACGCCGAAGAAGATGAAGACCAGCATGGTGCCGGCCAGCGCGCCGAGCTCCGGGCGGGCCATCAGCTTGCGAACGAGCGGCGTCTGCGCCACCGTTCGTCGACGGGTGCGGTTCTGCGTCGCAGCCACGGCAGCCTCCCTTGCGCATCGCCGGCGACCGGGAGCCCGCCGGGCGGCGGGCCCCCGCGTCGCCTCGGCTGCGCTCAGCGGATGCCCTTGGCGCTCAGATCGATCACCTGAGCGGCGTTCTCCTGGGTGACGAAGGCCGGGCCCGGTCATGACCGTGCCGGCCGGCATCAGGCCGTAGAGCTGGTGCAGCTTGAGCAGCGATCGGCAGATAGCCCTGCAGGTACTGCTGCTGGTCGATGGCGAACAGCATCTTGCCCTCGTCGATCGCCTCGAGCACGACCGGCGAAAGGTCGAAGGTGCCGAACTTGACCTTGTCCAGCATCCCGATCTCCTCGAGCGCCGCCAGGGTCGGCTCGGCGGCAGTCGGGCCGAGCGCGAGCACGCCGTCGGTGTCGGGATTCGCGGTGAGGTAGGCCTCGACCGCGTTGCCGATCTCGGTCGGGTCCATGGTGACCGCGACCACCTCGACCGCCCGCTCGAGCCCGTCGTTGAAGCCCTCGCAGCGCACGTCGAGCGCGACGTTGCCGACCTCCTGGTTGACGCAGATCGCCTTGGTGACGCCCGCCTCCTTCATCATCTTGCCGCCGCCGAGGCCGGCCTCGTACTCGGTCTGGCCGACATGGACCGCGACGCCGAGCTCCTCGCGCACGTCGGAGCCGGAGTTCATCGAGATCACCGGAATGCCCGACGGCGACCGCGTTCCTGATCGAATCGCCGAGCGCGTCGGCGTCCGGGATCGAGACCACGAGCCCGTCGGGCTGCGAGGCGACCGCGGCGTCGATCATCTGCGCCATCTGCACCATGTCGAAGGTGTCGGGCGCGCGGTACTCGACCGTGGCGCCGAGATCGCTCGGCGGCCTGGTCGACGCCGTTCTTGACCACCGACCAGAACGGATCGGCGGCCTGGCCGTGGCTCACCACCACGAACCGCATGTCCTGCGCTGCAGCGGAGCCGGCAATTCCCAGAGCGGCGGCGACGACGGCAGCTTTGCCAAGCATGGTTTTCATGCGTGTACTCCCTGTTTGGTTTACTTGTGGCCTAAGGGTTAGCGCTGGATGCCAACCGTGCCAACAGCAAATCGTGCCCGCCGATGTCTGCGCCGAGATGCCCTTGCAGACATTGCTGCATGCTTACCGACATGTGCGACCGTGGCGGGCCGCGACCCATCGCGGCTAGCGCGCCCGCCGATCATGCGCCGACCCCGGCTCGGAGCCCTCGTGGAGCAGCGTGACCGTCGATCGATCGCCACCGCCGTCCGCCTGGCGGCCTTCTACGGCGCGGTGTTCGCGGTCGTCGGGGTTCAGCCGCCTTTCTGGCCGGTCTGGCTGGAGGCGCGCGGCCTGAGCGCGGGCGAGATCGGGCTGGTGATCGCCGCATCGTTCTGGCCGCGGGTGGTCACCAGCCTGGTGATCCCGCACCACGCCGACCGGCTCGGCGAGCGCCGCCGGCCGATGGTCCTTCTCGCGGCCATCACCCTGATCGGCGTCGCCCTGTTCGCGCTCGCCGACCGGTTCTGGATGCTCATGGGCCTGAGCCTGGTGACCGGCGCGACCTTCGCCGCGATCCTGCCGCTCGGCGAGGCGCTGGCCCTGCAGGAGGCGCACGAGCATCGGATCAGCTACGGCCGGGTGCGGCTTTGGGGATCGATCACCTTCATCGTCGCGGCGATCGCCGGGGGCGCGCGCTGCAGCAGTCCGGGCCGGAGATCGTGCTGCTGCTGCTCGTGGTCACGCTGGGGATGACGGTGGCGAGCTGCCTCGCCCTGCCGGAACGGCCGCGTCCGCCACGCGCCGGCCGCCGCTCGGCCTCGGTCGCCTGCTGCGGCAGCCGGGCCTGGTGAGCTTCGTGCTCGCGGCCGGCCTGATCCAGGCGAGCCACGTCGTCTACTATGGCTTTGCGACGCTGCACTGGCGCGCGGCCGGCCACGGCGAGGCGGTGATCGGCTGGCTGTGGGCCGAAGGCGTGGTCGCCGAGATCGTCCTGTTCGCCTGGCGGGCGCGGTGTTGCGACGGCTGCCGCCGCTGCGGCTTCTGGCGGTCGCCGGCGGGCTCAGCGTGCTGCGCTGGGCGGCGACGGCGCTGAGCACCGATCTCGCCGTGCTGATCCCGGCGCAGGCGCTGCACGCGGCGAGCTTCGGGGCGGTGCATCTCGCGACCGTGCACTATCTGCGCGACCACACGCCGCTCGGCTGCAGGCCAGCGCGCAGGGGTTCTACGCGGCGATCGGCGGCGCCCTGCTCTCGGGGCTGCTCACGCCGGTCGGCGGCTGGCTCTATGGCCGCGTCGGCGGCGAAGCCTTTTGGGCGATGGCCGTGATCGCGCTGGCCGGCACGAGTCGCCGTCAGCCTGATGCGGCGGGCCCGCCCGATTTCATTGAGGGATGATTTGTAGCGCCCGGTTGGTTGGGGCCGAGCCGGACGATGCGGAGCGAACGACACCGAAGAGGGTCGTAGTGAATGCCCGCCAGAACCTCGTCGTGGTGCTCGGAGATGTCGCTTCGGCCGCTCCTCCCGAGATTGGCAAGTGCCATCGCTGCGTCTTTGGCATAGTCTTGGGGTTGAATTCGAGCAACTCGCGCTCGACCATGCGCAGGAACGCGGTCATGTGATGCCTTCGCGTCGGGCGGCGTGTCGCAGCGCTCGGTGCTGCTCCTCGCTGAAGTAGACTGCGTGGACCATCACAATGGTAGATTGATGTCGTGTCGATGTCGATCCGGGGCGCGCGTGGCGTGGCAGCCATCATAGAGTTCGAGCGGGACGGCTATCTGGTCCTGCCGACTTCGTGCCGTCCGACCGTGCGACGCGCTGCGCGCGCGATGGCAGATGCTCGAGGCTTCGAGCCCGCCGAGTCGCACCATCTTCTCGACCCGCGAGCTCAGCCACGCCCAGGATCGCTACTTCCTCGAGTCCGGCGACAAGGTGCGCTTCTTCTTCGGGAGAGGCGTTCGACCCGACGGCCAGCTGAGCGACAAGTCGCGCTCGATCAACAAGATCGGCCACGCGCTGCACGAGCTGACCCGGTCTTCGGCGCTTCTCGCGCACAGCCGGCGCTGGCGCCGCTCGTGGCGGAGCTGGGCATCGCCGAGCCCCTGCTCCTGCAGTCGATGTACATCTTCAAGCAGCCCTGATCGGCGGCGAGGTCGGCTGCCATCAGGACGCGAGTTCTCTGATACGGAGCCGACGAGCGTGATCGGCCTGTGGTTCGCGCTCGAGGACGCCACCATCCAGAACGGCTGCCTGTGGGCGCCCGGCGGTCACAAGGGCCCGCTGCGCGCCCGCGGCGTCCGCCATGATATCGGCGGACCGCACGAGCGACCGATGATACCCTCGATCCGACGCCCTGCCGAGCGAGGGGCTGGTGCCGCTCGAGGTGCCCAAGGGCACGCTGGTCGTCCTGCACGGCCTGCTGCCGCACGGCGGCGCCCCCAATCGCTCCGCGCATTCACGCCACGCCTACACCCTGCACATCATCGACGGCCGGTGCGCCTACCCGGACAACTGGCTGCGGCGCGGGCCGGATATGCCCCTGCGCGGCTTCTGATCGATCGGTTCGTGCGGCGCGCACATCGGCCCTGCAGCGCAGCGGCATTGCAATTGCGGTTGAAGAGCAGATTCCTCCGGTTGCCAGCACCCCAAGCAGCCGAAGGTCAAGGAATGCTCGGCAGCCAGCCCGGCGGAAGGAATCCCGCCCAGCAATTCCAGCAGTCACGCCGACGACATCATGTCCTCCTACCGCGATTCCGTTCATTCTGTTCGTGCATCTGGCCTGCTTTGCCGCGATCTGGACCGGCGTGACCGCCGAGGCCCTGCTGCTCGGCGGCGCGCTGTACGGCGTGCGGATGCCGCGGTCACCGCGGGCTACCACGCTATTTCGCGCACCGCACCTACCAGACCAGCCCCCGGATCGCGCAGTTTCTGCTGGCCTTCCTCGGCCCAGACCTCGGCCCAGCGCGGCGTGCTGTGATCAGCAGCGAACCACCGGGCGCACCATCGCCGTTCCGACACCCTCGACGACGTGCACTCGCCACGCCTGCACGGCTTCCTGCGCGCCCATGTCGGCTGGATCTTCACGCCGCGCCGCCTTCGGACCGATTACGAGGGCATCACCAACTCACCCGCTATCCCGAGCTGGTGTGCGGCTCGACCGGCGACCCTATGCCGCAGCGCTGCTGGCCGTCGCGACATGGCTCGTGGCCGGCTGGCCCGGCCTGATCGTGGGCTTCTGCTGGAGCACGTGCTGGTCCTGGCACGCCACCTTCGCGATCAATTCGGTGGCGCATCTGGCCGGCCGGCAGCGTTACCTGACCAGCGACGATTCGCGCGACGACTGGTGGCTCGCGGTCGTGACGCTGGGCGAGGGGTGCGCACAACGATGATCACGGCGCGGCCGAGTCGTCGGTGCGCCAGGCTTCCCGCTGGTGGGAGTACCGACCCGACGTTCTACGCCCTCAAGGCCCTGTCCTGGCTGGGCCTCGTCTTGGAGGACCTGCGCCAGCCCGCCGAGCAGTGATCCGCGGCGAGCAGCGGCTGCGCCGCAAGGTGACCGAGAAAGTCGGCGCGTCAGCTCGGCGCTGGCTTCCTTCTCGAGCGGATCGCCGCGCTCACCCACGATGAGCTGGTTCGGACGCCGAATGGGCGGAGCTGCAGTCGCGTCTTCGCGAGGCGCGCTTGCGCACGCCGAGGCTTACTTCGCCGAGCTGCACCTTCCCGCACGTGAGCGTGGACGAGATCCGCCGCTACGGCGAGCGGCACCTGGCCCGCACGCCTGCGCTCGGAGGACGTCGCCGCCCGAGCGCGGCAGATCCTGCTGGAGTCCATCTCCGCCCGGCTGCTGGCGAAGGCGGCCTCACCGGCCTGACTTCCCCGACCGGCATATCGATGGCTTCAAGGGCCGCATTGGCTCCTCAGGCGATCATCGATGAATGGGCTTCTGGAGGGCCGCTTTCAGGCGCGTCCTGACCCTGTGGATGTCGGGCTGAGGTTGTGAGGTACTCGTGGACCAGTTTTCCTCGAAGCGCCAGGACCCGGGTGCGACGGCTGCCCAAGCGCGGCCGCCACGACCGCGAGACCGTGCATGCGGTGCTCGACGCCGGCGTCATCTGCCATGTCGGCTACCTGCTCGACGGCCAGCCTTATGTGACGCCGACCTGCCACTGGCGCCACGGCGACCGCGCTGTACTGGCACGGCTCGTCCGCCAGCCGCATGCTGCGCCACCTCGAGCAGGGCGTGCACGCCTGCGTGACCGTGACCCATCTGGATGGCTTCGTGCTGGCTCGCTCCGGCTTTCACCACTCGATCAACTATCGCTCGGTGGTGGCGCTCGGCCATGCTCGCCTGGTGCCGGACGAGGGCAAGCTCGGGCGCTCGAGGATTTCGTCGAGCGCCTGTTTCCGGGGCGCTGGGACGAGCTCCGCCCTCCGACCGCGCAGGAGATCGAGGCGCGACTGTCCTCTGGCTGGACCTCGACGAGGTCTCGGCGAAAGTGCGCACCGGGGCGCCGGTCGACGACGAGGAGGATACGGCCTGCCGGTCTGGGCCGGGGTCCTGCCGGTATCGAGCCGAGCGCGAACTGCCCGAGCCGGATGCCCGCCTCGTCCCGGGTACGGCGCTGCCAGACTAGCTGCGTGACGGGGCGGGGGTCTAGCGGTCCGTCTGGACCCAGGGGCGTCGCCCCTGACCTCGCGCACGGTGAGCGCCTCGATGGCCGCCGCGCTCGATCCGGAGCGCGAGGCCACCCGGGCGTCCCGCCGTGCCGGCCGCCCGATCAGCGGCGTGCCGTTCGGGCCGCCCTCGATGCGCGGATAGCTGATCGCCAGGCTCTGCCAACGCGCAGTCCTCCTCGAGCGCCTCCGGCCGGCGGAGAGCGCGATAAGTTGGCCCTGACGGCTCACGATGCAGCCCCGCGCATCGCAGCGCAGATCCGTCGCCGCCGGCAGCCGTAACCGCCGGCCAGGGCGCCGTCTCTTCTGGCCCTGCGGTCTGCAGCCAGCTGTCCATAATCCAGCCGTCGCGCTTCCATGGCGAGATCGCCAGCCGGGCCGTCGGCGAGGCGCACGGCCACGATCTGGGCGCGCGCGTCGACCAGAACGGCCGGCGGCCCCGCCAGCGGCATCGAGACGCCGCCGAGCGCGATGCCCAAGAGGCCGGCCTGCGCCACGGTGTGCGCCAGAGGCACAGCCAGAGCCCGCCCGCCGCCGTCGGCGATCAGGGCCGCGAGCGGCGGTTGCGCGGACGTCCAGGGCCGCGCCCGGAAGATCGGCGACGAGACGCCGCCACCGCGATGATGATCTCGATGCCCTTGCGCCATCAGCACGAAGCAGAGGTCCAGCGAGGCCCAGCGGGATCAACAGCAGGCCGAGCGTCCCGAGCGGCATGATCCAGACCGCGGAAAGCGGCACGGCGATCAGGTAGGCGACGATCCCGTAGGTCGAGAACCGGCTGAAGTGGATGGATCGAGAACGGCGTGGTCGCCGCGCTCGCGACGACGGTCGTCGCGCGCAGCCGGCGACGTAAGGAGCAGACGGCCGTCAAGGCCGCCGCTCGGGCCGCTTCGCGGCGCCGGTCTCGTACGCCGCGATCAGCGCGACCACCGCGGCGAAGGACATCTGGAAGGAGGCGCCGACGAGGCGTATCCGGCTCGGAGCAGCAGGAGCACGAGGCCGCAAACGCGACCAGCCGCATCGAGAACGGAATGCGGTCGACCATCACCGCGAGCAACATGAGCGCGGTCATGATGAAGGAGCGCACGGCCGGCACGCGTCGCGCCGGAGATCAGGAGATAGCCGAACGAGCCGATCAGGGCGACGAGCGCGGCCAACTTCTTGGCCGGCAGCCGCAGGATGAGCGGCGGCGCCAGCGCCAGCGCGACCCGGACGGTGAAGAACACGGTGCCGGCGACCAGCGCCATGTGAAGGCCGGAGATTGACAGCAGATGCGATGATGCCGGCCACCGCCCACTCGTCCCAGATCTGGTCGGAGAGAGCGCCGCGCAGCCCGGTCAGGAGCGCACCGCGACGGCGCCCGGCGGCGCCCGGGGCGGCCCGGCTGATCTCGTTCGCGATCGACTGGCGCAGGGCGGATACGGCAAGAGACCAGCTGCGGCTGTCGGCCCGGGAAACGAGGTCCGGCGGGTCCCAGGCGTAGCCGACCGCGCCGAGCTGCATGAAATAGGCGTAGCGGGCGAAGTCGAAGCCGTGCGGCTCGACCGGCGCCGACGGCGGCATGAGCATGGCCCGCAGACGGATCCGATCGCCCGGCACCACCGCCGGGCCGTCCGGCGGCACGCTCACCCTGACCTGCGCCGGCGTGGCTGCGGGCTCGAGGCCCTCGATCGCCGGCTGCCCGAGCGTCAGCCGCCGACCCTGCTCCCGATCCTCCACCAGCAGCACGGTGGCCTCGATCTGGTAAGCGCCACGCCGCTCCAGCACGGGCGCCGCGACGAGCGCGTGCGCATCGTCGCCACCGTGAAACCCGGCAGCAGCGCTCCCGACGGCGACCAGGCCACGACCTGGAGCGGCGACCAGCCTTTGCAGGCAAATCGCCAGCGGCCCGCCAGCGCAGCGGCCAGCAGGAGCGAGCGGCGATGCCGGCCAGGACCGGCGGCTCGGCCGGCAACGCGAAATACCACATGATCCCGCAGCCGAGGCCGACCGGGAGCCACAGGAACCAGCGCTCGCGCTCCTCGAGGAGGTGCGCCAGCAGCCATGCCCAAAAGCCCGGCCATGCGGCCCGCCGTGTCCCAAGCCGACGCCGAGCGCTGCCAGCGGCGGCGTCGAAGGGGGCGAGGCCGAGGGGTCTGTGCGCCATCGGGGAGTCTATGCTAGACGAGCCTGGATCGAGCGGGCATCGGAAGCAGTTTATCAACCATGAGTTTTGTTACAAGGTTCGCGCCATCGCCCACCGGTTTTTTGCACATCGGTGGCGCGCGCACCGCCCTGTTCAACTGGCTGTACGCCCGCCATCACGGCGGCCGCTTCCTGCTGCGCATCGAGGACACCGACCGCGCCCGCTCGACCGAGGCCGCGATCGAGGCGATCTTCGATGGGCTGCGCTGGCTCGGCCTCGAGGGCGACGAGCCGGCGGTCTTCCAGTCGGCGCATCTCGCGCGCCATGCCGAGATCGCGAAATGCTGCTCGCGCAGGGCAGGGCATATCACTGCTACTGCACGCCCGAGGAGCTGGCGGCGATGCGCGAGCAGGCGCGCGCCGAGGGGCGGCCGCGCTACGATGGCCGCTGGCGCGACCGCGGTCCGGCCGATGCGCCGGCAGGCGTCGCGCCGGTCATCCGGCTGAAGGCGCCGCGCGCCGGCGAGACCGTGATCGACGACGCGGTTCAGGGCACCGTGACGGTCGCCAACAGCCAGCTCGACGACATGGTGCTGCTGCGCTCCGACGGCACGCCGACCTACATGCTCTCGGTCGTGGTCGACGACCACGACATGGGCATCAGCCACATCATCCGCGGCGACGACCACCTCAACAACGCCTTCCGCCAGACGCAGATCTATCGTGCCCTCGACTGGCCGGTGCCGGCCTTCGCCCACATCCCGCTGATCCACGGGCCCGATGGCGCCAAGCTGTCGAAGCGGCACGGCGCGCTCGGGGTCGACGCCTATCGCGACCAGGGTTTCTGCCGGAAGCCATGCGCAACTACCTGCTGCGGCTCGGCTGGAGCCATGGCGACGACGAGATCATCTCGACCGGGCAGGCGATCGCCTGGTTCGATCTCGACGGCGTCAACAAGGGCGCCGCGCGCTTCGACCTGGCCAGGCTGACCAGCCTCAACGCGCACTATCTGCGCCAGATGGCGGCCGGCGACCTGGCCCTGCTGATCGCGCCGCGGCTGGAGGCGGAGGGCTGCGCGATCGACGCGGCGGCGCGCGCGCGCCTGGTCGCCGGCATGCCCGGGCTGAAACCGCGCGCGACCACCTTGGTGGATCTTGCTGCAAGTGCTAAGTTCTATGTTGCAGCGCGGCCGCTGGTGCTGAGCGAGCAGGCGGAGAAGGTGCTGGACGCGCCGGCGCGGGCACGGTTGCAGGATCTTCGGCCGGCGCTGGAAGCGGTCGAGG
Organism: uncultured Alphaproteobacteria bacterium; assembly: GCA_963753315.1. Lineage (GTDB taxonomy): Bacteria > Pseudomonadota > Alphaproteobacteria > Geminicoccales > Geminicoccaceae > DASUGG01. The sequence continues at coordinate 181,396 of CAVWCI010000015.1, forward strand.
TTTGGAACGAGCAGGCCCTCGAAGAGGCCGTGCGCCAGTATGCGCAGGCGTCGGACGTGAAGCTCGGTCAGGTCGCCCAGCCGCTGCGGGCGGCGCTTACCGGGTCGACGACGTCACCCGGCCTGTTCGAGGTGATGGCCGTGCTCGGCCGGGCTGAGGCCTGGCGCGCCTGGCCGATGCGACGGAGGGCAGGATACGCACGCCGGCCCTGACTTTGTGTGGGGTCGTTGGATTCTCGCCGAGGTGCCGAGCCTCCAGCACGCGGTGAAACTCCAGTCGATCATCGAAACCCAGCTGAAGAGTGGGCACCCATGACGCAGTCCAACTATGCCAAGGTCACGCTGTCGGACCAGGAAGGCAAGGCGACCGAGCTGAACATGCTCGAGGGCACCATGGGGCCCTCGGTCATCGACATCCGCAAGCTCTACGCCGACACCGGGCGCTTCACCTACGATCCGGGGTATACCTCGACCGCCAGCTGTACCTCCAAGATCACCTACATCGACGGCGAGGAAGGGGTGCTGCTGCATCGCGGCTATCCGATCGAGGATCTCGCGACCAAGAGCGATTTTCTCGAGGTCGCCTACCTGATCATGTTCGGCGAGCTGCCGACTGCGGCGCAGCGGGCCAGGTTCGACCATGACGTGACCTACCACACCATGGTCCATGAGCAGATCCTGCTGCTGTTCCGCGGCTTTCGCCGCGACGCCCATCCCATGGCGGTGATGATCGCCGTGGTCGGCGCGCTGTCAGCCTTCTACCACGAGGACCTCGACATCCAGGACCCGCACAATCGCATGATCGCGAGCTACCGGCTGGTCGCCAAGGTCCCGACGATCGCCGCGATGGCCTACAAATATTCGGTCGGCCAGCCGTTCATGTATCCGCGCAACGATCTGACCTACGCCGAGAATTTCTTGCACATGACGTTCGGCGTGCCGTGCGAGCCCTACAGGCCCAACCCGGTGCTGGCCAAGGCGCTCGACCGGATCTTCATCCTGCACGCCGACCACGAGCAGAACGCCTCGACCTCGACGGTGCGCCTGGTGGGCTCCACGGGGGCGAGTCCCTATGCCGCGATCGCCGCCGGCATCGCCTCGCTCTGGGGCCCGGCGCACGGCGGCGCCAACGAGGCCGTGGTCAGCATGCTCTCCGAGATCGGCTCGGTCGATCGCATCCCCGAGTTCCTCGAGCGCGCCAAGGACCGCAACGACCCGTTCCGGCTGATGGGCTTCGGCCATCGCGTCTACAAGAACTACGATCCGCGCGCCGCGGTGCTGCGCGAGAGCGCGCACGAGGTGCTGGCCGAGCTCGGCCGCGCCGACGATCCGCTGCTGCCGATCGCCGAGGAGCTCGAGAAGATCGCGCTCAACGACGACTACTTCGTCGAGCGCAAGCTGTTCCCGAACGTCGATTTCTATTCCGGCATCATCCTGCAGGCGATGGGCATCCCGACCTCGATGTTCACCGCGATCTTCGCGCTGGCGCGCACGGTCGGCTGGGTCGCGCAGTGGAACGAGATGATGGAGGATCCGGAGCAGAAGATCGGCCGGCCCCGGCAGCTCTACAACGGCCCGACCCAGCGCGACTTCGTGCCGGTCGAGCAGCGCGGCTGAGCAGCCCGCACGGCGCTGCGGCCGTAAGGATGACCGCCATGCGCCGCCTGCTGCTGCTGATCGTCGCGTTGGCCTGCCTGCTGGCCGGGGGCCCGTCCTCGCCCAGTCGGCGGCACCGCCTGAGCCCAGTCCCGCCGAGCTGAGCGCGCTGGCCGCGCTGCTGCGCGACCCGGCGATCCAAGCGTGGCTCAGGCCCAGGCCGATCAGGCGCCCGCGGCGCCGGAGGCGGCCGCGAGCCAGCCCGAGGGCGCCCACCAGGCGATGGTCGGCCAGCTCGATACGATGCGCGCGTTTCTGCGCGGGCTGGTGGCGGCCGTCCCGCAGTTGCCGGGCGAGCTCGGCGGAGCCTGGCGGACGCTTGCCGGCGACATGATGCAGGAGCGGGGCGCGCTCGACGTGGCCCTTCTCCTTGCCGTGTTCGTCGCCCTCGGCTTTGGCCTCGAATGGCTGTTCTGGTGGGCGACAACCGGCTTTCGCCAGCGGATGATCGCGGTCGGCCTCGATACCGTGCGCGAGCGCTTGCAGGCGGTCGGCAGAAGGCTCGCCTACGGCATCGGCGTGGTCCTCGCCTTCGCGCTCGGCAGCATCGGCGGCTTTCTTTTGTTCGAATGGCCGCCGGTGCTGAAGGAGGTGGTGCTCGCGTATCTCCTGGTGTTCCTGATCGTCCGGCTGGTGCTCGTGCTCGGCCGCATTCTGCTGGCGCCGGGCGCCGAGCGCTTCCGCGTCGTGCCGATGGCGACCGCGAGCGCGCGCTTCTGGTTCGTGTGGTCGGCTGTCCTGGTCGGCTGGTTCGCGTTCGTGAACATCACCCTCGACGTCCTCGCGATGCTGGGCGTGAGCGAGCCGGCGCGCTATCTGGTCGGGCTCGCCTGCGGCGTCGTGCTGGTCGGGCTCGCCTTGTTCGTGGTGTGGAGCCATCCGGAGCGCGAGAGCGGCGTGCGGCCTCGGCGCAGCCAGCGCGTCGGCACCTGGCTGCTTTCGGTCTATGTCGTGGTCGTCTGGCTGCTGCTGTTCACCGGCTCGGTCGCGCCGTTTTATGTCGGCGTCATTCTTCTGCTGCTGCCGATCGCGATCCGCGGCGCGCAGCTCGCGGTCAATCACGTGCTGCGCCCGGCTGAGGATGAGGTCGCGGACGCGGTGCCATCCGTCACCGCGGTCTGTCTCGAGCGCGGCCTGCGCGCGGCACTGCTGATCGGCGGCGCCTATCTGATCGCCTGGACGCTCGGCGTCGACTTCGGCGCGCTGACCGCACAGGACACGCTGGCCATGCGGCTCACGCGTGGTGCTATCAATGTCGTCGTCATCGTGCTGCTGGCGGATTTCGCCTGGCACCTGCTCGCTGCCTGGATCGACTGCAAGCTGGTCGAGGCCAGCGGCGCGACGCAGCCGGATTCGGAGGAGGCGCGGCGCCGGGCGCGCCTGCGAACGCTGCTGCCGATCCTTCGCAACGTCGTCCTCATCGTCCTGGTGACGATGGCGGTGCTCATGGCGCTCTCGGCCATGGGCGTCGAGATCGGTCCCGCTGATCGCGGGCGCCGGCGTGGTCGGCGTCGCCATCGGCTTCGGCGCGCAGACCCTGGTCAAGGACATCATCTCGGGCATGTTCTACCTGCTCGACGACGCCTTCCGGGTCGGCGAGTACATCCAGAGCGGCAGCTACAAGGGCACCGTCGGAATCCTTCAGCCTGCGCTCGGTCAAGCTGCGCCATCACCGCGGCCCGCTCTACACGGTGCCGTTCGGCGAGCTCGGCGCGGTCCAGAACATGAGCCGCGACTGGGTGATCGACAAGGTCACGGTCAGCGTCACCTACGACACCGACCTCGACCGGGCCAAGAAGATCATCAAGCAGGTCGGCGCCGAGCTGGCCCAGGACCCGGAGTTCGCGCCGCACATCCTCGAGACCCTGAAGATGCAGGGCGTCGAGCAGTTCGGCGATTTCGCGATCCAGATCCGCATGAAGATGATGACCAAGCCGGGCGAGCAGTTCGTCATCCGCCGCCGCGCCTACGCCATGATCAAGAAGGCGTTCGACGCCAACGGCATCAAGTTCGCCTTCCCGACCGTCACGGTCGCGGGCGGCGGCGAGGCGACGCCGGCGGTCGCGCAGCAGGCGCTCGAGCTGACCCGGCCGCCCGCGGCGGCCGAGTAGGCGGCGCCGGCGTGGCGCCGGGCGCCGCGCCTGCTGCTACGCGCGCTCGACCAGCTCGATCTTGTAGCCGTCCGGGTCCTCGATGAAGGCGATCGGCCGGCCGCCGTGCTTCATCGGTCCGGCCGGGCGCGGGATCTTGACGCCCTGGGCGGCGAGCTCGTCGCAGGTCTTGTAGATGTCGGGCACCGCGATCGCGAGATGGCCGTAGGCGGTGCCGATCTCGTAGTCGTGGTCGCCCCAGTTGTGGGTCAGCTCGACCACCGCATCGCGTCTCCTCGTCGCCGTAGCCGACGAACGCCAGGGTGAACTCGCCGCTCGGATAGTCGTTCTTGCGCAACAGCTTCATGCCGAGCTTGTTGGTGTAGAAGTCGAGCGAGGTGTCCAGGTTCTTGACCCGCAGCATGGTGTGCAGCAGGCGAAACTTGTCGGTGTTCGAGGTCATCGGGCTCTCCTCGAGGGTTGGGTCGCCAGGATCTCCAGGATCCGCGCGGCGGCACGGTGGCTGGGCAGGGGCTCGCCCGCGCCGCCGAGCCGGGCGACGGCCTCGGCCAGCGCGGCCTGCTGGTCCCGGCGCAGCTGCTCGTCCGTCATCAGGCGCACCGCGCTCGCGGCGATCCGCTCCGGCCGGCAATCCTCCTGCAGGAGCTCCGGCACCGCCGGTCGGCTCAGGATCAGATTGACCAGGTTGACGTGCGGCACGGTAATCAAGCGCCGCGCCAGCCAGCCGGTCAAGGGGCCAGTCTTGTAGATCGTGATCAAGGGCAGGCCGGCGAGCGCGACCTCGAGCGACACCGTGCCCGACGCGGCGATCGCGAGGCGTGCTCGCGGCATAGGCCTCGAAGCGCTCCTCCCGATCCTCCAGCACCAGCACCGGCACGCTCCAGCCGTCGACCTCGCGGCGCACCTGCGCCGCCAGATGGCCAAGCGTCGGCAGCACGACCCGCAGCCGTGGCATCTGCTGCCACAGCAGGGCGACGGCGTCCTTGAGCACGGGCAGATGATGGGCGATCTCCTGCCTGCGGCTGCCGGGCAGCAGGCACAGCAGCGGCGCCTCGTCCGGGATGCCGTAGCGCCGCCGAAAGCGCGGGCCGTCGCGGCGCTGCGCCGGCCTCCTCGACGATCGGGTGGCCGACGAAGCTGCAGGCGAGGCCGTGCTGCTCGAAATAGGCGGGCTCGAACGGCAGCAGCGCCAGGAGATGGTCGAGATCGCGGGTCAGGCGCGCCGCCCGGCTGGCGCGCCAGGCCCAGACCTGGGGCGCTACATAGTGGACGCGCAGCAGCGGCAGGCGGGTCAGGCGATGCTGCAGCCGCAGCGCGAAGCCCGGCGCGTCGATGGTCAGCACCAGATCGGGCCGCCGCCTTGCGATCTCGCGGGCGGTCTCGCGCAGCCGCCTGCGCCAGCCGCGGCAGATGCGGCAGCACCTCGCCGATCCCGAACAGCGACAGCTCGTCCATCGGGAACAGGCTTTTCAGGCCCTGCTCGCGCATCCGCGCGCCGCCGACCCCGAACAGCTCGAGCGAATCGCCGGCCTCGGCGCGCAGCGCCTGGATCAGGCGGCCTCCCAGCATGTCGCCGGACGGCTCGCCGGCGAGCATGAAGATCCGGGCCGGTCCCGCCGCGGCCCGGTCATCGGCCGGCCACGCCGATCACGAACAGCCCGGCGCGATCGGCTGCCGCGATCGTCTCGGTGCGCTCGATGATCAGGCAGTGGCCGGCCTGCACCGCGATGCCTGCGATGCCGGTCTCGGCGGCGGCCCGGACCGTGTGCGGCCCGATCGTCGGCAGATCGGCGCGACGCTCCTGCCCGGGCTTCTTGACCTTGACCAGGACGCCGCCGCGGCCGGCGCGGCGCAGTCCGGCGCAGCGCGCGAGCAGCGCATCGGTGCCCTCGACCGCCTCGACGCCGAGCACCAGGCCCTGCTGCACGATCGCCGCCTGGCCGATGTCGAGATCGCCCAGGCGCTCCGCCACCTCGATACCCAGCGCGATGTCGCGCATCGCGTCGGCGTCGGGGACCAGCACGGTCATCGGTCCCTCCGGCGCGAGCGCGTCCTCGATCAGCGTATCGGCGCCGACCACGCGGAAGCCTTCGCGCTCCAGCTCCTCGACGATCAGCCGGAGCAGCTGGTCGTCGCCATGGCGGCGCAGGCCGAGCCTGGCGAGAAGCTGCATGCCGCGGCGATCGAGGCTCGCGAGCGCCGGTCGCCGCACCGCGCCGATCAGCACCACCTCCTCGACCTCGGCGGCGCGCAAGGCATCGATCGCGCGGCCGACCGCGCCGAGCGGCACCCAGCGATGCGGCAGGTCCCGGACCAGCTCGGGATCGGTCTCGCCCTCGAACGCGAGCACGAACACCTCGGTGCCCTGGGCAAGCGCGGCCGCGGCCACCTGCGCCGGCAACGGCCCGCGTCCCGCGAGGATCGCAAGCTTGCGCGCCATGGCTCAGGCGTGCCGGTTGAGCCGCGGCAGGCAGATCGAGCGGTTGCCCGCGCTCTCGATGAAGCGGATGATCTCCATGACCCGCGGCTGGCCGGCGAACTGGGTCGCGACCTCGTCGAGCCGCTCGGCGAACGCGCCCTCCGGCGCGAACAGCAGGCGGTAGGCGAGGCGCAGCATCTGGATCTCGTCCAGATCGATGCCGTGGCGGCGCATGCCGACGATGTTGAGGCCGTTGAGCTGGGCCCGGTTGCCCACCACCATGCCGTAGGGGATGACGTCGTTCTCGACCCCCGTCAGGCCGCCGATCATGGCCTGGCGGCCGATCCGCACGAACTGGTGCACGGCGCAAAGGCCGCCGAGGAAGGCGTGATCCTGCACCTCGACATGGCCGCCGAGCGTGGCGTTGTTGGCCATGATCACGCCATCGCCGACCCGGCAGTCATGCGCGACGTGGATCGACGCCATGAACAGCCCGCCATCGCCGACCCGCGTGATGCCGCCGCCGCCGGCCGTGCCGGGGTGCATGGTGACGTACTCGCGGATCTGATTGTCCCGCCCGATCACCAGCTCGGTATCCTCGCCGCGATACTTGCGGTCCTGCGGCCGGTGCCCGAGACAGGCGAACGGGAACACGCGGCAGCCGGCGCCGAGCGTGGTCCGACCGGTGATCACGACATGGGATTCGAGCCGCACGCCGGCATCGAGCCGGACGTCGGGACCGACGACGCAATACGGGCCGATCGCCACGTCATCGGCCAGCTCGGCGCGCGGGTCGACAACCGCGGTCGGATGGACGTCCGCCATCGACGTCAGGCATCCATGATCCTGGCCGACATGGTGGCCTGGGCGACGATCGTGCCGTCGACCGTCGCTTCGCCTGCGAATTTCCAGATGCTGAGCTTCTTGTGCAGCTTGCTGACCTTCACCTGCAGCTGGTCGCCGGGAACGACCGGCCGACGGAAGCGGGCCTGCTCGATCGCCATGAAATAGACCGGCTTGCCCTTGGCGCGTCGGCCCCATGCTGGCGACGGCCAGGACCGCGGCGGTCTGCGCCATCACCTCGATGATCAGCACGCCCGGCATGATCGGCTGATCGGGAAAATGGCCCTCGAACTGGGGCTCGTTGACCGTCACGTTCTTGATCCCGACGGCGCTTTCGCCGAGCCAGATGTCGATCACGCGATCGAGCAACAGGAACGGATGGCGGTGCGGGATCAGCCGCTTGATCCCTTCGACATCCAGGTCCTCCAGGCGGGTGGCCGGCTCGATCGCCTCGTTCATTCGCTATCCTCTTTTTCTACCCAGGCGGCTTATGGCCGCCACCTGGCGGCGCCACTGCCGGATCGGCACGGCCGGCGCGCCGCCATAGGTGTCATGCCCGGGCAGATCCCGGATCACCGCGCTGCGCGCCGCCAGGCGGACCGCCGGACCGAGGGTGAGATGCCCGGTAATCCCGACCTGCGCCGCGAGCATGCTGCCGGCTCCGATCTGCGTGCTCCCCGAAATACCGCTCTGGGCGACCACGATACAATGCGGACCAAGACGAACATTGTGGGCGATCATCACCAGATTGTCGATCTTGCAGCCGCGGCCGATCACCGTGTCGCCGCTACTGCCGCGATCGATCGTGGTGTTGGCGCCGATCTCCACGTCGTCTTCGATGAGCACGCGGCCGACCTGCGGCACCTTCAGCGGCTCGGCCGCGCCCAGGGCGAAGCCGAAGCCGTCCTGTCCGATGCGCGCACCGGCATGGATCACCACGCGCGCGCCGATCAGGCAGCAACTGAGCGTCGCGCCGGGCCCGACGATGCTGTCGGCGCCGAGCCGCACGCCGGCGCCGATCACCGCGTTGGCATCGATCCGGCAGCGCGGCCCGATCTCGGCGCCGGCCTCGATCACGGCGCCGCCGGCGATCCGGCAGCCCGGGCCGATCCCGGCGCTCGGGTCGATCTGCGCACCCGGCGCAATCCGGCTCGAGGCGGATGGTCGGCGCTCGGCGCCGCCGCTGTGGGGTAAAACCGTGCGGCGATCAGGGCGTAGCCGCGATAGGGCTCGTCGGTGATCAGGCGGGCGACCTCGATCGGCAGCCGATCGGCATGCGCGGGCCGCACCAGGCAGGCGGCGGCACGCGTCGCGCGAGCCTTCGAGAAGTACTTGGGATTGTCGAGAAAGGTGATCTGGTCGCCGGCGGCGTCGGCGAGCGATGCGACGTCCCGGATCGACTGATCGGGATCGCCGCCGCAAAGGCGCGCGTCCGCGAGGGTTGCGAGCTCGCCGAGGGCGAACGGCCCGCGCGGCACGAAGAAGCGCCCATCGGCCATGGCCTATTCGGTGGCTTGCGAGACCACGACGTCGGGCAGCCTCGCGTCGAGCTTGGCGAGCACCTCCTCGGTGAGGTCGATCCTGCGGGCGAAGAACAGCACCTCCGAGCTCGGCAGGACGAGGTTGAAGCCGCGTTCCTCGGCGATGCCGGTGACGATCTCGATCAGCGCGGTCTTGACCTGGTTCAAGGCGACCTCGGCGACCTGGTCGAGCTCGCGGCGGCGCTGCTGCACCAGCCGCTGCACCTCGCTGACATCCTCCTCGAAGGCCCGGCGCTTCTCGGCGAAGGCCTCGGGCGTGAGCAGCGAGCGCTGCTTGGCGAACTCCTTGTCGGCCTCGTACAGGCGCTGCTCCTCCTTGCTGATCTCGCCCTGATAGGCCTTGCGCCGGCTCTCGATCTGCTCGCGGATGCTGCGCGCCGCGGCAGCATCACGCAGGATCCGCTGATAGTCGATCACCGCGGCGACGGTCGGCGGCAGCTGCTGGGCGCGGACGGCGTCCGACGACGCTGCGAGCGGGAAGCCGAGCGCGACAGCCACGATGGCCAGGATGAGCAGCGGTCGTTGGCGCGACATGTCCGTCCTCCATCAAAAGCGGGTGCCGAAGTTGATGCGAAAGTTCTCCGTCTGGTCCTCGTGGTTCTTGAGAAAGGGCTGCGCCCAGTCGACCGAGATCGGGCCGAGCGGCGACAGCCAGGAGAGTCCGACGCCGGCGGCGACGCGCAACTCGTCGCTGTCCTCGACCTGTCGGGCCGCTCGCATCGGAATCGTAGAGCGTGCCGGCGTCGACGAAGGTGCGACCGAAGATCCGCAGCTCTTCCGGCAGGCCGAGCGGGAAGCGCAGCTCCGCCGACCCGGTATAGAGCAGATTGCCGCCCAGCGCATCGTCGGTCGAGGTGTCGCGCGGGCCGACGCCCGCGAACTTGAAGCCGCGCAACGTCTCGCCGCCGAGGAAGAAGCGGTCGAACAGCCGCACCTCCTCGCCGAGCCCGTGAATGTAGCCGCCGCGCGCCGCGAGATTGATCACCCAGTCGGGAAAGAACGGATAGTAGTACGAAGCCAGCAGCTCGTTGCTCAGGAACCGCGTGTCGGCGCCGAAGTCGGCGACGCCCTGATCGAAGCGGATCAGGTAGCCGTCCGACGGCAGGAACCGCGTGTCGCGGACGTCATAGGTCAGCGTGTGGCCGAGCAGCGCGGTCAGCGACGAGCCTTCCTCCTCCTGGATGAAGATCGAGGCGTCGTCGGAGACGCCGTTGATCTCGTCCTTCCGGACCGTGGCGCGCACGCCGTGGCGCAGCCGCTCGGTCAGCGGATAGGACGCGCGCAGGGTGCCGCCGGTGGTGGTCTGGTCGAACGAGCCCTCGCTCTGGAAGTCGGTCTCGCGCCGGAACAGGTCGACGCCGGCGGCAAGGTCGCAGGTCGAGGAAGTAGGGCTCGGTGAAGCTGAGGTCGATCTCCTGGGTGCGCGCCGAGATCGTGAAGGCCGCGCGTCAGCGACTGGCCGCGTCCGAGCAGGTTGCGCTCGCTCAGGCGGACGTCGCCGAGCGGCCCATCCGAGGTCGAGAAGCCGGCACCGAACGACAGCTCGCCCGTCGAACGCTCGGCAACCTCGACCTCGATCGTGGTCCTGTCGGGGGTCGAGCCGGGCAGCGTCCTGAGCTCGACCGTCTCGAAGAAGCCGAGGTCCTGGATGCGCTGGCGCGAGCGCCGCAGCAGGGCGGTATTGAAGGCGTCGCCTTCGGCGAGCCGGAACTCGCGCCGGATGACCTCGTCGAGCGTGCGCACGTTGCCGACGATGTCGATCCGCTCGATGTAGACCCGCGAGCCCTCGTTGATGACGTAGGTCAGGTCGATGATGTGGTCTGGCCTCGTCCTTGGTCGGGACCGGGTTGATCTCGACGAACGCGTAGCCGAGCTCGCCGATCTCCTCGGTCAGGGCGAGGATCGAGTCCTCGATCTGATCGGCATTGTAGGTGTCGCCGGTCTCGGTCCGCAGCAGCGCGCGCAGCTGCTCGGGCTCCAGATCGCGCAGGCGCGAATCGATCGCGATCTCGCCGAAGTCGTACGGCTCGCCTTCGTCGACCGTGAAGGTGATCACGAAGCTCGTTGCCGTCGGGGGTCAGCTCGGCGATCGCGGAGCGCACGTTGAAGTCGGCATAGCCGCGCGACAGGTAGAACCGGCGCAGAAGCTCCTGGTCGAAGGCCAGACGGTCCGGGTCGTAGGTATCGTCGGTGGTGAGGATGCGGTACCAGGCGTATTCCTTGGTCTGGATCACGCCGCGCAGCTCGCCGTCGTCGAACGCCTGGTTGCCGATGAACACGATGCCGCTCGATCTCGGTGAGCGGGCCCTCGTTGATCTCGAACACCAGGTCGACCCGGTTCTGCGGCAGCTGGATCACCTTGGGCTCGACCGTGGCGCCGTACCGGCCGTTGCGGCGATACAGCTCGAGGATCCGGCTGACCGCGTTCTGCACCCGCGAGCGGGTGTAGACGACGCGCGGCCGCAACTGCACCTCCGAGGTCAGCACGTCGTCGTCGAGCCGCAGATTGCCCTCGAAGGCGATGCGGTTGATGATCGGGTTCTCGACCAGGCTGACCACGATGTCGTCGCCCTCGCGTCGGATCGCGACGTCGTCGAACAGGCCCGTGGCGAACAGGTTCTTGAGCGACTGGTCCAGCTTGGCCGGGTCGAACGGCTCGCCCGGAGCGACCGTCATGTAGCTTCGAATGGTCGCCGCCTCGATCCGCTGGTTGCCCTCGACCCGGATCTCCTGGATGACCCCCGACTGATCCCCCGACGTTGTCGCTTTCTTGTGCCTGCGCTTGGCTCAGAACGTCTCCGAGCAGCGCGAGGAGGCACCAAACGATCGCCAGCCTCGCGGCCCAACCCAGCGCCATCGCCCCTCCCGTGGTGGCGGTTTCCCGAGCACGATCCCCGCCGTCTCACGAAACCAGACCCTTGAAGAACTCGATCACGTTCAACTGCACGAGGTCGTTCCACGTCGCGAACACCATGAGCGAAAGGACCACGATCAAGCCGAATCGGAATGCCACCTCCTGGCTCCGCTCGGTCAGCGGTCGACCACGCAGAGCCTCGATCCCATACAGGACCAGATGCCCGCCGTCGAGCAGCGGGATCGGAAACAGATTAATCAAGCCCAGGTTGATCGACAACACGGCGGTGAACCAGATCACCGGCACCAGGCCGTCCTTGGCGATCTCCCCCGACATCTGGGCGATCCGCAACGGCCCGCCGAGCTCCTCCGCGGTGCGCGAGCCGACCACGATCTGCCCGAGCGCCTGCAAGCGTGCCGGTGATCAGCCGGTAGGTCTCGAGCGCCGCCCTCGGCCAGCGCGAGCAAGGGGTTCGAGCGCCGGAACTCGACGCCCGAGCGGCTGATCCCGATCAGCCCGATCCGGTGGACCTGGCCGAAGCGATCCTCGATCGTCGGTCTCGCGCGGCGTGACGATCACGTCCATGCGTCTGGCCGTCGCGCTCGATCGTGAAGGTCAGCGGCACGTCCGGCTGGTCGCGCACGATGCCCTGGAGCTGCTCGAAGCTCTCGAGCGGCTCCTGATCGACCGCGACGATCCGGTCGCCCGGCTGCAGGCCGGCCTCGGCGGCGGCGCTGTCCTGCTGCACCTCGCCGATCACCGCCGGCGTGAACGGCCGGCCGACGGTCGCGAACAGCAGACCGAGCACGACGATCGCGAACAGGATATTGGCGACCGGGCCCGGCCGCCACGATCGCCATGCGCTGCCACACGGTCTTGGCCGGGAAGCTGTCGGGATCGGGCAGGGCGGTCAGATCGATCGGTCGAGCTCGTGGCATCGGCGTCGCCGTGCATCTTGACGTAACCGCCGAGCGGCAGCGCGCTGAACTTCCAGCGGGTGCCGGAGCGGTCGGTGATGCCGAACAGCTCCGGCCCGAAGCCGATCGAGAACACGTCGACCCGCACGCCCGCCCAGCGCGCGACCAGGTAGTGGCCGAGCTCGTGGACGAACACCACGACCGACAGAATGATCAGGAACGGTACGAGATAGGTGCCGATACCGGAAATCAGGTCCATGGATGATCCTCAGCTATGGCCGACAGGCCGCCGCGGCCAATGCGCCACCAGCGTGTCGGCATGTCGGCGCGCATCGGCGTCGACGGACAAGATCTGCTCGAGGTCGGGCCCGGGCGCGCCGGCGCAGGCCTCGAGGGTCGCCTCGACCACGGCGGCGATCTCGAGAAAGCCCAGCCGGCCGGCCAGGAAGGCGGCGACCGCGACCTCGTTGGCGGCGTTGAGCACGGTCGGCATCGTGCCGCCGTCGGCCAGGGCCTGGCGCGCCAGGCGGAGCGCCGGGAAGCGCACCGGGTCGGGCGGGCCGAAGGTGAGCCGGCCGACCAGCGCCAGATCGAGGCGCGGCGTCGGCGCCGCCAGCCGCTCCGGCCAGCCCAGCGTGTAGGCGATCGGGATGCGCATGTCGGGCTGGCCGAGCTGCGCCAGGATCGAGCCGTCGCAAAACGCGACCATGCTGTGCACGATCGATTCCGGATGCACCAGCACGTCCAGCCGGTCCTCGCTCGAGGCCGAACAGGTGGTGCGCCTCGATCAGCTCGAGGCCCTTGTTCATCATGGTCGCGGAATCGACCGAGATCTTGGCGCCCATGTCCCAGTTGGGATGCGCGATCGCCTCGCGCGGCGTCACCGCGGCCATGGCCTCGCGCGAGCGCTCGCGAAACGGGCCGCCCGAGGCGGTCAGGATGAGGCGCTCCACGGTATCCGTCGGCTTCGCCCCGCAGCGCCTGGAAGATCGCATTGTGCTCGGAGTCCACCGGCAGCAGCACGCGCCGCTGCGCCGCACCTCGTCCATCAGCAGCGCGCCGGCGCAGACCAGGCATTCCTTGGTGGCCAGCGCCACCATCGCGCCACGCCGGATCGCGGTGAGGGTCGGCCCGAGGCCGGCGGCGCCGACGATCGCCGCCATGACCCAGTCCGCCGGCCGCTCGGCCGCCTCGATCAGGCCGGCCTCGCCGCAGGCGGCCTCGATGCCGCTGCCCGCGAGCGCCTCGCACAGCGCCGGGTAGCCGCTCGGATCGCCGATCACCGCGAGCTTGGCCCGGTGGCGGAGCGCCTCGCGGGCCAGCGCCTCGACATTGCGGTGCGCGGTCAGCGCTTCGATCCGGTAGCGGTCGCGGCTCGAGCCCGATCAGGTTGAGCGTGCTCTGCCCGACCGATCCCGTGGCGCCCAGGATCGTGACGCTGCGCTGGCGGTCGGGCGAAAGCGCTATGGCCACGGCAGGACCCTCGGGCCGAGCATCAGGCCGAGCAGCGCCAGCACGGGTGCCGCCAGGATGAGACCGTCGAGGCGGTCCAGGACGCCGCCGTGACCGGGGATCAGGGTGCCGCTGTCCTTGACCCCGGCGCGACGCTTGAGGGTCGATTCGATCAGATCGCCGATCTGCGAGACGATCGCCAGCAGGCCGCCGAGGCCGGCCGCCTGCAGCAGGCGCTCGGAGCCGATCGCCCATGCCGTCACGCCGCCGGCCAGCGCTGCCGCGAGCACGCCGCCGCACAGGCCCGACCAGGTCTTGCCGGGGCTGATGCTGGGCGCCAGGCGCGGGCCGCCCACGTTGCGGCCGACGAGATAGGCCAGGATGTCGGTGGTCCATACCACCGCCAGCAGCCAGACGACGATCTGCAGCCCGAACTGGGGCAGGCCACGCAGCCAGATCAGGGCCAGCGCGGGGAGCGCCAGATAGGCGGCGCCGAGCCCGATCCACAGCGGCGATGCTCCCAGGCGCCAGGCGATCAGGCCGCGACCAGGGCGCCGCCGAGCAGCGCGAGCAGCGCCTCGAATGGCCGGCCGGAGGCCGCCAGCACCACGACCGCCAGGCCGAGCCCGGCCACCGAGGCGCCCGCGAGGCCGCCGCCGAGCGCCGCCGAAGCGGGCGATCGGTCAGCTGCCGCCACTCGACCGCCATGAGCACCACGGCGAGGCCGACCAGGCAGGCGAACGGCCAGTCGCCGAGGATCACCAGGACGAGCGCTACCGGCATCATGGCGAGCGCCGAGACCATCCGCAGCGCGAAGCCGGATTCGCGCGCTAACCACCGGATGCCCCGTAGCGCCGCTCGCGCCGGCGGAACTCGCCGATCGCCTCGCCCAGGCACTGCTGGTCGAAGTCCGGCCAGTTGACCGGCATGAACACCAGCTCGGTATAGGCGAGCTGCCAGAGCATGAAGTTGCTCAGGCGCTGCTCGCCGCTGGTGCGGATCAGAAGGTCGGGATCGGGCAGCCCCAGCGGGTTGACGGTCCGGTCGAACAGGTCCTCGTCGATCTCGGCGCTCGTCGATCTCGCCTGCCGCGACCTGCGCCGCCAGCCGGCGCGCGGCGCGCGCGATCTCGCGCCGGCTGCCGTAGTTGAGGGCGATGGTCAGGGTCAGCGCCGCATTGGCGCGGGTCCGCGCCTCCGCCTCGGCCATCATGTCGGCGATGTCGGGCGCCATCAGCTCGCGCTCGCCGAGAAAGCACAGCGCGCACGCCGTTCTTGGCCAGCTCGCCGATCTCGCGCCGCAGGTAGAACCGCAGCAGGTTCATCAGCTCGTTGATCTCGCTCGCCGGGCGGCGCCAGTTCTCGGACGAGAAGGCGAACAGGGTGAGGTAGCGGATCTGCCAGTCGCGACAGCCTTCGACGGTGCGGCGCACCGCCTCGGCGCCGCGCTGGTGCCCGAACACCGGCGGCATGCCGCGGGCACGCGCCCAGCGCCGGTTGCCGTCCATGATGATCGCGACATGGGCCGGACCGCTCGGGTCGCCGCCGACCGGCAAGGCGCTCGGCGGCCGAGATTTCGATCGAAGGGCGTGACGCCATCGCCCGGATCAGACCGTCATGATCTCGGCTTCCTTGGCAGCGAGCAGATCGTTGATCCGCTTGATCTCGCCGTCGGTCAGCTCCTGCACCGCGCCGGCAGCCTTGTGGTGATCGTCCTGCGACAGTTCGCCATCTTTTTCCATGCGCTTGAGTTGCTCCATGCCGTCACGCCGCACGTTGCGCACGGCGACCCTTGCCGCCTCGGCATAGCGCGACGCGACCTTGGCGAGCTCGGCGCGACGCTCCTCGCTGAGCTCGGGGATCGGGACCCGCACCAGCGTGCCGTCGACCGAGGGGTTGAGGCCGAGATCGGCGGTGCGGATCGCCTTCTCGACCGCCTTGACCAGCCCCTTGTCCCAGACCTGGACCGACAGCATGCGCGGCTCCGGCACGCTGATCGTGCCCACCTGGTTGAGCGGCATCTCGCTGCCGTAGGCAGGCACGGTCAGCGGCTCCAGCAGGCTCGCCGACGCGCGCCCGGTGCGCAGGCCGGCAAACTCGCGCCGCAGCACCTCGATCGCGCCATCCATGCGCTTGCGCAGATCGGCGTCGTTCCATTCGCTCATGATCCAGCCTCCTCGGTTGCCGTTTCTTCGGTGATGATTGTATGGGGGCCGTCGCCGCGCAACACGCGCAGCAAGGCGCCTGGCTGGAGGACCGAGAACACGATGATCGGAATGGCGCTCTCGCGGGCGAGCGAGATCGCCGAGGCGTCCATGACCTTGAGATCCTGCGCCAGGACCTCGTGGTAGGTCAGGCGATCGAAACGCTTGGCCAGCGGATCGCGCTTCGGATCGGCCGAGTACACGCCGTCGACCTTGGTGGCCTTGAGCACGACGTCGCAGCCGAGCTCGGCGGCGCGCAGGGCCGCTGCCGTGTCGGTCGTGAAGTAAGGGCTGCCGATGCCGCCGGCGCAGATCACGATGCGGCCCTTCTCCATGTGGCGGATCGCACGGCGCCGGATATAGGGCTCACAGACCGAGGCCATCGGGATCGCCGACAGCACCCTGGTCTGCAGCCCGGCCTGCTCCAGCCTGCTCTGCACGGCGAGCGCGTTGATCACCGTGGCCAGCATGCCCATGGAATCGCCGGTCACCCGCTCGATGCCGCTCGCCGCCGCCTGATCGCCGCGCACGATGTTGCCGCCGCCGATCACCATGCACTGCTCGATGCCCTGACCATGCACGCTCAGCACCTCGCGCGCGAGCTGGTCGAGGGTCGAAGGATCATGGCCGAAATCGCTGTCGCCCATCAGCGCCTCGCCGGACATCTTCAACAGCACCCGGCGAAACCTTGGCGGTCGCTCGCTAATCTCGCTCATGTTGGCGGTCGCTCGCTAACCTCGCTCATGGCGCCGATGAGCCTCGTGCTACGCTGACATGGGTTACGGCAACGTTAAGACGCCTGCGGTGGAGGGACTACCCCCAGCATGCGCGGCAGGCGGGATCATGTGTCCGCCAGTTGGGCGACTTCCTCGGCGAGATTGGACGTTTTCGGCGCGAGGCCCTCGCCCAGGGCGAAGCGCTCGAATCCGGTGACCGTGATCGTGCTGCCGATGCTTTCGGCCACCCGCTCGATCGCCGCCTTGACCTTCAGGTCCGGATCGATCACGTAGGCCTGCTCCAGCAGCACGACCTCCTCGTAGAACTTGCGCACGCGGCCGTCGACGATCTTGTCGACGATGCTGTCGGGCTTGCCCGAAGCACGCGCCTGCTCGGCGTAGATGGCGCGCTCGCGCTCGAGCTCGCGGGCGTCGAGGCGATCGACGCTGACCGCGAGCGGCTTGGCCGCGGCGACATGCATCGCCAGCTGCTTGCCCAGCGCGCCGAGCTGCTCCGGATCGCCCGCCGACTGCAGGCCGACCAGCACGCCGATCTTGCCCAGCCCCGGCGCCAGCGCGCTGTGCACGTAGGCGCCGACCACGCCTTCGCCGACCTCGATCGCGGCAACCCGGCGCAGGCTCAGGTTCTCGCCGATCACGGCGATCGTTCTGGGTGATCTCGTCGGCGACGCTGCGCCCGCTCGCGGGCACGGTCGTCTGCAGCAGGCGATCGAGATCGCCGCCGCTGGCCAGCGCCAGCTTGGCGATGGTCCGCGACCAGCGCCTGAAAATCCTGGTTGCGCGCGACAAAATCGGTCTCGGAGTTGACCTCGACGACCACGCCGCGGCGGCCCTCGACCTCGAGGCCGATCAGGCCCTCCGAGGCGAGGCGCCCGGCCTTCTTGGCGGCGGCCGCGAGACCTTTCTTGCGCAGCCAGTCGGTCGCGTTCTCGAGATCGCCCGCCGGACTCGATCAGGGCCGTCTTGCAATCCATCATTCCAGCACCGGTCTGCTCGCGCAGTTGCTTGACCAGTGCGGCGGTTACCTCAGCCATGGGTCTCTCATCTCATCTGTCGAGGCTCATGCGCCTCGAGATTGGGGCCCGCATGCGAGCCTCGCTTGCGCTCATTCTGCCGCGGCGGTGCCGCGGGGCTCGTCGTCCGCGCGCGCGCGCCGCGCAGCGGCCGCCGCCTCGTCCTCGGTTGCCGGCTCGGCTGCCGGCTCGGCCGCCTCGGCGCGGCCTCCGCGGCGCTCCGGCGCCGCTTGCGCGGGCTCGGGCGCCGCCTGCGCCGACGCCTCGTCGGCCGCCGCGACCTCTTCCGGCAGCGCGCTCTCGATCTCTTCCGGCGGCGCCTCGAAGGCACCCATGTCGGCGCCGCTCGCCGCCATCTCGGCCTGCAGGCCGTCGAGCACCGCGCCGACCATCAGGTCGCAATAGAGGTTGATCGCGCGGGACGCGTCGTCGTTGCCGGGGACCGGATAGCTGATGCCGTCCGGATCGGAGTTGCTGTCCAGCACCGCCACGACCGGGATGTTCAGGGTCTTGGCCTCTGCCACCGCGATCGACTCCTTGTTGGTGTCGACCACGAAGATCAGATCGGGCAGGCCGCCCATGTCCTTGATGCCGCCGAGCGCGCGCTCCAGCTTGTCGCGCTCGCGGGTCAGCTGCAGGGTCTCCTTCTTGGTGAGACCGACCGTGGCCTCGGCGAGCCGGCCTTCGAGCTCGCGCAGGCGGCGGATCGAGTTCGAGATCGTCTTCCAGTTGGTCAGCATGCCGCCGAGCCAGCGGTGGTTGACGTAGTACTGGCCCGAGCGGCTGGCGCTGCGGGTGACCGGCTCCTGCGCCTGCCGCTTGGTGCCGACGAACAGGATCCGGCCGCCGCTCGCGGCGACGTCGCGGGTCGCGACCAGCGCCTGGTGCAGCAGCGGCACCGTCTGGGTCAGGTCGATGATGTGCACGCCGTTGCGCACACCGAACAGATACGGCGCCATCCTGGGATTCCAGCGCCGGGTCTGATGACCGAAATGGACGCCGGCCTCGAGCAGCTGGCGCATCGTGAAGTCGGGGATTGCCATGGGTCGATCCTAGCTCCGGTTCAGCCGCCGCGGGTCAAGGTCCGATTGGTGGTCGGACACCGGAACGCCACGCAAACGCGTTGGCACGATACCCGCGTGAGAGATGGGCAGCTGTTTAGCCACTTGCGGCGCGGTTGACAAGCCTTCAGGCCGGTCGCGGCACCCGCCAGCGCTCAGAGATCGACCACGTGGAGCACGCCCGAGCGGCGCTCGAGATCGGGCCGCCGCATCAGCGCCAGGCGGTGGTTGTCGCCGAGATCGATGGCGACCTCGCCGCCGCCATCCAGCGGCACCACCAGGCGCACGCGCACGCTGCTGCCGGGCACCGCGCCCAGCAGGTCCTCGAGCTCGCCCGCGACCGCGCTGTCGGCGAGCTTGACCTCGACCCGGTCGGCGGCGTGGCCGTTGCCGTTGCCGCGCGCCACATCGAGGGCCACGTCGAGCGGTGCTACCGAGGAGGCGAGCACCTTGACGACGTCGTTGTCCTGCCTGACCTCGCCCTCGACCAGCACCGGCCGGCCGGTCTCCAGATGCTCGCGCGAGCGCGCCAGCTGCTCGGCGAACAGGGTCACCTCGAAGGTCCCGCTCGGGTCCGACAGCTGCAGGAAGGCAAAGCGCGAGCGCGCCGTCGTGCGCTCCTGCCTGCCGAGCACCACGCCGGCGAGCCTGACCCGCTGCCCGGCGACCAATTCCAGCTGCGCCGAAGGCACCACGCCGAGCCGCGCGAGGCTCGGCCAGTAGCCGTCCAGCGGGTGGGCGGTGAGGTAGAAGCCGAGGACGTCGAACTCCTGCTGCAGGCGCTCCAGCACCGGACAGTCGGCGACCTCCGGCAGGCGCGGCTTGGGCAGCTGCGGCTGCTCCAGCAGCGAGCCGAACATGCTGGTCTGATCGCTCGCCGCCTGCTCGGCATGCGCGAGACCATAGCGCAGCGCGAGGTCGATCGCGCCGAGCAGCCGCTGCCGGTTGTCGTCGAGCGAGTCCAGGCGCACCCGCCTTGACCAGCGCCTCGAGCAGGCGTCGGTTGAGCACCCGCGCGCCGACCCGCGCCACCAGATCGAACAGGTCGGCAAACGGGCCGTCCTTGCCCCGCTCGGCGACCAGCTGCTCCACGGCCTGGGTGCCGACCCCGCGGATCGCCGCCAGGGCGTAGCGGACGGCACCGCCCGCAGGGCCGTGCTCGACCGCGAACTCGGCGTAGCTGCGGTTGACGTCGGGCGGCAGCAGGTCGATGCCGGCCCTGCGCGAGATCCTGCCGGTACAGGCCGAGCCGGTCCTGGTTGGCGCGGTCCATGGTCATCGCCGCGGCGAAGAACTGGAGCGGGTGATGCGCCCGCAGATAGGCGGTGTGGTAGGCGAGCAGGGCATACGCGGTGGCATGCGCCTTGGGGAAGCCGTAGGAGGCGAACTTGGCGACCTGCTCGAAGATCGTGGTCGCGAGCTTCTGCGAGATGTCGCGCTTGATGGCGCCTTCGATGAACACCTCGCGCTGGGCGTCCATCTCGGCCTTGATCTTCTTGCCCATGGCGCGGCGCAGCAGATCGGCGCTGCCGAGCGAGTAGCCCGCCAGCTCGCGGGCGATCTGCATCACCTGCTCCTGGTAGATGATGACGCCCGAGGTCTCGCGCAGGATCGGCTCGAGCAGGGGATGCAGGTATTCAGGCTGCTCGATGCCGTTCTTGCAGTTGATGAAGCGCGGGATGTTGTCCATCGGACCCGGCCGATAGAGCGCGTTCATCGCCACGATGTGGTCGAAGCTGTCGGGCTTGAGCTTGCGCAGCGCATCGCGCATGCCGCCCGATTCCAGCTGGAAGATGCCGATCGTCTCGGCGCGGCCGAGCAGCTCGAAGGTCGCCTGGTCGTCGAGCGGCAGCTCCGCCAGCCGCAAGGGCGTGCCCTGCTCGTTCACGAGGCGCTCGGCGAGCTCCAGCATGGTCAGCGTGGTCAGGCCCAGGAAGTCGAACTTGACCAGCCCCGCCTTCTCGACGTCCTTCATGTTGAACTGGGTGACCGGCATGTCGGCGCGCGGGTCGCGGTACAGCGGCACCAGCTCGTCGAGCGGCCGGTCGCCGATCACGACGCCGGCGGCATGGGTCGAGGCGTGGCGCGGCAGGCCCTCGAGCTTCTGGGCGATGTCGATCATGCGCTCGACCTGCTCGTCCTCGCGCGCCGCCTCGACCAGCCGCGGCTCGAGCAGCATCGCCTGCTCCAGGGTCGGCGGATTGGCCGGGTTGAACGGCACCAGCTTCGCGACCCGGTCGACCTGGCCATAGGGCAGGCCGAGCGCCCGGCCGACGTCGCGCAGCACGGCGCGCGCCTGCAGCTTGCCGAAGGTGATGATGCTGGCGACCCGATCGGCGCCGTACTTGTCGCGCACGTAGCGGATCACCTCGTCGCGCCGGTCCTGGCAGAAATCGATGTCGAAGTCGGGCATCGACACCCGCTCGGGGTTCAGGAAGCGCTCGAACAGCAGGCCGAAGCGGAGCGGGTCCAGATCGGTGATCGACAGCGCCCAGGCCACCACCGAGCCCGCCCCCGAGCCGCGGCCCGGGCCCGACCGGGATGCCCTGCTGCTTCGCCCACTGGATGAAGTCGGCGACGATCAGGAAGTAGCCGTCGTACTTCATGCCCTCGATCACCTGGAGCTCGTAGTCCAGACGCTCGCGGTAGGGCCTGGCGGCATCGGCCTGCTGCTCCGCCGACGCGCCCGGCTCGAAGACCTTGGCCTGCAGGCGGGCCTCGAGACCGGCCTCGGCCTTGGCGCGCAGGTCCTCGACCTCGCTGCGGCCCGCCACGGTCGGAAACGCCGGCAGGATCGGCGCGCGGCCCGGCACCATGAAGGCGCAGCGCCTGGCGATCGCCAGGGTGTTGCCTGATCGCCTCGGGCAGGTCGGCGAACAGCTCGACCATCTCGGCCGGGCTCTTCAGGCGATGCTCGGGCGTCAGCCGGCGGCGCTCGGTCTGGGCGACCTGCGCGCTGTCGGAGATGCACAGCAGGACGTCGTGCGCCTCGTACTCCTCGGGATCGATGAAGTGGGCGTCGTTGGTCGCGACCAGCGGCAGGTCGTGCGCCAGCGCCATCTCGATCAGGGCGGGCTCGATCCGCTCCTCGTCGTCCAGGCCGTGGCGCATCAGCTCGATGTAGAAGCGATCGGCGAAGGCATGCTGCGAGCTGTCCGACCAGCGCCTCGGCGAGGTCGCGGTTGCCGGCGAGCAGCGCCCTGCCGATCGGGCCCTTCGGTGCCGCCGGCGAGCGCGATCAGGCCCTCGCTCGCCGGCGCGACATCGTCGAGCGCCAGCTCGGGCGTGGCGCCCGGATCGCCTTGCAGATGCGCCCGGCTCAACAGCCGCAGCAGATTGCCGTAGCCCGCCTCGCTCTGGACCAGGACCGGCAGCAGGGACGGCGCCGGCGGCCGGCCGTTGCCGTGCTGATCGGTGCTCGCGATCGGCAACAGGCAGCCGATGACCGGCTGGACGCCGGCGCGCGCCGCGCTTTGGCTGAACTCGAGCGCGCAGAACAGGTTCGCCCGATCCGTGATCGCGACCGCCGGCGCCTGGTCGCGCCGGCAGCGCTCCAGCAGCCGCTCGAGCCGCACCGTGCTCTCGAGCAGCGAATAGCAGGAGCGGACGCGGAGATGGACGAACGGCGCGTGCGGCATTCATGGACCTCGGGAGCGGGGCTCGGCTGCTCGGCCGCAAAGCTAGGCCAGCTCGGGCCGACGGCTCAACCGGTTCGCCATGCGATGTTGCACTGCGGTAGCGTGCGCCATTGACACCGCGGCGCCGCGGGCGCATCCCTGCGCGCCGCCGCTCCCGGTGCCGGCACCTCTGGCCCCGGCTGCGAGGAGCCAGCCTGTCTGCTGGTGGGTGCGCATGCTCGATCTCCGTCCGGTGCTGTTCTTGGTCGGCCTGCTGATCTGCGTGGTCGGCGTTCGCCATGATCGTGCCGGCGACATGAACTGGCTGACGGAAGCTCGTCGCCCGAGCCGTTCTCGATCGCGGCCGCCTTCTCGGTCGGCGTCGGCGGGCTGTTCGTCCTGGCGAACCGGGGCGTCGACATGTCCCTGACGCTGCGCCAGGCCTACCTCCTGACCTTTCTCGCCTGGCTCGCCGTACCGGCGGTCGGCGCCCTGCCGCTGGTCTTCTCCGAGCTGCGGCTGAGCTACACCGATGCCTTCTTCGAGACGATGTCCGGGGTCACCACCACCGGCTCCACCGTGCTCGTCGGGCTCGATACCATGCCGCGCAGCATCCTTTTGTGGCGAGCCCTGATGCAATGGCTGGGCGGGGTCGGGATCATCGTCATGGCGATCGCGATCCTGCCCTGGCTGCGCTCCGGCGGCATGCAGCTGTTCCGCGCCGAGTCCTCGGACCGCTCACGACAAGCCGATGCCGCGGCTTGCTGCGATCACCGCCGCCCTGTGCGGCGCCTACGTGGTCGTCTCGGTCGCCTGCGCGATCGCCTACTACTGGGCCGGCATGTCGCCGTTCGATGCGATCGCTCACGCCATGACCACCCTCTCGACCGCCGGCTACTCGACCAGGGACCTCTCGTTCTTCGAGTATCCGGCGAGCGTGCAGTGGGTCGGCGTCGTCTTCATGATCGCCGGCGCCTTGCCGTTCCTCTTGTACGTGCGCGCGGTGCAGCGGCGACTGGGCGATCCTTCGCGACCGGCAGGCGCACCTGATGGTGCTGCTGCTCGCTATCGGCGGTCATCGTGCTCACGCTCTGGCTGCACTGGCACGGCGAGCGGCCGCTGGACGACGCGATCAGGCTCGCCGCGTTCAACGTCACCTCGGTCATGACCACGACCGGCTACGCCTCCGACGACTTCGCCCTTTGGGGACCGCTCGCGGTCGGCGTGTTCTTCTATCTGATGTTCATCGGCGGCTGCACGGGCTCGTCCGCGGGCGCGATCAAGGTGTTTCGCTTCCGCGTGCTGTTCATCGTGCTGCGGGCCACATTCCCGTCGCTTCCTGCCGCATGCGATGGTGCAGCGCCACTACGACGGCAGAGCGCTTTCGGAGGACGTGGTCGAAGGCGTGATGGCGTTTCTCGCCGTGTACTTCCTGACCATCGCGCTCGCCGCCCTGGCGCTCGGCGGCTTCGGCCTCGACTGGCTGACGGCGCTCAGCGGCACGGTCCAGGCGATCGGCAATGTCGGGCCCGGCCTCGGCCCGATCATCGGCCCGGCCGGCAACTTCGCGAGCCTGCCCGACGGCGCCAAGTGGATCCTCGCCTTCACCATGCTGCTCGGCCGTCTCGAGCTGTTCACCGTCCTGGTCCTGCTGACCCCGGCATTCTGGCGCGGCTGAGGCTAGGCCGGCTCGATCCTGCCGTTGTGCAGCCGCAGGATCGCATCGGCGCGGCCGGCGAGCTCGAGATTGTGGGTCGCGACCAGGACGGCGACGCGGGTCTCGCGCACGGTCGCGAGCAGCGTGTCGAACACCGCATCGGCCGTCTCCTCGTCGAGATTGCCGGTGGGCTCGTCGGCGAGCAGCACGGCCGGCCGGTTCGCCATCGCCCGGGCGATCGCGACGCGCTGCTGCTCGCCGCCGGAGAGCCGCGCCGGCCGGTGGCTCTCGCGCGCGCCGACCCCGAGAACGCCCAACAGCTCGCTTGCGCGCGCGGCGGCGGCGGCGCGGCTCCGGCCCGCGAGCATGTGCGGCAGCATGACGTTCTCGAGCGCGCTGAACTCGGGCAGCAGGTGGTGGAACTGGTAGACGAAGCCGAGCGCCTCGCGCCGGCGCCGGGTACGCTCCGTGTCGGAGAGCGCATTGCACGGCTGGCCGGCGAGGAACACCTCGCCCTCGTCCGGCAGCTCGAGCAGGCCCGCGATCTGCAGGAGCGTCGACTTGCCCGAGCCGGAAGGCCCCACCAGCGCGATCGCCTGGCCCGCCGCCAGCTCCAGATCGGCGCCGCGCAGCACGTCGAGCCAGGCATCACCCTGGCGAAAGCGCCGCCCGATCGCCGCCAGACGCAGCGCTTCAGCCACCGCCGCACTCACGCATGCATCGATCACTCATAGCGCAGGGCCTCGACCGGATCGAGCCGCGCCGCCCGCCAGGACGGATAGAGGGTCGCGAGCAGCGACAGCGCCCAGGCTCATCAGCACGACGCTCACCACGTCCGGGACCTCGATCCGGGCCGGCAGGTGCGAGAGGAAGTAGATCTCGGCGGCGAACAGCTCGGTGCCGGTCAGGCCCTGCAGCCACTGGCGGATGGTCTCGATGTTGGCGGCAAAGCCGAGCCCGAGCAGGAAGCCCGCGAGCGTGCCGGTGACGCCGATCGCGGCACCGCTCATGAAGAACACCCGCATGATCGCGCCCCGGGTGGCGCCGACCGTGCGCAGGATCGCGATGTCGCGGCTCTTGTCCTTCACCAGCATGATCATGCCCGAGATGATGTTGAAGGCGGCGACCATGATGATCAGGGAGAGGATCAGGAACATCACGTTGCGCTCGACCCGGAGCGCCGTGAAGAACTGCGAGTTCGCCTGCTGCCAGTCGACGATCCGGCCGAGCTGGCCGACGATCGGCGCGAGCTCCTGGCGATAGGTCCAGACCTGGTCCGGGTTCTCGACCATGACCTCGATCTCGCTCGCCCGGTCCTCGAGCTGGAAATAGAGCTGGGCCTCCTCCAGCGGCATGAAGATGAAGCTGTTGTCGTACTCGAACATGCCGACCTCGAAGATCGCGCCGATCTCGTAGGCCTTCATGCGCGGCATGGTGCCGAAGGCGGTCGCAGCGCCCTTGGGCGAGATCAGCGTCAGGCGGTCGCCGAGATTGAGCCCCATGCGATAGGCCATGCGCGAGCCGATCGCGATCTGCTCGTCGCCGAGCGTATCGAGCGCGCCGGCGCGCACGCCGCGGGCGATGGTTCCGCGCGCCGCCAGGTCGGCCGGCCGGATGCCGCGCACCAAGGCACCCGAGGCGACGCCGTTGGCGCTCGCCATGACCTGGCCGGCTACCAAGGGCGTGACCGAGACCACGCCGTCGGCCTCGCCAAGGCGCAGCGCCAGCGCATCGAAATCGGCGAACCCGTCCGGGCCGGCCTGGACGGTGAGGTGGCCGTTCAGCCCCAGCACCCGGCCCAAAAGCTCGGCGCGAAAGCCGCTCATCACCGCGAGGACCACGATCAGCGTGCCGACGCCGAGCGCGATGCCCAGGAGCGAGAACAGGGCGATCACCGAGACGAAGCCCTCCTCGCGGCGCGGCCGCAGATAGCGGCCCGCGATCAGGCGCTCGACCGGGCCGAACATCGGATACCTACCTTCCCGTCATTGAGGATCACGGAAGCCGCATCAGGCGGTCAGGCGCTCGAGCAGCGCATCGGGGGACAGCTCGGTGCGCTCGCCATCGGCGCGCCGCTTCAGCTCGACCACGCCCTGCTTCACGCCGCGCGGGCCGACCACGACCTGCCAGGGCAGGCCGATCAGGTCCATCGCCGCGAACTTGGCGCCGGCGGCTCTCCTCGCGATCGTCGATCAGCGGCTCGACGCCGGCGCGGCGTGAGCTTGGCCTCGAGGTCGGCGACCAGCGCCGAGCAGGCCGCGATCGGCCGGGCGCAGGTTGATCAGGCCGACGCGGTAGGGTGCCACCGGCTCGGGCCAGATGATGCCGGCATCGTCGTGGTAGACCTCGATCAGCGCGCCGACCAGGCGCGAGACGCCGATGCCGTACGAGCCCATCTCGACCGGGATCTCCTGGCCGTCAGGCCCCGTCACCACGGCGCCCATGGGCTTGGAGTACTTGGTGCCGAAATAGAAGATCTGGCCGACCTCGATGCCGCGCCCCGAGCGCAGCCGGTCCGGCGGCACCGGACAGCTCGCCGGGTCGTGCTTCTCCTCGGTCGCGGCATAGAGCGCCTTCAGCTGCTCGACGTCGAGCTCGTCGCGCAGAAAATCGATCTCCTCGAAGGCGATGTCGTAGAACACCCCGCTCTCGCCGGTGGCGGCGAGCACCTGGAACTCGTGGCTCATGTCGCCGCCGATCGCGCCGGTCGCGGCGCGCATCGGGATCGCGGTCAGGCCCATGCGCCGGAACGTCTTCAGGTATGCTATGAACATGTTGTCGTAAGAGCGCTTGGCGCCTTCGAAATCGAGGTCGAAGGAGTAGTTGTCCTTCATGAAGAACTCGCGCCCGCGCATGACGCCGAAGCGCGGCCGGATCTCGTCGCGGAACTTCCACTGGATCTGGTACAGGTTGACCGGCAGGTCGCGGTAGCTCCTGACGCTGCGGCGAAAGATGTCGGTCACCACCTCCTCGTGCGTCGGCCCATAGAGCATCGGCCGGTCGTGCCGGTCGGTGATGCGCAGCATCTCCTTGCCGTAGTCCTCGTAGCGGCCGCTCTCCTGCCACAGCTCGGCCGGCTGGATCGCCGGCATCAGGATTTCCAGGCAGCCAGCCGCGTCCATCTCCTCGCGCACGATCTGCTCGACCCGGTGCAGCACCCGCAGGCCGAGCGGCAGCCAGCTGTAGATCCCGGCCGAGCTCTGGCGAACCATGCCGGCGCGCAGCATCAGCTGATGCGAGACGATCTGCGCCTCGGCCGGCGTCTCCTTGAGCAGAGGCAGGAAGTAGCGTGACAGCCGCATCGATCCTCAACCCTGGTGAAAGCGGCGCCAATCTAGGGGCATCGGCAGGGCGAGGCAACGCCCGCGGCGGGCGCTCGTGCATCCCCACGAGGCCCTGCCGAGCGACCCGGCGCATGGCAGCGCGTGCCCCTCAGTAGCTCAGGACCTCGACGTGTCCCTGCCGGCCGTAGGCCAACATGCGCCGGTCGATGGTGACCACCGCCGCCCTCAGCAGGCGCGCCATGGCCACGATCAGGCGATCGGCCGGGTCCTTGTGGAACGGCTCGGGCAGCTCGTAGGCGGCGAGCGCCATGTTGGCCGACATGCGCACCTCGGTCAGCCCAAAGCTGCGCACCGCCTGCCCGAACCAGACCCGCGCGTTCGCCTTGCCGAGCACAAGCTTGCCCACAGCCATCTTCTGCGCGACTTCCAGGGCGACGAAGCTCGACACGAAGAGCGCCTGGGCGTCCTGCGCCGCCTCGATGGCAGCGATCGCGGAAGCCCGCATCGGCTCGCCCTCGGCGAGGGCCACCAGCGCGCAGGTGTCGAGGACCAGCTGCATCAGTCCTCGAGCATTTCCCAGCCTTCCATGGGCTCGGTGAGATCGCCGTGCGCGACGATCCAGCCCTTCATGGCGCCGTACCGCGCCAGAGGAATGCGGCGCGGCACACGGATGGCGGCTTCCAGCAGCACCGGATCGACCTCCACAGCCGAGGCCAGGCGATGCGCCAGCGGCTCGACCAGCGGCGCACGGCCGTTCAGCACGTTCGAGAGATGCTTGCGCGAGACGCCGAGCGTTGCGGCGAGCGCGGTCACGCTGAGGCCCCGCGCCTGCATCGCGTCGCGCAACAGCTCCTGCCCGACGGGCAAGAGCACGGGCTTGTCCGCATCGAGCGTGGCAGCCAGCGCAGGCATGAGCGAAGCTCCATATGTTACCTGGCAGGTTAGAAGCGATGCAAGTCGAGCGCCCGTTCATACCATTCGCGCGCCGTGGCGCGGCCCTCGAGCCTGAGCTTGCCCGAGGCCCATTTCTGGCCGATTTCCAGGGCGACGATCGCCGGAACCAGCGCCATGCCGGCTCTTCGTGCCGCTTCGAATACGCGCCACGGCTGCCTGCGCATCGGCGCACGCCGCCGCGAAGGCCAGCAGCGCACAGGTGTCGAGGACGAGCTGCATCAGTCCTCGAGCATCTCCCAGCCTTCCATGGGCTCGGTGGGATCGCCGAGGACCTCGATCGTCCCTTCATGGAGCCGTAGCGTGCCGGCTCCGGTCCCGGCTCGCGCTCGAGCAGGCAGAAAAGGAGCACGGGATCCACGCCCGAGGCCTCGCCGAGCGCCCGCAGCAGCGCAAGGCTCGGTGGCGCATGGCCGTTCGAGCACGTTCGAGAGATGCTTGCGCGAGACGCCGAGCCTTGGCGGCGAGCGTGGTCACGCTGAGGCCCCGTGCCTGCATGGCGCGCCGCACGAGATCCCGGCCCACGGGCAAGAGCACGGGCTTGTCTGCATCGAGCGTGGGGCAGCCAGCGCAGGCATGAGCGAAGCTCCATATGTTACCTGGCAGGTTACATAAGCCTGCCGCGGCGCGCGTGCAAGCGGTCGCGACCTTGACGTCACGCGCCCGCCAGCTCGGCGGCACAGGCGGTCGCCGCACGAACATCCTCGACCCGAAGGGGCGGATAGCTCGCGACGATCTCCTGCGCGCTCAGCCCGGCGGCGAGGTTGCCCTGCACCACGGCGACCGGGATGCGCGTGCCCTCGATGCAGGCCTGGCCGTGGCACACGGCCGGGTCGATGCTGATGCGCTCACGCCATTCCATCACGATGTGCTCCATGCGGGTCGCACCATCATCATAGCACAGGCTGGATTTGGTGCGCGCTTCCGCCGGTCCGAACGCAGGTTGTCCCGACTGTACCGGTGATTTACTATCTTGTGGATTGAACCGCAGGTTTCCTTCCTGCGGTAAGGCTGGCGACCTCCTATCGCGGTTGCGTGGGCATACGATGCGAGATCGGAATCATGCGCATAGAGGAACTCCGGATAACCAACTTCCAGTGTTTTGGGCCAGCCGGAACGGTAATTCGTCTGTCGGAGAATCTGACATCGCTCGTCGGTGCAAACGGTAGTGGCAAGACCGCGTTTCTGCAGGCTCTGTCCCGATTGTTCGGCGTGACTTCGAGAGAACGGGATGTCCGGCGCAGTGATTTTCATGTGTCGCCACATGAAGAGGAGGAGCCCGCCGAACGGACGCTCGCCATTGAGGCGATACTTGCCTTTGACGAGCTGGATGCCAACGGAAATGGACAGCAGCACCGCGCGGTCCCCGCGTGTTTCAACGAGATGGCAGCATCAGAGAACGGCGACCTGAAGTGCCGCATTCGCCTAAATGCCGTCTGGACAGATGACCGAACGGTCGACGGGGACATCGCCGTCGAACGCTTCTGGATTCACACGTTAGAAGCCGATTTCACGCAGGATGAGTGTAGCAAGCTTTCAAGCGCCGACCGCGGACACATTCAGATGGTGTACGTGCCTGCTCAACGCGATGCCGCCTCGCAGGTTACAAGCTTCCTCAGAGGCAGGTTATGGCAGGCGATCGATTGGTCCGATGACGCTCGCCGGGCGGTAAGCGGTGCGAGCGAGGCGCTGCAAAATGCGTTTGGCGGCGAAGAAGCGGTCGCCGCCATCTCGCATGCCATAGAGAACCGCTGGCAGGAGGTGCATGACGGCGGCACAAACGCGACGCCGCTGCTCCAGCTCATCGATGCACGGTTCGAGGAGGTGGTCAGGAAGGTCGGCGTAGCGTTCTTTCCCACCGAAGAGGGAACGCAGCGCGACCTGTCGGAGTTGAGTGACGGGCAGCGGTCGCTATTTCACATAGCCTTGACGGCGGCTATTCTCGACATGGAGCAATCCCTGTTGGCGGCGGGGCAGGGCCAGAAAGGGTTCAGGACAGACGATCTTCCCCTTCCCAGCCTGACAATATTGGCCATTGAAGAGCCGGAAAACAACTTGGCGCCCTACTATCTATCGCGGATCATAGGGCAGGTCCTTGATCTAGCTAAGTTGGCCAGCGCTCAAGCTGTCGTTTCGAGCCACTCGGCGAGTATCCTGTCGCGTGTAGAACCGGACGACGTCCGTTATTTTCGCCTGCAACCCGGGAGCGCTGTTACAGATGTGAGGGAGATTCCTCTCCCGGAGAAGGCAGACGAGGCAGCCAAATTTGTCAGAGAAGCTGTGAGGACCCATCCCGAACTCTATTTCGCGCAGTTCGTAATACTGGGAGAAGGCGATTCAGAAGAGGTCGTGCTGCCGTTGGCGGCTGATGCCTGCGGTTACCCCATCGATCCATCCTTCGTCGCGATGGTTCCGCTTGGCGGGCGGCATATCGATCACTTCTGGAAGCTCCTCAACGGGCTTAACATCCCGCACGCGACGCTCCTGGACCTTGACCTCGGACGGCATGGAGGTGGCTGGGGCAGAATAAAGAACGCATGCCTGAAACTGCTTGCCAATGACGTTTCCGAGCGCGATCTTCTAGCTCTGCCCGAGTATGAGGAGCATACGCTTGCCGACTTAGAGGAGATGCACAAATTAGAGTTTGATGCACAATATATGAACGACTGGATCAATTATCTGCGTCAGTTTGGTGTATATTTCAGCGAACCTCTGGATCTTGATATGTCATTGCTTCAAACATTCCCAGATCAATACAAGAAATTGCCTCCGGGCGCAAGGGGACCGCGGGGTGACGCCGATGAGGCGCGTTTGGCTGTGCTCGGCAGCGATGGTGACCCAGACCTTTGCCGTGATATGCAGGATGATGATTATCTTTGGTATCGCTACCTCTTCATGACGAGAAGCAAGCCGGCAACACATCTCTATGCCTTGTCATTCATCGATGATCTTGATCTTTGCCTCCGTGCTCCCGACGCAATCAGCGCCCTGCTGGCCCACGTCAACAAGACTATCACGCCGCCGAAGGCACGATGAAACTCATACGGCCAGAAGAATGGAGACCAGCTGGGATTGACGATCTTGAGCCGGCCGCATGGAAGGCTTTAAGGGAGGAAGGGAACATCTGCGTCGTAGCGGGGCCGGGCGCGGGCAAGACCGAATTTCTGGCACAACGCGCAGCTTACCTTCTGCAAACAAGCATCTGCGTCTTTCCCTATAAAATCCTGGCGATCAGCTTCAAGAAGGATGCTAAGCGGAATCTCGGCGACCGCGTGGCGGAAAGATGTTCCCCAGAGCAGGCAGCCCGTTTCAACTCGATGACCTATGACGGGTTTGCCAAGAGTCTCGTTGATCGGTTCCTTCCTGCGATACCCACACATTGGCGCCCAGAGCGGCACTATCAGATCGCCCCCGCCGGGGTACAGGACTACCGGGGATTCCTGGACGGTATTCAAGGTGACGATGGCCCGCGCGAATGGGTGGCCGAGGCGAAGGCGATACTGCCGAAGAACTTCGAGAAGAACTATCTGGCGATGATGGCACTTTCGAATGGAAGGCCCAAGCCCGGATCAGCCAAAGCCTGGGCAGTGTGCCATTGGTGGGAAAAGAACTTGCGGGAGATCAAGCCGAGCGCGCTTAATTTCGTTATGATCGTCCGGCTTGCGGAACTACTGCTCCGGTCCAACGAGAAAATTCGTAAGGCTCTACGGCTTACGTACCCCTTCGTCTTTCTCGACGAGTTCCAGGACACAACCTACGCTCAATACGCGCTCGTAAAAACCGACTTCAACGGCTCCAACTCTGTTTTAACTGCTGTCGGAGACGACAAGCAGCGTATCATGGTGTGGGCGGGCGCACGCTCGGATGCGTTCGAAAAGTTCAAGGAGGACTTCGGGTGCAAGCGGGTCCCGCTGGCTGCAAATTACCGGTCAACTAAGGAGCTGGTGCAAATCCAGCACGTGGTAGCGCGTGCTATCGAGCCGGACGCGCTATTGCCGGAAGCGCGTGCGAAGACGGAGATCGAAGGAGACGTAGCGGAGATCTGGCGGTTCCCGTCACAGATCGCCGAAGCGAATGGAATCGCAGGCTGAAAATCGCCTCGGACATGCAAGCCCATGGCCTTGGCCCTAGAGACTTCGCTCTCTTGGTCCGCCAGAAAGCTGATGATTATGAAAGCGATCTCGAGAGCGCATTTGCTGCGCAGGGCCTGCGGATTCGAAACGAGAACCGGGCGGTCGGCAAGATCACAATTCAGGATGTGCTTTCCGAGGATATGACTGCAATCGTCCTGCCCTTCCTTCGGCTGGGGGCGATGCCGCGGGCCCGCAGAGCCTGGACCACTTGCATCGAGAACGTTATCTGGTTGTGGGGCAGCGATCGCGACGATGAGCGTGAGTTGCGCCGCCTGACGAGAGAGTTGGGGGGCTTCACGCAGAAACTGCGACAGGAGATGGGTGCAGCCGCGCCGTCCAAAGAGGGAGCGGTGAGCGCGCTCGCGGATACGATAGCATTCATCGGTGCGGATCACATACAGCAGGCCGTCAGGGAGTATGCGCAGGGAGAGCGTTTCGACGATGTGCTGGAATCTCTCCGCGCCTTCCTCCAGGAATGCGCGTTTGCCGCGGACAACTGGAGCGCTGCGCTCGATATGATAGAAGGCGTGGATCAGGTGCCGCTCATGACCGTCCACAAGAGCAAAGGCCTTGAATTCCACACTATGATCTTTGTGGGTCTGGATGACGAGGCTTGGTGGAGTTTTTCAGAAGCTGACATGGAGGGCCTATCAACCTTCTTTGTGGCCCTCTCAAGGGCGCGCCAACGCGCCTTCTTCTGCTATTGCCCGTATCGTGGCGGCCGACAACGAATTCGTAAGCTTTATGACCTGCTAAACGAGGCTGAGGTTCCTGAGAAGGTATTTGAGAATGAGTGATCGCTGCCCTCCTATATCGTATTTGCATACCCAGCGTTCTCGCCATGCTCCGGCGCTTTCCTCGATACCTGGGATACCCCCCGCGCGCCCTGCGGGCGCGCTCTCTGGTGGCGGGCGCACGGATTCCCACCTTCGCACAGCGCAGGTTCATATCGGGTTAAGGTTAACAGACCGTTGCGCCGCACAGGTGTCGCGGAAATCGGACAGGGTGACCGGTGAGTGACCGGTGGCGGCGGCGCGGGCGGGAAGGGTGCGGATCGGGGTGGCGTCGGGGCCGCGAATAGGGTAGAATTCCTGGACGGGATAAGGGACGAAGGTTCGGCCGGGGTGCGCCCGAACTCGCGCGCGGAAAAACCAGACGAACCCAAAGCCCGCGGGATTCCTGGCCTTTTCGGCCGGATGCCGCTTTCCTGATGCTCCGTCTACGGTCTCCCAACCTTGCCTCGGGATGTCTCCGATGTCGCTGCTGACCCTCTCGCGCCTCCGCTCGGTACGATCTCCCGGCCCCCAGCCTGCCCCGGCTGCCCCCTGGCGCGTGCAGCGACCAGACGAACCCAAAGCCCGCGGAATTCCTGCCTGGTGCTCCGTCTACGTCTCCCGACCTTGTCTCGCCAAGCTTGCCTCGGATGTCACCGATGTCGCTGCTGACCCTCTCGCACCGCCGCTCGGTACGATCTCCCGGTCCCCAGCCTGCCCCGGATGCCCCGAATGCTCCTCTCCCTTGCCGCTCCCGCGCATTCTCCTCAGCACGATCTGCCAATCCCGATCTGCCCCGATACCCCCGCAGCCCTCCCCCTGCCCGCGCGCCCTGCGGGCGCGCTCTTCTCTCGGCGGGCGGACGGATTCCCAGCACCTGACACATCGCCTCTTGATAGCGCGTTAAGGTTAACAAGCCCTTGCCGCCGCAGGGTGTGCAGGCCCGAAAACCGGCGCATGGCGCGCCGCCGGCAGGAAGGAGCAGGTCGGGCTGGCCCTCATAGACCCGGAAGGGAACCGGTGCCAAGAGGGGCGGAGGCGGTAAATCTTGCGCAGCAGAATACCGAAGGAACCCAAGACCCGCAGGATTCCTGGCGTTTTCGGCGCATGGCGGCGCAGAACGAACCTGGGCAGAGCGTGAGCGTGAAGGGCCTTTTGCCGGCAGGCGGGTTGCAGGCGGCCTTGATGCCCGACGGCTACAGCAGCACGAGGTCGTCGCGGTGGATCAGCTC
Source organism: uncultured Alphaproteobacteria bacterium (assembly GCA_963753315.1). Lineage (GTDB taxonomy): Bacteria > Pseudomonadota > Alphaproteobacteria > Geminicoccales > Geminicoccaceae > DASUGG01. Next base: position 215,849 of record CAVWCI010000015.1, read on the forward strand.
GTCGCGGCCCCGATAGCCGAGGACGTCGGCGATCGCCTCGGTCCTGTGACCCTGGATCAGGCGGGCGTCGGCGGCATCGTAGGCGCGACAGCCCCTTGGCCAGATCGTTGCCGTCCGGATCTTGCACCAGCACCGGATCGCCGCGCTCGAAGGTGCCCTCGATCGCGACCACGCCGGCGGGCAGCAGGCTGCTGCCCCGGCGCAGCGCGCGCGCCGCACCGGCATCGATCCGGATCACGCCCATGGCGCCGAGCGAGGCGCCGATCCAGTCCTTTCGCGCCCGGCTCGGCACTCTGCCGCGCCGGGAAGCGGGTGCAGGGTCCGCCCTGCTCGAGCTCCGTGAGCGGGCGCATGACGCCGCCCGGCGCCAGCACCACGGTGCAGCCGGCCCGCGTCGCGATCTTGGCGGCCGCGAGCTTGCTCACCATGCCGCCGGTCCCGACCTGGCTGCCGCTGCCGCCCGCCATCGCCTCGATCTCGGGCGTGATCGCGCTCACCAGCTCGAGCCGCACGGCATCCGGGTTCCGGCCGGGATCGGCGGTATAGAGGCCGTCGACGTCCGACAGGAGGATCAGCTGGTCGGCGCTCGCCATCACCGCGACCCGGGCGGACAGGCGATCGTTGTCGCCGAAGCGGATCTCGTTGGTCGCGACCGTGTCGTTCTCGTTGACCACCGGCACGACGCCGAGCCGGAGCAGGGAGCCGATGGTCGAGCGGGCGTTCAGGTAGCGCCGGCGGCTCTCGGTGTCGCCGAGCGTCAGGAGCAGCTGCGCCGTGGTCAGGCCGTGTCGGGCGAGGCTCTCCTGATAGGCGTGCGCGAGGTTGATCTGGCCGACCGCGGCGGCGGCCTGCTGGTCCTCGAGCTTGAGGGCGCCGGGCCGCAGACCGAGCAGCGGCCGGCCGAGCGCGATCGCGCCCGAGGTCACCACGATCACCTCCTGGCCCCGGCCCCGGCAGGCAGCGAGGTCCGCCGCCAGCGAATCGAGCCAGTCGTGCCGCAGCCGACCCTCGCGATCGACCAGCAGCGCGGAGCCGATCTTGACCACCAGGCGGCGGGCGGTCATGCGGGCACCTGCTCCCGTGCCCTGACGATCGTGCGGTACGCGGCGCGCAGCACCTCCTCGATACCCTGGCCGGAGACCCCGGAGGTCAGATGGACCGGCTTGCCGGCGACAGCGGCCAGCTGCTTCCTCCTGGTCTCGGCGACCTCCTCCGTCAGGCTGTCGGCCTTGTTCAGGCAGAGCAGCTCCGGCCGATCCAGCAGGCGTGGATCATAGGCGCCGAGCTCGTGCCGGATCGTGCGCCAGGCGGCGCCGACGTCGTCCAAGGTGCCGTCGACCAGATGGATCAGCACCCGGCAGCGCTCGATATGGCCGAGGAAGCGATCGCCCAGGCCAGCACCTTCGTGCGCCCCCTCGATCAGGCCCGGGATGTCGGCGATCACGAAGCGGTCGTGGTCGACCGCCACCGTGCCGAGCTTGGGCGCGAGCGTGGTGAAGGGGTAGTCGGCGATCTTCGGCTTGGCGCGCGAGACTGCCGCCAGAAAGGTCGACTTGCCGGCATTCGGCAGGCCGACGAGGCCGGCATCGGCCAGGAGCTTGAGCCGCAGCCACAGCCAGCGTTCCTCGCCCGGCTCGCCCGGCGTCGACTCGCGCGGCGCGCGATGGGTCGACGACTTGAAGGCGCAGTTGCCGAGCCCGCCGGCGCCGCCCTGCGCCAGGATCACGGTCTGATCGGGCGCCGCCAGGTCGGCGATGGTGGTGGTGCCGTCCTCGGCCAGGATCTGGGTGCCGACGGGCAGGTCGAGCACCAGGTCGGCGCCGCTCGGCCCGGTCCGCTCCTTGCCGCGGCCGTGGCCGCCGCGCGGCGCCCTGAAATGCTGCTTGTAGCGGAAGTCGATCAGGGTGTTGAGCTCGGCCACCGCGCGGCCGATCACCGTGCCGCCGCGCCCGCCATTGCCGCCGTCCGGGCCGCCGCGCGGGATGAACTTCTCGCGCCGGAAGCTCACGCAGCCGTCGCCGCCGCTGCCAGCTTTGACGTAGATCTTGGCCTGATCGAGAAAACGCATGACGCATTCTAGCAGATGCCGGGCACAGGGCACCGGGCATCAAAAAGGGGAATGGCACGCCATTCCCCTCGTTCCGGCCCCTCGTTCCGGTTCGATGGGGCGCGCGGAGTTACTCGGCCGGCGGCTCCAGCGGCATCACGGCGACACAGGGCCTTCCGCCCTGGCCGGAGCCGAAGCGCACCTTGCCCTCGGTCAGCGCGAACAGGGTGTGGTCACGGCCCATGCCGACATTGCGACCGGCATGCCACTTGGTGCCGCGCTGGCGGATGATGATGTTGCCGGGCACGACATGCTCGCCGCCGAACTTCTTGACGCCCAGCCGCTTGCCCGCGGTGTCGCGTCCGTTGCGTGAGCTGCCGCCGGCTTTCTTGTGGGCCATCGAAGGTCTCCTGTAGGCTCGCTGCGCCGCCGCCTCAGGCGAGCGCGATGTCCTGAATCCGCAGCACGGTCTGCAGCTGACGGTGGCCGCGCTTGCGACGGTAGTTCTTGCGCCGCTTCTTCTTGAACACGATCACCTTGGGTGCGCGGCTCTGCTCGAGCACCTCGGCCGCGACCTTGGCGCCATCGATCAGCGGCGTGCCGACCCTCGGGCCATCGCTGCCATGGTCGCCGATCATCAGGACCTGATCCAGGGCGATGGTCGCGCCGACCTCGCCGTCCAGGCGCTCGACCTTGATCACCGCGCCCGGCGAGACCCGGTACTGCTTGCCGCCGGTCTTGACCACTGCATACATGATTTGTGAGCGCACCCGTTGCATAGCGAAACAGCCCCAAACCGGGGGCCGGGCGAACGCGCATATAAGCCGCTACGGTCTGGCTGTCAACGACCGCCCGGCCCAGGGGAGTGGCGTGCTCAGTAGTTCAGCACGATGCTGCCGCGGACCCAGTACGTGACCACGACCGCCGCGGTCGCCGCCGCAAGGCCGGCGATGCCCATGAGGCAGACGCCGAGGCGGCTGGTGCCGCCGGAGCGGGCCAGCGCGTCGAGCCGGTCCTGGTGCTGGCCGTCGCCCTGCGCTGCCTTCAGGGCCGCGCGCCGGAAGCGCATCATGTAGAGCACGTTGCCGTAGGCTCCCAAGGCCAGGAGAGCGGCCAGCTGGGCGACCACCAAGGGCCAGAGCAGCACGCCGTTCACCGCCAGCGCCACCAGCAGGCCCAGCCAGATCACGAACAACGCCGCCGCCGGATACATGCGCCGATAGGCGAGCCAGCCGCCGAAGGTCGAGGCAGCGGCCCAGTTCCAGTTGCGCCGCCGATCGCGCCACTCCATGAAGCGCCAGTGCTCGTCGTAGTAGGTGCCGTTGCTGCCGACGAAGGTCTTGGTGGAATCGACGGGCGTGATCTCCGGCTCGTCGATATACTGGTCCGCGAACGTGATTTCCGAGGGCTCGGCATGCCGGCGCAGCCGCCAGAACTGGCGCAAGCGCTCGTTCACCTGTTCGGGGTTTGCCAGTGCTGATTGCTCGGGTTCGGAAGCGAACTGCACGACGCTCAACCTCTTGCGATAGTATTGACCAGCGCTGGCAGCACTCCTACGCGCCTCTCCACCTGGATATTGGCGCAACGCGACATAAAATACCATACTAGGATTCTTGCCGGGCTCAACAACGATGACCGGCAGTATTTTCGTCAATAACGATACAAACTGTCTCTATCCTGCAACCCTGGTTTCAATCCGACCGCCGCGAGCGGCCGCTGTCGCCGGACTGGGACTGCGCCGGACGGGGTGCCGCTGCCCGGTCCAGCCGGTCGCAGATCGCCTCGCCGAGTTCCCGGCGCGGGATCGGCATGACGGCAATGGCCCGGATCCCGGGCTGGTCCAGCGCGCGCAGCATGGCGAACAGATTGGCGGCCGCCTCCTCGAGATCGCCGGCCGGGCTGAGGTTCAGCACCATGGCGGCGCCGGCGGGCGGCCGCGGTCCGAACGCGAGCAGCGCCTCGTCGGGTGCGACCGTGCGCGCATCGAGGCGGACCGGGCGGGCAGGGGCATAGTGGCTCGCCTGCTGCCCGGGGCTCAGCGCCGCCTCACCCTCGCCACCTGCTACGGGGCCATCCTGCAGGTGGCCGATCTCCGCCTCGATCCGGTCGCGCACCAGACCGCCCGGCCGCAGCAGGCGTGGCGTCGGCCCGGTGAGGTCGACCACCGTGGACTCCAGGCCGATCGGGCAGGGGCCGCCGTCCAGGATGAGATCGATCCGCTCCCCCAGCGCCTTTGCGACATGGTCCGCCGTGGTCGCGCTGATCGCGCCGGCCGGATTGGCGCTCGGCGCTGCGACTGGCAGGACCGCTCGCCTCGAGCAGCGCCCGGGCGAGCGGGTGCGCGGGCACGCGGAGCGCGACCGTATCGAGGCCGGCGCTGACCAGCAGCGAGAGCGGCGATGCGGGCGCCCGCGGCAGCACCAGGGTCAGCGGGCCCGGCCAGAAGCGCGCCGCGAGGCGCTCGGCGGCATCGTTCCAGCAGGCGAGCGCGCTCGCCGCGGCTTGGGTTCCGACATGCACGATCAGCGGGTTGAAGCGCGGCCGGCGCTTGGCCGCGAAGATCGAGGCGATCGCGCGATCGTCGGTCGCGATCGCGCCGAGGCCGTACACGGTCTCGGTCGGAAAAGCCACGAGGCGGCCGGCGCGCAGCGCGCGGGCCGCGGCCTCGATATCCTCCGGGCTGGTCCCGAGACGACGTGCACGCAAGGCCGCTATGGCTGGCCCTGCAGGCGCTTTTGGATCATCGCCGCCCCGGCCATGCCGAGTGCCATGGCGATGGCACCCTTGAGCACCGCGCCCCACACGAACGGCGTGAGGCCGTGGACGATGCTCTGCTCGAAGCCGATCAGATGCGCGAGCCAGAGCACGCCCGGGATGAACACGACGATCGAGCCGGCGGTCACCGCGAGCAGGAGTGCCGGCCAGTCGCGACGGCGCTCGGTAAGCCAGCCGGTGATGGCTGCCGACAGCACGAAGCCTATCAGATAGCCGCCGGTCGGCCCCGCCATGTAGGCGATGCCGATGCCTCGCTCGGGCGTGCCGGCAAAGACGGGCAGGCCCACCGCGCCCTCGGCCAGATAGAGCAGCACGGTCGCGGTGCCCAGGCGCGCGCCATACGCCATGCCGAGCAGCAGCACCACCAGCGTCTGCATCGTCATCGGCACCGGATAGAACGGCACCTCGATCTTGGCCGAGATCGTCAGCAGCGCGCTGCCGAGCAGCGCCAGCAGCAGCAGCCGCAGCGGACGCGACGCGCCGCGCGCCGGCCAGAGCAGGTCGGCGAACGTGATCGGCGCCTGGTGGGCGGTGGCCATGGTCCTGCTCTCTCCTACTGCGCGCAGCCGCGCCGGACTATACGGCGGTCCTGCCGGCACGCAAGATGTCCGCGTGGCCCTCAGCGCTCGGCTGGCCCGAGCGCGCGCCAGCCCTTCAGCGCTCGGCTGGCCCGAGCGCGCGCCAGCCAATGTCGCGCCGGCAGAAACCCTCCGGCCAGTCGATCCGATCGACCGCGGCATAGGCGCGGCCCTGCGCCTCGCGCAGGCTCGGTGCCTGGGCGGTGACGTTCAGCACGCGGCCGCCGCTCGCGAGCACCCGGCCCTGCTCCAGCCGCGTCGCGGCATGGAAGATCGTCACACCATCCAGGCGCTCCGCCTCGTCGAGCCCAAAAATCTCGCTGCCGTTGACGTAGGCTCCGGGATAGCCGCGGGTCGCCATGACGACGCAGAGCGCCGCATCGTCGTACCAGCGCAGGTCCATGTGATCGAGCACGCCGTCGACGAGGCCCTGCAGCAGCTGGCCGAGGTCGGTCTTCAGCCGGACCAGCTGGACCTGGGCCTCGGGGTCGCCGAGCCGGACGTTGTACTCGAGCAGCTTCGGGCCGCCCTCGGTCAGCATCAGCCCGGCGTAGAGAACGCCGCGGTAGGGCGTCCCCTCGGCCGCGAGGCCCGCCACCGTCGGCCGCACGATCTCGGCCATCGCCCGCAGGGTCAGCGCCGGGGTCATGCAGGGTGCGGGCGCATAGGCGCCCATGCCGCCGGTGTTGGGGCCGCGATCGCCTTCGCCGACGGCTTTGTGGTCCTGGGCGGTGCCGAACTCGAGCACGTTGCGGCCGTCGACCAGGGCGAACAGGCTCGCTTCCTCGCCACGCAGGCATTCCTCGATCACCACGGTCTCGCCGGCGCTGCCGAAGGCGCCGCCGAAGGCCTGCTCCAGGGCGTCCAGCGCCTGCTCGATATCGGCGGCCACGGTCACCCCCTTGCCGGCCGCGAGACCGTCCGCCTTGACGACGATCGGCGCGCCCTGCGCGCGAACGTAAGCCTCGGCCGCCTCGCGCTCGCGCCAGGAGAAGGTGCGCGATGCTGCGGTCGGGATGCCGTGGCGGGCGCAGAACGCCTTGGCGAACGCCTTGGAGCCTTCGAGCTGCGCGGCGGCGGCACTCGGTCCCGCGACCTTGATGCCCGCCGCCTCCAGGCGATCGGCCAGGCCTAGCACCAGCGGCAGCTCGGGCCCGGGCACCACGAGGTCGATCTTCTGCTCGCGACAGAATGCGGTGATGCCGTCGAGATCGTCGAGGGCGAGCGGCACGCAGGTGGCCTCGCGCGCGATCGCATCGCTGCCCGGCGCGCACCAGAGCTCAGCTCACCAGGGGCGATGCGGCGAGCGACCAGCACAGCGCATGCTCGCGTCCGCCCGCCCCTACCACCAGAAATCTCATCCCTCTCGCATCCCCGCGACGATCGAGCCTGGCCGAACACTGTAGCCCGCGATCGGCATCCGTGACATAAGCTCGTCGCAACTTTCGGACCTTGCTCGGCCGGGTCGGGCCGGGATGGAGTTGCGATCGATGACCGCCAACAGCGTCAGCGTCGGGATCCTGGGCGCCACCGGCTATACCGGGGTCGAGCTCTTGCGCCTGCTGCACGGCCACCCCTTCGCCCGGGTCGACTGCATGACCTCGGAGCGCTATGCCGGCCAGCCGATCGCGGCGGTGTTTCCGCACCTGTACGGGCGCGACCTGCCGACCCTCTCCAAGATCGGCGACCACGATCTGGGCGCGCTCGATGCGGTGTTCGGCTGCCTGCCGCACGGCACCACCCAGGACGTGATCCGCGCGCTGCCGCGCGGCCCCAAGGTGATCGACCTGTCGGCGGACTTTCGCCTGCGCGACCCCGATGCCTACGAGCGCACCTACGGCCAGCCGCACCGGGCCACCCTGCGCCAGCAGGACGCCGTCTACGGCCTGACCGAGCACGCCCGCGACGCGATCCGGGCGACCGATCTGGTGGCCAACCCCGGGTGCTACCCGACCACGGCGCAGCTGCCGCTGTGGCCGCTGCTGAAGGCCCGGCTGATCGACCCGGACGACATCATCATCGACGCCAAGTCCGGCGTCACCGGGCGCCGGCCGAAGCGCCAAGGAGAGCTCGCTGTTCACCGAGGTGAGCGAGGGGCTGCATGCCTATGGCGTCAGCACGCATCGGCACACGCCGGAGATCGAGCAGGGCCTGAGCGAGGCTGCCGGCCGGCCGGTCGAGGTGACCTTCACGCCGCACCTGGTGCCGATGAACCGCGGCATCCTGGCCACGATCTACGTCCGGCTGGCCCCGGGCGCCGGTGTCCAGGACATCCAGGCCGAGCTCGAGCGCAGCTACGCGGGCGAGCCGTTCGCGCGCGTGCTGCCGTTCAAGAGCCTGCCGGCGACGCGCCACGTGCGCAGCACGAACGCCTGCCTGATGGCCGTGCATCCGGGCAGGACGCCGGATCGGGCGATCCTGCTCAGCGCGACCGACAACCTGGTCAAGGGCGCGTCCGGCCAGGCGCTGCAGAACATGAACGTGATGCTGGGCCTGCAGGAGACCGCCGGGCTCGATCAGCCCGCCCTGTTTCCCTGAGGAAGGTTTGAGGGCGCGATCATGGTGGTGAGCCTTGCCGACGTGCAGGCCGCCGCCCGTCAGCTCGAGGGCCAGGTCGTCCGCACGCCCTGTCTGACCTCGCAGCACCTGTCCGAGCTTTTGGGCTGCCAGATCACGCTGAAGTTCGAGATTTTCCAACGCTGCTCGTCGTTCAAGGACCGCGGCGCCTGCGTCAAGCTCGCGAGCCTCAGCGAGGAGGAGAGGGCGCGCGGCGTGATCGCCATGTCGGCCGGCAATCATGCCCAGGGTGTGGCCTGCCACGCGGCGCGGCTCGGGATTCCGGCGACCATCGTGATGCCGCGCCTGACGCCGTTCGTGAAGGTCGAGCGGACCGCGAGGTTCGGCGCCAAGGTCGTGCTGGAGGGCGATTCGGTCGAGGACGCGTCGGTGTCCGCGCGCAAGATCGCGGCCGAGCGCGACCTCACCTTCGTCCACCCCTACGACGATCCGCTGATCATCGCGGGCCAGGGCACGCTCGCGCTCGAGATGCTGGCGGCGGTGCCGGACCTGGACATGCTCGTGGTGCCGATCGGCGGCGGCGGCCTGATCGCGGGCGTCGCGACCGCGGCCAAGGGGATCAACCCGGCCATCGAGATCGTCGGCGTCCAGGCGGCGGCCTGCCCGTCGGCCTATCGCAAGCGCGCCGGCCTGCCGACGGCGCCGAGCCGGCCGACGATCGCCGAGGGCATCGCCGTCAAGGCGCCGGGCGAGCTGACCTTCCCGATCATCCAGGCGCTGGTCGGGGACATCCTGCTGGTCGAGGAGGAGGCGCTCGAGCAGGCGATCCTGACGCTCCTGGAAGTCGAGAAGACGGTGGTCGAGGGTGCCGGCGCCGCCGGGCTCGCGGCGGTCGCGAGCTATCGCGAGCGCTTCGCCGGCCGGCGGGTCGGCCTCGTGCTGTGCGGCGGCAACATCGATCTGCGGCTGCTCTCGGTCGTCGTGCAGCGCGGCCTCGCCCGCTCCAGGCGCCTGATCTGGCTGCGGGTCGGCATGGCGGATGCGCCCGGCAACCTCGCGCGCGCCGCGGCCCTGATCGGCGAGGCCGGCGGCAATATCGTCGAGGTCGACCATCAACGGCTGTTCTCGCCGCTCTCGGTCAAGTCGAGCGAGGTCAACTTCATCATCGAGACCCGCAACGGCGCGCATGCGACCGAGCTGATCACGGCGCTGCGCTCCGCGGGCTTCGACGTCCGCGCGATGAGCGACGCGGGCAGCACCTCCGGCTGAACCGCCGCGCGGTCACGCCAGGAACGCGCCGACCACCTCGAGGAAATTCTGCGGTTGCTCGGCGTGCACCCAGTGGCCGGCATCCGGGATCGTTTCGAACCGCGCATTCGGGAACAGCCGCAGGATCCCGGCGTGATGCTCGGGTCGCACATAGTCGGAGCGGCCGCCGGTCACGAACAGGGCCGGCCCCTCGTAGCGCTCGGCATCGCGCGGCTCGGGGAAACCCAACAGCTCGGGCATGTTGTCGGCCAAGGCGTCCAGCGGCACGCGCCAGGCGAGGCCGTCCTCGGTGTTCACCAGGTTCTGCAGCAGAAAGCCGCGCACGCCGGCATCGTCGATCTGCTCGGCCAGCAGGGCGTCGGCTTCGGCGCGCCGGCTGATCTGCGACAGGTCGAGGGCGCGCATCGCTTCGACATAGGCGTGGAAGGCGCGGTGGTAGGCGACCGGCGCGATGTCGACCACGACCAGGCGCAGGACCTGCTCGCCGTGCGCCAGCGCCAGCCGCATGGCGACCTTGCCGCCCATGCTGTGACCGATCACCGCGGCCGCCGGCAGCCCCTGGCGGTCCAGGAACGCGCGCACGTCGTCGGCCATCTGGTCGTAGGTCATCTCGTCCGACCACGGCGAGGCGCCGTGATTGCGCAGGTCGAGCGCGAACACCCGGCGGGTCGCCCCGAGCTGCCTGGCGAAGCTCGACCAGTTGCGCGCCGAGCCGAGCAGGCCGTGCAGGATCACGACGGGCGGACCGCTGTCGCCGTGAGCGATATGGGCAAGCTCGAGGCTCATGGCCGCTCCGTTCGATCCCCATTGGGCGCGCATGGTGTCAGACTCGGCGGCGCGATCAACCCCACACGACAAAAATCGGGCCGTCCGCGTCGACTCGTGGCGAGCGTCAACGTAGAATTGAGGTCAGGGATGCCGGCCACAGGCCGGCGCAGGGAAGAACAACGGGAGGCGCGTGATGCGATCCTTGCTCAGCAGTATGGCGGTTGCGGCCACGGTCGTCAGCGGTGCGTTCGGCGCGCAGGCGGCGACGATCTCGATCTCCTGCGGCGCCGTCGGGCTCGAGCTCGAGCTGTGCCAGCAGGGTGCCACGGCGTGGGCCGAGCAGACCGGCAACCAGGTCAACGTCATCTCGACGCCGAACTCGGCGACCGAGCGCCTGGCGCTCTATCAGCAGATCCTCGCGGCCAACTCGGCCGACATCGACGTGTACCAGATCGACGTGATCTGGCCCGGGACCCTCGCCAACCACTTCATCGACCTGGCCGAGCACATCCCCGAGGACCAGATCAGCCAGCACTTTCCCGCGATCGTCGAGAACAACACGGTCGACGGCGCCCTGGTCGCGATGCCGTGGTTCACCGACGCCGGCATCCTCTACTACCGCTCGGATCTGCTGGAGAAATACGGCAAGGAGCCGCCGGTCACCTGGCAGGAGCTGACCGAGACCGCCAAGGAGATCCAGGACGGCGAGCGCGCCGAGGGCAACGACAAGATGCTGGGCTTCGTGTTCCAGGCCAAGGCCTACGAAGGCCTGACCTGCGACGCGCTGGAGTGGATCGACAGCTTCGGCGGCGGCACGATCGTCGCCGAGGACGGCTCGATCACGATCAACAACGAGAAGGCGGCGCGAGGCGCTGGATCTCGCGGCCACCTGGATCGGCGCGATCGCGCCCGAGGGCGTGCTGAACTATTCCGAGGAGGAGGCCCGCGGCGTGTTCCAGTCGGGCAACGCCGTGTTCATGCGCAACTGGCCCTACGCCTGGGCGCTCGGCAATGCCGACGACAGCGCGGTCAAGGACAAGATCGCCGTCTCGGCGCTGCCCAAGGGCGGCGAGGACGGCAAGCACAGCGGCGCGCTCGGCGGCTGGCAGCTCGCGGTCTCGAAGTACTCGCAGAACGCCGAGATCGCGGCCGATCTGGTCGCGTATCTCACCAGCTACGACGAGCAGAAGCGCCGCGCGATCGAGGGCTCGTACAATCCGACCATCCCAGCTCTCTACGAGGACGAGGAGGTGCTCGCGGCCGTGCCCTTCTTCGGCGAGCTGTACGAGACCTTCGTCAACGCGGTGGCGCGGCCCTCCAAGGTCACCGGCGCCAAGTACAACCAGGCCAGCTCGGAGTTCTTCACCGCCGCGCACGACGTGCTGAGCGGCAAGGCGAGCGGCGCCGACCGGCTGGCCGAGCTCGAGAGCACGCTCGACCGGCTCTCGCGCGGCGGCCGCTGGTAGCCCGCGCAGCAGGCGCGGAGCACGTCATGAGTACGGTCATCACGGCCCCGGGGACGGCCGCTGCGGTCCCGGAAAAGGCCTCCAGACTGACCCGCGAGCGGATCCGCTCGGCGTGGCTGTTCATGGCGCCGATGCTGATCGTGCTGGCGCTGGTCGCCGGCTGGCCGCTGGTGCGCACCATGTGGTTCGGCTTCACCGACGCCAACCTGTCCGATCTGGAGGCCGCCGAGTTCGTCGGCTTGGTCAACTACTACTATCTGCTGACCGATCCCGACTGGTGGAACGCGGTCTGGAACACCCTGGTGTTCACCGGGGTGTCGCTGATCCTCGAGACCATTTTGGGCATGGCGATCGCGCTGACGCTGAATGCCCATTTTCGCGGCCGCGGCCTGCTGCGCGCCGCCGTGCTGATCCCCTGGGCGATCCCGACCGTGGTCTCCGCCCAGATGTGGAACTGGATGTACCACGACGTCTTCGGCGTGATTAACCACGTCCTGCAGATGCTGGGCCTGATCACCGAGCCGATCGCCTGGACCGCCTCGCCCGATACCGCGCTGATCGCGGTGATCATGGTCGACGTCTGGAAGACCACGCCGTTCATGGCGCTGCTGCTGCTCGCCGGCCTGCAGATGCTGCCGCAGGAGTGCTACGAGAGCGCCCGGGTCGACGGGGTCCACCCGGTCAAGGTGTTCTTCAAGGTCACGCTGCCGCTGCTCAAGCCCGCGCTGATGGTCGCGGTCATCTTCCGCGCCCTCGATGCGCTGCGCATCTTCGACCTGATCTACGTGATGTCCGGCAACAACGAGGACACCATGTCGATGTCGGTCTACGCCCGCCAGCAGCTGGTCGACTTCCAGGATGTCGGCTACGGCTCGGCGGCGGCGACGCTCCTGTTCCTGATCATCGCCCTGATCACCGTCATCTATCTGACGCTGGGCAAGGTGGGGCGGGAGGACTGAGCCCATGAAAGGCAAGCTGGGCCGCAAGGCCAGGAGGTTGCTGGGGCGGGTCGCGTTCTACCTGTTCCTGGCGCTGATCATCTTCTACACGGTGTTCCCGTTCTACTGGGCGATCGTATCGTCGCTGAAGTCCGGCAGCGAGCTGTTCACGGTCGACTTCTGGCCGCCGCATCCGGCCTGGGACAACTACGTCGCGGTGTTCCGCGAGCAGCCTTTCGGGCGCAACATCCTGAACTCGCTGTTCGTCGCGGTCTCGACGGTGATCCTGTCGCTGACGCTCGCCGTGGCCGCGGCCTATGCGCTCGGCCGCATCCAGTTCCGCGGCCGCACGACGCTCTTGATCGTGGTGCTCGGCGTCTCGATGTTCCCGCAGATCGCGGTGCTCTCGGGCATGTTCGAGCTGATCCGCTCGCTCGGCCTCTACAACAACCTCCTGGCGCTCACGCTGTCCTACATGATCTTCACGCTGCCGTTCACGGTGTGGGTGCTGACCACCTTCATGCGCGAGCTGCCCAAGGAGCTCGAGGAGGCGGCGATCGTGGATGGCGCCAAGCCGCTCACCATCGTCACCAAGGTGTTCATGCCGCTGATGGGCCCGGCGCTCGCGACCACGGGTCTGCTGGCCTTCATCGCCGCCTGGAACGAGTTCCTGTTCGCCCTGACCTTCACGCTGTCCTCGGAGATGCGCACGGTGCCGGTCGCGATCGCGCTGATCTCGGGCGCCAGCTCCTTCGAGCTGCCCTGGGGCAACATCATGGCCGCCTCGGTGATCGTGACGGTGCCGCTGATCATCCTGGTGCTGATCTTCCAGCGCCGCATCGTCTCCGGCCTCACCGCCGGCGCGGTCAAGGGGTGAGCCGAAGCCGTGTTTCGAGCTCTGACCCGCCCGCATTCACCGGGAAGGCGCCGGTTACGGCAGCCAGTCGCCGGTGATCTGGTCCAGGCTGTAGGGGCAGGCCGCCGGCAGCGCGTCGGCGGCCGCGGCTCGCCGTGGTCGCGCAGCGAGGTCGCGCGCGTCTGCGCGCCTGCTCGTACAGCTCGGGCAGGTCGTCTGCGGCGACCTCGGTCGGAAGCTCGGCGTCAGCTCGTCTCGCAGATCGCTCCGCTGCGTGCAGCACGTGTCGATCCCAGCCGGCGCGCGGGTCTTGCGCCGGCGAATGCTCGAGCTTCAGAAGGTGCTCGATGATCGTGCGGATGCGCGAGCGCGCCGAGCGGTAGAGAGACTCGCCCAAGTCGTCGACCTCCTCGATCAGGTGCTCCAGGTCCAGATCCGAATAGCGCTTGGCGCGCAGAAGGTCGGCCTGCGCCTTCGACCAGGCGTAGAAGTCCTGCTCGTAGAGACGCTCGCTGGTCGGCTTGATCCGCGTCGCCATGCGCGCTCCCATGCCTGCGCCGAATCTATGGTCGACGACTAGCCTCCAGGCCCGACCATCGGGCTCCTCGACGCTGCCGAGTCGGCATATACCGCAGCGGGGACGTCGAAGGGTAGGCCATGCAGGAGTGGTGGCGTGGCACGGTGATCTTACGAGATCGGCAAGGGCACCACGGGAGGCATTGATGGCTGACATCACGATGCGGCACGTGAAGAAGTCGTTCGGCCATGTCGAAGTGATCAAGGGCGTCGATCTCGACATCAGGAACAAGGAGTTCGTGGTGTTCGTCGGCCCGTCCGGCTGCGGCAAATCGACGTTGCTGCGCCTGGTTGCCGGCCTCGAGGACATCACCTCGGGCAGGCTGATGTTCGATGGCGAGGAGGTCAACGATCTGCCGCCGGCCGAGCGCGGCATCGCCATGGTGTTCCAGTCCTACGCCCTGTATCCGCACATGAGCGTGTACGAGAACATGGCCTTCGGCCTCAAGCTCGCCAAGCTCGGCAAGGAGGGCATCGACGAGCGGGTCAGGCAGGCGGCCCGCATCCTGCAGATCGAGCACCTGCTCGATCGCAAGCCCAAGCAGCTATCGGGCGGCCAGCGCCAGCGGGTCGCGATCGGCCGCGCGATCGTGCGCGACCCCAAGGTGTTCCTGTTCGACGAGCCGCTCTCCAACCTCGATGCGGCGCTGCGCGTCCAGATGCGGATCGAGATCGCCAAGCTGCATCACGCGCTGGACGCCACCATGATCTACGTCACCCACGACCAGGTCGAGGCGATGACGCTCGCCGACCGGATCGTGGTGCTGAACGGCGGCGTCGTCGAGCAGTTCGGCTCGCCGCTCGAGCTCTACCATCACCCCCAGAACCTGTTCGTCGCGGGCTTCATCGGCTCGCCCAAGATGAACCTCCTGCGAGGCGAGGTCGCGGGCGGCACCGACAATGCGGTGACCGTACGCCTGGACGATGGCAGCATGGTGCTGGCGCCGGTCGGCCGCGACGGCGCCCGCGCGGGCGAGAAGGTCACCGTCGGCGTGCGGCCCGAGCACCTGCTCGAAGGCGGTGGCGGCGATTTTGAGCTCAAGGGCCAAGTGGTCGCGGTCGAGCATCTCGGCGGCGAGACCTACATCTACCTCGAGCGCGGTGGCGACGAGCCCCTGGTCGTCAAGACCGACGGCGCCTCCAAGGCCAGGGTCGCCGAGGTGCTGCCGATCGGCGTGCCGGCTGACACCTGCTACCTGTTCGACAGCGAAGGCCAAGCCTTCGCGCGCGCCAGCTGAGCTGCCAGCCGGCGCGCCAGAGCCAGTCACAGGCACGGCGCTCGTGCCGTGCCTGTACACCTAACCTTACTGAGCCGCGGGCTTCTGCTCCTCCTCGGCGGGCTGCTCCTGCGGCGCGGCGGCAGGGTCCTCCTCCGGCGTGGCGGCGGGCTCCTGCTGCTGCGCGCCCTCACCGGCGGCCGGCTCGGGCATGCCCTCCGTGGTGCCGGCGTCGGTATCCATGGCCACGGTCTCCAGCTCGACGCCGAGGCCCTCGGCCGCAGCCTGCACCGATTGCACGATCAGTTGCATGTCCGTGCGCACCGCTTCGGCGCCCTCGGCCGCGGCCCCCTGCTCCGTCGACCCCGCACGCTCGAATGCTTGCGCCGCGGTCTGCACGGCGCTGTTCAGCTGGGTCTGGACGTTCTCCATCGCGCCTTCGGGCATGGCGGGCTGAGCTTCGGCCTGGGTGCGCAGCTCGTCGAGCTCCGTCTGCATCTGCTCGTTCTCGCTGCGCGCGCTCTCCAGATCGGTCTCGAGCGTGGCGATCTCCGCCTCGTAGTCGCGGCTGTCGCACGCCCCCAGGGCGAGCAGCGAGACGGCGGCGATCGTCGCTGCGGCAAGATGAGTTCTCATGTCGTCCTCCATTCGTTGGGCGAAGCAACCTCGGGCTGGTCTCAGGGCGGGACGACCGCCGACACACAGTCACCGCTCACTGAGGGAGCCAACGCCCCGCCGCTGGTGAAGGTTCCCGACGACGCTAGCCGCTCCGGGTCTGCCTGGCCGCCCGGCCGGTCCCGGACGGGGTGAACCAGAAGGTGTCCGGCCGGTAGATGCCGAGCTGGGCGCCCGGATCCCAGTTGTAGATCGCCTCCTGCGGCACGTTGTTCAGCCGGTCCCTGACCGCGATCGGCTGCGGCACGCCGGCGATGACGCCGATCGAGAAGACCTGCTCGGCGTTGATCGCGAGCATACGGTGCCAGATGCGCCTCTGCTCCTCGATCGCGGTGGCCAGGCGCCAGTCGTCGTACAGGGCGAGCAGCTCCTTCGCCACGGGCAGATCCGGCGCCTCGCCCGCCTCGCCCCCGGTCTCGAAATACTGACCCCACTTCGGCCACTGGTACTGCTGCTGGCTGGTCGGCGCGAACTCCCATGGGCTCATCTCCGCCGACGGAATGCCGTTCTCCAGGCCGAACCACATGGTCATCAGGGTCGAGCCGGCGAAAATGCGATTGCGCAACACCTCCCGCTGCAGCGGCTTGGTGTAGATCTTGATGCCGAGCTCGAGCCAGACCTCCTCGACCAGCTGGAGCACGTCGCTCTCCTCGGTGCCCTGACCGGCGGATTCGATGATCAGGTCCATCGGCCGGCCGTCCGGCAGCAGGCGGACGCCCCGCGAATCGCGCGAGGTCAGCCCGATCTCGTCGAGCAGGCGATTGGCCTCGGCCGGATCGTAGATCGCCCAGTCGTAGCGGTAGGCGGGCTTGTAGAGCGGGCTCTCCGGCAGGACGCTGTTGTTGCCGGTCAGCCCGAGGTCGAAATAGAACGTCTTGTTGATGTCCTCGCGATTGACGCCGAGCGACAGCGCGCGCCGGAAGCGGACATCGCGGAACAGCTCCCGCCAGGCCGCGTCCTGCGTGTTGAGGTTGGGATAGAGCGCCAGGTGCGCGCCGCGCCCGCTGCGCCACAGCCGCGTGTCCAGGTGGCTGTGCCCCTCGCTGCTCTTGAGGAAGGTATAGTCGCTGAACACGAGGCCGCGCGATTGCAGGTCGGTCTCGCCCGCACCGGTCTTGACCGGGATCAGCTTGCCGTCGACCACGTCCAGGATGACGCGGTCGATGTAGGGCAGCTGCTGCCCCTCGGCGTCGACCCGGTGGTAGTAGGGGTTGCGCTCGGCGATGAAGCGCACGGCCGGCGGCCTGGTCCGGAGCATCCACGGCTGCAGCGTCGGCAGATCCGGATTGTCGAACCGGTACATGCGATCGCGCCGGCCGTGCAGCTGCGCCCAGTCGCGCGCCTGGTCCTCTTCCACCAGACGACGCAGCTTCTGGGGATCGGCGTACTTCTCGTGGAACTGGCTCAGATAGTGCGCGGGCAGGTAGATGAACAGCGGTCGGGCGCCGGCCAGCGCCGGCAGGAAGAAGGGGTTCGGCGAGGACCAGCTGTAGCGGACCGTGAGCGGATCCAGGATCTCGACCTGCGGCAACTCGCCGTCGACCAGCAACTCCCGGGGCGGCCCGAAGGGACTGAGCTTCTCGTTGTTGGCGACGTCCTCCCAATAGTAGCGGAAATCCTCGGTCGTGAACGGCGCGCCGTCCGACCAGCGATGCCCCTCGCGCAGCCGCAGCGTGAACACGCGGCCGTCCTCGACCTCGACCGCGCTCAGGATGTCCGGCACGAGGTTGAGATCGCGGTCGTAGCCGACCAGGCGCGCATAGCCGTACACCACCAGAAGGCGGGTGTCCTGGCTGCTGGCGGCCAGCATCTGGAGATCGCCGCCGGGCTGGCCGATCGCCTCCATCGTCGCGACGCTCGGCTCCAGCGGCGGCCCGGCCCAGGCGGGTGCGCATGCCAGCGCAACGCTCAGCGCGAGCGCGCAGCGTCGCGCCATGGCGTACAGTCCAATGCAATGCTGCGGTTGCAGGATCAGGGCAGCCTCCCGTGTCCAGCCGTGCCACTCCCCGGTCGGGGAGCATGACCTGTTTATCGCAATCGGGGCGAGGTCTCGCCGATTTTCTTGGGCGCCGCATGCGCAGGGTGATCGGCGCTCGCATCCTCGCCCCCGCAATCCAGCCTTGCATCGGCGCGCCAGCGGGGCATCTTGGCAGCCATGCCCGATCCTTCCCCGATGACGCTCGCCCTGGCCGAGGCGGAAGCCGCCGCGGCGCGCGGCGAGGTGCCGGTCGGCGCGGTGCTGCTCGGGCCGGACGGGACCGTCCTGGCCCAAGGCGGCAACCGGGTCGAGGCGCTGGCCGATCCGACCGCGCATGCGGAGCTGCTCGTCCTGCGCCAGGCGGCCCGGACGCTGGGGCGGCCGCGCCTCGTCGACTGCGACCTCTACGTCACCCTCGAGCCCTGCCCGATGTGCGCCCAGGCGATCAGTTTTGCGCGCATCCGACGGTTGTACTACGGCGCCGCCGATCCCAAGGGCGGCGGCGTCGACCACGGTCCCCGGATCTTCGCCAGCAGCTCCTGCCATCACGTGCCGGAGGTCTATGGCGGCATCGGCGAGGCCCAGGCCGGGGCCTTGCTCAAGGCATTCTTCGCGGCTCGCCGCTAGCCGGATGATGCGCCAGGATCCAAGCCGTCTGAACCTTCTTGCGGCGGTCGCCAGCGTCGGCGTCGCCCTGACCCTGATCTGCGCCAAGCTCGCGATCTGGATCGTCACCGGCTCGGTCGCGGTGCTGGGCACGCTGATCGACAGTGGCCTGGATGCGATCGCGTCGATCGTCACCTTCCTCAGCGTGCGCCACGCGGCGCAGCCGCCGGACCGCGCCCATCGCTACGGCCACGGCAAGGCCGAGGCGATCGGCGCCCTGATCCAGGCGGGCTTCGTGCTCGGCTCCGCGTTCTTCCTGGCCAACGAGGCGCTCCGGCGGCTCATCTCGCCCCAGCCGATCACGCAAAGCGGCATCGCCGTCGCGGTGCTGCTGTTCGCGATCCTGTTGACCGCCGCCTTGATCGGCTTCCAAAGTTTCGTCGTGCGCCGTACGGACTCGATCGCGATCTCGGCCGACAGCCTGCACTACCGCGCCGACCTCTTGACGAACCTCGCGGTGATCCTGGCGATGCTCCTGGTGGAGATGACCGGATGGCCGGTGATCGATCCGCTGGTCGGCCTCGGCATCGTCGGCCTGCTGCTGTACAGCGCTGTCGGCGTCGGCCGTCGGGCCCTCGACATGCTGATGGATCGCGAGCTGCCGGCCGAGAGCCGGACCCGCATCCGCAAGCTGGCGCTCGGCCACCCCAAGGCGCACGACGTGCACGATCTGCGCACCCGGCAGGCTGGCTCGGACGTCTTCATCGAGCTGCATCTCGAGCTCGACGGCGATCTCGACCTCGAGCAGGCGCACGCCATCACCCACGAGGTCGAGGCGCGCATCCGCGCCGCCTTCCCGGAAGCCGACATTCTGGTGCATCAGGAGCCGGCAGGCCTCGAGGACCCGAGGCTCGACACGCGCATCGCCGCCAGCGAGCGCTGAGCGCTTGCGCGCTGCCATCCCACGGATTGCCATGCCGATCCTGAAGAATGCGCACTGGGCACGGATCGATGAGCGCAAGCTCATGGAATACGTGCTCAACCCGGCTCATCCGCGCGGCCGCGACAAAGCTCGCCCGTTCAAGGCCGCGCTCGGCTATGATCGTGCCAGCTCTGCGGATCTCATCGAGCAGATACGCCATGCCATCTTCAGGCACGAGGCGGTCTTCCTGCGGCGCGATCGCCATGGCCGTCATTACCGGGTCGATCTGATCCTTGCAGGTCCTGCCGGGAGAGCCCATGTCCGGACGGGATGGATTTACGATCGAGGCAGCGATGTCCCACGGCTCTCCACAGCCTTTGTCCTCAAGAGCGCCGACCAAGCGGACGGCTGAGGCTTTCGGCCTGCTGGATGTGGTGCGGGCCCGCCATGCCGTCCCCAAGTGGGGCTTGGCGGGTGGCGAGGAGGGCACCATCGTCGAGATCGTGGATCAACCGACGCGCGCCTATCTGGTCGACTTCTCCGGCGGCAGCGCCGATCCCGGCGAAAAGGACGTCCCCGTTTTTCCCCTCACCGCCGACCAGATCGCCCTGGTCTGGAAGGCGTCATAGATCAAGTGAAAGGCGAAACCCCCCTCCCGTGCGGGAGTTCCCGCGTAGGTCGGGTGGAGCGCCGCCCGAGATCCGCACCGCCGGCCCGACCCCAATGGGTTATTCAGGCTCTGGCCACACTCGCTGTGGTCTCGGGCTGCTCAGGCAGTAAATCGTGGAAATCCTAGCCTAGAAATTGGCAAAAACCTGAGGCTCTTGTTTTCTATCGGCGCGACCAACGAGCTTTTGCTCTTCCTTCGTGAGGGCTATTACCTCTCCACCCGACAAGATGTGGTAAACGTCATCGACGGAAGGCTCATCTATCCTCCAAATTCGTTCGGCTATATGACCGCATTCTGGCGAATGCTCTCCAAAGATACGCTTTCCCTCGAGAGCAGAGCGGATCGCTGCTTCGCTCCAATATCGACATCCGAGGCATCGACTTTTCGTGCTTCGCCAGGCCAAGTCGTCGACGCGTCTAATTGCTTCGGCCAAAGCCTTTCTTGCGACGCTTGCGAAATGCGGCCTCTCGTGTGGCTCGAGCCCGCGCCGAGCGGCGAGGGTGAAGTTGGCCAACATCCGAAGCTGCGTGTCTCGGTCCTGACGCCGATTTTTGCCGTTCTGATAGAGAGCCAGGACAGTATCGTCCGGTATGCCATCGATCGCTTCAGCCACGACGGTTTCCCTGATCCCGCTTCATTCACCTTGCGCCAGGATTACGTGACGCCCGTCCGCCAGGTCGCACGCCGCGAGGCGCGGCGGAGTCATGATGGAAGGCTGGTTAGGAAGGAATTGAAGCCGGCACCGCTTCCAACCCGATCTACCACCTATGATCGTCGGGGTGCGCCTCTACGTGCAGAGCGCCAGCTCGAGCATCACCACGCCATCCAGCGGATTGTCGTAATAGGGAGGGATCTCGACGAAGCCGAGCGTGCCATAGAGATGCTGCGCGGCCGGCATGCGCGCGGGCATGGTGTCGAGGCGCATGCGCTCGGTAGCCCGCGTCGCGCGCCGCCCCGATGATGGTCTCGGCCAGATCGCGGCCGAGGCCGAAGCCGGCAAAGCCCGGCTCGACCCACAGCCGCTTCATCTCGCAGATGCCGGGCTCCAGCGGCCGCAGGGCGACGCAGCCCGCCGCCTCGCCAGAAACCCGGGCGAGCAGGAGGCGACCCTGCGGCGGCGCATAGGCGCCGGGCAGGGTCGCGAGCTCCCGCTCGAAATCCTGAAAGCAGAGGTCGACCGCCAGCCAGTCGGCATAGGCGCGAAACAGGCGCCGCGCCGCCGCCAGGTCGTCCGCGCTGCTGGCCTCGGCCAGCACGCGCTCGCTCAGAAGGCAGGCAGCCAAGCCCAGCTCCTCTTCAGCTCCTTGCGCAGCAAGCAAAAGTCAATTGCAGCCGCCGGTCAAGCGCGGCCCATGATGGCGAAGCGCACCGTGCGGCGGCTTCAGCGCGGCGCCCGCGCCGGCGTGGCGCACGAACGCCGCCACGGCCTTCGCCGAGCTCGTCACCCGACGGTGGAGCGCGCCGAACATGTCGGCCATCGCCTCGGCGCGGGCGCGGCGCGCGTGCGCCAGCAGGATGTCCCGGTCTCGCACCGGATCGGGCCGTCGAATCGGCCCACCTGATGATCGTAGAACGGTCCCATGGTCTTGCTCCTCGTGCTTGGCAGGTCAGACCCGCCAGAACGGCTTCTCGGCCTCGTTTCGGGCCTCCACCCGGGTAATGCCGATGTCCCGCAGCAGCCGGTCGTCCAGCATCAGCAGCTGATGGCGCATCCTGGCGCGCTCGTGCCAGGTCAGGATCGTATCGACCGCATGCAGGGCCGCCGCGTTCAGGGCCCTCCAGGCCTGTGACAGCCATGGCTCACGCAACCGCTGAGGTACGAGCCCGCCATGCAGCGGGGTGGCGAGCGCCCCGACCGCGGAGAACAGCATCACGGACCTCGGCCCGCGCTCGATCTGCTCCATCTCACGATCAATCTGGCTCATTTGATCTCGCTCCGAGATTGCCGCGACGACACGCTGCCGTCGCCGTGATGTTGTTCATATCGGCGCTCCGGGGGTTGACAACAAACGATGCTTTCTCATCATTGGCATGAGGAACGTTTATGCGACACGAACCTGAAACAAACCTGAAACGAGGCTGAAAAACGATGGGGGCGTCATGAACGAGCGCCTGCCGCCGCTCAACGCCCTGCGCACCTTCGAGGCCGCCGCGCGCCATCTGAGCTTCACCAAGGCCGCGGCCGAGCTGTTCGTGACCCAGGCCGCGGTGAGCCATCAGATCAAGGCGCTCGAGGACCATCTGGGCATGCCGCTGTTCCGGCGGCTGAACCGGGCGCTGATGCTGACCGACGAGGGCCAGGCGCTGCTGCCCTATGTGCGCGATGCGTTCGACCAGCTCGCCGAGGGCGTTCGCCGGCTGCGCCAGGGGCAGTCCTCGGGCGTGCTGACCATCAGCGTGCTGCCCTCGCTCGCCTCGACCTGGCTGATCCCGCGCCTGCGCGACTTCCAGACCCGGCACCCGGATATCGAGGTCCACATGACGGCGACCGAGCGGCTGATCGATTTCGCGCGCGAGCCGGTCGACGCCGGCATCCGCTATGGCCTCGGCCATTGGCCGGGGCTGCGCGTCGAGCGGCTGCTGTCGGCGGAGATCATTCCGGTCTGCAGCCCAGCACTGCTGGAGGGAGAGCATCCGCTGCGCACCCCCGACGACCTGGTCCACCACCAGTTGCTGCACGTGCTGAATGCGCGGGACGACTGGCGCATGTGGCTGACCGCCGCCGGCGTGCAGGGGGTCGACCCGGATCGCGGCCTCAAGTTCGACCACGGCGCACTCGCGATCCAGGCGGCCCTGAACGGCATGGGCGTGGCCATGGGGCCGGGCCCCCTGGTCGACCGCGACCTCGCTGCCGGCCGCCTGGTCGAGCCGTTCGATTTCGAGCTGCCCAGCAACAGCGCCTATTACTTCGTCGCGCCCGAGACGACCGCCGACCAGCCGAAGATCAAGGCCTTTTCCGACTGGCTGCGCGAGGAGGCGGCCGCGGCGCGGCACGATCGCAGCGCCTACCCCGCACCCTGAGGCCGAAAGCGCGGGCGCGCCTGGCCCCTGCGCCATCCCACTTGCCCGAATCCTGTCCTTGTGCCTAAAGAGATCGGAAGACCAAGAAGGGTGCCGGGAGAACCAAGGTGCGAACCACGACCGCTCAACTCCGTCCAATCGACTTCTGGCGCGGTCCGACCGGAGCGCTCGTCCTGATCGCGGCGATCTGGCTGGCGCTCGCCGGCGGGCTTGGCGGCTGCACGATGTCGGAGACCGAGCAGCGGACCTTCAGCGGTGCCGGTATCGGCGCGGCCGTGGGCGCGGCGGGCGGCGCGCTGATCGGGGCCATGGCGGGCGTGCCGGGCACCGGTGCCGCGATCGGCGCCGCGGCGGGTGCGGCGGTCGGCGGCGCGGGCGGCTACATCGTCGATCAGGTCGATCAGCGCCAGGCGGCGCAGGCCGAGAACACCCAGCTGCGACAGGAAAACGAGCAGCTCCGCCAGCAGCAGAGCGAGCAGCAGAGCCCGACCGCGACGAACTGAGGCTGCCCCTACAGGGCGCTGCGGCGCACCGTGACGTCGGAGCGCGCTGCGCAGGTCCGGCTGCAGCGCGGTGCCGAGACCCGGCCCGCTCATCGGATAGGCAAAGCCCTCCTCGATCCGCGGCAGGGCCGTCACCAGCGTCGCATAGTAGCCGCGGTAGTGCGCCCGCACGGTCTCCAGGATCAGGGCGTTCGGCGTGCTCATCACGAGGTGCGTGTTGGCCACGAGCTGCACCGGGCCGGTGCAGTCATGCGGTGCGATCGGGCGGTCGAAAGTCTCGGCCAGCGCTGCGATCTTCTTGCCCTCGCTGACGCCGCCGATCCAGCCGATGTCGTAGTGCGCGACGTCGATCGCGCCGCGCGCGAAGGCATGGCGATACCAGGCGCGCGTGCCGAGGTTCTCGCTGCCGCAGACCCGGGTGCGCACGCGCTCCTTGTAGCGGGCGAGATCGTCGAGATGGTGCATCGCGATCGGGTCCTCGTGCCAGTAGACGTCGAACGGCGCGAGCGCGTCGGCGATCTGCAGCGCCGCCGGCAGCTGCCACAGGCCGTGATACTCGATCATGATGTCGATGGCGTCGCCGAGCGCCTCGCGGATCGCCTCGACGGGCCGGATGCGCGCGGCGCAGGTCGGCGCTCGCGATGTGGCGGCCGCCGGTCGCGAGCGCCGCGGCATCGAACGGCCAGATCTTCATCGCGCCCACGCCTTCGGCCAGCAGCGAGCGCGCCAGCTCTACGGGGCGGTGATGCTGCGCCGCGAGATCGTCGAGCGCATCGGCCGGCGGCGCCTCGTCGCTCGCCCGCAGGACATTGGCGCCGGTCCGCGCCTCGCGGTTGTAGCCGGCGGAAGCGCAGGTGTTGTAGATGCGGATGCGCTCGCGGCAGAGCCCGCCCAGCAGCTGATGCAGCGGCAGGCCCGCGGCCTGCCCGAACAGGTCCCACAGCGCGCAGTCGACCGCCGAGTTGCCGCGCACTTCCACGCTTCGACTGGGAAATCCCGCGAAATGGTTGCCGACCTCGTGCATCAGGGCATGGGCGTGGCGCTCGATCTGCAGCGGGTCCTTGCCAAGCAGGTAGGGCGCGCAGGTCTCGTGGATGTAGGCGGCCGTGGCCTGCGGGTTGCGGAACGTCTCGCCGAGGCCCACCAGGCCTTCGTCGGTATGCAGCTCGACCCACACGAGATTGCTGAACTCGGCGAGCTGGATGGTATCGATCGCGGTGATCTTCATGGATCCTGTCCTTTGCGCCGACGCGCTCAGCCGCCTCGCTGCAGCTGCGGGAACAGATCGCCAAGCCCGCCGACCATCATCTCGACCGCGATCGCCGCCAGCAGCATGCCCATCAGCCGGGTCATCACGTTGAGGCCGGTGGGCCCGAGAAACCTCGACAGCCGATCGGACGCGTGCAGCGTCAGCAGCAGCAGACCGGACATCAGCACGATCACCGCGCCGATCGTCGCGGCGCCGGGCAGCCCGTGCGCATGCTGGCTGTACAGGATCACCGTGGCCATCGAGCCCGGTCCTGCGATCAGCGGGATCGCGAGCGGGAACACTGCCGGATTGTCCTTGGCCTTGCCGGCGTCCTCCTCCTGCTCCGAGTGATGCACGCCGCTCGGTTGCGCGTGCAGCATCGAGAGCGCCAGGATCAGGATGATGATGCCGCCGGCGATCCGGAAGGAGCCGACCGAGATGTCGAACAGCGCCAGGATCTGCTCGCCGAGCACGGCCACCACCAGCAGCGTGATCAGCACGGCCGCCGTGGTCATGGTCGCGATCCTGCCGCGCTCGGCGGGGCTGCGATCGGCCGTGATCGACAGGAAGATCGCGATGTTGCCGAACGGGTTCATGATCGCGAACAGCGCGGCGGCAAAACGCGGGAACTCCTCGGACATGGGCATGCGACGCGCGACCCCCCGGTGCTCTCAACCTTCAGATGCCAGCGCCCTGCTTAGCCCATCCGCCCCGCCGCGGACACCTGTCATGGCCCCGCGCAGCCCAGCGGCCGAAAACTGCCGGCTGAGCTTGCCAGGCGCGATGCGGCATGATTGCTTGCGGGGCGGAGAAGCGACCGGGGCGGGGAGGGAACAGATGAGCGGATTGACGGACGAGACCAGGCGGCTTCTGGCCCAGACCAGCACCGCGACGCTCGCGACCCAGCTGTTCAAGCGGGGCCTGCGCAACACCTTCCTGTTGGGCGTCTCCCGGCTCAATCACGATCCCGGCCCGGTCATGGTCGGCGAGGCCTACACCCTGCGCTACATCCCGGCGCGCGAGGACCTGAACGGCCCGGGCGAGTATGGCGATCACCACCCGCAGCGCCGCGCGATCGAGGAATGCCCGCCCGGCGCCGTGCTGGTGGCGGATTGCCGGCGCGATGTCAGCGCCGCCTCGGGCGGCGACATCCTGATGACCCGCCTGGCCGAGCGCGGCGTCGGCGGCATGGTGACCGACGGCGGCATGCGCGACGTCGCCAACATCGCCAAGCTCGCCATGCCGGTCTATATCGGCGCGCCGGCGGCGCCTGCGAGCTTTCACCGCCACGCCGCGGTCGATGCCAACGTGCCGATCGCCTGCGGCGGCGTGCCGGTCTATCCCGGCGACATCATGGTCGGCGACGGCGATGGCGTCGTGGTGATCCCGCGCCACCTCGTCGACGAGGTCGCCGGCGATGCCGCCGAGCAGGAGCTGCTCGAGACCTGGATCCTGGGCGAGGTCAGGGGCGGCAAGGGGATCTTCGGCCTCTATCCGCCCGACGACGAGACCCGCGCCCGCTACGACGCGTTCCGTCGTCGTTAGGCGATCGGATGGACCCGGCGGGGTCCTGCCGCCGGGTCCACGCGGGTCAGTAGGGTAGGGAGGCCCGGCCGCCTGCATGGTCGCGGCGTAGTCCTTGAGGATCGCCCCCACCTTGGCGCTGCGCGGGCTCTGCTGCGCGACCTCGTCCCAGAACGCGAGCGCCGCCTCAAGGACGCCCGCGTCCTGCCCCTTCAGACGACCGCTCTGCTATCCGTTGCCCAGCCCCCTCCTGCGGGTGGGTCAGGGCGAACTCTTCCTCTGGTGAGCGCACCATGCGAAAGCGGGCGTGCAAGGCGAAGTAGGTGAGCCCTGCAAGGAACCAGATCGCGCACCACCAGATCGCCGGCCGATAGTCCGGATTGAAGAACAGGACGACGAAGGTGAGCCCCGAGATGACGAGCGCGGCCCAGGCGCCGGGGGTGCCCAGCGCGCTGACGTAGGGTCGCTCCATGGCCGGCTTGTTCTTGCGCAGGAGCAGAAACGAGAGCGATTGCATGAAGTAGGCGATCACCGCGCCCCAGACCGCCATGTTGAGCACCGTCGCGCCGACCAAAGCACCCCTGCCGAGGAGATGCAGTATCAGAAGCACGAGATAGCCGAGCACGCCGCCGGCGATCAGCGCGACGTACGGCGTCTTGCGGATGGGGTGGGTCACCGACAGCCATCTCGGCAAGTAGCCGGCGCGAGACAGAGAGTAGATGTTGCGGCCGTAGGCGAAGATGATCGTATGGAAGCTCGCGATGAGGCCCGCGACGGCGACCAGTCCCAGGATCTTGGCGCCGACGCCCTCGCCGAAGATCGTGCGGTAGCCCTCCAGGACCGGCTCGCCCGACGTGGCGAGCGCGCTCGCGCCCGGCGCGATGCCGACGTTGAGGAACAGGGTGAGGAAAGCACAGACGATGAGCGTCAGGAGGCCGAGCAGAATGCCCTTGGGCAGGTCGCGGGTCGGCTGGTGCAACTCCTCCGCCGCGAGCGGCAGCTGCTCGATCGCGAGATAGAACCAGATGGCGAACGGCAAGGCGAACAGAATGCCCGCGGCGCCGTTGGGCAACCAGGCCGAATTGCCCTCGTCGGCCGGGATGTTGACCAGGTTCGCGAAGTCGAAGTGCGGGATCGCGCCGACCCACAGGACAGCAAGCGCGGCGAGCGCGAGGAGCGTGATGAGCACCGTGAAGCGGAAAGTCGCCTCGACTCCCCAGACGTTGAGACCGACGAACACGACGTACCCCAGAAGCCACCAAATCGGCTGGAACCATTCCGGCGTCTCAAAAATCGCGCCAAGATAGCTGCCGGCGAAGAACACCACGACCGCGGGCGTGAGCACGTATTCCATGTTCTCGGCCAGGCCGGTGACAAACCCGCCCCACGGTCCCATGGCCGAGCGCCCGAAGGAATAAGCGCCGCCGGTGTGCGGCAGCGCCGCCGTCATCTCGGCGATCGAGTAGCATAGTCCGAGATAGAGCACGGTGATGATGATCGTGGCATAGAACAGGCCGCCGAAGCCGCCGGCGCCCAGGCCGAAGTTCCAGCCCGAGAAGTCGCCCGAGATGACCGCCCCGACACCGAGCGCCCAGAGCGACCACACGCCGGCATAGCGGCGCAGGCCGCGCTTCTCGAAGTACTCGGTGCCGACCTCGACGTAGCGCACGCCGGCAGGTCGTTCCTGATTGGCCATGATGGCCTCCCCTGTCCCGCGTCCCGACCCTTAGCCGAACCTGGTCACGGAGGGCGCGAGAAGTTCACGGACAGGCGTGGGCCCGTCCGCAGATTGGTTGGTCCCCCGCGAGCTCGACAGAGATTTAACACTTATCACACTCCAGATTACCAGGAAATCGGCTGGACGAGAAGTTTCCGCCCTACTCGACCGGCCCAGAAGCCAGCGCGCCCCGGCAATCGAGGCAAATCCGTCGGCCGCTTCATGCTCCGCTATTCTCTCCACGGCTATGCTGTGGCAGGGTAGACGCCGCCGGCGGGTGGACAGCGAGCCCACGCCGCGGCGCCCTCTCTCGAGGAAATCGCAGGAGTTGCCGGAGTGTCGGACCTGGAACGTCGCAGCTGGCTCAGCCGCCGGCATTTTTGTGCGGGGTTCGCGGCCGCAGGTTGCGCCCTGATCACGGCGCCGGGCCACGCCGCCTTGGCCGCCCTGCCGGCTCGAGAGCTGAGCTTCTACAGCCTGCACACCCAGGAATCGCTCTCGACGGTGTTCTGGCAGGACGGTCGCCTGGTGCCCGATGCCCTGGCCGAGATCGACTGGCATCCTGCGCGACTTCCGCACCGGCGAGGTGCACGCGCATCGACCCGCACCTGCTCGATCTGCTGCACCGCCTGGGCCGGGCGATGCAATACGACGGGCCGATCCATGTGATCTCCGGCTATCGCTCGGCGAAGACCAACGCCATGCTCGCGGCGCAAAGCGGCGGCGTTGCGAAGAACAGTTATCACGTGCACGGCATGGCGATCGACCTCCGGCTGCCGGGCCGATCGCTGCGCGACGTGCAGCGCGCCGCGCTGGATCTCGCGCAAGGCGGCGTCGGCTTCTATCCGAGATCCGACTTCGTGCATGTCGATACCGGTCCGGTGCGCAGATGGTAGGGTCGCGAGACGACGAATTGTCGCCGCTCGGCCACACTGCGCCGCGACCATGGACGAGTTGCGACAATTCGTCGTTTCTTTAAGTGGAATACGCGCGTAACATGCGCCGCACTCAACCGTCGATGATCAGGAAGAGGGTTTACATGAGCAAGCTCGCACGAGGCCTTCGCATGGGCGTGCTGGCCGTTGGCGTCGCCGCCGTTCTGGCATCCTGCCAGAGCGCCCAGGACACGGAACAGACCCGCGCCGATGCCGCCGCCGCCCAGGCTGCGGCCGACCGGGCCGCCCAGGCTGCCGACCGCGCCGCAGCGGCCGCGCAGCAGGCAGCCGATTCCGCTTCGAGCGCGCAGATGGCGGCCGAAAGGTCCGACCGCGCCATGGCGCAGGGTCTGCGCAAGTAGGCAAACGGGTCCGGCCGCGGCCGGACCGCCGGGCCGGTCCGCTCAGGCGGCCTGCCTGCGATCTTCGCTTGCCGGGCGTCCCACGGCCTGTGGGGCGCCCCTTTCTTTTCAGGGCGGCCGCCGCCGTACCAGGGCTCGTGCTGCTGCCGGCGACGTGTGCCGTGACCGCCGGGTGGCGCTTTAGCGGGTGACCCGGATCGGATAGCCGCGACGCTCGATGGTCGCCTGGCGGATCCGGCTCCAGTCGAGCGTGGGCGCCTTGTCGCCGGCCACCGCGAGCACCTGGTCGACGACGCTGCTGTCGAGGATCGGGTCGAACACGCCCGAGGCCTCGATCTGGTCGCTCTGCGCCTGGGTCGGAGATGCCTCCATGTAGAGCGCGTCGTCGATCCAGGCGAGCTTGATCGGCTGGTCGACCACCGTCACCTTGGTGCCGACCGCGATCTCCTCGAACAGATACTCGACGTCCTCGGGATACATCCGGACGCAGCCGCTGCTGGTGCGGCGGCCGATGCCGAGCGGCTTGTTGGTGCCGTGGATCAGATATTGCGGCCAGCCGAGATACATGGCCCGGTTGCCGAGCGGATTGTCCGGGCCGGCCGGCACCGCCTCCGGCAGCTCCGGGTTCTCGGCACGCATGCGCGGCGTCGGCCGCCAGGTCGGGTTCTCGTTCTTGCGCACCACCGTGGTCGAGCCGAGCGGGGTGAGGAGGCCTTCCCGGCCGATGCCGATCGGGAAGGACTGCATCGGGCCGCCGGGCTCGGCGAAGTAGTAGAGCCGCATGTCGGCGAGATTGATGACGATGCCCTCGGGCGCGGCCTCGGGCGGCAGGTGCACCGTCGGCAGCACGACGTTGGTGCCCTCGCCGGGAATCCAGGGGTCGGTGCCCGGATTGGCCGCGACGATCTCGACATAGCCCAGACTGAAGCGGCGGGCGACGTCGAGCAGCGTATCCTCGTGCGTAGCACGGTAGGTCGTGGTCTCGCGCATGCCGCCGGAGGGATCGGGCAGCCCGGCACCGCCGGCGCCGCCCGGCAGCACCATGCCGGCGAGGAAAAGCGCCGCGGCCAGGGGGAAGCCCCGCCTGCGCAACCTTTTGTTAGTCGCCTTGTCGGACATTCGCACCTTGCGCCGCGGTTGCTGTTCGCTCCGGATCCAGGCATTTACAGCGCCGCAGATTTCAATAAAACTAATACATGCGCCAGACCGATCAACAAACGAAGCCGTGACCATGCGCCCACTGTTCGCTGCGACACTTGTCCTGATGCTGCTGGCCGGCCTGCCGCCGGCCGCTCCGGCGCTCGCCAACTTGGACCTGGATGAACAGAGTAAAGCCGATCTGGTTGTGGTCTACAAGAGCGAGCGTATCCTGCAGTTGAAGCGCGCCGGCCGCGTGCTCAAGGCTTTTCCGATCGCGCTCGGCCGCGAGCCGACCGGCCCCAAGCTCCGGGAGGGCGATGGCCGCACGCCCGAGGGCGTCTATACCCTCGACTGGCGCAATCCGGACAGCCGGTTCTATCGCGCGCTGCACATCTCCTATCCGCGCACGGGCGAATCCGTGCACGCGACGCGCTGGGGCGTCCCGCCCGGCGGCTTCATCATGCTGCACGGCCTGCCCAATGGCATATCGGCCGAGCGGATCGGCCATCCCCGCCGCGACTGGACCGACGGCTGCATCGCGCTCACCAACGAGGAGATCGACGAGATCTGGGCCCGGGTCGAGGACGGCACCACGATCATCATCTACCCGTAGCCTGCAAGGGGGCGCAGACCGCCCGCGATCGGCGCGCTTCGGAGCCGCCGTCGGTCGCCTCGAAGGTGAGAACCTGAAGTTTATTCGCCTTTGACCAGGTAGCACGCAAGCGTTACTCTGCTCGTCTCGAAACGGCTGACGCGAGAAGGCCAGGGGTCGCTTTTCAGGGGGAGGCCTACGATGGCGACATGCAAGGGCAGGCGCGGCGCATCCGCACGCGCGCGATGGGGCATTCTTTTGCTGACGACGATGATGGCCGCACCGGGCTTGGCCGGGGCGCAGACCACGTCCGAGCGGCTGCTGAATGCGGCGAACGAGCCGCAGAACTGGCTGAACCACCACAAGGACTATGCGGCGACCCGCTACTCGTCGCTCGATGAGATCAACAAGGAGAGCGTCGGCGGTCTGAAGGTCGCCTGGACGCATGCGCTCGGCGGCATCGAAGGCGGCGGCATCTGGCCGCATGGCGGTCTCGAGGGCACGCCGATCGTCGAGGACGGCGCGATGTACGTCACCGACGGCTGGGGCTCGGTCTACAAGCTCGACCTGACCGGGGGCGGGGGCGAGCTGGTCTGGAAGATGGACCCCGGCACCGACAAGGACTGGTCCGGCGCGGTGTCCTGCTGCGGCGTCAACAATCGCGGCGTCGCGCTCTGGAAGGACAAGGTCGTCTCGCACACCCTCGACGGTCGCCTGATCGCGACCGACAAGGCGAGCGGCGAGATCACCTGGGAGCGCAAGGTCGCCGACCCGGCCATCGCCGAGGTCATCACGGTGGCGCCGCTGGTGGTCAAGGATCTGGTGATCACCGGCGTCTCGGGCGCGGAGTACGGCATCCGCGGCTGGATCGCGGCGACCGATCTGAACACCGGCAAGGAGGTCTGGCGGCGTCACACCATCCCCGCGCCGGGCGAGCCCGGTCACGACACCTGGGCCGATGATCACGATGCCTGGAAGACCGGCGGCGGCTCGACCTGGGTCACCGGCTCGTACGATCCCGAGCAGGATCTGATCATCTGGGGCGTCGGCAATCCCGGGCCTGACTGGGATGCCGAATACCGGCCGGGCGACAATCTGTACACCAACAGCGCGATCGCGCTGGATCCGGCCACTGGCAACATCGAATGGTACTTCCAGTACACGCCGAACGATCCCTACGACTACGACGGCGTCGCCGAGCACATCCTGGTCGATACCGAGGTCAACGGCGAGCCGCGCAAGGTGGCACTGCACGCTGACCGCAACGGCTTCGGCTACGCGCTCGACCGGACCAACGGCGAGTTCATCTGGGGCACCCAGTTCGTCAACGAGCTGACCTGGACGCGCGGCCTCGACAAGGTCACCGGCCTGCCGCTCGACTACGACCCGGAGAAGGAGGTGCAGGCCTACCTGCCGGGCACCGCGCCGAGTCGCACCAATCCGGTCGGCACGTCGTGCCCCGGCAACATGGGCGGCAAGAACTGGCCGCCGACTGCCTACAATCCGGATCACAACATCTGGTACATCCCGGTGATCGAGAGCTGCAACGAGATGACCAACCAGGAGATGATCCCGGGCGAGTCCTACAAGCCGCGCGAATTCTTCACCGGCGGCGGGCCGCGGCAGCATCAGCAGATCACCGGCAGCGTGACCGCGATCGACGTCGCCTCGGGCGCGATCGTCGCCAAGCACGAGACCAAGTACCCGATGCTGGGCGGCATCCTCACGACTGGCGGCGACCTGGTGTTCGCCGGTCATCCGTCCGGCGAGTTCGTGGCGCTCGATGCGCAGACGCTGGAGGAGCTGTGGCGCTTCGACACCGGCGCCGGGATCAACGCGCCGCCGATCACCTACAGCGTCGATGGCAAGCAGTACGTGGCGCTTCTGGTCGGGCTCGGCGGTGCCTGGCCGAAATGGTTCGTCGACGGCACCGAGGGGCTCGAGAAGATGGAGCCTGGCTCGATGCTCTACGTGTTCTCGCTATAGAGGGACACGGAGGAAGGCTGAACGGGAGGCGGGTCAGGAGGTGGCCCGCCTCTTCTTTTCGCAGGGCTGCTCAGCGCATGCTTGCGCACTCCTTGGAGCCCTCGCCCCAGAACGCGATGCAGTCTTCCTTGGTCGGCTCGCCCTGGCCCTGCAGCTGCGTGGCGACATAGACCGCCACCGCCTCCACCTCCTCGTCGCGCAGGAAGGTGGCCGCCTTGGGTGGGAAGTCGGCGCCGAGGTCCGCTTCGGTCATGCCGCCATAGCAGTCGACCTCCTTGTAGGCGTTGCGGTCGTGGTAGGGCATGCCGGTCGCCGGGCGGCCGCAACGGACCACCTCGACCAGCAGATCCTGTTCGAGCGTGGTCTCGCGCAGCGACAGGGCAGCACCACCGTAGCCGCCGCCGCCGTCGCCGTGCCACTTGTGGCAGCCGACGCAGTTCGCCTTCTCGTACACCTGCTTGCCAAGCTCGAGGTCGTCCTGCGCGGCGGCCGGCCCGATCGAGCTGCCGCAAAGGCTGGCCAAGCCGAGCAGCAGCACCGCCCCTGTGCCGAGCCGGCCGATGCTGCGTACGTTGCGCGGCTGCTGAAACGCCATCGATGTCTCCCCTTCGCTCCCCAGGTTTTGCGCCATTGTGCAGCACCGCTCTTCGATTGCAAGCTCGCGTGCGCTCTGGTTGGGGGCTGGAACGCGGCTGCGCGGCTCGCTATGATCGTCCTCGGCACAGGGCGAAAGCAGGGAGGCCGTCATGAGGGAGCTGCGAGTGCTCGCGGGTGTTGCGATCGCGCTGGCGTTGAGCACGCCCGGCTGGAGCGCCGAGGATCCGCTGCAGGGCGACCTGCGCGATCTGCGCGTCGGCATGCAGGTCGGCGATCTGCCGGCGGTGGGCTACGTCGGTCTCGCCTGCGGCAACGACGGCGGCGAGCCGGGCCAGGCGCTGGCGAGCTGGGCCGAGTTCGATCAATGCCCGGCAGACGCCGCGGGCCTGCGCGAGATCGCCTTCGAATATGACGACTCGCTGCAGCCCTGGGCCGCGGTCAGCGACAAGTGGGAGGGAACCCAGGTCGCCGGGCACCCGGTGATCCCGTCGCTCCTGATCGACGATCAGGGCGTGGTGCAGCGGATTCGGATCGTGACCGACCCCGAAGCCCGCCTGTACCTGAAGAAGAAGGCGTTCCTGCTGCCGATCCGGGTCATGGGCCGCTACGGCCGCGACGGCTGGGACTGCGTCGACGCGGAGCCGCGCGAGGGCATGACCCCGGTCGGCGGCATGTTCATCGACCGCCACTGCGAAAAGACGTTCCACGATCGCCGGCTGGTGCTCGAGACGCCGCCTGTACCGTACCGCCGAGCAGAGCGGCCAGGAGTTCACCGACCAGACCCGGCTGGAGATCATCAACGCCGGCGCCGGCTGATCCGGGCGCGTCACGGCTTCACGCCCAGTAGCTCCAGATCCACGCCGTCGGCCATCGCCTCGTAGCCGGTGTCCTGCGGGTGCAGGTGGTCGCCCGAATCGAACTCGGCCCGGATGTGCCTCGGGTTGTCGGGATCGCGGGTCATGGCGTCGAAGTCGATCACGCCGTCGAAGGCGCCGCTGGTGCGGATCCACTGGTTGACGGCCTGGCGCTTCGCCTCCTTCGCCTCGCTGTAGTAGCCGAACAGCGGGTTGCCACGAAAGGTGTCCTCGAATGGCGTGAGCGTGGCGCCCAGAATCACCATGTCGTGCGCGTGGGCGCGCTCGATCAGCTGCTTGTAGCCGGCGATGATGTCGTCGGCACTCGGCGCCGGCTCGCCCTCTGGCACCAGCAGCGTGTCCGGCCAGCCGATGTCGTTGATGCCCATCATCAGGATCACGGTATCGGCGCGGGGCTGGCTCAGCACGTCGCGGTCGAAGCGCGCGAGCGCATTGTCGCCCATCCGGTCGCGCAGCACGCGGGCGCCGGAGATGCCCTGGTTCAGCACAGCCACTTCGGCATCTGCCTCATGCAGCCGTTCGGCCAAGAAGTCGGGCCAGCGGTGATTGGCGTCGGGCGTTGAGGTGGCGCCGTCGGTGATCGAATCGCCGAACGTCACGATCGCCCGCGCGTCGGGCGCGGCGTCGACCATGATCCCGCTGAGGAAAATCCGGGACTTGTCGTCTGCGCGGGCTCGAACGTGGTGTCGCCCGCGAAATCGCCTTGCCCGGAGATGTAGGCCGTCTGCACGCCCTCGTTGTGCCACGTCGTGGTCGGCGTGATCTCGGGCAGGTACAGGCTGACGGCGACGCTGCCGAGCGGTGCGACGGTGAGGTCCACCGGGTCGCTGATCATCGGCGCGCCGGGCGGGATCGTGACGGACGGGCTGCCGCCGAAGGTCAGGCGCCGGTCGGAGCCGGGCGCGATCGCGACGCCGTCGCCGGCGAGCGCCACATGCGCGCTCCCGATCACCAGCGGGTGGTCGCCATATTCGTTGGAGATCACGACGCGGACCTGATCGCCGCCCAGGCTGACCCGCGCGATCTGGCGCAGGGTCTGGTCTCGCAGCGCGCGCGGGATGCCGACCGGCGCGAAGAAATCGGCGTCCCACACCGGCTGCGGGCTGGCGGTCCAGGTGCCGATCCAGTCGTCGCCATCGGCGCCCTGCTGGGCCGGAGCCGGCGCCGCCACCAGGCCGGAAATGACAGCAGCGACGCATGCGAGCGAGGAGAACGCGCCACGGCGGGTAATCTTCCTGCCACCAGCTGCGTTCCGATCCGGGAGCAGTTCCTGCGACATCGGTGCCTCCCCTGGGTCGCCCGTCCAAAAGCGGGCTTGCGTTGCCATCCCGATAGAACGGCAGGGTAGCACATCCTAGCGGTGCTGCCATCGCTCAGGTTGCCGCGCGCGGCGCCCGTCGCCCGCCGCGCGGTCGATGCGATCAGCGCAGCTGATGGCGGCCGCGCACCATGCGGACCCGGCTCGCCTGCGGTCCCATCGGGCCCTCGTCGTCGGCCAGGGTGTAGTGCACCTCGCTGCCGACCTCGAGCTGTTCGAAGGCATCGTCTTCGACCACCACGCGGTGGAAGTAGACATTCTGATTGCCCGGCGTCTCGATGAAGCCGTAGCTCTGCGCCGGGTACAGCCGCACGATGCGCGCATAGACGGCGCCGTCATGGGACTTGACCTCGCGGCGGGCGAGCTCGCGGTGATGCTCGAGCTGACGCTCGGCGACGTCGAAGGCGACGCCGATCACCTGATAGGCGTCATCCCGGCTCTCGTGGTGCCGCTGCTCGCGCTTGACCACGATCTCCTTGCCCGGGACGCCGATGTCGATGGTGATGCCGACGGTGCTGCGGTGCGGCTGCTTGTGCGGCGCCTCGACCGTCACGCGGCACGACACGATCTCGTCGGACATCCGCTCCAGGCGCGCGACCCGCTCGCGCACGCGCGCCTCGATGCTCTCGGAGGCGGCCATGTTGTGAAAGCTGATCTTCAGTGGCACCTGCATGGGCAAAACCCCTGATCCGCGAGCTGGTCCGACAGCACCGGCCACCATGCCGATGCGTCGACATACCCTGGTAAGGATGATGCCCCGGGCGCCCGCTGGCAATGCCGGAGGCGATCGCAAGTCGTCGCCGATGTGCGCCCGCTAGGATTTGGTCGAGCTCGCCCGGGCCTGCAGCTCGGCCAGCAGCCCCTCCATGTCGCTGCGCTCGATCACCGCGGCGAACTCCGAGCGCTGCGAGACCAGGAGGCTCACCCCCTCGATGATGACATCGATGATCACCGGCCCGCCATCGCTGCCGCGCAGCCGCCAGTCGACCGCCAGCGTGTCGCCCGACAGCGGTCGCACCTGCGAGCGCACCAGGATGTCCTGCTTGCCTGCGGGTGCGCTCGAGATGACCGTGAAGCGCTCCTCGAGCGGTCCCTTCGCATCTTTGGCGAACTGGTTGAGACGGCTTGCGAAGCTTCGCATGACGACGTCGCCGAACAGGGCCTGGTAGCGGGCCTTCTGCTCGTCGTCGAGCTGCTGCCAGTAGCGGGCCAGCACCAGGCGGCTCAGCAGGTCGACATCGGTCGCGTCCGACATCCGGGCGGCGATGGCGTCGATGCGGCCCTGCTCGCCGAGCTCGGTCTGGCCGAGCGTCTGCCAGATCTGCGCGGCGAGCTGGTTGACCGCCGCTTCGGCGTCGGCCGTGGCCACATCGCTCCATGCGGTTCGGGCGGTCCAGGGCAGACTGAGCAGGGGCAGCATGGCGGCTGCGGTGAGCAGACCGATCGCGTCACGACGGCGCATCCGCACGAGCGCGCTCT
Organism: uncultured Alphaproteobacteria bacterium; assembly: GCA_963753315.1. Taxonomy (GTDB): domain Bacteria; phylum Pseudomonadota; class Alphaproteobacteria; order Geminicoccales; family Geminicoccaceae; genus DASUGG01. The sequence continues at coordinate 253,005 of CAVWCI010000015.1, forward strand.
TCATGGTGTCCTCCGACGGTGCCCACGGTTGTGCACGCAGGCGTTCGTTAAATCTGATCATGCTCGGGCCGGCCGGCAAGCCCGAAACATTCTGCACCTCCGCGCCGCCGGACCCTTCCGCCGCCGCCGGCGACGTCAGGTCACGGCGTCGATCTGCTCCTCGGTCAGCACGCCCGGCACCAGCGTCACCGGGACGTCGAGCTGACCGCCGAGCTGGCTCACCAGATAGGTCACCAGCGGCCCCGGGCCTTCGCGGCCGGTCGCGGTCGCCAGCACCAGCAGCGAGATGCTCGGCTCCTCCTTGATCAGGGCCAGCAGCTCGTCGCGCCGGCGCCCCTCGCGCAGGTAGAGCACCGGCATCTTGGTGGTCAGCGCCTGCACCTTGGCGGCGAACGCCTGCAGGGCCTGCTCGGCCTGCTGGCGGGCCTCGTCCTGCATCACCCGCTCGACCCCCAGCCAATGCTGGAACTCGGGCGGCTCGATGACATAGAGCAGCGCCACCCGACCGCCGGTATGCAGGGCGCGGCGGCAGGCGAAATGCAGCGCCTTCTGCATCTCCTCGGTCTCGTCGACCACCACCAGGAAGATCCGTTCGGCGTCGGCCGGAGCGGGCTCCGGCGCGTCTTCCGTCGGCACATCCGTGTCTTCAGCCATCGTTCAGCTCCGTCGAAAGATCACCCCGGCGAGCCAGCCCAGGCTTATCGCCATCACGATCGCGAGCAAGCCGTAGAGCGGTGCCCGCTGCTGCGCGAAGTCGAACACGTCGGCCTCGAAACCGACCTTGCTGATCACCAGCGCACTACGCTGCGCGTCCATGACATGGCCGTCTTCGAGCTCGAAGACCTGAACTTGGTAGATCCCAGGCGGCACGTTGGCCGGAAAGTTCAGCGTGGTCCGAAACAGCCGGGGACCCAGGAAGCTTACCGGCGGCGGTGCGGTGCTGTACAGACGCTCTCGCTGCTTGTTGCGCACCAGGGCCTCGCGAAAAGCGTCGATCTCGCCCTCTTCGAGATCGTCGGCGTCGAGCGGCTCCATGCGCACATGCTCGACCCCGAGCTCGTGACGCGCGAGCACCTCGGGCCGCGCGATCTGGTCGAGCGGCGCGCTGCTCGCCACCGCGTAGTAGCTGGGCGCCCCCGCGAACTCGAGGCTCTCGCGATTGACCCAGATGCCGGCGATCCGGCCCTTGCGCCGGACGATCTGGTTGTCGCGCGGGCCGACCACGGTGATGACGATGTCGGCGCCGCCATCGCTGGTCCCGAACAGCACCACGTCTTCGCCGACGAACGCCGTGGTGATCGCGATCAGATGCTCCGACAGATCGGCCACCAGGCCCTCGGCACGCGCCGGCGCGGCGGTGAGCGCCACTGCCAGGAGCGCCGCAAAAGCCGAGCAGCCGTGTTGCCGCCTCATGGGTGGCCGGCCGTGGCGAGCGAGTACAGATCCGCCGGCGACGCGATCAGGTCGTGACCGAGCTTGACGCACACGCCTAGCACCAGGAGCCCCAGCAGCATCCGCAGCTGCTCGCCCCGCAGACGCGCGCCGGCACTGCTCCCGAGCTGGGCGCCGATCACCCCGCCGACGATCAGGGCGAGTGCCAGGACCACGTCCACCGTGAAATTGTTGACCGCGTGCAGGTAGGTGGTCACCGCGGTGACGAAGGCGATCTGCAGCAGCGACGTGCCGACCACCACGGCGGTCGGCATCCCCAGCAGGTAGATCATCGCGGGCACCATCAGGAAACCGCCGCCGACGCCCATGATCGATGCCAGGATGCCCACGAAGAAGCCCAGCGCCAAGGGTGTGAGCGCGCTGATGTAGAGCCTCGAGCGGTGGAACCGGACCTTGAACGGCAGGCCATGCAGCCACAGATGCCGATGCCGCCTGGTGAAGGTGCCGGGGCGCGAGCGGCGGCGAAACCAGCTGGCCACCGACTCGACCAGCATGATGCCGCCGACCGTGCCGAGGAAGATCACGTAGCAGAGCGAGATCACGAGGTCGATCTGGCCGACCTGGCGCAAGACGGCGAACAGCCAGACGCCGAACCCCGAGCCGACGAAGCCGCCGACCACCAGCACCATGCCCATGCGCACGTCGACATTGCCGCGACGCATGTGGGCGAGCACGCCCGAGGACGACGACGCCAGGATCTGGCTCGCCTCGGAGCCGACCGCGACCGGCGGCGGAATGCCGATGAAGATCAAGAGCGGCGTCATCAGGAATCCGCCGCCGACCCCGAAAACGCCCGAAAGGAACCCGACGGCCCCACCGAGGCCGAGCAATAGAAACAGGTTTACCGACATCTCGGCGATCGGCAGGTAGATGTCCATCGACGACTCGGCTGGGCGCTCGGGGCGCGCGCAACATCGCCGAGGGTCCCGGGGCAGTCAAGGCGTGGCGTTGTGCGACCGCAGCGCCGGCGGCCGGCGCGACGCGAGCGATCGCGGATCAGGAATGCCCGGCCAGGCCGAGGGAGTAGAGGTCCGCCGGCGTGACGATCAGGTCGTGGCCGATCTTGGCGCAGACGCCGAGCACGATCAGCGCCAGCAGGATGCGCAGCTGCTCGGCGCGCAGCCGGTTGCCGGCGGAGGAGCCGAGCTGCGCGCCGATCACGCCGCCGACGATCAGGGCGAGCGCCAGGACGACGTCGACCGTGCGGTTGCTGGCGGCGTGCAGGAAGGTGGTCGCCGCGGTGACGAAGGTGATCTGGAACAGCGAGGTCCCGATCACCACGGCGGTCGGCATGCCGATCAGATAGATCATCGCCGGCACCATGATGAAGCCGCCGCCGACGCCCATGATGGCGACCAGGACGCCGGCCATGACGCCGAGGCCGAGCGGCACCAGCGCGCTGATGTAGAGGCGCGAGCGCTTGAAGCGGAGCTTGAGCGGCAGGCCGTGCAGCCAGAGATGGCGGTGCCGCTTCGCGAGGCTTTCGCGCCGCGTGCGCACGCGCAGCCAGGCCCGCACCAATTCGGCGAGCATCAGCGCCCCGACGATGCCGAGGAGCAGGACGTAGGCAAGCGCGATCGACAGGTCGATCTGGCCGAGCCGGCGCAGCAGCCCGAACAGCCACACCCCCAGCACCGACCCGAGCAGGCCGCCTGCGACCAGCACGACCCCCATGCGCACGTCGACGTTGCCGCGACGCATGTGGGCCAGCATGCCGGAGAACGAGGAGGCCAGGATCTGCGGCGCCTGCGTGCCCACCGCGACCGGCGGCGGAATGCCGATGAGGATCAGGAGCGGCGTCAGCAGGAAGCCGCCGCCGACACCGAACACGCCCGAGAGGAACCCGACCAGCGCCGCCGAGCCCGAGCAACAGGAACAGGTCCGCCGACATCTCGGCAATCGGCAGGTAGATGTCCATCGATGACTCGGGCTGGGCGGTTGGACGGGCGCAACATCGGCCAGGGCCCCGAGCCCGTCAAGGCGCGTCCCCTGCGGCCTCCATCCCTCGGACGGCGTGGCGTGGTCCGTTCGACGGAGAAGACTGGCAAATCCGCTCCGAATCCGGCAAGTTGCGCACATCCGTTCTACGCGCCACCGGTAACCTTAGAAGGGACTTGCTCTGAGCGCTCCAGCGCGCGTCGACACCTCGCCGATCGTCTCGGACGAGGTCAAGACCACGACCTGCTACATGTGCGCCTGCCGCTGCGGCATCAAAGTGCACCTTCGCGACGGCCAGATCCGCTACATCGAGGGCAACCCCGATCACCCGGTCAACCGCGGCGTGCTGTGCGCCAAGGGCTCGGCCGGGATCATGCAGCACTACTCGCCCGCGCGCCTGACCAGCCCGCTGAAGCGGATCGGCGAGCGTGGCGCCTGTGAATTCCAGGAGATCTCCTGGGACGAGGCGCTCGCCACCGCGAGCAAATGGCTCGGCAGGATCCGTGCCGACGATCCGCGCAAGCTCGCCTTCTTCACCGGTCGCGACCAGAGCCAGGCGCTGACCGGCTGGTGGGCGAGCCAGTTCGGCACGCCGAACTATGCCGCCCATGGCGGCTTCTGCTCGGTCAACATGGCGGCCGCCGGCATCTACACGATCGGCGGCTCGTTCTGGGAGTTCGGCGAGGCGGACTGGGACCGCACCCGCTATTTCATGCTGTTCGGCTGCGCCGAGGACCACGACAGCAACCCGATCAAGATCGGGCTGGGCAAGCTCAAGCAGCGCGGCGCCAAGATCGTCTCGATCAACCCGGTGCGCACCGGCTACTCGGCGATCGCCGACGAGTGGCTGGGCATCACGCCCGGCACCGACGGCCTGTTCGTGCTCTCGCTGGTGCACGAGCTTTTGCGCGCCGGCATGGTCGATGTCGACTATCTCGCCCGCTACACCAACGCCGGCTGGCTGGTGGCGCAGAACCAGGGGCGGCCGGACTACGGCCTGTTCCTGCGCGATGCCGACGGCCGGCCGCTCTGCTGGGATCGCAGGCTACAGGCGCTGCGCCCGGCGGAGGATGGCGATGCTCAGTCCGAGCCTCAAAGGCGAGGCGCGGATCGGGCGCGGCCAGCGGGCCTTGCCGGTCTTCCATCTGCTGGCCGAGCGCTATCTCGATCCGCGCTACAGCCCCGATGCGGTCGCACCGCAGACCGGCATCCCCGCCGCCACGATCCGCCGGATCGCTGCCGAGCTCGCGCAGGCGGCGTTCCGCGAGGCGATCACCCTCGACGTCCCCTGGACCGACGTCTGGGGCAACCGCCACGAGCGCATGCTCGGGCGGCCGGTCAGCGTGCATGCGATGCGCGGCATCTCGGCCCATTCCAACGGCTTTCACACCTGCCGGGCGCTGCATCTCCTGCAGGCCCTGCTCGGCAGCATCGACGTGCCGGGCGGCTTTCGCTACAAGCCGCCGTTCCCCAAGCCGGCGCCACCGGGCCCCAAGCCCGCCGGGCGCCCCGGCCAGGTGGCGCCGGGCCAGCCGATGCCGGGACCGCCGCTCGGCTATCCGGCCGGGCCCGAGGATCTGCTGGTCGAGGCCGACGGCAGCCCGCGCCGGATCGACAAGGCGTTCTCCTGGGAGGCGCCGCTGGCCGTGCACGGCATGATGCACATGGTGATCACCAACGCCTTTCACGGTGATCCCTACCCGATCGACACGCTGTTCCTGTACATGGCCAACATGGCGTGGAACTCGGCCATGAACGTCCGCGGCACGCTCGAGATGCTGACGGCCAGGGACCCGGTCAGCGGCGACTACCGCATCCCGCGCATCATCTATGCCGATGCCTACTTCTCGGAGATGGTCGCCTATGCCGACCTGATCCTGCCGGACACCACCTACCTCGAGCGCTGGGACTGCATCTCGCTGCTGGACCGGCCGATCTCGAAGCCGGAGGGCCCGGCCGATGCGATCCGCCAGCCGGTCCTCGAGCCCGATCGCGACGTCCGGCCGTTCCAGGACGTGCTGCTCGATCTGGGCGCGCGGCTGGGCTTGCCAGGCATGGTCGACCAAGATGGAAACCCAGCGTTCCCAGAAGGTTACACCGATTATCTCGTGCATCACGAGCGCAAGCCCGGGATCGGCAGCCTGGCCGGCTGGCGCGGCGACGGCAGCCGAGCACGGCCGCGCCCCGCCCAACCCCGACCAGCTGCAGCGCTACGTCGAGCACGGCTGCTTCTGGCAGGACGAGCTGGCCCCCGGCCAGTGCTACTACAAGCACGCCAACCGGGATTATCTCGACTACGCGGTGCGGATGGGCTTCATCGACCGTGCGGCGCCCGTCACTTTCCAGCTCTACAGCGAGGTGCTGCAAAAATTCCGGCTGGCGGCGCAGGGGGCATCGCGGGCCGCAGCCGCCACGCGAGCATCGGGCGCGCATCGAGACCTACTTCGATCCTCTGCCGTTCTGGTATCCGCCGCTCGACCACGGCGACGAGCACCTGTTCCCGATGCACGCGGTCACGCAGCGGCCGATGGCGATGTATCACTCCTGGGGCTCGCAGAACGCCTGGCTGCGGCAGCTGCATTCCAGCAACCGCCTCTATCTCGGCCGTGCGCGCGCCGGCGAGATGGGGCTGCGCGATGGCGACTGGGTCTGGATCATCAGCCGGCACGGCCGGATCAAGGTGCAGATCCGGCTGATGGCCGGCGTCAATCCGGACACCTGCTGGACCTGGAACGCGATCGGCAAGCGCGCCGGCGCCTGGCACCTGAGCCCGCAGGCGCCCGAGGCGACGCGAGGGCTTCCTGCTCAACCACTTGATCGACGAGCTGCTGCCCGAGCAGGGCTCCGGCTATCGCTATGCCAACGCCGACCCGGTGACCGGCCAGGCGGCCTGGTACGACCTGCGCGTCCGGCTCGAGAAAGCCAGCGAAGCCGAGGCCGGCGTGAGCGTACCGCAGCTTCCCGCCCTGACGCCGCCGCGCGGTCTGCCGGACGCGCCGGGCGTGCTGCGCTACGGCCAGCAGTTCCGACAGCCGGCGCGGCGGCCATGACCAGCCTGCCGAAGGACCCGCCGGCCAAGCGCCTGGGCCTCGTGATCGACCTCGACACCTGCGTCGGCTGCCAGGCCTGCGTGGTCGCCTGCAAGGAGTGGAACACGGGCGGCTTTCCGGCGCCGCTTACCGACCAGGAGCCGTACGGCGCAAAGCCGCGCGGCGCTTTCCTCAACCGGGTGCACAGCTACGAGGCGGGCGAGGGGGGCTGCGGCCAGACCGTGCACTTCCCGAAGTCGTGCCTGCATTGCGACGAGGCGGCATGCGTCACCGTGTGCCCGACCGGCGCCTCGTACAAGCGCAGCGAGGACGGCATCGTGCTGGTCGACGAGGAGCTTTGCATCGGCTGCGGCCTTTGCGCCTGGGCCTGCCCTTACGGCGCCCGCGAGCTCGATGCCGACCAGGGCGTGATGAAAAAATGCACGCTTTGCATCGATCGCATCTACAACGAGAACCTGCCCGAGGCCGACCGCCGGCCCGCCTGCGTCGCCTGCTGCCCGACCGGTGCGCGCCATTTCGGCGACCTCGCCGATCCGGATTCGGCGGTGAGCCTTCTGGTCGCCGAGCGCGACGGCTTCGGCCCCCTGGCCGAGCTGGGCTACCAGCCCACCAACCGCTATCTGCCGCCACGCCCGCGCCGGACCGAGGCCGCGCACGGAGCGCCGGCGGCCCTCGAGCAGGCCGCCCCCACCGGCGGCTTCCTCGCCTGGCTGGACCGCGTGCTGTCGACTGAGCCGTTGCACCCAGCACCTTCGATCATCGTCTTCACGACGCTCTCGGGTGCCGGCTACGGGCTGCTGTTCGTCCTCGCCATCGGCAGCGCGCTCGGGCTCGATCCCGGCCTGGCCCGGGCTCGGGCTGGTCGGCATGGCGCCTGGCGCTCGGCCTCGTCAGCGTGGGCCTCCTGTCCTCGACCCTGCATCTCGGCCATCCCGAGCGGGCCTGGCGGGCGGTCTCGCAATGGCGCTCGTCCTGGCTCTCGCGCGAGGGCGTGATGGCGCTGATCACCTACCTGCCGGCGCTGATCTTCGCCTCCGGCTGGGTGTTTTTCGGCACGACCGGCGGCATCTTCTGGCCGTTCGCCCTCTTGGCGGCGGCCGGTGCCGCCGTCACCGTCTGGTGCACCGGCATGATCTATGCCTCGCTGAAACCGATCCGCCAGTGGCATCACCCGCTGGTGGCGCCGATCTATCTCGCCTTCGCGCTGATGACCGGGAGCCTGCTGGCGCTGCCGCTGCTGGCGTTCGCCGGCGCGCCGCATGGGTGGGCCGGCTGCTGGCGGTCCCGGCGATCCTGCTCGCCTGGGGGCTGAAGGCGCTGTGGTGGCGCGCGATCGATCGCGACCAGCCCGTGAGCACGCCCGAGAGCGCCACCGGCCTCGGCCGCATCGGCCTCGTCGGCATGCTCGATCCGCCGCACACCGAGACCAACTATCTGCTGCACGAGATGGCGTTCCGGATCGGCCGCAGGCATGGCCGCAAGCTGCGCCGGCTGAGCTATGCCAGTGGCTTTTGCGCAGCGCTGGTGCTGAGCCTTCTGACGCTCTTGAGCACGGGCGTGCTGGCTGGCCTGCTCGCCACGCTCGCGGCCGCGGCCGGCCTGGCCGGTGTTGCGATCGAGCGCTGGCTGTTCTTTGCCGAGGCGCGCCACACGGTCACGCTGTACTACCGCCGGCGCGCCGCCTGATCCTCCCGCTATGCGTCGAGCCGGGGCGCCACCCTCGCGCTCGCCAGCGCGGCCTCGCGCCCGGCGCTGGCGCCGTCGCGGCAATAGAGCCGATGCAGGGTGTCGAGCACGGCGTGGGCATGCGCGCCGTCGAGCGCATAGTAGATCGTCTGGGCGACGCGGCGGGTGCGCACCAGGCGATCGCGCCGCAGGCGCGCCAGGTGCTGCGACAGCGCCGACTGGCTGAGGCCGATCAGCGCGACCAGATGGCCTACCGACTTCTCGCCTTCGAGCAGGCGGCACAGGATTGCGAGGCGATGCGGGTTGCTCAACGCCTTCATCAGCTGAGCGGCCTCGCCGACGTTCTGCTGCAACGCGATCGGATCCATTGCGGTATCCTGTCGCCGACGTTCTGCGCCGGACATGCTCGCGGCGCGCGGCCGGACATCATCCCACCGACATAGCGCCCGCGGTGAAGGTTTCCAGTGCCGCGCGTTGCGGCCGACCGGCGGCGAGCCTCAGCTCTTGCCGCCGCGCCCGCGCAAGGCCAGCTCGCCGAGATCGAAGATCGCGACCAGATAGCGGCCGGCGTCGAGGAACCGGCCGGGATCATGCGGCGCGCCATCGACCACGACCTCGTAGTGCAGATGCCGCGAGGTGCTGCGGCCCGTGTTGCCGATCACGCCGATTTCCTGGCGATACCCGACCTGCTCGCCGGCCGCGACCGCGACCGACTTGAGATGGCCGTAGCGGGTGACCACGCCCATGCCGTGGTCGATCTCGACCATGTTGCCGTAGGGTCCCGTCGGACCGGCGGCCAGGACCGTGCCCGGCGCGGTCGCCAGCACCTTCGAGCCGCGTGGCGCGCCGAGGTCGAGGCCGCTGTGAAACGCCCAGCCTTTGCGGAAGGGATCCTGCCGTTTGCCGAACAGGCTGGTGACCTCGAACTGATCCAGGGGTGCTGCCAGCGGCAGGCTGCTCGCCAGCTTCTGCAGCGCGCTCAGGCGCATGAGGTGATCGGTCACCGCGTCGGCGTGCGGGACCTCCTCCGGCGCCTGCTCGACCATCGCCTCATACGGGCCGCCCTGGCCGAACTCGGCATGGGCCGCGCGCGCCACCAGCGTCTCGACGTCGACCCCGGTGCCCGCGACCAGCTCCTCGAGGGTCTCGAGGTTGCCCAGAACCCAGCCCTCCAGCCAGCTTTGCGCCTGCGCCTGGCGGGCGCCCAGGTGCTCGAGCTGGGTCTGGATGCTCGCGAGCCGCCAGCGCAGGCCGGCCTCGCTGCGCTGGCTGGCGTCGCGCTGGTCGCTGACCTCGATCAGGCGCGCCTCTGCCAGGGCGAGATCGTCGGCAAGACTGGCGCTGTCCTGGGTGGCGCTCTCCAGGCGCAGGTCGCCCGCCTCGAGCGCCTCCTCGAGGTCCTGGACGGCGTCCACCGCCCTGTCGCGCTCGGCCGCGAGCGCGCGCAGGCGGCCTTCGCCCGCAGCAAGCCGCAGCGCCATCTCGTCCTTGATCTCGGTCAGGGCCTCGATCGTCCTGGCGCGCTCGGCATCGCTCGCCTCCAGCCCCGCGATCTCGGCCTGCAAGGCCGCCATCATGCTCGCCGAGCGTGCATCGAGGTCGTCGTAAGCCTCTTGCAGGCGCTGGCTGTGCTCGATCGCCTGCCGGGCCAGGTCACGCTGATGCAGGTAGCCCGTGCTGGTCGCCGCCAGAACAAACGCGGCAGCGGCAATGCATGCCAGCCGGGGGAGGGACCATGATCTGGAACGCCCCTCGAGAGGCCCCGCCTCGATCGGCGTCGCGAGCGGATCTCGCCCTGTCTGCCTCAGATCCATGCGCGACCGCGGTGCATGTGCCTCTCCGTTGCGACCCAGCCGTGACTGGTCAGCCGTGATCCCCACGCGTTCCTCTCCCGACGCCCCTGTGACCCAGGTTCCTTTGTTTGAACTCGCTTCTAACCTTTCCCGCGCTTGTTCAACAAGTGCATTATGTTAATGTTGCCGTCTTGTTCCTCTTAAAGCGATGGATCGCTCGAAGTCGCCTGACGGCCAGCAACCATCGGCCGGACGTTCGACATCGTCGCCTTGACCGTGCGTATCCGTGACATCAGCTCTTGCTCTACCAATGACTTGAGCGATCTTCTTGCTGTCGATCCGCATCAGCGCCCGCATGGTTCCGGACACCACGACGTCAATCGACATCTCCCGAACGCTGTCCGGCCATGATCGGTTCCGCGTCACGTCGCCGCCTCGATCAGGTCGTTGCCGAACCGGGCTCAGAGGCGATGACCGCTCTCCCTCAGCCACGGCAGGAAGCCGTGCCGCCGACGCAGGCGTGGACAGCATTCGCCACGTGCACACCCCTGAGTATAAATCGCGGCCTCGCCGCATCCGCTGGCGGGCGTGACGCGTAGGCATGGTTGAGCACCGCGCTCCCGGAACTTTGCGGGAGTCGCGCAGCCGGGGCGCGCGGGCCGCTCGGTTCGCCAACTCATTCCCTGGAGACGACTCATGCGACGACATCTGACCTGTCTGCTTCTCAGCGCCGCCCTCACCGCGCCACAGCCCGGCTGGGCGGCGAGCAGCAAGGATTACGCAGGACCGTGCGCGAACGAGAGCACGGCGGCGGGGACGCCGCAGTTCCTCGTCGTCGACGTCCGCACCAGGCCCACGGACGCTCGCACCATCAACCTGACGGCGCCCGGGCGCTTCAGGCTGGGGATCTCCTGCGTCTACACCGAGTTCAAGATCACCCGGCTCAGCGATGGCCAGGCGGTGTTCCAGCATCGGTGCAACAAGCACGGCTTCGGCTGGTACGACAGCGTCAACCTGCCTGCCGGCTCCTACCGGGCGACCGCCGAGGCCAAGCGGATCAGCTTCGAGGGCTACAACCCGGTCGCAAGGTCACGGGACGATGGACACCTATGCGTACGTCGGCAATGGCGGGGCCTTTCAGCCGGTCAATTGCAGCCCGTCCCAGGGTCCGACCCCGCCTCCGACCCCGAGCCCGACCCCGATATCGGCGCCGCCCACGACGCCGTTCAATTGCCACCCGGCCAATCTCAACCTGGCGGTCGACACGCGCCTTTGCGCCCAGGACACCGGCAAGGCGTGCCTCACCATGCAGTCGGATGGCAACCTCGTGGTCTACGACGAGCGGGGAGCGCCGCGATGGGCATCCAACACCGCCGGCCGGCCGGGTAGTACCGCCGCGTTCCAGGGCGATGGCAACCTGGTGGTCTACGCCCCCGGCGGCCAGCCGATCTGGGCCAGCAACACCGCGTCCAGCGATCCCGCGAACGTGAACTACCTGTGCACGCAGGGTGACGGGAACGTGGTCGTCTACAAGTGGCCGCGGCCCGTCTGGGCGACCAATACCTCTCACTGACCCCGGCCGCAGATCCCGGTTGGCACGGATGCGGTCACGCAGCCAGACAGCGGGCGCGGCAGGCCCTGAGTCCTGGTCGTCGCCGCGCCCGCTGGCCCGAGGGTGCCGGCAGGCGAATGCGATGCTCTCGCGGCCGGCACCGACGAGCGCGTCCCGGAAGTCCCGGCTCAGCGAGGAGATCGGCATGGCCTTGCCAGAGGACACGAACCTTCGTGGTCGCGGACGCCTGCCCGTCGTCGCAATTCTCGTTGGAGCGCCGCTCATGGCGCTTGTAGGCGGCGTCTTGGCAGCAAGCTCCGGCCCCAGCTCCCAATCCCCCTGTGCGCAGGCCAACTGCGCGTTCGTTCTGGACGAGGGCTGGTTCAAGACGATCGGGTTCCCGTTCCCCGCCGACCCGGAGGACAGCCTCGTCGGAATCAATCATCGGGGCCTGATCGTGGGGGGCTACATAGATGCCGAAGGCTCTCACGGCCACTTTCGCGACAGGCGCGGCCGGTTCACGGCGATCGACGTTCCCGGCGGCGTCAGGGGCCCCTTCACCCCCATCGACTTCCCCGCCGCGCCGGTAACCGGGGCTACCGACATCAACGACGCAGGCACGATCGTCGGCTTCTACGCAACGCCCGATGCCAAGCCGAGCCGCGCGCGCCCACCCATGCGGACGCCGATGATGATGTCGGGCACCTGACGGCGGACAAGCGCCTTCCGGAAGTCCCAGCCGAGGGAAGGAGGTCAGCATGACTTTGTTAGAGGACACCAATGTTCGTGGTCGCGGACGCCTGTCCGTCGTCGCAGCTCTCGTTGCAGCGGCGCTCATGGCTCCAGGGGCCGGCGCCTTGGCGTCGGGCTCCGGTCCCCGCGCCGAGGTCCCCGTGTTCATCCTGGACGAGGACGGGTTCACAGGCTTCGACGCCCCGGGCCCCGCCGCCCAGGACCTCGTCCGCATCAACAACCGGGGCGAGATCGTAGGGGGCACCAGGGCAGCTGTCGCCGACGAGGGCTTCCGCGGCTTCCTTCGCGACCGGCGCGGCAGGTTCACGAGGATCGACGTTCCCGACGCGGCCGGGACATCGCCGTTCGACATCAACGACCGCGGCCAGATCGTGGGCACTTACAGCAACACCAATTCGTGCACGGGGTGCGCGGGCGACAAGCGGGGCTTCCTGCTGGACAGGGGTCGTTTCACCACGATCTCGGTCCCCGGTGCCGTGCAGACGCAGGCCCGCGGCATCAACAACCGCGGTCAGATCGTGGGTGAGTACGTCGACGCCGGCGGCAGGTTCCACGGGTACCTGTGGGACAAGGGACGCTTCACGACGTTCGACGGGCCGGAAGCCGCCGCCGGGGCATCCTTCCTCGACATCAACGACCGCGGCGAGATCGTTGGCCTCTTCTTCTACGGCGATCCCGCCGACCCTCCGACCGACCCAGAGGCCCTCGACGGCTTCCTGCTGAGCAACGGGGACTACACCACGTTCGATGCCCCGGGCGCCGGGGTCACCTTGCCCTTTGGGATCAACAACCGGGGGCAGATCGTGGTCTCCACGACCGCCGGTGGCCTCGCGGCGGCCCAGGGCTTCCTGCTGCGCAAGGGTGCCGAGGGGCCCTTCACCCCCATCGACCCCTCCGGCGTCGTCGGCGCGCCCGGAACCCTGTTGGCCACCGGCATCAATGACCGAGGGCAGGTCGTCGGCCTCTACGCGAACGCCGATGCCGCGCCGGATTGTCAGCCGAGCGCCATGCAGATGCCGACGATGATGCCGGGCCTCTGAGGCCGACGAGCCCGTCCCGGAAGTCCCAGCTCAGGGAAGGAGATCAGCTTTGGTAGAGGACACAAACCGTCGCGGTCGCGGACGCCTACCCGTCGTCGCAGCTCTCGTTGTAACGATGCTCATGGCGCCAGTGGCCGGCGCCTTGGCAGCGGGCTCCAGCCCCAGCTCCGAGATCCCCGTCTTCGTGCTGGAGAAGGGCCGGTTCACGGCGTTCGACACCCCCGGCGAAGGTGCCCAGGACTTTGTCGGCATCAACAACCGGGGCCAGATCGTGGGAGGCTACAAGGAGGATCTCTCCCGCGGGGAGGCGGGCTGTGGCCAGCGCGGCTTCCTGCGCGACAAGCGTGGCCGGTTCACGCCGATCGACGTCCCCGGGGCTGGGTTCACCGGGCCCATCGACATCAATGACCGCGGCCAGGTGGTGGGCCAATTCCAATACACCGACTATTGCCCGGATGGCGCGGACCCGCTCCGCGGCTTCCTGCGCGACGGGAGCGGCCGGTTCACCACGATCCATGTCCCCGGCTCGGGGTACACCACGGCCAACGGCATCAACAACCGCAATCAGGCGGTTGGCGAGTATCTCGACGCCGACGGCACGATCCATGGGTACCTGTGGGAGAAAGGGCGGTTCACCACGATCGACGTCCCCGACGCCACCGGGACAGCGATCACCGACATCAACGACCGCGGCCAGATGATCGGCCTGTACGGCGACGCCGGCGGGACGTCCCACGCGTTCTTCCGGGACAAGGACGGTGGCATCACCACGATCGACGCGCCCGGCGTCCCGATCACCATCCCCTTCGGCATCAACAACCGCGGTCAGATCGCGGGCATTGCGGCCAGCGCTTCCCCCATCGTAGCGGGAGTAACGGTCTACGGGTTCCTGCTGGCCAAGGGCGCCAAGGGCCCGCTCACCCGGATCGATTTCCCCGGCGCGCTCGGAACCCTGGCCACCGACATCAACGACCGCGGCCAGATCGTCGGCATCTACGTAAACCCCGATGCCACGCCGGATCGCCAGCGAGCCCCATGCAGATGCCGATGATGATGAGGCGGATGATGCCGGGCCTCTGACGGCCGACGGGCCGTCCCGGAAGTCCCGGCCCAGGTAAGGAGATCAGCATGGCTATGGTAGACCACACCAACCTTGGTCCCCTACGCCCAGCTATTGTCGCCGCCGCCGTTGCCGCGACGCTCACGGTGGCCATGTCCTGCGACGTGCCGCGCGCGGATGCGCCCTACGTCGCTGCCCGTCCCGAGGCCTTCGAGGGGAGGGTGGTCGGCGCGGGCTACTGCGTCGACTTCGTGAAAGCCGCGGCCGGCGTGCCGCGAACCGCCGCGTGGCGGAAGGGCGCCAGGGTCCACGGAAACCCGCACATCGAGCGCGGCACCGCCATCGCAACGTTCGAGGCGGACGGCACTTACACGAGCCAATCCGGCAATCACGCGGCCATTTATCTGTACCAGGATCATCGGGGCATCTGGGTATACGACCAATGGCGGGGCCGGCCCGTGCACAAGCGGCTGATCCGCTTCGAGGGCGGCAGGGGTAGCGGGCAGGGCAGTAAGAGCAACGACGGAAAGCTCTTCGCGGTGATCGTGTAGCGCACCTGCGGGGTACTAGAGGTCCACGGGAAGGACCGCGCCCGAGAACAGGACCGGGCCGGTCGGCGCGCCTGTGGTCGAGCCGCCGGACGGCTCGAGGCTGACGGCCAGCTCCGAGGTGGCCAGCGCTTCGGCGACCTCGTGCGGCAGATTGAGAGCGATCGTGGTGCCGCTCTGCTCGCTCGGAAACAATCCGAGGGAGCGTGGCGTGCCGCCCGGCGGCACCAGCCAGACCTCGAGCGTCTTGCCGGTGAAATCGCGGGGCGGCTTGATCTTGAGCCGCATGACCAGCCGGCCTTCGGCGACGTCGAGATCGGCGATCATCATCGGCCGCGCGTACCGGTCGATCAGCACGGCGACGTGGCTCAGCACCGGCACGGTCGCATCGAGCCGGCTTTCGATGCCGGCCAACTGATCGCCGAGCGCGGCGAGCTCGCTTCGCGTCTCTGCCAGCCCCTGCGTCGCGCCCTCGATGCGCCCGAGCCGCTCGCTCAGCGCGCCGATCTCGCGCGGCGTCGCTTCGACGGCGGCCAGCTTGCTCTCGATTCCGGTGAGCCGCTGGTTGAGTTCCTGGCCCGTGTCCGGCGGTTGCAGCGCGACATAGAGGGCTACAGCCGCTGCGCCGGCGGCCAGCAGGCTGGCGGCGCGCCAGAAACCGAGGCTCTCCCAGAGGCGATGGAGCAAGCTGTCGCGCGTGGCCGCGGGAGCCGGCCCGATCCTCTCGGCGATCCTCTCCCAGACGCGCGCCGGCGGCTCCACCGCCGGAGCGGACTCGCCCAAAAGGTTGATCCGCAGCTCCCAGTCCTCGGCCGAAGTCGCGCAGGCGCTCGTCGTCGGACGCCAGCCGCTCGAAACGCCGGCGGGCAGGGCCACGCAGCGTCCCGAGCGCATATTCGGCCGCCAGCCGGTCACGCAGATCGGGATCGGCGTACTTCATCGCTCCATGCAGCCCCTGAGCTGGATCAGGCCGCGCCGGATCCAGCTCTTTACCGTGCCAAGCGGCGCATCCACGCGGCCAGCCACCTCCGCGAAGGTCAGGCCCTCATAGTAGGCCAGAATCATGCTCTTGCGAGGCCCCTCGTCAAGCTCGTCGAGACAGGCCCGCAGCCGTTGCGCATCCCGGCTGAGCGCCGTCAGATCGGCTGGGCCCGGCGCCGGGTCCTGCCAGCTTTGCATGAGCGCGTCGTCCAATGGCGACTCGCGGCTGCGCCGCCGCATCATGTCGAAACATTGGTTGCGGACGATACGGGCGAGCCACGCCATCGCGCTGCCGCGACGGGGGTCGAAGCTTTGGGCATGGCGCCAGATCAGGACGAACGAATCCTGCATGACATCCTCGGCCAGTTCCCGGCTACGGAGAATACTGAGCGCGAGGCCAAATAGTTGCGGTGCGATCGCCGCATAGAGGCCCTGCAGCGCGGCCCGATCGCCGCGCGCGCAGGCCTGCAGCAGCGCCTCCGGGCTGGGCGCCAAGGATCCTCCCGTATGCCGGCTGCTCGAGGCTTGCCCGCGACTTCCGGGCCGGCATCGAATAGGAGAAGCCGCATGGCTGTCAAGGCGCTGCGCGGCGGGCGAAGCGGCAGTTCATGCGCACCCTGGAGCCACCGCTTGCGAGCCGGCGCGCCGCCTGCCGATTGCCGGTTGACCCGCCTCGCCGTTCTGCGATCTGTCGGGCACGGCAAGCATCGCGTGGGAGAGATGTCATGGCGCTGAAGACCCTGCTGGGCTCCGAGGAACTGGCCCGCTACGTCAACGAGACCCTCGTGCGGGAGACGGACCTGCAGCGGCGCCTGCGCGCCGAGACCGCGCGGCTGCCGTCGGCCGGCATGCAGATCTCGGCCGATCAGGGCGCGTTCCTGGCCTTCCTGGTGAGGCTGATCGGCGCCCGGCGCGCGCTCGAGATCGGCACCTTCACGGGCTACAGCGCGCTCTGCATCGCCTCGGCGCTGCCGGAGGGCGGCGAGCTGGTGGCCTGCGACGTCAGCGAGGAATGGACCGGGATCGCAAGGCGCTATTGGCAGGAGGCGGGCCTCGCCGCGCGCATCACGTTGCGCCTGGCGCCGGCAAAGGAGACCCTGGCGGCGCTGATCGAGGAGGCGCGCCGGAAGCTTCGACTTCGCCTTCATCGACGCCGACAAGGAGTCCTATGCCGCCTATTACGAGGCCGCGCTCAGCACTGCTCCGGCCGGGCGGGCTGATGGCGCTCGACAACATGCTGCCCGATGGCGTCTGGGACGAGGCCGAGCCCGGCTTCATGGCTCGTGCCGTCCGACCGGTCAACCTCGAAGATCCGCGACGACGTGCGGGTCGATGCCAGCCCGGCGACGATCGGCGCCGGCATGATGCTCGCCCGCAAGCGCTAGGCGGCCACGGCCTGACCGTCGAGCATCGTCTGGCCTCTCGGCTCTCCGGCCAAGCCAACGCGGCGTCGATAGCGGACGAGGCCGAGCAGCACGGCGAAGTCGAGCACCGCCCCGCCGACCGCATCGAACTGGTCGAAGTAGAAGACCAGCAGCTTCAGGATGGTGAGCGAGAGCAGGAGCCCGAAATAGCCGCAGGCGATGCCGGCGCGCACGCGCCGAAGCCCCAGCAGCACCGCTCCGAGCACGAGCAGCATGCCGACGATGCCGGCCAGCAGGAAGCGCGCGAACAGCAGGAAGAGCCTGGTGCCGCCGGGCTCGTCGGCGCCGCCGGAGATGATGTGCACCGCGCGCTCGAGATCGAGCGGCAGGATCGCGGTCCACAGGAGCACGAGCAGGTCGGCGAAGGCACCGGCGCCGATCGCCAGAAGTACGGCGCCGAACAGAAAGCGCATCCTCTCGAGGCTGAGCCAGCGTGCCTCGAGAGCGCGCAGCCGGTCGGCGCAGCGCTCCCACCGGCTGCGCGGGCGTTGCGCCAGCTCGACATATTCGGAATCGACGACCTCGAGCAGCGCCTCTGCCAGGAGTGCCAGCTTGCGATCCTGCGCATGGATGCGCGCATGGCTCAGGCGGTCGCGAAGCTCCGCGTGGCGGCGCGCGTCGAGGTTGTGGTCGAGCACGTGGGGCAGGCTGTCGAGCGCCGCATAAAGGTCATGGCGCACCGTGCGCGCGGGCTCGTTTCGCACCCGCAGATAAAGGAGCAGGGTGAGCAGGAAGGTCGCGTAGATGATGGGTGCCGCCGGCGGAAAGAAGTAGTCGTTGCTCTGCGTGATGAACTTGCCGACCTCGTCGATGAAGAGGCCGACGCCGATCCCCGCCATCACGGCGCTGGCCTCGAGCGCCCAGCGGTTGGCGAACAGAAGCGGGCTCAGCGCCGCGCCGAACAGGAACAGCCCGCCCCAGAGGACATGCGCGATGTGGAGCTGGCCGCCGCCCAGCTTGGGATACCCCGTGGCGGCGAGCGCCAGGCGCACCCCGATCACCGTCACGGCGAACCAGATCAGCGTGTGGCGCAGGTAGCGCTCGGCCCCCAGTCGGCGGACCGCGCTCCGATCCGGGGCCGAAACCTTCCGCATGCACACGTCCGCCATCCGTCCGCTCGTCATCGGACCGGGCAAGGCAGGCGATGGCTTCGCCCGGGCCAGGCGGGCGATCGCGGTTGCGGGACGACGTGCAGCGAAGTGGCGCCCTCAGCGCGCTCGCTTCGATGCTGCTCTGGCGAGCGCGTCGAGCAGCCGGGCGGCGCGGTCGGTCAGCTTCTGCCACCAGCCGGCGGAGGATCGCGGCCGGACGGGGGATGCGTCCTGGCTCGCGCGCTTGGCGAGACGCCGCCGCCAGGGCGAGCGCGCGGGGGCCGTCTCGGGGTCGCGTCGCAGCGGGTTGCCCTTCGCGGCCCCGGTGGCGGCGCGCAGCGGATGGCTGGAGGGCACCTCGTAGGGCAGATGGAGCTGGAACCCCGCGTCCGGCCGCCCGATGCGGTAGAACACCGGCGCATTGCGGCGCGTGCCCGCCTTGCGCCGCTCGATCTGCGGAAACTCCTGCTCCCGGACGCGCTCGGCGGCAGCCGTGAAGCCGGCCCTGCGCGCCCGGTTGGCCTGGATGTAGGCGACATACGGATGGTCGGCGTGCGCCGCGACCGTGCGCTCGAAGGCATCGCTCGCCGCAACCCAGCTCTCGCCGCCGCGCTCCAGCACGACCTCGAAGAAGCGGCGCGCGAAGTCCCGGGTCTGCGCGGCGGCCGTGCTCGCCATCCTGATCTCCATGGGGCGATTGCCGCAGACCGAAGGGCCGGCGACCGACCGATTGTAAGACGCCCGTGCTTAAGGTCGGGTAAGCCGGATCCCGCTTTTCATGCGCAGGCCTCGCGATCGGGCCTGGGCGCGGCGTCGCGCAAGGCGAGCAGCGCGTAGACCGCGCGCCAGAGCTTCCAGCCGTCGACCAGGCCCGCGGGGTCGAGCTCGACATGGGCGAGGCTGTCGACCACGTACAAGGTCGTCTCGTCAGGCGCTGCGGCGGCCAGCGCCTCGCTCTCGGTCGACGGGATGATCGGGTCGTCGCGGCCGTGCACGAGCAGCAGGCGGGCATCGAGCTGCGAGAGGTCGGCGCGCGAGAGGTCGAGCGCGGCGAGATCGCTGCGCACGGCTTCGGGCAGGTCTCCGATCAGGGCGGGCACCTGGTCGGGGTCGCGGTTGTCGAGGAGCGCTGTCACCGCGCGGCCCTGCGGCCCCAGCCCCGCCTGGAGATCGGCGACGTCGGCCTCGAGGTCGTTCAGCTTGCGCGCGGCCATGGCGGCGAGTGCCTCGCGATCGCCGGGATCGTCCAGCCGCTCCGCATTCGCGGCGACGAACACCCACTTGCCGTAGGCGTTCGGCGAGCCCTGCTGCCAGGGCTGATCGGGCCCGCTCCGAAAGTAGCCGGTGGTGAAGAAGGTCACCACGGCTTCCGTGTCGTAATAGCCGCCGATCGCGACCAGGAAGCGCACCTGTAGCGCGGTGTCCGGGCGGAGTGCTGCGAGGATCGCGGGCCCGGCGGCATAGGAGATCGCCATCACGCCGACCGACGCGCGCGCCGGGCTCGCCGCAGCCGGCGAGCCAGGCGATCGCCGCGGCGATCGCAACGCGCATCCTCCGGGCTCACCTGCTGGGCACGCAGGCTGACGATGTCCGGCACGAGCACGGCGAAGCGGGCGCGCACCAGGGTCTGCGCGAGCGCTACCAGGCGCGGATCGTCCTTGCCCTCCGGCACGACGCCCGGCACCAGCACCAGGGCGGCCTTCGCGCCGTCCGGCCAGTAGAGATCGCCCACCGCCACGCCGGAGCCTGGCGGGAAGGCCACGGCGGTCGGCGCAACCTGCGGCTGCCGAGCGGCCTCCGGGCTGGACAGATCCGCCAGGACCCGCGCCGCCTCGATCCCGCGCGGCGGCGAGCAGGCGGCGCACATCAGGGCGGCCACCAGGACGAGCCGAGCACGTTGCCAGCGCATGCGCTATCATCGGTGAGCTTGCGATGATCTGCCAGGGGCGCGCATGGAGAGGGGGGCATGGCCGAAAAAATCGTGATCGCGCATCGCGGCGCCTCGGGCTATCTGCCCGAGCACACGCTGGCGGCCAAGGCGGCCGCGCACGCCATGGGCGCCGACTACATCGAGCAGGACGTCGTGCTCAGCAAGGACGGCGTGCCGATGGTGCTGCACGACATCCAGATCGACACCGTGACCGACGTGGCAGAGGTGTTTCCCGAGCGGGCGCGGGCCGATGGCCGCTTCTACGCGATCGATTTCTCGCTCGACGAGCTGAAGGCGCTGACCGTCATGGAGCGCGCCGACGAGCGCGGCGAGCAGGTTTTTCCCGGCCGCTTCCCGCGCGGCGCGTCGAGCTTTCAGATCCCGACGCTCGCCGAGGAGATCGAGCTGATCCAGGGCATGAACCTGAGCACCGGCCGCGAGGCCGGCATCTATCCCGAGATCAAGGCGCCCGCCTGGCATCGCGCCGAGGGCCAGGACATCTCGAGGGTCGCGCTCGGCGTCCTCGCCGACTACGGCTACGCCGATCCGGACGACCTGGTCTTTCTGCAGTGCTTCGACTGGAACGAGACCCGGCGCATCCGCGAGGAGCTTGGCTGGCGCGGCAAGCTGATCCAGCTGCTCGGCGAGAACGACTGGGGCGAGGCGCCGGATGTCGACTACGACGCCTTGCGGACCAAGGACGGGCTCACCGCGATCGCAAAAATCGCCGACGGGATCGGCCCCTCCATGCCCACGTCGTGACCGGCGTCGATGCCGGCGGCCGGCCGATGGTCACCGATCTGGTCGCGAACGCCCATGCCCTGGGGCTCGCGGTGCACCCCTACACGTTTCGCGCCGATGCGCTGCCGGACTACGCGGACAGCCTGGAGGACGCGCTTCGCATCTTCCTGGTCGAGGCCGACGTCGACGGCGTGTTCACCGATTTTCCCGATCGGGCCGTCGCGTTCCTGCGCGGCAAGTAGCTTCAGTGGCCAAGCGTGGTCGGGGCGGAGGCTTCCTCGGTCCAGACCCGAAACTCGGACAGTTCGCCCGGCCCGAAAACATGGGTTAGCGGCACGTCGGCGGCGTCGCGGCCCTGCGCGATCAGGATGCGGCCGATCCGCGGAGTGTTGTTGCGCGGATCGAAGGCGTGCCACTGGCCGCCGAGATAGACCTCGATCCAGGCCGCGAAGTCCATCGGCGCATAGGGCGGCGGCAGGCCGATGTCGCTGACGTAGCCGGTGCAATAGCGCGCCGGAATGTTCAGGCAGCGGCAGAAGGTAGCGGCAAGGTGGGCGTAGTCACGGCACACGCCGCGGCGTTCCTCGAACACCTCGGCCGCGGTCCTGGTAGGGCGGGAATGCTCGTAGCCGAAGGTGATGTGCTGGTGCACGAAATCGCAGATCGCCTGCACCCGAGGCCAGCCGAGCGGCGTGTGTCCGAACCGGCGCCAGGCCTCGTCCGACAAGGAATCGGTCTCGCAGTAGCGGCTGCCGAGCAGGAACAGCAGGCTGTCGGCCGGCAGATGCTGAACCTGATGCTGCAGCGCGTCGAGCGCTACGGGATCCGGCGAGCCTCCATCACGGACGACGGTGTCGGTACGAAGGGTGAACCGGCCGGCGGGCGCGACCATCCGGGTACACCAGTTGCCAAAGCTGTCGCGGTAGCTTTCGATCGGAACCGAAGGATCGGTCGCCAGATAGTCGGGGCGCTCCAGGTCGGAAATGCGCGAGAAATGCACGTTCAGCATCGCGATCAAAGGCGTCGTCTGCGGAAACTCGAACGTCAGCTCGCATCCGACATGAATACGCATGGTGTCTCCATCACGGGGCCCGGTGTCGGCGTTCGTCAAGCAGGTTTCGGGCCACCAGCGGTGCGAACCAAACGGAGCCGGCGCGGTCCGGTTCCGCGCAACGGCAACGCCTAGCGCCGGTTGCCGTAGCGGCGCACGCGCAGGTCCGCCTGCTCCTGGTGGCCGGCGAAGCGCTCGATCGCGCAAAGCCGCGAGCAGTACTCGCCGATCACCACGCTCGCCTCCGGCGTGCACTGCTGATAGGTCACGGTCTTGAGGAACTTGCCGACCCAGAGCCCGCCGGTGTAGCGGGCAGCGCCTCTGGTCGGCAGGGTGTGGTTGGTGCCGATCACCTTGTCGCCATAGGCGACGTTCGTCTCCTCGCCAAGGAACAGCGAGCCGTAGTTGGTGAGGCGATCGAGGAACCAGCGCGGGTCCTCGGTCAGCACCTCGACATGCTCGAAGGCCGCCTTGTCGGCCTCGACGACCGCCTCGTCCAGGTCCTCGACCAGCAGGATCTGGCCGTGGTCGCGCCAGGCGGCGCCCGCGACCTCGGCGGTCGGCAGCACGGCGAGCTGGCGCTCGATCTCGGCCGGCAGCGCCTCGGCCAGCGCGCCGGCTCGTGGTGATCAGCATGGCGGGCGAGGTCGGCCCGTGCTCGGCCTGGCCCAGAAGGTCGGTCGCGACCATCTCCACATCCGCGCTGCCATCGGCGATCACCAGGATCTCGGTCGGGCCGGCGAGAAGGTCGATGCCGACGCGGCCGAACAGCTGGCGCTTGGCCTCGGCGACATAGGCGTTGCCGGGCCCGACCAGCATGTCGACCGGCGCGATCGTCGCGGTGCCGAGCGCCATGGCGCCGACCGCCTGGACGCCGCCCAGCAAGAAAATCTCGTCGGCGCCGCCGAGCGCCATCGCGGCGATGGTCTCGGCATGCGCAGCGCCATCGGTCGGCGGCGTGCAGGCGACGATCCGCCGCACGCCCGCGACCTTCGCGGTGACGATGCTCATGTGGGCCGACGCCACCATCGGATAGCGGCCGCCCGGCACGTAGCAGCCGACGCTCGCGCACGGGGATGCTCTTGTGGCCGAGCGTCACGCCCGGCAGCGTCGTCGACCTCGATGTCCTTCAGCGCGTCCTTCTGCGCCTTCGCGAAGTGGCGGATCTGCGCCTGGGCGAAGGTGATGTCGTCGATCGTCCGCTGCGGCACGCTGGCGACCAGGGCGTCGATCTCGGCCTGGCTCAGACGGAAGCTCGGCGGGCTCCAGCGATCGAATTTTTCCGAGTAGTCGCGCACCGCCGCATCGCCGCGCGCCTCGAGGTCGGCGAGGATGCCGCGCACGGTCTCGCTCACCTGCTCGCCGGCGGCGCGGATCGCCTCGGGCTCCTGCCCGCGTTTCAGATAGACGGCCATGCCTTGCCCCCTTGCGCTGACCTGCGTGTTGCCGACCATAAAGGTCAGGCAGGTTCTGATCGCAAGCGGGAGGTTTTTGCATGGCCAGCGCAGATGCACTCGTTTCGTCTCGACGGCATGCAGGCGGTGGTGACCGGCGCCGGCAGCGGGCTCGGCCAGGGTGCGGCGCTGGCGCTCGCCGAGGCCGGCGCTGCCGTCGTCCTGGTCGGGCGCACGCAGGCGACGCTGGATGCGACCCGCGCCGCCATCGTGGACCAGGGCGGCGAGGCGACCACGCTGGTCTGCGACGTGACCGACGCTGGCGAGGTCAAGGCCGGGATCGAGGCGCTCGCCGCGCATCGACGTGCTGGTGAACAACGCCGGCATGAACATCCCCGAGGATTTTCTGCGAGGTCAGCGAGGAGCATCTCGACCGGATCCTGAACCTGAACGTCAAGGGCGCCTTCCTGGTGGCGCAGGCCGCGGCGCGCCGCATGGTCGCGGCCGGCGGCGGCAGCATCGTCAACATCTCCTCGCAGATGGGCCATGTCGGCTAGCCCCAGGCGCTCGGTCTACTGCATGAGCAAGCACGCGCTCGAGGGCCTGACCAAGGCGCTCGCGGTCGAGCTGGCGCCGCAGGGCATCCGGGTGAACACGGTGGCGCCGACCTTCGCCGAGACGCCGATGACCCGGCCGTTCTTCGAGGACCGCGGCTTTCGCGACGAGGTGCTGGGCCAGATCCCGATCGGCCGGCTGGCCAAGATCGAGGACGTCATGGGCGCGATCGTGTTCCTGGCCTCGCCGGCGGCGGCGATGATCACCGGCACGAGCCTGCTGGTCGACGGCGGCTGGACCGCGCAGGTAGACGCGTCCGTCGCAACTCGCCTGTCACGCGACTGCCACCGATTCCGGCTATGCGATGCGGCTTGTCCAATCGCTGGTCAGGAACGTCCATGCGCGATGGCCCGCTTTCGATCGCCAGCCCGCTTTCGATCTCCAAACGAGCGCTGAGCCGCGCCGTGCATCGGAACAAGGCCGCATCGACGGCCGGCATGCTGGAGCGCTGCTTCACCTTCGCCTTCAAGAGCCTGGTCTACCCGCAGATCTGGGAAGACCCGGCGGTCGACATGGCGGCACTGGCGCTCGGGCCCGATTCGCGCGTCGTCACGATCGCGTCCGGCGGCTGCAACGTCCTCGCCTACCTGACCGCCGATCCGGCGCAGATCACCGCCGTCGACCTCAACCGGGCGCACATCGCGCTGACCCGGATCAAGGTCGCGGCAGCGCTGCACCTGCCCAACTACGACAGCTTCTACCGGTTCTTCGGCGAGGCCGACCACAAGGCCAATCTTTTGGCCTACAAGCGCTTCCTGCGCGCGCGGCTCGACCCCGACACGCTCGCCTACTGGCAGGGCAGGGACCTCACCGGCCGCCGGCGGATCACGCTGTTCTCGCGCGATCTCTACCACCACGGCCTGCTCGGCTACACGGTCGGCCTCGGCCACCTGATCGCGCGCGCCTACGGCATCGACCTCAAGGAGCTGACCCGGACCAAGAGCCTCGAGGAGCAGCGCACGTTCTTCGACCGGACCGTCGCGCCCCTGTTCGACAAGCGCCTGGTCAAATGGGTCACCGAAGAAGCGGGTCTCGCTCTATGGCCTCGGCATTCCGCCCGCGCAGTACGAGGCGCTCGCCGCCGCGGGCAACGGCGACATGGCGGCCGTGCTGCGGGCGCGCCTCGAGCGGCTCGCCTGCGGCTTTGCGATGTCCGAGAACTATTTTGCCTGGCAGGCGTTCGGCCGCGGCTATGCGAGCGGCGAGAGCGGGCCGCTGCCGCCCTACCTGGACCCTGCCAACTTCGATGCGATCCGCGCGCGCGCCGACCGGGTGCGCGTCCTGCACCGCTCGGTGACCGACCATCTGGCGACCGAGCCGTCTGCCAGCCTCGACGCTTACGTGCTGCTCGACGCCCAGGACTGGATGAGCGATGCCCAGCTGAACGCGCTCTGGGCCGAGATGACGCGCACCGCGAGGCCAGGCGCCCGCGCCGTCTTCCGCACGGCGGCCGAGGCGAGCCCGCTGCCCGGCCGGGTCCGCGACGACGTGCTGCGCCGCTGGCACTACGACGCCGAGCGCAGCCGCGAGCTCGGCGCCAGGGACCGCGCCGCGATCTACGGCGGCTTTCATCGCTACGTGTTGCGGAGCTGATCATGAGCAGCGAGGCCCTGCCTGGCCCGGAGCTGATGGATCGTGTCTACCGCCATCAGCGCCACGTCTACGACCTGACCCGCAAGCACTACCTGCTCGGCCGCGACCACCTGATCGACCGGCTCGAGCCGCCGGCGGGCGGCCATGTGCTGGAGCTCGGCTGCGGCACCGGGCGCAACCTGATCGCGGCGGCGAAGCGCTACCCGCGGCGCCCGCTTCTATGGCCTCGACATCTCGGGCGAGATGCTGGCGACGGCGCGAAAGAGCATCGCCGCGGCCGGCCTCGACGGCCGGATTCATCTGGCGCAGGCCGACGCCACCCGGGTCGACCCGGCTGACCGGGCGGCAGCGGTTCGAGCGGGTGTTCTTCTCCTACAGCCTCTCGATGATGCCGGCCTGGCGCCAGGCGCTGGCCCACGGCGCGTCGCTGCTGGCGCCGGGCGGCCGCCTCTCCCTGGTCGATTTCGGCCAGCAGGACGGCCTGCCGCGGCGGTTCCGCACCCTGCTCTTCGCCTGGCTCAGGAAATTCCACGTCCACCCGCCGGCCGACCTGGCCGATGTCGTCGCGAAGACTGCGATGGACCTCGGTGCGCCGTTCAGCTTCGTCGACCTCTATCGCGGCTACGCCTGCTACGCCGAGATAGCGCGCTCGGGTTCCTTTGCGGTCATCAAAAATTGACCTGTTGAAATTCCTCGTGCCTTCGAGTTCGTTTGGTTTCTGGGAGTGGTTCCCGCAGCCATGCCGCGGGCCAACGTGCCTCGGCTGCCACCCGACCGAGGTCAGGCTCGCATAGAAATAAGATCCGAGAAGCGAAGAAGCGGCCAGGAAGCTTGACCTGCCTCGCTCAGCGCTGCGACGGTGCTGCGGACGCGAAGACGCCTCGAGCCGGTGATGCTGCGGACAGGGCATGGCACCCTTTCGGAGTGCCCAGACCAGAAAGCCATGTCATGACAAATCGAGTGAGCGGTCCAACTGCTGGAAGTGCGTTGTCGGTTCGACGAGCCTCGATAGCCGCATTGTTGGCTTTGGTCACCATGTCGCCAATTTCATCGGAGGCCGATCCCTACCACAATGTCAGCTACAGCGGCGATCTGGAGGCACGGGACACGCCGCGTGGTGCCATGCAGTGGGCGATCCTCGACATGGCCAAGGCATGGGCGGATTGCGATGCCAACCTCATGGACCAGCTGATTGCCGACGATATCGACTTCTCGTTCCCGACCACGCGCCTGCATGGGCGTGACGCCGTCCTTCATGATCTCGACAACTACTGCGGTCCCCAGGCGCGCCGTCCGCCGGAGAAGACCAGCTTCCACCTGCCGGCAGATGCCTTCTACATAGACCTCGACGCCCACCGCGTCGCCGTCGAGATCCAGTTCCGGGAACTTCGCGGCGGTCGGCAGCAGGTTACCAACGATGTCTGGATCGCGACCATCGAGGACGGGCGGTTCAAGGTGCTCAAGGAGTATCTGGATGGCCGCGTACGCGACCTGCAGGCGCTGGGCGTCCTGACCTATGACTGGGACGCAGAGTTCCTGACACCCTGGCCCGCGCGAACGGAGGCCTGGGCCGATTGCTTTCCGATCGTGCGAGCAGCGCCAACCAATAGCTGCCCGCCGAAGCCGTGAGCACCAGAGAACCCCCAGGATGGGAGCGGTCGGGTATCAGCGCTCGTCGCGCAGCGGCGAGACCGCATTGGCATGGGCATCGAAGCCCTCGTAGGTCGCGAGCGTGTGGGCATAGGGCGCCAGCGCCCGATAGCCCGCGCGGGTGACGTGCGCGATCGAGGTGCGCTTCATGAAGTCGTGCACCGAGAGCGGCGACCAGCTGCGCGCATGGCCGCCGGTCGGCAGCACGCAGTTCGGCCCGATCAGGTAGTTGCCGAGCGTGATGCACGGAATTCTCGCCCAGAAGAATCTCGCCGGCGTGCTGCAGGCGGCCGAGATACTGCAGCGGCTCGTCGCTCAGCACCTCCAGGTGCTCGGGCGCGTAGTCGTTGGCGAACGCGATCGCCTGGTCCATGTCGGCGGCCAGCACGATGCCGCCGCGCGGGCCGCCCAGCACCGCCTGGGTGTAGCCGACGCGCTCGCCGCCCATGTGCTGCCAGTAGTCCGGGATCGCGGCGCGCGCCGCCTCGGCCACCGCACGGCTGTCGGTCACCAGAAAAGCCGAGCTGTCGGGCCCGTGCTCGGCCTCGACCAGCAGATCGAGTGCTGCGATCCGGCCGTTGGCGCTGCCATCGGCGAGCACGATCGATTCGCTGGGCCCGGCCGGCAGGCCCGTGTCGATCCGATCCGCCAGCAGCTTCTTGGCGGCAACCACCCAGGGGCTGCCGGGCCCGACGATCTTGACGCAGCGCGGGATGGTCGCGGTGCCGAACGCGGCGGCCGCGACCGCGACCGCGCCGCCGCACCGGTAGACCCGCTCGACGCCCGCCATGCGCGCGGCGACCAGGCTCGCCGCATCGATGCCGCCGTCCGGCGTCGGCGGCGTCAGCACGGCGATCTCCGGCACGCCCGCGATCACCGCCGGGATCGTGGTCATCATCATGACCGAGGGGAAGGCGCCCTTGCCGCGCGGCACGTAGCAGGCGACCGACGGGATCGGCGTCGTGCGCTCGCCCGCGAACACGCCGGGCCGGATCTCCTTCAGCCACATCGCCTCGGGCTTTTGCACCTCGTGGAACGCCCGGATGCTTTCCACGGCAAACGCGATCGCCTCGCGGACCTCCGGCTCGAGCGTGGCGAACGCCGCATCGAACTCCTCCGGCGTCGCCATGAGGCGATCGGCATGCACGTCGGCCTTGTCGAACTCTCGGCCGAAACGGGCGACCGCCGCATCGCCCTCGGCGCGGACCGCCTCGATGATCTCCTGCACCGGGCCGAGATAAGCCGAGAGGTCGGCCTCGGTGCGGGTCATCAGCGCCTCGCGCTCGGCACGCGACAGCCGGTCGAGCTCGAACAGGTTGATCTCGGACACCGGTTTTCCTCACTTGGACTTCAAAAAAATCTCCAGGCCGACCAGCCGGTCGAGGAGCCAGATCGAGACCGCGGCGATCACGATGTAGACGACGGAGAGTGCTGCCAGGTCCGGCGTGATGATCGCCCGGATCGAGTTGTACATCAGCACCGGCAGCGTGACGATCCGGGCGTCGACCAGCAGCAGGCTGACGATGAACTCGTTCAGCGCCAGGATGAACATGAGCAGGCCCCCGGTGATCACGCCCGGCATGACGGCCGGCAGGGTCACCGTGAAGAAGACGGCGAGCGGCGGCGCGCCGCAGTTGGCGGCGGCGTTCTCCAGCTCCGGGTCGAGGTTGTTCACCGACGCCGCGACCGCCCAGATCATGAACGGCAGGTTGATGATGCAGGCGGCGAGGCCCACGGGCCAGAGCTGGCCGAGCCAGCGCAGGGAGCCGAAGATCAGCATCAGCCCCAGGCCCGAGACGATCAGCGGCACGATGAACGGCAGCAGCAGGTAGACCTGGATCGCGCTCGCATGCCGGATGCGGTAGCGGGCGAGCGCGATCGCGGCGAGCGTGCCCGCCGGAATGCTCACGAGCGTGCAGACGATCGCGACCTGGACGCTGCGCCAGAGCGCCGCCGAGAACGCGCGCTCGCCCAGCAGCACCTCGTACCAGCGCAGCGAAAAACCCTCCGGCGGGAACGCGATGACGTTGCCGGCGGTGAACGATGCCACCACGATCACGAGCGTCGGCAGCGCCAGGAAGAGCAGGTCGAACAGCACGATCGCCCAGATCACCGCGCGCGCCGCCGGCTGGCGCATCATCGCGCGGCGCCCGCTTCGCTGCTGCCCTGGATGTAGCCGAGCGTGCCGACGCCGATCGCGGTGAACACCACGGCCACCGCGAGCGTGCCGAGCGCGGTCAGCACGATCGCGAGCGCCGAGCCGAGCCCGGCATCGCTGAGCTGGAAGAAGCCGTCGTAGATCGCATTGGCGATGAAGTCGTTGCCGCCGCCGCCCATGATCTCGGGCATGGCGAAGTCGGTCATGGTGAGCGTGAACACCACCACCCCGGCCGCGATCCAGCCCGGCCTCGCGAGCGGCAGGATGACGTGCCAAAAGGTCGGCCAGGCGCGCCCGCCGAGGCTCATCGAGGCGAGCTCCAGCTCCTCCGGGATCGCCGTGAAGGCAGGTGCCAGCAACAGCACCGCGAACGGCAGCATGTACTGGACGAGCCCGATCAGCACGCCCGGATAGGTGTAGATCAGCGCTGCCTCGGGCAGACCCAAGGCCGGTAAGCCCCGCGTTCAGCAGGCCCTGCTTGCCCAAAACGATCAGCCAGCCATAGGCGCGGATCACCTGGCCGAGGAAGAAGGGGAGAAACAGGCCGATCAGCAGCAGCTTGCGCAGGCCAGCGCTGGCCGTGCGCACCATCAGGTAGCCGTACGGGATCGCGAGCGCCACCGTGATCACGGTGACGATCAGCGCCGCGAGCGCGGTCTTGGCGATGATGCGCAGATACACCGGGCGCTGCGCCAGCTCCTGGTAGTTGCCGGCGCTGTACGCCTCGCTCAGGCGAAAGGTCGCCCGATCGAGCATGTGCAGGCTGCTCTCGCCGATCACCACCAGCGCGATCGCGAGCGAGCCGGTCAGCAGCAGGGCCGGCGCCAGCAGCAGCCAGGGCGTGAGCGGCGCCGAGGCGATCCGGCCAGAGCCGGCGGCGCCAGACCTCCCAAGGTCCCAGCGCCGCCGGCCGCCGGCTCCTCTCAGCAAGCATGCAGAGGCCGGCGCTCAGCCCTGCATGATCTCGTTGACCTTGGCGAACCAGTCGCTCTCGTGCTCGACCAGGATCGGCGTCGGCACGCGCAGCAGGAGCTTCAGGTCCTCCTCGGTCGTCGGATAGGCGGGATCGCCCACGAGGTCCGCCGGCGGCTCGAGGCCCGGGGCGCACCGGCGGCAGGCCGAGGCCGTTGCACCAGACCTGCTGGCCTTCCGCCGACAGCGCGAAGTTCACGTACTCCTTCGCCCAGTGCAGCTCGTTCTCGGGCAGGCCCTTGGGGATCCACAAGCCGTCGGTGTCGAGCTTGGCGCCCTCCTTGGGCACCGTCCACGACACCGGGATGCCGTTCTGCTTCGCGGCGCGCGCGTTCGAGATGATCGTGCAGGCGACGTCGATCTCGCCGTTCTGGAACCAGTTGGTGAAGTCCGGGTCCTCGCCGAGCAGCGGCTCGTTCGCCTTCAGCTTCTCGAAGAACGCCCAGGCCGGCGCCATGTTGTCGGGGATGTCCTCCAGCGTGCCGCCGCCCGCGATCTGGGCGGCCGGATGGAAGCCGATGCCGTCGTCGTAGATCGCGACCCGGCCCTTGAACTTCGGGTCGATCATGACATGCCAGCTGTCGGGCGGGCCGTCCGGAAAAGCCTCGTCGCGATAGGCCAGCACGTAGACGTAGGAGTAGGTGTTGACCAGCGGCCAGCCCTCCAGGCCCGGATTGGCGAGCGGCAGCAGGCCCTCGAGGTTCGGCAAGGCCGCCCAGATCCTCGGTCACGCCGCGCAGCGCCGACTTGGTGGCGTTCGTCGTGGTGTCCCAGTTGATGTGGATCGGCGGCACCCGGCCCTGGTCGACCGCGGCCCAGATCTTGGGCCGGATCTCGTTGTCCTCGGTGAGGTCGTGGCGCACCGGCACGCCGGTCGCCTCGGAAAACGGCTGCGACACGCCCGCATCCAGGCTCTCGACCCAGACGCCGCCCCAGGCGCGCACGATCAGCTCGGCCGGCTTGTCCTGGGCGAGCGCGCCCCGGTATTTCAGGATGTAAGGCGCCGCGATCGCGCTCGCGGCCACGGCACCAGTGCCGCCGAGGAAGCGCCGCCGCGTGGTGATCATCTTGCTCATGGGTGCTCTCCTTGACCCCTCGTGTTGTCGTCGGGAAAGATCATCAGGTCCGCCGGCCGCCAGGCGAGCCCGACCCGCTCGCCCACCGCCGCCATCGCCCGCGTCCCCCGATCGTAGTCGAAGACCAGCAGCCGGATGCCGCCGAGCGCTTCGACATGCAGACCGTAGACCAACCGGTCGCCCTCGAAAATCACCTCGCGCACTTCACCCTCGACGCTGGCCTCGCTAGGGCGCGCAAAGGCTGATGCGCTCGGCGCGCAGCGCGACCTCGACCGCCGCGCCCGGCCGCAGGTCGCCGGCTGCGCGTCCTTGCAGCACCAGCTCGCCGATCCGCACCTCGGCCCAGCCGTCCTGGCGCAGATGCACCAGCTCGGCCCGCAAAAAATTCGTGACGCCGATGAAGCCCGCGACGAAGCGGTTGGCGGGCTCGCCGTAGGTCTGCCGCGGCATCGCGTCCTGCTGGATGCGGCCGTGGTCCATGACGATCACCCGATCCGACATCACCAGCGCCTCGCGCTGGTCGTGGGTGACGTTGATGGTGGTGACGCCGAGCTCCTGCTGGATGCGCCGGAATTCCAGCTGCATGTCCTCGCGCAGCTTGCGATCCAGCGCCGCGAGCGGCTCGTCGAGGAGCAGGAGATCGGGCTCGAACACCAGCGCGCGGGCGATCGCGACCCGCTGCTGCTGGCCGCCGGACAGCTCGTGGATGCGACGCGCGCCCAGGCCCGGCAGGCGCACCAGCTCCAGGTAGCGCTCGACCCGCGGAGAAATCTCGGCCTTGGGCCAGCCGCGCATGCGCAACGGATAGGCGACGTTGTCGGCGGCGCTAAGGTGCGGGAACAGCGCCAGGCGCTGGAACACCATGCCGATCGAGCGCGCATAGGGCGGATCGCCCGCGACCGGCCGGCCGTGGATCGCGATCGCGCCGCTGGAAGGCGCAATGAAGCCCGCGATCATGCGCAGCACCGTCGTCTTGCCGGAGCCGCTCGGCCCGAGGATGGTGAGGAAATGGCCCTTGGCCAGCGCAAAGCTCACGCCGTCGACCGCGAGACGGTCGCCAAAGCGCTTGCTGACGCCGTCGAGGCGCACCATCGGCTCGGCGGGCGCCGGGGCCTGCGCGGCGGGCATGGCGGGGCTTGACTCGGCTCTCACGAAGTTCCTGCATCTGGCGAGGCGTCCGGGCGCCGATCATGTTCGAGGCCCGCGCGATCATCAAGGGCGGCAGGAGAGCATCGCCATGCCCGAGCCATCGGTGCCGGATTTTTCCCTGGCCGGCCGCAGGGCCATGGTCACGGGCGCCAGCCGCGGCATCGGCGCAGGCGCTCGCCGCAGGCCTCGCCCGCTTTGGCGCCGACGTCGCGATCTGCGCGCGCGACGTGGCGGCGCTGGACGACTGCCGGCAGCAGGTCGAGGCCGCCGGCCGCAAGGCCGTGCCGTTCGCGCTCGACGTGCGCGCGACCGCCGACGATCGAGCCCGCGATCGACCGCGCCGCCGCCGCGCTCGGCGGGCTCGACATCCTGATCAACAATGCCGGCATCGAGCAGGTGCGTCCCTCGCTGGAAGTCGACGAGGCGCTCTGGGACAGGATCGTCGACACCAACCTCAAGGGCGCCTTCTTCTGCGCCCAGGCCGCCGCGCGCCGCATGGCCGAGGGCGCGATCGTCAACGTCTGCTCGCTCACCTCGGGCGTCGGCGTGCCCACGGCCGTGCCCTACGGCTCCTCCAAATCGGGGCTGCTGGGCATGACCCGCGCGCTCGCCGCCGAATGGGCGCCCGACATCCGCGTCAACGCGATCGGCCCCGGCTACTTCCGCACCGACCTCACCGAAGTCTTCTACCAGAACCCGACCTGGTGCGCCGCGATGCTGGAAAAGATCCCCGCCGGCCGCTTCGGCGCGCTCGAGGACCTGGTCGGCGCCACGGTCTTCCTCTGCTCCGACGCCGCGCGCTACGTCACCGGCCAACTGCTCTACATCGACGGCGGCTACATGGCGTCGATCTGACGCCCTCCCGCCCCGCTACGTAGGCATAGGCTTGCGAAGCGTTCACGAATGGCACCTATATGGCCATGCCGTTGGGGGGGAGGATGCGATGAGCGATATCCGGAGTCTGCTCGAAGGCTTGTGCGAAGCGTTCAACGCGCACGATCTCGACGCGGTCATGGCATATTTTGCCGATGACTGCGTGCTCGAGATGCCCCGCGGTCCGGATCCCTGGGGGGCGCGCTCGGAGGGCAAGAAGGCGGTGCGCGAAGCCCTCGCCGGCCGCTTCCAGGGCCTCCCTGATGTCCACTACGGCGATGCCACCCATTTCGTCGACGGCAACACCGGCATCTCCAAATGGACGCTGACCGGCACCACGCCCGAGGGCCGCCGGGTCAAGGTGAGAGGCTGCGACTTCTATACCTTCCGCGACGGGCTGGTGGTGCGCAAGGATGCGTATTGGAAGATCGTTGCCTAGATGATGCGCTGATGTGCCTGCCCCTGATCGGTCGTTCGTAGCCAAGAGCCGACCTTTGCTCGACGCCAATGACCCGGCTCAGATCGCGTCGAGCAGCGCCTTCTCGAGCACGCCCTTGGAGCGGCAGGGAGCGTCGAAAGGGCGGTTCTGGTGCACATTGATCTGCCGCTCGCTAAACCGCGCAGCGGGCGCGACCTCGACGATGCCGCCGGCCTCGCGAACGTCGACCCGAAGCATCAGGCTGTGATCGAGAAACATCCTGGTCCGGCGCGGCGATGTGTTGCCGCTGGAGTGACCCGTCACGATGGCCGGCCCGCAATCGGCCCAAGCGGTGTCTTGATCGTTGAGGCGCACGGCGTCGATCACTCCGCTGGCAAAATCGCTACGCGTCACGGCGATGTCGTTGGCCCTCAGGAAGGCGAGGATGTCGTTCCAAACGGCCTGTTTGCCGAGATTTCCAAGATGGCTGCGTGAACAAGGGAACCACTGAAGTCATGCTGAAGCTCATCAGGACCACGATTATCGGGGGGATCATCTTCCTGATACCCGTCGCGATCTTCGTCGCCGTGATCGGCCAGGGTCTGAAGATCTCCGGCGCGATCGCCAAGCCGGTCGCCGCCGTTTTGCCTGTGAATATGATCGGCGGAGTTGCGGTCGCCCACGTGTTGGCGATTGTGTTGCTGCTGCTGATCTGCTTCATGGCGGGGCTGCTTGCCCGGCTTGCGCTCGCCCGGAGGGCGGTCGGCGCGCTCGAAGCCAATGTGCTCTCCAGGGTCCCTGCCTACGCGCTGATGAAGACCAAGACCCAGAGCATGCTGAGCCCCGAGGATATCGAGGGGATGTCCGTCGCCGTCGTGCGCTTCGACGACTTGTGGCAGATCGGCTTCGAGATCGAGCGGATCGAGGGTGGCAAGGTCGTCGTCTTCCTGCCTGGCTCGCCCGATCCCTGGTCCGGCTCCGTCTGCATCGCGGAGGAGGACCGCGTCACGCCCCTCGATCTGCCCGTGGCCGCCGTCGCCAAGATGGCGAGGCGGCTCGGAAGGGGCGCGAATGAGGCGTTGCGCGATCGCCTGCGGCGTCCCGCCGCATGATGTGAGGCACCACAGATCCGGGCGTCCGCGGCTTTGCGCACGGGGCTCATGCCTTGGGTCATGACGTCCGGAATCGGACAAGAGCGTGCCATGAGTAATGGCGGCGACCACAAAAGCATGTAGCGAGCCGCGAAACGAGGCGAGCCGAAGGAGGCGCGCTGACATGAGCTATCAATTCCGTCCGCACTCGATCGGGCAAGGAAATCGATCGAAGCTGGCGGTGAGCAAAGCCTCGTTTACGCAGCGCCTGATCTTCGGCTCGGTGTCTGGAATCTTTTTCTACCGGGCTCACCCACGACGACCGGCCCAGTGCAGCACGCGGAGCGCGCGCAGGGTGTTCCAGCGGCTGGGCTCGTCGGCTGCTTCCATGGGAAAATCGAGCACGTCGCCATGCGGGTTCTGCAACGGCCAGCGTCCATCGGCACCCCGGTTCTGCGCCACCAGCTCGATCGCCTCGGCGATCCGCTCGTCGGGCTCGACGCCGGCGCTGCGCAGATAGTCCAGCCCGCGCAGCACGTCGTAGTGATACCCGCAGGGATACGAGAACAGGGTCCACGCGGGGTCGATCACCTCCCCCGATGACAACGACCGGAACATGTGGCGCTCCAGCAGATATTTTTCGGCCCGAACCCGGGCCTCGGTGACCGCGGCGGTGGCGCCCTTGGCGCGCTCGTGCTCCAACAGCCCTTCGAGGACGCAGATCGTGCTGTGAAACGAGGAGCGCACGCTCGGCGGCGCCTCGCAGTTCCAGCCGCCGTCGTCCAGCTGCTCGGCGAGCAGCCGCGCCAGCAGGGCCTCGTTCGCCTCGCCGAAATAGGCGCCGAGCGCCAGAACCCTGCCGTTGATGCAGGCCTCGACTTCGCCCTCGAAGAAGGGTTGGCTCCCCTCCCAGTGGGTGATGTTGTCCCGAGCGCGGGCGACCGCCAGGCGGGCCTGCGCGCTCGCCGGATCGAGCCCCATGTCGCGCAGCAGGATCAGGGCGTGGGTCGACTGGCCGTCGGGGGTGTCGATGTAGCGCGTGTAGCCGACCTCGCCCCACTTGCCATCTTCCGCCTGGCGCTCGAGCAGCCGGGCACCCCAGCCTTCCGTGGCGACGCGCGCGCGCTCGGCCGCGACCGCCTCGTCCGGCGCGTGCGTCAGGTCGCGCATCACCTGCCAGCGGATCGAGGGGTCGGAATCCAGCAACCAGTCCACGACCGCCATAGCTCTTGCCTCACCTCGATTGCACACCTGTCCTGCCCGGCGAACGTTGCAGGTCGACGGATCTTTCCTGGGTGCGTGGCATGACCCGCCGGCCTTGGAGGTGCACAGAAGTCTCGGGACATAGGAGCGCGCCTTGATGCCGCCGCCGCTCAGACGATGTCGAGGTCCGGCGGCAGACCTAGCAGGAAGGCGCCAACGGTTTGCAGGTGCGCTTTGCGGCCCTGCTGTTGCTGGGTGACGGTGTGCATATCGCGAAAGCGGCGCTCGAAGTCGTTGCTGACGAAGATCGCCGTGGCCCCGGCAAGATCGTACGCGATGTCGGCCGCCGCCTTGGCCTCGTGAATGGCGAAGGTGGTGGCCAGGCGGATGCGCATGCGATTGGCGACGCTGAGCGCCTTCGTGGCCACGACCTCCTGCCAGATATCGCTCAACTCGCTCAGCACGAAGGCCCGCGCCGCCCTGATCCGCGCCTCGGCCTGGGCGACCTCGTATTGCACCATGCCGGTGTCGCGCAGCGTGCGCTTCGCGAGCGGCGGCCGCTTGTCCACTGCCAGTTCCGTAAACGTATCGAGCAGCGCGCGGGCAATCCCCAGGGCCGTGGCGGAGAAGCCGCTGGCGTAAAGGCTCATCTG
The DNA here is from genome assembly GCA_963753315.1 of uncultured Alphaproteobacteria bacterium. Lineage (GTDB taxonomy): Bacteria > Pseudomonadota > Alphaproteobacteria > Geminicoccales > Geminicoccaceae > DASUGG01. The sequence continues at coordinate 289,940 of CAVWCI010000015.1, forward strand.
CGGAAACAGGTAGAGCGGCGCATGATAACGGCGCTCGGCAGGATCGTCGCGGTGGAACCCGTGGTCCTGGCGAACGAACAGATCCTTGACCTCGTAGCTGTCGCTGCCGGTGCCGCGCAGGCCGATCACGTCCCAGGCGTCGATCCAGGTGGCTTCGCTGGCGGGGAGCAACAACGTGCGGACGACGACCTCGCCGTCGGCGTTGCGCCGGGGCGAGCCGTCGGCCTCGACGATGCTGGCATGCCCGCCCAGCCAGGTGGCGTGCCGGCCGCCACTGACGAAGGCCCAACGTCCGGTCAGCCGATAGCCGTCGCCCTCGACAGTGGCCTGAGACTTGGCACCCGGACCCCAGGCCAGCACGGCCTCCAGATTGCGGCCCCAGACCTCCCGCGCGACCTCGGGGTCCAGAAAAGCGGCCGACATGGCGCAGCCGTTCCCCTGGCAAAGGCACCAGGCGGCACTCGCGTCGTGCTTCGCCACTTCCTCGATCACCTGGAAGAAGGTCGGCGGGTCGGTCTCGAAGCCGCCGAAGGGGCGCGGCAAGAGCAGACGGAACAGGCCTTCCCGGTGCAGCGCGGCCTGAAGCGTCGGGCTCAGGCGCAGCCCCCGCTCGGATGCCTCGGCCTCGGACTCGATGGTCGCAGCGATGCGTCGGACCCGGGCGAGACAGTCCTCGCCGGCATCGGCCCGGCCCGGCATGATCGATGTCTGCAACGCCGCCTCCTCCCTCATCGCGGGGCCACCATTGAAGGGCATAGGGCCGTGCGGTTCAAGACGGTGGCAGCGGAGCCGCCGATGGAGCCACCGGCCGGAGTAGCCACTGGGGCTTCCGGGGCGCCAGGATGCTCTAGCCCTGCCGGTCAGCCTGCGGAACCTAGCAATCTGTAGACGCTGCTGCGGCCGACCCCGAGACGGCGCGAGATTTCTACCAGCGCGCGCTCGGCTACGTCGTCAACGCGACCAAGCTCTACCGGCAGGACGACGGCTCGGTCCTCCAGGTGCCCTACCAGATCGAGCATCCACCGGACACCCAGGCGGCCAGCCTATGGCTCCGCAACAGGCAGCCCCATCGCTGGCGCGACCGGCACCAGGTCGACGTGGCCGATCCCGGCACGGCGCTGCTCGACGACCTCGACGAGGATGCGCTAATCGAGCGACTGATGCAGCGGCGCGAGATAGCGCAGCGGAAGCCGAGCTGATGGGCATGCGGGCGTCCGACGTTGCCGCCATTGATGCGCAACGCCGATGCGCTCACAGACCCTGCGCGCATCCCCTGCCGGCGCGGCCCAGGACGAACCAGCGACCGACCCTTACCCACGGCAGTACTGCTCGACCCGTTGCCGGGTGGCCGCCTTGCGGGCGAGGAAGGCCACCGGCATGCCAGGGCGCGATGTAACGATGCCGGGGTAGGTTGGTACGGCTTCATCGTTACACGATGCTGTGCAGCAACCGGCCCTGATCGGTGGCCGGCTCGAGGTTCGCCGGAGTGAGCGAGAAGTGATCCGCTGGGGGTTCAACGTCTGCGACCAGGGTCGCTGGACCGTCTACGATTGAGCTGACGGCGCTACAGCGTACCGTCTCTCATCCCAGCCGCTTCGGCCGCCTCGAGCAAAGCGATGTAGTGGCCGATCCTGTGATCCTCGCCCGGCTTCGGCGTATCCGGGACGCAGGCTGACCTGGCCGACATGGGCAAAGCCCATCGCCGGGAACGGCAGCTGCGTCACCAGATCGTCGGTCCGGTTGTAGTTGGTCACCAGCGCTTCGTTGACTGGCCGCTTGGTGAACAGGGCCGACGGCGACCATAGCGGCATGGGCGAGGCGAACGCCATCCCCGGCACGTCCAAGCTGGTCGCGACGATCTGCGTACAGGCCGCGCCCAGGCTGTGCCCAAGCACCAGCTCGATCGCTTTGTCGCGCGCCCAGGCATAGGCGATGCGGCCGTGCTCGAGAAAACCGCGATGCCACCAGACGCCGCTGTCGCCCGGTGCGCGGGTCGGTGAGTAGTCGAAATTCTTCTTCCAGTCGGAGCGCTCGTCGGAGCCGCGAATCAACAGAATACGCGGGTTGCCGGGCAGCTCGATCAGAGCCGATTGGCAGCCGTTGATGTCGAGGCGTTGGGAAGCTTCCAGCGAGCCGTCATAGTCGGCGCTGATCAGCCTGGCGGCTTGGAGAGGAGTGAGCATGGAACTAACAACCTAGTTGCTGGCTATCGCCTGTCGCGGGCGCGGCCGTGCTCGCGCCACCCCGCGCCGCAGCCCTCAAAGAGCCGGGGCCGCATGGACCCGGCCCCGGAGGTCGGAGCAGCCCTGCGCAACATCGCCTGACCGGGCTGACAGGCAGAGCGAGACGCTGCGCACGCCGGATCTGCTGTAGGCAATACCTGGCCGAAATGCAACTGTGCGGTGCCCGCCGCCTGTTGGTGACCGCCTGTTGGTGACCGCCTGTTGGGTCGAA
>CAVWCI010000016.1:0-139794 GCA_963753315.1 uncultured Alphaproteobacteria bacterium
ACCCGCACGGCTACATGGAGATCACCGATCGCGCCAAGGACGTGATCAAGTCCGGCGGCGAGTGGATCAGCTCGATCACGCTGGAGAACACCGCCGTCGCCCATCCGGACCTGCAGGAGGCGGCGGTGATCGCCGCGGCGCATCCGCGCTGGGGCGAGCGGCCGCTGCTGATCGTCGTGGCGCGCGCGGACGCCACCGTCGGCAAGGCCGACATCCTCGCCTTCCTGGAGGGCAAGGTCGCCGCCTGGTGGCTGCCGGACGACGTCGTGTTCGTCGACGAGCTGCCGCACACCGCGACCGGCAAGATCCAGAAGTCGCGCCTGCGCGATCTGTTCAAGGACCACCCGCTGCCGACCGGCTAGGGCACGATCCGATCAGGTTAAATCAACCTGATCGGTGAATCGCCCCCTAGAACAAGAAGATAGCGACTGATCCGCTATGACGTGTCGCAAAGCGCCGCCGACAGCAGGCCGGACGCCGATCCCACGGATCGAAGATCGACCGTGACGGTCTGCCCGTCCCGGACCGGCTGGCGCAGCGCCGCCCGGCTCGGCGGCGACACGATCAGGACCGCCGCGTCATGCAGCCGCTGGACGGCGGCGCGGGAAAGTCCCAACCCGCTCGCCAGCAGGCGATCCAGGCGTATCCGGCAGGGCCGCGGCACGGCGATCGACACGACGAGCGTTCGCGGCTCGCCGTCGCACTGGCCCAGAAGACGCGCTTCCACCGCCACGTTGTCGCGTTCCTCGATCTGGTCCGAGTACCGCCGGAGGCGGGCCACGTCGAACGCGTGGCGCTCGGCCAGCCGGCCGCAGTTCTCCGACAGCGCCCGGAGGTGGGACGGATCGATCTCCGTCAGCGGGGTGCGCTCCAGGATCGGGTAGTTCCAGGTCTGGTCGCACTGGACACACCGATAGATCAGCCAGGCGTCGATGCGCTTCCCGTGCGCATTGACGCGGAACTTTCCGCTGCAGACGAACGGAGTCCTTGCATCGCAACGACTGCAGTTCTGCCAAATTCGGGGAGTTTCGAGAGATGTCGCGGTCCAGCATACGCGGACGATGTCTTGCATACCGATGGCAGCCTTCCCGTCGAGAAGTGCTGCGGAGCCGTATGCTGGAGAGATGCCTGGACGGATCCAGGCACGCGGTCAGGCAATGTTTGGGAGCGCCCAGTGGGCGGGTCACGGGTTCTGCAAGACCGGATCGATGGAAAACCGACGCTTGCCCGGCGGTGGAGGGACCGTGACCCACTTGCCTTCCCGATCCCAGCCCACCGCTGCGCGCACAAGCACCCCCGGCGGACGCAAGATCGGAGACCTGGCCCGGCCGAGGAACGGCATCGAACTGAGATCGGTCAGCGCGTTGGCAAGGCGACCCTCGTAAGCGGCGGGAACTCTAGGCCGCTCCGTCATTAACCGCTTACTTCATCGGGGGCAAGTATTCGAAACGCCCAACCTGCGGCGTCGCGCGATGGTCATATGGCAGCCAAGATAGTCTAGAGCCCTTTCTCAGCTGACGGAATCGTAGGGGATTCCCGTGGGGCGCGATTTCTGATTCAAGATGCAGGCTGGTGAAGGAGGCCAGCCTGCATGACGCGACCTCTTTCGATGGATATCCGCAGGCGGCTGATTGCGGCGGTCGAGGGCGGGATGACGCGCCGGTCGGCGGCAAAGCGCTTCAAGGTGGCGGCCTCGACGGCGATCAAGTGGATGGAGCAATGGGAGCGGACCGGTGACGTCGGCCCGCGCCCGCAGGGCGGGGACCACCGCTCGCACCGGCACGAGGCCCACGCCGAGGAGATCCTGGGGCTGATCGAAGCGCGGCGCGACATCACCTTGGCGGAGATCGTCGAACACCTGGATGGCGTGCACGGGCTGAAAGTGGCGCAGAGCAGCGTGTGGCGGCTGCTGGACCGTCACGGCATGACGTTCAAAAAAAACCGCGCACGCCAGCGAGCAGCAGCGTCCTGACGTCCTGCGGCGCCGACGGGCCTGGTTCGAGCTCCAGCCGGAGCTGGACCCGGATCGCCTGGTGTTCATCGACGAGACCGGGGCTTCGACGAAGATGGCCCGCCGCTGCGGCCGCTCCCGGCGTGGCGAGCGCTGCCGGGCGCCGGTGCCGCACGGGCACTGGAAGACCACCACCTTCGTCGGTGCCTTGCGGACCTGCGGCATGACTGCCCCGATGGTGCTTGACGGCGCCATGCACGGCCGGGCCTTCCTGGCCTACGTCGAGCAGGTCCTGGTGCCTACGCTCAGGCCCGGCGACATCGTCGTTATGGACAACCTGCCCGCCCACAAGCCCACCGCAGTCCGCCAGGCCATCGAGCGGGCCGGTGCCGAGCTGCGCTTCCTGCCGGCCTACAGCCCCGACTTCAACCCAATCGAGATGGCCTTCGCCAAGCTCAAGGCCTTCCTCAAGAAGCACGCGCCGAGAACCGTCGACGACCTCTGGGGCACCATCGCTCGCGGTATCGACACGTTCAGCCCGGTCGAGTGCCTCAACTACTTTGCTGCTGCCGGCTATGACCGTGAGTGATCGGAAAATGCTCTAGCAGGCTGTTGAAAAACGGGCCAGCTTTGGCGAGGTTGGCAGGAGTCGAGGAGGTCGTCGGGGAGGCGGGATGCGCGGGTCGGACGGGCGGTCGGGAGCGCTGTTCAGCTACGTGGACCTTGAGGATCGGGTGCCGCGTGGGCATCCGTTGCGGTCGATCCGGACGATCGTGAATCAGGCGCTGGACGCGCTGTCAGGCGACTTCGAGTGCCTGTATGGCCGGATCGGCCGGCCTTCGATCCCGCCCGAAAAACTGCTCCGCGCGCTGCTGCTGCAGGCGTTCTATTCGATCCGCTCGGAGCGGCAGCTGATGGAGCGGCTCGACTTCGATCTGCTGTTCCGCTGGTTCGTCGGGCTCGGCATCGATGATCCGGTGTGGGATCACTCGACCTTCTCCAAGAACCGCGATCGGCTGCTTGGCGGCGACGTGGCGGCACGGTTCCTCGCCGAAGTGCTGAACCGGCCCAAGGTGCGCCGGTTGCTCTCGGCCGAGCACTTCAGCGTCGATGGCACGCTGGTCGAAGCCTGGGCGTCGATGAAGAGCTTCCGGCCACGGGACGAAGGTGGCGACGATGGGGCTGGCGGTCGCAACCGCGACGCCGACTTCCGTGGCCAAAAGCGCAGGAACGATACCCACGCCTCGACCACCGACAGCGATGCCCGGCTCTACCGCAAGAGCCACGGCCAGGAGAGCAGACTCGCCTACCTCGGCCACCTCCTGAGCGAGAACCGCCACGGCCTCGTGGTGCGGGCCGCCGCCACCCGGCGGACGGTCGGGCGGAATGGCAGGCCGGCCTCACCATGGTCGGCGATCTCGCGGGCCGGCACCGGATCACGGTCGGCGGCGACAAGGGCTACGACGTCCAGGGCTTCGCCGCCGGGCTGCGGACGCTTGGGGCCACGCCACACCTCGCCCAACACCGCTACGTCACCAAGACCGGCCGGCACCGCCGCTCCTCGATCGACGGTCGGACCACCCGCCATCCCGGCTACGCGCAAAGCCAGCGCCGGCGCAAGCTGGTCGAGGAGGCGTTCGGCTGGATCAAGACCATCGCCGGTCAGGCGAAGACCAGGTTCAGAGGGCTCGAGCGGGTCGGCTGGTCCTTCCAGCTTGCGGCCGCCGCCTACAACCTGATCCGTTTGCCCAAGCTCCTCGAGGCTGCGCCATGATCGCGGGCGGCGGTCGGATGCCGCATGCACCTTGCGCCATCCGCTGCTCCGCCAACTGCCTGCATCCGTCCAGACCCCTCTGTCGCGCCGCCCCTCCATCCTTCAGAGCGCGCGCCAACCCACCTTCTTCAACAGCCTGCTAGAACCTTTCTGTCGTGCCCGGACTTGATCCGGGCACCCAGTGCTTCGCTAGCGCTTCTTCTTCGCGCTAGGGTCCTGCATCTGCGTCATCTGCTGCCAGAACTGCTCCTGCAGTGCTGCCAGCCCCTTGATGCCGCCGGGCAGCCAGGCGCTCATCAGGGCGTCGGGCTCGATCGCCTTGAGGTGCTGCGCCAGACGCTCCTGCATCTGCGCCAGGAGCGCCTCCTGCATGGGCTCGACGTCCGGCAGCCCGAGGAAGGCGCGCGCCTCCTGCGGCGTGCAGTCGATGTCGATCGTGATCTTCATGCGATCCGCCCTTCAGGCGATGGGGCGAGGCCGTCTGGCGCGCGGGCCGTCTTATGGCCCCGACTTCTCCATCATCAGCGCACCGGTCGGATCGATGATCTCGAGCCGGAGCGCCTGGTCGGCGCCCGCCGCAGCCCGCCAGCGCGCGAACAGGGCATTCAGGTAGTTCTGCTGCCCCGGGTGCGACATGGTCGCCCAGGCCTCGGTGGTCACCACCTGCACGCCGCCCTCGCCGAGCGGCGAGACGCCGGTGAACAGGTCGACCCCGGCCGCCGCGAGCGCGCGGTCGTTGAAGTACTCGACCTCGCGCCGAAACCGGCCGAGCGGGGTGGCGTCCCCTTCTTCGCCGCCCAGCGTATCGACGGCGGCGACATCGGTCGTGCCGACATCGGCGGCTGCCGCCTCGCTCGCGGAATCGCTCCGGCTCGGCGCGGGGGCGGCCTGGCCCCGGGCGCTGCTCAGGAGGGAGTCGTAAATCCAGCCGAGCACGTTCTGGTCCGGAAGCTCGACCTCCACCCACTGGCCCTGGCGCCGCCGCTCGATGGCGGGCTCGTCGACGCCGACGCGCACAAGGATGCCCGCCTCGGTGCTCGGTCCGGCGCGCACATTGACGTTGCTGCCGGTCACCAGCAGGGCATCGCCCTGAGCCGCGAGCGCGGTGCCCGCCAACACGACGCCCACGCCGCCTACCCATCTGGCCAACTGCATGGTCTTCTCCGTGGTTGCCCGATACTCTGCCGCCAGATCACGACCAGGGCAACAGTCTGGGCAACAGGCCTACGCGTAGCCCCGGAGAAGGACCCGAAAGCAGGCATGGTGCCCCCGGCCACCGCCGTCCCGATCCACGACACGGCAGCACCCGGTATGGTCGAGCGAGCGGCGGTGGAGGTGCAGGGTCTGGTCCAGGTCTTCGGTGCGCGCACGGTGCTCGATCTGCCGGCATGGCGGGTCGAGGGTGGCGCCCACAGCCTCGTGATCGGGCCATCCGGCTGCGGCAAGAGCACGCTCTTGCACCTGATCGCAGGCCTGATCCGCCCGAGCCGCGGCAGGATCGCGATCGACGGCCAGGATCTGGCGGCGCTCGGGCCGGCTGCGCTCGATGCCTTCCGCGGCCGGCGGATCGGCATCGTCCTGCAGAGCATGCACCTGATCGGCGCGCTCAGCGTGCGCGACAATCTGCGCCTCGCCCGCTCGCTCGCACGCCAGCCGCTGGCGCCTGAGCGCATCGAGGGCCTGCTGGAGGAGCTGGGCCTCGCGCGTCTCGCCCGCTTCCGGCCCCGCCAGCTCAGCCAGGGCGAGCGCCAGCGCCTCGCGATCGCGCGCGCCGTGGTCAACCGGCCCTCCCTGATCCTGGCCGACGAGCCGACCTCGGCGCTCGACGATGCCAACTGCGCGGCCGTGCTAGGCCTCTTGCGCCGCCAGGCGCAGGCGTCGGGCGCCACCCTGGTGGTCGCAACCCACGACCACCGCCTGGCGCCGCATTTCGCGCACCGCCTGGAGCTCGCGGCACGATGAGCCTGCTCGCCCTCAGCCTCGCCTATATCCGCGCGCGCTCGCTGAATGCCGCCCTCAACCTTCTGCTGCTGGGGCTCGGCATCGGCACGATCGTGCTGCTGATCCTGTTCAGCGCAAGGCTCGAGGAGCGCCTGACCCGCGATGCCCGCGGCATCGACCTGGTGGTCGGCGCCAAGGGCAGCCCCCTGCAGCTGATCCTCTCCAGCATCTATCAGGCCGACTTCCCGACCGGCAACATCCCGCTCGCCGAGGTCGCAGCGCTGGCGCCAGCACCCCTTGGTCGAGCGCGCGATCCCGCTGGCAATCGGCGACAACCTCGCGGGCTTTCGCATCGTCGGCACCGAGCACGCCTATCCGGAGCACTACGGCGCTGTCCTGGCGGCGGGCCGGCTGTGGCAGGCGCCGTTCGAGGCGACCATTGGCGCGCGGGTCGCGGCCGACACCGGGCTTACCGTCGGCGATCGCTTCGTCGGCAGCCATGGCTCGGCGGCGCCGGCGCCGAGCATGGCGCGCACCCCTACACGGTGGCGGCGTGCTGGCGCCGTCGGCGAGCGTGCTCGACCGCCTCGTGCTGACCCCGATCGCGAGCGTCTGGGAGGCGCACGGCATGACCCACGACGAGCACGAGGAGCACGGAGGAGCACGCGGCCGAGGAGGAAGCCGCAGGCCCGGAAGCGACAGGTCCGGCGCGGCCGCTCGAGATCACCTCGCTGCTGCTGCGCTACCGCTCGCCGCTCGGCGCGGTGCAGCTGCCGCGCCTGGTCAACCAGGAGAGCGCGCTGCAGGCCGCCTCGCCCGCCCTGGAATCGGCGCGCCTGCTGGTGCTGGTCGGCATCGGGCTCGATACCGTGCGCGCCTTCGGCCTGCTGCTGGTGGCGAGCGCCGGGCTCGGCGTGCTGATCGCGCTCTCCAACGCGATGCAGGAGCGGCGCTACGATCTGGCGGTGATGCGCACGCTCGGGGCATCGCGGCGCACGCTGTTCGCCCAGCCGCTGCTCGAGGGGCTGATCCTGGCGGCCGGCGGCGCGCTTCTTGGCCTGCTGCTCGGCCATGGCGTGGCGGAGCTGCTCGGCCGGCTGCTGCCGGCAGGCGCGCGACATGGGGCTGACCGGCCTGGCCTGGCGCCCCGAGGAGCTCTATGTGGTCGGCCTGGCGCTGGCGGTCGGCCTGCTCGCCGCCCTGATCCCGGCGATCCAGGCCTATCGCACCGACATCGCCGCGATCCTGGCATCGCGCGCCTGAGCGGCTACAATAGCGAGAAGGTACAGGGGAGAGCGCGATGCGCAAGGGGATCGGCTGGCTGCTCGGCAGCCTGGTCCTGGCCTTGATCGGCGTGGCCGCGATGCCCGCCGCGAGCGAGACCGCCACGCCGGGCCAGGCGGCAGCCGGCGCAAAGGAGCTGATCGATCCGAGCGAGATTCCCTCGGTTCACAGCACCTTCTATGAGGTGCCCGAAGGCGTGGTCGGCTGGGACGTGCTCGGCGAGATGGATGTGGAGGTCGAGGTGCTGGGCCCGCTGCGCAGCGTCTTCCACGTCGACTACACCGACGCGGTCAAGGCGCTCGACGGCCAGGAGGTGCAGGTCATGGGCTTCCTCTTTCCGCTCGAGGGCGGCCTGCGCCACGACCGCTTCCTCCTGACCGCCTGGCCGCCGAGCTGCCCCTTCTGCCTGCCGGCGGGGCCCTCGCAGATGGTCGAGGTGTTTTGCGAGGAGCCCGTCGACTTCAGCGAGGGCGCGATCCTGATGGCGGGTACCCTCAGCGTGCTCGAGGACGATCCGTCGGGCATGTATTACCGGATGGAGAATGCCCGGCTGGTCGAGCGCTTCGACGACATCCGCTGGACCGGCCAGCTGCCCGCGAGCCCGCAGCCGGCAGAGCCCGCTGCGCCGAACTGAGGCCGGTGGATCTGGGCGAGAGCCGACATGATCTGCTTCGGCCCGACGATCCAGCCGAACGCGTCGGCGCACATCGAGCCGACCGTGATCGTCCGCCTCGCCATGCCGGGCAAGGCTGCCGGATGGCTGCCGTCCGGCTGGCCGCTCGAAACCCCGCGGGCATCGAGCACGAGCCAGGCGTCGGCGCGCAGGCAGGCGATCGCGATCTCGGCCCAGTCCGTCGGGCTTGCAGCCAGCCATGGCAAGGCCACGGTCTTGGTGCGCGTGTATCCGGGCCGCCCCTTCGCAGCGGCCAGAGCCTCGAGCGCGGCCGCAAGACTGTCGCCGCCCGAAGTGACCACGACCTGCGAACGCCAGTCGTAAAAAATGCCCGACCAGGCGCTGAGCTGGGCCGCCACGATTTTGCGCGGGCCCTCCGGCCCGCCGCCGACAAAGTGAAGGAGCGGTGCGTCCATCGATCCACCTCGATGCTGCTGGAGCAAGAGCAATGGGGTTGGCGCCTCGGGAACCCGCCGTCAGGCCGCTTCGCTGAGCCGTACCAGGGTGAGCGGGAAGTCCGGCCGGCCGCACACATAGAGGGGGCCCGCGCTCGGATAGACCCGCAGGAGGTCGCGAAGCCGCACGGCGCCCCATGCGGCCGCCCGCACGTCAACCCGCTTCAGGCCGATGTCGCGCAGGATCCGATCGGGCAGCGCGCCAAGGCGCTCCTCGCGCGCTTTGCGGCCGACCGGCTGGACGAACAGCAGGCGATACAGCCAGAGCAGTGCGCCCACCAGGCGCGGTGGCCTTGCGGGCTGAGGCAGCGGGCGACGCATCAGCGGTGCCGGCGCCGCCATCGCATCGGCGCCGCCCGCCAGTGTCTGTCTCGCACAGAGTGCCAACTGTCGCATCGCGCGCTCCTTGCTTTGCAGCTGCACCCGGTCGGCGGCCGGATGCCCGTGCTGCCGGATGTAGGGGCTTTCGGTTTCGCGCCGATGTCGCAGATCGATAAAATTGTTTCATTTGTATCTGGCGCATGTAGTTGACTCTGGCAACGATCTTTGCTGATCATGGCATCGATCAAGCTGGAGGCACACGCCATGCCAGAGGCCGAGCAACTGCAGCGGATCGAGGCGGTGCGCCGCTTCTCGCGCTTCTACACGCGCAGGATCGGCGTGCTGCGCGAGGGTCTGCTGGACAGCCCGTTCACGCTGACCGAGGGCCGCGTCGTCTACGAGCTCGCGCATCACGAGACCGCGACGGCAAGCGAGCTCGCCCGCGAGCTCGACCTCGATCCGGGCTACCTCAGCCGGATGCTGAAGAGCCTCGAGCAGCGCGGCTACGTGGTGCGGCAACCGGCGCAGGACGATGGCCGCCAGACCATCCTCGCCCTCTCGCAGCAGGGCGAGGCGGCGTTCGCCGCGATCAACGCCCGCTCGCGCGCCGAGGTCGGCGGCCTGCTCGACCCGCTCGGCCCCGACGATCAGGCGCGCCTGGTCGAGGCGCTGGCGACCGTCACACGCCTGCTCGGCGATACGCCGCCGCGCCGCGTGCCCTACATCCTGCGCGGCCATCAGCCGGGCGACATCGGCTGGGTGATCGCCCGCCACGGCGCGCTCTATGCCGAGGAGTACGGCTTCGACGAGACGTTCGAGGCGCTGGTGGCCGAGATCTGCGCCCAGTTCCTCAAGACCTTCGAGCCGCGGCGCGAGCGCTGCTGGATCGCCGAGCGGGACGGCGAAAACGTCGGCTGCGTGTTCCTGGTCCGCCAGTCCGATGCGGTCGCGAAGCTCCGCTGCCTGCTCGTGGAGCCCAAGGCGCGCGGCCTCGGCATCGGCGCCCGCCTGGTCGCAGGAATGCATCCGCTTCGCAAAGCAGAAGGGCTACGAAAAAATCACGCTCTGGACCAACAGCAACCTTCTTGCGGCGATCCGGCTCTACGAACGGGCGGGGTTTGCTCTGGCCGCAGAAGAGCCCCACCACAGCTTCGGCCAGGACCTCGTCGGCCAGACCTTCGAGCTCGAGCTCTGATCAGCTCGCGGCGGGCTTTCCGAGCGTTGGCATTCCGCTGGCGCAGGTCCTAGACTGAGCGTTGCCAGTCAAGAGGTCCGGCCGATGGCTATAGCGAGACGCGTCACGATCAGTCTGCCCGAGGATGTCCTGCGCGCCACCGACAAGGTCGCGCTCACGCAGGAGCGGGCCCGCTCGGCGCTCGTCGAGGATGCGCTGCGTTGGTATCTGCGCATCCAGGAACTTCCTTGCGAGGAAGCCACCGCCGAGGAGATCGCCGCGATCGAGAGAGGACGGGCCGAGATCGCACGCGGCGAGTTCGTGACGTTCGAGGAGATCAAGCGTGACCTGGCAGCTGATCTTCTCGAGGAGCGCACAAAAAAATCTGAGAAGGTTTCCACTGAATGATCGTCGTCGGATCGAGCGAGCGCTGGAAGAGCTGACGTCCGACCCGCTTCAGGGTGATGTACGGCCGTTGAGAGACCAGCCGGCCGCGTTCCGCTTGCGTGTCGGCGACTACCGCATCTTCTTCGATCTGGACCACGTGCAGCGCCAAGTCCGCGTGCATAACGCCGTACGGCGCACGACGGGCACCTATCGTCGACGGTAGGCCTCCCGCTCAGCTCGCGGCGGCGTGCGGCGAGGCCGGCAGGTCCGGCAGGCGGCGCTCCTCGACCGCGTGGCAGGCGTGGTAGTGGGTCGAGCCCGCGAACGGCTGGAGCTTCGGCACCTCGACCCGGCAGCGCTCGTTGGCGAACGGGCAGCGCGGATGGAAGGCGCAGCCCGCCGGCGGGTCGATCGGCGAGGGCAGCTCGCCCTTGATCATCAGCCGCTGGCTGCGCCGCTGTGGATCGGTGCTCGGGCTGCTCGCCTGCAAGGCCCGGGTGTAGGGATGCAGCGGGCGCTCGAAAACGTCGTCGCGCGGCCCCTGCTCGATCGGCCGGCCGAGATACATCACGATCACCTCGTCGGCGACGTGCCGGACCACCGACAGGTCGTGCGAGATGAACAGATAGGCGAGCCTGAACTGGCTCTGCAGCTCCAGCAGCAGGTTCAGCACCTGCGCCTGGACCGAGACGTCGAGCGCCGAGACCGGCTCGTCGAGCACGACGATTCTCGGCTTCAGCATCAGCGCGCGCGCGACCGCGATGCGCTGGCGCTGGCCGCCCGAGAACATGTGCGGATAGCGGCCGTAGTGCTCGGGCCGCAGGCCCACCTCGGACATCATGTCCCGCGCGAGGCGCTGCCGCTCGACCGCCCCCATGCCGGTGTTGACCTTGAGCGGCTCCTCCAGGATCGCGCCGATCTTCTTGCGCGGGTTGAGCGAGCCGTAGGGGTCCTGGAACACGATCTGCACGGTCGCCCGCAGGTGCCTGCGCTCCTCGTGCGTGGCGCGCGCCACGTCGATGCCGTCGATCTCGAGCCGGCCGGCGCTCGGCGGCTCGATCAGCGTCACGAGGCGGGCAAGCGTGCTCTTGCCGCAGCCCGATTCGCCGACCACCGCGAGCGTGCGGCCCTCGTACAGCTCGAAGCTGGCGCCGCGCACCGCCTGCAGGATGGCGCTGCCCTTGAGCATGCCGCGGCTCACGACGTAGTCGCGCTCGAGATCGCTCGCCTGGACGATGCGCGGGCCGGCAACGCTCATGCCGTGGCCTTTGCATAGCGCGGGTGGTTCGCCGGCCGGTCGTGGGTCAGGGGATAGTGGCAGCGCACCTTGCCGCGCGGGCCCGGCGCGAACGGCGGCTCGACCGCGACGCAGTGGTCGGTCGCGTACGCGCAGCGCGGATGGAACAGGCAGCCGCGCGGCCGGTCGCCCGCACCCGGCACGATGCCAGGAATGGTCGGCAGGATGCGCTGCTCGCAGCGCTCCGGCAGCGCATGCAGCAGGGCTGCGGTATAGGGGTGCTGCGGATCGGCGAACAGCCCCGCCACCTCCTGCGCCTCGGCCTGCTGGCCGGCATACTGCACGACCACGCGCTGCGCCGTCTCCGCCACCACGCCCATGTCGTGCGTGATCAGCAGCAGCGCCATGCCGCGCTCGCGCTGCAGATCCAGCAAAAGGTCCAGGATCTGCGCCTGGATCGTGACGTCGAGCGCCGTGGTGGGCTCGTCGGCGATCAGGAGGCGCGGGTTGCAGGCGATCGCCATCGCGATCATGACGCGCTGGTTCATGCCGCCGGAAAGCTGGTGCGGGAAGGCGCCGAGCCGCTGTGCTGGCGACGGGATGCCGACCATGTCCAAAAGCTCGATCGCGCGCGCCCGGCGCTCGGCGCGCGAGCCGCCCTCGTGCACCTTGATCCCCTCGGTCAGCTGGAAGCCCACGGTGAAGCACGGGTTGAGCGAGGTCATCGGCTCCTGAAAGATCATCGCCATGTCCTTGCCGACAATTCTTCGCCGCGCGGCGGCGGAGAGCCCCAGGAGGTTCTTGCCGGCGAAGTCGAGCCGGTCGGCGGTGACCCGCGCCGTCCAGGGCAACAGGCCCATGACGGCCAGCATGGCGACGCTCTTGCCCGAGCCGGATTCGCCGACGATCGCCACCACGTCGCCCTGCTCGACCGCAAGCTCGATCCCGTCGACCGCCTTGAACGGCCCGGTCATGGTCGGGAACTCGACCGTGAGATTGGCGATCTCCAGGAGCGCCACGCTCAGCTCCGCTTGAGCTTGGGGTCGAGGGCGTCGCGCAGGCCGTCGCCCATCAGGTTGAAGGCGAGCACCGTGATCAGGATGGCGAGGCCCGGGAAGGTCACGACCCACCAGGCGCGCAGCACGAACTCGCGCGCATCGGCCAGCATCGTGCCCCACTCCGGGGTCGGCGGCTGGGCGCCGAGCCCGAGGAAGCCGAGCGCCGCCGCATCGAGGATCGCGTTCGAGAAGCCGAGCGTGGCCTGCACGATCAGGGGCGCCATGCAGTTCGGCAGCACGGTTGCGAACATCAGGCGCGGCAGGCCCGCACCCGTCACCCGGCTCGCCGTGACGTAGTCCTTGGAGCGCTCGGTGATCACCGAGGCGCGGGCAAGGCGCGTGTAGTGCGGCAAATAGACGATCGCGACCGCGATCATCGCATTGGCGAGGCCGGGCCCGAGGATCGCCACGATCACGATCGCGAGCAAGCAGGCTCGGCAGCGCCAGGATGATGTCCATCAGGCGCATGATCATGGTCTCGGTCCAGCCGCGGAAGAAGCCTGCGACGAGGCCGAGGCTGATGCCGACCGAGAGCGACAGGGTCACCACGATCAGGCCGATCATCAACGAGAAGCGCGCGCCGTAGATGATGCGCGAGAGGATGTCGCGGCCGACCGCATCGGTGCCGAGCAGGAACTCGATCGAGCCGCCCGCCATCCAGAACGGCGGCTGCAGCAGGTGGTCGCGGAACTGCTGCGCCGGCGGATGCGGCGCCACATAGGCGGCGAAGATCGCGGTCAGGATGACGAGGACGATCACCACGAGACCGCCCACCGCGCCGGCGTTGCTCCGAAAATAGTGCCAGAACTCGACCAGCGGGTGCGGCGGCGCACCCTCGCCGCGAAGGTCGATCGGCCGGGCGTCGAGGCGTCCCGCCATGGCTACCTCGCGTGCCGGATGCGGGGGTTGATCAGCCCGTAGAGCAGGTCGACCACCAAATTCACGAGCATGACCACCGAGGCGATCAGCACGATGCCGCCCTGCACCGACGGATAGTCGCGGCGGTAGATCGAATTGACCAGCCATTTGCCGACGCCGGGCCAGGAGAAGATCGTCTCGGTGAGAATGGCGCCGCTGAACAGCAGGCCCACCTGCAAGCCGATCACCGTGACCACCGGGATCAGCGCGTTGCGCAGCGCATGCAGGCCGATCACCCGCGAGGGCGGCAGACCCTTGGCGCGGGCCGTGCGCACGTAGTCCTCGCCCAGCACCTCGAGCATCGCCGAGCGCGTCTGGCGGGCGATGATCGCGAGCGGGACCGTGCCGAGCACGATGGTCGGCAGGACGAGATGGCTCGCGGCCGAGGCGAACGCGCCTTCCTGGTCGGCGAGCAGGCTGTCGATCAGCATGAAGCCGGTCACCGGCGGGAAAAAGTACAAGCAGCGAGATGCGGCCGGAGACCGGCGTCCATTGCAGGATGCCCGAGAACAGGATGATCAGGAGCAGGCCCCACCAGAAGATCGGCATCGAGAAGCCGGTGAGCGAGATGCCCATGAGGCCGTGGTCGAACACGGAGCCGCGCTTGACGCCGGCGACCACGCCTGCCGGCAGGCCGATCAGGATGGCGAGCAGCAGGGCGCAGAGCGACAGCTCGACGGTGGCCGGGAACAGGGTCATGAACTCGTTGAGCACGGGCCGCTTGGTGACGATCGAGCTGGCCGAGATCGCCCTGCAGGACGCCGCCGAGATAGAGCGAGGTACTGCTGCCAGAGCGGCTTATCCAGGCCGTACTCGGCCATGAGCCTTGCGTGGCGCTCGGGCGTCGAGCCCCCGCTCGCCGGCCATCAGCTGGATCGGATCGCCCGGAATCAGGCGGATCAGCCCGAACGCGACGATCGTGACCCCGATGAAGGTCGGGATGAGAATTGCGAGCCGGGCGATGACGAAGCGCAGCATGGTTGAAGGTCGGAGCCCTACTCCTGTGCTCGACGGCTCTCAGGTGCGTTCCTGCCAGGGATTGATGATCTGGAGGCCGGCGGTGGCAAAGTCCTCGACGTTACGGGTGGCAAGGGCGCAGTCGTTCGCCGCCGCGATCGCGGCGATGGCAGCATCAGGGACCGACATCGGCCGCCCTCTCTTGCGGGCGCTTGCCAGTATCCCGGCATAGGCCCATGCGGCCTTGACGTTGAAGTCGAAGAGGCGATCGGCAAACTCGGTGACCAGGCGGTGGAGGCTCGACAGCAGATCCTCGCGCCGCCGCCCTTCGGCCAGCTTCTCGATCCCAAACGCCATCTCCGCCACGGCGATCGTCGGTATCGCCAAGGCGGCCGCCGAATGCCGGGTCCAGCGCACCACGCCAGGATGCGGCCGCGGCTTGGTCAGCTCCGAAAGGACGTTGGTGTCGAGCAGGATCACAGCTTCACGCCCTCATGTGGCAAGCGGTTCTCCTCGATGGCGGCGTCGAGGTCGATGCCGGGTCGCGTCATGCGGATGAACCAGTCCGGAAAACGCTCGCCTGGGTCGCCTGGATCCATAGCTTCCTGCGCCGCCCGCTCGAGAATGGTCCGGACCTCCGCCTCGAGGCTGCGCTTGTGGCGCACGGCGCGTTGCCGCAGGCGCTCCTTGGTGGCGTCGGACAGTTTTCGGACGACAATGCTGGCCATTCGCGCCCCTCGCGTGACGGGTTCGTCTGTTGATATCACTGCAATCGCGAGATCTCGTCAAGCCCGATCGCGGCGGGCGCTCCCGGGCCGCAAGTGTTCGCACGCTGCGAGGCATTCGCTCCGCGTTGGCAGGTCGCACGCTATGGACAATATTCCTATTGTCGGTTAGACTTGCGCTTCCTGGAGGCTCGCCCGGCGAGCCCCCCGCTACTCTCACCCACGTACAGCTACCAAGGAATCCCGCCATGTCCAGTGTAGGCGCCGCGCCATGCGCGGCTCCCATCAGCAATGCCCGCGCCGAGGCCAGCCGCATCAACGGCGCGAGATCGCGCGGGCCGAAGACGCCCGAAGGCAAGGCGCGCTCGGCGCAGAACGCGCTCAAGCACGGCCTGCGCGCGCAAAAGCACGTCGTGTTGCCGGGCGAGGACGCCGCCGCGTTCCACGCGCTCGAGGCGGCGCTGATCGAGGAGCTGGCGCCAGAGGGCGCGCTCCAGTCCGTGCTCGCGCAGCGGGTCGTCTGTGCGGCCTGGCGCCTCGAGCGCGCCGAGCGGCTCGAGGCGGAGCTGTTCGCCCACAACCACCTTGCCGGCCGCAGCCTCGGGCTCGCCCTGATCCGCGACTGCAACGGCGGGCGCAGCTTCGACACCCTGTTGCGCTATCGCGGCGGCACGCTCGCCGAGCTCTGGCGCGCGCTCCGCACCCTCAAGGCGCTCCAGGTCGAGGCGGCGTCCCGGCCGCACGCGATGCGCGAGGTTGCGCCGGCCGTGCTCGCCTGAGCCGCAAACGCGCGCCGGCGTCGCGCTCGAAAAACCAGTCGAACCCGAGAGCCGCGGAAATCCTGGCGAATCCGAGCCGGCGCCGGCCTGCGCGAGCGAACCTGCGCAGCACGGCGGCGAACCGGCGCCGGCACCGGCGAGCGAGCCCGACCCGGTACCCACCATCGCGCTTGCGCGCTTGCAGCGCTCGCCGCAGCCAAACGAACCCCGCCTTGGGCTGGCGCAGGCCGAAGCGGCGCGGAGAGTGAGATCAGCGCCCGGGGCGATCGCACCGCCCCGGGAACGCCTGCATACAGCTGCGCCGCCGGCTCAGCCCTCGAGGTCGACGCCGTAGAAGACGTGGCCGCCGAACGGGTCGATCTTGTAGCCCGTGACCTCCTTGCGCAGCGGCATGAACACGATCGAGTGGGCGACCGTGACCC
The DNA here is from genome assembly GCA_963753315.1 of uncultured Alphaproteobacteria bacterium. Taxonomy (GTDB): domain Bacteria; phylum Pseudomonadota; class Alphaproteobacteria; order Geminicoccales; family Geminicoccaceae; genus DASUGG01. The sequence goes on from CAVWCI010000016.1 coordinate 16,057, forward strand.
AGGGCGCTTCCTCCTTGAAGATCACCTGGGCCTGCTCGTACAGCTCGGTGCGCTGGTCCTGGTCGCTGAGGCGCACGGCCTCGGTGATCAGGTCGTCGAACGGCTTGTGGCACCAACGCGCCCGATTGGCGCCGTCCTTGGCCGCGGCGCAGCCCAGAAGGACGCCCAGGAAATTGTCCGGGTCGGCGATGTCGGCGGTCCAGCCGAGCAGCACGGTCTCGTGCTCGCCGCGCCCCGAGCGCTCGAGGTACTCGCCCCACTCGAAGGTCACGATCTCGGCCTGCACGCCGACCTCGGCCCAGTCGGCTTGAATCAGCTCGGCCATGCGCCTGGCGTTCGGGTTGTAGGGCCGCTGCACCGGCATCGCCCAGACGTTGGTCTGGAGGTCGGTGACGCCCGCCTCCTCGAGCAGCTTCTTCGCCTGCTCCGGATCGTAGGGATAGTCCTCCACCGCGTCGTTGTACGACCAGAGCGTCGGCGGCAGCGGGTTCTTGGCGATCGTGCCCTCGCCCTGGAACACCGCGTCGATGATCGCCTCCTTGTTGATCGCCAGGTTGAGCGCCTGGCGCACGCGCTTGTCGGTGAACGGCTCCTTCTCGGTGTTGAAGCCGAGATAGCCGACGTTCAGGCCCTCCTGCTCGAGCAGCTGGAGGTCCGGATTGCTGCGGATCGCCTCGAGATCGGGCGCGTTGGGATACGGCATGACGTGGCACTCGCCGGCCTGCAGCTTCTGCAGGCGCACCGATGCATCCGGCGTGATGGCGAACACCAGGTCGTCGAGCGCCGCCTTGCCCTCCCAGTAGTCGGGATGCGCCTTGTAGCGGATGACCGCGTCCTTCTGGTAGGCGACCAGCTGGAACGGCCCGGTGCCGACCGGCTGCAGATCGACCTGCTCGGGCGTGCCCGCCTCGGTCATCTGATCGGCGTATTCGGCCGAGAGGATCGAGGCGAAGTCCATGGCCATGATCGGCACGAAGGTCGCGTTCGGCGCGTTCAGCGTGAAGCGCACGGTCTGGTCGTCGACCTTCTCGATCGACTTCAGCAGGGCGGGCAGGCCAACGCTGGTGAAGTACTCGTAGGAGCCGCCCGAGACGCTGTGGTATGGATGATCCTGCTGCCACATGCGCTCGAAGCTGTAGACCACGTCATCGGCATTGAGATCGCGGGTCGGGGTGAAGCCGTCGGTGGTCTGGAACTTGACCCCCGGGCGCAGGTGGAAGGTGTATTGCAGCCCGTCGTCGGAGATGTCCCAGGTTTCGGCGAGGCCGGGCCGGAGTTCGGTCGTGCCGTGCTCGAACTCGACCAGCGTGTTGTAGATGGCGCGCGCGCTGGCATCGAAGGTGGTGCCGGCGGTGTAGAGCTGCGGGTTGAACCCCTCCGGGCTGCCCTCCGAGCAGTACACCAGGGTCTTGCCGAGCGCCGGTGTCGTCAGCGCGGCGGCCATGGCCAGCCCGAGACTGCCAACGGCGAAACGATAGCGCATTCTTGTCACTCCCTCTTGGCCCGTTCGCCGGGCACTCAAATCATGCCACGCGAGTGGCCGCTGGCCGGTACTAGGCAAGCAACGCCTGGGCTTGTCAATTGCCAAGCCTGCGAGCGCCGCGGCCGGGAGCCTTGCCCGCTACCGGCGTCGGGGGGCGTCGGCGGCGCCGTGCTGCCGCGCACCGGAAGGGGTCGGCGGCCATCCCCTGCGGGGTGCAGCTCCGAGGCCTCAACCTCCTGGGCGGCCCCGCTGCCCGGGCGCTAGGAGCCTCAGGAGCCGAACACCGTCTGCAGCAGCTCGGTGGTGCGCGCCGCCGGGTCCTGCCGGATCGCCGCCTCCTCGCGCGCGAGCATCAGGAACATGCCGTCCAGCGCCTGCTGCACGACGTAAGGCGTGAGATTGGCCTCGACATCGGGCGCGAACGGCAGCGCCTCGTAGTCGCCCATCATCTGGTCGTAGGCCTGGACCGCGCCGGCATCGGCCAGCTCGGCATTGACCACGGGCGTGAAGCGCTCGGTCAAGGGTGCCGTCATCTTGTCCTGGAAGTAGCGGGTCGCGGCGTCGTCGGGCCCGCTAAGGATGCCCTGCGCGTCCTCCAGGGTCATCTCCGAGACGGCCTGCCAGAACATCTCCTTGGCCTGCGGCACGGCGGTCTCGGCGGCGCGGTTCATGCGCAGCTCGAGATCGTCGGCAAGCCCCGACATGCCCACCATGCCCAGGGCGGACTGCACCGTCTGGAGGGACTGCGGCAGCGGGATGTGGACGTCCGGATTGGTGTTGAAGCCGTCGACCTGGCCGAGGCTGGCGGTGACCCGCTCGGTGCCGACCTTGAGCGCCTCGCGCAGGCCGGCGCCGATCTGGTCCTCGCTCAGATCGCCGCCGCCGGGCTGGCCCTGCAGCACGCCCTCGAGCATGCCCCTGCCCTGCTGGAACAGGCTGTCCTGGGCGTGAGCCGCAGCGGGCGCGACCCCGGCCATGAGCGCTGCGCCAAGCCAGAGCAGGCGAAAGCGATGGGTCATGCGGGGCTCCCTGACGCTGCGGTGCCGGGCTCGGCCCATCATACTGCCCGGTCCGATCGGGCAGGAGCCCGGAACTTGCGGCGAATGCGCACGGCCACGCTCCGGAGTTGCGGGACTTGGCGGCGCGGGCCAAAGTCCTTTCACATGCGACGCCTTGGTTGTTCATGGAGGAGCCAATGTCGGGATTTCTCACCGAGTTCAAAGAATTCGCGATGCGCGGCAACGTCGTCGACATGGCCGTCGGCATCGTCATCGGCGTCGCGTTCGGCGCCATCGTGACGTCCCTGGTGGCCGACGTCGTCATGCCGCCGATCGGTCTGCTGATGGGCGGCGTCGACTTCTCGGACCTGTTCATCAATCTTTCCGGCCAGGACTACCCCTCGGCAACGGCGGCGAAGGAGGCCGGCGCGCCTGCCATCTACATCGGCCTGTTCATCAACGCGGTGATCAACTTCATCATCGTCGCGTTCGCGATCTTCCTGGTGATCAAGGGCATGAACCGGCTGAAGCGGCCCGAGGAGCCTCCCAAGGAAGAGCCGGCGGCGCCACCGCGCCAGGAGGTGCTGCTCGAGGAGATCCGCGACCTGTTGCGGCAGCGCCCTTAAGCCAGGACGGCGGCTGGCGGGGCGCGGCCGTCCCGCCGCGCGGCGCGCGGCCCCAGGTATGCGCGACACGCCGGCGCCGACGGCGGCGGCTCGCATTTCGCGGCGCATCGTGGCATGTTTCGCCGCCCCCGATGCAGGACGCTGCCCATGTCGCCACAGGAACCCGGCCGTACCAGTGGCCTGATCGACGCCACCGCCGACTGGCTGATGACCCGGGCGCTCGGCGACACCAGCATGGAGCGCCTGGTCGAGGGCTGCTGCGCGCGCCTGTGGGCGGCGGGCCTGCCGCTGTACCGGGTGATGATCGGCTATCGCACCCTGCATCCGCTGTTCACCGGCGTCAGCCACGTCTGGCGCCGCGATGCGCCGCTGGCCACCGAGCGGCACGACCAGCGCCAGCCCGACGCCGCGGCCGCGTTCGATGGCGGCCCGCACGGCTGGATGCTGCGCACGGGCGTCTCGTACCTGCGCCGGCGCCTCTTTGGCCCCGACGCGCTGCTCGACTTCTCGCTGCTGCCGGAGCTGCGCGAGCAGGGCGCCACCGACTACCTGGGCTTCATCGGGCCGTTCGTGGACGAAGGCGCCGACGGCATCCTGGGCTCCTGGACCACCGATCGCGAAGCCGGCTTCAGCGACGACGACATCGGCACGCTGCTGCGCATCCAGCGCCGGCTCGCGGTTGCCTGCAAGGTGACGATCAAGGACCAGATCGGCCACAATGTGCTGGCGACATATCTCGGCCGCGAGGCGAGCGAGGCGGTGCTGAGCGGTCAGATCCAGCGCGGCGACGGCAGCACCATGCCCGCGGTGCTGTGGTACAGCGATCTGCGCGATTCCACGAGGCTGTCCGAGGCGATGCCGGCCGATGCCTTCTTCGCCCTGCTGAATCGCTATTTCGAATGCAGTGCTGGCGCCGTGCTGGCGGAAGGCGGGCGGGTGGTGCAGTTCATCGGCGATGCGGTGCTCGGCATCTTCCCGGTCGACCACGACGCCGCCCGGCCCGACGCCTGCGCCGCGGCGATGGCGGCGGCACGGCGGGCCAGACACGACCTCGAGCGCTTCAACGCCGAGCGCGCTGGTGCCGGCCGCGAGCCTCTGGCGCTCGGCATCGGGCTCCATGTCGGCGACGTCAAGTACGGCAATATCGGCGTGCCCGAGCGGCTGCAGTTCGACGTGATCGGCCGGGCGGTCAACGAGGTCGTGCGCCTCGAAGGGCTGGCCAAGACGCTGGGCCGGCAGATCCTGGCGAGCGGCGCCTTCGCCCGCAGCCTGCCGCTCGCCTGGGAGGAGCTCGGCCGCTACGAGCTGCGCGGCCTCGGCGAGCCCCGCGAGGTGTTCGCGCTCCCGGAGAGCGAGGGCACGGTGGCTGCGCTCGCGCATGCCGCGCCGAGCGCCGCAGGCTGACGGCCCGGCGCGAGCCCGGCAGCACTGATGGCCGCACCCGCCATCCCGCCGGACGAGGCGCTGCGACGGATCAGCATCGGCACGATCACGCACTATCGCAGCTTCGCCGAAGCCTACCGCCAGGGCACCTGGGATCACGATGTCAGCCAGAACGTCGCCGCCCTGCTCGATGCGATCGAAGGCACGCCACCGTTGCGGATCCTCGATCTCGGCTGCGGCCCCGGCCGCGACCTGGTGACCTTTCGCAACCTCGGCCATGCGCCCGTCGGACTGGACGCCTGCCCCGAGTTCGTCGACATGGCGCGCCGGCTCGCGATCTGCGAGGTCTGGCTGCAGGACATGCTGGCGCTCGACCTGCCGGCCGGGCATTTCGACGGCATCTTCGCCAACGCCGTGCTGTTCCACGTCCCTAGCCTGGCGCTGCCGCAGGTGCTGGAAGACCTGCGGACGGCGCTCAAGCCAGGCGGCGTGCTGTTCAGCTCGAACCCGCGCGGCAGCAACGAGGAGGGTTTTGCCGACGAGCGCTACGCCTGCTTCTGGGATCTGCCGACCTGGCAGCGCCTGGTCGAGGACGCGGGCTTCGTGCAGCTCGGCCACTATTTCCGGCCGCCCGGCAAGCCGCGCCACCAGCAGCCCTGGCTCGCCACCGTGTGGCGCAAGCCACGCTAGGCGTTGCCGTGCACCGCCGCATATAACGGTCTTGGGGAGCGGATTTCGATCGGGGGACGTGTGATGCAACGAGCGCTTCAGGAGATCGCCCGTGGCCCGGGCGAGGGTCGCCAGATACACGTGTTCGGCGTGGTGCTCACGGTGCGCATCGCATCGATGGACACCGGCGGCGACTTCGCGATCTGGGAGGAGCAGTCGCCGCCGAACTGCGGGCCGCCGCGCCACATCCACCACTATGTCGACGAGGCGTTCCAGATCCTGGAGGGCCGCTATCGCGTCTGGTGCGACGGCCGCACCTACGACCTCGAGCCGGGCGGGGTGGCCATGGTGCCCAAGGGCATGCCGCACGCTTTCCTGTGCCTGGGGCCGGGTCACGGCCGCATGCTGACGACGGTGGTGCCGGGGGGCTCGACGACTTCATGGCCGAGGTCGAGGCCAAGGCCTTCAAGATCCCCCAGGACCTCCAGCGGATGATGGAGATGGCGGCCAGTCACGGCCACGCCTTCATCGGGCCGCCGCTCACCCCGTGAGCGTCCGCCGCGGGTCCGCTAGGCCAGCCCTCCGTCAGCGCCAGGCTCGGCGAAGGTGCCGCCGTGCTCAGGCCCGCGCGACGCGCCCCCCTCGCCATGCGGCGCGGACGCCAGCTTCAGAAAGGTGCGGTCCTCGCGCAGCAGAAATCTCTCCCGCTGCGCGAACGCGTAGTTCTCCCGCCCCAGGGGATCGGCGGCGAGACGGGCACGATACGCCTCGTATTCGGCGAGGCTGGCGACGTTGTAGATGCCATAGGCGAGCGTGCTGGACCCCTCATGCGGCGCGAAGTAGCCGATCAGGTCGGCGCCGCAACGTGGGATCGCCTGTCCCCAGTTGCGCGCGTACTGCACGAACTGGTCCTTCTTGGCCGGGTCGATCTGATATCGGATCACGCAGGTGAGCATGGCCTGTCCTTCCTGGTTCGGGCGCTCTGATGATGCTAGCCGATTGCCAGGATTGAACGCTTCGTCTACGATCGAACTATGAAGGAAGGCCCGGACATCGCCCGCATCGCCGCCCTGATCGGCGACCCCGCGCGCGCCAACATGCTGACGGCCCTGATGAGCGGCAAGGCGTTGACCGCGAGCGAGCTCGCGGGCGAGGCGAACGTGACCCTCCAGACCGCCAGCGCGCACCTCTCGAAGCTCGACGAGGGCGGGCTGCTGCGCCCGCGCAAGCAGGGGCGACAAAAGTACTTCTCGCTCGCCAGCGACGATGTCGCGCGCGTTCTCGAAGGGCTCATGGGCCTCGCCGCCCTGTCCGGCCATCTGCGAAGCCGGACCGGGCCGAATGACCCGGCGCTGCGCAAGGCGCGGGTCTGCTACAACCACCTCGCCGGCGAGATGGGCATCCAGCTGCTCGAGAGCCTCGTGCGGCGGCGATATCTCAGGATGGGCGACGATGGCCTTGGCCTTTCCGACGAGGGCCGCGCGTTCGTGACCGATCTCGGAATCGACCTCGGCCATCTCGCGGCTCGAAAGACGCCGCTTTGCCGCGAGTGCCTCGACTGGAGCGAGCGTCGCTCGCATCTGGCCGGCAGCCTGGCGGGCGGGCCCTCCTCAGCCGCTTCGAGGACAGCGGCTGGGCGAGGCGCGAGCCTGGGAGCCGCATCGTGGCGTTCTCGCCGCAGGGCGCGGCAGCATTTGCGCGCGCATTTCCTCTCGAGGCGCGATGACGCTCTGGCCGCCGCTCACTCCCGTGAGCGTCCGCCCCGTCGAAGGCTAGGGCTGCAGGCGCTCGATCAGCGCCGGCGGCAGACCGAGGCGCGTCGCGATCGCCGCGCGGTCGACCGCCTCGGGATCGAGCAGGACCTCGCCCAGCGGCCGCTCGTCGAGCCGCACGTCGGCGAGCAGCTCATCGCGATCGACGAGGCCGTCGCCGTCCTGATCGTAAAGCCCGTGCAGGCGCTCGATCCCCAGCCCGTCGACCACGACGAAGCCCAGGGCCAGCAACGAGCGCTCCGTGGCGTGGAGGTCGTCGGCACGCCAATGCGTCCACTCTCTCAGCTCGTCGCGAACCTCCTCCAGCTCGACCACCGAGAGGCCCTGGTCCTCATCGCGATTGGCGAAGGCCCAGCCCGCCTCGACGCATGCCGCCGCCGGCCGATGCTGGCAGACCGGCGTGCTCGCCGCCACGAACCGGTCGAACGTCAGCGCATTCCGCCCCGGTCCCGGTGAGATTGGCCCGGGCATGGCAGGGGTCGTCTCGGCAGACCCGCCGACGCGCGTGCCGACCGCGAGCAGCAGCATTGCGACGCAAAGGACGCGCCTGGATGTCCGGCCCAGGCTGGGTTGTGGGTTCACCAATGCGTGAGTCTCCCGTGAGGTGATCGGCCACCAAGCGCCGTCCCGCCCGCCTCATGCTACGGTTCGCCGCCAACTGCAAGACATCGGGCCAGGATCCAGCGCTCGCGGCAAGACCGGATCGGGCCGGCACCGGTCGAGCAAGGACGAGTTTAGAACAGTTCCCAAGTCGGCCAATCTCTGCAACCATCGCGCCCGCGCTGATACAGGGAGGATCCCAATATGTCGCCATGCTCGAGGAATCTCGCCGTCGCCACTGCGCTCGTCGTCATGGCCGCGGGCAGCACCTCGGCCTTTGCCGCGGACGAGCCTGCCAACGTGGTCAAATATCGCCAGACCTTCATGAAGGGCAACAGCGCCCACCTCGGCATGATCGCCGCCATCATGAAAGGCGAGGTCAGCCTCACCGGCGAGATCGCGCCCAATGCCGCGGCCCTGGCCGAGATGGGCGAGATGCTGAGCGCCAATCTGCAGCAGCTGTTTCCAGAGGGCACGGACAAGGCGGCCGGGCTGGAGACCCATGCCCTGCCGGCGATCTGGGAGAAATGGGGCGACTTCGAGCAGGTGGCGATGCGGTTCCAGGAAGAGACCGCGAAGCTCGCCGAGGTGGCCGAAGGCGGCGACATGGCAGCGATCGGCCAGCAGCTCGGCGTGGTCGGCAAGGAAGGCTGCGGCGCCTGCCACGAGACCTTCCGCGAGAAGGACTGAAGCTCTCTCATACATGACGCGGCGGTCGCCAAGTAGATCGCCGCGTCCCGTCTGCGTTTCCAGGCGCCGGGCCGTCGCCGCGTGGCCCGAGCAGCACCCCTTGTCGAATTGCCCGCCCCTGACTAAGCCTGGGCTCTCCAAGCCTTGAGCCGGGCCCGGGCGTGGCCCGAAGGGCGCAAGCAAGGGAGAAGCGCATGGCGGCACGCACGAGCGGCGTACGCCCGACACTCGCTCCGAGCCGTGCCGCGTTGCTCAACGCCCTGCTCGATCACCTGGTGTGGCTGATCCTCGCGATCCTCCTGATCGCGCTGTCGCTGAGCATCGACCGCTTCTTCCAGATCGGCATCTTCATCAACATTCTGCAGCACGCGACCTTCGTCGGCATCATCGCGATCGGCCTGTCGTTCTGCATCATCGCCGGGCACATGGACCTGTCGGTCGAATCGGTCATGGCGTTCAGCGCCATGCTGGCGGCGTGGCTGGCGGCGAGCCGCGGCTCGGCATCCGGGCTCGAGCTGGCGCCCTGGCTGACGCTCCTGATCGGTATCGCCTTCGGCGCGCTCGCCGGCGCGTTCAACGGCGTCCTCGTGATTCGTTTTCGCATCAACGCGTTCATCGTCACGCTCGCGACCTTCATCGCGATCCGGGGCCTGGGCCTCGTGCTGACCGGCGGCCGCTCGATGTACGGCCTGCCGGACAGCTTTCGCGCCGTCGCCACCACCGACGTCCTGGGCCTGCCGCTTGCTGGTGCTGATCCTGGTGGCCGCCTATGTGCTGTTCGGCATCCTGCTGTCGCGCACGCGGTTCGGCCGCTACGTCTATCTGGTCGGCGGCAACGTGATCGCGCCGTTTCGCGCCGGCATCGACGTCAACCGCGTGCTCTACACGGTGTTCATCCTGTCCGGCGTGCTGGCGGCGATCGCGGGCTGGCTGCTGGCGGCGCGCACCAACGGCGCTACCGCCAATCTCGGCCTCGGCATGCTGTTCGAGGCGTTCGCCGCGGTGGTCATCGGCGGCGTCAGCCTGCGCGGCGGCATCGGCCAGCTGTCCGGCGTGTTCGCGGGCGTGCTGCTGCTGAGCACGATCGACACCGCGATCAACGTCATGGGCATCGAGCCCTACTACATGCAGGTGATCCGCGGCGGCCTGATGCTGCTGGCGGTCCTGCTGGACAGCGCCAAGAACGCGATCCGCCAGCGCTATCTCTAGCGCGGGGCGCGCTCGGAGCGCTATGAGTGGCCGGGCAGCGGCGACCGGGCGGACCGAAGGAGGGCGACGATGTTCGATCTGATGCGCGAGGTCGCGATCGAGGGCCGGTCGAAGATCGTGCTGCTGGTCGCCGACGGCCTGGGCGGCCTGCCGCGCGAGCCGGGCGGCCCGACCGAGCTCGAGGCGGCCGTTACGCCGCATCTGGACGGCCTGGTGGCGCGCAACGTCTGCGGCCTTTCCATTCCGGTGGCGCCCGGCATCACGCCCGGCAGCGGCCCCGGCCATCTCGGCCTGTTCGGCTACGACCCGCTCGCCTGCACCATCGGCCGCGGCGTGCTCGAGGCGCTCGGCATCGACTTCGATCTGGGGCCGGACGACGTCGCGGCGCGCGGCAATTTCTGCACCGTCGATGCCGACGGCAGGATCACCGACCGGCGCGCCGGCCGGATCGAGAGCGAGGTCGGGCGCGCGCTGGTTGAGAAGCTGCGCGCCGTCCAGATCGAGGGCGCCGAGATTTTCGTCGAGCCGGTCAAGGACTATCGCTTCGTGCTGGTGATCCGCGCGCCGGGCCTCGGCGACGACATCGACGACACCGACCCCGGGATGACCGACGTGCCGCCCCGCAGGCCGGAGGGCCACGATCCGGCCTCGAAGCGCACCGCAGCGATCCTCGCGAGCTTCATCGGCCAGGCGGCCGATATCATCGAGAACGACCACCCGGCCAACATGATCACCCTGCGCGGCATCGCCAAGCGGCCGCCGATCCCGCAGTTCGAGGAGGTCTACCGGCTGCGCGCCGGCGCCATCGCGGTCTATCCGATGTATCGCGGCCTCGCGCGCCTGGTCGGCATGACGATCTTCTCGCCGGGCACGAAGCTCGCCGACCAGCTCCAGGCGCTGCGCCGGCACTGGGACGATGCCGACTTCTTCTTCGTGCACTACAAGTATACCGATGCCGCCGGCGAGGATGGCGACTTCGAGCGCAAGGTCGCCTGCATCGAGGAGCTCGACGCGGCGATCCCGGCCATCGCCGATCTCGGGCCGGATGTGCTGATCGTCACCGGCGACCACAGCACGCCTGCCACCCTGCGCAGCCACAGCTGGCATCCGGTGCCGGTCCTCTTGGCTGCGAGCACCTGCCGGCCGGACGCGGCGACCAGCTTCGGCGAGCGCGCCTGCCTGCAAGGCGGTCTCGGCCAGATCGAGGCGAAGTACCTGCTGCCGCTCGCCCTCGCGCACGCCGGCCGGCTCGCCAAGTTCGGCGCCTAGCCCGCGCCCGAGCCTGCGTATCCGGCTACAGCCCGGTTGCCGACCTTCCCCTCACGCCCCTCTTCGTCTCTTATTATCCAATCCCATTGCGCCGCCCCGCAGCGGCCGACCACATCATCGGGCCCGGGCATATGCAACCCTCGACCCCCAAAGTCAGCATCGGACTGCCGGTCTACAATGGCGAGCGCTACCTTCGCGAGGCGCTCGAATTCGGTCCTCGGACAGACCTACCGCGACTTCGAGCTGATCATCAGCGACAACGCCTCGACCGACGCAACGGCCGCGATCTGCGCCGACTACGCCGCGGTCGACCCGCGCATCCGATACCACCGGCAGACACGCAACATCGGCGCCACCGCCAACTTCAACCACACCTTCGAGCTTGCCAGGGGCGCCTACTTCAAATGGGCGGCGCACGACGATGTGCTGGCGCCGACCTGGCTCGAGAAGTGCGTCGCCATGCTCGATCAGACGCCCGATGCGGTGCTCTGCCAGTCCCTGGTCGAGCTGGTCGACGAGCAGGGCGTACGCCTGGAGGAATACGATCTCACGGCCTTCGGCACCGACAGCACGCGGCCCTCGGTGCGCTTTGCCGCGCGCCTTCGGCCGCACGACTGCCAGGACATCTTCGGCGTGATCCGAGCGGACGTGCTGCGCCGCACCGAGCTGATCGGCTACCACCTCGGCGGCGATCGCACGCTGCTGATCGATCTCGCCCTGCTCGGGCGATACGTGGTGGTCCCCGAGCCCCTGTTCCTGAACCGGGAGCATCCGTGGCGCTACAAGCGCCAGCATCGCTACCCCTCCTCGGAGCTCGCCTGGGTCACGCCCGGCCAGGGGCAGCGCAGCGGGTTCACCCGCTGGCGCATGCTCCGGACCTGGGTCCTCTGCGGCAAGTCGCTGCGCGCCGTGCATCGCCGCGTCGCCTGGGGTCCCGAGCGTCTGCGCTGCTATGCGCAGCTGCTCGCATCGCTGCGCTATCGCGAGCGCTGGCAGTATCTGCTGGCCGAGCCGCTGCTGCTGATCGACCCGAAGCTCGTGGCCAAGGTCAAGCGCATCAAGCGGACGCTGCTGCGGCAGGACCGCCCGCAGACCGCCGCCTCCGAGCCGGCGCGGCGTTAACGGCAAGCTCAGGGAGTCCGCGTTACAGAAGTGGTCGCGACGCGCCCCGCGCCGATCGACGGGGTGGTCGATCAAGGGGTCTGCGCCGTGACCGCTTCGCTGCTCGATACCGTGACCACCGTCCCGCAGGCGCTCGCAGCGCGCGATCGCCGCCGTCCGGAGCGCGCCGCCCGGCAGGGCGAGAAGAAGCCCGATGGCGCCGTCAGGCCCAGGCGGATCGTGGTCATCGGCGGCGACGCGCCGGCGCTGATCAGCTTTCGCGGCGACCTGATCGCCGCCATGGCGGGCGCCGGCCACGAGGTGATCGCCTGCGCGCCCGGCCCCAATCCCGAGGTGGCCGAGGCGATGCTGGCGCGCGGCGCGCGCTATCTGCCGCTCAAGCTGGATCGAGCGGGGATCAACCCGCTGGCCGACCTCTCGAGCATGCTCGGCCTGCGCCGGCTGTTCCGGCAGCTGCGGCCCGACCTCGTGCTCGCCTACACCGCCAAGGCGGTGATCTACGGCGCCGGCGCGGCCCGGCTTGCGGGCGTGCCGCACATCTTCGCCATGATCACAGGGCTGGGCTACGCCTTCATCGACGGCCGCGAGCTCAAGCGCCGCATCCTGCGCCAGGTGACGACGCGGCTGTATCGCGCCAGCCTGGCCGGCTGCGAGGCGATCCTGTTCCAGAACCGGGACGACCTCGAAGACTTTCGCCGCACCGGCATCGTCGGGGCCGACAAGACGCTGATCCGGGTCGATGGCTCGGGCGTCGACATCGCGCACTACGCCTTCTCGCCGGTCGTGCCGGAGCCGCCGACCTTCCTGCTGATCGCCCGCCTGCTGCGCGACAAGGGCATCGTCGAGTATGTCGAGGCCGCGAAGCGGCTGCGCGCCGAGCATCCGCAGGCGCGCTTTCGCCTGCTGGGCCCGTTGGACCCCAATCCCGCCGGGCTCAGCGCCGCCGTGCTCGAGCGCTGGCGCGCCGAGGGCGCGATCGAGTATCTGGGCGAGGCGGCAGGACGTGCGGCCGCACCTGCGCGCCAGCACGGTCTACGTCCTGCCGTCCTATCGCGAGGGCATGCCGCGTACCGTGCTCGAGGCGATGGCGATCGGGCGGGCGATCGTCACCACCGACGTGCCGGGCTGCCGGGAGACCGTGGTCGAGGGCGACAACGGCTTTCTCGTGCCGGCACGCGACGCGGGCGCCCTGGCCTCGGCCATGCGGCGGTTCATCACCCAGCCCGACCTCGCGATCGCGATGGGCAAGCGCAGCCGCGAGGTCGCCGAGCAGCGCTTCGACGTCCACCGGGTCAATGCCGCGATGCTCGAGGCGATGGGCCTGATCTGAGCGCCGGGCAGGTCCCGCGCGCGCAGTTCGCAAGGGGCCCCATTAACCGTTCCGAAAGCAAGCTGCGGCTAGATATCGGGTGATTCACGACCGTGGGCGAGGCGCTGACATGACGGGCTGGCCGGTGTTCGACGACGAGCAGATCGCGGTGGCTGCGGCGGTCCTGCGCTCGGGCAAGGTCAACTATTGGACCGGCGAGGAAGGGCGGGCGTTCGAGGCCGAGTTCGCCGAGGCGGTCGGCTGCCGCTACGGCATCGCGCTCGCCAACGGCACGGTGGCGCTGGAGCTCGCCCTGCGCGGCTTCGACATCGGCGCCGGCGACGAGGTGGTGGTGACGCCACGCAGCTTCCTGGCCAGCGCCAGCTGCGTCGTCGCGTGCGGCGCGAGGCCGGTCTTCGCAGACGTCGATCCGGACAGCCAGAACATCACGGCCGAGACCGTGCGCGCCGTGCTCTCGCCGCGCACGCGCGCGGTCATCGCGGTGCATCTGGCCGGCTGGCCCTGCGACATGGAGCCGCTGGCGGCGCTGTGCCGCGAGCGCGGCCTCAAGCTGATCGAGGACTGCGCGCAGGCGCATGGCGCGACCTACCGCGGCCGCCCTGTCGGCTCGCTCGGCGACGTCGCCGCCTTCTCCTTCTGCCAGGACAAGATCATGACCACCGCCGGTGAAGGCGGCATGCTGGTGACGGACGACCGGGCGCTGTGGTCGTGGGCGTGGTCTTACAAGGACCACGGCAAGAGCTACGAGGCGGTCTACGAGCGGGCGCATCCGCCGGGCTTTCGCTGGCTGCACGAGAGTTTCGGCACGAACTGGCGGATGACCGAGCTGCAGGCCGCGATCGGTCGCGTGCAGCTGCGCCGCCTGCCGGACTGGCACGAGCGGAGGCGGCGCAACGCCGCGATCCTGACCGAAAGGCTGGCGGCGATCCCGGCGCTGCGCGTGACGAGGCCCCCCAATCACGCCGGCCACGCCTGGTACAAGTACTACGTCTTCGTGCGCCCCGAGCGCCTGGCCGGCGGCTGGGACCGCGATCGTCTGCTGAACGCGATCACGGCAAGGGGCGTGACCTGCCTCACGGGCTCGTGCTCGGAGATGTATCTCGAGAAAGCCTTCGATGGGACCGGCATGGCGCCGGCCGGCCGCCTGCCGGTGGCGCGCAGGCTCGGCGAGACGGCCTTGATGTTCCTGATCGACCCGACCTTCGGCGATGCCGACATGGAGCGCACGGCGGACGCGGTCGAGGCGGCCTTTGCCGAGGCCGGCCAGGCGGCGCTCGCACACGCGGGGTAGCGCCAGCTCGCTAGCCCTGGTTCTCGGCCTCGCGCCAGCGGTGCGGCAGGTCGCTGTCCAGGTCGAGCAGGTCGAGCGCGCGGCCGACCGTATGGTCGACCAGCGCATCGACGCTTTGCGGCTTGATGTAGAAGGCCGGCACCGGCGGTGCGATGATCGCACCCATGCGCGCGAGCTTCAGGAGGTTCTCCAGGTGGCCGGCGTGCAGCGGCGTCTCGCGTAGCAGCAGCACCAGCTTGCGCTGCTCCTTGAGCGCCACGTCGGCGGCCCGGGTGAGCGTGCTCGTGGTGGTGCCGCAGGCGATCTCCGACATGGTGCGGATCGAGCAGGGTGCGACGATCATGCCGCGGGTCCTGAACGAGCCGGACGCGATCGCGGCGCCGACGTCGCCCGGCGCATAAGCGCGGTGCACGAGCGCCTTGAGGTCGGCGGCGCGCATCTCGAGCTCGTAGGAAAGCGTCAGCTCGGCCGCCTTGCTGACGCAAAGATGCACCTCGAGGCCGAGCGCGCGGCAGGCCTCCAGCAGCCGCACGCCCAAGATCGCGCCCGACGCGCCGGTGATCCCGACGATCAGGCGGTTGCGCCAGTCCGCGCTCATCCGTTCATCGACCTCGGCTGCAGGGATCGGAGGAAGCATTGTCGCCACGCGGCCCCTGCGGCACAAGGGGCCGTCGGATCGCGCTAGTAGGCGCGGGCGTAGCGGTCGATCTGCTCGTCCTCGCTCAGGCCCTCGAGGAGCTGCAGTTCGCCGCGCTTGTGGCGCAGATAGACCTCCAGCAGCAGCGGCGGGAACCAGCCCTGCGCCACCTGGTCCGCCTCGAGGGCGTCCAG
Organism: uncultured Alphaproteobacteria bacterium; assembly: GCA_963753315.1. GTDB lineage: Bacteria > Pseudomonadota > Alphaproteobacteria > Geminicoccales > Geminicoccaceae > DASUGG01. Next base: position 31,330 of record CAVWCI010000016.1, read on the forward strand.
GGCCGCGCCGAGCGAGGTCGGCAGCCGGCGCACGCCCAGCGCGTTCAGCTGCGTCTCGCTCACCGTGGTGAGATCGCCCTCGGTCGGCAGCGCGCGCGGCAGCTGGTCGCGGATACCCTGCAGGCCCGCCATGATCACCGCGCCGAGCAGCAGATACGGGCTGGCCGTGGCATCGGCCGGCCGGTACTCGACGTTCAGCTGGGCCGCGACGTCGCCGTCCTCGCGGATCGCGCCGATGCGCATGCCGGCCTCGCGGTCGTGCAGCGCCAGATTGTTGTAGGACGCGCTCCAGCGATGCGGCACGAGACGGCGATAGGACACCGCACTGGGCGCGGTGAACGCCACCAGGGCCGGCATGTGGCGAAGGATGCCGGCGACGAACCGGCCTGCGGTCTCGCTCAAGGACGCAGGTCCCTGCGGGTCGTGCATCACCGGCCGGCCGTCGCCATCCAGCAGGCTGATATGGGCATGCACGCCGTTGCCGACCACCATCTCCGGCACGACCGGCGCGAACGTGACCCGCTCGCCACGGCGCGCCGCGACCGCATAGGTCAGCTCGCGCAGCACCACGGCGTGATCGGCCGCCGCCAGGCCGGCGGTCGGTGCCGTGCTGAGCTCGTACTGGCTGGCGCCGTACTCGGGATGGAACAGATCGACCTGGATGCCGGCGAGATCGAGGGCTGCCACCAGCTCCTCGGCATAGCGCACGGCGGCGCGAAACGAGCGCAGGTGGTAGCCCCGCGGCGGCGGCGCGTCGGGCAGGGTGAGGTGAAACTCGTGCTCGAAGCCGACCTTGACCGAGAGCCCGGCCTCGCGCTCCAGCGCCGCGAGCGCGCTCTTGAGAAAACCGCGCAGGCAGCATTCCCAGGGACGGCCGTCGGTGTAGGTGAGATCGCAGAGCACGAAATGCTCGCCCGGATCGTCGGTGCCGAAGTCGACCGCGACACGGGTCGAGGGGTCCGGCATCAAGAGGACGTCGCCGACCGAGCCGAAGGGATTGGCGACGATCGTGTCGAACGCGGTCATCGCCGCCTGGGCCGGGCACCAGCCGACGCCCTGGGCGCAGCGCTTGTCGAAGTCGCGCGCGCGAAAGGCCTTGCCGCGCACCTGGCCCGCCATGTCGCTGCTGCACGCCATGATCAGCAATTCGTGTCGCATCGGTCCCTTCTCCATCGCTCGCAAGGAGGCTTCCACGCGGTTTGATACCCCAAGGTCGGCCAGAGCAGGAGCGTTTGACAAGCCCGGCGCGCGGCGCTCAGTTAGAAAACGCCACAGGATGGGTCTCGGGAGCGCCTTGTCGGACCGGGTATCGGAGCGGCTCGAAGGGGATGGGACGGACGGGCTGCTCGGGACCGACGAGCCGGCGCCGGTGCTCGCCCTGCGCCTGGAGAGCCCCTCGCCCTTCGTGTTCGTGAGCGATCACGCCGGCCGGCGGCTGCCGCGCGCGCTCGGCGATCTCGGTCTGGCGCCGAGCGAGCTCGAGCGCCACATCGCCTACGACATCGGCATCCTGCCGGTCGCCCGCCAGCTGGCGGCAGCGTTCGAGGCGCCGCTGGTGGCGCAGACCTATTCGCGCCTCGCGATCGACTGCAACCGGCCGACCCATGTCGCCCAGTCGATCCCGGAGACCAGCGAGCTGACCCAGATCCCGGGCAACCATCTGCTCTCGCCCGAGCAGCGCGAGGCGCGGATCGAGGCGCTGTTCCGGCCCTACCACGACCGCATCGAGGCCCTGCTCGATGCCCGGAGCCGCGCGCGGCCTGCCCTCGATCCTGATCGCGATGCACAGCTTCACGCCTGTCTATATGGGCGTGAAGCGGCCGTGGACCGTGGGCCTGCTCTACAATCGCGACGCCAGGCTGGCGGGCCCGCTCCTGGATCTCATGAACCAGGAGGGCGCGCCTTATATCGGCGACAGGTTGCCCTATGCGGTCGACGACCTGTCCGACTACACCTTGCCGGTGCACGGCGAGCGGCGGGGCCTGCTGCATGTCGGCATCGAGATCCGCCAGGACCTGATCGCCGAGCCGCGCGGCCAGGCCGACTGGGCCTTTTGGCTCGAAACCATGCTGCGGCGATTGCCCGCCGAGCTGGGGAACGGAGAGATCGGAAGATGAGCGAGCTCAGCCGCGAGGTGCCGCTGCGGCCGGAGCAGAGCGGCCTGCTCATCATCGACGTGCAGAACTTCTGCGCCCATCCCGACGGCGCCGAGTTCAGGCATCTGAGCCCGGCCGAGCTCGAGGCCAAGGAGGGCTACTACTTCGGCCAGATCGAAGGCGTGGTCCTGCCCAACATCCGGCTGCTGCAGCAGGCGTTTCGCGTTGCGCGCATGGAGATCCTCTACGCGGTCATCGAGAGCCTCACCAACGACGGCCGCGATCGCTCGCTCGACTACAAGATTTCCGGCTTCCACGTGCCGCGCGGCTCGTGGGACGGCCAGGTGCTGGATGCGATCGCGCCGACGGGCGATGAGATCGTGCTGCGGAAAACGTCGTCGGACGTGTTCAGCTCGACCAACATCCACTACCTGCTGGGCAATCTCGGTGTCCGGCAATTGGTGATCTGCGGCCTGGTGACCGACCAGTGCGTCGAGAGCGCGGTGCGCCATGCCTGCGATCTCGGCTATCTCGTCACCCTGGTGACCGACGCCTGCACCACCCACAGCCAGGAGCGCCACGACGCCTCGCTGCGCGCGATCCGCGGCTACTGCCGCCAGCGCACCACGGCGCAGCTGCTGGAGGAGCTCGGCGCCCGCTGAGGAATCAGGTCAAACTCCGGGCAGCCACTCGCCGAGCACCTGCTCGAGCGTGTACGGACATGCGCGGGCAGGCTCGCGGCAGCACCCGTCTCGCCATACCGCTCCATCTTGCGACGCACCCGCCGAGATGCGCGCGCGAAAACATCGGCGAGCTCGCGCTTCAACCTGCCGCCGGATGCTGGGCGAGAGCTTGCGGTCGATCCGATCGCGAAAATCGTCGATCTCGTCGGACCAGTGCAGGCGCTGGTCGGTTGCGGGGGAGTGCTCGATCAGCAGCAGATGCTCGACGATCCGCTGGGTCAGGCTGAAGATGACGGCCTCGTACTCGCTCTTCCCCAAATCCTGGATCTCCTCGGCGATGTGCGCGAGGTCGCGGCCGTTCGGCCGCGTCCTGGCGATGCGCGCGCACTCCATTTCGCCTGACGTCCTCGTGATCCATCGGCGTATTGAGAGTCGGCCATGCCTACAGTGTAGCGCAATGAGCTGATCGTTGCCAAGTCTATCGATCTCAGTCGGCGCTGCCCGCCGTCTCGGTCGCGAGGCGCTGGCGCAGCACGTAGTGCAGGATGCCGCCGTGGCGGTAGTAGTCGACCTCGTCCAGCGTATCGATCGCGGCGGTCAGCACGATCGAATCCTTGCTGCCGTCGGCCCGGGTGATCGTACAGCGCACCGCCATGCGCGGCACGATCTCGCCGAGGTCGTGCAGGTCGATCACCTCGCTGCCGTCGAGCTCCAGCGTCTTGCGCGTCGTGCCGTCCTCGAACAGCAGCGGCAGCACGCCCATGCCGATCAGGTTCGAGCGGTGGATGCGCTCGAAACTCTCGACGATCACCGCCCTGACGCCGAGCAGGTGCACGCCCTTGGCGGCCCAGTCGCGCGACGAGCCCGAGCCGTACTCCTTGCCGCCGAAGATCACCAGCGGCACGCCGCGCTGCTGATACGCCATGGCGGCGTCGTACATGGTCATCTGCTCGCCGTCCGGCATCAGCCTGGTCCAGCCGCCGCTCTGCTCGACCATCTCGTTCTTCAGGCGGATGTTGGCGAGCGTGCCGCGCATCATGACCTCGTGGTTGCCGCGGCGCGAGCCGTAGGAGTTGAAGTCGCGCAGCTCCACCCCGTGCTCGATCAGATAGCGGCCGGCCGGGCTGTCCTTGGCGATGGAGCCCGCGGGCGAGATGTGGTCGGTGGTGATCGAATCGCCGAGCAGGGCGAGGATGCGCGCGCCTTCGACGTCGGCGAGGTCCTTCGGCCTGCGCTCCATGCCGACGAAATAGGGCGGCAGGCGCACATAGGTGCTGGCGTCCTCCCACTGGTAGGTCTGGCCGCCAGCGCCGCCGATCCTGTGCCAGCGCTCGTCGCCCTCGAACACGCCGCCATAGGCCTCGCGGAACATCGCGTCCGAGACCTTGCCCTGGACCTCCTTGGCGACCTCCGCCGGGCTCGGCCAGATGTCGCGCAGATAGACGTCCTTGCCGCTCTTGTCCTTGCCGAGCGGCTCGCTGGTCAGGTCCTTGCGCAGGCTGCCGGCGAGCGCATAGGCGACCACGAGAGGCGGCGAAGCGAGATAGCTCGCCTTGACCTGCGCGTGGATGCGGCCCTCGAAGTTGCGGTTGCCGGACAGCACGGCGGCGACCACGAGGCCGCCGTCGTCGACCGCCTTGGCGACCGGCTCTGCGAGCGGCCCGGAGTTGCCGATGCAGGTGGTGCAGCCATAGCCCACCACATCGAACCCCAGGGCCTCGCAGGTCGTCCATCACCTTGGCCGCCTTCAGGTAGTCGGTGACCACCTTGGAGCCCGGCGCCAGCGAGGTTTTCACGTGCGACTTTGGCTTCAAGCCGCGCGCCGCGGCGTTGCGCGCCAAGAGGCCCGCCGCCAGCATGACGCTGGGGTTCGAGGTGTTGGTGCAGCTGGTGATCGCCGCGATCACCACGTCGCCATGGCCGAGCGAATCGTCGCTGCCCGCGACCCGCACGCGCGCATCCGGCTTGCCGCCCTTGTCCAGCATCGAGGGCAGGGCTTCCTCGAAGGCCGCCTTGGCGTTGCTCAGCGCGACCCGGTCCTGCGGCCGCTTCGGCCCGGCGAGGCTCGGCTCGACGGTGGAAAGATCGAGCTCGAGGGTGTCGGTGAACACAGGGTCCTCGGCACCACTCGTGCGCCACATGCCCTGGTCCTTGGCATAGGCCTCCACGAGCGCGATCCGCTCCGGCGTGCGCCCGGTGAGCTTCAGATAGTCCAAGGTCTGCTGGTCGATCGGGAAGATGCCGCAGGTGGCGCCGTATTCGGGCGACATGTTGCCGAGCGTCGCCCGATCGGCGAGCGGCAGATGGTCGAGGCCGTCGCCGAAATACTCGACGAACTTGCCGACCACGCCCTTGCGGCGCAGCATCTGGGTCACGGTCAGCACGAGGTCGGTGGCCGTGGCGCCCTCCGGCAGGGCGCCGGTCAGCTTGAAGCCGATCACCTCGGGGATGACCATCGAGATCGGCTGGCCGAGCATGGCCGCCTCCGCCTCGATGCCGCCCACGCCCCAGCCGAGGATGCCAAGGCCATTGATCATGGTGGTGTGGCTGTCGAGCCCGACCACGGTATCCGGGAACGCCACCTGGCGATTGCCGTCGGCGGCGGTCCACACCACCTGGCCGAGATATTCGAGATTGACCTGGTGGCAGATCCCGGTGCCGGGCGGCACGACCCTGAAGTTGTCGAACGCGGTGGCGCCCCAGCGCAGGAACGCGTAGCGCTCGTGGTTGCGCTCGTACTCGCGCTCGACATTGACCTCGAAGGAGCCGGGGTTGCCGAACAAGTCGACCTGGACCGAGTGATCGATCACCAGGTCGACCGGGCTCAGCGGGTTGATGTCCTGCGGATCGCCGCCGAGATCGACCATCGCCTGGCGCATCGCGGCGAGGTCGACGACCGCCGGCACGCCGGTGAAATCCTGCATCAGCACGCGGGTCGGGCGGAACGCGATCTCCTGGTCGGAGCGGCGCTCGTGCAGCCAGGCGACCAGCGCCTCGAGATGGGCCACGGTGACGCTGCGGCCGTCCTCGTAGCGCAGCAGGTTCTCGAACAGCACTTTCAGCGAATACGGCAGGCGCGAGGTGTCGCCGAGCTTGGCCTGCGCGGCCTGGAGCGAGAAGTAGTCGTAGCTGGCGCCGCCCACCTGCAGCTCGCGGCGGAAACCCAGGCTGTCATGGCCGGATACGGGCATCGCGTTCTCCCTCGAGGGCGCCGGCCCCGGAAGCCGGCATCAGGCGGTCGGATCGGCGGAAAGACGCAGGTTGCGGATCTTGCGCTCGGTCAGCTCCGCGCGGGTGCGCAGGATATGCACCACCACGAAGTAGCACAAGAACGCGCCGAACATGACCAGCAGCGGCACCAGCATGCTGCTGTGCACCGCCGGGCCCTCGACCCGCAGGATGCTGGACGGCTGGTGCAGGGTGTTCCACCAGTCGACCGAGAACTTGATGATCGGCAGATTGACCGAGCCCACCAGGCACAGGATCGAGGCGGCGCGAGCACCCCGGCTCGGATCGTCGAAGGCGTCGTGCAGGGCGATGTAGCCGAGATAGAGGAACAGCAGGATCAGCACCGAGGTCAGGCGCGCGTCCCAGACCCAGAACGTGCCCCACATCGGCTTGCCCCAGACGCTGCCGGTGAACAGGGCGACGGCGGTGAAGGCGGCGCCGATCGGCGCCGCGGCGCGGGCTGCGATCTCGGCCAGCGGGTGGCGCCAGACCAGGCCTACGGCACTCGCCACCGCCATCATGCCGTACACCATCAGCGCCATCCAGGCGGCCGGCACGTGCACATAGATGATCCGGTAGGCCTCGCCCTGCTGGTAGTCGGGCGGCGCCACCACCAGCGCCAGGTACAGGCCGATCACCGTGAGCACGACCGCGCCGCCGCCTGCCCACGGCAGGATCGCATCGGCGATCTTCTGATAGCGCAGCGGGTTCGCGAAACGGTGCATGAGGGGAAGATAGGTCAGCAGGCGGCGCGAGAGAAGCGCTCAAGGCCGATCGCCTCTCCGAGCGCCAGGCCGCACGCAACGACCCCGGTCGAGACCGGACTTAGCGAGGTCCGACTGCAGGATAGGCCGAGGACCAGGCTCGTGCTACCATTGCCAGCAGGGCTAGCAGCTCAGGAACCGACGATGGTTGATACGCAGATCGCCTTTCGCAGCTCGGCTGACGTGCGCGAGGGGTTGCGCCAGCTGGCGCGCCGGCAGGGTCGCAGCATGCAGGCCGTGCTGGAGGACCTCTGCAGCCGGGCCATCGCCCACGAAGGCGAAACGCCGACGCTTGCCGGCGTGATCCGGCGCCTCCGCCCGCATGCCGGCGAGCTCGGGCAACTCGGCATCAGGCAGCTTTACGTCTATGGCTCGGTGGCCCGCGGCGATGCGCGTTCCTGGAGCGATGTCGACCTCTTCGCCGATCTCGCGGACGAGCAGGGTTGGAACATCATCCGCTGGGGCCATGTGCTCGACCTTCTCGAGCAGATTCTCGCGCGGCGAGTGGACTTCGCCGCTCGCCGCTCGCTGCCGGAAGACGTGCGCCGGCGCGCCGAGGCGGAAGCGGTTGCGGTGCTCGCATGAGGCGCGAGAGCGACCTCGTCGCCGACATCGTGCGGCACGGGCATCTGGTCCTCGATCTTGTCGGCGATCTCGACGAGGCGGCTTTCGGACAGCGCTTCGGCGACGGCATCACCCCCTTTGCCGCGGCGATCTCGTTCGCGCTGGTCGCCATCGGCGAGGCGTGCCGGCAGCTTGCCGGCGGCGGCGATGTTACGGGCGGCCCTCCCGCCGCAGCGATCGTCGGGGCCCATCCGGAGATCGACTGGCGCGGCTGGATCGGCCTGCGCAATGTCCTCACGCACGGCTACCATCGCCGCGATCCACCCGTGATCTGGCGCGCCGTCGGCGAGCTGCGGACGCTGGTGCAGGCGTGCGAAGCGCACCTAGCCCAGACCTGACCCGCTGCCTCACTCCAGCGCCAGGCGCAGGGCGGCGGCGGTCGCGAACGGGGCGAGCGCCAGCGCGGTCAGCAGCATGGCGCCGAGGATCAGGAGCTGCGGCCGGCCGGACAGGCCCATGATCTCGCCCTCGACGGCGCCGACCCCGAAGATCAGCACCGGGATGTAGAGCGGCAGCACCAGCAGCCCGATCAGGGCGCTGCCGCGGCGCGCGCCGATCAGCAGCGCCGCGCCGATGCCGCCGATCAGGGTCAGGACCGGCGTCCCCAGCAGCAGTGCCAGCGCCAGCATGCCGAAAGCCTCGCCCGGCAGATGCACCAGCAGCGCGAGCAGCGGCGAGGCGATCACGAGCGGCAGCCCGCTCGTCAGCCAGTGCGCCACCGATCGGGCGAGCACCACCAGCTCGAGCGGCAGATCGGCCAGCGCCAGCAGCTCCAGCGAGCCGTCCTCGGCATCGGCCAGATAGAGCCGGTCCAGGCTCAGCATCACCGCGAGCAGCGCCAGCACCCAGATCACGCCGATGCCGATCCGCTCGAGGATCTCGGGCGCCGGGCCGATGCCGAGCGGGAACAGCGCCAGCGCCAGGATGAAGAACACGAGCGGCTGGGCCGCCTCGCCGATGCGGCGAAGGCTCAGGCGGAGATCGCGGCGCAAGATGGCCACGAACGCGCTCATCCGTCGCGATCCTGGACGCCGAGCTCCAGCTCCAAAGCGTCGCCGATCGTGGTGTCACCGTGGCTGGCGAGTGCTACCATGCCGCCGGCCGCACGATGCGAGGCGATGACCTGCTCGAGGCGCTGCCGATTGGCGGCATCGAGCCCGACGCCCGGCTCGTCGAGCAGCCACAGCGGCCGCCTGCCGGTCAGCAGCCGCGCCAGGGCGAGGCGCCGCCGCTGGCCGGCCGAGAGATAGCGGGCCGGCGTCTGCGCCAGCGCCGCGAGGTCGAAGCGCTCGAGCGCCTCGTCGATGCGATCCGCAGCGCCCCCGCTCAGCGCCACGGCCAGCGCCAGGTTCTCGCGCACCGTCAGCACGCCCTTCACGGCGTCGGCGTGGCCGAGATAGCAGAGCTGGCGGCGATGGCTGGCGAGATCGACCTCGATCGGCGCGCCCTGCCAGGCGAGCCTGCCGGCGGCGGGCCGCAGGAAGCCCGCCATCATCCGCAACAGGCTCGACTTGCCGCTGCCGTTGGGGCCGCGCAGCAGCAGCGCATCGCCGCTTGGCGATCGCGAACGAGACGCCGGCGAAGACACGTCGTCCGGCGCGGATGCAGGCGAGCTGATCGGCGACGAACAGGGCGCTGCTCAGTCGAGCGGGCGGCGATCGTCGATCACCTTGCCGTCATTGGCAAGCGCGCCCGGCGCGACCAGCGTGACGCTGCCGCGAAGGCCCGTGATCGCGCGCAGGCTGTCCTCGATCGCGGCAGCGAGGCCGTCGCCCTGCTGGTCGGTCTCGCAGAAAAGCGTCATCTGATCGCGACTGTCGAGCCGCTCGACCACCAGCCGCGTGCGACCGATCCCGTCGTGCCGCTGGGCGACCTTGGCAACTTGGGCGGGGTGCACGAACATGCCCTTGACCTTGGTGCTCTGATCGGCCCGCCCGAGCCAGCCGCGCAGCCGCCGGTTGGTCCGTCCGCAGGGGCTCATGCCCGGCATGATGGCCGAAAGATCGCCGGTCGCAAAGCGGATCAGCGGGTAGTCGGGATTGAACGTGGTCACCACCACCTCGCCGACCTCGCCGGCGGGCACCGGCTGACCGGTCCCGGGCCGCACCACCTCGACCAGCACGCCCTCGTCGATCACGAGGCCGTCGCGCGCCTCGGTCTCGTAGGCGATCAGGCCGATGTCGGAGGTCGCATAGCACTGATAGGCGCCGACGCCGTGCTGCTCCTGCAACGCATCCGCGAGCGTGCGCGGAAAAGCCTCGCCCGAGACCAGGGCGTGGCGAAAGCAGTCGATCCGCAGGCCTTCGGCGCGGCCGCGCTCGAGCAGGGTGCGCAGGAACGAGGGCGTGCCGGCAAAGGCCGTCGGCTGCAGGCGATCGATCACCTGCAGCTGCAGGTCCGTCTGGCCGGTGCCGGCCGGGATCACCGGACAGCCGAGCGCCCGCGCGCCGTTCTCCATCATCGAGCCGCCCGGCGTCAGGTGATAGGCGAAGCTGTTGTGCACCAGCTCGCCCGGCCGGAAGCCGGCGGCGAACATCGCGCGCGCAAAGCGCCAGTAGTCGGGCCTGGCCAGCTCGGGCTCGAAGATCGGCCCGGGCGATGCGAATACCTTGGCGATCCGCGCGAGCGGCGCCGCGTTCAGCCCGGCGAAGGGAGGCAGCGCCCGCTGGCGCTCGATCAGCTCGCTCTTGCGCAGGACCGGCAGTGCTGCCAGGGCAGCAGTGCTGGTGAGACTGTCCGGATCGACCCCGGCAAGGTCGGCGGCGAGCCCAGGCGCATGCAGGGTCGCGTGGCGCACGAGGCCGGGCAGCGCCGCCAGCAGCGCCGTGTCGCGCTCCTCGGCGTCACGGACCTCGAGCGAATCGTAGAAACGGTCGTCGAACGTGGCCATCGGGACAATTCCCAGCGCTTGCCGATCCGGCTGCTACGGCGCGTGGTCGGTGGACGCGAGGGTAACGCCGTAGCGCGCGCGCAGGCGCGCCACATGGCGCCGCACCCAGGACGGCGATGCCTGGGCATCCCAATCCCGCCACATCGAGTTGATGCTGCGCGAGGCGAAGCCCACCCGGGCGTCGCGCACCGCCTCGCTTAGCTCGGCCAGCTCGCGGCGATGCGCGCCGAACTCGGCGAACCGGGCCGCATCGAGCGGCTCCCAATAGAGATAGAGCAGGCTGGTGGGACGATCCGGGAAGGTCCGCCCGAGCGCCAGCGCGTGCTTGACGAGGGCGCCCAGGTCGATGTGCTGGCGCTCGTCCGGCGCGGCGCGCAGCTGCGCCAGCTGGCGCAGCCAGGGATCGAGGCCCGGCGTCGCGGCCAAAAGCCGATCGTAGGAGGCCGCGACCGGCGACCTGCGGCGGCTCAGATATTCGGTGCAGCGGACCGTCACCGCGACCGCGGCGTTGTCGCGCAGGGCCAGCACATCCAGATGCGGCGGCGTGCCGCGCAGGCCAGTCGGGCAGCGCACGACGAGCTGGATCGCATCGAACCCGGTCCAGCGGTCGAGTGCCAGCTGCTCGGGCGCCGTCTGCCAGCGCAGGAAGCTGTTGATCGCGAGCGCTGCGGCGGAGTGCGGCTGCCGCAGCCGGGCTCGATCGAGCGCATCGGGCAGGCGGTCCTGCTCGACCCCGTCGATCAAGAGATCGCTCACCCGGCGGATCCGGCCATCGGCCTGCAGCGGCTCGGCCCGGCAGTCGTGACGCAGTGCCTGGGCGAGCGCGAAGCCGGTGCGCTGCGCCAGGCTGGAAGATGCGTGAGCCTGCACTGTCATGGTCAAAGCCAGCGTTTGCGGCGCTTGTAGCTCTTGATGTCGCGAAAGCTTCTGCGACCCGAGGTCGACAGACCGAGATAGAACTCCTTCACGTCCTCGTTGTCGCGCAGCGCCGAGGCTTCGCCGTCGAGCACCACCCGGCCGCTCTCCAGGATGTAGCCGTAGCGGGCGTAGCGCAGCGCCACGTTGGTGTTCTGCTCGGCAAGCAGGAAGGTCACCCCGGCTTCACGGTTGAGCCTCGCGACGATGGCGAAGATCTCCTCGACCAGCTGCGGCGCCAGGCCCATCGACGGCTCGTCGAGCAGGATGACCTTGGGCCTTGCCATCAGCGCCCGGCCGATCGCGGTCATCTGCTGCTCGCCGCCGGAGGTGTAGCCGGCCCGCGCCCGGCGCCGCTCCGCAAGCCTCGGGAAATAGCCGTAGACCATCGCCAGGTCCTGCTCGATCGCGGCCCTGCCGTCCGTGCGCGTGAAGGCGCCGGTCAAGAGGTTCTCCTCGATCGTCAGGTGCTCGAAGCAATGTCGGCCCTCCATCACCTGGACGACGCCGCGCCGGACCAGCTCGTCGGTGCCGAGCGCCGAGACGTCCTGGCCGGCGAGCGTGATCATGCCCTTGGTGATCTCGCCGCGCTCGGCGCGCAGCAGGTTGGAGATCGCCTTGAGCGTCGTGGTCTTGCCGGCGCCGTTGGCGCCGAGCAGGGCCACCACGCCGCCCTGCGGCACGCTGAGCGAGACGCCCTTCAGCACGAGGATCACATGGTCGTAGACAACCTCGATGCTGTTGACGACCAGGAGGCCCTGGGCCGGTGCCGACCCAGGGCGCTGGATCCGCTCGGCAAGCGCGGCGGCCATGGTGCGCTACCGCGCGTTCAGCTCGCGCAGTCGCGCGGCGTGATGCCGTTCTCCTTGGCATACTGCTCGGCATCGGCCTCGATCATCGGCCGCACCACATCCGTCATCGCCGGGATCCAGTCGGTGAACACGGTCCACTTCTCGCCGTCCCAGCGCTGCAGCTTGATCGCAGGCGAGCCCTCGTGGTTGCTGCAGGTGACCTTGGTCGGCGGCACCACGCCGGTGAGGCCCAGCTCCTCGATGCGCTCGGGCGTGATGTCGAGGTTCTCGAAGCCCCAGCGGATCTCCTCGCCGGTCAGGACCTTGTTGCCGTACTCCTGCATCGCGGTGTTCATCGCCTCGACGATGAACGCGGAGTTGGCGACGCCGCGGTTGTAGAGGACCTCGCCGATCTCGGCTTCCGGCCCGGTGCCGTCGCCGGCGTCGTAGACCTTCTCGCGGATCTCGGCGAACACCGGGGCGCCATCGCCGACATCGTGGAAATTGGCGCCAATGTAGCCTTCGGCCGGCACGCCCGAGCCGCGCACGTCGACCTCGGCCGCCGACCACCAGTTGCCGATGAAGTGGTCCATCGGATAGCGGATCAGCGAGGCCTCCTTGATCGCGGTCGGGTTCATGGCACCCCAGCCCCACATCATCATCCAGTCGGGCTTGGCGCGGCGGATGTCGAGCCAGATCGACTTCTGATCGGTCATCGAGCCGGTCGGCACCGGATACAGCAGCAGCTCGAAGCCGTTCTCCTCGGCCATCCGCTGCAGGGTCGGGATCGGCTCGCGGCCGTAGGGATGATCGAGATGCACGAGGCCGATCTTCTTGCCGGCGAGCTGGTCGAAGCCGCCCTCCTGCTCGGCGACGTACTTCATGATCGAGGTCGCCTGCGACCAGTAGGTCGCCGGGAAATTGAAAACCCAGGGAAACACGGTGCCGTCGGCTGCCGAGGTGCGGCCATAGCCCATCGAGAACAGCACGATCTCGTCGGCCGCGGCCTTCTCGAGCAGCGCGTAGGCGATGCCGGTCGAGAACGGCGATACCGCCGCGACCGCGCCATTGCCCTTGAGGCGCTCGTAGCACTCGACGCCGGCGTCGGTCTGGTACTCGGTCTCGCACTCCTCCCAGCTCACCATCACGCCGTTCACCCCGCCATTGGCGTTGACCAGCTTGAGGTAGTCGATCATGCCGTTGGCGAGTTGCGCGCCGTTGGCGGCATAGGGCCCGGTGCGATAGACCAGCAGCGGAAAGTACTGCGTATCGTCGGACTGCGCCTGCGCCGGCGGGGCAAGACTGGCCATGCCCAAACCGACAAGCGCGACGCCGAGCCAGCCGGCGCCCGCCTTGGTCATCTGCATGTGTGTCTCCCAGATTTCTTGATGGTCTCTTACGAGCCTTGCCGCGCAGGTTACCACAAGGGTAGGCGCAGGCAAGCCGGCGCGCGCAGGACGGCAGCCCCCGCCTCGACCGGCCAGATCAGTAGGGAAACGGCCAGGTGCGCAGCTTCTGCTTGGCGATCTGCCAGAGCCGCGCGAGCCCGTTCGGCTCGACGATCAGGAAGAAGATGATCAGGAAGCCGAACACCATGAACTCGATGTGCTTGATCATCGCCACCTCGATGCGGCCGAGCCCCAGCGCCAGGAGGTACGGATTGAGCGCGCTCAGGCCGATATTGAGGAGGATCGGCGAGAAGGTGACGAAGGCGGCGCCGAGGAACGAGCCGAGCACCGAGCCGAGCCCGCCGATGATCACCATGAACAGCACCTGGAAGCTCAAGAGGATGCCGTAGGCGTCGGTCTGCACGGAGTTGATCTTGACGAAGGCCCACAGCGCGCCGGCGATGCCGATCAGGAACGAGCTGAACGCGAACGCGCTGAGCTTGGCGACGGTCGGATGGACGCCGATCATCTCGGCGGCGAGGTCCATGTCGCGGATCGCCATCCAGGAGCGGCCGGTATGGCAGCGGGTGACGTTCTTCACCGCGAGCGCGATCAGGACGGTCAGGATCAGCACGAACAGGTAGCGGTAGACCACCGGCGAGGCGGCGCCGGTGACCTGGAAGCCGAGCAGCGTGCGGGGCGGCGCCGGCGCGATCCCGGCGGGCGAATAGTTGGTGAACCAGGGCACCTTGATGAACAGCCAGATCAGGAAGAACTGCGCCGCGAGCGTGGTGACCGCGAGGTAGAGGCCCTTGATCTTGAGGCTCGGCAGGCCGAACACCAGCCCGACCAGCGCGGTGATCGCTCCCGCCATGATCAGGATCGCGAGGAACCAGAGGTCGAACGGCCGGAAGGCGCCGAGCGCCGGGTCGGGCAGCGCCACGATCGATGCCGGTGATGGCGCCAAGCAGCGCGCCGGCGGTCGGAAAGCCGGTCACGAGCTTGTAGGTCATGAAGCCGCCGAGCGCCATGAACGCGCCGGTGCCGAGGCTGAGCTGGCCGCAATAGCCGGTCAGCACGTTCAGGCCGAGCGCTGCGATCGACATGATCAGGAACGGCGTCAGGAGGTCGGTCAGCACGTAGTTCGAGGCGGTCGCCGGCACCACCACGAACGCGACGAGCAGCCAGATCGCGATCGCGTAGCGGTCGAGCGGGATGCGAAAGATCGCCTGATCCCTGCCGTAGCTGGTCTGATAGACGCCGGTCTCGCGATACAGCATCGCCAACCGATCTACACCCGCTCGATGATCGGCTCGCCGAACAGGCCCTGCGGCCGGAACAGCAGGAACACCAGCGCGAGCATGAAGGCGAACCATTCGGTGGTGGCGCCGCCGAACAGCGGCTGGCCCCAGTAGGTCTCGAACAAAAGCTCGCTGACGCCGATGATGCAGCCGCCGACCAGCGCCCCCGGGATCGACGTCAGCCCGCCGAGGATCAGCACCGGCAGCGCCTTGAGCGCGAGCCCGATCATGGTCGGCTCGATCTGGATCTTGGTGCCCCAGACCGTGGCCGCGACGAAGGCGGTGAGCCCGGAGAGCGACCACACGATCACCCACATGCGATTGAGCGGGATGCCGACCGACATCGAGGCCGTGTGGTCGTCGGCGACCGCGCGCAGCGCCTGGCCGATCCTGGAATAGTGGAAGAACACGAACAGGCCGAGCACCAGCACCAGCCCCGTCGCGATCGCGAGCAGGTCCGACTCCTGCACGATCAGGTCGAGCCCGGCGGCCTCGCCCCAGGCATAGTCGATGCTGAACAGCGAGCTTTCGGGCAGGCCGATCTTGAGCATGTGCGGGTTGCCGCCCCACATCGCCTCGACCAGGCCCTCGATGAAGAAGCTGACGCCGATGGTCGCCATGAACAGGGTGAGCGGCGACTGGCCGACCAGCGACCGGAGCACCGCCCGCTCGACCACGAAGGCGACCGCCACCAGCAGGAGCAGCGTGATCAGGCCGGCGAGGTACCAGGGCAGCCCGAGCTTGAGCAGGCCGGCGAAGTTCAGGGCGGCGAAGAACACGATCGCGCCCTGGGCGTAGTTGAACACGCCGGACGACTTGAAGATGATCACGAAGCCGATCGCGACCAGGGCATAGAGAAAGCCGTTGCCGAGCCCGGCGATCACGGTCTCGAGCACGCCTGCGGGATACGCCGCCATCTCGGCGAAAGGCCCGATCAGGTAAGTCTCGACCATGCCCATGGCGGCGCCTGCCTCACTCGTGGCGGACGCCGAGATAGGCGTCGATCACCGCCGGATCGTCGCGCACCTCGTCCGGCGTGCCGTCGGCGAGCTTCTTGCCGTGGTCCAGCACCACGACCCGATCCGAGATGTCCATCACCACGCTCATGTCGTGCTCGATCAAGGCGATGGTCGTGCCGAACTCCTCGTTGACGTCGAGGACGAAGCGGCACATGTCCTCCTTCTCCTCGAGGTTCATGCCCGCCATCGGCTCGTCGAGCAGCAGAAGCTCCGGCTCGGTCGCCAGCGCGCGGCCGAGCTCGACCCGCTTTTGCAGGCCGTAGGGCAGCCGGCCCACCGGCGTGTTGCGGATCTCCTGGATCTCGAGGAAATCGATGACGTGCTCGACCCGCGCGCGGTGCGCGAGCTCCTCGCGCCTGGCGCGCCCGAACCAGATCGCCTGCTCCAGGAACGTCGCGTGCATCTTCAGGATGCGCCCGGTCATCAGGTTGTCGAGCGTGGTCATGCCGCGGAACAGCGCGATGTTCTGGAAGGTGCGGCCGATGCCCGCGACCGCCGCCTGATAGGGCCGCATGTGGCGGACCACCCTGCCCTTGTGGACGATGGTGCCCTCCTGCGCCCGGTAGAAGCCGTTGATCACGTTCAGCATCGACGACTTGCCGGCGCCGTTCGGGCCGATGATCGAGCGGACCTCGCCCTTCCTGATGTCGAAGCTGACGTCGCTCAGCGCGCTGACGCCGCCAAAGCGAAGGGTGATGTTGCGCACCTCGAGCAGCACCTCGTCGAAGCGGCGAAGTGCACCGCTCCGCCCGACCGGCTCCAGCCTGGCGGCCATCGCTACTCTGCGGCCTGCGGGACCGGCGCCTCGGGCGCGAGGTCGCGGATCGCCATCTCGGCTTTGATCTTGCCGGTGCGGCCGTCCTCGAACGTCACCACTGGTCTCGACCGCGACCAGGTCGGCGCCGGCGTACAGCGCCTCGATCAGGGCGCGATAGCGCTCGTCGATCACCGAGCGCCGGACCTTGCGGGTCCGGGTCAGCTCGCCGTCGTCGGCATCGAGCTCCTTGTAGAGCAGCAAGAAGCGCGCGATCTGCTGGCCGGGCGGCAGCGAGGCATTGACCTTGAGGACCTCGCGCTCGATCAGGCCATAGACCTCGGGAAGAGCTGAGAGCGTGGTGTAGGTCGTGTAGACAAGGCCTTGGTTTTCCGCCCATTTCGCGACCATCGAGTAGCGCACGCACAGGATCGCCACGATCGCCGGCCGGCCGTTGCCGAGCACCACGCACTCGCCGATATAGGGCGAGAACTTCAGCTTGTTCTCGATGAACTGCGGCGAGAAGTGCACGCCCTGCGCGGTGGTCGCCAGATCGTTGACCCGGTCGATCACCACCAGGCGGCCATGCTCGTCGAGATAGCCGGCATCGCCGGTCAGGATCCAGCCGTCCGGGGTGAGCGTCCTGCGGGTCTCCTCGGGCTGCCTGAAGTAGCCCTGGAACAGATGCGGGTGGCGCGTGACGATCTGGCCGACGCCATTGGCGTCGGGCCGATCGATGCGGATCTCGGTGTTGTCGAACGGCGGCCCGGAGCTGTCGAAATCGACCTCGCCGCCGCGCTGCAGGGTGTAGGCGCCGATGGTCTCGGTCTGGCCGTAGAGCTGGCGCAGCGGCACGCCCATCGCCAGGAAGAAGCGGAAGGTGTCGGGGCCGAGCGCCGAGCCCCCGGTGGCCGCCGACTTCACCTTGGAGAAGCCGAGCCGGTCGCGCAGCACGCCGAACAGCAGCCAGTCGGCGAGCCGCGCGCGCCGGCCGGCATCGAGCCCCGCCAGGCCCTGCCTGACGCCCCAGGCGAAGATCTTGCGGTTGATCGGGTTGGCATCCAGCATGCGCGCGTGGATGTCGGCCGAGAGCTGCTCCCAGACCCTGGGCGCCAGCAGCAGATGGGTCGGGCCGATCTCGCGCAGGTCGTGGACCGCGGTCCGTTCGCTCTCGGGAAAATTGACCCGGATGCGGCACAAGAGCGACATCGCGACGACGTAGACCTGCTCGACGATCCAGGGCATCGGCAGGATCGAGACATACTCGTCGCTCGGCTCGCGCGGGTCGGCGCGCAGATAGGCTGCGCTGTGCTCGAGAAAAGCGCGGTGCTGCAGCATCGCGAGCTTGGGCTGGGAGGTCGTGCCCGAGGTGGTGCAGAGCACCGCGACCTCCTCGCCCTTGCCCTGCGCCACCGCCTCGGCGAACCGCTCAGGCGCGAGGCTCTCGCCGCGCTCGATCAGCTGCGCGCGCGAGAGCAGCCGCTCGTCCCGATATTTGCGCATGCCGCGCGCATCGTTGTAGACGATCCAGCGCAGCTGCGGCAGCTGGCCCGCGATCTCCAGCAGCTTGTCGGCCTGCTCCTCGTCCTCGGCGAAGGCCAGCCTCGCGCCGGCGTAGTCCAGCAGGTAGGCGACCTCCGTGCCGAGGGCATCCTCATAGACGCCGAGCGACATCGCGCCGACGCTGTGCGCCGCCAGCTCCGCCCACAGCCAGTGCGGCCGGTTGCGGCCGATGATCGCGACCACGTCGCCGCGCTCGATGCCCAGCGCCAGCAGGCCCAGCGCCAGCGCCTGCACGCGATCGCGCGAATCCGCCCAGCTGTAGATGTTCCAGATGCCGTACTCCTTCTCCCGCAAGGCCACTTCGGCGCCCCAATGGGCGGCGTTGTGGAGCAGGAGCTTAGGAGAGGTGTCGAGCGTCGAGAGATCGGGCAGCTGCATGGTCGTGCGGCGCGGCGCGCACGCCGGCGCTTACGGGTAGCCGTCCTGAATACCGGACGATGCACACCGCCAATGCTCCCTTGCCGGCTGCGCCTCTGTTGCGAGCCGAGCCAAAGCCCTCCCAGATTGATGCCTCTATACACGGCGGCTGGCGGCGATGCTAGGCCCCCGGCCCCGCGCAAGCCCCCTTGCGGGGCGGCGCATGGCTTCGTGACCCTGGTCGTCGATCCTGTGCCCTGCCGATCTTCGGCCTTCGTTAACCATCTGGGCGTAGGGATGGCCGGGTCGGCAATGGCTCGAGGTGCGGGATGAACGGCACGGCTGCAGGGGTCGGGCTGAACGATCGGTTGGTCCGGATCTTCGGCAGCTCGGCGAGCCTGCGCGACGCCCTGGTGCTGCTGGCGGCGGCAGTCCTGACGATCGTGCTGGAAATGTTCGTCGACCTGCTGCCGACCCTCGCCGGCTGGTCGCGCCAGCACCCGGCCTGGCAGATCGACACGCTGTTCACCCTGGGCTTCGTCCTGGCCATCGGCTTCTTCGCCTTCGCCTTTCGCCGCATGCGCGAGATCGGCGTGGTGGCGAGCCGGCGCAGCGAGGTGGAGGGGCGCTTTCGCGATTTCGCCGCGATGGCCGACGAATGGTTCTGGGAGATGGACGACCAGCTGCGCCTGAGCGTGGTCGACGACCAGGCGCCAGCCCCTCTGGTGGCGCTCGCCAAGCAGCATGCGCCCTGGCAACCGCGCTCGGGCGACGATGCCTGGGCGCGGCACCGGGCCGAGCTCGCCGGCAGGAAGCCGTTTCGCGGCTTTCGCTTCCAGATCACCGACGATGCCGGCAGCGTCCACCACATTCAGATCAGCGGCAGGCCTTTCTTCGATCGCGACGGCAGCTTTTGCGGCTATCGCGGCACCGGCACGGACATCACCGCGGTCGTCACCGCCGAAGCCGCCAGCGCGCACCTCGCCCGTTTCGACCCGCTGACCGACCTTCCCAACCGCACGCAGCTTTGCGACGAGGTCGATCACGCCGCTGCGCTGGCCCGCGGCCGCGGCCAGCCGGGGGCGCTGCTGCGCATCGACCTCGACCGCTTTCGCGAGATCAACGACACGCTTGGGCCCTCGATCGGCGATCTCCTGCTCAAGGCCTGCGCGCGGCGCCTCGCGGCGTGCATCGGTGCTGGCGACCGCCTGGCGCGCATCAGCGGCGACGAGTTCGCGATCGTGCAGCACGGCCAGGAGCAGCCGGACGGTGCAACGCTGCTGTCTCGCCGTGTGCTGGCGAGCTTCACCGAGCCGTTCGATCTCGACGGCCAGGAGGTGATCGCTGGCGCCAGCGTCGGCGTCGCCCTGATCGGCGGCGGCGAGGCGAGCGACGAGGTGATCAAGAGCGCCGGCATCGCGCTGTATCGCGCCAAGCACGAGGGGCGCGCCACCTTCTGCGTGTTCGAGCCGGGCATGGAGGTGCCGCTGCGCCTGCGCCGCGCGCTCGAGTGGGACCTCAAGCGCGGCCTGGAGGAGGGCGAGTTTCAGCTGGTCTACCAGCCGCAGATCGACGCCGCGACGCGGACGGTCGTGGGGATCGAGGCGCTGGTCCGCTGGCTGCACCCCGAGCGCGGCCTGCTCGATGCCAAGGACTTCATCGCCGAGGCCGACGAGACCGGCCTGATCCTGCCGCTCGGCCAATGGGTCCTGCACACGGCTTGCGCGCAGGCCGCGAGGTGGCCGGGGCTGCGGGTCGCGGTCAACCTGTCGCCGCTGCAGTTCCGCCATCGCGACCTTCTCGCCCTGGTCGCCGAGGCGCTGCAGGCGAGCGGCCTCGAGGCAGACCGCCTCGAGCTCGAGGTTCCCGAGGGCGTGCTGCTGCCCGATCCGCGAGGCCGCCGCCGCCATTCTCGAGCGACTGCGCGACCAGGGCGTGCGCCTGGCGCTGAGCGACTTCGCACAAGGGTGCACGACCCTCGCGCACCATCACCAGTTCACGTTCGATCTGGTCAAGGTCGACCGCACGTTCACCGGCAGCCTGACGGAGCGCATGGACGCGCAGGCGGCGGCGCATGCCATCGAGGCGATCGCGCACGGTCTCGGCCACACGGTCTGCGTCGAGGGCGTCGAGACCGCCGAGCAGGAGACCCTGATGACCACCGCGGGCTGCGCCGTGCTGCAGGGGCGCTACTACAGCGCGCCGGTCGGGCCGCGCGAGCTCGAGGCGCTGCTGGGCGGCGGCGCCGCCAACGAACCCGCAGCCGACCAGCAGGATCCGACGGCGTCGGCGGCTTAGGTCGCCCGAGGGGCTGGTCTGGCGGCCAGGGCGACGAGCCCGAGCCTCGCATCGCCACGTTTCATGACCCTGCCCTGTCGAGCCCGGGGCGGGCGCGCGCGCAGATCGCGGTGAGATCGAGGCCGGTCGGCAGCGTCCCGAACTGGCGCCCCGCCTCCGTGCCCAGGCGGGCGGCGCACCAGGCGTCCGCGACCGCCGCCGGCGCGTGCCGCAGCAACAGCGCAGCACTCATCGCCAGCGCCAGTTGCTCCACCAGATGGCGGGCGCGATGCTCCGGCCCCTCGGTGATCGCCAGCGACTGCTGCAGCCGGTCGATCGCCCGGTCGAGCCGGGCATCCGCGCCCCGGCTGCGGCCGATCTCCTCCAGCAGCACGGCCAGCGCGTCCGGCTCACGCGCCATGGCGCGCAGCACGTCCAGGCAGATGACGTTGCCGGACCCCTCCCAGACCGAGTTCACCGGCGCTTCGCGGTAGAGCCGGGCGAGGATGGATTCCTCGACGTAGCCATTGCCGCCGAGGCACTCGAGCGCCTCGACCGCCAGGGCCGGCGCGCGCTTGCAGATCCAATACTTCGCGATCGGCGTGAGCAGGCGGGCGAGCGCTGCCTCGCGCGGATCGTCGGCGCTGCGATCGAACGCGCCGGCCACGCGCATGATCAGCGTGGTCGCGGCTTCCGATTCCAGCGCGAGATCGGCCAGCACGTTGCGCATCAGCGGCTGGTCGATCAGCTTCTTCCCGAACGCGGTGCGCCAGGCGGCATGGTGCAGGGCCTGGGCCGTCGCCTGGCGCATGATCGCCGCGGCGCTGATCGCCGCATCGAGCCGCGTGTGGTGCACCATCTTGATGATCGAGCGCACGCCGTGGCCGTCCTCGCCGACCAGCCACGCGAGCGCGCCGGCATACTCGATCTCGGCCGAGGCGTTGGAACGGTTGCCGAGCTTGTCCTTGAGCCGCTGGATGCGGATCGCATTGCGGCCGTCCGGGAGCCAGCGCGGCACCAGGAAGCAGCTCAGGCCGGCATCGGTCTGGGCGAGCGTGAGGAAGGCATCCGACATCGGCGCCGAGCAGAACCACTTGTGGCCCACGAGTTCGAAGGCGCCATCGCCAATCGGCGTCGCGCGCGTGCTGTTGGCGCGCACGTCCGAGCCGCCCTGCTTCTCGGTCATCGCCATGCCGAGCACGGCTCCACGCTTGGCCGCGACCGGCGCAACGGCGGCATCGTAGTCGGCCGACAGGATCTTCGGCAGCCATTCGGCGGCAAGCGCCGGGGCATCGCGCAGCGCCGGCACGGCGGCAAAAGTCATCGCCAGCGGACAGCACACGCCGCTCTCGACCTGGTTGAGCAGGAACGCGGCGGCGGCCCGGGTCACATGCGCGCCGGGCCCAGGCTCGGCCCAGGGCAGATCGTGCACGCGCTCCGCGATCGCGCGGCGCATCAGGGCGTGCCAGGCCGGATGGAACTCGACCTCGTCGATCCGCCGGCCGAACCGGTCGTGGCTGCGCAGCTGCGGCGGGTGGCGGTTGGCCTGCACGCCGAGATCGATCGCCTCCGGCGTGCCTAGCCAGGCGCCGAAGTCCCGCAGCCGCTCCAGGCCGGGCCCCGCGCCTTCGCGCTCCGCCGCCTCGGCGAGCGCCCGGTCCTGCTCGAACAGGTTGGTGTGCTCGAGCGGCGGCGGCTGGTTCGAGATCTCGTGGGTCGCAAAGCGCGCTGCGGACGACATGGCCGCTCTCCGATCGAACGGTTGCCCTGCGAAGGCCTGCGCGCCTCAGCGGTAGTTGGGCGCCTCGCGCGTGATCGTCACGTCGTGAACATGGCCCTCGCTCAGGCCCGCCTGGGTGACGCGCACGAAGGTGCAGCCGCGCTGCATCGCGGCGATGCTGGCATTGCCGGTGTAGCCCATGGCGGCGCGCAGGCCGCCGACCAGCTGATGGATGATCTGGGCGACCGGGCCGCGATAGGGCACCTGACCCTCGATGCCTTCCGGCACCAGCTTCAGGGTGTCGCGGATCTCCTCCTGGAAATAGCGGTCCGCCGAGCCGCGCGCCATCGCGCCGAGCGAGCCCATGCCGCGGTACGCCTTGTACGAGCGCCCCTGGTACAGATAGACCTCGCCCGGGCTCTCGGTGGTGCCGGCGAACAGCGAGCCGATCATGGCGCAGTCGGCCCCGGCCGCGATCGCCTTGGCGAGATCGCCGGAGGCGCGGATGCCGCCGTCGCCGATCACCGGCACGCCCTGCGTATGGCAGTGGTCCGCGATGTCGAGCAGCGCCGCGAGCTGCGGCACGCCGACGCCCGCGACCACGCGGGTGGTGCAGATCGAGCCCGGGCCGATGCCGACCTTGACGGCATCCGCGCCGGCGTCGATCAGCGCCTTGGCGCCATCCAGGGTCGCGACGTTGCCGGCGATGATCTGCACGGCGTTGCTGGTCCGGCGGATCCGGTCGAGCGCGCCCAGCACGCGCTCCGAATGGCCATGCGCCGTGTCGACCACCAGCAGATCCACGCCCGCCTCGATCAGCGCCTCGGCCCGCTCCAGCCCGGCGGGGCCGACGCCGGTCGCGGCACCGACCCGCAGCCGCCCGTGCGCGTCCTTGCAGGCATGCGGGAACGTCTGGGATTTCTCGATGTCCTTGACGGTCATCAGGCCGATCAGGCGGAAGTCGTCGTCGACCACCAGGAGCTTCTCGATCCGGTGCCGGTGCAGGAGCTGCTTGGCCTGCTCGCGCGTGACGCCGTCGCGCACCGTGACCAGGTTCTCGGCGGTCATCAGCTGGCGCACCGGCACGCTCGGGTCGGTCGCGAAGCGCACGTCGCGATTGGTGAGGATGCCCACCAGGCGGCGCGCCTCGCCCTCGACCACGGGAATGCCGGAGATCCGCTGCGCCGCCATCAGCTCGAGCGCGTCGGCAAGGCTCGCATCGGGACCGAGCGTGATCGGGTTGACCACCATGCCGGCCTCGAACTTCTTGACCTTGCGGACCTCGTCCGCCTGCGCCGCCGGGTCGAGATTGCGATGCAGAATGCCGAGCCCGCCGTGCTGCGCCATGGCGATCGCGAGGTTCGCCTCGGTGACCGTGTCCATGGCGGCCGAGATCAGCGGGATGCCGAGCTCGATCTCGCGCGTCAGCCGGGTGCGGACGTCGACCTCGGCGGGCAGGACCGCGGAATGCGCCGGCTCGAGCAGGACATCATCGAACGCCAGAGCTTCCCGGATCTGCCATGCTCGCCGCTCCATGACCACCTCGCTCCTCAAAGATGGCGCTGATATAGCGCCACCGCGCGCCCGGGCCAAGCGCGACGCCTGGAGCCGCGTGCAAAACCCGCCCTGCTACACGCGCTCGCCGCCGGTCGCCATGTGCGTCACCGCAGGTGCTATGCCGTAGCGCAGCGCCCAGCCGAGCCCGTCCTCGGTCCTGGCGGCCGGAAAATACTCGCAGCCGACCCAGCCCTGGTAGCCGAGCCGGTCCAGGAGATCGAACAGGTAGGGGTAGTGGATCTCGCCGATGTCCGGCTCCTGGCGCTCGGGCACGCCCGCGATCTGGACATGGGCGATCACCGGCAGATGGCGCTCGAAGCTTTTCGCGAGGTCGCCCGCCATGATCTGGGCGTGGTAGAAATCGAACTGCAGGCGCAGGGCCGGCAGCCCCAGCTCCTCGATCAGCGCCGCACCTTCGGCGGGCGTATTGAGCAGGTAGCCCTTGATGTCGCGGCTGTTGATCGGCTCGATCAGCGCCTGCCGGCCGGCAGCCGCCACCGCCTTGCCGGCGATCTCGAGGTTGGCCTTGTAGGTCGCCCGGCACGCCTCCCGGGACGCGCCCTCGGGACGAACCCCGGCCATGACGTGGATCTGCGGGCAGTCGAGCGCCTCCGCATAGGCCATGGCGCGATCGAGCGCCGCGCGAAAATCCGCCTCGCGGCCGGGCAGGCCCGCAAGCCCCCGCTCGCCCGCGGCGAAGTCGCCGGGCGGCGTGTTGATCAGCAACATCGAAAGGCCATGTGCCGCCAGCTCGGCTGCGAGGTCGCCCGCCTCCACCTCGTAAGGAAACTGGCACTCGACCGCCGCAAAGCCCGCCTTGCGCGCCGCCGCGCAACGCTCGAGGAACGGCCGGTCGGTGAACATGGTGCTGAGATTGGCGGCGAATCGCGGCATGGCTTCCCTCCCTGGTCCAGGTCTGCTGTTCTACATCACTTGGGAACCTCTGCCACGGGCGACGAGTTGCACTCGGCCAGATGAGCCAGATCACGCTGCCGATCCCACGCATGCTGGCCGTGCTCCTGGCGGCATCGACCTTGGCCCTGCCCGCTGGCGGCGCCGACCCGGTGGAGCAGAGAGCCGAGCGCGCCGCGATGCTGCGCACGATCGAGCGGCATGCGCAAAGCGCTGCGGACGCGCTCGGCCGCGATCACATCGACCCCGCGGTGCTGCGCGTCATGGGGGAGCTGCCGCGCCACGCCTTCGTGCCCGATAACATGCAGGATCAGGCCTACGACGACCGGCCGCTGCCGATCGGCTACAGCCAGACCATCTCGCAACCGTTCATCGTCGCGCTGATGACCGATCTGCTGGCGACCGGGCCCGGCGACGTGGTCCTCGAGGTCGGCACCGGCTCGGGCTACCAGGCGGCCGTGCTGGCCGAGCTGGTCGCCGAGGTCCACAGCATCGAGATCATTCCGGGCCTGGCCGAGACCGCCGCGGCGCGACTGGGTGAGCAGGGCTTCGAGAACGTCGAGACCCACCTGGGCGACGGCTACTACGGCATCGAGGCCGCCGCCCCCTTCGACGCCATCGTGGTCACCGCCGCCGCCACCGGCGTACCGCCGCCCCTGATCGCCCAGCTGAAGCCCGGCGGCCGCATGGTGATCCCGGTCGGCAGCAGTTTTTCGCTACAACATCTGATGATCGTCGAGAAGGACCCCAGTGGCCGGGTGCGCACCCGCCAGACCCTGCCGGTCCGCTTCGTGCCGCTCACCCGCGGCAGCTGAGCTTCATGCAGCTGGCCGCGATCGCCCTGATCTCGGCCGCGATCCTCGCCTACGAGGTGCTGCTGGCGCGGCTCTTCTCGATCATCCAGTGGTATCACTTCGCCTACATGGTGATCAGCATCGCGCTGCTCGGCTACGGCGCCAGCGGCACCTTCGTGGCACTCGCGCGCGAGCGCCTGATGCGCCACGCCGGGCCCGCGTTCGCGCTGCTGGCCGCACTTTTCGGCGTGACCGCCATCGCCTGTTTCGCGCTCGCCCAGCGGCTGCCGTTCAACCCGCTCGAGATCGTCTGGGACCCCACCCAGCTGCTTTTGCTGCTGGCGCTCTACGGCCTCCTGACGGTGCCGTTCTTCTGCGGTGCTGCCTGTATCGGCCTGGCGCTCGCCTGCTTCGAAGTGCCGGTCGGCAGGATCTATCGCGCCGACCTGCTCGGCGCCGGCGCCGGCGCACTCGGGATCGTCGCCTTGCTGTTCGTGATGATGCCGGACACGGCGCTGAAAGCGATCGGCGCGCTGGCGCTTGCGGCCGCGGCGCTCGCGAGCCTCGCAGAGGGCAGGCAAGGCGCGGCCGCGCGCGCTGGCGTTCCTGGTCGCCGCGCTCGCCGTGCCGGCCCTGCCCGATGCCTGGACCGCGCTGCAGCTCTCACCCTACAAGGGGCTGCGCCAGGCTCTCCAGGTTCCGGGTGCGGCGATCGAGACCGAGCGCTCCAGCCCGCTCGGCCTCCTGAGCGCCGTACGAAGCCCAAAGATCCCGTTCCGCCATGTGCCGGGCCTGAGCCTCAACAACACCATCGAGCCGCCGGCCCAGGTCGCGGTCTTCACCGATGGCGAAGGCCTGTCGCCAATCACGGCCTTCGATGGCGGCCTCGCACCCCTTGCCTATCTCGACCTCACCACGTCCGCCCTGCCCTATCACCTGCTGGAGCGGCCTGAGGTCCTGATCCTGGGCGCCGGCGGCGGCGCCGACGTGCTCTCCGCGGTATGGCACGGCGCTGCCAGGATCGATGCCGTCGAGCTCAATCCGCAATTTGCGAGCCTGGTGCGGGACCGCTATGGCGAGTTTGCGGGCGGGCTCTACGACCGCCCCGAGGTGCATCTGCACATCGCCGAGGCGCGTGGCTTCGTCGCCGGGACCGAGCGCCGTTTCGACCTGATCGCGCTGCCGCTGCTCGACTCCTTCGCCGCCAGCGCCGGTAGCGCCAGCCTGCATGCGAGCTTCGTCTACACGGTCGAGGCGATCGGCACCTATCTCGATCACTTGAAGCCCGACGGCTATCTCACGATCACGCGCTGGCTGAAGCTGCCGCCGCGCGACAGCCTGAAGCTGCTGCTGACGGCGATCACGGCACTCGAGGCCCGCGGCGTGGCGGAGCCCGGGCGGCAGCTCGCGCTCATCCGCGGCTGGGACACCACCACGCTGCTGGTCAAGAACGGCGTGCTTACGCAGGGCGACGTCGAGCAGATCCGGAGCTTCACGCAAGAGCGCTCGTTCGACCCTGTCCACCATCCCGGCATCGGCGCGGACGAGGTCAATCGCTACAACGTGCTGCAGCAGCCCTCCTTCTACGAGGGTGCGCAGGCACTGCTCGGTCCCGATCGCGAAGGTTTCGTCGCCCGCTACAAGTTCGATCTGCGGCCTGCGACCGACGATCGACCCTACTTCTTCGATTTCTTCACCTGGCGGGCCTTGCCGGAGGTCGCATCGCTGGCGGCGCAGTCGGGCCCGGCGCTGCTGGACTGGGGCTATCTGATCCTGTTCGCGACGCTGGTGCAGGCCGCGGTCGCGAGCGCGCTTTTGGTGCTCCTGCCGCTCTGGCTGTGGTCGCCGACGCGCCTTCGCGCCAGCGAGCGCTGGCGTATCGGCCTCTATTTCACAGGCATCGGGCTTGCCTTCCTGTTCGTCGAGATCGCATCGATTCAGCGGTTCACCCTGTTCCTCAGCCATCCCCTGTATGCGATCGCCGTCGTGCTCGCGGGATTTCTAGTGTTCGCGGGGCTGGGCAGCGGGCTTGCGGCTGGGCTCGAGCAGAGGCTGCGCGCGCGCGGCGGACCGGGCGCGCTGCCGCTCGTGGCCGCGGCGATCGCGACCTTGAGCATCGCCTATGTGTTCGGCCTGCCGGTGCTGTTCGCACGGCTGATGGCACTGCCCGATGCCGCCAGGATCGCGCTCTCGCTGGCGCTGATAGCACCACTCGCGCTGTTCATGGGCATGCCGTTTCCCCTGGTGCTGGCCCGGCTCAGGACGCGGGCGCCCGACTTCGTGCCCTGGGCCTGGGGCATCAACGGCTGCGCCTCGGTGGCGAGCGCGATCCTCGCCACCTTGCTGACCATCGGGCTCGGCGCCCGGGCTGTGGTACTGATCGCCGCAGCCCTCTACCTGATGGCCGCCGCGCTCGTGCGCAAGTCGGCAACAGCCGGTGCCTGAGTGTCGCGAGGCCGGAACAAATCTAGGGTCGCAGACGTTAGTACAGTTGATCCGGTGCCGTCGGCATCTCCCAGTGCCAGCGCCGGAATCCGAGGTGGATCAAGAATGCGCCTGACATCGATCGCCAAAATCTTCCCGGCCCTGCTGGTCGTCTTGTCGATCGGCTTCCTGGGCTTCATCGCCGGGACCTACGTCGTCTTCGCCGATGCCTTTCCGGCACGCTACGTGACGGACGCCTACCGCGGCGGCCAGGCGCTCATCAGCAAGATGCGCGATTACAACGACCCGTTTCCCGGCACGCTCTGGCAGCCGGTCAGAAACACGACGCAAGGGGTCACCATCCACGATCCGGCGCGCAGCGCTCCCGGGCCCACGCTCTACACGGTCGGCCATGCGCAAAAGGCGATCCTGGTGTCACCCTCGGGCGAGACCCTGCACGAGTGGAGCCTGCCGTATAGCGAGGTCTGGGACGAGAGCGCAGCGGTCGCCCGGCCGCAGCCGGACAAGCTCATCTACTACCGTAAGGCCCACCTTTACCCGAACGGCGACCTTCTGGTGATCTACGAGGGCGTCGGCGACACGCCGTGGGGTTACGGCATGGTCAAGATGGACAAGGATTCCAACCTGATCTGGAAATATCTTGAGCAGACGCATCACGATTTCGACATCGCCCCGGACGGCACGATCTACGCCCTCACCCACGAGATCGACACCAGGGTCATCGAGGAGTGGAAGCATCTGGCGCCGCCGCGGATCGACGATTTCCTCGTGGTGCTGTCGCCCGACGGCAAGGAGCTGCGCAAGATCTCGCTGCTGGACGCGCTCATCGAAACGCCTTTCGGCCGCATGACCAACAGGGTTGCCTGGTATGCCAAAGGCGACTTCTTCCACAACAACAACGTCGACCTGCTGCCGCCGGGATCGGCGCACTGGCTTGAGCCCGAGGCATCGGACCAGCAGGTCATGCTCTCGATGCGCGAGCTGAACGCGATCGGCACGCTGGATCTCGAGACCGAGCGGTTCTCCTGGGCGATGCAGGGTCCGTGGCTCGGCCAGCACGATCCCGATCTGCTGCCCAATGGCGACATCCTGCTGTTCGACAATTTCGGCCACTATGGCCCCGGCGGCGTGTCGCGTCTTATCGAGTTCGATCCCGAGAGCCTCGAGATCGTTTGGAGCTACGATGGCGACGACGCGCAGCCGTTCTGGTCCAACGTGCGCGGCGATCAGCAGCGCCTGGCCAACGGCAACACGCTGATCACCGAATCCGAAGGCGGACGGATCTTCGAGGTCAGCCCCGACGGCGAGATCGTCTGGGAGTTCATCAATCCGGTCAGGAACGACGACGGCACTCTCGTCTCGATCCTGTGCTTTGGAACGCGGATCGATCCGGCCTCGCTCGAGCCGAGCTTTCGGGCGCTGATCGAACAACCTGGAGAAATCTCATGAAGTTCCTTGCGATGGCGACCACCACGGTGCTGACGCTGGCCGCGACACCGGCGATGGCGTATGTCGGCCCGGGCGCGGGCTTGAGCCTGCTGGGCGCGTTCTGGGGCCTGCTGGTGGCGATCCTGGCCGCGATGGCGTTCGTCATCGTCTACCCGGTCCGGCGCATGATGCGTGCGCGCAAGCGGCCGGCCGAGACGATGCATTCCGACCAGCAGCCGGCCAAGCAATAGCACCTGACGGGGCGCGCGCCGGATCGCCCGGGCGCGCCCGACGGCGCTTGGCCAGAGGCCTTACGGCTTCTCCAGATCCCAGATCACAACCCCGGGCAGTCCGACCCAGGCCCTGCGATTGGCCTTGGGCAGACGCTCGGTCGCGACCGGATCGCCGAGCGCTGGCTCACAGCGTGTCCTCGAAGCGGCAGTTGACCAGCAGCTCGGCGACGCTCGCATTGTTGGGCAGCGCCAGCACGGTCGCGACCAGCTCGCACAGGTCCCCCGGCTGGATCATCGCCTCGGGCGGCACCTCGGCATCGCTCGCCATGTCGGTCGCAACCCAGGCCGGGCACAGCGCGGTAACGCGCACGCCGTCCCGCCAGCCGGCCCTGCGCGTGCCGTGGGTCAGCGCCAGCGCCGCGAACTTGCTCATCGAGTAGCCGGCGTTGTCGCCGCGCACGCGCTTGCCGGCCAGCGACACCACGTTGACGATCCGCCCGCTGCCGCAGCGCTTGAGGTGGGGCAGCGCTGCGCGCGTCAGGCGCAGCGGCCCCATCGCGTTCACCTGCCACAGATGCTCGAAATCCTCGTCCCGGCCGTCCTCGACGGTCGCGTGGCGAAGCACGCCGGCATTGTTGATCAGCGCGTCGATCCGGCCGAAGTGCCCCAGCGTCGCATCGACCCAGGCCACGGCCGATGCCGGATCGAGCGCATCGTAGGCGACTGCGAGCGCCCGTTCTCCCGCCCCCGCCCCAGCGATGTCGGCGAGCGCCTCGGGCCGGCGGGCGCCGAGGCTCAGCCGATAGCCTTTGGCCAGCAGACCGACGGCCATCGCACGGCCGATGCCGCGATTGGCGCCCGAGACCATGACCACCCGGTCGTCGACTGCCAGCATCCCTCCATCTCCTTCCAGGTTTTTTGAATCGTTCAGCCGAGCAGCGCCGGCAGGTCCGGCATGTGGGAGAACACCCTTTCGGCGCCGGCATCGCGCAGCCGCCCTTCGTGGCCGTCGGCACAATGGCCGCCGCCGATGAAGCCCCAGACCCGCATGCCGGCGGCGACGGCGCCGCGAACGCCGCTGACGCTGTCCTCGATCACCAGGCAGCGCGCCGGCGCGCATCCCATCTCGCTCGCGGCATGCAGGAACAGATCCGGCGCCGGCTTGCCACGCGCAACCTGCTCGGCGCTGAACACGTGCGGCGCGAAGCGCGGGTAGAGGCCCGTGAGGCCGAGGCTGTGGCGGAGCCGCGCGAGCGTGCTGCTGGACGCCACGCAACTGGCGGTCGGCAGCCGGTCGAGCGTCTCGTGAATTCCCGGGATCGCCTGCAGGTCGCGCTCGAAGGCGGCGTCGATCTCCATCTGCACGGCGGCGGCGAAGCCCTCCGGCAGGGCGCGGCGGTGCTCGACCTCGAGGGCGCGGTACATCGCCTGCGCCGTCATGCCGAGAAAGCGCGTCAGGATCTCGGCCTCGGCGAGCGCGATACCGACGCGAGCGAGCTCTGCGGCCTCGACGCGCGCGCCGATCAGCTCGCTGTCGATCAGCACGCCGTCGCAGTCGAAGATCACCAGATCGGTATCGCTCATGCCCGGCCGATGGATTGTGATGCACGCTTGAGGCGGACGCCGCAGCACACTAGCCTTCGTGCGCAGCCCAAGGAAACGATAACCTGCCGACGCCGCCGGGGCAAAACGCCGTGCCGCCACCGATCGACTGCATCCGCCTGCTCGAGGACCTGGGCGCCGACGCCTGGCCGGCGGCCACCACCGCCTGGCTCGAGGGCTGGCGCCTGAGCCTCGATTGCGGCGTCACACGCCGCGCCAATTCGGTGCTGCCCAACGCGGCACGGCCGGTCGGCGACGCCGATGCGCTCATCGGCAAGGTCGAACGGCGCTACTATGCGCGCGGCCTTCGCCCTTGCTTCAAGCTCACCGCTGCTGCCGAGCCCGCCGATCTCGATCGCCGGCTCGAGCACAGGGGCTACGCGGCGGAAGGCCATTCGCTGGTACTGATCGCCGACATCGGAACTGTCGCGGCGCATGCATCGCAGGTCGCCGTCGCGCTCGACGACGGCCCCAACTGCGCCTGGCTCGAGGCCTGCTGGCCGGCCGCAGCGTATGGCCAGGAGCGGCCGGCACGGCAGGCGATCGTCGAGCGCGTGCGAGCGCCGCGCGCCTTCGGGCTCGCCAGGCTCGGCGCCGCCCCCGGCGGCGCGGCGCTGGCGGTTGCTGATCGCGGCTGGGTCGGAATCACCGCGGTGCACACCCTGCCCGAGCAGCGCCGGCGCGGCGTCGCGCAGGGCCTGCTGCGGGCGCTCGCCAGCTGGGCAGGCGACCAGGGCATCAAGCGCCTCTACCTTCAGGTCGAGCGTGACAACGCGCCGGCGCGCCGGCTCTATGCCGGCCTCGGCTTCACCGAAGCCTACCGCTACCATTATCGCCGGGCGGCGACGTGAGCAGCGCTCGCTGCAGCGGGAGCGCCGCGCCTGCGCACGGTTCTTGGCGGCCCGCAGGGTCTGGTCCTGAGGTGGATCAGCCACCATCTCTCCGTCGCCTGCACCCTGGTGGCGCCACCACCCGAAGAGATCCGTGCTCAGCCCATGCCTGCTGTCATCGAGCGTCCGCCCGAGCTCCTGAACCCGCAGCGCAGGCCGCGTCGGGTCGGGATCGAGATCGAGTTCGGCGGGATCGGCGTCGGCGATGCCGCGGCGATGGTGCAGGAGCTCTATGGCGGCACGATCAGGGAGGTCAGCAGGCACCGTCTCGAGGTCGCGGCGACCCGCTTTGGCGATTTCCGGGTCGAGATCGATTCCCACTACGTCCATGGCACGCCCGTCGACGGCGAGACGCTGGTCGACAGGATGAGGGCCGCCTTGGGCGATATCGCCGGCCGCTGGCTGCCCGTGGAGATTGCGGCCCCACCGGTCGAGATCGACGACCTCGCCGCCATCGACCGGATGGTTCTTGGCCTGCGCGCGCGCCACGCCGCGGGCACCCGCAGCAGGAGGATCTACACCTTCGACCTGCAGCTGAACCCCGATGTGCCGTCGACCGAGCCCGACAGCCTGAAGCGGCATCTGCAGGCCTATGTGGTGCTGAGCTCGTGGCTGCGCGCCAGCATCGAGGTCGACGCCACCCGCCGGCTGCTGCCGTTCGTGCGGCCCTTTCCGGAGCCATACGTGCGCAAGGTGCTGGCAGCAGACTATCGCCCCGATCTGCACGGGCTCGTTGCCGACTATCTGGCCGCCAATCCGACCCGCTTCCGGGAGCTCGATCTGCTGCCGCTGTTCGCCTGGCTCGTACCCGAGCAGTACTATGCCGCAGCCGCCGATCCGCTGGTGAAGCCGCGCCCGACGTTCCACTACAGGCTGCCCGATTCGCGCGTCGACGATCCGTCTTGGGGCGGCGTGATCGAGGAGTGGAACCGATGGGTGCAGGTCGAGCGGCTGGCGGCGGATCGCACCCGTCTGGCGGAGGCCTGCCGCGCGCACCTTGAGACCCGGCCGGCCGGCAGCTGGACGGAGCGCGTGCGCGACGCGCTGAGGCCCTGAGCTGCCGGTCACGGGCGGCGCCGACCGCGAACCGTCGCGCTCAGCGTGGCACGCGGCGCTCGCTCTGGAACAGCGAGACGCGCAGGCCGCCGCCCACCGCGATCGTGAAATTGTCCCGATAGAGCGGGCTGTCCTCGTTGGCCGAGCCCTTGTAGTAGCCGGGCACGATGCCGCCGAACAGCCGCACGCGCTCGAACGGCGACCAGGACACGCCGAGCGTCATCTCGGTGCCGATGTAGCCGGGATCGGCTTTGTAGGCAGGGCGATCCGGGCGCGCGTCGCCCGGGCTCACGCGATAGAAATAACGGTCCAGGCCGTCGAAGCCGAACAGCGGGTTGACGCCTGCGACCAGGCTGAGATCGCCGTCCAGAAAGCGCTCGTCGCGCCAGGTGAGGCCCGGATTGATCACGAAGCCCTGGTAGCGCCAGTTGACGATGTCGGTCGAGAGCACCGCCCGGGCCGCGAGCGAAAGGTCGAGCTCCTGGCCGGAGCCGCGCGGCAGAAACTTGTAGATGAGCTTGGGGCCGATCTCGAACAGGGTGTCGAGATCCGGCATGCCTTCGCGCGCGCGGTTGTCGGAGGAATTGACCGGAAAGGCGGCGTCCGCCGACAGGTCGAGCTCGAAGTGGCGCAGGTCCAGGAACAGGCCGCGCACGATGCCGCGCTCGCCGAGCTGCAGAAAATCGCCGCGATAGATCGCGTACGGCAGCGCGATGCCGTTCCAGTGGTTCTGGCCCGCCGCCGGATAGTCGGGCAGCCAGCCGCCGCCGCCGACCGCGCCGATCTCCCACAGCGGCTCGGTCTGACCGCGCTCCGGCGGGCCGGCCTCCGCCGCCGTCGAGGTCGGCTTGGGCGGTGCCGGCTCGGGCGGCGCTTCGTCGGCGGCCGCCGCCGCGGCCACCAGAAAAACGCTGCCCAGGAGGGTGAGGATGCCGTGCGCGCGTGCCCGGCGGCGAGGTGCTTGCTCGCGATGAATCATTGCGTCACGTTTTCCGTGATCCGGGCGTGGAGAAAGACGAACCCTACGGCAGGCGCTCCAGCACGGCGGCATGGCGCGCGAGGCAGGCGAGGCCGAAGGCGGTGGGCGCCTGCGCCGGCTGGCGATCGTGCACCTCCTCGAGGCCGAGGCGTTGCGCGGTGAGCCGCTTGCCATAACACAGGAACTGGTCGACCGACTGCATCAGGAACGTCACGAGCGGCGCCAGCTCTGTGTACAGGCGCCCGGCCCGTGCTTCATCCTCGGCCCGGCCGGTCTGCATCAGCTCGAAAATCTTCGCCTGGACATGGCAGGATTCGACCGAGGGGATCATGCCGACGCAGCCGGCGCGCAGCACGTCGGTGATCTCCATGCCGCCGCGACCCTGAAACACGGCCATGCGCCCCTCGGTCAGCTCGATAAGCGCGCGCGTCTCGACGGCGGAGCCTTCCGCCTTGAGCAGGCGCACGTTCGGATGCCGCCGGCTCAGCCGGTCGATCCCCTGGCTGGAGAGCCCGACGCCGATATATTGCAGCGCGTTCTGGATCGCGACCGGCAGCGGCGAGGCGTCGGCCACCGCGCCGAAGAAGTCCACGAGCTGATCCTCGGTGATCTTCTGGCCGGCCACATTTTTGGCTGATTGCGGCGGCTGCAGGATTACCCAGTCGGCGCCGCGCGCGGCCGCGGCCCGGGCGAACGCGATCTGCTCGTCAGGTGTCGCGCCGAACACGGTGATCGCGAGCGGCAGGCGGCCCCCAAGGTCCTCGGCCGCCCAGGACATTACCGCGAGACGCTCGTCCGGCGTGAGCTTGCTCACCTCGGTGCCGAGCCCGAGCGCTGCCACACCGTGCGCGCCGCACGCGACGCAATGCTCGACCTGGCGCGCGCATCGCCTCGCGATCGAGCGCCCCGTTTGGCCCGAACAAGGCGTAGATCATCGGATAGACGCCGCGAAATGCGGCCGCTTCGCTCACCGGCTGCCCTCCCACTCGACAACGACGGCCATCGTAGGGCGAGGAGGTCGGAGCGCAAGCGGCCACACGCGCGACGGATCACACGGCCTTGCGCCGCGCTTCCGGAGCCATGGTCAGCGACTTCGCCAGGAAGGCCCGGATGGCGGCCGCGATCTCCTGGGCGTGGGTCTCGAGGGCGAAGTGGCCGGTGTCGAAAAAATGGACTTCGGCGTTGGGGTTGTCGCGGCGGAAAGCCTCGGCGCCGGGCGGCAGGAAGAACGGGTCGTTCTTGCCCCAGACGGCGAGCAGAGGCGGCTGCTTTGCCCTGAAATATTCGTGGAAGGTCGGATAGAGAGCGACGTTGCTCGCATAGTCGAGGAACAGGTCGAGCTGGATCTCATCGTTCCCCGGCCGCGCCAGCAAGGCCGAGTTCGAGCGCATAGGATTCCGGCGCCACCAGCGTCTCGTCGGGCACGCCGTGCACGTATTGCCACCTGGTCGTCTCGGGCGCCAGAAACGTGCGCAGCGCCTCTCGATTGGCGGCGTTCGGTTCCTGCCAGTACTTCTGGATCGGATTCCAGCCGGTGCTCAGGCCCTCCTCGTAGGCATTGCCGTTCTGCGAGATGATCGCCGCAACCTGCTGCGGGCGGGCCAGCGCCAGCCGAAAACCGACCGGCGCGCCATAGTCGAAAACATAGACGGCGTAGCGGCGAAGGCCGATCGCATCGACGAAGCCTTCGATGACCTCGGCGAGGTGGTCGAAGGTGTACTCGAACGCCGTGCGCTCCGGCGCATCCGAAAAGCCGAAGCCGGGCAGGTCAGGGGCGACGACGTGGAAGCGATCGGCGAGCAGCGGGATCAGGTTGCGGAACATGTGCGATGAGCTGGGAAAGCCGTGCAGCAGCAGCAGGGTCGGATGCTGGGCGCTGCCGGCTTCGCGGTAGAACAGCTTCAGGCCATCGACGGTGGCGGTGCGGTAGCGGATCATGGCTGAGCTCCTCGTCCTGGTGATAACCTCTTACAGGCCGGCATGATGGTTACATAGAATAACTTGTCAACCCGCTTTTTAGAGGTTACTAACCCATGCCATCGGGTTCGGAGAGCGCATGAAGACGGACCAGGGCGAGCGGCCGGCCGCCTTCTTCGTCGGCGACCATCTGGCGCTGGACTTCGTCAACACCAGGTGCAAGCCCGCAGGGGCGTGGGTCGAATGGCTGGGCGACGGCCGTGATCTGGTCGATTGGCTGGGGCGGGCCGGCGCGATCGATGCCAAGGTGGCGGCGCGGTTCCAAACCGGCGCTGCCGCTTCGCGCCGGCTCGACGCCGTCGCCGGGCAGGCCCGGGACCTGCGCGAATGGCTGCACGCCTTCGTGGAGCGGCATCGCGGACGGGAACTCGAGGCGGATGCGCTCGCGGAACTGGCGCCCCTGAACCAGCTGCTGGCCGAGGATGACGGTTACCTCCAGGTCGCCGCCGCAGACGGCGGCAGCCTGACGGCCACCGGCCTCGTCCAGCACCGCCTGCGACGGTGGACGCAGCCCGAGCAGCTGCTGCAGCCGATCGCCGAGGCGATCGCCGATCTGGTCTGCAACGCGGATTTCCGCCTGGTTCGCGCCTGCGAGGGCTCGGCATGCACGCTCGTGTTCCTGGACCGGACCAAGGCCCATGCCCGTCGCTGGTGCAGCATGGCGGTCTGCGGCAATCGCGCGAAGGTCGCGGCCCATCGAGCCCGGACGATGACCAGGCAGCGCTGACGCCCGGCCTTGCCCGCGCATCGCCTTGCTGTACGATCCAAGCACAGCGATGCGGCGCTCGACCAGACCATAGCGGCAAGGGGAGGCAGCCACGTGAGCGAGCGCGGCTACGGCCACGCGGTGCGGATGGAGAACATCCAGATGGCGTTCGGCAACGTCACCGCGCTGCGCAACGTCAATTTCGAGGTCGGCGCCAACGAGATCGTCGGCCTGATCGGCGACAACGGCGCCGGCAAGTCCACCTTGATCAAGATCGTCACCGGCGTGCTCAAGCCGACCGCAGGCCGCCTCTACATCCGCGACCGGCTGGTCGACCCGGAGCGGTACTCGGTGCAGGACGCCCACGACCTGCGGATCGAGGCCGTGCACCAGGAAAAATCGCTGGCCGACAAGCAGCCGCTGTGGCGCAACCTGTTCGTCGGCCGCCAGATCACCAACCGCTTCGGCTTCATCGACGTCAAGCGCGAGAAGGCGGTCGCGAACCGGCTGCTGCTCGAGCAGATCGGCTTTCGCGGCGCCGGCATCGATGCCGATTTCGACCGTCGGCCAGCTGTCCGGCGGCGAGCGCCAGGGCATCGCGATCGGACGTGCCATGTATTTCGACGCCGACCTGATCATCCTCGACGAGCCGACCGTGGCGCTGGCGCTGAAGGAGGTGCAGAAGGTCCTGGACTTCGTGCGCGGCATCAAGACGTCGGGCCGCGCCGCGATCTACATCGAGCACAACCTCGCCCATGTGCACGAGCTGGCCGATCGCATGGTGGTGCTGGATCGCGGCGAGGTCGTGAGCGTGATCCGGCAGGGCGAGATGTCGCTCGGCGACCTCACCCGGCATCTGCTCGAGCTGCAGAGCGCCCGCGAAGGTGCCGCGGGCGCATGATGAGCCGCTGGCCACGCGTGCGGATCGAGGGCCTGCCGATCATCGGCGTGCTGCTGGTGCTGATCGCGATCTTCATGATCTCGGCCCCGCAGGTGTTTCTCGGCTACCGCATCTACATGTCGTTTCTGGCCACGGTGCCGCCGCAGCTGATTCTGGCGCTCGGGCTCACGCTCGTGATCGCCTCGGGCGAGATCGACCTGTCGTTTCCGTCTGTGATCGCGTTCTCGGGCTTTCTGTTCGCCTGGGCGTTCAAGACGTACGAGCTGACCTGGCTGGCGCTGCTGCTGGCGCTCGCCGGCGGCGCGCTGATAGGCCTGGTGAACGGCATCCTGATCGCGGTGATCGGGATTCCCTCGATCATCGCGACGCTCGCCACCCAGTTCTTCTGGGGCGGCATCACGACCGTGCTGACCGGTGGCCTTTCCTACTCCATCCGCACGATCGACGACTTCGCCATTCACCACGTCCTGGTGGGCCGGATCGGGGTGGTGCCGGTGCAGGCATTGTGGGCGACCGCGATCGCGGCGGCCTTGTGGCTCGTGCTCAACCGCCATCGCTTCGGCGAGCATCTCCTGTTCATCGGCGACAACGTCGGCGTCGCCCGAGTGGTCGGGGTCAACATCGGCCGCGAGAAGATCAAGCTGTTCACCCTGATGGGCGTGCTCGGCGCCTTTGCCGCCGTCCTGCTCACTGCCGAGAACAAGAACTTCTTCAACACCCAGGGCTCCGGCTTCCTGCTCACCGTGATGGCGGCGGTGTTCATCGGCGGGACCTCGATCTTCGGCGGCAAGGCGACGATCGTCGGCTCCTATGTCGGGGCGTTTATCATCGGGATGATCGAGGCCGGACTGGTCGCCACGGGCATGCAGGGCTTCTGGGTGCGCGCGGTGGTGGGCCTCGTGTTCCTCGCGGCCGTGGTGTTCCATCTGTCCATGGACGAGCCTGCGCGGCTGCTCCGGCTGCGCCACTTCCGCCTTGTCGGCGGCCT
The DNA here is from genome assembly GCA_963753315.1 of uncultured Alphaproteobacteria bacterium. Taxonomy (GTDB): domain Bacteria; phylum Pseudomonadota; class Alphaproteobacteria; order Geminicoccales; family Geminicoccaceae; genus DASUGG01. The sequence continues at coordinate 70,168 of CAVWCI010000016.1, forward strand.
CTTGCGCCGGCGTGCACCGTCGGCGCAAGAGCCACCTTAGTTAGTGTGCCCGACCAACCGGGAACGCAGAAGTTCCACCCCCAGCCCTGAACCTCTGCCTATGGTTCCTGAGCGTCCGGTTTCGGATCGCAAAGCGGAATGTTCGTTGGTCGGCTGCCAAGGCCGCCTGTAGCCAGGCTCGGACGTTGGCTGCCATTGGGCCATGCGGCCCGTCAGCCCTCACGTCTCATCCGCTCGCGCCGCGCGATTTCCGCGGGTGTTGGTGGGTCCATAGCATAGTCGCCCGTCACCACGTCACCCGCACGATGGTAGCAGGCGATCACGACCCCCGTCGTCGTCACCCTGTTGTCCACGAGCTTGAACGCTGCCGGCTTCGCCCCCTTGTCGAACAGCTTCTTGCCGTTGCCCAGCACGATTGGGAACGTGAACGTATTGATCTCGTCGATCAGATCGTTGGCCAGCAACGTCTGTATCAGATCGCTGCTGCCTTGCGTCACCAACGCAGGGCCGTCTTCTCGTTTCAACCGCGCAACGTCCGCCGCCGCGTCATGCAGCGCGACCGAACCCGTCCACGTCAGCTCCATGGTCGAGCGCGTCGCGACGTACTTCGTGGTGCTGTTGAACAGCTTAGCGATGGAATCGTCGTCGCCGCCCTCAGCATATGGCCAATGCGCCGCGAAGATCTCGTAGGTCTTGCGCCCGAGCAGCAGGTCGAACGGTTGGCTGAACATCTTGCCAACCGCCTGACCGAACACCTCGTCTGTGTGCGGCACCACCCAGCCGCCGAACTTGAAGCCGCGCGTCGGATCCTCTTGCGGCCCGCCCGGCGCTTGCATCACGCCGTCCAACGACACGAACGCTCCCGTAATGACCTTTCTCATGTCCGTCCCCCGTTTTGGCAAGGGCACTTGCGCCCTTGGCATCCGCCGGCCCGTCGCCGAGGAAGGTGCGCAGCAGGCTCGCGCTCGAGCATTGCATCGCGGTCGGCTCGAGAGCTGCGGCACTTGATGTCCCGAGGACGAGCGAGCCGGAGCGTTTCCACATTTGTCCTTAGGGAAGCTGGGTCGCGCGCTCGCTCGCTCCGTTTCATGGCTTGGCAAGAGTCACTGGCGTCGTTCCGATCGGTCTTGGCTTGCGCCTGATCACAATGACTGGTCGCGTGCGCGCCTAAAGCGGCAGCCTTCCAGCCTCCCAGAAGATGCGTACGCTTTGGATGACAGCTTCGGGGTCACGAACTGCTGCGGTGTCGCGGTAACTTATTTCCGCTTGTCGAACTCGAAAGCGGCCGTACGGCTGAATCGCACAGAGATCGTACAAGGTCACGCCTCTTGAGCGCCACCCCGTGGAATAGGCGGGCCTGGCTGCGACGTTCGGCCCCGCGATGCGACCAGGCTCAGGCCGACAGCACATCCCGTAGGCGCCGGCAGCGAGCCGCGATCGGGCTTTACGGCGCGAATCGGACGAGTAGGATCGCCGGAACGCTCTGCGGGAGCGGCCAATCATAGGGAGGCGAGCATGCGCAAGACATGGCGTGGCGTGATCCTGAGCGCGGCGTTGCCGCTTCTGGCTGCGGCTGCGGCCGCGCCGACCGCGGCGCAGGAAGCGCTCGGCGAGGGCATGACGATCTACATGCAGATGGGCGGCAATCCGGGCGACGGCGCCACCTTGCCGCGCACCAACGGCGCGATCGCGGCGGCCAATGCGCTCGGGGTGACGAACCTGATCGAGCAATATTCCGGCTGGCTGCCTGAGCAGATGCTGAACCATTTCCGCGAGGCGCTGGCGGCCGACCCCGACTGCATCGTGATCATGGGGCACCCGGGCTCCGGCGCGTTCGCGGACCTCGTCGCCGAGGCGGAGGAGCGCGACATCGTGGTCACCAGCGGCAACGCGCCGCTGACCGAGCTGTTCGAGGAGTATCAGGCGAATGGCTTCGGCTACGCCGGCGTCGAGCTCTATGCCGGCGGCTGGCTGACCGGCAAGCAGATGGTGGAGGTCGGCGGGCTCGGCGCGGGCGACAAGGCGCTGGTCTATGGGCTGATGGCGGAGGCCGAGCGCGGCCAGAGCGACCGCGGCCTGAAGGAAGCCCTCGAGGACGCCGGCGTTCAGGTCGACTACATCGAGATCAGCCCCGAGGTGAACAACGACGCCTCGCTCGCCGTGCCGATTCTCACCTCCTACCTCGCGTCCAATCCCGACGTGAAGGCGATGGGTACCCAGCACGGCAACGTCACATCCTTCATGCCGAAGGCTCTGGAGGACGCCGGTAAGGAGCCGGGCGAGGTGATCGTCGGCGGCATCGACCTGGTGCCGGCGACCATCGACGGCCTGGAGGACGGCTGGATCTCGGTCGTCCTCGACCAGCAACTCTACCTGCAGGGCTTCCTGCCGGTGACGCAATGCGTGCTGTCGAAGAAGTACGGCCTGACCGGACTGTCGATCAACACCGGTTCCGGCGTGGTCACGCCCGAGACCATCAAGGACCTGGTGCCGCTGATCGAGGCCGGCATCCGGTAGCATTTGGGGGGCCGGCCGTGACGGCGCGCCGGCCCCTGCCCCTCAGAACGTCATCGTGACGCCGCCGTCGACGGTCAGGATCTGGCCCGTGACGTAGCGCGCATCGTCCGAGCACAGGAAGAACGCCGGACCGGCGATGTCGTCGGGCACGCCCGCACGCCCCAGCGGGATCTTGCCGTACTTCAGGTAGACCGTCTTGAAGTACTCGGTCTGGTGCTCGTGCTCGCCGTGGCGGGTCACCGCCATGCGGGTGTCGATGAAGCCGGGCGCGATCGCGTTGACGGTGATGTTCTTGTCGGCGAGATCGCAGGCCAGGCAGCGGGTGAGGTTGATCAGGCCGCCCTTGGCGGTCGAGTACGGGATCGATTCCTTCGACCCCACCAGGCCCATGATCGAGGCCGTGTTCAGGATGCGGCCGCCGCCTGCCCGCTCGAGCGCCGGCACCGCCATCATCGAGCACAACAGCGCGCCGTCGAGATTGATCCGCAGGACCTCCTGATAGTGCGTGTAGGTCAGATCATCCCAGGTGGTCATGTCCTGGATGGCGGCATTGTTGACCAGGATGTCGAGGCGGCCGAAGCGCGTTTCCGCTTCGCTCACCGCCGCAGCGATCTTCTCTTCCCTGGTAACGTCGAGCTCGCGCGCCAGCACGTCGTCCTCGGTGCCAAGGGCCTTGGCGGCAGCCTGCACCTCGTCGACATCGATGTCGCCGATCACCACCTTGGCGCCCTCGGCGACGAACCGCGTCGCGATCGCAAGGCCGATCCCGCGCGCCCCGCCCGTGACCAGCGCCACCCTGCCCTCGAGCCGCCTGTCCTTCGCCATGCTCTTCTCTAGCTCCTGCGCCTGGAGCGCGGTGCCGCGGGCCGGGCGTTCGGGATCACGTCACTGTTGCGTGGCCTCCTTCAGATAGGCCAGCAAATTCGTGACGTCCTCCGGTTTCTTGAGCCCCGGAAAGGCCATCCGGTTGCCCGGGATATAGGTCTTGGGGTCGGTGACATACTCGGCAATGGTCTCCTCGTCCCACACGACGCCGGACTCCTTCATCGCGGAGGAATACGTGAAGCCCTCCGCGGTGCCGGCCGGCCGGCCGATGACCCCGAGCAGATAGGGCCCGACCCGGTTCTTCTCCTCGTCGAGCACGTGACAGGCCTTGCACTTGTTGAAGACCTTCTCGCCGGCTGCAGGGTCGCCCTCCTGGGCGAGCACGGGACCGCTGGCAAGCGCCACAAAGGCCACGCTCAGCAAGACCTGCATTGGTCGCGTCATCTGCATGCTTCCCCCGTTGTTCGTCGGTCGTTCGGGCGGCGACCGTCGCACTTCCAGCGTCGCGCCGCTCCGTCGAGCCTTGACCACACGCAATCAAACAGAAGATACGCCATCGGTCCAGGCCCGGTTCCCCCGATGCAAGGGACTCCAGGTGCGCCACATCGTCCTGCGGCGCGCAGCGGCTTGCGGCGCGGCAGGCCCTGCGCCTATAACCGGCGCCATGAGCCTGGACCTGGCGCAGCGGGCGTAAGCGAAAGCCGTGCCGATCTTCGCGCTGGCCTTCCCTTCGATCGATCCGGTCCTGATCGAGATCGGACCTTTCGCGATCCGCTGGTACGCGCTCGCCTACATCGTCGGCCTGGTGGCCGGCTGGCGCTACGTGCGCTGGCTGGTGCAGCGCCCGGGCTGGCGGCTGACCGCGCTCGAGGTCGACGATCTGCTGCTCTACGTCACGCTGGGCGTGGTGCTGGGCGGCCGGCTCGGCTACGTGCTGTTCTACCGGCCGGGCCACTATCTCAGCCATCCGCTCGAGGCGCTCGCGGTCTGGCAGGGCGGCATGTCGTTCCACGGCGGCGTGCTGGGCGTGATCCTCGCCATGTGGCTGTTCGCCCACATGCGCAAGCGCTCCTTCCTCGAGATCGGCGATGCCGTGGTGTGCGCGATCCCGATCGGCCTGTTCCTCGGCCGCATCGCCAACTTCATCAATGGCGAGCTGTTCGGCCGGACCACGGACGTGCCCTGGGGCATGGTGTTCCCGCATGGCGGGCCAGAGCCGCGGCATCCGAGCCAGCTCTACGAAGCCTTCCTCGAGGGCATCGTGCTGTTCGTGGTGCTGGCCGCGTTCGCCTGGCGGCCGCGCGATCCTGCCACCGCGGGCCGGCTCGGCGGCATCTTCCTGATCGGCTACGCGATCGCGCGCTCGGTCGCCGAGCTGTTCCGCGAGCCCGACGCGCATCTGGGCTTCCTGTGGGGCGCGCTCACCATGGGCCAGCTGCTGTCGCTGCCGATGCTGGTGGTGGGCCTCGCGCTGGTGGCGTGGAGCTTCGTCCGGCCGGGGCGCGCGGGCCTTGAGCGCTCTTGAAGCGGTGATGATCGAGGAGATCCAGCGTGCCGGCCCGATCTCGACCGCGCGCTTCATGGCGCTCGCGCTGACCCATCCGACGCTCGGCTACTACGCCAGGCACGATCCGCTCGGCGCCGCCGGCGACTTCGTCACCGCGCCCGAGATCAGCCAGGTGTTCGGCGAGCTCGTCGGGCTCTGGCTCGCCCGGGCCTGGTCGGACCTCGGGCGGCCCGACCCCTGCCTGCTGGTCGAGCTGGGTCCCGGCCGCGGCACGCTGATGGCGGATATCCTGCGGGCGACGGCGCAGGTGCCGGGATTCCGTGCGGCACTGCGCCTGCATCTGGTCGAGACCAGCGCGCGCCTTCGCAGCCTGCAGCGCGCGCGGCTCGCGGGTGAGACGGTCCGGTGGCACAGCGCGCTCGAAGAGGTGCCGCAGGGAACAATGCTGCTGGTCGCCAACGAGTTCCTCGACGCGCTGCCGGTGCATCAGCTGGTGGCGACCGAGCGCGGCTGGGTCGAGCGCATGGTCGAGCTGGCCGGAACCGAGCTGGTGTTCGCGTTGTCCGAGCGGCCCTCGGATCTCGCCGGAAAGCTTCCCCCGAGCGAGCGGAGGCTCGGCCAGATCGCCGAGGTCAGCCCGGAGCGCAGCGGCATCGCCCGCGCGATCGGCAGGCGGCTCGCCGCAGACGGCGGCGTCGCGCTGCTGGTCGACTACGGCGCCTGGGCCGAGGTGAGCGGCGATACCCTGCAGGCGGTGCGCGACCACGCGCCCTGGCCGGTGCTCAGCACCCCGGGCGAGGCGGATCTGTCGAGCCATGTCGATTTCCGGGCGCTCGCCGAGGCTGCCCGTCATGCGGGCGCCGCGGTCTACGGGCCGGTGCCGCAGGGACCGTTCCTGCGCGCCATGGGGATCGATCTGCGCATCGCCCGCCTGCTCGAGCGCGCGACGCCGGAGCAGCGCCGCCAGCTGCGCGCCGCGCTGTTCCGCCTGACCGATGGCGGCGCCATGGGCGAGCTGTTCAAGGTGCTGGCGCTGGCCGGGCCGGGTGCACCGCCGCCGCCAGGCTTCACCGCACCGACGCTGTCGCCGGAACGCTCCACCATGCTGGGAAGCCGATGATCGAAGCCAGCAATCTCGCAGCACTCGACAATCTCCGCCATGGCTTCTTCACCCGCGAGGGCGGGGTCAGCGATGGGGTGTTCAGCTCGCTGAACTGCGGCTTCTCGAGCGGCGACGACGCGGCGCGCGTCGCCGAGAACCGCGCCCGTGCGCTGGGCCGGCTCGGCCTGCCGGCGGAGCGCCTTCGCACCGTGCGCCAGGTGCACGGCGCGCGCGTGCTGGTGGTGAACGAGGCGCACGCGGGGCACCAGCCGGTCGAGGCGGACGCCCTGGTGACCGACCGCCCGGACATAGCGCTCGGCGTGGTGTGCGCCGATTGCGCGCCGGTCCTGATCGCCGATCGCGAGGCGGGCGTGATCGGCTGCGCCCATGCCGGCTGGCGCGGCGCGCTCGCCGGCGTGGTCGAGGCCACGGTCCTGGCCATGACGGAGCTGGGTGCGAGGCGCGAGGCGATGCGCGCCGCCATCGGCCCCTGCATCGCGCAGCCCTCGTACGAGGTCGGGCCCGAGATGCTGGCGCAGTTCGTGACGGAAGACCCGGCGAGCGAGCCTCTGTTCGCGCCGGTCGCAGGCTCCGATCGCCTGCTGTTCGACCTCAAGGGCTATGTGCTGCGCCGCCTCGCCGCCGCCGGCATCCAGGATCGCACGGCTCTGCCCGACGACACGCTGGCCGACGAGGCGCGCTTTTTCAGCGCGCGCCGCACGCGGCGCCAGGGCGGCGCGCGCTTCGGCCTGCTGCTGTCGGCGATCGCGCTGAAAGGTTAACGGTCGGCGCGCGGCCGCGCGATGGCGAGCCAGGTCGCCCAGGCCGCCACGGCGTAGACGGCGTTGACGCCGAGCACGAACAGCCAGGGCGCAGCGACGCCAAAGACCAGCTTGGCCAGGATCGACGGGATCACCGTCAACGCCGCCAGCGCGACCCCGGCGGCGGCGATCCCGGACATCCCGGCATAGATCACGGGCAGCAGCGCCGCGACCGCGATCGCCACCGCGTTGCGGCCGGGGCTGACGCGCAAGCGGCAGGAACGCGTTCGGTGTCAGGGCCGCGACGATGATCGAGTTTGCGATCGTGCCGACGATGCCGGCCACGACGACCGCCAGAATGATACGGGCGACGGGATCGAACTCCCTCTTCGAGCGTTTCCTAAAGCGCGCCGCGATAGCTCGGTTCATGCGCGCAGGAGCACCCGTTGGTCAAGGCACTTTTGGGTCTCCAGGCCGCGTGATTGTGATTTGACCGCGGCGCCGGCCAAGCGCATCAAATCCTTCGATGCGCCGGGCGAAACAACCTTAAATAGGGGGTCCCCGATGGCGAGAGTCCTCCTCTCCGTTTATGCGGCAGTCACCGTCTACTTCCTTCGCGGCTACCTACCGAGGCCCACGGCGGCCGGTGTGTTCCTAAGCCTGCTATGGCCCGTCACCCTCGCGCTCGCGCTCGCGTGGCTCATGATGCTCGACGACGACACGCTGGGTGTTTAAGTTCCGCGCCCGCCCGGGGCGGGCCGCACGGCCATCGCTGGTCAGAAGGACTGGCGGTCGCTTGGAAAGCTGGCGTCCCCACCGGGAATTGAACCCGGGTTTCCGCCTTGAAAGGGCGGCGTCCTGACCTCTAGACGATGGGGACGTGGCCCCAGCCTTTACCGGCAGGGGGCCGCAAAAGCAAGCCGTCAGGCCGCGGCGTCCTCGATCTGGAACGTGACGCGCAGCTCGCCGTTCCAGCGATCGAGCTTGATCCGCCCGGCGAAATGCATCGGCACCCCCGATGCCGCCAGCAGCGCCTGTCCGAGCGGCCGGTCGAGGGCGCGAAACGCTACCGCGCGCACGCGGCCGCCGGCCGCATCCTGCAGCCAGCAGTCGAGGTGGTTGTCGCCGATCTGGCGCACCCGCCAGGGCCGGGCATCGGCGATCGCAAAGCGCGGCTCGGGATTGCCGCGGCCATAGGGGGCGAGCATCGCCAGGCGGCGGGCGAGGCCGACCGAGCAGCCGCCGACCTGCAGCGCGCCATCCAGCGTCAGATCCGGCGGCGCCGGCGCGCCGATGCCGAGTTGGTGGCCCGCCCGCTCGGTGAGGAACGCCGCCAGCGCCTCGACCCGGCCGGCGGCGACCGTCAGGCCCGCCGCCATCGGGTGGCCGCCGCCCTGGCTCAGGATGCCGGCCTGGCGCGCGGCGATCACGGCGGCGCCGAGGTCGAAGCCCGCGACCGAGCGCCCCGAGCCCTTGCCGATGCCGTCGGCGAGGCCGATCACCACCGCCGGGCGGTGGTAGCGCTCGACCAGGCGCGCCGCGGCAAGGCCGGCGACGCCGGGCGACCAGCCCTCGCCTGCGGCCAGCAGCAACGGCGCATCGCCCTGCAACGCCGCCGCGAGCGCGCCTTCGGCCGCGGCCAGCACCTTGTGCTCGGTGGCGCGCCGCTCCCGGTTCAAAAGGTCGAGCCTCGTGGCGATCTCGGCCACCTCCTCCAGGTCCTCGCTCGCCAGCAGCAGCGCGCCGAGCCCGGAGTGGCCGACGCGGCCGCCGGCGTTCAGGCGGGGCCCCAGCGCGAAGCCGAAATCATCGCAGTTCTCCAGCGCCGCGACCCGGGCGATGGCGGCGAGCCGCGCGATGCCGAGGTTGCCGCCGCGGGCTGCGACCCGAAGGCCCTGCGCCACGAAGGCGCGATTGAGGCCGACAAGCGGCACGACGTCGCAGACCGTGCCAAGGGCGACGAGGTCCAGCCAGCGCCGCAGATCGGGCTCCGGCGCGCTGGCGAAATGCCCGCGCGCCCGCAGCACCCGATTGAGTGCCACGATCAAAAGAAACGTCACGCCGACCGCGGCGAGATGGCCGAGCGCGCTGTCCTGGTCGCAGCGGTTCGGGTTGATCACCGCCAGTGCCGACGGCAGAACCGGCTCGGCGGCGTGGTGGTCGACGACGATCACCTCCTGGCCGCGCTCGGCGGCAATGCCCAGCGCCTCGAACGCGGTGGTGCCCGAATCGAGCGTCACCACGAGCCGGCAGCCCGCCTTCGCGAAGCGCTCCAGCGCTTCAGGGTTGGGCCCGTAGCCCTCGCGCAGCCGGTCGGGGACGTCGACCGTGGAGTTTGCGCCGATCGCGCCGAGATAGCGGTACAGCAGCGCCGCCGAGGTCGCGCCGTCGACGTCGTAGTCGGCGAGGATGCCGATCCGCTCGCCGGCCGCGATCGCGTCCGCCAGCCGCTCGACCGCGACATCGAGATCGAGAAGGTGCGAGGGATCGGGCAGGCTGTCGCGGATCCGCGGCCGCAGGAAGACCGGCGCCGCGTCGAGGCCGACGCCGCGCGCCGCCAGCACGCGCCCCACGATCTCCGGCAGATCGAGACGCTGGCTGATGGCCAGCGCAAGCGCCTCGTCGACCGGCCGAAGCTGCCAGCGCCGGCCGCTGAGCGAGCGCTCGACGAAGGCGGCAGCCCCGGCGGGCAACGCGGCCAAGCCCGTGCGGCTCAGGCCGAGAAGTGCGGCACCACCGCACTCTTGCGCTGCAGATAGTGCTCGGCCTCGATCACCCGCACCGTGCCCGACTTCGAGCGCATCACGATCGACTGCGTGATCAGGCCGCCCGGGAAGCGCCGCACGCCGCTCAGCATGGTGCCGTCGGTGACGCCGGTGGCGGCGAACATCACGTCGCCGGACGCCAGATCGTGCAGATCGTAGATCCGCTGCAGATCGGTGATGCCCATGCGCTCGGCGCGGGCCCGCTCGTCGTCGTTGCGGAACGCCAGCTTGCCCTGCATCTGGCCGCCGATCGAGCGCAGGGCCGCCGCCGCCAGCACGCCCTCGGGCGCGCCGCCGATCCCCATATAGATGTCGATGCCGCTGTCCGGCCGGGCGGTCGCGATCACGCCGGCGACATCGCCGTCGCGGATCAGGCGGATGCGCGCGCCCGCGGCGCGCACCTTCGCGATCAGCTCCTGGTGACGCGGCCGATCGAGGACCAGGACCACCAGGTCGCTCACCTGGATGTCCTTGGCTTTGGCGAGGTTCGCCAGGTTCTCGGCCGGCTCCGCATCGATCCGGATCACGCCCTCGGGCAGGCCGCCGCCGACCGCGATCTTGTCCATGTAGGTGTCGGGCGCGTTCAGGAAGCCGCCCTGGCCGGCGATCGCGATGCAGGCGATCGCGTTGGGGCCGCCGGTGGCGGTGATGGTGGTGCCTTCCAGCGGATCGAGCGCGATGTCGACCTTGGGGCCGCGGCCGGAGCCGACCCGCTCGCCGATATAGAGCATCGGCGCTTCGTCACGCTCGCCTTCGCCGATCACCACCGTGCCGTCGATGTCGAGCACGTTCAGGGCCTGGCGCATGGCGTCGACCGCCGCCTGATCGGCGGCATGCTCGTCGCCGCGGCCCATCCAGGTGCAGCTGGCGATCGCCGCCCGCTCGGTCACCCGGACGGCTTCCAGCGCCAGATTGCGATCCTCGAGTCTCACATCCGCCATCGCTTCCCCTCTCCTTCTTGCCGTCCCACCACCACCGCGGCCGAGCCCTCACAGCGTCTCGATGCGGATCAGCCGAGGTGGCTCCAGCACCGTGCCGAGCTCGCTGATGGTGCCTAGCGCGCCGATCAGATTGGCCTCGGTGGTGCGATGCGTCGTCAGCACGATCGGCACCGCCTCGTCGGGCTTGCGCGCCCGCTGGATCAGCGATTCGATCGAGACCTCGTGATCGCGCAGGCAGGCCGCGACCTCGGCCAGCACGCCCGGCCGGTCGACCACCATCAGCCGAAAATAGTAGGCGCCGACATGGCGCTCCATCGGTGCGGCGGGCAGCCGCGCGAGCGTGCGGCTCGGCACGGTGAACACCGGCGGGCGCGCACCCTTGGCGAGGTCGCACAGGTCGGCGACCACCGCCGAGGCAGTCGGCGCGCCGCCGGCGCCGCGTCCGGCGTAAAGCGTCGAGCCGACCTGGTCCGCATCCGCGACCACCGCGTTCAGCACGCCTTCGATCTCGCTGATCGGCTCGCCCAGGCGCACCATGCAGGGATGGACCCGCTGCTCGAGGCCGTGCTCGGTCCGGCGCGCGACGCCCAGCAGCTTGATCCGGTAGCCCATCTCGTCGGCAAAGGCGATGTCGAGCGGCGAGACATGGCGGATGCCCTCGGTATGCACGGCCTCGAAGTCGGGCCGGCAACCGAACGCCAGCGCCGCCAGCAGGGCCAGCTTGTGCGCCGCATCGATACCGTCGATGTCGAAGCTCGGATCGGCCTCGGCATAGCCCAGACGCTGCGCTTCCGCGAGCACCTCGTCGAAGGCGCGCCCGCTCTGGCGCATGTTGGTGAGGATGTAGTTGCAGGTGCCGTTCAGGATGCCGTAGATCCGCTCGATCCGGTTGCCGGCCAGGCCCTCGCGCAGGGTCTTGACGATCGGGATGCCGCCGGCCACGGCGGCCTCGAAACCGATCGTGGCGCCATTGGCCTCGGCGAGGTCGGCGAGCAGGGCGCCGTGGTGGGCGAGCAGCGCCTTGTTGGCGGTGACCACCGACTTGCCCTCGCCGAGGGCGGCGCGCACCAGGGCGAGCGCTGCGCCGTCGGCGCCGCCGATCAGCTCGACCACCGCCTCGACCTCGGGATCGCTCGCGAGCGCCTGCGGATCGTCGTACCAGCGCACCTCGCGCAGCGGCACGCCGCGATCGCGGTTGCGATCGCGCGCCGACACGGCGACCAGGCGCAGCGGCCTGCCGGCGCGCGCGGCCAACAGCGCGCCGTTGCGCTGCAGCAGCGCCAGCACGGCGCTGCCGACGGTGCCGAGGCCGGCGATGCCGATGCGCAGCGGCTCGACCATCAGGCGACCGCCCGGGCGCGGCTCGCCGGCGGCCGCACGCCGTGGCGGCCGAGGAATGCCCTGATGCTGCGCACCGCCTGGCGCAGCCGGTGACGGTTCTCGACCAGTGCCAGGCGCAGGTGATCCTCGCCGTACTCGCCAAAGCCGATGCCGGGCGAGGTCGCCACCTGCGCCTCCTCCAGCAGCAGCTTGCAGAAGGCGAGCGAGCCCTGCTCGCGGAACGGCGCCGGCACCGGCGCCCAGACGAACATCGTCGCCGCGGGCGAAGGCACCTGCCAGCCGCTCGCGCAAAGGCCCTCGACGAGCACGTCGCGGCGCTCGCGATAGCGATCGCGGATCGCCTGGACCTCGGCGTCGCAGCCGTCGATCGCCGCGATCGCGGCGACCTGGATCGGCGTGAAGGCGCCGTAGTCGAGGTAGGACTTGATCCGGGTCAGCGCCGCGACCAGGGTCCGGTTGCCGGCGGCGAAGCCGATGCGCCAGCCCGGCATGTTGTAGGTCTTGCTCATCGAGGTGAACTCGACCGCGATCTCCTTGGCGCCCGGGATCTGCAGGATCGAGGGCGGCGGCGCTCCGAAGTAGATCTCGGCGTAGGCGAGGTCGGACAGGATGAAGATCTCGTGGCGGCGGGCGAACGCCACGACCTCCTTGTAAAAATCCAGGTCGACCACCTGGGCCGTGGGGTTGGAGGGAAAGTTCAGCACCAGCGCGGTCGGCGGCGGCACCGAATGCCGGACCGCGCGCGCGAGCTCGGCCAAGAGGTCGCCGCCCGGCACCACCGGCACATGGCGGATCGCCGCGCCTGCGATGATGAAGCCGTAGGGATGGATCGGGTAGCTCGGATTGGGCGCCAGGATCACGTCGCCCGGCGCGGTGATGGCCTGGGCGAGGTTGGCGAGGCCCTCCTTGGACCCCAGCGTGACCACGATCTCGGTCTCGGGGTCGAGCTCGACCCCGAAGCGGCGCGCATAGTAGCGCGCCTGCGCCCGGCGCAGCCCCGGAATGCCGCGCGACATCGAATAGCGATGCGCGCGCGGATTGCGCGCCGCCTCGATGAGCTTCTCGACGATCACCGCCGGGGTCGGCTGGTCGGGATTGCCCATGCCGAGGTCGATGATGTCGCGCCCGGCCGCCCTGGCCTGCGCCTTCATCGCGTTGACCTCGCCGAACACGTAAGGCGGCAGGCGGCGCACCCGGTGAAAAATCTGTTCGCGCATCGCGATCCTCGTCGGGATGACGTTCGATGGTGAACCGTCTAGCACAAATTCGCGTGCGACGAAGATGCTGCTCAGGACGCCCTGTCCGCGACGACGAGCACGGCGCGCGCGAACCGGTCGGCCGAAGCCATTTCCGCCCCCTGGAGAATGTCCGCTGCAGCCGAACGGTGGCCATCGGGTTTCTCGGCGGGCCTGGGCGGCATCGGTGCGCCGGCCGGCACGATCGGCTTGAGCGGCGGCGGTGCCGGCAGGCTCGCCGGCAGCGCTGCCGCCGCCGAGCGGGCCGTGGCGGGGCGCGGCGCAGGAACCGGTGCCGCCATCAGTTCCGCGATCTGCTCCGCGGCCGCGAGACGGGCGGCGAGCGCGGACTGCCCCGGCGGCAGCGGCGCCTGCGGCACGCTCTCATCGACGAGCGCATCGATCAGGTCGGGGCCCGCGGCCATCCGGGCCGCGATGGCGCTTTTGGCCGGCGGCAGGGGTGCCGGGCGCGTCGTCTGGTCGGCTGGCGGATCGGGCAGCGCCTGTGGCGCCGCCTCGCCTCGGCTCCTCGGGCTCGCTCGCGGGCTCGGCCGCAGGCTCGGCGCCCGGCGCTGCGGCCGGCGCGTCGAACAGGAGCGCGCCCAGGAAATCCACCAGGGTCTCCTGGTCGGCCAGAGACGGCTCGGGGGCAGGCGCGGCGACGGCAGGCTCGAGATCGACCGGAGCCGCGGGCTCGGGCGGCGTCGGCGGCGGCGGCAGGCTGCTCAGGCCGCTGCGATGCCGCACCACCTGGCCGGTGTAGCGCGCGTTCTCGCGATCGGCGATCAGGGCCTCGACGATCTGGCGCTGCTGCTGGACGGTGTAGCTGAGCTGCGGCCGTGGCGGCACGCTCTGCAGGGGCGGATAGCCGGCCTCGGCCGGGGCCGTTGCGACGGGCGCCGGATCAGAGCTTGCAGTCGCGCGATCATCCCCCATCTCTTGGCAACCGGGCAATGCGAGCCCGACGAGGAGAGCGGCCGCGACCCAAGTCCAGGTAGATTGCGTCCGAGTGACATGGTCGGGCCGCCACGAGCGCCAAGCGGACATCGCCGGCAGCCGGAGTTGGCGCCCCCGAACCGATGGTCTACAAGAACCCCGCTTGGGGGAGCGGCCATCGTTCCGGGGTCGTGCCCGCGCGTCATGGTGCATGCCAGCGGCTCCGCTTGAGCGTAATAGCACGTCCCTAGATGGCGTTAGCCAAGCTTCCTTTGCGTTCGCTTGCGGACGCGACGGCGCCAAAGCATAGAGGAACGAGATGGCCAGGCAACAGGAAACGCCGGACCGCAGGCGCGAGGATGTCGTCCAGTTGATGGGCGAGATCAACGAGAAGAGCCAGCAACTGTTGCGCGATCTCGCGGGGCGCGGCTGCGCCAACGGCGCCAGCGCGCCCGATCCCCTCAACCTCGGATCGACCGTGCTCGAGCTGACCGCCCGGCTCATGACCAATCCGGCCGCCGTCGCGCACGCCCAGCTGTCGCTGTGGCAGAGCTACCTGCAGCTCTGGCAGGCGACCGGCCAGCAGCTGCTCGGCCGCGACGTGGCCCCCGTGATCCAGCCCGAGCACGGCGATCGCCGCTTTCGCGACCCGGCCTGGGGCGACAACGCGCTCTTCGACTTCATCAAGCAGTCCTATCTCCTGACCTCGCGCTGGCTGGTCGAGACGGTCAACCAGCTCGAGGGCTCGGACGAGAAGACCAGGCAGAAGATCGACTTCTATACCCGCCAGTTCGTCGACGCCATGGCGCCCAGCAACTTCGTCGCCACCAATCCCGAGGTGTTGCGCGCGACCTTGGAATCGGGCGGCGAGAACCTGTTGCGCGGCCTCAACAACCTGCTCGACGACCTCGGCCGCGGCCGCGGCCGGCTCGCGATCAAGATGACCGACCTCGATGCCTTCGAGCTCGGCAAGAACGTCGCCGTCACGCCCGGCAAGGTGATCTTTCAGACCGAGCTGATGCAGCTGATCCAGTATGCGCCGACCACCGAGCAGGTGTATCAGCGCCCGCTTCTGGTGATCCCGCCCTGGATCAACAAGTATTACATCCTGGACCTGCAGCCGAAGAACAGCTTCATCCGCTACGCGCTCGACCAGGGCTTCACGGTGTTCGTGATCTCCTGGGTCAATCCGGACGCGGATCACGCCAGCAAGACCTTCGAGGACTACATGGTCGAGGGTCCGCTCGCGGCGCTCGACGCCATCGCCCAGGCGACCGGCGAGCGCGACGCCAACGTCGTCGGCTATTGCCTGGGCGGCACGCTGCTCGCCGCGATGCTCGCCTATCTCGCGGAGAAGCAGGATCGGCGGATCAAGGCCGCGACCTTCCTTGCGAGCCTGACCGATTTCGAGGATCCGGGCGAGCTCGGCGTGTTCATCGACGAGGAGCAGCTCGCCGCCATGGACGAGAGCATGGCGCGGCGCGGCTACCTCGAAGGCCGCGAGATGGCCACGACCTTCAACATGCTGCGCGCCAACGACCTGATCTGGTCGTTCGTGATCAACAACTACCTGATGGGCAAGGAGCCGTTCCCCTTCGATCTTCTGTACTGGAACTCCGACAGCACGCGCATGCCGTATGCCATGCACAGCTTCTATCTGCGCCGGTTCTACCAGGAGAACCGGCTGATCGAGCCGGGCGGCATCAGCCTTTGCGGCGTGCCGATCGACCTGCGCAAGATCCGGCTCCCGGTCTACATGCTCTCGACCCGCGAGGACCACATCGCCCCTTGGGCCTCGACCTATGCCGCGACCCGGCTCTATCGGGGCAAGACGACCTTCGTGCTCGCGGGCTCCGGCCACATCGCCGGCATCATCAATCCGCCGAGCGTCGAGAAGTACGGCTACTGGACCAACGAGGCGCTGCCGGCCGATCCCGCGGACTGGCTCGAGGGCGCAGCGCAGCACGCCGGCTCGTGGTGGCCGCACTGGCGCGACTGGAGCGCGGCGCACGCGGGCAAGAAGATCGCGGCGCGCCATCCGGGCGACGGCGCGCTCACCCCGATCGAGGATGCGCCGGGCTCCTACGTCCGCGCGCGGGCGGCATAGCGCCGTCGCGCCGAGGGAAGGCCGCCCGGACCGTGCTCAGCTGCGGCCGTAGACGTCGTCGTAGCGGATGATGTCGTCCTCGCCGAGATAGGCGCCGCACTGCACCTCGATCAGGTGCATCGGCACCTCGCCCGGATTCTCCATCCGATGCCTGGCGCCGAGCGGAATGTGGACGCTCTGGTTCGGGCCGAGGTCCAGAACCTCGTCGTCGACCGTGATCCTGGCCGTGCCCGCGACCACCACCCAGTGCTCGGCGCGATGGCGGTGGCTTTGCAGGCTGAGCCGGCCGCCGGGTGCCACCACGATCTCCTTGACCTTGCAGCCCGGCCCCTCGTGCAGCACCTTGAAGCTGCCCCACGGGCGCTGCTCCTCGCCATGGGCGCTGGCCTGGCTGCGGCCGGCGGCCTTCAGCGAGCTCACCAGCCCGCGGATCGCCTCGGAGCGCGCCCGGTCGGTGACCAGCACCACGTCGTCGGTCTCGACCACGGCGAGGTCGCGCACGCCGGCGCAGGCCACCAGGCGCCGCTCGGCCAGCACCAGGCAGTCCTTGGCGTCGTCGAGCACGACGTCGCCGCGCGCCACGTTGCCGCCCGCATCCTTGGGCTGCTGCTCCCAGAGCGCCTGCCACGAGCCGAGATCCGACCAGCCGGGATCGCACGGCACCAGCGCGATCCGGTCGGCGCGCTCCATGACCGCGCGGTCGATCGGGAGCGCCGGCACCGCCTGGTAGAGCTCGAGCGGGACCTGCCAGCCGCCGCCCGGCGCTTCGCCGCGTGCGGCGAACGCCGCCTCGACCGCGTGCAGGATGTCGGGGGCGTGCCGCTCGAGCTCGGCGAGGATGCGATCGGCCCGGAACGCGAACATGCCGCTGTTCCAGAAGTGACCGCCCGCCGCCAGCATGGCTTCCGCCGTCGCCTGCGGCGGCTTCTCGACGAACCGCGTCACCTCGAGCGCCTTCGGCGCGCTCGCCAGCGGGGCGCCCGCGCGGACGTAGCCGTAGGCGGTCTCGGCGCGGGTCGGCGTGATGCCGAAGGTGACCAGCTCGCCGGCGGCGGCGACCGGCAGCGCCGTCGCGAGCGCACGCGCGAGCGCCGCCGGATCGCGCACGAGATGGTCCGAGGGACATACCCACAGCACCGCATCGGGATCGAGCTGCGCGCGGACATAGAGCGCGGCGAGGCCGATCGCGGCCGCCGTGTTGCGCCCGACCGGCTCCAGCAGGCGGTGGCGGACGAGGCCGGGATCGACATCGGCGAGCTGGCGTGCGACCAAAAAATCCTGCGCCGCGGCGCCGACCGTGACGACCCGCTCGGGCGGGGCGAGCGCGATCAGCCGCCGCGCCGTCTGCTGCAGCAGGCTCTCGTCGCCCACGAGCCTGGCGAGGTGCTTGGGCATGGTCTCGCGGCTGACCGGCCAGAGCCTGGTGCCGATGCCGCCGGCGAGAATGACGGGAACGAGCGCGCGAGCGGTCATGACGAACCTACCGGGCGAGGGATCCGGCCGCGAGGCTAGAGCAGTTCCCGATGCGATAGAACCACTTCGGATCGGCGCATCGCCCGCGCATCGGAGAAAATTGCTCTAGCTCATCGAGGTAGAGCAGTTTTCTCCGGACGACGACCGCCCTCGGCTCCGGCGCGCCCGCACCCCCGGTCCAGCCTCGGACGCCCGCCGCGAAGGCACCTCGGGTGACCTCCGCGCGCGGGCGCCCGACGGGCGCAGGATCAGAGGAAGCGCACCGATGCCAGCGATCCGTAGTCCGTGGTCTCGAGCGGCTGATCCGGTCGGATCAGGACCTGGGCCAGGCGCCGCGAGATCGGCAGGTCCGCCGCCTCGCCATCGAGCGCGTCCAGATGCGGCTTGAGGTTGATCCGCTCGATCTGGCCGAACAGAAGCTCGCTCTGGCCCGGGAAGCGGATCTCGGCGCGATCGCCGACCTGCAGCCGCTCGACGTCCTCGAGCGGCAGCTGCACCCGGATCAGCAGCGGCCGGTCGGTCTCGATCAGGGTCGCCAGCGGATCGCCCATCTGATACTGCTGCCCGCTCTGGCCGACCCGCTGCAGGACCTCGCAATCGCACGGGCTCTGGAGGGATACCGAGGCGCCGTCGGCGCCGTAGATGGTGCCGAGCAGGGAGCCGACCACCAGCGGCTCGCCGGGTTGCAGCGCCGAGATCAGCCGCCCGCCGATCGGCGCACGGACCTGCACGATCGGCGCGTCGACATACGCGTTGCTCACCTGGATGGTGAAGTAGCGCTCCTTGATCCCGAGCATCACGAAGGCGAGCAGCGCCAGGCCCGCGACGCCGAAGCCGGCATAGACGCCATAGCGCTTCACGGTGCTGGACAGGGACTGCTCCTGTGGAAACAGCTCCTCCAGCGGCTGATAGCGTGCCATGGCGGTGTTCTCGCGACCGCGCACCTGCAGGATGTCGCCGGCGCTCACCACCTCGCCGGACAGGTAGGCGTCGATCAGATAGCGGAACAGGACCGACTGGTCCTGGCTGATGTTCAGAAAGACGCAGCCGAACCGGCCGTGCTCCTGGTCGGCATAGACCATGCGCGCGTCGAAACGCATCGACATGTCGAAATCTTCGAAGGGAAAGAAGAGCCGCGCCGAGAACTTCTCGCCGGGCTGGCGCGACGTCATCACGCTCTCGACGCCAAAGCCACCCATCGACCAGTCGTCGACCTGATAGCGGACGCCGTCGATCTCGACCTGAATCGGGATCTTGAGACGGACGTGCTGGCGGTGGACCTCGGCTTCGTGAACAACCTGGGGCTGCATCATGGCTTCCTCAGAACAATCCGGCCAATGCGTCGAAACGGGGCATGCTCAGGACGTTGGTGGCGAGCGCCACCACGGTCGCCAGCACGCCGACGGCGAGACCGTGCAGGTAGATCGAGGTCAGGGTGCGCATACGCGCCTGGCCGACGGACAGCCCCGGATCGGCCGCGATGTTCTGCCGGGTCCAGCGCTGCCGGTCGAGCCGGAACAGGATGTACGTCTTCACCAAGGCACCATACACTTGGCTGAAATAGATCAGCAGGGGGTACAGGCCGCTGATCCTCGGGCGTACGGACAACAGCATGAGCGCCTGCACCAGGCGCGTGAGCCCGACCCAGAGCGCGTAGGCGTAGAGAAAGATCAGGGATTTGCCGAACGCGAAGAACAGCGCGACCATGGGGCCTACCAGCGGCGTCCACATCGACAGGCGCTGATCGATCAGGCACCACCAGGTGAACATGCCGACATGGCGGGGCCCGAGCGCGATGGCGCGCATGCTGATGCGCAGCATGTTGCCGAACCAGCGCAGCATCAGCTGCGTGCTGGCGGGCAGCAGCCAGCGCGCCGGCGGATGCTCGACCGTGGTCACCTGCACATCGGGCAGATACAGCATGCGGTAGCCCGCGTTCAGCAGCCAGAACCAGGTCGACTTGTCCTCGCCGGTCAGCAGCTGCACCCGGCCCAGCCGCCAGTGATCGATATAGTCGGCCTCGACCGCCTCGATGAAGCTCGGATCGGTCGCGACGCTACCGCGCAGGATCGACATGCGGCCGGTCAGCACCAGGAGGCGCCCCGACAGCGCCATCGACGACATCAGCAGATGCCGTTGGGCAAACCGCAGGCGATGCCAGGCGCGCAGGATCGGGCCGCTCTCGACCACGCAGTCCTCGTCCGTGGTGATCCCGCCGACCTCCGGCATCAGCTGCAGGAACGGCAGCGATCGCGAAAGGCAACCAGGCTGGAGCAGGGTATCGCCGTCCAGCACCATCACCGCCGCATCGGCCGGCGGCCGGCTGCGGCAGACCGCGCGCAGCGAGCAGGCCATGCTGTGGCGCTTGCCGATGGCAGGGCGCCGGACGAACATCAGCCGGACCTCCGGCGGCGGCGCCATCCGAAGGAACAGATGCTTGATCAGGCGCTGGTCGGCCAGCTCGACCAGCGAGGAGACGATCGTCACCGGACGGCCGTAGCGGATCGCTTCCGCGATCGCTGCCTGATAGACGCGCACCGTGGTCTCGGCGCGGATGCGAAAGCTGCTGATCAGGATGTAGACGTGCGAAGGCAGCGCTTCCTCGCCCGATCTGCTCGCCTCGCGCCGCAGCTCGGGAAAGCTGCGGTGCCGATAGATGAGCGAGCGGACGAAATGCACCGTGCTCCAGCTGTAGCGCCAGACCCCGAGCGCGCCGACGATGACGAAGAACTCGCGCGCGCCGGGCTGCCAGATCACGTCCGGCGCATGCACCGCCAGCGCCGCCAATCCCACCACGTAGAGGGTCAGATACATGCGCTCTCCGCATCGGCCATCGGCAACGGAACTCCCCTCGGAGCCGGTCGGTGCCATCTGGCTCCAGCCCAGCCGCCACGCCTGTCGGCGTCATGATACACCGGGCCGATCGGGCGCCGACAACCACCCCTTCGGGGCACTGCCTTACGGATCACCGCCCGCAAGTTTCCGCCGTCGCAGGGCCCGTAGGCAGTGTGATTAGACTTGAGAACTGTTAAGGAAGACAAAAGGTTACCAACTTTTCGAAGACTATCGCCGGCAGTGTGTCAGGTCAATCCTTTGGCAATCGGAGCGGCATATTCCAATATGCATGACGGCGGGTCGCGGACGACTTGCGGGCGCCGACGCGGCGGCGCGGCCTTGCCGGGCGGCGCCGGTTGCCCTGCGGTCGGATGGTCTCGAGGTGGAGAATCATGGACATCAGCGTCTTCGGCCTGGGCTACGTCGGCACCGTCTCGGCGGTCGGTCTCGCGCGATTGGGCCATCGCGTCATCGGCGTCGACATCGATCAGCTCAAGGTCGATCAGATCGGCCGTGGCATTTCGCCCGTGGTCGAGCCGGGCATCGCCGACCTGCTGCAGGCTGCGCGCGCGGCAAACCGCCTCTCCGCCACGACCGACGGCACGGCGGCGATCCAGGGCAGCGACGTCAGCCTGATCTGCGTCGGCACTCCGAGCGAGCCCAACGGCAGCGCCAGCATCGAGCAGGTGATGCGGGTCGTGCGCGAGATCGGCGAGGCGCTGCGCTCGAAAAAGGCCTGGCACGGCGTGGTCATCCGCAGCACGTCGCCTCCCGGCACCACCCGTCTGGCCGCCGACGTGATCGCGCAGGCATCGGGCAGATCCGAGGGCGAGGGCTTCGGCGTCGCGGCGAACCCGGAGTTCATGCGCGAGGGCACATCGATCGAGGATTTCGAGAACCCTCCCTATACCGTGGTCGGCACGAGCGATGCCCGACTGGCCGAGATGCTCGCCGAGATGTACACTGGGGTGGGTGGGCCATTTTATCAGGTCGGCGCGCGCGAGGCCGAGCTGCTGAAATACGCCTGCAACGCGTTTCACGCCGTCAAGGTCACGTTCGCCAACGAGATCGGCGCGATCGGCAAGCGGCTCGGCATCGACAGCCACAAGGTGATGGACCTCCTGGTCGCGGATACCAAGTTGAACGCTTCGCCAGCCTATCTGAAGCCCGGCTTCGCCTTCGGCGGGTCGTGCCTGCCGAAGGATCTGCGCGCGATCCTCTACGAGGCCAGGCGGCTCGACCTGTCGGTGCCCATGCTGGCCGCGGTGGCGACCAGCAACAGCAAGCAGATCGAGCGCGTGATCGGCT
Organism: uncultured Alphaproteobacteria bacterium; assembly: GCA_963753315.1. Taxonomy (GTDB): domain Bacteria; phylum Pseudomonadota; class Alphaproteobacteria; order Geminicoccales; family Geminicoccaceae; genus DASUGG01. The sequence continues at coordinate 91,821 of CAVWCI010000016.1, forward strand.
GGGTGCTCGCCGAGAAGCGCAGGAAGGTCGGCGTGCTCGGCCTGAGCTTCAAGAGCGGCACCGACGATCTGCGCGAGAGCCCGATCGTGCATGTGGTCGAGACCCTGCTCGGCAAGGGCTGCGATCTCGCCGTGTACGATTCGAACGTCAATCTCGCGCGGCTGATCGGCGCGAACAAGAGCTATATCGAGCGGGAGATCCCGCACGTGTCGTTGCTGATGCGCAGCAGCATCCAGGAGGTGCTCGATCACGCCGATGTCCTGCTCGTCGCCAACAAGGGGCCCGACTTCCGCGACGCCCTCGAGGGGCTCCGCCCCGACCAGAAGGTCTACGACCTCGTGCGCATCATGGAAGAGCGCCTGTCGTCCGATGCCGCCTACGAGGGAATTTGTTGGTAGGATCACCTTGAGGGCCCTCGCCAGGCGACTTGCCTGCGGCGCGCTTCTCGCTGCGAGCCTCGTGCTGCCGGCGCACGCGGCGCCGCCCGATCTGGAGACGTTTCGGGTGACCCGTCCGGACGCGCTGCTGTTCGATCGCGAGGCGCGGCGAGGTGCGCTCGCGGCGATGCCGCAAGGCCAGCGCGAGCGGTTGTGCGGCGCCGAGCAGAGCGGCTGGCCGAAGCATGGCGTGGTCCAGATGGTCTACAACGGCACGCAGCCGGGCGAGGGCTTCGCGCTCACGATGATGGTCGCCGCGGCCGCCGCCTTCGGCACGGACGATTTCGCGGCGGCGGAAGCGGCCGTCAGCAACCTCCGCCGTTGGGCGGAAGGCGACGCCTTGAGCCGCTTCAAGGAAAACCCGGCTCCCTCGATGTACTACAATCTGGACCGCACGCTGTTGCCGGTCATCGTCACCTTCAGCCTCGTGCGTGATTACCCCGGCATGGCCGCGAGCGACGAGGAGCGGATCGAGGCCTGGCTCGACCGCCTGGTCTGGCGGCGCGGCCCGGGCCGGGAGCGGGACCCCGATGTCACCTCGAGCAGGAACAACCACCGCTATCTGAGCGACAGCGTGACCATGGCCTGGGGCATCGTGCGCGGCGACGACGACGGGTTTCGCGCCGGCATCGAGACCTATCTCGATGCCTTGGCACAGATGCGCCCCGATGGCAGCCTGCCCCTGGAGACCGCGCGCGGCTCGCGGGCGCTGAGCTACCAGCGGCATGCGATCACATCGCTCGTGGCGATCGCCGAGATGGCGGCGGCGCAGGGCTACGACCTGTACGCGCATCGAGGGTCGCGGAGGGCCAGTCGATCCACCGCGCGATCGCCTTCCTGCTCGACGGCATCGACCAGACCTCGCTGGTGTGGCCCTATGCGCGGGAGAACGACAACTCGGGCTCCTATCGCAACTACAAGGTGCAGGACCTCGGCTTCATGAGCGAGCGCGGCCATGGGCGGCACTACATGGCCTGGACCGAGGCCTACCTCGCTCGCTTCCCGGACACCGAGCTTGCCGACCGGCTGCGCCAGAGGCTCGCCGAGTTCGGTCCGGCGGAACCGCCGCTGATCGACGACTACAGCGGCGGCAACATGAGCTGCTTCTTCGCGCTGCCCGACGGGGTCGAGGAGTTGTCGTGAGCGCCATCGCGGGCGGCACGCCCGAGGAGGCCCCGGCGGTACCGGGGCGGGCGCGGCCCCTGCTGGCGTAACCGCGCAACGCAAGGCAGCCCTTGGGGGCGGGGCTGCCGCGAGGTGGGAGGATTGCCATGAGCCTGTCGCCGGCCGACCGGGCCGCGCTCGATGCGAACTACAATCTGCGCGCCGCGGTGCCCGAGCATCTGGCCTGGTTCGAGCGCTACACGACCACCAGCGCCGCGTTTCGCGCGCGCTGGCCGGGGCGCCTCGATCTCGCTTATGGCGACAGCCCGCGGCAGGCGATCGATCTGTTCCCGCCCCAGAGCCCGCAAGTGTCACGACCGCCGGGGCCGCCGCTCCTGGTGTTCATTCACGGCGGCTACTGGCAGTCGCGCGACCGCAAGGACTTCTCCTTCGTGGCCGAGCGCCTGGTCGAGGCGGGCGCGGCGGTGGCCCTGGTCGGCTACGACCTGGCACCCGCGGTCGACATGGACACGATCGTCGGCCAGATCCGCGACGCCATCGCCTGGCTGCACCGCCATGCCGACGCGCACGGCTTCGATCCCGAGCGCATCTGCCTTGCCGGACATTCGGCCGGTGGCCACCTCGCCGCCATGGCGCTGGCGACCGACTGGACGGCGTCCGGGCTGCCGGCCGACCTGATCAAGGGCGTGTGCGCGATCAGCGGCGTGTTCGATCTCGAGCCGATCCGCCTTTGCTATCTGAACGAGGTGCTGCGGCTCGATGCCGGACAGGCGCGCCGCAACAGCCCGGTGCTGCTGCCGCCGCGGGCCCGCTGCCCGGTCATGCTGACCGTTGGCGAGCGCGAGACCGAGGCGTTCCACCGGCAGAGCAGCGTCTATGCCGATGCGCTGCGCCGGGCGGACCTCGCCTGCGAGCTGGTCGTGCAGCCCGATCTGGACCACTTTGCCATCGTCATGGCGATGACCGATGCCGCCAATCCGGCGGTGCGCGCGATCTCTGCCTGGCTCGGCCTGCCTGGCGCCGCGGCTTGACGACGACGCGTTTGTGCGAGAGTAGGAGTCCGCGGGCCACGGTGCGGTCGTGCGCGATCCCGGCGTAGCGAGCGATGAGAGGTCGTTGATGGCCAACACCAAGCAAATTCTGATCGTCGACGACGACGAGGCGCTGCGCAGCTCGCTGGCCGAGCAGCTCGAGCTGCACGAGGACTTCGCGGTGTTCACGGCGGCCGACGGCAAGCAGGCGCTCGAGCTGCTCAAGGAGCACCACTTCGAGGTCATCCTGATGGATGTCGGGCTGCCCGATACCGATGGCCGCGATCTGTGCCGCCTGATCCGGCGCCAAGGCGTCAAGTCGCCGGTCATCATGCTGACCGCGCACGGCTCGGATGCCGACACCATCCTCGGCCTGGACAGCGGCGCCAACGACTACATCCCGAAGCCCTTCCGCCTCGGCGTGCTGCTGGCGCGGCTGCGCGCCCAGCTGCGCCAGTTCGAGCTGAGCGACGACGCCACCTTCCCGATCGGACCCTACACCTTCCGGCCGAGCGCCAAGATGCTGCTCAACGCCGACAACAACCGCAAGATCCACCTGACCGAGAAAGAGACCGCGATCCTGAAGTACCTCTATCGCATGGGCGACCGGCCGATCACCCGCGAGGTCCTGCTCGACGAGGTCTGGGGCTACAATGCCGGCGTCACGACGCACACGCTGGAGACGCACATCTACCGGTTGCGCCAGAAGATCGAGCCGGAGCCGACCAACGCCAGGATCCTGGTCACCGAGCCCGGCGGCTATCGCCTGGTGCGCTGACCTGCGCGCCGCGCGGCCCGACCTCGCAGCAGGGCAGGAGCTAGAGCAGCTCCACGCGCTCGGCCATCGGGCCCTTCTGACCGAGACGGGTGGTCACGCGCACCCGCTGCTGGGCCTCGAGCGAATCGATGCCGGCCCGGGTCAGGGTCCGCGACGAGATGAACACGTCCTTGCCGCCGTCGTCGGGGATGATGAAGCCGAAGCCCTTCTCGTTGTTGAAGAACTTGACCACCCCTTCGACCACCTCGCCCTCGCCGGCGCCGCCATAGCCACCGCCACCGTAGCCCCCGCCACCACCGCCGCCGTAGCCACCGCCCGCACCACCACCGCCGAAGCCGCCCGGGCGGCGCGGCGGCCGGCTGCGCATCACCGGCTCGCTGGGCGGCTCGACGCTCTGGATCGCGGCGACCTGGGGGCCGCGCGGGCCCTCGGCGATGTCGCAGACCAGCGCCGTGCCTTCCGGCAGATCGTCGTGGCCGAGCTGCGCCACCAGCGATGCGTGCAGGAAAGCGTCGGGCGAGCCGTCCTCGGGCTGGACGAAGCCGAAGCCCTTGGTCGGGTTGTACCATTTGACGAGGGCGGATACCCCGGTCCGATAGGGCTCGGACATCTGCGGGGGACGGCGGTTCACCATCAGACATCGACTCCAACGGTCACGATGAGCGATTAAATACTCGGTTTGCCGAGCGTCGAACAGGGGAATTCCGACGCGTTCTCACGGATTCCGACGCCGCCCGCAGGGCCGGCCTGGACCCAGGATTCCGCGGTTTCGAGGTCGACCGTGACCGGTACGTGATCCGACGGCTGCGGCCAGCCGCGCGCCGCGCGCATGACCCCGATGCTCGAGCAGCTGCGGCGACAGATCGGGCGTGACCCAGATGTGATCCAGCCGCCGCCCCCGGTCGCTCGCCGACCAGTCGAGGGCGCGGTAGCTCCACCAGGTGTACAGCCGCTCGCTCGGCGGCACGAAGCGCCGGACCGCGTCGATCCAGCCGCGCGATGCCTGCAGCGCGCCCAGTGCTTCGACCTCGATCGGCGTGTGGCTCACCACCCTCAGAAGCTGCTTGTGGCTCCAGACGTCGGTCTCGAGCGGCGCGACGTTCAGATCGCCGACCAGCATGGCGCGGCGCCCGGTGCTCGGACCCTGTCGGAACCAGTCGGTCAGCTCGGCGAGGAAGTCGAGCTTGTGGCCGAACTTGGGGTTGAGGGCGCGATCCGGCAGGTCGCCGCCGGCCGGCACGTAGAGGTTGTGCAGCTCGATGCCGCCCGGCAGCATGGCGACGACGTGGCGGCAGTCGATCCTGCCGCACCAGTCGAGGCAGCGGGGCTCCTCGAGCGGCATCTTCGAGACGATCGCGACGCCGTGATAGCCGGGCTGGCCGTGCAGCAGCTGGTGCTCGAAGCCGAGCGCCCGCAGCTCCTGCGCCGGAAACAGCTCGTTGCGTACCTTGGTCTCCTGCAGGCAGAGCACGTCCGGGTCGACCGCGCGCACCAGCCGGGCGAGCCCGTCGAGGCGCAGGCGGATCGAGTTGACGTTCCAGGTCGTGATGCGCAGCGACACGAGCCGTCCTTCCTCCGAGGCGCAGCTGCAATGTCGCGCGCCGTCTTCGCGTCAGCCGCCGCGATCGACCGGGGCGATGGGTTGCGTGTCGCGCAGCAGGTCGGCGAGGCTGCGCCGCACCGTGGTGAACAGGCCACGGCCGACATGACCATACAGCCAGGTGTCGGCGGCTGGCAGCGCCCGGATGTCATAGCCCGGCCACAGGAAGGCGTTAGCTTCGTCGAGCACGATCCATGAGGCGTCGTCGTCGAGGCCGAGCCGGCGCTTGGTGTCGGCAGGCATTGCCACCGCGCCGGGGCCGCGGCGAGGCTGTCGTGTGATCGGCAGGACCGTCACCCATGGACGTCCAAGGCCTTGGCCACGCTCAGGCTCCACCGCGATCACCAGACACGGGCGCGCTTTAAGGCCTCCGACGAGGCCCGCCTCGAACTCGCGCCGCCAGAGATAGCAGAAGCTGATGACCGCGCCGACCTGCGGCGGGCGCGAGAGGTCCATGGCGACGGTCAGTCGGCGTCGGGAAGATGGTCGATCTCGGCACTCATGACGGCATCGATGGTCGCCCTCGGCAGATCGTGGAACTGTGCGACCACCAGGTCGCGCCGGCGCATACGCGCGTAGTCCTCAGCGGGCATCATCACAAAGTCGACCTGCCCGTGATCCGTGACCTGCACCACCTCGCGCCTCGCGATCCGCTTGATACGGCCGAACTGGCGCTGCAGCTCGGTGGCCGTGACTTGGCGCATGGACTTACCTCTAGGCTGTTGTGTCCGTAAAATATGGAATATCCGCATGCCGAATTAAGCATGCGCTCCATCTGTTACGAGGTCAGCAGCAGGCAGTCGGCCGGCTCCCAGGCGACCCAGCAGGTCTCGCCGACCGCGACCGGGAGGCCTGCTGCGCGTCGCTCGTTCGGGCGCCGACAGGTGATCTGCCGCCCCGTCTCGGTCTCGACGTAGACCAGGCTCGCATCCCCGAGATAGGCGACCTGGACCACCCGGCCCCGGAGCGCGATCGGCCCGCCTTGCGCCGCCATGGGAGGCCGCTCGTGCGACAGGCGGATCTTCTCCGGACGCACCGCGACGCCGACCTCGGCCGCCTCGCCGGGCATACCCGGCCCGGTACGCTCGAAGCGCAGCTCGCCCAGCTCGCTCTCGACCACCAGCGCAGCCGCGCCCGCATCGACCAGGCGGCCGCAAAACAGGTTCATCTTGCCGATGAAGTCGGCGACCATGCGGCAGTTCGGCGCTTCGTACAGCTCGCGCGGCGATGCGACCTGGAGCAGGCGGCCCTGGTCCATGACGCCGATCCGATCCGCCATGCTGAGCGCCTCCTCCTGGTCGTGGGTGACGATCACGAAGGTGATGCCGACCTCGTGCTGCAGGCGGACCAGCTCGAGCCGCATCTCCTCGCGCAGCTTGCGATCGAGCGCCGAGAGGGGTTCGTCGAGCAGCAGCACCTTGGGCCGCTTCACCAGCGCGCGGGCAAGCGCCACGCGCTGCAGCTGACCGCCCGAGAGCTGGTCGGGCCGGCGCGCCTCCAGGCCGTCGAGGCGCACCATGGCAAGCGCCTGCCCGACCCGCAAGGCCGCCTCGGCGCGCGGCACGCCGCTGACCTTGAGGCCATAGGCGACGTTCTGCGCGACGCTCATATGCGGGAACACCGCATAGGACTGGAACACCATGTTGACCGGGCGCCGATGCGGCGGCACGCCTTCCATGTCCTCGCCATCGATCAGGATGCGCCCGGCACCCGCCCGCTCGAGGCCGGCGAGCAGGCGCAGCAGCGTCGTCTTGCCGCAGCCGGACGGCCCCAGCAGCGCGAACAGCTCATTGGCGCGGATCTCGAGCGATACCTGGTCGACCGCGGCGACCTGGCCGAACCGCCTGCTCGCCCCCTCGATGCGGATGATCGGCGCGTCCGGCATCCCTCTCACGCTTTCGGCCGACCCGCCGGCTCCGGCCGCTGCAGCCGCATCGCGATCACGGTCAGGACCACGGTCACCACGATCAGCACGGTCGAGGCGGCGTTGACCTCGGGCGTCGCGCCGAACCGGACCATGGAATAGACCTTGACCGGAAAGGTAAGGGTCTCGGGCCCCGAGGTGAAGAAGGTGATCACGAAGTCGTCGAGCGAGAGGGTCATGGCCAGCAGCGCGCCGGCGATCAGGCCCGGCCGCATGTGCGGCAGGATGATGTGGCGGAAGGTCTGCCACTCGCCGGCGCCGAGGTCCTTCGAGGCTTCCTCCAGCGCCCGATCGAACCCCGCCATGCGGGCGCGCACCACCACGGCGACGAAGGGAAAGCTGAAGGCCACGTGGCCGATGATGACCGGCGCCAGGTTGAGCGGCCAGCCGAGATCGGTCGGCCAGCCGCTGCGCAGGAAGAACGCCATCAACGCCACGCCCATGCAGATCTCGGGGATCACGATCGGCAGCGCGATGGCGCCCTCGAGCACGGGCTTGCCGGGAAAGCGAAAGCGCCACAGCGCGAGCGCCAGGAGCGCGCCGATCGCGGTGCTGAGCGCGGTCGAGATTGCTGCGATCATCAGGCTGTTGGCGAACGCCTCGATCAGCGACGCGTTGCCCCAGGCCTTCGCGTAGTAGTCGAGCGTGAAGCCCTGCCAGACGATGTTGCGGCGGGAATCGTTGAAGCTGAACAGGATCAGGATGGCGATCGGCGCATAGAGGAAGACGAAGGTCGCCGCCAGCCACAGCCGCAGCCACGGCTTGCGGCTGTATTCGAGAGGGCCCGCCCGCTCGCGTGCCAAGTTTCGCGCCAACCCCTGTCCCGGCCTGAGCTCGCCTCGAGCATGCGCCCGAGAGCGCCTTGCGGCGGCATGTTACAGGTTGGCGCGACGCAGGTGAAAGCCCTCTTGCGAAAGCGTCCCGCGCTGCCCCGGACGGACCGATGCTAAGGCTAGGCCTGCCGCCGCCCGGACGTGAGGAGGCGGCGGACCTGCTCCGGCTCCAGGCGATCGGCGCGCATCATCAGGTGGATGACGGGATCGTCCAGCACCTCCTCGAGCGGCGGCTCGACGCCCCCCTCCACGTACTCGCCTTCCCACCACGGCTCCGGCGATGCGCCCGCATCCGCGGCCACTGCCGCACCGTGATCATCGCCAATCGGCCACCCGCTCGCCAGGAGTCCCGACTGCGCCAGACTGTTCAGGCTCGACAATAGGTTCCGTACGGCCACCATGATCCCTCGCCCCCTGATCAGCGTCTGCCATGGGCCCACGTCCCTCGCTTGCTAAACACGCCGGGCGCGCAAAAAATTCCACGATCATCGACCGACGGTTATAGGCGGCGCTGCGCCAGCATGGCGCGCAGGGCCAGGACCGCGAAAGCCAGGTACATCAGGATGAACGACATCGCCGCGCCGAGCGGCCAGTCGTTGGCGTCCTTGAACTGGCGCTCGATGACGTTGCCGATCAGCTGGCTGCCCGGCCCGCCGAGCAGGTCGGAGATCAGGAAGGTCCCCAACGCCGGGATGAACACCAGGATGATGCCGGAGACGATGCCCGGCCGCGCGAGCGGCACGACGATGCTGAAGAACGTGCGCCACTGGCCGGCGCCGAGATCCAGGCTCGCCTCGAGATAGCTCCGGTCGAGCCGTTCCAGGGTGGCGTACAGCGGCAGCACCATGAACGGCAGGTAGACGTAGACGATGCCGACCACCACGGCGGCATCGTTGTAGAGCAGCGGCAAGGGCGTGAACCGGGGCAGCGGCTGGCCGAACAGCCCGCCCGCCACGTCGCTCAGCAGCTGCCACAGCTCCTCGAGCCCCAGATTGACGTAGCCGCGCGCGCGCAGCACCGCGATCATCGCATAGGTGCGGATCAAGAGGTTGGTCCAGAACGGCAGGATCACCAGGATCAGCAGCAGCGGCTTGACGCGCGGCGGCGCGAAGCTCACCGCGAGCGCCACCGGCAGCCCGATCACCAGGGTGATCGCGGTCGCCAGGGCGGCGATCCAGATCGATTTCCAGAACAGGCCGAAATAGAGCGGGTCGAGCGCGCGGGCGTAGTTGTCCAGGGTCCAGGTGATCAGGATGTCGACCGGGCCCGCGCTCTCGCCGAACGAGAGCACCCAGACCAGGGCGAGTGGCACCAGAAAAAAGCCGAGCAGCCACAGCGCCCCCGGCAGCAGGAAGGCCCAGAAAACGACCGGCTGCGCGCGCCAGCTCTCCATCCGCCCCCCGTGCGCCGCTTTCGGACGCAATCAACAAGCCGACGCGGCCGCCTTCGTCAACGCTCTTCGTGCAAGACCGACCCGACCAGCCCGGCGACGCGGCGGGCGCGCTCCGAGGCACAAGTTCAGGTTGACCGATATTTGACGGAAGAGCACTTTTGCGCGTGTTGCCGAGCCGTCAGGGCGGTCGGCCAAGAAGCAAAGGAGGCAATAGCCGTGATGGTGCCCTTCAGTCGTCGAAGCTTTCTCGAGACCGGAGCGACCCTGGTCTCGACCGCGTTGGTCGCGAGGCAGGTTCTCGGTCAGGACCTCACGGCGAGCCCGGCCAAGGACAACCTCGACGCCGCGCTCCGCGGCATCGTCGAGCGCGGCGATGTCCCGGGCGTGGTTGCCGCGGTCACCGATCCGGCCGAGACCGTCTACCTCGCTGCGTTCGGCGAGCGGGGACTGGGGCAGGGGGTGGCCATGACCCCCGATACGGTCTTCTATCTCGCATCCATGACCAAGCCGATCACGGCCACGGCGGCGATGCAGCTGGTCGAGCAGGGCGAGCTCGAGCTGGATGTCCCGATTTCCCGCTGGGTGCCGCGGGCCGCGGAGCTTCAGGTGCTGGACGGCTGGGACGCGAGCGGCAAGCCGATCCTGCGCGCCCCCAAGCGCGAGGTCACGCTGCGCGATCTGCTGACCCACACCTCCGGCTTTGCCTACGGCCTGTGGGACGCCGACCTCGCCCGCTACATGAGCGAAGAGAAGGTTCCCGAGCTCGCCTCGGGCGAGGAGGCCGCATTCTATCCGCCGCTCGTCTTCGATCCGGGCGAGCGCTGGGAGTACGGCATCTCGATCGACTGGGCGGGCAAGCTGGTGGAGGTGGTCAGCGGCAAGTCGCTCGGCACCTACATGCAGGAGAACATCTTCAGCCCGCTCGGCATGACGAGCACCGGCTACAGGATCACGCCGGACATGGAGGCGCGCCGCGCCACGACGCACCAGCGCGAGAAGGACGGCACGCTGACGCCGACCGACTGGGTGAACCAGCAGGACCCCCTGCGCGAGCTCGGTGGCGGGGGACTGTACGGCAGCGCCGAGGACTACCTGAGGTTCATCAGGATGATCCTGAACGAGGGTACGGAGAACGGCCAGCAGGTGCTGAAGCCGGAGACGGTCGCGCTGATGTCGCAAAATGCGATGAGTGACCTCCGGGTCAGCATGCTCGAGACCCAGAACCCGTCCCGGTCCCTGGACGCCGAGTTCTTCCCGGGCCTGCCGAAGAGCTGGGGCCTGAGCTTCATGATCAACGAGGAGACCGCGCCGACCGGTCGCCCGGCGGGAAGCCTCGCCTGGGCCGGGATCCAGAACACGTTCTTCTGGATCGATCCGAGCACGGGCCTGGGCGGCGTCTACCTCACGCAGGTCCTGCCGTTCGTCGATGAGAAGGCGCTGGCGGGGTTCTACGACTTCGAGACCGCGGTCTATCGGTCGTGAACGGGGTCTGATCTCGAGCGCGGGCTGCTAGAAAAACGTGAGCTCGCCGTCCCGCTTGAGCAGCTTGTAGCACAGCAGGTCGTAGCACAGCTGCGCCGCGGCGTATTCGGTGAGGCCCGAGCCCGCAACCGGCGCCGCCTCGACGATGTCGGCGCCGATCACGTCCTTCGTGCGGAACAGCTCGCGCACCAGCCTCGTGCCGTACGCCCAGGAGAGGCCGCCCGGCACGGGCGTGCCGGTGGCCGGCGCCACCGCCGGATCGAAGCCGTCGACGTCGACCGTGAGGTAGACGCGCTCGGTCGTGATCGCGGCGAGGATCTCCTCGATCGCGGGCTCAGGCCCCCTGCCCCACTCGAACACCGGCAGGCGATGATCGACGGCGTACTGGTACTCGTCGCGCGCGTACGCCCGAATGCCGACCGAGCAGGTCCGAAAGCCCATCTCGCAGGCGCGGCGCATCACGCAGGAATGCGCGAACCGGCTGGGGTCGCGCTCGTTGTAGTCGGAATTGTCGTCGCGCAGGTCGAGATGGGCGTCGATCTGCAGCACCGTGACGTCGCGCGCGCCCACCGCGCGCGGCATGGGCCCGCAGCGCGCCGATCGACACGGCGTGCGTGCCGCCCAGCACGACCGCGAAGGCTCGGTGCTGCGCCACGGTATCGGCGACCCGCGCGACCATGTCCTCCGGCGCCAGGCGGTCGATCTCGTCCAGCGTCTGCTGCGCGATCCGGTAGCGGTAGGCGGGCTCCGTCCGGGTGTGGCGCTCGAACAGCTCGATCTGGCGGTCGAGGCAGGCGACGATCGCCTGCGGCCCGCGGGCGGCACCGGCGCCGAACGAGGCGCCGCGCTGGTAGGGGACGCCGATCAGGACCGCATCGGCGATCGCAGGGTCGGCGCAGTTGATGATCGAATCGACCATCAGGCCGCGTCCAGCAGCCTCGCCAGCCGACGCCTGGGCCGCTTCTTCCAGCTGCCGCCGTGATAGCCGTAGGCCGCCAGCAGAGGCAGCGCCAGCGTCGCCTCGGCGAACACCATCTGCTCGGCCGCGGCGTCGACCTTGCCCCACGACATCGCCTCCTTGAGGCTGGAGCTGGAGCAGGCGCCGTCACGCACGTCGGCGACCGTGATCTGGATGCTGTATTTGTGCATCGGCACGTCGTGGCCCAGGATCTCGGCGCAGACCACGGTATCCTGCGCGAAGTTCTTGGGCGAGCCGCCGCCGATCATCAAGAGGCCGGTATCGTCGGCGGCGATCTTGAGCCGGGTCAGCTCGTGGAAGTCGCGCACCGAATCGATGCTGAGATGGCGGTCCGGCCGCTCCGCCTGATGCGCGACCAGGCCGAAGCCCGCGCTGCTGTCGGAGAACGCCGGACAGAACACCGGCACACCCAGTTCGTGCGCCACCTGGACGAGCGAGCCGGGCTTGACGGCGCGCGCCGGATCGGCCGCCAGCCAGCGGCCCATCTCGGCGATGAACTGGCGCGAGGAGTACGGCCGCGGCTCGAGCGCGTCGGCGATCTCCTTGATCGCCCGGTCGCAGTGCTGCAGCTCCTCCTCGTCGATGTAGGTGTCGTAGATGCGATCGATGTACAGCTCGCGCAGCTGCGCGTCGTCTCCGAACTGGGTGCCGCGATAGTGCGAGAAGCCGAGCGCCTCGAAGAAGTCCATGTCGACCACGGTCGCCCCGGTCGCCACGACGATGTCGACCATGTTGTGGCGCAAGAGATCGACATAGGCCTGCATGCAGCCGGCGGCGCTGCTGCTGCCGGCGATCGTCAGGATGATCGTGCAGCGCTCGTCCTGCAGCATGCGCTCGTAGAGCTCGCACGCGCGCCCGAGCTCGCGCGCGCTGAACGACATCTCCTTGTAGGCGTCGATCAGCCCGCGCGGGTCGTGCGCCGCGATGTCGACGTGCTTGATGGCACGCTGCAGCATCTCGGCCTTCTTCTGCCGGTCGATCTCCATCGGGCGTCTTCCTGAACGGACGGCGTGGTTCTCACGCCGTTTCTGGCTGGACGGACGGCGTGGGCCTCAGGCCGTTTGCGGGGCCTGGTCGTAAATGTTGCGCTGCGGGTAGCGCGTGCCGCGCTTCACGACGTTGATCTCGACATCCTGCAGCCCGAAGGCGTCCGCGAAATACTGGCAGATCCGCTCGACCTCGAGGCTGTTCTGGCAGGTGTAGACGTCGGCGCTGACGAAGCCGCGCAAGGGGAAGGTGTGGATGCTGATGTGGCTCTCGGCGATCATCACGAAGCCGCTGACGCCGCCCGGGTCCTTCGGGCTGAGCTGCCCGAGCTCCATCACCGACGGCTCCATGATCTTGTGCATGCCGAGCCGCTCCGGCAGCTCGCTGAGGCACGTGTGCACGTGCTCGCGGTCGGCCAGCAGCTGCAACGAGCCGCCGTAGCCGTCCAGGGTGAGGTGGACGCCGAAGCCCGGCGCCGGTGCTGCGGCCGGGATGTGCTCGACGGAAATGGCCGGCTCGGGCTCGAGCAGCGCGCTCGAGCGCATAGCATTGGATCTCATCGGTTAGTGGTCCCCACCTAAGGGGTTAGGCTGAACGTCAGCCCGACGGGCACTGGATGGGCGAGCGCACGCCGTGCCGCGTGCGCATTCGGGCCGCACCGCTCCGCGATGCGGCTCGACCGGCCTAGGGCTTACGTTCCATTGTCATCACGACCACCCCGAAAAACGCGCAACGGCGCCAGGCCATCCCTGTCCCTATCCGGCGCCAGCCCAATCCGGCGCCGCAGCGCTTCTATCTAGTCAATGGTGGGCCGCACGACAATGCCTCGATGCGAATTCTTTCGCGGCGACCGCAGCTTATCTACGCGGCGAGCACCCGGGTGAGCGCATCGTTCAGCAGGCGCAGCTGCTCCTCGCCCCGATAGACCGAGGCCTCGCACAGCTCCAGAACCTCGCGCGGCGGGTACAGGGCCGGATCGGCCTTGTCCTCCTCGGCGATGAACGGCATGGCCGCGAGGTTGGGACAGGGATAGCGGACGAAGTTGGCGATCGCGCCGTGCACCTCGCCATCCAGGATGAAGTCGATGAAGGCGTGCGCGTTGTCCGGGTTCGGGCCGCCCCTGGGGATGCACATGTCGTCCTCCCACAGAATGCCGCCCTCGACCGGGAGCACGTAGCTGATGTCCTGGTCCTCCTCCATGACCTGCAGGATGTCGCCGTTGTACTCGAGGGCGACGTCGACCTCTTGGGCGATCAGCAGATCCTGGCCGGTGTCGGGCACGATCGCCTTGACGTTCGGCTTGGCTGCGATCAGCAGGTCTGCGGCATCGTCGATCTCGGCGGGGTCCATGGTGTTGATCGAGTAGCCGAGATACTTCAGGGCCGCCTGGATCGTGTCGAGCGAGTTCAGCCAGGCGATGCGCCCGGCATGGGTGTCGGCCTCGAACAGGTCGCCCCAGCTGGTCGGCGCCGCCGCGGAGAGCCGATAGCCGATGCCGATCGTGCCCCAGAAGTAGGGCGCGCTGTAGGTACGGCCCGGATCGTAGAGCGCGTCGGCGAACAGCGGATCGATGTTCTTCAGGTTGGGGATCAGGGCGTGGTCGAGCGGCAGCAGCATCTGGGCCGCGATCATGCGCTCGACGAAGTCGTTGGTGGGGAAGATGACGTCGTAGCCCGGATTGCCCTCGCGCAGCTTGGCGAACAGCTCCTCGTTGCTCGCGAACAGGTCGTAGCGCACGGCGATGCCGGTCGCCGCGGTGAAGTCCTCGAGCGTGCTCTCGCCGATGTAGGTGTCCCAGTTGTAGACGTTGACCTCCGGAGCCTGGGCGAAGCTGCTGCGGCCGAGCAGCGGCAGGCTCGCGGCCACGGCCATTGAGCCGGACAGGAAGCGTCGCCGGTCGACGGCAACGCGATGCGGCGCTCGCGGGTGAGCCTGGCGCATGACCGACCTCCACGGGTGATGCGCCGCCATCGCCGCACATCGTGCGCCGCCGGATGCGGCCGGGCGATGCTTCGGGCGCTGGCGGTCGCGCTTGGCGATGCATCTTGATCGCGCGACCGGTGGTGTCAATGCCGTGCTCGCTGCATGATTGAATGCGCGGGCCTCGTATGCTACCGCCCGACGCCGGCGGCGCATCCGAATTTTCCACCCACGAGGTCGGCCTGATGCTTCAGCACGCGATGTCTTTGTGTCTGATCACGCTCCTGATCGGCCTGACGGGCTGTGCCCAAAGTGGCGCCAGAGCGCCCCTGGAGCGGCTCGATCTGCCGCCGGGGTTCGCGATCGAGGTGTTCGCCGAGGTGCCCGGCGCGCGCTCGCTCGCGGTCGCCGATGGCGGCCGCAAGATCTATGTCGGAACGCGCGAGCAGGACCTGTACGCCGTCCTGGACGGCAATCGCGACGGCGTCGCGGATGGCGTGCTGCACGTCGCCTCCGGGCTGGAGGTGCCCAATGGCCTCGCCGCGATGCGACGGCCGCCTGTTCGTGGCGGAGCAGCACCGGATCATCCGGTTCGAGCCGGACGGCAAGGTCGAGATCGTGGTGCCGGCCGGCATCCTGCCGGATTTTCGCCACCACGGCTGGCGCTACGCGGCCTTCGGGCCGGACGGCAAGCTCTACGTCGCGATCGGCGCGCCCTGCAACGTCTGCGAGGTCGCAGGCTTCGAAGGCACCATCATCCGGATGAACCGCGACGGTCACAACCTCGAGATCTTCGCGCGCGGCGTGCGCAACTCGGTCGGCTTCGACTGGCATCCCGTCACCGGCGAGATGTTCTTCACCGACAATGGCGGCGACGATCTCGGCGACCTGATCCCGCCCGACGAGCTGAACCGGGCAGAAGAGCCAGGGCAGCATTTCGGCTATCCCTTCGTCTACGGCGAGGGCGTGCCCTATCCGCAGCTCGAAGGTCGCGCGCCGCCGGTGGAGACGACCGGGCCGGTGCTCGCGTTCGACGCGCATGCGGCCGCGCTGGGCCTGCACTTCTATCGCGGCGCGATGTTTCCGGCGGACTTCCGCGACGATGCCTTCGTGGCCCAGCACGGCTCGTGGAACCGCACCGCCCCGATCGGCTACCGGATCATGCGGGTCCGCTTCGACGACGACGGGATGCCTGTCGGCCAGGAGGTCTTCGTCGACGGCTGGCTGGGGCCCGACGGCCGACCCTGGGGCCGGGTGGTCGACGTCGCCGAGCTGCCCGACGGCTCGCTGCTGGTCTCCGACGACTTCGCCGGCCTGGTCTACCGGATCACCTACGCCGGTGGCTGAGGCACGAGCCCCGGGTCGGATCGCCCCCACAGCCATCGCTGCGACGTGATGGCGGCTTGCCTACCCTGTGCGGGGGCGCCTAGAAAGCAGGGTCGAGCGTCGCGTTCCGCGTTCGGCGGCTGGTTCCCTGGCGGGCGATCAGTACTGAGTGCGATCAGCAGGAAGTCGTGCGTATGCCTGGATTGGGGCGCGCCTCCATCTCTTTGCGAACGATGCTCAGTGCCATTGTCCTGGCGGCAGCAATACCTTCGCTGATCTTCAGCGGGATTTTATTGAACCAGCACGCGGCGAATGAACGCGAAAGGTCCGAGTCCGAGCTGGAAGAAAGCGCCAGGGGGCTGGCGCGGGCGGTCGATGCCGAGATTGCAGGCGTACGCTCGGTGCTGCTGGCGCTGGCGAGCTCGACGCGGCTTGCCGAGGGCGATCTCGTCGGCTTCGAGCGGCAGCTGCGGGCCGTCCGCGCCCGGACCGGCCGCCATTTCGAGCTCGTCGACCTGAGCGGCCAGGTCGTCATCAGCACGCAGGTGCCGCCGGGGTCGCCGCCGCTGCGGGTCGACCCCGGCGAGTGGCAGACCGCCGCTGAGGAAGGGCGAGGCTACGTCACGCAGGCGCAGGAGGCGGGCGGCGGCCTGTCTGCGCGCGTGGTCGTGCCGATCATCCAGGACGAGGACGTGCCATGGACCCTGCATGCCATTGTCCTGCCGAGCGATTTCTCCCGGATCCTGCGCCAGCCCGGCGTGCCGTCCGACTGGATCGTGTCCGTGGTCGATCAGAACGGCACGAACTTCATCCGATCGCACGGCAATGACAGGTTTGCAGGTCAGCCCCTGGTTCCCGAGCTGGTCGATCATCTGAAGCGGCACGGCGCGGGGACGTTGGCCACGACCAGCCTCGAAGGCATCTCCCTGATCTCGACCGTCGCCTATGCGCCGAGCAGCCAATGGGCGGTCGCGGTCGGTCTGCCGGAGGCGACGCTGCAGGCGCCCCTGTACCGGCAGCTGCGCGATCTCGCCATCCTCGGCGCCGTGCTGCTCGCCACGGCGTTCATCCTCGCCTTCCTGACAGCCCGCTATCTCGACAGCTCGATCCAGGAGCTCCGCCGCGCTGCCCGGCGGGTGGGAGCGGGCGCGGTGGTGGACCCGCCGCCGACCCGGGTGCGCGAGGTCCAGCACCTCGCCGACGTCCTCTCCCAGGTCTCGCACAAGTTGCGCGACCGGTCGGCAAGGCTCGCCGAGCTGAACGCCACGCTGGAGGAGCAGGTCGCAGCGCGCACCGCGCAGCTCACCGAGTCCAACACGAAGCTGCTCGCGGAGATGAAACGACGCGAGGAGACCGAGGTCCAGCTGCGACAGATCCAAAAGCTCGAAGCCATCGGCCAGCTGACGGGAGGCATCGCGCACGACTTCAACAACATGCTGGCGGTCGCGATGAGCAGCTTGCGGCTCATTGCCCGGCGGCTTGCAGCGGGGCGACACGCAGGTGCAGGAGCTCATCGACGGCGGCCTGCAGAGCGTGGACCGGGCGGCCACCCTGACCCGCAGGCTTCTGGCGTTCGCCCGCCAGCAGTCTTTGTCCCCCGAAGTCGTCAACGTGAACCGGCTTCTCGCCGATATGGAGGACATGCTGCGACGGACGCTGCGCGAGGACATCGTCATCGAGACCAGGCTCGCGGGCGGCTTGTGGCGCACCTTTGCCGATGTCTCGGGGCTCGAGAACGCGATCATCAACCTCGCGGCCAATGCGCGCGATGCCATGGCCGAGGGCGGCAAGCTCACCATCGAGACGGCAAACGTCCAACTCGACGAGGCCTATGCCGCGGAGCACGCCGATATCTCTTCGGGCGAGTACCTCATGGTCGCCGTGACCGACACCGGTTGTGGCATGGCGGCCGAGATCGTCGATCGCGCCTTCGATCCCTTCTTTACGACCAAGCCTCCCGGCCAGGGCACGGGGCTGGGGCTGAGCCAGGTGTTCGGCTTCATCAAGCAGTCCGGCGGCCATGTCAGCATCTACAGCGAGGTGGACCACGGCACGACGATCAAGCTCTATCTGCCGCGACTTCCCCCTCAGGCCGAGCTGCCGGGCGCCGCCACGCCGACGCATGCCCCGATGCGGTCCGTGGGCTCGAAAGAACTGATCCTGGTGGTCGAAGACCATGACAAGGTCCGGGAAGTCACCGTGCAGCTGCTGCACGAGCTCAACTATTCGACGATCGATGCCGACTGCGCCAAGACGGCGCTCGCCCTCCTCGATTCGCGCCCCGACGTCAAGGTGCTGCTGACCGATGTGGTCATGCCGGACATGAACGGCCGCAAGCTCGCCGAAGAGGCCCAAAAGCGCAGGCCGGACCTGAAGGTCCTCTACACGACGGGCTACACGCGCAGCGCCATCGTCCACAACGGCGTCCTGGACCCGGACGTCCAGCTGCTCGTCAAGCCCTTCACGATCGAGGCGCTCGCGCAAAAGCTCGACGAGGTCCTGGCCGTGGGCGCCGTGCCGTAGAGCCGCGGTCTCGCACCCCCGCTTGAGCTAAAGGGCCGGCGGGCGATGATGGCGCGTGCGCTGCTCGAAGGCAAAGGCCATGCGGATCAGCCTGCTCTCGGCGAAGGCGCCGGCGAAGAACGACAGGCCGACCGGCAGATGCTCGACGCAGCCCATCGGCACGGTGATGTGGGGATAGCCGGCAACGGCGCTGGGGCAGGACGCGCCGCCGCCGCGCCGGTTGTCGCCGCAAAGCCAGTCGATCAGCCAGGCCGGGCGTGGCGGTCGGGGCGATGATCGCGTCCAGGCGGTCGCGCGCCAGCGCGGCATCGATGCCTTCGGCGCGCGCGAGCCGGCGACAGGTGGCGAGCGCATCGCGGTAGGCCGGCTCGTCGAGGCCGCCGCGGCCGAGCGCGGATTCGAAGATCTCCTGGCCGAAATGCGGCATGACCGTCGCCGCATGGGCGCGATTGAAGGCCACGACGTCGCCGAGGCCGCGAATCCCGGTGTCGAGTCGTCGCGAGGTAGGCCTGGAGACCATGCTTGAACTCGGTCTCCATGACCAGGCGCTCGGCAGGCCGGATCTCGTCCGCGGGCGGCAGCTCGATCGGATCGATCACCATGGCGCCGGCCTTCTTCAGCTCGCCGATCGCATCCTCGAGCAGCCGGTCGGCACGCTCGTGATGGCCGCAATAGGCGCGCGCGACGCCAAGGCGCACCCCTTGGAGGCCCGCCGGATCGAGCGCCAGGCGATAGTCCTCGCGCCGC
Source organism: uncultured Alphaproteobacteria bacterium (assembly GCA_963753315.1). Lineage (GTDB taxonomy): Bacteria > Pseudomonadota > Alphaproteobacteria > Geminicoccales > Geminicoccaceae > DASUGG01. The sequence goes on from CAVWCI010000016.1 coordinate 110,906, forward strand.
CGGTCGGCCGCTTCGGTCGCCGGATCGCCGGGATCGGTGCCGGCGAGCGCGCCCAGCAGCAGGGCGGCATCGGCGACGCTGCGCGCCATCGGCCCCGCGGTGTCCTGGCTCGCGGCGATCGGGACGATGCCGGCGCGCGAGACCAGCCCGACGGTGGGCTTGATCCCGACCAGCCCGTTCATCGAGCACGGGTTGAGGATCGATCCGTCGGTCTCGGTGCCGACCGCGACCGCGCAGAACCCGGCCGCGACCGCGACCGCGGAGCCCGAGCTCGAGCCGCCCGGCGTGCGCGCGGCATCGTAGGGATTGCGCGTCTGGCCGCCCCGGCTCGACCAGCCGGAGGTCGAGCGGGTCGAGCGGAAGTTCGCCCACTCGGAAAGGTTGGTCTTGCCCAGGATGACCGCGCCCGCGGCGCGCAGCCGGTGCACGACATGGCTGTCGACGGCGGCGCGATGGCCGGCGAGCGCCAGCGAGCCTGCGCTGGTGCGCATCCGGTCGCCGCTGTCGAGGTTGTCCTTGACCATGACCGGGATGCCGTGCAGCGGGCCGCGAAGCGTGCCGGCGGCACGTTCGGCGTCGCGCTGCCCGGCGATCGCGAGCGCATCGGGGTTCAGCTCGATGACCGCGCAGAGCCTCGCATCGTGCTCGGCGATGCGCGCGTTGTGCGCTTCGACCAGCTCGCGCGACGAGACCGTGCGCCGTTCGAGGGCGTGCGCGATGTCGTCCATGGCAGCGCTCTCGAGCCGATCGAGCGCCATCGTCCCGGCTCCTTCAGCGCCCCCCAGGGCGCCTGAGATCGGCGGCGGTGCGCTCGAGCGCCCGGCCGGCGCGCAGGACGATCTGGTCGATCTCGGCCTCGCTGATGATCAGCGGCGGCGCCAGCACCATGACGTCGCGCACCGCGCGCATCACCAGCCCCTCGGCGATGCAGTGCTCGCGGCAGATCGCGCCGACCGCACGCTCGGGCGGGAAATGGCGGCGCGTGGGCGGATCCTCGACCAGCTCGATCGCGGCCAGCAGGCCGCAGGTCCGGACCTCGCCGACCAGCGGGTGATCGGCGAGCCCGGCGAGCGCGTCGGCGAAACAGGCGCCGAGCGGCCCGCTCGCGCGCTCGTGCAGCCCTTCCTCGGCGATGATCCGCAGGTTCTCGAGCGCCACCGCCGCGGCCACCGGATGGCCGGACCAGGTGAAGCCGTGCGTCCACTCGCGGCCGGCCTCGACCAGGGCGTCGCCGACCCGGCGGCCGACCAAGCACCGCGGCGATCGGCAGGTAGCCGGACGCGAGGCCCTTGGCGGCGGTGATGATGTCGGGCGTGAAGCCGAACCGCTCGCAGCCCCACCAGCGGCCGGTCCGGCCGAAGCCGCAGATCACCTCGTCGGCGATCAGCAGCACGTCGTGCTGGCGGCAGATGCGCTCGATCTCCTGCCAGTAGCCCTGCGGCGGCACGATCACGCCGCCCGCACCCTGGACCGGCTCGCCGATGAACGCGGCGACGTTGTCGGGCCCGAGCTCGAGGATGCGCTCTTCCAGGCGGCGCGCGGCCTGTTGGCCATGGGCTTCCGGCGTGAGGTCGCCGCCATGCGCATACCAGTAGGGCGCCTCGACGTGCTCGAAGCCTGGCAGCGGCAGGTCGGCCTGGGCATGCATCGCCGACAGCCCGGACAGGCTCGCGGTCGCGAGCGTCACGCCGTGGTAGCCGTACGCCCGGCTGATCATGATCTTCTTGGTCGGGCGGCCCTGCAGATTCCAGAACCAGCGCACGAGCTTGATCGCGGTGTCGTTGGCCTCGGAGCCGGAGTTGGTGAAGAACACGCGATCGAGGCCTGGCGCCAGCTCGGCGAGGCGGGCGGCGAGCTCGATCGCGGCCGGCGTCGAGCTCTGAAAGAAGGTGTTGTAGTAGGACAGCGTCGCCATCTGGCGGCGCGCCGCCTCGACCAGCTCGGCGCGGCCGTAGCCGACATTGACGCACCACAGGCCGGCCATGCCGTCGAGCAGCCGGTTGCCCTCGCTGTCCCAGAGCCAGCAGCCCTCGGCGCGGGTGATGATCCGGCTGCCCCGCGCCGCCAGCTCGGCATGGTCGGTGAACGGGTGAAGGTGGTGCCGGGCATCGAGCTGGCGCCAGCGAAGGGTGTCTGCCGCGGTCATGACCTGTTCTTTCCAGATCCTCCTGCGCCTCAGCCGAAGATGGCGCGCGGCAGCCAGGTGGCCATGCCGGGGAAGAGGGCCAGCACCACCAGCATGAAAAGCTGGATCGCGACGAACGGCACGATGCCCCGATAGATGTGGAGCGTCGTCACCTCCGGCGGCGCCACGCCGCGCAGGTAGAACAGGGCAAAGCCGAACGGCGGCGTCAGGAACGAGGTCTGCAGGTTCACGGCCATCATGACGCCGAGCCAGATCGGGTCGAGACCGAGCTGCAGGAGCACCGGCCCGACGACCGGCACGACCACGAAGGTGATCTCGATGAACTCGAGAAAGAAACCCATGACGAACATCAGCGCCATGACCACGACCATCGCGCCGATGGCACCGCCCGGCAGCCCGGTCAGGAACTCGTGCACCATCTCGTCGCCGCCGAAGCCGCGGAACACCAGCGAGAACAGCTGCGCCCCGATCACGATCACGAACACCATCGAGGTGATGCGCGCGGTCGATCGCATCACCTCGACGAGCGTGCCATTCTGATAGGCGCGCCACAGCGCAACCAGGATACCGAAGGCGAGGAGCACGCACAGCAGCGCGGCGAGACCGATCCCGAGCTGGTCGGCGGACGAGACCGTGGAGCGTGCGATCCGCAGGTCGACGAAGCTGGTCAGCACCAGCAGGCCGACGAGACTGAGGGCTGCGACGTAGATCGGCAAGGGGCGACCGGCAACCATGCGCTCGCCCGCCAGCAGGGTGGCGCCGATCGCGCCGACCCCTGCCGCCTCGGTCGGCGTCGCCACGCCGGCGAGGATCGACCCCAGCACCGCGACGATCAGGACAATCGGCGCGACCAGCGCCCGCATGAGGCGGCGAACGGTGCCGGCGCCGTCCGCCTCGCTGCGCGGCATCGCCGGCGACGCGGCGGGTCGCAGCACGGCGATCACCACCTGATAGACGATATACATCCCCACCAGCACGAGACCCGGGATCAGGGCGCCGGCGAACAGGTCGCCGACCGAGACCGGCTCGGGCGCCCAGTTGCCGAGCAGGCGCTGCGCTTCCTGATGCGCGTTCGAGATCTGGTCGCCCAGCACCACCAGCACGATCGAGGGCGGGATGATCTGGCCGAGCGTGCCGGCGGCGGCGATCGAGCCGCAGGCGAGCGCCGGATCGTAGCCGCGCCGCAGCATGGTCGGCAGGGACAAGAGCCCCATGGTGACCACGGTCGCGCCGACGATGCCGGTCGAGGCGGCGAGCAGGGCGCCGACCACCGAGACCGAGATGCCGAGCCCGCCGCGCAGCGTGCCGAACAGCTGGCCCATGGCGTCGAGCAGCTCCTCGGCGACCTTGGAGCGCTCGAGCATCACGCCCATGAACACGAACAGGGGCACGGCGATCAGCACCTCGTTGGTCATCACGCCATAGATCCGGTTCGGGAAGAAGCCGAAGAACGACGGATCGAAGACGCCCAGGCTCCAGCCGATGCCGGCGAAGATCAGCGCCGTGCCGGCGAGCGTGAAGGCGACGGGAAAGCCCAGCAGGATCAGCCCGCAGAGCGCAAGGAACATGAGCAGGTCGAGGCCTTCGGCGAGACCGCTCACAGGCCGGGCTCGGCAGCTTCGGCGGGTGCGGGCGCAGCGGCCTCGGCCCCGGCAAGGCGCAGCACCGAATGCAGCGCGAGCGCGATCCCCTGCAGCGCCACGAGCCCGGCGAAGACCAGGATGATGCTCTTGAGCAGGAAGACCGCCGGGATGCCGAGGCTGCCCTCCGGCGAGCCCTCGCGCACCGCCCACGCCTGGGCGACATAGGGCCATGCCGGCCAGGCGATCAGGACGCAGGTCGGCAGCAGAAAGATGGCCACGCCGATCAGATCGATCAGCGCCCGCCGTCGCGGCGAGGCGGTGGCGTAGAAGATGTCGCAGCGGACATGGCCGTTGTGCAGCAGGGTGTAGCCGGCCGCGACCATGAACACGGTCGCGTGCATGTAGACGATCAATTCCTGCATCTTGACCGAGCCGACGCCGAACACGTAGCGCATCAGCACGACCGTGAACGCGACCAGCACCACGAAGAGGGTGAGCCAGGCGACGGTCACGCCGATCGCCTCGTTCAGCCGGTCGATGGCGTGCGCCAAGCCCTGCAGGGACCTCACCTCGACACCTCGTCAGGATGGGGGAAAGGAAGCGGGGACAGGCCCTGCCCGTCCCCTGCGAAGATGCCTCAGCCGTACTGGAACGGCAGCGAGCGGGCGTTGTAGTAGCCCTGCTCGGCGAGTCTCGCCCCAGCCGACCGCCTTGCCGCGGAAGTCCATGTAGCTGTCGTAGATCTTCTGCGTCAGCGGGTCGGAGCTGCCGACCTCGGCAACCACCTCGCCGGACACACGGCCGATCTCCTGCAGCAGCTCGTCATTGAAGCGCCGCAGCTCGACCCCGTGCTGCTCGACCAGGACCTTCAAGGCATCGGCGTTGCGCGCATTGAACTCGCAGTACTCGCGCCACGCCTCGGCCTCGATCACGGCCTCGAACAGCGCCTTCTCCTCGGCTGTGAGCTCTTCCCAGACCTGGAGATTGATCATCACCTCGCCGGTCGTGCCGGGCTCGTGCCAGCCCGGGTGGTAGTACAGCTTGGCGACCTTGTAGAAGCCGAACGCCATATCGTTCCAGGGGCCGACCCACTCGGTGCCGTCGATGGTGCCAGACTGCAGGGCCGGGAAGATCTCGCCGCCCGGCAGGGTGACGACCGAGGCGCCGAGCCGGCGCAGCACCTCGCCGCCGAGCCCGGGCATGCGGAACTTGAGGCCGTTGTAGTCGTCGAGCGTATTGATCTCGCGGCGGAACCAGCCGCCCATCTGCGGCCCGGTGCTGGCGCGCAGGAACGGCTTGATGTTGAACTGCGCGCCGAGCTCGTCCCACAGCTCCTGACCGCCGCCGTACGTGACCCAGGCGGCGTGCTCCATCGGCGCGAGGCCGAACGGCACCGAGGTGAAGAAGTTGAACCCGGGCGACTTGCCCTGCCAGTAGTACGATGCGGAATGACTGATCTCGGCATTGCCGCTCGAGACCGCATCGAACGATTCGAACGCCGGCACCAGCTCGCCCGCGGCGAACACCTTGACCTCGAGCTTGCCCTCGGACATGGCGGTGATGCGCTCGGCCATGCGCTCGGCGCCGGTGCCCTGGCCGGGATAGTTCTTGGGCCAGGTGGTGACCATCTTGAACTGCTTGACGCCTTGCGCGATCGCGGGAGCGGGAAAGCTCGAGGTGGCCGCAGCGGCTCCGACGAGCGCGCCGCCGGCACCTACCGACCGTACGAAATCGCGACGTTGCATGACTGCCTCCGAGTTGTGGTTGTCCCTGGTCTCCAACAAAACGTCGGAACGGGCAAGTGCCACGTTGCGGTTGGGTCACCGCCCGAATGGGCCGCTTTGCGCGCTTGCGGCGCTCACACGTTCAGCAGGAGGTGCTCGCGCTCCCAGGAGCTGATCACGCGCTGGTAGGCGGCGTGCTCGATGTCCTTCACGACGATCAGGGCCTCGACGAACTCCTCGCCCAGCAGCTGGCGCATCGGCTTGGAGCGGCGCAGCAGGTCGAGCGCGTCGGGCAGGTAGCGCGGCAGGGTCTGGGCCAGGCGATAGGCGCTGCCCTCGATCGGCCTGGTCGGCTCGAGCTGGTCGACCATGCCGAGGAAGCCGCAGGCGAGCGTCGCCGCGATCGCCAGATAGGGGTTGGCGTCGGCGCCCGCGACCCGGTTCTCGACCCGGCGCGCGGCATCGCTCGACACCGGCACGCGCAGGCCCACGGTGCGGTTGTCCCAGCCCCAGTGCAGGTTGATCGGCGCATCCGAATAGCGGCGCAGGCGGCGGTAGGAGTTGACGTTGGGGGCCAACAGCGGCATCGCCGCCGGCAGAAACTTCTGCAGGCCGGCGATGTAGTGGAGGAACAGCGTGCTCATGTCACGGCCGGCGGCCGCGAACAGATTGTCGCCGGTGGCGGCGTCGATCACGCTCTGGTGGATGTGCATCGCGCTGCCGGGCTCGTGCTCCATGGGCTTGGCCATGAAGGTCGCGTACATGCCATGGCGGATCGCGGCCTGGCGCAGGGTGCGCTTGAACAGGAAGGCCTGGTCGGCGAGGTCGAGCGGATCGCCGTGGTTGAAGTTGATCTCCATCTGCGCGGCGCCGGCCTCGTGGCTCAGGGTGTCGACGTCGATCTCCTGCGCCTCGCACCAGTCGTAGACGTCCTCGAAGATCGGATCGAACTCGTTGACGGCCTCGATGCCGTAGCTCTGCCGGGCGGTCTCGGGGCGGCGCGAGCGGCCGAGCGGCGGCTCCAGCGGATAGTCCGGGTCCTCGTTGATCTTGGTCAGGAAGAATTCGAGCTCGGGCGCCACGATCGGCTTCCAGCCCCGCCCGGCATAGGCCTCCAGCACCCGGCGCAGCACCTGACGCGGCGCCATCGCCACCGGCGTGCCGTCATGGCGCAGGCAGTCGGAAATCACCTGCGCGGTCGGCTCCTCGTACCACGGCACCAGGCGCAGCGAGCCCGGATCCGGGCGCAGCCGCATGTCGCGCAGCCCCGGATCGCCGATCTCGCGCTGGTCCTCGTCGGCGTAGTCGCCGGTCACCGTCTGGATGAAGACGTATTCGGGCAGCCGCAGGCCATCCTCGACCAGGGAGCGGATGAACTTGGCGGCCGGCAGGATCTTGCCGCGGCCGATGCCGTTGAGGTCGGCGACCAGGCATTCGACCTCGGTGATCTCATGCTCGCGAAGCCATTGCTCCATGGTGCTCATCGAATCCCTGTGGCGAGCTTCCCTGTGGCGAGACGCGTTGTGCCGGCATCCCTTGCGGCCCGGCGCGCGCGGCAGGCGGCGCCGAAGGCGGCGAACAGCGCGCGCGAGACCGGATTGTCCAGCACCCGCCACTCGGGATGCCACTGCACGGCAAGCGCGAAGGCCGCAGCACCGGCGACGCTCACCGCCTCGATCGTGCCGTCCTGTGCCGTCGCCTCGACCACCAGGCCCGGCGCCAGCCGGTCGATCGCCTGGCCGTGCAGCGAGTTGACCCGGATCTCGGCAGCACCATCCAGCAGCGCCTGCAGCATGCCGCAAGGCGTCAGCGCGATCGCATGCACATCGCCGTAGCGCTCCTGCGGCGGCACGCTCTTGTCGGAGCGGTGATCGAGCCGCCCGGGCAGCGCGTGCACCTCCTGATGCAGCGTGCCGCCCTGCGCCACGTTCAACTCCTGGATGCCGCGGCAGATCGCCAACAGCGGCACGGCCGCCGCGATCGCCTCGCGGATCAGCGGCAGAATTGTGGCATCGCGCGCCGGATCGTTCGGGCTGCCCTCGGGCGGCGGTCCGCCGCCATAGTGATGCGGCTCGACGTTGGAGCGGGCGCCGGTGATCAGCAGGCCGTCGAGCCGCGCGAGCAGTGCTGCGCGCTCGAGGCGTGGCCCGAGAGCCGGGATCAGCACCGGCAGGCCGCCGGCACCGTCCAGCACGGCGGTCACGTATTTGTCGCCGACCCGATGAAAGCCGAAGCCCTCGTCGAGCATCAGGCAGGCCGGAATGCCGATCAGCGGTAGATCCGTCATGGCGTGCTTTTAGCGAACCCCGTGCAGCGGAACAAGCGGGCGGTCTCCCTGCCTGCCGTTGCCGGGCCCGCAAACGAAAGCGCCGGGCTCTCGCCCGGCGCCATGCTGTCCGTCTTGTCCGACCTGAAGAGCTCAGGCGGCCTCGACCTTGCTGTCGATCACGCGGGGCTTGGAGGCCCCGATCTTGATCTGCTGCGGCTTCTTGGCCTCGGGCACCTCGCGCACCAGCTGGATGTCCAGCAGGCCGTTGACGAGGCTCGCACCCGTCACCTTGACGTAGTCGGCGAGCTGGAAGCGATGCTCGAAGGCGCGCCGGCCGATGCCGCGATGCAGGTAGACCGCATCGTCGGTCTCGGCACCCCTGCCCTGCACGGTCAAGAGGTTCTCCTTGGCGACGATCTCGAGATCGTCCTCGCCGAAACCCGCCACCGCCAGCGTGATCTTGTAGCTGTCATCGCCGGTCTTGACGATGTTGTAGGGCGGGTAGGCGTTGTCCTGGGCGCTGTTGCGGAAAGCCGTGTCGAACAGCTGGTCCAGCCGATCGAAGCCCACGGAGTAACGGAACAGTGGCGTAAGGTCCACACTACGCATCGTACATCCTCCTTAAGAGCGATGGACTGTTGCCTGTCTTACGACCAGGCTCTCTTCAGGGTCGGCCCCGGTATGGCGGCCGACCGTGACTGGATTTGGTCATGGCGCGCTGCGATTCAAGAGGTCCTGCGCCAAAAAATGCAACTCTCGGCCCGCGACCTGCGGCGGGTCCGGCGCTGCCTCGCAAGGGCTCAGTTGTAGCCGGCGCTGCCCTGCAGCTCTTCGGGAACCCGCCAGCCGGGCTCGATCCCGGTCATGTCCGGCAACTCGTGCGCGATGCCCTTGTGGCAGTCGATGCAGGTGCGATCGCCGCCGATCAGGAAGTCGGCGTGGATCTGCTGGGCACGCTGGCTCTGGCGCGTAAAATCCATGGCGGGCGCCGAGTGGCAGTTGCGGCACTCCAGCGAATCGTTCGCCTTGAACCGCGCCCACTCGTGCTTGGCGAGCTCCAGGCGGTGCGCCTCGAATTTCTGGCGGGTCGAGATGGCCCCGAAGATGTGGCCCCAGACCTCCTTCGAGGCCTGCATCTTGCGCGCGATCTTGTCGGTCCACTCGTGCGGCACATGGCAGTCCGGACAGGTCGCGCGCACGCCCGAACGGTTCGCGAAATGCACCGTGCGCTGCAGCTCCTGGTAGACGTTGTCGTGCATCTCGTGACAGCTGATGCAGAACGTCTCGGTGTTGGTCGCCTCCAGCGCGGTATTGAAGGCGCCCCAGAACAGCACGCCGCAGACGAAGCCGCCGAGCGTGAGAAAGCCGAGGCTGAGGTGGCGGCTCGGGCGCGAGGCGAGCATCCAGGCGCGCTGGAGCAGAGACCAGAGCCGCCGCATGGCTCAGCGGCTCCCCGGCGTCACGACGAGCTCGTCCATGTCGACAAAAGTGTTCTCGACCAGCGGCTGGGCGTCGGTCTGCTCCACGTGGCACTGCGTGCAGAAGTAGCGCCGCGGCGACACGTCCGCGAGCATCTGGCCCGCGCGGTCCATGTAGTGGGTGACGCTGATCATCGGCGCGCCCGAGGCCTCGGTGTACTGCCGGCGGTGGCAGGTCAGGCAGCGGTTGGTCGCGAGCGAGAGCTGATAGCCCTCGATGGCGTGCGGGATGACCGGCGGCTGCTCGGGGTAGTTGCGCATGGATCGCCGCCCTTCGGTGTTGAGCGGCCGGGCGAGCGGCGGGGCCGGCGGCGATTCGAGCGCCGGGGTCGGGCCCGTGAGCCTTGGCGCGTCGGCGGCGAGCGCCGCCCAGCCGAAGGCGCAAAGCGCCATGGCGATGACAATCGTCGCACGCATCATGCCCTCCTCAGACCGCTTCGATCCGCACCGCGCACTTCTTGAAGTCGGTCTGCTTGGAGATCGGATCGGTGGCGTCCAGCGTGGTCTTGTTGATCAGCTGGCTCGCATCGAAGAACGGCACGAACACCACGCCCTGCGGCGGGCGGTTGCGGCCCTGGGTCTCGACCCGCGTCCGGATCTCGCCGCGCCGCGAGACCAGGCGGATCTCGGCGCCGCGATTGAGGTTGCGCTCGCGCGCATCCTGCGGATGCATGAAGCAGCGGGCGCCGGGGAATGCCTTGTACAGCTCCGGCACGCGCAGCGTCATCGAGCCCGAGTGCCAGTGCTCGAGCACGCGGCCGGTGACCAGCCAGAGGTCGTACTCCTCGTCCGGCGGCTCGGCCGGCGGCTCGTAGGGCACGGCCAGGATCACGGCCCGCCCGTCGGGCCGGCCGTAGAATTCCACGCCGCTGCCCGGCGTCACGTACGGATCGTAGCCCTCGCGATACCGCCAGCGGGTTTCTGCACCATCGACCACCGGCCAGCGCAGGCCGCGCACCTGATGGTAGGTATCGAACGGGGCGAGGTCGTGGCCGTGCCCGCGCCCGAAGCTCGCGTACTCCTCGAACAGCCCTTTTTGCACATAGAAGCCGAAATGCTCCGCTTCCTGGTTGGCGTATTCGGGGTCGATCTCGCCGAGCGGATACCGGTCGACGTTGCCGTTGCGATAGAGCACGTCGAACAGCGTCTTGCCGCGGAACTCGGGATGCCCGTCCAGAATCGCCTGCGGCCAGACCTCGTCGGTCGTGAAGCGCTTGGCGAACTCCATGAGCTGCCACAGGTCGGAGCGGGCCTCGCCCGGCGCCGCGACGAGCTGATGCCAGAAGTGGGTGCGCCGCTCGGCGTTGCCGTAGGCGCCCTCCTTCTCGACCCACATCGCCGCCGGCAGGATGAGGTCGGCGGCCATCGCCGTCACCGTCGGATAGGCGTCCGAGACGACGATGAAGTTGTCGGGGTTGCGGTAGCCCGGATAGGTCTCGTTGGCGACGTTGGGCGCGCACTGCAGGTTGTTGTTGACCTGGATCCAGTAGAAGTTGAGCTCGCCGTCGTGGAGCTTTCGGTCCTGCAGCACGGCATGGTAGCCCGGCTCGGCCGGCAGCAGCCCTTCCGGCAGCCGCCAGATCTCCTCGGCGTGGCGCCGATGCTCGGGATTGGTCACCACCATGTCGGCCGGCAGGCGATGGGCGAACGTGCCGACCTCGCGCGCCGTGCCGCAGGCCGACGGCTGGCCGGTCAGGGAGAACGGGCTGTTGCCGGGCGCCGCGATCTTCCCGGTCAGAAGATGGATGTTGTAGACCATCTGGTTCGCCCAGACGCCGCGGACATGCTGGTTGAACCCCATCGTCCAGAGCGACATGACCTTGCGGTCCGGGTCGGCGTAGAGCTCGGCCAGGTCCTCGAGCATGCCGGGCTCCACGCCCGAAAGCTCGGCCACGGAATCGCGCGTATATTCCGAGACCAGCTCCCGATAGGTCTCGAAGTCCGACGGGTCCATGATGCCGGGATCGGCGGCGTGCGCGGCCTTCTGCTCGAGCGGGTGCTCGGGCCGCAGGCCGTAGCCGATATCCGTGACGCCCTTAAGGAACGTCGTGTGCCGGTCGACGAAGTCCTGGTTGATCCTCCCGGTCTCGATGATGTGGTTGGCGACGTAGTTCAGGATCGCGAGGTCGGTCCCCGGCTTGAAGACGATCGACAGGTCGGCCAGGTCCGAGCTGCGGTGCTCGTAGGTGGACAGCACGGCGACCCGCACGTGCGGATGACTGAGGCGGCGGTCGGTCAGGCGGGTCCACAGCACCGGGTGCATCTCCGCCATGTTCGAGCCCCAGAGCACGAACGCGTCGGCCGCCTCGAAATCGTCGTAGCACCCCATCGGCTCGTCGATGCCGAAGGTCCGGATGAAGGCGGTCGCGGCCGAGGCCATGCAGTGGCGCGCGTTGGGGTCGAGATTGTTGGAGCGGAAGCCCGCGCGCATCAGCTTGGTCGCCGCATAGCCCTCCCAGATCGTCCACTGGCCGGAGCCGAACATGCCGACCGCCGTGGGCCCCTTCTCGCGCAGGACACGCTTGGCCTGCGCCGCCATCACGTCGAACGCCTCCTCCCAGGAGACCGGCGTGAAGTCGCCGTCCTTGGCGTACTCGCCGCCCTGCATGCGCAGCAGCGGCGTGGTCAGGCGGTCGCCGCCGTACATGATCTTGGACAGGAAGTAGCCCTTGACGCAGTTGAGGCCGCGGTTGACCTCGGCCTGGGTGTCGCCATGGGTCGCCACGACCTGGCCTGCCTTGACGCCGACCATGACGCCGCAGCCGGTGCCGCAGAAGCGGCAGGGCGCCTTGGACCACTTGATCTCGAGGTTCTCGATCCCGCCCGCCACCGGCTGGGCGGCGGCGGGAAGCGTGACGTTGGCGGCGAGCGCGGCGAGCGCTGCCGCCTTGGCCTTGATGGCGTCGCGCCGGGTCAGCTGCATAACCGCTCTCCCAGGGCTTCGGGGGTCGTGACCTCGTGATAGACCAGCGTCGCCGCCAGCACCCCCGCCAGGCGGGCGATGTCGCCCAGCTGGTCGGCGATCGCGCCGCTGGTCGCGGCCTCGAGCGTGACGATGATCTTGCCGGCCTCGGCAAAGTGCAGCTCGGCGCCATCTTGCGCCGCGATCTGCGCTGCCACCTCCTGCGTGCGCTCCGGGCGCACGTGCACGAGCGCGCTCGAGATGTGGATCTCGGCCCCGCTCACCGGCCGCTCTCCGGCAGGCTGATCGCGCCCACCGGGCAGATCGGCACGCAAGCCCCGCAGCCGGTGCAGCGATCCTCGTCCAGGGTCGGAAGCGGCGGACCGCCGCGGCGCAGGGCAAAGCCGATCGCACGCTCGGGGCAGGCGTCGCCGCAGGCCTCGCAGACGACGCCAGCGCGCGCAAGACAGGCATCCGAGATGGCGAGGCAGCTAGGCCGTGTCGGGACGGCACCCGCGGTAAGGAACCAACGGCGGCTGTGGGTGGCCTGCATGGCCATGGGCCGGCTCAGGCCGGCGGCCCCGGCGGCCCGAACACGAGCTGCCACATCCAGACCGCAAAGCCGTAGCCGCCCACCACCGCGACCGCGATGAACGGCCAGATCAGGATCGCGAGCAGCGCGAACATGAACAGCTCTTGCCGACGCGTCGGCGGTTCTTCGGCCTGCGCTGCGGGCTCTGTCGAGGCCGCCATGAATCCCTCCCGCCTTGACGATGCCATGGCCCGCCCCCTCCAGACCGCGGCCACCTCAACTTGATGGCGAGTGGATGTGACTATACCTGGCAGACCCGCTGCTTGGAACCCTTCCCAAGTCTGCACGGCAGAGGAGCGGCCCGTAGATGGCGGCGAACAGGAGAAAAGCGCCTGCCCAGAACAAGGCTGAAAGCGATAGCAAGGGTGGGTCCGGCGCGATCGCGGCGGCGACCCGGAGAAGCGCTGCCAAGCTCACGCACGCGTAGATCAAGAGCGTGCCACGCCCCGCCGTGAGCGCCTGGCCGCTGTGGCCAAGCGTGGCGCGGGTCATTACGGCAAGGGTCATGGTGCCGATCGCGCCCGCTGTGAGCGCGTGCAGCCCTGCCGCAGGAGGCACCAGGTGCGGCGACCACGCGCCCAGGCCGGTGAGGAGCAGGCCGGCCGCGAGCCAAGCGTAGCCCAGGTGCAGCACCCAGACCAGCGGCTCGGCGAAGGTCCGCTGCCCACGCCAGCGCGCGAGGCGCAGCGCGTTCGCAAGCCCGGCTGCGAGGGTAGCCGCGCCGGTAAGCAATGCGGTCGGTGCCATGGCCCAGGCAAGAAGCGCTGCCATCGTGAGAAACAGCGTCACCTGATCGAAGCGCCCGAACGACGCCGGCAATTGCGCCTCGCCGCGCTTCCGAAGCCAGTTGGTCGTGAAGCTCGGCACGATGCGGCCGCCGACCAGGGTGATCAGCGCTATCGGGACGACGCTGCCCAGGCGGATGCCGGCCGCCCCCGTCGCGGCGAGCCCGATCGCATCGAGGTGGACGAGCACGTTCGCGACCAGAAGCGCCGCGAGCGCCAGGCAGACCGGCAGGTTGCGCCAGTTCCGCCCGGCCAGGATCTCGCGCGCAACCGCGGCGAGCAGCGCGGCCAGGAACGCGAGATCGAGCGCCGCGGCGGCAAGCGGCCCCGTCCACGCCGAGAAGGCGACCGCCACGCGCCCGATGAGCCAGAGCGCGGCGAGCGCTGCAAGCGGCAGCCCCTGGAGCGGCATGCGCCCGGTCCAGTTGGGCACCGCGGTCAGAAGGAAGCCCGCCAACGTTGCCGCCACGAACCCGAATAGCATCTCGTGCGCATGCCAGGTGACCGGATCGAAGGCCGTCGGCAGTGCTGCCGCGCCAGACAGCATCGCCAGCCAGAGCATGAGCGCTCCGCTCGCCCACAAGCCTGCGGCAAGGAAGAACGGCCGGAAGCCCTGCTGCAGCAGGGCAGGCCCCTGCCAGGCCCGGTAGCGCGGGATGCCGCCCGCAGTCCTCTTCGTGATCATCAATCGAGCGCCTGGTCTGCGCGACCACGATCGGTCGCGTCTCATGTGCAGGGAAGATGATGGCGACGGCGCTGCCCGTCCTTGCGCGGGCGCAAAGAGCCGAAACTATCGCGCTGGCTTCGGCTGATCCTCGGCGATCGCCAGCAATGCATCCGGCTCGCGGATCGTGATCTTCTGCCGGCCGCCTTCGACGATGCCCTGCTCCTCCCACGCGCTCAGGGTGCGACTCACGGTATGCAGCGTGGTGCCGCTCATCTCGGCCACGTCCTGGCGCGAGATCGCAAAGTCGAAGCCGATGCCGCTCGCCACCGGCCGGCCCGCCTGCTCGGCGAGGCGGATCAGGGCGTGGGCGATGCGGCGCTCGACCCGCTCGGTCGACAGCTCGCGCAGCCGCGCCTGCGTGTCCTGCAGCCGGCCGCCGATGGTGCCCATGGTGTTGATCGCAAGCCGCGGGTGGCGCTCCATCAGGTGCTGCATCGTGGCCTTGGTGAAGCCGATCATCCGGCAATCCTCGACCGCCGTGGCGGTGCCCGGATAGCGCTGGCCACCGAACACGGCGACGCAGCCGAACATCTCGCCCGGACCGATGAATCGCACCACGACCTGCTGTCCTTCCGCGGTCACCTGGGTGACCTTGAGCCGGCCGGAGGTCAGGACGTAGAACGCGCCCGCCTCCTCGTCCTGACGGAACGCCGCCTCACCCTTGGCGACCTTACGCCGGTGCGCCGCGCGCAGGACATCCTCGACGGCCCGCTCGTTCAGGTCGGCAAAGATGTCCACGCTGCTGAGCAGCGCGCGCTCGCGCGACGCATCCATCGACTCCCGCACGACCCCCCAAAAAATCGGTCCCTCCTTGTTGCAGCACAAAGAGGAAGCGCGGGCCAGTCGCCATCTTGCGCTTGTGATAGAGGAAAGGAGAAGGGCTATGAAGAGCCTGCATCGGAATTTTCGGGCAACCGCCGCGATCGCGCTTGCGGTTGCACTGGGCGCCGGCGCCCTGGTTGCGGACGTAGCGTTCGCTGACACGACCGAAACCTCGCCGGCGCGTATCGCGCGCGCGCCGAATGACCTGCCCGCTCCGCTCGCGCGACGGGAAGCCACGACGGTGAAGGTGGAGCTCGATGCGGTCGAGCTCCTGGGCGCTCTCGCCGACGGCACGAGCTATCGCTACTGGACCTTCAACAGCGAGGTGCCGGGGCCAATGGTCCGGGTGCGGGTCGGCGATACCGTCAAGGTCACGATGAGGAATGCCGCCGACAGCTGGATGATCCACAACGTCGACTTCCACGCAGTGACCGGGCCGCACGGCGGCGGGCACGCGACCATGACGGACCCGGGCGGCCAGACCGGCTTCACCTTCAAGGCCATGAAGCCTGGCCTGTATGTCTACCATTGCGCGACGCCGATGGTGGCGCAGCACATTGCCAATGGCATGTACGGCATGATCCTGGTCGAGCCCGAAGAGGGCCTGGCACCGGTCGACCGCGAGTTCTACGTCATGCAGGGCGAGATCTACACCGAGGAGATGTACGGCACCGCGGGCGAGCTCACCGAAAGCTACGAGAAGCTGCTCGACGAGCGGCCCGAATACTACGTCTTCAACGGCTCGGTGCACGGCCTCAAGACCGAGGCGCCGTTGCGGGCGAAGGTCGGCGAGACGATCCGGATCTTCTTCGGTGTCGGCGGCCCCAACAAGACCTCGGCCTTCCACGTCATCGGCGAGATCTTCGACCAGGTCTACCCGCTCGGGACCGTCACGGGCGGCGCCACGCATGACGTGCAGACCGTGAACGTGGCGCCGGGCGGCGCCCTGGTCGCGGAGCTGACCCTCGAGGTGCCCGGCCAGTACGTCCTGGTCGACCATGCGCTCTCGCGCGTCGAGCGCGGCCTCGCCGCCATCTTCGAGGTCGAAGGTCCGGCCAACCCGGAGGTCTTCGATGAGACCGCTGGCGAGCAGCTGACCATGGCCGACTGAACGTTTTCGAAGGCCTTGAGCCCGGCCGGTGCAGCAGCCACGGCCGGGCTCTGCATCACAAGCGAGTCAAACTACACCCGGCCGAATCGCTCGGCGCTGCGGGCTCGCGCCTTGGCGGCCTCGACCTCGCGATCGCGCGGCGGCGCATTGGTGACCAGCGAATCGAGGAAGGTGCTTGCACTGGCCGCGATCTCGTCGACGGCGCGATCGAACGCGGCCTGGTTGGCCGCCGACGGCTTGTGGAAGCCGGAAAGCTTGCGCACGAACTGCAGCGACGCGGCACGGATCTCCGCCTCGCTCGCCGGCGGCTCGAAGTTGAACAGGGGCTTGATGTTGCGGCACATGATACGTCTCTACGTCTGGTCAGCCTGGTAGATGGTGCGGCCGTCGACCAGGGTGCGCAGCACCTTGCCCTGGACCAGGCGGCCGTCGAAGGCCGTGTTCTTCGACATGCTGCGCAGGCCCTCCTCGCGGATCCGGCCGGGCGCATCGGGATCGAACAGCACGAGATCGCCCCAGGCGCCGATGCGAAGGCGCCCCGCGTCGATGCCGAGAAGGTCGGCCGGCGCCCGGGTGATCTTGTCGAGCAGCGCCAGCAGCGAGAGCGTGCCGTCGTGCACGAGCGAGAGCGCGATCGGCAGCAGCGTCTCGAGCCCGACCACGCCATACTCGGCCTGGGCGAACGGCAGGCGCTTGCTGTCCTGGTCCTGCGGGCAGTGATCGCTCGCGATGACGTCGATCGTGCCGTCCACCAGGCCCTCGACCACCGCGCGGCGATCGTCCTCGGCGCGCAGCGGCGGCGACACTTTCGCGAAGGTGCGGTAGCCCTCGACCTCGAGCTCGTTCAGCGCGAAGTGCACCGGCGCCGCCTCGGCCGTGACCGGCAGGCCCTGCGCCTTGGCGCGCCGGATCGCATCGACCGCGGCCGCGGTCGAGACGTGCGCGACGTGGTAGGCGGCCCCGGTCAGCGCGACCAGGCGCAGGTCGCGCTCGATCATGATGACCTCGGCCTGGGTCGGGATGCCGGCAAGGCCCAGGCGGGTCGCGACCTCGCCCTCGTTCATCACGCCGCCCTCGGCCAGCGCCGGGTCCTCGGGGTGCTGGATGATGCGGCCGCCGAGCGCGCTCGCATAGGCCATGGCGCGGCGCATGACGAGGCTGTGCGCGACCGGCCGGACGCCGTCGGTGAAGCCCACCGCACCCGCCTCCTTGAGCAGCGCCAGCTCGGCGAGGTCGCGGCCGGCGCAGCCCTGCGTGATCGCGCCGTAGGGATAGACCTTGACCCGCTTCTCCAGGCGCGCGCGCCTGGCGACGAACTCGACCATCGCCGGATCGTCGATCGCGGGCTCGGTGTTGGGCAGGCAGGCGAGGCTGGTGACGCCGCCCGCGGCCGCGGCGATCGTGCCGCTCGCAAACGTCTCCTTGTGCTCCGCACCCGGCTCGCCGAACTGCACGCGCATGTCCACCAGCCCCGGCGCGAGGCAGGCGCCGGCCGCATCGATCACCACGGCATCGTCCGGCGGCGGCTCGCTCTCGAACCGGCCCGGCCCGAAGTCGACGATCCGGCCGTGCTCGACCAGCAGGCCGCCGCGAGCGTCCAGCCCGCTCGCCGGGTCCAGGAGGCGTGCGCCGCGGATCAGCGTGCGCCGCATCATGCCGCCGCCCGGAGCTTTCGCGTCATCACCTCGAGGCAGGCCATGCGCACCGCGACGCCGAGCTCGACCTGGTCGAGAATCAGGCTGCGATTGATGTCGTCGGCGACCGTGCTGTCGATCTCGACGCCGCGGTTCATCGGCCCCGGATGCATGATCAGGGCATCGGGCTTGGCCGCCTTCAGCTTGTCGTAGGTCAGCCCGTACAGGTGAAAGTACTCGCGCACCGAGGGCACGAAGCTGCCCTGCATGCGCTCGGTCTGCAGGCGCAGCATCATGACGATGTCGGCATCCGCGAGGCCGCTCGCCATGTCGTGGTCGACCTCGACGCCGAACCGCTCGACCGCCGCCGGCAGCAGGGTCTTCGGCGCGACCAGGCGCACGCGCGCCCCCATCGCGGTCAGCAGCAGCATGTTGGAGCGCGCGACGCGCGAGTGCAGCACGTCGCCGCAGATCGCGACCAGCAGCCCCTCGATCGACCCTCGCCGGCGCCGGATCGTGAGCGCATCGAGCAGGGCTTGCGTCGGGTGCTCGTGGCTGCCGTCGCCGGCGTTGATCACGGCGCAGTTGACGTGGCGCGCGAGCAGCGCGACCGCGCCGCTGTCGGGATGGCGCACCACCAGCACGTCGGGGTGCATCGCGTTCAGGGTCATGGCGGTGTCGATCAGGGTCTCGCCCTTCTTGATCGACGAGGCGCCGACCGACATGTTGACGACGTCGGCGCCAAGCCGCTTGCCCGCCAGCTCGAACGAGGTCCGGGTCCGGGTCGAGCTCTCGAAGAACAGGTTGATCTGGGTGCGGCCGCGCAGCAGCCCTAGCTTCTTGTCGGCGCGGCGGCCGTGCTCGACATAGGCGTCGGCGGCGTCCAGCAGGTGCTCGATCTCAAAGGGCGCCAGCCCTTCGATGCCGAGCAGGTGCTGATGCGCGAAGGTTCTTGGAAGCTCGCTGACCGCCATCTCAGGCCGGAATATGCGGCGCCGCCGCGACCCTGACAAGCCCTCCGACGGCCCCTGCGGCGCCAGCCGATCGCCTCCCTCGCGTGCAGGGCGGAGATCGGCTATTTTGCCGCCCCAGCCGGTATCTTCTCGGGGCGATGGCGCTTGCGCAAAGAGATCGACGTGGCGGCGTGGCTGGATGGGCAGGGGCTCGGCGCCTACGCCGAAACCTTTGCCGAGCAGGCGATCGACGCCGACACTCTGGCCGAGCTTACCGAGCAGGACCTCGTGCAGCTGGGCCTGCCGCTCGGCCACCGCAAGCGGCTGCTGCGCGCGATTTCCGAGCTGGCACCGCGGCACCCGCACCCCCCGGCACCGTCAGCCGAGACGCCCGGCCGCCGTGCCGAGGCGCAGCGCCGCCAGCTCACCGTGATGTTCGTCGATCTGGTCGGTTCCACCCAGCTCGCGGCCGGGCTCGACCCCGAGGACCTGCGCGAGGTCGTGGGCGCCTACCAGGACTGCTGCACCCGGGCGATCGAGCGCTTCGAGGGCCATGTCGCGAAGTTTCTGGGCGACGGCGTGCTGGCCTATTTCGGCTATCCGCAGGCGCACGAGGACGATGCCGAGCGCGCGATCCGGGCCGGGCTCGACCTCGTCGACGCGATCGGCCGCCTCGGCCTCGCGGTGCCGCTCGCGGCTCGCGTGGGCATCTCGACCGGCGAGGTCGTGGCGGGCGACCTGGTCGGCGAGCGCAGCGCCGAGCAGCAGGCGGTGGTCGGCGACACCCCCAATCGCGCCTTCCGCCTGCAGGCGCTGGCCGAGCCCGGCAGCGTCGTGATCGGCCCGCACACCCGGGCCCTGGTCGGCCGGCTGTTCGACTACGAGGCTCTCGGCGCCCACGCCATCAAGGGCTTCCATGAGCCCATCGAGGTCTCGCGCGTGCTGGGCCCGAGTGCCGTGGCCGACCGCTTCGCGGCGCTGCGTTCCGGCGAGCTGTCGCCGCTGGTCGGCCGCGAGCACGAGATCGCGCTGCTGCTCGAGCGCTGGGAGCAGGCGCGCCAGGGCGAGGGCCACGTCGTGCTGCTCGGCGGCGAGCCCGGCATCGGCAAGTCGCGCGTCGTCCAAGCCTTGTGCGAGCGGCTGGAGAACCGCGCCCACGCGCTGCTGCGCTACCAGTGCCTGCCCTACTATCGCCACAGCGCCTTTCAGCCCGTGATCGAGGAGATCGAGCGCACCGCCGGCATCGACCGGGGCGATCCGGCCGAGGCGCGGCAGGGCAAGCTGCGCGCCCATCTCGCCACCCTCGGCCCTGCCGGCGAGAACCTCCTTGCGCCGCTTGCGGAGCTCGCCTCGATCGCCACCGGCGCGCGCGCTTCGGCGCTCAAGCTGTCGCCGCATCAGCGCAAGGCGCGCCTGCTCGCGGCGCTGGCGCTCCGGATCGAGGGCATGGCGGCGCGCCGGCCGCTGCTGATCGTGGTCGAGGACGTGCATTGGATCGACCCGTCGTCGATGGAGTTTCTGGAGCTGCTGATCGACCGGATCGCCTCGCTGCCGGTCCTCGTGATCGTCACGACGCGACCGCAGGCGGCAGCGCCGCATACCGGCGGCACGCGGCTCACGGCACTCACCCTGTCGCCGCTCAGCCAGCGGCAGAGCGCCGCGCTGGTGGCGCAGATGGCGTCGGACAAGCCCCTGCCCGCAGCGCTCGCCAACGAGATCGTGACCAAGACCGAGGGCGTGCCGCTGTTCGTCGAGGAGCTGACCAAGGCGGTGCTGGACTCGGATCTCCTGGCCGATCGGGGCGATCGCTGGGTCCTGACCGGCCGGCTCGACCGGCTGGCGATCCCGGCGACCTTGCAGGATTCGCTGATGGCGCGCCTCGACCGGCTGGTCGCCGTCAAGGACATAGCGCAGATCGCGGCGGTGATCGGCCGCGAGTTCGCCTACGAGCTGCTCGAAGCGGTGGCCGGGCTGCCCGAGGACGAGCTGCAGAGCGCGCTCGACCAGCTGGCCGAGGCGGGCCTCGTGTTCCGGCGCGGCGATCCGCCGAACGCCACCTACACCTTCAAGCACGCCCTGGTGCAGGAGACCGCCTACAACGCGCTGCTGCGGCCGCGCCGCGAGGAGATCCACGCCCGCATCGCGCGCACGCTGGCCTCCGATTTTCCCGAGGTCATGGAGGCCAATCCCGAGCTGATCGCCGATCACTACACAGAGGCCGGGCTCGACGAGGAGGCGGTCGAGTTCTGGCGCGAGGCGGGCGACCTCGCGGTGGCGCGCAGCGCGCCCAAGGAGGCGATCGCGCACCTCGGCCAGGCGCTGGCCCTGCTGAAACGCTTTCCGGCGAGCCCGCATCGCAGCCGCACCGAGCTCGGCCTGCAGACCACGCTCGGCGCCGCCCTGATCGCGGCGCGCGGCTTCGCGGCGCCGGAGGTCGGCGAGGCCTATGCCCGGGCGCAGCAGCTGTGCGAGGAGCTCGGCGACGACGCCCGGCGCTTCCCGGCGCTGTTCGGCCGCTGGATTTTTCTCACCGCACGCGCCGAGATGGCCGAAGCGCTCGCGGTCGCCGACGCGATGCTGCAGCTCGCCGGCGAGCGGGCGCCGGTGAGCGGGGCGATAGCGGGCCGCGGCTGATCGCGCACCGCGCGCTCACCAACACCTGGTTCTTCCTCGGCGATTTTGCGAAGGCGCGCGGCCATGCCGAAACGGTGCTCGCCGCCTACGAGCCGGCCCGCCACGGCGCGCTCGCGACCCTGTACTCGGCCGATCCTTACGTGGTGAGCGCCTTCTTCCTCGCGCACAGCCTGGCGCTGATGGGCCATCTCGAGCAGGCGCGGCCGTGGGCGCATGCCGGCCTCGCCCGGGCGCGCGAGCTGGCGCACGGCGTGACGCTGGCCCACGCCCTGCACCATGCCTGCGTGTTCCACCAGCTGTGCCGCGAGCCCGCGGCCCTCGAACCGCTCGCGGGCGAGCTGATCGCGCTCGCAGGCGAGCACGGCCTCGCCTTCTGGCAGGCGCTCGGCCGCGTGTTCCGTGGCAACCATCTGCTGGAAGCCGGGCAAGCGGACGCCGGGCTCGCGGAGCTTGGCGCCGGCATCGCCGCCTACCGCGCCACGAGCGGCCTCCTGTACCTGCCCTACGTGCTGGCGCTGCTGGCCGAAGCCTGCCGCCGGAGCGGCGATCACGCCGCCGGTCTGCAGGCGATCGCGGAGGCCCGCGAGCTGGTCGAGGCGACGCGGCGTGCGCGGCTTCGAGCCCTATGTGCAGCGCATCGAGGCGACGCTGCTGCGCGACCAGGGCGCCGATGCCGGCGCTGGTCGAGCGCACCCTGGAGGGCTCGATCGCGCTCGCGAAAAAGCAGAAGGCGAGGCTCCCGGAGCTGCGCGCCACGGTCGAGCTCGCCCGCCTCTGGCAGGGCCAGGGCCGCCCGGCCGACGCCCGCGCGCGCCTCCAGCCCCTCTACGCCTGGTTCACCGAAGGCCTCCACACGCGCCGACCTGCGCGCTGCAAAAGCCCTGCTCGACGATCTGGGCTAGACGCAGACGCTCACCTGCGCGGGGCCTCACCGTCGCGCTCGGCGCGCTGCGCGGCCGGCCCGAGCCGCGAGATCAGGTTGTTCGCGGTGTTGACCAGCGCGATGTGCGAAAAGCCCTGCGGGAAATTGCCGAGCTGGCGCTTGGCGCGTGGGTCGTACTCCTCGGCGAGCAGGCCGAGGTCGTTGCGGAACGAGAGCAGATGCTCGAACAGCCGCTCGGCGTCGTCCATGCGGCCGAGCATGGCGTAGACGTCGGCGAGCCAGAAGCTGCACGCCAAAAAGGCGCCCTCGCCTTCGGGCAGGCCGTCGACGTTCTCGTCGGTGCGGTAGCGCAGCACCAGGCCGTCCACCATCAGCTCGCGCTCGATCGCCGCAACCGTGCCGTGGATGCGCGGATCCTCGAGCGGCAGGAAGCCCACCTGCGGGATCAGCAGCAGCGAGGCATCGACGCCCTTGCCGCCGTAATACTGCACGAAGCTGTTCTTCTTCGCATCGAAGCCGCGCGCGCAGATCTCATGGTGGATCCTGGCGCGGACCTCGCGCCACTGCTCGAGCGGGCCCGACAGGCCGTGGCCCTCCACCGCCTTGATCGAGCGATCGAACGCGAGCCAGGCCATCAGCCTAGAATGGGTGAAGTGCCGCCGCGGACCCCGGACCTCCCAGATGCCCTCGTCGGGCTCCTGCCAGATGCGGCCGAGATGGTCCATCAGCGACCTCTGCACGCGCCAGGCCTCGAGGTTGGCCTCGATCTCGAACCTGCGGCCGACATGCGCCGCGTCCATGAGCTCGCCCCAGACGTCGATCTGCAGCTGCGCGAACGCGGCGTTGCCGATGCGCACGGGCCGGCTGCCCTCGTAGCCCGGCAGCCACGGCAGCTCGAGCTCGGTAAGGCGCCGCTCGCCCGCGATGCCATAGATCGCCTGGAGCTCGGCCGGGCGCCCGGCGGCCGCGCGCACCAGCCACTCGCGCCACGCCAGCGCCTCGGCGCGGTAGCCGGAGTTGAGCAGCGCGTAGAGCGTAAGCGTCGCATCCCTGATCCAGCAGAAGCGGTAGTCCCAGTTGCGCACGCCGCCGAGCCGCTCGGGCAGCGAGGTCGTGGGTGCCGCGATGATGCCGCCGGTCGGCTGGTACGACAGGCATTTCAGCGTGATCAGCGAGCGCACCACGGCATCGCGCCAGTGCGGCGGCGCGTGATCGCCATACGCGCACCGCCCGGACCATTCGGTCCAGAACCGCTCGGTCTCCTCGAGGCAGCGAAAAGCATCGGGCGGCCGCGCCGGGGGGCGATAGGAGGGGTGGTAGTCGAGGATGAACGGCACGCTCGCACCCTGGCCGATGCTGAACTCGCCGATCGTCGTGAAATCCTCGCCGCGCAGATCGACCTCGGTGCGCAGCTCGAAAGCGTCCGGGCCTGCGATCGCGCTGATGCCGAAATCCTGCCGCCGCACCCACGGCACCACGCTGCCGTAGCCGAAGCGCACGATCAGCTCGGTGCGCATCCGCACCTCGCCGCGCACGCCCTGGACGATGCGGATCAGATCGACATGCTCGGCATCGTCGCTGCGCGGCATGAAGTCGACCACGCAGCGCCTCGCCTTCGTCGGTCTCGAAGCTGGTCTCGAGGATCGCCGTGCCGGGGCGGTAGCGGCGCCGGGTCCGCCTGATCTCGCCCTCCGGCGCGATCAGCCAGCGGCCGTGCTCGGGCGCACCGAGCAACGCGGCAAAGCAGGCATCCGAATCGAAGCGCGGCAGGCACAGCCAGTCGACCGAGCCGTCCTGCCCGACCAGCGCCCCGGACACCATGTTGCCGATGAAGCCATAGCTCTCGATCGGCTGGCTCAAGCTTGCCTCCTTTCGATCGACGGCTCGACCACGCCTTCAGGTGCGACCGCCTCTGACCCGCCTCATGCGGTGAACGGGCACCCGGTCCGCGCGGTTCCTTCCCGGCCGGCGCCGCGCTAGGCCTGGTCCTCCCTGATCATGTCCGACGCCTTCTCGGCGATCATGATGACGGGCGCGTTGGTGTTGCCCGAGGTGATCGTCGGCATGATCGAGGCATCCGCGACGCGAAGGCCCTCGACGCCCCGCACCCGCAGGCGATCGTCGACCACCGCCAAGGGATCCTGGCCCATCTTGCAGGTGCCGACCGGGTGAAAGATGGTCGTGCCGATGGTGCCGGCGGCCGCCGCCAGCTGCTCGTCGCTCACGAGCGCCTCCCCCGGCAGAAACTCTTGCGGCTCGAACCGCGCGAGTGCGCGCGCCCGGCAGATTGCCGGGTGAGCCGGATCGCCGCCGCCGCGACCAGGCGATCGGCCTCGCTCGCGAGGTAATTCGGCGCGATCGCCGGCGCCGCGGTGAAATCCCTGCTCCTGATCCGCACCGTGCCGCGGCTTTGCGGCCGCAGATTGCAGACCGAGGCGGTGAACGCCGGGAACGGGTGCAGCGGATCGCCGAATTGTTCGAGCGAGAGCGGCTGGACGTGGTACTCGAGATCGGGCGTCTCGCGCGAAGGATCGGACTTCGCGAACGCGCCGAGCTGGCTTGGCGCCATGGTCAGGGGCCCACGCCGGAACAGCGCATACTCCAGGCCCATCCGGGCGCGCCCCAAAAAGCTGTTGGCCTGCTCATTCAGGGTACGGGTGTGCTTGACCTTGTAGACCGTGCGGATCTGCAGGTGGTCCTGCAGGTTGGCGCCGACGCCGTCCTGCGCATGCACGACCGGGATGCCCAGCTCCTGCAAGAGTGCGGCCGGGCCCACGCCCGAGAGCTGCAAAAGCTGCGGCGAGCCGATCGCACCGCTCGCCAGCACCACCTCCCGGCCCGCCCGCGCGAGCTTCTCCCGGCCCCCTGGACGAAGCGCACGCCGACGGCCCGCCGGCCCTCGAAGACGATGCCCGTCGCCTGCGCGCCCGTCAGCACGGTGAGGTTCGCCCGGCCCTTCGCAGGCCGTAGGAAAGCCTTGGCGGTGCTCCAGCGCACCCCCTTGCGCTGGGTCACCTGGAAGTAGGCGCAGCCCTCGTTGTTGCCGCGGTTGAAGTCCGTGATTCTTGGGATGCCAACCTCGGCGGCCGCCTCGCGGAAGGCGTCGAGAATCTCCCAGGACAGGCGCTGCTGCTCGATCCGCCACTCGCCGCCGGCCCCGTGCATCGCGTCGGCGCCCGCCGCATGGTCCTCCGATTTCTTGAAGTAGGGCAGGACGTCGTCCCAGCCCCAGCCGCGGTTGCCCTGCTGGCGCCAGCCGTCGTAGTCGCGCGCCTGGCCGCGCATGTAGATCATGCCGTTGATCGAGGAGCAGCCGCCGAGCACGCGGCCCCGCGGATAGTTGAGCTGCCGCCCGTTCAGGCCTGGCTCGGGTTCGGTCCGAAAGCACCAGTCCGTGCGCGGGTTGTTCTGGGTGTAGAGATAGCCGATCGGGATGTGGATCCAGATCCAGTTGTCCTTGCCGCCCGCCTCCAGCAGCAGCACGCTTGCCCTCGGATCGGCCGAGAGCCGGTTGGCCAGCACGCAGCCCGCCGTCCCGGCGCCGACGATGACGTAGTCGAAGGTCCCGATCTCGCCGCCGACCCCGCCACCGTTGCTGCCGCCCCGCGCCATTCCCTTCCTGGACCTCACACCCTTCCCGATCTTTCCTCCCGACGCCCGACCATAGCACGCCGCATCCCGGCGCCGACGATGACGTGGCCGAAGGTGCCGGCCTCACCGCCGACCCCGCCGCTGCCCCTGCCCCCTACCATGTTCCCTTCTTGGGCCTCAAACCCTTCTCGAGCCTTCCTCCCGACGCCCGACCATAGCACGCCGCATCCTCGCGTCAGGCCCCTGCGCGCAAGGGATGGGCCAGCCTTGCCCCCGACGCGCCCCTTCCGCCCCGCCCTGCCCCGCCGCCCGCCCCCCGACGGCTCGGCGGCGCAGGAATTCCCACGGTCGCATGGACCCGCCACATCCATGGTTAACGGGTCTTTGGTTAAGGGTTGGTTGACGGGCGCATCCGGTCACCACCCCCGACGCGCGCATCTGCAAGGAGATCGTAGAAGGACCTGGATCTGCCGGGGCGTCCCGCCGCGATCGCCCACGGCGCAGCAGCTCGCAACCCAGGGGCGTGGCATGCCAGCGGGGGCCTTCTCTCCCCGGGGCGCCCCGGCGGACGTCGGACCAGACGGCGCTCCCAAAAATCCCGAGCCAGCCCGCCTCCTGCAGGTCGGCGGCCGCGAGCGGTCTGGATCAGACGGTCGAGCCCCTGCACGTCTGATCGAAGGGGCCGCTGCAATCGAGGGCTTCGTGGCACGCGAGGCACCAGACGTCAAAAACCCGTCTGGTTCGAACCACCAGCCATCCCGGCCGGCACGGTCCTCAACCGGTGCAGGCAAGCCGCCGCCGATGCGGGCGTGGTCCTACTTGGCCATCATGTTCTTGATCGCGCCGACGATCACGGTCAGGGCCGCGCCACCGACGCCGCCGCCCACCACCTGGGCGACCAGGGCGCCGACGTCCAGGCCACCGGCCGCGGGCGCGCCTTCGGCCGTCGCCATGCCCGGCTCGCCGATGCCGATCGCGGCCAACACCTGGCCTAGGATCAGGCCACCGATCGCCCCCGCGATCGAGTTGCCGGCGGGCCCCAGGCTGTACTTCTTGGCCCCGGCGCCTGCGGCGTTGCCGCCAATGGCGCCGGCGACGATCTCGATGATGAAGCCAATAATGCCTTCCATCTGAGGGCTCCTTGCGGCGCTGGCCGCACGATCTGCGGCTCCTTGACCGGCCGCTAATCGCACAGTCTACGCCGTACTTTACCGCTCGTCCGCACTTTTCGACAAATGTTCCGCAGCGTCGATCGATCACCACGCGGTCATGCGCGTCGGCGAGGCAAACGATAGGGAGCCACGCGCCGGGCTCGCCGCCCCAGGATGCCGCACTCACGCCCCTCGCCGCCCCATCTTCCGGACAAGCTCCTGGCGACGCACGGCTTCCCACGGTCGCATGGACCGGCCCAATCCATGGTTGACGCCGTTCGGTTAACGACGGTTGACGATGCGGCCTTGGTAGCGCCCTGCCCAGCGAGGCTTCGAAGTTGGCTTGGCCCGCGGACCTCGGCCCGGTCTCGACGGGCCCGGGACGGCTGCCCTTGTTGCAAATGTAACCCAATTCCGAAGTCGCTGAAATCATCGTGCAACAGCGCAAGGCCAGCTTCGCTCGCTGACGGCGAAGATCGCAGTCCTGGACGGTGATCCAAGCCCGCCCCATGGCAAGGAGACTGGATGATGACCCGAACAAACCAACACCTTACTGGAGCAGCACTTGTCGGTCTGGCGGCAGCCACGCTCGTCGTCGCAGGCGAGACGTCAGCGCTCGCCCACTACACGGTCGTTCAGCAAGGCAGGGACATGGCCTCGGTCAGCGCCGACCACGCGCGCGGCAGCGTGTGCGATCGCGAAGTGGACGGCAATGCCGTCTACGGCGAGTTCTTCACCGGCTTTCGGACCGTCCGCGAGTGGGACGGCGGCGACAGAGGCTGCGACAATGTCGAGCTGCAGTCGCACGAGGTGATCAAGCAGGTCCAGGTCTGCGAGAACACCAGGCGTGGCACCGGCCAGGACGCATGCAGCGGCTGGTCGTTCACGCATCCCTGGGGTGCCAACGTGTCCGAGGCGCAGTGAAAGCCGCCCCCTCTGGCCCGGCGGCGGTCGGGCCAGAGCCCTCCCCACTCAGCCAGACAATCGGGCGCTGGTCCTGGGGCGAACCCGCCCGGCGCCCGGCGCAGGCGGCCTGTAAGCTGCATCAGCCGATAGTAAACCGCCAGTCCTCGCCACTTCTGGCCGGCAGGGCTACCCGCCGCGCCAAGGTCACGGCAATGCCCATCGCACTGTCAGTGGGTATCCATTACGCGGAACAGCCAGCCATCGCCCTCCCGCCTGGCCAGAACCCGCACTCCTGCATGCGCGTGGGCGTTTCCCGGAACCGGATCAATTGACGTCCAGCGGCGGAAGTTACCTAACAGGTCATGAACCCTTTGGTTTGGAAAGAGCGCTTCCAGATCCTGAGTAGTCCTCGGGACTCTGCCAAACTCGGGGAGTCTGACAGCTCCTGCAACCTTATCGATGACGGAAAATACATCCGACCGCAAGGCGCCTGCGTTGATGCTGCTATGGCTTCCCACAAGTCTAGCGACATCGCCGACAATTTCTTCCGAGAGAGTCGGACGGCAATTGTTAACCCAAACGGCATCCGCTGTCTTCTCCAAGGAAGCCTTGACAAAATATGTGTGGAAGTCCGCGACATTAAGATTGTATGCTAGGAAAGTTCGCGATTCTACCTCAACGCCGACAATTTCGGACCAGGTCTCGTCGCTGTTTGCAAGCAGCTGACCCTTCTTCAGATGTTGCGCTTGAATCGACCGGCCACCTCTATCTGCTTCGACTTGCCATTGTATTTCGGAGACAAGTTGCACTGATGGCAGTCTCTCTGCAGCAAAGAATGGATGGATGCGGTTTGAGAGGATAGTCTGTTCAGCGAGCGTATCTAGGTCACGTATGGTAATATGAACTACATCATCATAGACGTTCGAGTATCTATCGATCACCGGCTTGAAGCCCACTTCTCCGGTCTCTTTGTCCCTCGACAAAACCTGATGGCGGCC
>CAVWCI010000017.1:0-24058 GCA_963753315.1 uncultured Alphaproteobacteria bacterium
CAAGTGAGCGGCGAGAGCTTTGCGTAAGTACGGAGTTTGTTCCTTGGGCGGCTAGGAACGCGCTGGGAGGCGGCGGGAGCGAGCGATCGCCGTTGCTTCAGCCCTTCGGCGCGGGCTGCCGGCTGCGCCCGGAAAGGGCCTCCTGCCCCCGAGGCAAACTCCGCTCTCAGGCCGCCAGCACCAGGGCGCGGCGCAGGTTCATGGCGACGGCGAGGAGCTGCAGCTGGAGTGCGTTCTTGACCAGCGAGCGATAACGGACCCGACGGTAGCCGTACCAGCGCTTCATGATAGCGAAGGTCCGCTCGACCGGCGCCCGCAGCTTGCCGAGCGCCCGGTTGCGGGCGCGGCCAGCGGCATCGAGCGGCCGCCGCCAGTAGTTGCCGGCCATGATGCCGTCGGCGATGCCCCGCTCCGCCAGCTCCCGGCGATACCACCAGCCGTCGTAGCCCTTGTCGGCCCGCGGGTCCGGCCTTGAGCCGGCCCGAGGGCAGGCTCCCACCGCCTGCTCGTCGCCCTGCACCAGGGCCAGGAACGGCGTCTTGTCCGAGACGTTCGCCGGCGTGAGGATCGCCTGGCGCACCAGGCCCGAGCCGTGGTCGACCGCGACATGCGCCTTGTAGCCGAACAGCGGCTGCTCCGGCATCGCATTCCAGGTGGCATCGCGGTCGCTGCGGCCTTCGACCGGCTCGTCCGTCCTGGGCCGACGGCTGTCGGCCCTGACCAGGGAGGCATCGATCAGCGTCCCTGCCTTGACCATCAACCCCTTGGCATCGAGCTGCCGGTTGAGCTCGGCGAGCAACGGTTCGCTCAGCCCCCGCCGGACAAGCTCGCTGCGAAAACGCGACAGTGATCCGGACGATCGGCAGCGAGCGACCGGGTCGGCCAGGCGCCGAGGACCGACTTAGCGCCGGAACGACAACCGGTCCGACAGCGCCTCCTCGAGACCCGGGTCGGACAGCCGGTACCATTGCTGCAAGAGCAGGCAGCGCAGCAGCACCAGCGGCCCGTAGGACGGCCGCCCGACCGGCGCCGCATAGACCTCGCCGAGCAGCCGCTCGAACCCCGTCCAATCCACCAGCGATGCGAGCCGCTCCAGCTGCCGGTTGCGCCCCGCCCCGCCTTCGACCAGCCCGTCCGCCAAGCTCAGCTGCCCCAGCTCCCGCCGCATCCAACCCCTCCCGCAACCCGCTGCCTACCTCATCGAATCACAAGCCAGGGGTTATGCAAAGGTCTCCGCAGGCAGCAGTGCTGGGTGCGCCCATCGAGGCGCGTCAACGAAACGTTCATTCTTGCTCTTTAGCATTGCGTTCGGCTGGTCCATGCGACCGTGGGAATCCGTGCCGGGACGCCCGCCGGCCGGCGGGCCCTCGCGGCCTCACGCTCGTAAAGGACCGCGGGAAATTGCGGTCGAGTGATCGGTGTGCGCGGCCGGAGCTGCGCTGCCGATGGGCTTCGTGGCGACGGGAGGAGCAGGTCGGTCTCGGCCATCTCTTTACGGGTTCGGCAAGCTCACTTTGTCCACTGGGGCGGGCGGGGGATTTGCCGTCATGAAGGTCGAGATCGCGGAATCGCTTGTGCTCTCATGGTTGCGGCACGTGCAGGGCTGTACCGTGACGCAGCTGAGCTGGAAGCCATCTCCGAGCTGGCAGCTCTCCAACGAGCATGTTTTGCGGCAGGAGTTCGAGCGCATCCGTACCCTTGCCATCGACACCATCGGGGTTCCGATCTTCAGGCAAGGCGAGTTCGCTCAGTTTGTCCGGCAGGCCGAGATCGATGTCCTGGGTGTTCGTTTCCCGCACGGTTCGGCCACCGCGCAGGTGATCGCCGTCAACTCCGCGTTCCACGAGGGCGGCCTGAACTACGGCAGCGCCGACGAGACGGTCGGCCGCGTGCTCAAGAAGCTTCTCCGAGCCGCCCTTGCGATCGAGGGCTACCTCAAGGTGGGCGAGGCGCAGGTGGTGTTCGCGACGCCAAAGGTCGCCGAGCCGATCCGAACAGCCATCGAGCGCCATGTCGCCGATCTCGAGGTTGTGTTCGCCGACCGGGCGTCGGCGGGACCGCGCCTGCGCTTTCGGCTGATTGCCAATGGCGACTTCAGCGACGAGATCCTTCAGCCGGTGTTGGACCGTGGCGGACCGTGACGTCGCGGACACCAGCGAGCTTTTTCTGCGTGCTCAGCAGCTGACGGCGCTTTGCGAGCGGCCTGCTCGACAGCCTCGAGCCTATGCGCAATGGTGCAGTGCCGACAGACCGAGGGGAGGGGATTGGTGCCCACGTCCGTGCCACCATGGTCGATCTCGCTGCATCCGGCCGTCTCGGGCCTGAAATCGTCGCAGAGCTTTCCAGCGCCCGTTACTGCAAGCAGCGGTTCAATCTCGGCTATCCGTTCTTGAGACCGGTGGATCCGGCCGTGGACCTGCCGAGCCAGAGGCGAGACCACAACGGTTACGCCCGCTATTGGAGGCGCCCCGTCAGGATCGGCGACCATCAGTTTCTGATGTGTCACGAATGGTTCGACCGGCAGCGGACAGCCTTCGATCAGTGGGTGCGCGATCTCATGTAGCGAGCTGGCGTCGCCCGATGCAACCAATCCGAGCGGCGCTTCGGGCCAACTCGAGGGCGTGGACGGCGCTTAGGGATGGTCGACCCGCCGTCACGGAACATCGAACTCGAGCACGTCCAGATCGCGTGCTCCGTGGACGACCCGTAGCACGTCGATGCCGGTGCGCTCGGCGGCGTAGATGATCAGGATCTTCTGGAAGCCGCGGATCGGCCAGATGCGGATGCGGGCCAGGCCGCGGCTGCGAAAGCGTCCTGCCGGCGCGAGCTTCGGCTGCCCGGCGAGCATGTCGACGGCCTCGCGTGCAGCATCGAGGAAGCGGTGCGCCGCGTCCGGGTCGTTCTGGGCGATCCAACGCGCGAGATGGAGAAGGTCGCTCTGCGCCGTGCGGCGCCACCGCACCCTCCGTCGGGTCAAGGCGAGCCGTTCGCCTCGTCAAGAGCACGGTGCATCGCGGTCCAGTCGGCATCGCTCATCGTCTCGGCAGGTCCGGACCCCAGGGCCTCTTCGACGAGCTGCTCGATTTTCTCCTCCACCGCACGGCGACGATCGGCGCGGATCAGCGCCCGCAGATACTCGCCGGCATCGGCGTAGGCTTCCTCACGGACGCGACGACTGACGAACTCGTCGAGCTCTTCCGGCAACGATACGGTCAACGCGCTGGCCAAGGTCGTCCTCCCGTATCTTCGGTCGGCCATGCAAGCAGGCTTGCCAAAGGTCTCACCATCGGCGCGCTTGGACAAGTCAGACGTTGAAATACCGCGCCTGGGGGTGGTGCAGGACGATGGCGGAGGTGGACTGCTCGGGCCAGAGCTGGTCTTCTTCGCCGAGCTCGACGCCGATCCGCGAGGCATCGAGCAGGGCCAGCAGCTGGCGCTGGTCGGCGAGGTTGGGGCAGGCGGGGTAGCCGAACGAGTAGCGTGAGCCTCTGTAGCCCTGCTTGATCAGCTCCGCCCGGTCGCGCGCATCGAGGTGGCCGAAACCGAGCTCGCTGCGAAAGCGCTTGTGGACATATTCGGCCATCGCCTCGGCCAGCTCGACGCCAAGGCCGTGCAGGCGCACGTAGTCGTTGTAGCGATCCGCAGAGAACCATTCGCGCGCCACATCCGATGCCCGCTGGCCGACGGTCACGACCTGCAGCCCGATGACGTCGCGCTCAGGCAGGGAAATGTCGCGCAGAAAATCGGCGATGCAGAGGCCGCTCGCCTTGTCCTGGCGCGGCAGGTCGAAGCGCGCGATCTCTCGCGCGTGGTCGTCGGGGTCGAACAGCGCGACCGCATTGCCGTCGCCCGCCGCCGGGAAATAGCCGTAGACCGCCTTG
Organism: uncultured Alphaproteobacteria bacterium; assembly: GCA_963753315.1. Classification (GTDB taxonomy): domain Bacteria; phylum Pseudomonadota; class Alphaproteobacteria; order Geminicoccales; family Geminicoccaceae; genus DASUGG01. The sequence continues at coordinate 3,882 of CAVWCI010000017.1, forward strand.
GGCGCGAACACCCGCTCCGCCTCGGTCTCCTCGACCAGGTCGACCAGGATCGGGCGCAGCTCCTTGCCGGCCCACGCCAAAAAATCTCCCAGCGAGCGGCCGTTCTTCTTATAGCCCCAATGGAACTGGTAGAGCATGTTCTCATTGAGGTAGGGCAGCAGCGCCTTGACCGGCACGTGCTCGATCACGCGCGTGCCGAGGAAGGGGGCCTTGGGCACCTCGATGCCGCGCGAGAGCTCGTTGCGGCGCAGGCGGGTCTCTTCGGCGTCGACCGGCCGCCCGGCCGGCATGGCGCCGGCCTCGCCATTGACCGCCGCGAGCGTGCGCGCGGGCTTCTTGCGCGCCGGCCTTGCCTTGCTCTGCGCCTGGCGTTCGGCCAGGTAGCCGTCGAAGCCGCCGGTGACGATCCGGTCCATCAGATGCAGGCCGTCGAAGGCGTCGCGCGCATAGGCGACGCGGCCGGCGCCATAGGCCGCGACGCAGTCCTGCTCGACATACTGGCGGGTCAGCGCAGCACCACCCAGCATGACCGGCACGTCCAGCCCCTGGCGGGTCATCTCGAGCATGTTCTCGCGCATGATCACGGTGGACTTGACCAGCAGGCCCGACATGCCGATCGCATTGGCGCGGTGCTCCTCGGCCGCCGCCAGGATGTTGCCGAGCGGCTGCTTGATGCCGAGGTTGACGACCTTGTAGCCGTTGTTGGTGAGGATGATGTCGACGAGGTTCTTGCCGATGTCGTGGACGTCGCCCTTGACCGTGGCGAGCACCACGGTGCCCCGGTGCGTGCCCTCGACCTTCTCCATGTGCGGCTCGAGATGGGCCACCGCCGCCTTCATGGTCTCGGCACTCTGCAGCACGAAGGGCAGCTGCATCTGGCCGGAGCCGAACAGCTCGCCGACCACCTTCATGCCGGCCAGGAGGTGAATGTTGATGATGTCGAGCGGCGGGTGCTTGCCCATCGCCTCGTCGAGATCGGCCTCGAGCCCCTGGCGATCGCCGTCGACGATGCGCAGCTTGAGCCGCTCCTCGACCTCGGCCGGCCGCTCCTTCTTGGTGGCCGCGGTCTTGCGCTCGGCGAACAGCGCCATGAAGGCCTGCAGCGGGTCGTAGCCCTCGCGCCGGCGATCGAAGATCAGGTCCTCGGCGACCTGCACCTCCTCGGGCGCGATCTTGTGCAGCGGCATGATCTTGGAGGCGTGCACGATCGCGCCGGTGAGGCCGCGCTTGATCGCATGGTCGAGATAGACCGAGTTCAGCACGTGGCGGGCAGCCGGGTTGAGGCCGAACGAGATGTTGGAGAGGCCCAGGATGAGCTGGATCTCGGGGAATTCGGCCGCGATCTGCTCGATCGCATCGAGGGTCTCGAGGCCGAGCTTGCGGTCGTCGTCGTTGCCGGTGCAGATCGTGAAGGTCAGCGGGTCGATCAGCAGGTCGTGCTGGGGCAGGCCATGCCGGTTGCAGGCGAAATCGACCAGGCGGCGCGCGACCTCGAGCTTGCGCGCGGCGGGCTTGGCCATGCCGGTCTCGTCGATCGTGAGCGCGATCACAGCACTGCCGAATCTCTTCGCCAGCTCGAGCCGTTTGGCGGCGGGCTCCTCGCCGTCCTCGAAGTTGATCGAGTTGATCACGCCCTTGCCGCCATAGAGCGCGAGCGCCGCCTCGAGCACGTTCAGCTCGGTCGAATCGAACACCAGCGGCGCGTCGGCGGCGCCGCGCAGGCGGCTCACCACGGCGGTCATGTCGGCGATCTCGTCGCGGCCGACATAGGCCGTGCAGACGTCCAGCGCGTGCGAGCCTTCCTTGGCCTGGGTGCGGCCGAGCGCGACGCAGGCATCCCAGTCCTCGGCCGCCTGGCGCTCGCGGAACTGCTTGGAGCCGTTGGCATTGCAGCGCTCGCCGATCGAGAGGTAGGCGTTCTCCTGGCGCAGCGGCACGGCGCTGTAGAGCGAGGCGAGCTGCGGAGTCGGCCTCGACCTGGCGCTGCTTCGGGCGCGGCCGCTCGCCATCCTCGGCGAGGCGCTTCAGCATCGCATCGAGCGCCTGGATGTGCTCGACCGTGGTGCCGCAGCAGCCGCCGACGATCGCGACGCCGTCCTCGCTGACGAAGCGCTCGAGCCAGCCGGCCAGCGCCTCGGGATCGAGCGGATAGCAGGTCTGGCCGTCGACCAGCTCCGGCAGGCCGGCGTTCGGCAGCACCGAGATGGGCCCGCGCCAGTTCGCGGCGAGATGCGCCAGGTGCTCGGCCATCTCCTGCGGCCCGGTGGCGCAGTTCAGGCCGATGATCGGCACGTCCAGCGCCTCGACGATGACCTGCGCCGCGGCGATGTCGGTGCCGACCAGCATGGTGCCGGTGGTCTCGACGGTGACCTGGGCCATGATCGGCAGCTGCCTGCCGGCCTCGCGCATCGCGATCCGGGCGCCGTTGACCGCGGCTTTCAGCTGCAACGGGTCCTGGCAGGTCTCGCACAGGATCACGTCGGCGCCGCCTGCGATCAGGCCGGCCGCCTGGACCTTGAAGGCCTGCTCCAGGCTCTGATAGCCGACGTGGCCGAGCGAGGGCAGGCGGGTGCCGGGGCCGATCGCGCCGATCACGAAACGCGGGCGACCGCCGCCGGCCTGCTCGATCGCCTCGTGCGCCAACACGGCGGCGACGCGGTTGATCTCGAACGCCTGGTCGGCGAGGTCGAACTCGCCGAGCGTGATCGGCGAGCCGCCGAAGCTGTTGGTCTCGATCGCATCGGCGCCGGCCGCGAGATAGCCGCCATGGATCGCGCGCACCAGGTCGGGCCGGCTCAGGTTCAGGATCTCGGAGCAGTTCTCGTTGCCCCAGAAATCGTCCTCGACCGAGAGATCGCGGCCCTGGATCTGGGTGCCCATGGCGCCGTCGAACAGCAGCACCTTGTGCTCGAGGGTGGTGAGGAAATCGGCCATCGTGCGGTCCCGCTCAGGCCGCAGCCGCGCGGGCGGGCGCGCCGCGCAGGCCCAGCAGCCGGCAGGCGGCGATCGTCAGCTCGGCGCGGTTGAGGGTATAGAAGTGCAGCTGGGGGATGCCCTCGACGATCAGCCGGCGCGCCTGCTCGGCGGCAACGCACGCCCCGATCAGCGCCGCTTGCGACGGATCGTCCTCGAGGTCCTCGAACAGGGCGCACAGCCAGCCCGGCACGCCAGCACCACAGCGCTCGCTGAAGCTCCGGACCTGGCCGAAGTCGTGCACCGGCAGGATGCCCACGGCCAGCGGCACCGTGATGCCGGCAGCGCTCATCCGATCGCGAAAGCGCAGGACCGTCTCGGTGTCGAAGCAGTACTGGGTGATCGCCCGGCTGGCGCCGGCATCGACCTTGCGCTTCAGATTGTCGAGATCGGCGGCGGCGCTTTGCGCCTCGGGATGCGGCTCGGGATAGGCGGCAACGCTGATCTCGAAGGCGCCGATCCGGCGCAGCGCCGCGACCAGCTCGACCGCGAAGCGGTAGCGGTCGGGATCGTCGTGGCTGCCGTCCTTCGGCCGGTCGCCGCGCAGGGCTACGATGTGGCGAAAGCCGGCGGCGCGATAGCTGGCGGCGATCTGCTCGATCGCGCGCCTGGGCGAGCTCGCGCAGGTAAGATGCGGCACCGCCGCCAGCGAGGCGTGCTCGCGCAGCGCCGTGACCAGGGCCTGCGTGCCTTCCGCCGGATTGCCGCCGGCACCGCAGGTCACCGACACATAGCTCGGGGCAAGCGCCTTCAGCTTCTCGACGGTCTGCCACAGCCTGGTCTCGCCGGCCGGGGTCTTCGCCGGGAAGAACTCGAAGGAGATCTCGACCTGCGGCAGCGGCTCGCCCAGCCAGGCGAAGCGGCGGTCGGTGAAGCGGGTCTGGGAGATCGCACTCATGCTACGTCGCTCGCGCTGAGCCTTTGGGACGGCAGATGCTCGATGGCGCCCGAGCGGCGGCCCGACCAGATCACGACGGTCAGCGGATCGCCTTCGAGGCGGTCGGGCGGGTCCGCCTCCAGGCCGGCCGCGGCGAACCACTCCCTGATCTCGGCGTCGGCGAAGCCGAGGCGGCGATGGGCGTGATCGCGGCGCAGGAACTCGAGCTGGTGCGGCGCGAAATCGATCACCACCAGGCGGCCGCCCGGTGCCAGCACGCGCGCCGCCTCGGCCAGCACGGCGGCCGGATCGTCGGCATAGTGCAGCACGTTGTGCAGCGTCGCGGCCTCGAAGCCGCCGGCCGGCAGCGGCAGGTGATACATGTCGGCGAGGCGCACCTGGCAGTTGCGCAGGCTGGTGCGATCGAGGTTGGCGCGCGCGACCGCGAGCATCTCGCGCGACAGATCGACGCCCAGGCCGAAGCCGATCTGGGCCGCGAACAGCTGCAGGATGCGGCCGGTGCCGGTGCCGATGTCGAGCAGATTGCGCGGCGCGCGCTTTGCGAACAGGGCGAGCAGAGCGGCCTCGACCTTGGCGTCGTCGACGTAGAGCGAGCGGATCTGATCCCAGCTTGGCGCCTGGGCCGCGAAGTAGCGCGTCGCCACCTCCTGGCGCGCCGCGCGCACGGCGGCGAGGCGCTGGCGATCGAGCACCAGGTCGGGATGATCGCCCGGCAGCAGGCGGCAGAGGCTGCGCGCCAGACGCGCCCCGGTGCCGGACTGCGCACGCCGGTAGAAGACCCAGCTGCCCTCGCGCAGGCGCTCGAGCAGGCCGGCGTCGGCCAAAAGCTTCAGATGGCGCGACACGCGCGGCTGGCTCTGGGCGAGGACCTGGGTGAGCTCGGTCACGGTCCACTCGCCCTGGGCGCAGGCGCTGAGCAGACGCAGCCGGCTGGGGTCGGCGGCGGCGCGCAGGCCGCCGAGCAGGAAGTCGAGGCTGTCGTCCTGGGGGATCATCGCGCCTCATCCAACGTCATATGCATATGTACATTTCTTTATATCGTGGCGTCAACGAAAAAGAAGGGCGGCCCGCGCCGCCCCAGCTCTTCGGGGAGATGTGTCGCACGATCCTCAAGTCTGCGGCGCCGCCTGCTGTTGGCCACCGAACAGGTCGCCGCGGGCGCCGAACAGCCAGCTCATCACGGTGTCCTCGACCACGCGCCGGGTGTCGTCGGGATAGAGGCGCAGACTGTTCATCGCATCGCTGAGCGAGCGCTCGTCCTCCTGGAGAAGGCCTTGCTCGAACCGACGGTAGAGGAGGTTGTCCGTGCCGAGCAGCTCGGCGAGGCGACGAAGAAGGCAATCCAAGGTAATGATTCGAACATTCATGGGCGCCATCCTGAGTCCGAGCCGTGGCCTAATGACCAGTTTTACGGTTTGTTTACATTGACTGTTTAGGCCCTGTTAGGGCAACGGCATTGCTGCGCGGGGGCATGTACCGAGGTATGGTTGTGTCCTGGCGATGGGCTCGATTGCCTTGGGAGAGGTTTTTTGCTAGCGCCCGGTTGGGCTCCGTCCATCGACAATGAGGGCTCGATGCGTCGACCCTTGACGCGGTTCGGCGGTTCACGCCTCAGGCCTCTGGGGCCTGGCTTCGCGCACGCACGCCGGCCCTTCGGCGGCGACGGCTCGTCGCACCTGCGGCGTGCCACGCTGGCGTGCGGCTTGCTGGTGGCGGTGCTGGCGTCGAGCGGCGGCGCGCGGGCGCAGAGTGACGCGGACGATCCGCTCGAGCCGATGAACCGCGTCTTCTTCGAGTTCAACCGGATCATGGATGGCCTGCTGCTCGAGCCGGCGGCGCGGATCTATCGTGGCGTCACGCCGCAGTTCTTCCGCGATGCGGTCAACAATTTTCTCGACAATCTGAATACGCCGGTCGTGCTCGCGAACGACATCCTGCAGGGGCAGCCCTATCGCGCCGAGCAGACCCTGGGCCGCTTCATGCTGAACACCATCATGGGCGTGGGCGGCCTGGTCGACGTCGGCGGCCTGCTGGGCATGCCGGAGCGGCACAACGAGGACTTCGGCCAGACGCTCGCGGTCTACGGGGTCGGCGAGGGGCCGTATCTCGTCCTGCCTCTGCTCGGGCCGTCCAATCCGCGCGACACCTTCGGGTTCGTGGTCGACTTCGCGTTCGATCCGATGACCTATGTGGCGCCGAGGGACATCGCGCTCGCTCGCTTCGGCACCGACCTTCTGGCCTTCCGCGAGCAGAACATCGAGGCGTTCGACGAGCTCAAGCGATCGAGCATCGATCTGTACGCGGCGACGCGCACCCTTGCGCGCCAGCTGCGGGCAAGCGAGATTCGCAACGGGGCGCCGGCGCCGCTCGACGACATTTACGACGAGGATCTCTACGATCTCGAGGATCCGGAGGATACCGATGCTCCATAAGCCGTTCGATCGGCGCACGTTGCTGAGCGGTCTCCAGCTGGCGCTGGCGGCGCTGCTGCTTGGTGGCCGCAGCGTCCAGGCCGCGGTCAGCGCCGAAGCCGCGCAGCAGCTGATCGAAAGCGTGGGCGTCGAGGTGCTGGCCGTCCTGCGCGACCCCGCCCTCGACAACCAGCAGAAGTTCGCTCGGCTGGTGGCCCTGCTCGACGGCCCGATCGACCTCGAGATCATCGCCCGGCTGATCCTGGGCCGCCACTGGCGGTCCGCGAGCGAGGCCCAGCAGGCGGAGTATCTCCAGCTGTTCCGCGCCTTCGCGCTCGACAATCTGGCGTCCAGGCTGCACGTCTACGACGGCCAGGACTTCGAGATCGTCGGCGCCCAGGCGGTCAACGATCGCGACGCGGTGGTGGCGACCCGGGTGACCGGCGGCGGCCGCCCGCCGCTCAAGGTCGACTGGCGGGTGCGCGAGCGCGACGACGGCGATCTGGTGGCGATCGACGTGATCGTCGAGGGCGTCAGCCTGATCGTGACGCAGCGTTCCGAGTTCTCGGCGGTGATCGAGCGCCGCGGCATGGACGGCCTGCTGGCGGAGCTGCGCCAGCGGGTCTAGCCTGCCGCGCGCCCCTGGCTTCCCTCCTGGCTGCCGAACTGCGCCCGTTGCGGGACGCAGCGGCGGCGCCCGCTCGCGGCGAGCGCTGCGCCGAGCGTCGCGACGCCGGGGGCGTCCAGGCCGGCGGCGAGGCACTTTGCGTGCCGGGCGCTTTTTCCAGGGGCCAGCCACGTTGCTTTCGTGTTAGCGTGTCGACGAAGCGCCAGTTTAAGTCCGGGACGGTTGCCGTTCGACGATGGTCGGGCGAGCATAAACTGGGGGACCCGATGCGCACGCGACGAATTCATCTGATCAACCCGCAGACCAAGTCGTTCACCACCCGCCCCCTCTACATGAACCGAGCTCTCTACTCGCCCATTGCCGGCTTGCTGGCGGTGGCGGCGACGATTCCGCCCGACCAGTACGAGGTCGTGCTGACCGACGAGAACATCGAGCCGATCGACTTCGATCTGAAGGCCGATCTGGTCGGCATCTCGGCGATGACCTGCTACGTCAAGCGCGGCTACGAGATCGCGGACGCGTTCCGGGCGCGCGGCATTCCGGTCATCATGGGCGGGGTGCACCCGAGCTTCATGACCGACGAGGCGCTCGAGCATGCCGATGCCGTGGTGGTCGGCGAGGCCGAACTGGTGATGCCGCAGGTGCTCGACGACCTCGCGCAGGGCCAGCTGCGCGGCATCTACAAGGCCAACAGGCTGCATTCGATGGTCGACATGCCGATGCCGCGCTACGACCTGGTCAAGCGCGACCGCTACGTCAACCGGACCTTCATCCAGACCTCGCGCGGCTGCCATCACGGCTGCACCTTCTGCTCCGAGCCGCTGATGAACGGCCTGAAGTTCCGCTATCGCCCGGTCGACGAGGTGATCCGCGAGGTCGAGAGCTGCGGCGAGCGCTACATCGCGCTGAACGACGCCGATTTCTTCGGCACGCCGGAGCGGCCCAAGGAGGTGATGCGGGCGCTCAAGGGCCGCGGCGTGCGCTGGCAGGCGGGCGTCACCAGCAAGCTGGCGCTCAAGGACGACATGCTGGAGCTGGCCGCCGAGAGCGGCTGCTACATGGTCTCGATCGGCTTCGAATCGATCTCGCGCAAGACGCTTACCAGCGTGCACAAGCACGTCAACCGGCCGGACACCTTCGCCGAGCTGGTCGAGAAGATCCACAGCTACGGCATCCTGGTCTTCGGCCTGTTCATCTTCGGCTTCGACAGCGACGAGCCGTCGGTGTTCGACGAGACCGTGCGCTTCAACATCGATGCGGACTACGACATGTGCGCCTATTCGGTGCTGACGCCCTATCCGGGCACGCTGATGTGGTACCAGATGGGCAAGGCGAACAGCATCGTGTCGTACGACTGGAACAAGTACGACCAGGCGCACATCGTCTACAAGCCGCAGGGCATGACCGCCGACGAGCTGCGCGAGGGCTCGCAGCGGGCCTACAGCGAGTTCTACTCGCTGCCCTCGATGGCGCGCCGCTTCCCGTTGCGCGGCTCGCGCAGCCGCACCCAGTGGAGCATCTACAACCTGTTCTACCGCAAGGGCGAGGTCACGGGCCGTACGCTGCCGGAGCCGATCGCGGCGCCGACGCCGCCGCCGGTGCACGCGCCCAACCCGCCGATCCTGCCGGTCAAGCGCGAGTGGCGCGAGGCGGTCCTCGAGGGCCTGCGGGAGCAGAGGTCGGCTTAGCCGAGACGGCATCCGTCGCCAGGGGCGGTGCTTGATCGGACGCTCCTGCTTCCTTACAGTAAGGCGTAAGAAAGCAAGGAGCGATCCGATGTGCGCGGTGAGCCGGCTCACATCGAAGTCACAGACGACGATTTCGCGCGAGGTCCGCGAGAAGCTGGCGCTCAGGCCGGGCGATGTCATCGTCTACGAGATCGAGGGGCGCCGAGGTTCGTCTGCGCAAGGGCTCGCCGGTCGATGTCTCTTACCTGCGCGTTTTGCAGGGCACCTTGAGCGAGTGGGACTCGCCGGAGGACGCCGCCGCCTACGATGATCTGTGAGCGCTTTGACGTGGCGTCGTGCCTTCCCGTTCGTCGACGCCGCCAGGACAAAGCCTCGCCCGGCGCTAGTCTTGTCGAACACGGCGTTCAACCGTGCCAATCGGCACACCGTGCTTGCGATGATCACGCGCGCGGCCCATACGCAATGGCCCAGCGATCACGCGATCGAAGACGTGCGCCCGACCGGCCTGCGCACGGCCTCGGTGGTGCGCTTCAAGGTCTTCACCCTCGACAACCGCATCCTGCAGCGCCGGATCGGCCAGCTTGGCAGCGACGACGCCCGAGGCTGCGCTGCTGCTCTTCGTACGGTCGTCAACGACTGATGCGACCGGAGACGGCGCGCGACGGCTTTCTTCCCCGGAGGAGACAGCCACAGTGACAGACGAGCCGGCGCCGACGACGCTGGCGTTTGCTGGCCGCACCGTGCGCCTGAAGTGGCACAAGCTGCGGCAGAGGCCCGAAGACCCGCCGTTCGCGCGTGCCAATCTGCGCGCCGGGCTTGCCGCCGGCGCCAGCCTCGAGGTCGACCTGCGCCGCCTGGCCTGCGGCCGGTTCGTCTGCCTGCACGATGCGGAACTCGAGGGCGAGACCACCGGGCGCGGGCCGGTCGCAGCCATCGATGCCGAGGCGGTCGCCGGGCTCGAGATGCGCGCTGCGCCAGGCGCGCGGCCGATCCTGCTGGATGAGCTGGCCAACGTCGTGCGCGCCGGGCCCTGCGGGCCAGAGGCGCGGGTCCAGCTCGACCTCAAGGACGCGGATCTCGGCCGCGCGAGCCATGCATGGTTCGCCGCTGCGCTCGAGGGGGTCGCGGAGCGCTTCATCCTGAGCGGCTGCGACTGGGGTGCCGTCAAGCGCCTGGGCGGCGCGGTCCCAGGCCTGGCGCTGGGCTACGATCCGTACGACGATGCGGGCAACGACCCGGCGGCAGCGATGCACGCCATCTGCCAAAGGGCGCCCGAAGCCGATACCGTCTACCTCCATCGCGGGCTCGTGCGCGCTGCCCATGCGCAGGGCCACCCGCTGGTGGCGCGGCTGCGCGCACGAGGTCACCGGGTCGACTGCTGGACGATCGATTACGGCGAGCCTGCGGCGATCGCCGACCTTCGCGCCGCGCTCGCCGAAGGCTGCGATCAGATCACGACCAATTCCGCCGCCGCCTGGGCCGCCGCCAGGCTGTAGACCAGCCGGCGCGCCCCTGGTCGCAGCAGGCCGGGCGCGCTAAGTTGCGGCGCGGGAGGACTCGGGCAGGCATGCGAATCATCGTCCTGGGCTCGGCGGCGGGCGGCGGCTATCCGCAGTGGAACAGCGCCTGCGCGGTCGGAGCACGTGCCTGGCGGCAGGATCCCGCGGCGCGCTGGCGCACCCAGTGCTCGCTCGCGATTTCTGCCGACGACCAGCGCTGGGTGCTGCTCAACGCCTCGCCCGACCTGCGCCAGCAGATCCTTTCCACGCCGGCACTGCACCCGAAGGCAGCGCCGCGCCACAGCCCGATCGCCGCGGTGGTGCTCACCAACGGTGACATCGACCATGTCGCCGGGCTCCTGAGCCTGCGCGAGAGCCATCGGTTCGATCTCTACGCCACGGCGGCGATCCTCGACGTCTTGGCCGCCAACCCGATCTTCGATGCCCTGAACCCGGATTATGTCGCGCGCCATCGCATCGCGCTGGACGAGGCGATCGAGGTGGCAGGGCTCGCGATCACGGCGTTCGCGGTGCCGGGCAAGGTCGCCCTGTACCTCGAGCGCGGCGAGCCGGTGATCGGCGGCGAAAGCGAGGACACGATTGGTCTCGAGGTCCGCGCCGGCGACGGGCGTTTCTTCTTCGTGCCGGGCTGCGCCCGCATGACGGACGCGCTGGCGGCAAGGCTCGAGGGTGCGCCGCTGGTCTTCTTCGACGGCACGCTTTGGCGCGACGACGAGATGGTCCAAAGCGGCACCGGCGCCAAGACCGGCGCGCGCATGGGCCACATCAGCGTCTTTGGGCCGGACGGCTCGCTCGCAGCACTCGCGGCCCTGGGTGTCGGCCGCAAGGTCTACATCCACATCAACAACACCAACCCGATGCTGCTCGACAATTCGCCGGAGCGGGCCGCGGCCGTGCGGGCGGGCTGGGAAGTGGCCCACGACGGGATGGAGGTGCGCCTGTGAGCGAGCCGATGAGCCCCGACCAGCTCGAGGCGGCACTGCGCCGGATCGGCGCCGAGCGCTATCATTCCAACCACCTGTTCCACAAGCTCCTGCACGGCGGGCGCCTCAGCAAGGGGCAGGTGCAGGCCTGGGCGCTGAACCGCTACTACTATCAGGCCCGGATCCCGATCAAGGATGCCACCATCGTCGCGCGCATGGAGGAACCCTCGCTGCGCCGCGCCTGGTGCCAGCGGATCGTCGACCACGACGGCGAGCATGCAGGCGAAGGCGGCATCGAGCGCTGGCTGAAGCTGACCGACGGCCTCGACCTGCCGCGCGCCTATGTCACGTCGACCGCAGGCATCCTGCCGGCGACCCGGTTCGCGGTCGACGCCTACGTGCATTTCGTGCGCGAGCGCCCGATGCTCGAGGCGATCGCCTCGTCGCTGACCGAGATGTTCGCGCCGACGATCATCGCCGATCGGGTCCAGGGCATGCTCGCCAACTACGACTTCATCACCACCCCGACGCTCGCCTATTTCGACAAGCGGCTGACGCAGGCGCCGCGCGATGCCGACTTCGCGCTCGACTACGTCAAGCGCGAGGCCAAGCGGCCGGATCAGCAACAGGCGGTGCTCGATGCGCTGACCTTCAAATGCGGGGTGCTGTGGGCCCAGCTCGATGCGCTGTACGCGGCCTATGTCGAGCCCGGGATGATCCCGCCCGGCGCTTTCCGGCCGGAGGCATCATGAGCGAGCGCGCAGAGGTCCAGGACGACTCGGTGCCGGCGCTCGCGCGCGGCGTGAGGCTGCGCTTCGACCAGGCACGCAGCGCCTGGGTCCTGCTGGCGCCCGAGCGGGTCCTGATGCCGGACGAGATCGCGGTCGAGATCCTCAAGCGCTGCGACGGCAAGGCGGCGGTGAGCGCGATCGTCGACGATCTCGCCCGAACCTTCGAGGCGGAGCCCGCCCAGGTTGCAGGCGATGTTCGAAGCTTCCTCCAGGATCTCGCCGACAAAGCGATGGTGAAGCTTTGAGCCCGCACTTTCGTACTGGTCAACGCGCGCCAAGCGACTATCTTACGGTGTGGATACGGGGTGGCGGACGCTGCCACTCCGGTGAGGCCTGCGCTCCAACGCAGGGGAAGCAGGTGCCTGACGGCACGGATCCGAGGAGGCTTCAAGATGAAGTGGCATACACCCAAGATCGTCGAGATCGCCTGCGGCGGCGAGATCAACGCGTACTTTCCGGCCGAGCTCTAAGGCTTCAGGCCGAGCCGGCGGCTGAAGCGCGGTCCGTACCGCGGTTCAAGCCGCTGGCTTCGGCCTTGCCGGGGCATGGCAACGCAACGACCGGCAGTCGGATGCCATGGTCGACGATAAGCACGTCTCGATTCCGCCGCCGGTCTCGCTCCTCGCGGAACTCACCCATCGCTGTCCGCTGCAGTGCCCGTACTGCTCCAATCCGTTCGAGCTGGAGCGGGCGGGTGCGGAGCTCGACACCGCGACCTGGCGCCGCGTCCTCGATGAGGCCACAGCCCTCGGCGTGTTGCAGACTCACTTCTCGGGCGGCGAGCCGACCGCGCGGCGCGATCTCGTCGACCTCGTGCGCCATGCCGCAGCACTCGGCCAATACAGCAATCTGATCACCTCGGGCGTCCTGCTCGACCAGCCCAAGCTCGACGCCCTGGTCGAGGCGGGGCTCGATCATCTGCAGCTCAGCATCCAGGACAGTCGCGCCGACAGCGCCGACCGGATCGGCGGCCACCGCAAGGGCCACGCCAAGAAGATGAGGCTGGCGGCGATGGTCAGGGCGGTCGGGCTGCCGCTCACGATCAATGCCGTGGTGCATCGCCAGAACCTCGACCACCTCGGCGAGATCATCGATCTCGCGGTCGATCTCGGCGCGCAGCGGCTCGAGGTCGCGCACGTCCAGTACTATGGCTGGGCGCTGGTCAACCGCGCCGCGCTGATGCCCACCCGGGAGCAGGCCCTGCGCGCGATCGAGCTGGTCCACGCGGCGCGCGAGCGGCTGAAGGGCGTGCTCACCATCGACTACGTGGTGCCGGACTACTACGCCCGCTATCCCAAGCCCTGCATGGGCGGCTGGGGCCGTCAGAACCTGAACATCACGCCGTCCGGCAAGGTGCTGCCGTGCCACGCGGCGGAGACCATCACGTCGCTGCGGTTCGAATTCGGTGACCGAGCGGCCGCTTGCCGACATCTGGTACAACTCGGCTGCGTTCAACGCGTTCCGCGGCACCGACTGGATGCCCGAGCCCTGCCGCAGCTGCGAGCGGCGCACGATCGATTTCGGCGGCTGCCGCTGCCAGGCGTTCGCGATCGCCGGTCGGGCCGAGGTGACGGACCCCGCCTGCTCGCTGTCGCCGCTGCATGACGAGCTGGTGGCGACGGCGGGTGCTGCCGCCTCCGGCCTGCCGCCGGCCTTCGTCTACCGCCGCTTCGGCAATGCCGGCGCGGCCGGCGCCAAGGCGCTGCCGGAACTAGCCGACGCCTCGTCCTAGCCGTAGTGCTCCGCCTCGCGGATCTTGCCGCGGAACACCCAGTAGACCGTGATCGTGTAGATCAGGATCACCGGGATCACGAACAGGCCGGCGCCATAGAACAGGAAGCGCAGCGACGAGGGTGGGGAGGCCGCCTGCTCGATCGTGAGCGAATACGGCACCATGTACGGCCAGAAGCTCACCGCCATGGTGCCGAACGCGCAAAGGAAGATCACGACCGTCATCAGGAAGGGCAGGGGATCGCGCCTGGCCCGGATGCCGAAAAGGCAGCCCGCCGCGGCCGCCGCGCCGACCAAGGGGAAGATCCACAGGACCGGCCGGTCGAGCCAGCGCTGCATCACGTCGAGCTTCAGGACCAGGGCATAGACGAAGACCACCACCAGGAACGCCAGCACGGCGGCGAGCAGCCACGGCGCCCGGCGATAGGCCCAGGCGCGAAGCTCGCCTTCGGTCTTGAGGATCAGCCAGGTAGCACCGAGCAGGCAAAAGCCGAGCATCAGGCCGATGCCGCAGCAGATCGCGAACGGGGTCAGCCAGAAGAAGGCGCTGCCGACGAAGCGGCCGTCCTCGATCGGCAACTCGTTCACCATGGCGCCGATCGCGGCACCCTGGACGAAGGTCGCGATGCCTGAGCCGAGGAAGAACCCCCAGTCCCACAGCCAGCGCATCTTCTCGCTCTTGTAGCGGAACTCGAACGCCACGCCGCGGAAGATCAGCGCGATCAGCAGCAGGATCACGGGCAGGTAGAGTGCGGAGAGGAAGATCGCGTAGACGATCGGAAAGGCGCCGAACAGGCCGGCGCCGACCACCAGGAGCCAGGTCTCGTTGCCGTCCCAGACGGGGGCGACCGACGCCATCATCTGGCGGCGATAGATCTCGTTGCGGGTGGTGCCGAACAGCATCCCGATGCCGAGATCGAAGCCGTCCAGGACCACGTAGACCAGGATCGCAAACGCCAGGATCCCGGCCCAGATGGTCGGCAGCATCGCATCCATCAGGGGCGCTCCCCGGCTTCCGCCTGGCGGGCGATGGCGCCGGGGCTGCCGCCGGGGATGGCGAGCGGCCGCTTGCCGGTCAGATCACGCGGCGGCGGCGGTGCTATGTCCACCTCGGGCCCGGCCCGCAGGATCCGGTAGATGTACCAGGCGCCCGAGACGAAGATCAGGCTGTAGACCACGACGAACAGGGTGAGCGAGATCAGGACGTCGCTCACGACCAGGTTCGGCGAGTGCGCGTCGCTCGTGCGCAGCAGGCCGTACACCACCCAGGGCTGGCGGCCGACCTCGGCGACGTACCAGCCGGTCAGCACGGCGACGAAGCCGCTCGGATAGCTGAGGAACACCAGCCACAGGAACCACCGGCTGTCCTCGAACGGCCGCCTCCGGAGCCAGAGCCACACGCCGAACCAGGACAGGCCCAGCATGAGCAGGGCCATGCCGACCATGATGCGAAAGCCGAAGAACGGGATCAGCACCGGCGGCCGGTCTTCCGGGGCGAACTCCTCGAGGCCGACCTCGCGCGAATCCCAGGTGCCCGAGGCGATGAAGCTGCCGAGCCGGGGAATCTCGATGGCGTAGAGGTTGCGCTCCTGGTCGGGATCGGGGATGCCGATCAGCACCTCGCTCGCCGGCTGCTCCGTCTGCCAGCGCGCTTCGATCGCCGCGAACTTGGCCGGCTGATGGTCGTGCACGTAGTCGCCGTTGAAGTGGCCGAGGATCATCTGCGGCCAGATCAGCACGGCGACCAGGCCGAGGCCCGAGCGCATCATGATGCGCGACTGCTCGACCGCCTTGCCGCGCAGGAGCAGCCAGGCGCCCGCCGCGGCGATGCACATGGCGCTCGTGAGATAGGCGCCGATCAGCATGTGCAGGAAGCGGATCCAGGCGACCTGGCTGAACGCGATCGCGGCCCAGTCGGCCGGCACGAAGCGGCCGTCGATCTCCTCGTAGCCGACCGGCACCTGCATCCAGCTGTTGTTCATCAGGATCCAGTAGGCCGAGAAGGTCGTCCCCAGCGCCACCATGCAGCAGGAGAGCCAGTAGAACCAGGGTGGCACGCGCTCGCGGCCGAACAGCATCACGCCGAAGAACGTCGCCTCGAGCAGGAACGCCGTGAACGTCTCGTAGCCGAGCAGCGGCCCCTGGATCGGCCCGGTGCGCTCGGACAGCACCGCCCAGTTGGTGCCGAACTGGAACGCCATCACGATCCCGGACACCACGCCCATGCCGAACGAGACGCCGAACACTTTCAGCCAGAAATCGAACAGCTGGCGATAGTAGGGGTTGCCGGTCAGCAGCCAGCGGCCTTCCAGGAGCGCCAGCCAGGCCGCGAGCCCGATCGTGAACGAGGGGAAGATGATGTGAAACGAGATGGTGAACGCGAACTGGAGGCGCGACAGCAGCACGACATCGAGATCCATCAGCGTTCCCCCTTGCGTCGCGAGCCTCGCTCACCGGCAGCTTGGCAGCCGCGCAGGCGGGTTTCAATCGTCCGATCGGTCGCGGCCCTCGAGCAAGCTCAGGGCGCGTTGCCGAGCGCGGCGTCGAGATTGACCGCGGCGCTGATCAGGGCGAGGTGGGTGAAGGCCTGGGGAAAATTGCCGAGCCCCTCGCCGGTCGCCGAGGTCTCTTCCGCGAACAGGCCGAGGTGGTTGGCAAAGCCCAGCATCCGCTCGAACATCAGGCGCGCCTCCTCGAGCCTCGCCGGCTCGAAGCGGCCGGCCCTGGTCAGCGCCTCGACCAGCCAGAAGGTGCAGATGTTGAAGGTGCCCTCCCGGCCGGTCAGCCCGTCGGCGTACTGCTCCATGTTGTAGCGATAGACCAGGTTGTTGGCGACCAGCCCGCCCTGCTCGGGCGGCAGCAGCATGGCATCCAGGGTCTTCAGCATGCGCGGATCGATCGGCGAGACGAACAGGGCCAGCACCATCATCAGGTTGGCCGCGTCCAGCGCCTCGCTGCCGAAGTGCTGCACGAAGGCCTGGCGCTTCTCGCTCCAGCCCCGGTCCATGATCGTCTGGTAGATCTGGTCGCGGACCTTGAGCCAGCGTTCGCGATTGCCCGGAAACGAGCGTGCGTCGGCGATCTTCAGGGCCCGGTCGACCGCGACCCAGCACATCATCTTGGAATAGACGAAGTGCTGCGCGCCGCCGCGCACCTCCCAGATGCCCTCGTCCTTGCGCTGCCAGTTGTCGCAGACCCAGTCGACCACGCGGCAGATCCCCAGCCACGGGTCGTAGCCGATCGGCTGGCCGTACTTGTTGAACAGATAGACCGCGTCCAGCAGCTCGCCGTAGATGTCGAGCTGCAGCTGATTGTAGGCGCCGTTGCCGATCCGCACCGGACGCGAGCCCATGTAGCCGTCGAGGTGATCGAGCACCTCCTCGGTCAGCTCCTGCTCGCCGTCGATGCCGTACATGAGCTGCAGGCTGGCGTCCGACTGCGATGCGCAGTCCTCGGAGATGAACCTGAAGAAGCGCTTCGCCTCCTCCTTGAAGCCCAGGCGCAGGAACGCGTAGACCGTGAACGCCGAGTCGCGAACCCAGGTGTAGCGGTAGTCCCAGTTGCGCTCGCCGCCGATGCTCTCCGGGAGCGAGCAGGTCGGCGCCGCGACGATCGCGCCGGTCGGCTCGTAGGTCAAAAGCTTGAGCGCCAGCGCGGAGCGGCTCGACCATCTCGCGCCAGCGACCGCGGTAGGTGCATTGCGAGACCCAGTGCCGCCAGAACGCCACGGTATCGCGGAAGGCCGCTTCCGCGCCGCCCTCCGACAGATGCCCGCCGCAGCTCTCGTCGGCAGCAAGCTCGTGCAGCACGAAATTGGCGCTGTCGCCCGCCGCCAACGCGAACTCGGCGACCACCCCATTGCCTTCCGCGCGCAGCGGCATCGTGGTGGCGAGGCCCACATGCATGGCCTTGGTGTGGAACTCCGCACCCTTCTCTACGATCGCGACCTCATGGGGATCGCGAGCGAAGTTGAACGCCGGCCGGCACTCGGCGCGGATCTCGATCCTGCCGCGCAACGCCGTGATCCGCCGGATCAGCCGGCGTCGCTTGCTGCGGCGCTCGTCGACCGCCATGAAGTCGGTCAGCTCGGCCGCACCCTGCTTGGACAGGAAGCGGGTCACAAGAACGTTGGTCGCCGGCCAATAGAACTGCTTGTAGACGATGTCGTCCTCGTGAATCGGCGCGATCCGGAAAAAGCCGCCCTTCTGGTCGTCGAGAATTGCGCAGAACAGGCTGGGTGAATCGAAGCGCGGCATGCACATCCAGTCGATCGAGCCGTCGACGGCGACCAGTGCTACCGTGTGCATGTCACCGATGAGGCCGTATTGATCGATCGGCTGGTACGCCATTGCTGCTCCCCGGCGACGTTGCTGGCGCCCATCCATCGCGCCCCGACCCTGCGGCCGTCAAACAAAAACACCGCCCGGTGCGTTGGTGTTGCCTGATCGGCTCACCTCCCGAGCAGGGCCGGCAACCACAGCGCGATGTCGGGGATCAGGATCAGCAGCGACGACCATCACGAGCAGGGTGACCACGAACGGCGCCGCGCCGAGCATCACGTCGTGCAGCTGGCCGTGCTCGCGCACGCCCTGGACGACGAACAGGTTGATGCCGACCGGCGGCGTGATCATCGCGGTCTCGATCAGCAGCATCATCAGCACGCCGAACCAGACCGGATCGAAGCCCTGCGCCACGATCACCGGCGTGACGATGGGCACGGTCGCGACCATCATGGTCAGCGTCTCCATGAACATGCCGAGGATCACGTAGAACACCACCACCGCGATCAGGGTCTGGTTCGGGGTCAGGCCCAGATCTTCGATCAGGCCGCCGACCTGGCCGGTAAGGCCGATCGCGGTCAGCACGAAATTCAGGAAATAGGCCGCCATCAGGATCGCCATGATCATGGCGGAGGTGCGCATCGTGCCCTCGATCGCATGCCGCAGCATGACAAGCGTGAGCTGGCGGTACCAGGCGGCGAGCGCCAGCGCCGCGAGCACGCCGAGGCCCGCCGCCTCGGTCGGGGTCGCAAGGCCCGCGTAGATCGAGCCGATCACCAGCAGGAAGATCAGCAAAGGCGGCACCAGGTCGGGCAGGCTGCGCCAGCGCGAGGGCCAGTCGGCAGCCGGCGCGCGGCCGCCCCAGGCCGGCCGGATCGTGCAGCCGATCAGCACCGTCAGCATGAACAGTCCGGCCAGCACCAGCCCCGGCACGAAGGCCGCGAGGTAGAGCTGCGGGATCGAGGTGTCGGTCAGCACGCCGTAGATGATCATGTTGATCGAGGGCGGGATCAGGATGCCGAGCGTGCCGCCGGCGGCGATCGTGCCGAGGAAGAACGGCGCGTTGTAGCCATGGCGCTCGATCTGGCCGACGGCGACCGTGCCGATGGTCGCGGCGGTCGCGACGCTCGAGCCGCAGACGGCCGAGAACAGCGTGCAGGCGCCGATGTTGGAATGCATCAGGCCGCCCGGCAGCCAGGACAGCCACTGCGCCATGGCGCCGTACATGCGCTCGGCGATGCCAGAGCGCAGCAGGATCTCGCCGAGCAGCACGAACATCGGGATCGCCACCAGCAGGACGTCGGAGGTGACGCCCCACGTCAGCTCGCCGAGCCCGTAGCGCAGCGGCAGGAAGGCGTAGATCTGGTCGAGCGCCAGGCCTAGCACGCCGAGCGCCGCGGCGACCGGGACGCTCAGCGCCAGCAGGCCCAGCAGGATGGCGAGCGTGACCCAGATCAAGCGCGCGGCCCCGCGGCCGGATCCGGGGTCTCCCGACCTCGGCCGCGAGCTCGGCCGCGACCTCCTCGCGCAGGGTGCGCGAGCCGACCAGCCGTCGCACGCTCGCGAGGTCGCCTGTGATCAGCGCGACCAGCGCCCGGACCAGCAGCAGCACGGCGATGGCGAGGAACATCGCGAGACCCAGCACCCAGAGCAGCTGCGGCACCATCAGCGGCGTGCCGAGCGGCGACAGGGATCGGGAGCCGAGCGTCCAGGAGGTCCAGAAGACGCCGTAACCGTACCAGGTGATCAGCCCGAAGAACGCGGTCAGGAGCAGCAGGCCGGCGATGTCGAGCAGGGCACAGAGCCGGACCGGCAGATGCACGTAGAGGGAATTGATCCGGATGTGCGCCCGCTCGAGCAAGGCGAAGGCCAGCGCCCAGGAGGTCGAGATGGCGAGCGCGTAGCCCGCGAGCTCGTCGGCGCCGCCGACGCTGATGTTGAAGGCCTTGCGGATCACCACCTCGACGCCGACCAGCAGCGCCGCGGCGATCAAGAGGACGCCGCCGAACCAGGCACCGATCCGGGCGATGCGGCGCGCGAGGCCGAGCAGCGGGTCCAACGGGCCGGGCCCGCCGCTACTTGTTGGGCCGCGAGGAGGGGATCAAAGCCGATCGAGCGGGATCTGCATGCCGACCGCCTGGCCCACCGTGTCGTTCCATTCGGAAGCACACTCCTTGCCGCAGCGCTTGCCCCATTCGAGCAGCACGACGTCCTGCATCAGCTCCTTGTGCTTCTCCTTGTCGGCGTCGCTGATGCCCACCAGCGTCATCTCGGCGACACTGCCGAACTCGCAGGGCTCCTTGCCGAAGTTGCAGTTCTCGGCATCGGCCGTGG
>CAVWCI010000018.1:0-93169 GCA_963753315.1 uncultured Alphaproteobacteria bacterium
GGGGACCGATACGGTAGAATGAAGCCGGCAAACGAGCGGAGGGCCGATGGCCAAGGTGCTCAAGCGATCGCTCTATGCGACCGACTACTACGCCTGGACCAGGCAGCAGGCGGCGGCGTTGCGCGCCATGGCGGCGCGGCGGCCGCGCTCGGCGCTGGATCTGGAGAACCTCGCGGAGGAGATCGAATCGTTGGGACGCAGCGATTGGCGAGCCGCGCGGAGCCAGGTACAGCGCGCGATCGAGCATCTGCTCAAGCTCGAGTTCTCACCGGCGCGAGAACCGCGCGTGCAGCGGCTCGAACTCGATCGATTCGGCGCGCGACGAGCTGATCGACCTGCTCACGCCCGTTCTTCGACGTGAGGTTGAGGATGATCTCGCGAGCATTTTTCTTCGCGGCAGGCAGAGCGCGGCTAAGGCACTTCGCCGCCACGGCGAGAGCGAGGCGGCCAAGGCGCTGCCCGCCGATTGCCCCTACAGTTTCGAGCAGATAATTAGCCAGGATTGGTACCCGCAGAGCCGGCACGGGCTGGTCGACGACTGAGCAGCGTGGCCCGTCTGCGCCGGCGACCTGACTAGCGGCGCTGGTAGCGCAGGCGCTGGTCGGCATCCAGGCGGCGCCCGATCCGGCCCTCGGCGAGCAGATAGTTGAGGTGGGCCACGGTCTCGGCGATCGCGAAGCTGATCTGGTGACGGTCCAGCGTGCGATCGAACAGCTGCGGCATGATCTCGACCGCGGTCGCCGGGCGGCCGCACGCCTCCAGGGTCGCCGCCAGGCGCTCGCGATGGTGCGCCACCAGCTGGTCGATCCGGACATGCAGGCCGCGAAACGGCCGGCCGTGCGAGGGCAGCACCAGGCAGTCGTCCGGCAGCTGTCGCAAGGTCGCGAGCGACTGGAGAAACTCGGCCAGCGGGTTGGCCTCGGGCTCGCCGGGCCAGACGCCGACGATCGGCGAGATTCTCGGCAGCACCTGGTCGGCCGCGATCAAGAGGTTGCGCTCGGCGCTGAACAGGCAGAGCATCTCCGGCGCATGGCCGCGGCCGACGATCACCTGCCAGCGGCCGCCCGCGATGGCGGGCTCGTCGCCCTCGGCGAGGCGGCGATAGGCGGCGGGCGGCAGGGTGACCCGCAGCCGGTAGAGATTGCCGCGCGCGGCGCGCTCCTCGACCTGGTCGGCGTCGAGCCCGGCGCGATGGTCGAAGCGGCGGCCCGCCGCGACGAAGTTTTCGCTGGCATCGAGCGAAAGTGCTCGCGCCTGCAGCCAGTCGGTGCGGCTCGCCCAAAGCTCGGCGCCGCTGCGCTCGCACCACCAGCCGGCAAGCCCGATGTGGTCGGGGTGGAAATGGGTCGCCAGCACCCGGGTCACGGGCCGTCCGGCCATGAAGCCTTGCAGATCCTGCCAGCGCTGCGCGGCTCGGCTGGTCGGCGAGCCCGGCATCGATCAGGGTCCAGCCGTCGTCGGCGAGCAGCCAGAGGTTGACGTGGTCGAGCGCGAACGGCAGCGCGAAGCGGACGCCGAACAGCCCCGGCGACAGCTCGCAGGGCTCGCCGTCGACGGCAAGCCGGATGGGCTCGTAGGTCAGCGCGTCAGCGGTCGCGACGCCGGCGGATGAGGGCAACGCAGGTACTCCCGGTGGCTCTTGCTGCAACGCAGCACGGGCCTGCGCATCTTGGCACAGATCGTGCGCGAGGCAAGTTGTGCGTGTGTGATGCGTACCACGTGGCGGCAGCGATCATCAAAAAGACATCTTTGCGTGGCAGACGTGATTGACTGCGCGGGGGAACCACACTGCGCGATTGGCGTTTGACGGGCAGTGATACCGACGGCGGACGCGCCGATCGGGCAGGCAGGCACATGGCGAAGCTTCGGGGACGAGGGGAGACGGTGATGCACCAGGCGGTCATGAACCACGACGAGATCACCCATCAGGGCAAGGTCACCCACGACAAGACCAGGAATGACGCGGATAAGCGGGCTGGATCTCGGGGCGTCGGCGACGCTGCGCCGCGATCTGGCGGCGGCGGCGCTGGTCCAGATGGCGGTGCGCGACGGCGAAGGCAGCCTCGTCGCCGAGGGCGCGCTCGCCACCACCACCGGCCCGCACACCGGCCGCAGCCCCAAGGACCGCTTCATCGTCGAGCGTCCGTCCGTTCGCGCTTCGATCGACTGGGGCAACGTCAACCAGCCCATCGACGCGGCGCGGCACGATCGCCTCTGGGCCAAGGCGCGCGCCCATGTCCGCGGCCGCGACCTCTACGTCCAGGACCTGCTCGCAGGCGCCGATCCGAGCTACCGCCTGCGCGTGCGCGTGATCACGGAGACGGCGTGGCACAGCCTGTTCGCGCGCAACATGTTCCTGGTCCCGCAAGCGGACGAGCTGCAGGGCTTCGAGCCCGACTTCACGGTCGTGCAGCTGCCCTCGCTGCGGGCCGAGCCCGCGCTGCACGGCACCCGCTCGCAGGCCGCGATCGTGGTCGATCTCGAGCGTCGCACGGTGCTGATCTGCGGCACCCGCTATGCCGGCGAGATCAAGAAGTCGATCTTTTCCGTGCTGAACTATCTGTTGCCCGAGCAGGGCGTGCTGCCGATGCACTGCTCGGCCAATGTCGGGCCGGATGGCGACGTGGCGATCTTCTTCGGGCTGTCGGGCACCGGCAAGACGACGCTGTCGGCCGATCCCGGCCGGCAGCTGATCGGCGACGACGAGCACGGCTGGGGTCCGCGCGGCGTCTTCAACTTCGAGGGCGGCTGCTATGCCAAGGTGATCCGGCTGTCGGCCGAGCACGAGCCCGAGATTTTCGCGGCCTCGACCCGGTTCGGCGCGATCCTCGAGAACGTGGTCGTCGACCCGCTGAGCGGCGCGGTCGATCTCGACGACGACAGCCTGACCGAGAACACGCGGGCCTCGTATCCGCTGCGCTTCATCCCGAACGCGAGCGCGACCGGGATCGCCGGCCATCCGCGCCACATCGTCATGCTGACCGCCGATGCGTTCGGCGTGCTGCCGCCGATCAGCAGGCTCTCGCCCGAGCAGGCGATGTATCACTTCCTGTCGGGCTACACGGCGCGGGTCGGCGGCACGGAGGCGGGCGTCAAGGAGCCGCAGGCGACCTTCTCGGCCTGTTTCGGCGCGCCGTTCCTGCCGCGCAAGCCCGAGCGTCTACGCCAAGATGCTGGGCGAGCTGATGCGCCGCCACCGGGTCGACTGCTGGCTGGTCAACACCGGCTGGAGCGGCGGTCCCTACGGCACCGGCGAGCGCATGTGCCTGCCGCAGACGCGCGCCATGCTGCGGGCGGCACTCGACGGCAAGTTGGCGGGCGTGCCGATGCGCACGCACCCGCAGCTCGGCCTCGCGATCCCGACGCGCTGTCCGGGCGTGCCGGACGAGGTGCTCGATCCGCGGGCGACCTGGGCCGACGGCGCTGCCTACGACCAGGCGGCGCGCGCGGTCGCCGAGCGCTTCGCGGCCAATTTCCGCCAGTTCGAGAGCGATGTCGGCGCCGACGTGAAGGCCGCGGCGATCCGCGCCGGCTGAGCCTGCCGGAGCACTTGGCACGGAGGTTGCTAGACAGCGAGGTGATCGGGTGGGCTGTTCGGCCTTGGGTTCCGCAGTCCGCGCGTCCCGATCGGCTTCCCTTCTTGGGCGATTCCCCAACTCGAGCCCCGCCGCAAGCCGGCGGGGCTTTTTTCCGCCGCGCGCGGGGCAGCGGCCACCCTCGCCTGCTCAATTCCTGCGCAGCAACGATCGACCGGCACGGCCGCGCGGGCTTGCCACGGCATGATCGGTTTGCCAGCAACGCCGCTCGGAGGTGCGATGCGGTCGCGATCGATGGGGCTCACGCTCGTGCTCGGCGGCGCGCGCTCGGGCAAGAGCCGCCATGCCGAGCAGCTGGCCATGGCGAGCGGCCTGGCACCGGTCTACCTCGCGACGGCGCAGGCGCAGGACGACGAGATGGCGCGCCGCATCGCGGCGCACCGCGCGCGCCGCGGCCCGGCCTGGCGCACCGTCGAGGAGCCGCTCGACCTGGTCGGCACGCTGGAGCGCGAATGCGCGCCTGCGCACATCGTGCTGGTGGACTGTCTGACGCTCTGGCTCACCAACCTGATGGTCGCCGAACGCGACGTCGAGGCGGAAAGCGCGCGGCTGCTGGACGCGCTGCCCGGGCTCGAGGGGCCGGTCCTGCTGGTGTCGAACGAGGTCGGCCAGGGCATCGTGCCGGACAACGTCATGGCCCGAAAATTCGTCGATCACGCCGGCTTTCTGCATCAGGGGATTGCGGAGCAGGCCCATGCCGTGGTCTTCATGACCGCCGGCCTGCCGCACCGCCTGAAGTAACCGCTGGAGCCGTCATGTCGCGCACGAACTCGCACGGAAAAATTCCGACCACCGTGTTCACGGGCTTTCTCGGCGCCGGCAAGACCAGCCTGATCCGCAACCTCTTGCGCCAGAACGATGGCCGGCGGATCGCGCTGATCATCAACGAGTTCGGCGAGGTCGGCATCGATCGCGAGGTGCTGCTGGGCTGCGGCGATGCGACCTGCGCCGAGGACGACATCGTCGAGCTTTCGAACGGCTGCATCTGCTGCACCGTGGCCGACGACTTCGTGCCGACCATGCAGCGGCTGCTGGCGCGCACGCCGCCGCCCGAGCACATCGTCATCGAGACCTCGGGCCTGGCCTTGCCCAAGCCGCTGATCAAGGCCTTCAACTGGCCCGAGATCGCCACGCGGGTCACGGTCGACGGCGTGGTCGCGGTGGTCGATGCCGCCGCCGTGCGCGACGGCCTGTTCGCGGCCGACCCGGACGCGCTCGCGGCGCAGCGCCTCTCGGACGAGGCGCTCGATCACGACACCCCGCTCGAGGAGCTGTTCGAGGAGCAGCTCGCCGCCGCCGATCTGGTGGTGGTCAACAAGGCGGACCTTCTGGCGGAGGGCGACTGGCCCGAGGTCGAGGCGCGCGTGCGCCAGGAGCTTCGCGCCGGCGTCGGCATGGTGCGCGCCCGCCATGCCGCGGTGCCGACCACGGTGCTGGTCGGCCTCGCCGCGGCCGCGGAAAGCGATCTCGATTCGCGCCCTTCGCACCACGACGACGGCAGCGACCACGAGCACGACGACTTCACGAGCTTCCATGTGAGCCTGCCGGCGCTCGACGACCCGCAGGCGTTCGTCGACCGGCTGAAGCAAGTGATCGCGGGCCACCCGATCCTGCGGGTCAAGGGCTTCGCCGTGGTCGCCGGCAAGCCGATGCGCCTGGTGCTCCAGGGCGTCGGCGACCGGGTGCAGCATCACTTCGATCGCGCCTGGCGCAGCGACGAGACGCGCGCCGGCCGGCTCGTGGTGATCGGCGAGCGTGCGCTCGACCAGGGCGCGGTCGAGGCGGCCCTGCTCGGCTGAACGCCCGAATCCATCATGCATCTGCTCAACGCGCGCACCACCACGCCGGACGATGCCGGCGCGGCGGTCGACCTCGCGCAGAGTCCGGGCGACATCGTCTTTCTCTCGGCGGCCGATACCGAGCTCGCCTGCCTGGCCGCGGCCCAGGCCGGCCGCCCGGCGGACGCGCCGAGCCTGCGGCTCGCCAATCTGCTCCAGCTCGGCCACCCGATGTCGGTCGATCTTTATGTCGAGCAGGTGATCGCCAAGGCTCGCCTCGTGATCCTGCGCCTGCTCGGCGGCCGCAGCTACTGGCCTTATGGGCTGGAGCAGATCGCCGGCGCCTGTCGCGCCCGGAAAATCCCGCTCGCGGTGCTGCCGGGCGACGACAACCCCGATCCCGAGCTTTCGGGCTGGAGCACGCTGCCGGCAGAAAACTGCCACCGGCTGTGGCAGTACGGCGTGCACGGCGGCCTCGACAACGCACAGCAGCTTTTGGTCTATGCCGCGAGCCTGCTCGGGCGCGACGAGCCCTGGCGCGAGCCGGCACCACTGCTGCGTGCCGGGCTCTACTGGCCAGGCCTGGTGCGGCCCGACCTCGCCACGATCCGCGCCCGCTGGCAGCCGGACCGGCCGGTCGCGGCCGTGGTGTTCTACCGCGCCCTGGTGCAGGCGGGCGATCTCGCCGCGATCGACGGCCTGATGGAGGCCTTGCAGGCGCACGGTCTCAATCCCCTGCCGATCTTCGCGACCAGCCTGCGCGATGTCCAGGCGGGACCGCTGGTGCGCCAACTCATCGAGCAGACGGCGCCGGAAGTGGTGCTGAACGCCACTGGCTTTGCCGTCTCGAGCCTCGCCGAGCGGCGCGGCTCGCCGCTCGATGTCGCGGATCGCGCCGTGCTGCAGCTGGTGCTCGCCGGCGGCAGCATCTCGGCCTGGCAGGCCGGCACGCGCGGGCTGTCGCCGCGCGATCTGGCGATGAACGTCGCCCTGCCCGAGGTCGACGGCCGGATCTTTTCCCGCGCGGTCGGGTTCAAGACCGCGAAACGCTTCGACGAGCGGACCGAGACCAACCTCGTGGGCTTCGAGCCGGCGGCTGATCGGATCGGTTTCGTCGCCGCGCTGGCGGCGGCCTGGGCCCGGCTCGCGCGCACGCCCGCGGCTTCGCGCCGGGTCGCGATCGTGCTCGCCAACTACCCCAATCGCGACGGCCGCATCGCGAATGGCGTCGGCCTCGATACGCCGGCCAGCACCGTGCACCTGCTGCAGGCGCTTCGCGCCGCCGGCTATCGGATCGACCAGATGCCGGCCGACGGTCAGCACCTCGTCGAGGCGCTGCTCGAGGGCGTCACGAACGATCTGGGCGCGCGCGCCGGCCGCGAGATCCGCGTGCGCCTGCCGGTCGACGACTATCTGCGCTTCTTCGAGCGCCTGCCCGAGGCGGTCCGCACGACCACCCTGCAGCGCTGGGGTGCTCCCGAGGATGATCCGCATGTCGCGGACGGCGCCTTCGGCCTCGCTCTGCTCCCGCTAGGCAATGTCGTCGTGGGGATCCAGCCGGCGCGCGGCTACAACGTCGATCCGAGCGCCAGCTATCACGATCCGGACCTGCCGCCGCCGCACGCTTACCTGGCGTTCTATGCCTGGCTGCGCGAAGAATTTCGCGCGCATGCCGTGCTCCACATGGGCAAGCACGGCAATCTCGAATGGCTGCCCGGCAAGGCGCTGGCACTCTCCGAAGAGTGTTTCCCGGAGGCAGCACTCGGGCCCCTGCCGCACATTTACCCGTTCATCGTCAACGATCCGGGCGAGGGCAGCCAGGCCAAGCGGCGCGCCGCCGCGGTGATCGTCGACCACCTGACGCCGCCGCTCACGCGCGCCGAATCCTACGGGCCGCTCGCCGAGCTCGAGGGCCTGGTCGACGAGTATTACGAGGCGGCCGGCGTCGATCCGCGCCGCATCGCCTGGCTGCGCGACCAGATCCTCACGCTGAGCCAGAGCCTCGGGCTGGACCGCGACATCGGCATCCGCAGCGACGACAGCGCTGACGACGCGCTCGCCAGGCTCGACAATCATCTGTGCGAGCTGAAGGAGCTGCAGATCCGCGACGGCCTGCACGTGTTCGGCCAGGCGCCCGCGGGCGAGCAGCTGACCGATCTCCTGGCGGCCCTGGTGCGCGCCCCGCGCAAGGCGGGCGAGGGCGGCGACGCCTCGCTGCTGCGCGCGCTCGCCCGCGATCTCGATCTTGCCTTCGACCCGCTCGACTGTCCGATGGCAGAGGCCTGGTCGGGGCCCCGGCCGGCGGCCCTGCTGGAGGTGAGCGCGCAGCCCTGGCGCAGCCATGGCGACACGCTCGAGCGCCTCGAGTTGCTCGGCCGTGCCCTGATCGCGAGGCCGCAAGCTGAGCCGGGCTGGATCGCGACCCGCGCCGTGCTCGACGAGATCGAGAGGACCGTGCGCCCGGCGCTGGCAGGCAGCGGCGATGCCGAGATCCGGGGCGTGCTGGCAGCACTCGACGGACGCTTCGTCGAGCCCGGCCCGAGCGGTGCGCCGACCCGCGGCCGCCTGGACGTGCTGCCGACGGGCAGAAATTTCTTCTCGGTCGACAGCCGCGCCGTGCCGACGGCCGCGGCCTGGCATCTCGGCTGGAAGTCGGCGGCGCTTGCTGGTCGAGCGTTTTCTGCAGGAGCACGGCGACTGGCCGCGGACCGTGGCGCTGTCCGCCTGGGGCACCGCCAACATGCGCACCGGCGGCGACGACATCGCCCAGGCGCTGGCGCTGATCGGCGCGCGGCCGGTCTGGGATGCGGCCTCGCATCGCGTCACCGGCATCGAGGTGCTGCCGGCGGACCTGCTGGACCGCCCGCGGGTCGACGTGACCCTGCGCGTCTCCGGCTTCTTCCGCGACGCGTTCCCGGCGCAGATCGAGCTGTTCGACCATGCCGTGCGCGAGGTCGCCGCCCAGGACGAGCCGGAGGAGGTCAACCCGATCGCCGCGCGCGTGCGCAAGCGATGCGGCGGCGCTGCAGCGCAGGCGGCGTCGATGAGGAGAGCGCGCTGCGGCGTGCGAGCTACCGCGTGTTCGGCTCGAAGCCCGGCGCTTATGGTGCCGGGCTGCAGGCGCTGATCGACGAGCGCGGCTGGGAGAGCGATGCCGACCTGGCGCGCGCCTACCTCGCCTGGGGCGGCTACGCCTATGGCGCCAAGGCCGAAGGGGTGGCCGAGCACGGGCTGTTCGAGCGGCGGCTTGGCGCGGTCGAACTGGTCCTGCACAATCAGGACAACCGCGAGCACGACATCCTCGACAGCGACGACTACTACCAGTTCGAGGGCGGGCTCGCGGCGGCGGTGCGCACGCTCTCGGGCGAGCAGCCGGCGATTTTCCACAACGACCATTCGCGCCCCGAGACGCCGAGGATCAACACGCTCAAGGAGGAGATCGGCCGGATCGTGCGCGCGCGCGCCGCCAATCCCAAATGGCTCGCGGGCGTGATGCGGCACGGCTACAAGGGCGCGTTCGAGATCGCCGCCACGGTGGACTATCTGTTCGCCTTCGCGGCGACCGCAAAAGTCGTCGAGCACCACCATTTCGATGCGCTCTATGACGCCTATCTCGCCGACGCGCGGGTGTGCTCCTTCATCGCCGAGGCCAATCCGGCAGCACTCCGGGAAATCGCCGAGCGCTTCTCCGAGGCGATCGAGCGCGGCCTCTGGCGGCCGGCCAGCAACAGCGCGCATCGGCGGCTCGAGGAACTGCGCGCCGGCGGCAGCGCCTGAGCCACGAGGTTCGCTTTGCGGCGCGGGGAGTGCTAGCTTGGCCGTAGCCTCTGGAGGTGCAGGATGGCGCAGGTCAAAGAGAAGCTCTGGACGCTCGAGGAGTTCCTGGCGTTCGACGACGGCACCGACACCAGCTACCAGCTGTTCGAGGGCCGGATCGTCGCGATGAACCCGCCGCTCAGAGGGCACGCGGAGTCTCGTCGTGCGGCTGGCCAGAATCGTCGGCGACCAGTTGAGGCCCCCTTGTGAGGTCATATCCTGAAGCGGGGATCGTTCCGATGAACCGCCGGCACAGCTGGTACAAGGCGGACCTGATCGTCACCTGCACGCCCGGCAACGCCAAGGACCCGTTCATCGACGAGCCGGTGCTCGTGGTCGAGGTGCTCTCGCCCACCACCAGCGCCACCGACTTCAGCCGCAAGCTTCCGGACTACCAGCAGATCCCGTCGATGCGCGACATCCTGCTCGTATCCAGCATGGAGCGGCTGGTGCGGCACTGGCGGCGCGAGCCGGACGGCTGGGTCGAGCAAGCGCACCGCGGCTCCGCCACGCTCCGCCTGAGCGGCCTGCCGGTCGCCATCGCGATGGCCGACCTGTACGATCGCATCCTGCCCGGGTGAGGCGCTGGACCAGCGGAGGCGGCGATGGCGACGAGCGAAGCGGATGTGAACCAGGCGCACCGCGACAAGATGGCCAAGATCAAGGCCGTCAAGGACCGCATCTACGCGTCTAAGACCAAGGAGAAGGGCCTGCTGATCGTCCATACCGGGACCGGCAAGGGCAAGAGCACGGCGGCCTGGGGCTTGGCCATGCGCACGCTCGGGCACGGTCTGCGGCTCGGCGTCGTGCAGTTCGTCAAGGGCCGGCGCGAGACCGGCGAGCGCTTCTTCCTGGCGCGTTTCCCCGATCTGGTCGACGTCAAGGTCATGGGCGAAGGTTTTACCTGGGAGACGCAGGATCGCGAGCGCGACATCGCGGCGGCGCGCGCCGCCTGGGACGAGGCGCTGCGCATGCTGGCCGACCCCGACCTGCACCTCGTGATCCTGGACGAGCTCAACATCGTGCTGCGCAAGGACTACCTGCCGATCGAGGAGGTGGTGGACGGCTTGTTGGCCAAACGGCCCGACCTGCACGTCGTGGTCACCGGCCGCAACGCCAAGCCCGAGCTTCTCGAAGCCGCCGACCTCGTCACCGAGATGAGCCTGGTGAAGCACCCGTTCCGTTCCGGCGTGAAGGCGCAGCTGGGCATCGAATATTGAGCAGGCCGCCAGCCCTGATGCTGCAGGGCACAGGCTCGAACGTCGGCAAGTCGCTGCTGGTCACCGGGCTTTGCCGCGTGTTCGCGCGGCGGGGGCTGCGGGTGCGGCCGTTCAAGCCGCAGAACATGAGCAACAATGCCGCCGTGACGCCGGATGGCGGCGAGATCGGCCGCGCCCAGGCGCTGCAGGCGCGCGCCTGCGGGGTGCCGCCGTCGGTGCACATGAACCCGGTGCTCTTGAAGCCGCAGACCGAGGTGGGCGCGCAACTGGTGGTCCAGGGCACAGTGCGCGGCGCCTTCAAGGCGCGCGACTATCTCGCAATGAAGTACGATCTCATGCCGGCGGTGCTCGAAAGCTACGAAAAGCTCGGGCGCGAGGCGGACCTCGTGCTGGTCGAGGGCGCCGGCAGCCCCGCCGAGGTCAACCTGCGCGAGGGCGACAT
Source organism: uncultured Alphaproteobacteria bacterium (assembly GCA_963753315.1). Classification (GTDB taxonomy): domain Bacteria; phylum Pseudomonadota; class Alphaproteobacteria; order Geminicoccales; family Geminicoccaceae; genus DASUGG01. The sequence continues at coordinate 10,853 of CAVWCI010000018.1, forward strand.
CGCCAATATGGGCTTTGCCGAGGCGGCGGACGTGCCCGTGCTGCTGGTCGGCGACATCGACCGCGGCGGCGTGATCGCGGCGCTGGTCGGCACGCATGCGCTGCTGGAGCCCGCCGAGCGGCGGCGCCTGCGTGGCTATCTCATCAACAAGTTCCGCGGCGATCCCGGTCTGTTCGACGACGCGCACGCGGTGATCGCGGCGCGCACGGGCATGAGGGGCTATGGCGTGGTGCCGTGGTTCGAGCGGGCGCGCCTGCTGCCGGCCGAGGATGCGCTGGACCTCGACGAGCGCTCCTCTGGCGGCACGGGTGCGATCAGGATCGCGGTGCCGCGGCTGCGGCGCGCCGCGAACTTCGACGACCTCGACCCGCTGGCCGCCGAGCCGGACGTCGATCTGCGTATCGTGGCGCCGGGCGAGGCGTTGCCAGATGCCGATCTGGTGATTCTGACGGGCTCCAAGGCCACCATCGCCGACCTCGAGGATTTCCGGGCGCAGGGCTGGGACATCGATCTTGCCGGCCACGTCCGGCGCGGCGGCGCCGTGCTCGGCATCTGCGGCGGCTTGCAGATGCTGGGGCGCCGGCTTGCCGATCCCCTGGGCATCGAGGGGCCGCCGGGCGAGGTCGAAGGGCTGGGCCTGCTCGACCTCGAGACGGTGCTGGCCGGCGCCAAGCGCCTGGAGGCGGTGCGCGGCTGCGATGTGCAAAGCGGCCTGCCGGTCGCGGGCTACGAGATGCATGTCGGTCGCACGAGCGGGCCCGCGCTCGCCTCGCCGATGCTCGACCTGGGCGGCCGGCCCGATGGCGCGGTCTCAGAGGGTGGCCGGATCATGGGATGCTATGTGCACGGCCTGTTCGCGGCGGACGCCTTCCGCCACGCTTTCCTTGCCCGTCTGCGACCGCGGCGCGCCTCGGGCCTCGCCTTCGAGCAGCAGATCGAGCAGACCCTGGATGCGCTCGCGGACCACCTCGAGGCCTCGGTCGACCTCGACGGCCTGCTGGCACTGGCCCGGCTCAGGGATGCCGATCGGGCCTGACAACATGGCCATCTTGTGAGATCGTTCCGCGATCTGGAAAAGCGGAGGACCGAGGCAGCGGCATGTACGACCTGGTGATCGAGGGCACGCTCTGGCACAGCCCGGCAAGCGCGGCCGGGAGCGCCTGATGTACAAGGCGATCTACACCTATCCCTGGGATCTCGCCGACGAGGGGCTGGAGACGGTGCTCGGGCGCGTGCGGCCGCTCGGCATCAACACCATCACGCTCGCCGCGAGCTATCACGCCGGCAAGTTCGTGCGGCCGCACGGCCGCTCCGGCAAGGTCTATTTTCCCAAGGATGGCACGGTCTACTTCAAGGCGCGGCCCGAGCGCTACGGCCACGTCAGGCCGCTGGTCAACCCGCTGATCGAGGACTTCGACGGCTTTGCGGAGCTGCAGAAGCAGGCCCCGGACCTGGAGCGCTGCGCCTGGGTCGTCTGCCTGCACAACACGCCGCTCGGCATGCAGCATCCCGAACTCGCCAGCCGCAACGCGTTCGGCGACCCCTATCCCTACAGCCTGTGCCCGGCGCATCCGGCGGTGCGCGACTACGTGGTCAATCTGTGCGCCGACCTGGTCGATCGCTACGACATCGACCGCATCGTGCTCGAGACGCCGGGCTGGCTGCCCTACGACCACGGCTACCATCACGAGTTCGCCCTGCTGCCGCTGGACCGCTACGCGAAAACGCTGCTGGCCCTGTGCTTCGCCGATGCGACGATACGCGCCGCCGAGGCCGCGGATGTCGATGCCGAGCGGCTGCAGGCCAAGGTCCGCGCCCTGCTCGAGCGCTGGTTCGCAGCCGACCTCGCCGTGCCCGAGGCGATGGCGGCGGCCTGGTGGGAGACCGAGATCGTAGCCGATCCCGAATGGGCGAAGTTCCTGCACTGGCGCTGCCGGCTGGTGGCCGACCTGGTGGCCGCGATCAAGGCCGTGCTGCCGGCGGACACCAGGCTTGCCGTGATCCCGACCGTGCAGCGGCCGAGCGCTTCCTGCTGGCTCGAGGGCAGCGATCTCGCCATGCTCGCAGGCGTCGCCGATGCGCTCGAGGTGCCGGCCTACCAGCCGAGCGCCGCGGAGGCGTTCTGGGATGCGTGGCACGTGCGCGCCCGGGCCGGCGACGACGCGCCGCTGCATTTCATCCTGCGGCCGAGCTTTCCCGACCTCGGAGGTGGTGGCGAGACGGTCGCCGCGGCGCGCCGGCTGAAGGAGGTGGGGCTTGCGGGCCTCGCCTTCTACAACTACGGCCACATCCGCCTTGCCAGCCTCGCCCACGTCCAGGCCGCGCTCGCGGTGCTCGACGAGCCGGACGAGGCGCCATGATGCGCTACGAGGGCAAGGTCGCGCTGATCACGGGTGCCGGCCGCGGCATCGGTCGCGCGACCGCCCTCGCGCCTCGCTTCCGAGGGTGCCGCGCTCGCGATTCTCGATCGCGACGGCCCGGCCGCCGAGGAAGCGGCGCAGGAGGTGCAACGGAGCGGAGCCCGCGCGATCGCGCTCGCGGCCGACATCACGGACGCGGCCGAGATCGCCGCCGCCATCGAGACGACCTTGGCGGCCTTCGCGCGCATCGACGTGCTGGTCAACAACGCGACGCGGGCGCTCTGCGGCAATCTCGCGCAGACCGGGCCCGAGGACTGGCGAAGCGAGCTCGAAGGTACGCTGACCGGCGCCTTCCTGGTGACGCGGGCGGTGCTGGCGCCGATGCTGAAGGAGGGCAGGGGGGCGATCGTCAACATCGGCTCGGTCAACGGCCTGCTGGCGCTCGGCAACCCGGCCTACAGCGCCGGCAAGGCGGGCCTGCTGAGCTTTACGCGCTCGCTCGCGACCGAGTACGGGCCCAAGGGCATTCGCGCCAACATGGTGAGCCCGGGCACGGTGCAGACGGAATCGCCGAGCTGGCAGAAGCGCCTCGCGCGCGACCCGCAGGTGTTCGAGAAGTTGTCTCGCTGGTACCCGGTCGGCCGGGTCGGCCAGCCGGACGACATCGCCGCTGCGGTCGCTTTCATCGCCGCCGACGAGGCCGCCTTCGTCAATGGCGCCAACCTGGTGGTGGACGGCGGCCTCACCGCCGGCCTCGCGCCGATGATCGAGGAGCTGACGCTCGAGGTGCGCTAGCATGGCCTTCGCCCGCCGCGGACCTGAAGGGGAGACGACGTGCAGGAGAAAGATGCGATGGGCAGCTTCGTGCTGGGCGGTATCGTCGGGGTGATCGGGCTGCTCGGCCTGTTCGTGGCGGCCGGCGCTCAGGACGGCGTGTTCTATGCGACGGGCCTCGGCCTGTTCGTGTTCTGCGTGCTGTTCATCTTCGTCATGATCCACCGCCAGGTCGGGCGCTGAGCCTCGAAGCATTCCGGAGAAGCGCTCCACAAACGACCCGCTGCACCTTATCCGGGTGGTCCGCATTTTCGCTGCCGCTTCGACGGGCGTAAAACTCCTCGAAGAGCCGCGATGCGATGTCAGGAGCTGCGAAGTCCTCTTGGCGGGCGCGGCCGTATCTCAGGTTCTCGTAACGCTGCGCCGCGGCCAGGGCTTGTCCGAACTCGGCGAGAATGATCGAGCAGACGAGGTGTAGCCCCATGACAGGCTCCCAAGGTCCGGTTGCGGTCCGCCTTCTCGACCAAGCGGGCGAAGGTCCGTTCACAGACGTTCGAGTTGCAGCAGGGACTTGTCGCCACGCCAGGCCTTGGCGAACTCCGCCCGGGTCGCGGCGGCGGCCGCTTCGTCGCCGGCTGCCATCTGAGCCTGCATCAACCCCCACAGCACCCAGCCGCTCCGAGGCGCCGCGTCGAGCGCGTGGGTGAACATGTCGATGGCCTCCTCCGCTCGTCCTTGCTGCAGGAGCACCGCGGCGACCGCCGGGTCATGATGAGAGCGGCGGGAAAGGACGGCGCGTGGCACGAAACGGCGTCAGGACGCGGGCTGCGATCATGGATGCCGCGCAGGATCTGATCCTGCAGCAGGGGTTCGCCGCGACCTCGATCGACCAGATCATCGAGCGGACCGGCGTCACCAAAGGGGCATTCTTCTATCACTTCAAGAGCAAGAGCGATCTCGCCTACGCGCTCGTCGAGCGCTACGCCGCCGTCGATGCCGAACATCTCGAGCGCACCCTCGATCGCGCCGAGCGGCTCGGTCGCGATCCGCTGCATCAGGTCCTGATCTTCGTCGGGCTGCTCCAGGAGGAAGCCGGTGAGCTGACCGAGCCTTTCGCAGGCTGTCTCTACGCCTCCTACTGCCATGAGGCGCAGCTCTTCGATGAGCATACCTTTGCTGTGGTCCGCTCGGGCGTGCAGCACTGGCGCGAGCGCTTTCGCGGCAAGCTGCAGGTGGTCATCGACCACCACCCGCCGCGGCTGCCGGCCACCGCCGAGGAGCTCTCCGGCATGATCCTGGCCCTGTTCGAGGGCTCGTTCATCCTCTCCAGGATCCTGGCCGAGCCGCAGTACATCGCCGAGCAGCTCCGCCAGTACAGGAACCATCTCGAGCTGATGTTCGCGCCGGCATCTTCTGAGAGCGCCTGATCGTCCGATCTTGACGAGCGGGGCCGCCTCGCCCGAGTCTGCCCGCACCAGGACGGCGGCACCGGGAGGGGATCCCTTGAAGATCGACAAGGTCAGCTTTCGCACCCTGCGCGGCACCATCCCGACCGACGGGCCGTTCTGGGAGGAGCGGCTGCTGCGGCCGCTCGACGTCTACGACGAGTTCCGCCGCCAGGGCCCGTTGTGGCTCGGCTATCAGAGCCCCGCCGAGCAGGTCGACGAGCGCCACTACCGGCTCGAGGCGACGTTCCTGCGCATCGATACCGATCAGGGCGTGCACGGCATCGCGGGGCCGATGTCGCCGGCGATCGCGCAGATCATCGCAACCCAGCTGGCGCCGCTGATCACGGGCCGCGACCCGCGCGCCAGCGAGTTTTTGTGGGACCTGATGCACCGCGCGCTCGTGCACGGCCGCCAGGGCGAGCCGATGATGGCGATCAGCGCGGTCGACTGCGCGCTCTGGGACCTGAAAGGTCGCTGGCTCGACCAGCCGGTCTGGCGCCTGCTCGGCGGCCCGACCCGGATGGAGGTCCCGGCCTATGCCAGCATGCTCGGCTACGACGTCGAGGACCCGGGCCGCGTGCGCGAACGCGCCAGGGCCTGCCAGGAGCAGGGCTATCGCGCCCAGAAATGGTTCTTCCGGCATGGGCCCATGAGCGGGCCCGAGGGCATGCGCAAGAACGTGGCGCTCGTGCGCACGCTGCGCGAGACCTTGGGAGAGGACGACGACATCATGCTCGACTGCTGGCAGAGCATGGATTTTTCCTATGTCGTCGAGCTGGCTTCACGGATCGCCGAGTACCGGCCGCGCTGGCTCGAGGAGTGCGCGATGCCGGATCGGATCGACACGTACAGGCGGATCAAGCAGAAGATCGCGATCCCGCTCGCGGGCGCCGAGCACGAATATACCCGCTGGGGCTTCAAGCGCTTCGTCGACCAGGAGGCGCTGGATGTGATCCAGCCCGACATCTACTGGTGCGGCGGCCTGTCCGAGACCCTGAAGATCGCCGCCTATGCGAGCGTGCACGACCTGATCACGATCCCGCACGGCCACTCGACGCCGGCGACCATCCATTTCTCGGTGACCCAGTCGCCGATTCACACGCCCTATCAGGAATTTTTGGTGAAGTGGAACGCGATCCACCAGCATTTTCTGGCGCATCCGCTCGTGCCCGAGGGCGGCGTGATCCGGGCGCCCGAGGCGCCGGGCCTCAACATGGATCTGGACGAGGCCAAGATCGAGAGCGAGCGCGCGCTGGCGTTTTAGCCGCTCAGCGCCTGTACTTTGACCGGCGCAGCATGCCGCGATAGGGTGCGTCGAGCTTGGCCGCCGGCCCTGCAGTCCTTAGGATGCATGCTGGCGGATGCGCCGGCAGGGGGGCGACGGAGCATTGGCGGAAGGCGATCGCGGACGACTGGGGGAGATCAGGCTGCTGGCATCGCTGCCGGCCGCCGAGCTGGTGGCACTCGAGCAGCGCTGCCGCTGGCGTCGCTACCACGCGGGCGAGCAGATCCTGGATCGCGACAGCGCGACCCGCGATGTGCTCTTCATCAGCCAGGGCAGGATCCGGGTGGTGAACTACGCAGCGAGCGGTCGCGAGATCGCGTTTGCGGTGGTCGAGGCCGGCGGCCATGTCGGCGAGCTGTCGGCCATCGACGGCGAAGGCCGCTCGGCCAGTCTGGTCGCCGTGAACGACTGCCTGATCGGCTCGCTGTCGGCCGAGGCCTTCGGTGCGCTGCTGGAGCGCCACGCCACCGTGGCGGTGACCCTGCTGCGCCATCTCTCCAGGATCATCCGCACCGGCGACGAGCGGATTGCCGAGCTCAGCGTGCTCGGCGCGGTGCCGCGGGTCTATCGCGAGCTGCTCCGACTCGCCGAGCCCGATCCGTCGGATGCGAGCGCCTGGCGGATCGCCGAGCTGCCGACCCAGCAGGATATCGCCAGCCGGGTCGGTGCGACGCGCGAGACCGTGGCGCGCGCGCTGGGCCAGATCATCACGACCGGCGTGGTGCAGCGGCACGGTCGGACGCTGCTGATCCGCGACCGCGAGATCCTCGAGGAGCTGAGCGACCCGCCGGATGCCGGCTGACCTTCTTCAGCGCACCTCGTGCGCCTTGAGATAGGCCCGGTCGAACGCGATGCCGTGGCCGATCTTGCCGAGCGGCGGCGTGAAGTAGCCATCCTCGATCAGGATCGGCTCCTCGAGCGCCTTGAGGTCGGTCAGCGAGCCGCCGTCGATGTTCTCCAAAATGTGGGCGTTGGGCAGGGCGCACAGCACCTGGCCACTCAGCTCCATCATGAAATGCGGTGCCAGCGGCACGTTCCAGGCGCGCGCCAGGGCGGCGATGTCGAGATAGGGCGTGATGCCGCCGACGCGGACGACGTCGGCCTGCACGAAGTCGCAGGCCCCGCGCGAGAGAAAGTGGTTGAACTGCTGGATCGTGTAGACGTTCTCGCCGATCGCGATCGGTGCTCCGACCAGTCGTCGCAGCCGCGCATGGCCCTCCACGTCGTCGCACAAGAGCGGCTCCTCGACCCAGTAGGGATCCAGCGGCGCATAGGCGTTGATCGCGCGCGCGGCATGGGCGATGTCCCAGCCCTGGTTGGCGTCGACCATCAGCGGGCGGGCGCCTATGATCTCGCGGACCCTGGCCAGGCGCAGGACGTCCTCCTCGATGTCCGGCTTGCCGACCTTGATCTTGAAGGCCTTGAAGCCGTCCGCCTGCCAGCCCTTCACCTGATCGACGAGCGCATCGAGCGGCTTGTTCAGATTGATGCCGCTGGCATAGGCGAGCACGCGCTCGCGACACGGCCCCAGGACGGCGACCAGCGGCTTTTCCACCTCCTTCGCGACCAGGTCCCAAAGGGCGATGTCGATCGCCGCGAGCGCGGTCGTCGAGACGCCGCCGCCGCCCAGGTCGTGGACGTGATGCCAGCACTTGTGCCAGAGGCCGCGCGGCGAGACTTCCTGGCCGACGACGAGGGGTGCCAGGTCCTTGTCCAGGAGTGCTTTGATGGTCGTGCCGCCGACGCCCGAGGTGTAGCTGAAGCCGGTGCCGACCAGGCCGGTATCGGTCCTCACGTCGGTCACGACGATCTCGATGTGCGTCACGTGATGGATCGAGTCGCCCCAGGCGGCGCCCGGCAGCGGCAGGCTGGCAAGGATGGTCTCGACGGATTCGATGCGCAAGGTCGCCTCGTTTCTGGCGTTGAGGGGAGGGACGAAGGTTTCTAGCCCGCTGCTGGCGTCGCGTAGACCTCGCGCAGCGCGGCCAGCGCCTCCTCGGGCAGCGGCCCCAGCTCGGCGCCGGCCAGCGCCTCCTCGATGTGGCCGATCTCGGCGAAGCCCACGATCACGCAGGACAGATCGGGATTGGCCAGCGCGAAGCGGATCGCGGTCTGCGCGCGCGTGCCGTAGCGCTCGCCGAGCTTTTTGAACACGACGCGCACCCGCGCCTCCTCGGCCGCCATGTCGAAGCCCTGCACGATCGGCATCTCGCGACCGTGGCGAAGGTCGGTCGCGATCACGCCGGCCGCCAGCACCCGGATGTTCATGGTCGCGACGCCATGCTCGCGGCAGGCGCCGAGCACGCCCGTGAAGTCCGGCTCGGCCCAGCCTGCAGGCACTTTCTGGCCGGCACTGGGATTCGAGCAGGTTGTAGTAGACCTGGGCGGAATCGAAGCGGCCGCTCGCGATCACCTCGCGCAGCGAAGCCGGATTGCCCAACGCGGTGATGCCGAAGAACTTGAACAGGCCCTGGTCGCGCAGGCGCTCGAAAGTCTCGGCGACGCCGTTCGCGCCCAGCACCTGCCGCACGCCGATGGTGCGCTCGGCAGGCTCGGGCCCGATCGGGTTGTGCAGCTGGAACAGATCGACCGAGTCGCGCTGCAGGCGCTTCAGGCTCTGCTCCAGGCTCGCCTCGATCTGGCCGGGGAGATCGGCGCGGCTGAGATCGAGCCCGACCTTGGTCGAGAGATAAGGCTTGGCGTCGACCTCCTTCAGCAGCCAGCCGAGCGCCTCCTCCGACTGGCCGTCGCCGTAGGAGGGTGCGGTGTCGATCCAGTTCATGCCGCCATCGAGGCCGCGCCGCAGCGCCGCGAGCTTGGTGTCGTCGTCGGCATGGATCAGGATGCCGCCGACGAAGCCGCCGCCGAACACCAGCTCGGAGACTTGAAGGCCGGTACGGCCGAACGCTCGATAGCGCATGTTTCCCTCCCTGGGATTGCTCGCCCTCGCGATGGCGGGCTGGTGCCGCTCAGGTGAGCGGCAGCATGACGTGGGTCTGGAACGGCGCGCGCTCCCGCAGGCGTCCGTACCAGGCCTCGATCGCGGCAAGCCTGGGGCGCTCGATCGCGAGCTGGTAGTAGCGATAGCACGCCGCGCCGACCGGGATGTCGCCGATGCTGAAGCGCTCGCCGGCAACGAAGCGGCGCGAGGCCAGGTGCTCGTCCAGGCGTCGCCAGAGGCCGCCCAGGCGGCCGGCGGCGGCCTCGATGGCGGCATGGTCGCGCTCCGCCTCGGGCGTGCGCACGAGGCCCCAGAACACGGTGGTCATATCGGCTACCAGGGTGGTCTGCTGCCAGTCCATCCACATGTCGGCGGCAGCCCGCGTCACCGGGATCCTCGGGCCACAGGCTGCCGGCAGCCGTAGCGGGCCGCGAGATAGCGCACGCAGGCGTTGGACTCCCAGACCACGACGCCGTCGTCCTCGACCGTCGGGACCCTGCGGTTGGCGTTCAGCGCGCGATAGGCGTCGCTGTCCAGGCCGCCGAAGGCGCCGCCCGCGTCGATCCGCTCGTGCGGCAGACCGAGCTCCCCCACGGCCCACATCACCTTCTGGACGTTGATCGAGTTGGTGCGACCCCAGATCCTGAGCATGACCTCTCCCCGAGCACGATTGCAGGTTGCGTTTCGTGCGATTGTCGCACGATCGATCGCGCCAGGACCAGCCCCCCGGTTTTGTCCTTTGCCGTCGTGCGTGCGCGATTGACCCGAGCGCCCCGGTTGGACCACAGTCCGCCTCGTTGGCTCACAGCCAATGCGTGCCACGCCTGCAAAGGGTCAGACGATGCGAGACGTCCCGATCATCGACGCTCACGTGCATCTCTACGACCCCGGCCGCATCCGCTACCGCTGGATGCAGGGCACGAAGCTCGATGCGCCCCACCTGCTGCCGGAGCTCGATCAGGCGCAGGGCGCGGTCGAGGTCGAAGGGATCGTCTGGATCGAGGTCGGCGCCGACCCGGGCCAGCACGAGCAGGAGGCGAGCCTGGTCGCGGGGCTGGCCGCCGCCGACCCGCGCATCATGGGCATGGTCGCGGCGGCGCCGCTCGAGCACGGCGACGCGGTCAAGGCGGATCTCGAGAAGCTGGCATCGCTGCCCCTGGTCAAGGGCGTGCGCCGGCTGCTGCAGGGCGAGCCCGATCACGCCTTCTGCCTGCGGCCGGCCTTCATCGACGGGGTAAAGCTGCTGCCGCGTTTCGGGCTGAGCTTCGATCTCTGCGTCTATCACCACCAGCTCTACAACGTGATCGAGCTGGTCCGGCGCTGTCCGGAGGTCCGCTTCATCCTCGACCACATCGGCAAGCCGGCGATCAGGGAGGGCCGGCTCGATCCGTGGCGCGCCGACATCGAGCGGCTGGCGGCCCTGCCCAACGTCTGGTGCAAGCTCTCGGGCCTGGTGACCGAGGCCGATCACGCCGCCTGGACCCGCGAGCAGCTGCGGCCCTACATCCTGCACGTGGTCGAGCACTTCGGCTTCGATCGCCTGCTGTTCGGCAGCGACTGGCCGGTCGCGGACCTGACGCATCGCTATGCCGACTGGGTCGACGTCGTCCGCTGGGCGCTCGCCGACTGCAGCGCGAACGAGCGGCGAAAGCTGTTTCGCGACAACGCGATCGCGTTCTATCGCCTGGAGGCGGGCGGCAGGTGAGCGCATCGCCCGAGGAGCTCGCGAGCCGCCTGCGCGCCCATGTCGAGACGCTGGCCGGCGCGATCGGCGAGCGCAACGTGTTCCGCCCCGAGGGCCTGGCCGCGGCGCGCGACTACATCGAGACGACCTGGCGCGCCCAGGGCTATGAGGTCGGCGCCCAGGAATATGAGGCGGGCGGCGTCGTCTGCGCGAACCTCGAGGTGAGCCGGACGGGCGCCGGCCGAGCCGGCGAGATCATCGTCGTGGGCGCGCACTACGATTCGGTGCGCGGCTGCCCGGGCGCCAACGACAACGGCAGCGGCGTCGCGGCGCTGCTGGAGATCGCGCGCCGCTTTGCCGCCCTGACGCCGGCGCTCACCGTCCGCTTCGTGGCGTTCGTCAACGAGGAGCCGCCCTTCTTCATGACCCGGCGGCAGGGCAGCGCGGTCTACGCCAAGGCCGCTCGCGCCCGCGGCGACGACATCAGGCTCATGGTCTCGCTCGAGACCCTCGGCTACTACAGCGATGCGCCCGGCAGCCAGCGCTATCCGCCGCTGTTCCGCCTGCTTCTATCCCGACCGCGGCAATTTTCTGGGCCTGGTGTCCGACCTGCGCTCGCGGCGGCGTGATGCGACAGGTCGCGAAGGCCTTTCGCGACGGCTCCGATTTCCCGCTGCAGCACACCGCGACCCTGCGCTGGATCCCGGGCATCGCCTGGAGCGACCATCTGCCGTTCTGGCGCCAGGGCTACCGCGCGCTGATGGCGACCGACACCGCGTTCTACCGCTACCGGTACTACCACACGGCGCAGGACACGCCGGACAAGCTCGCCTACCTGGCTTTCGCGCAGGCGACCGAAGCGCTCGGCAGGTGCTTTGCGGCGCTCGCCGAGCAGGGGCTCGGGTGACGGGGCCTGCTGCTAAGGCTTGACGCGGGCGGCGCTGCCTGCGAAGCGTCCTCGCGACGCAAGCGCGGAGCTGGCGTGATGTTCGCCTCCTGGGGCTTTTGAGCGGGCATGCTGTTCGACATCCCGGCCGCCGTGTCGCTCGGCTTCTTCTTCGTGCCGCCGATCTTCATCGACATCGCCGTCGGCCTGCTGCTCGCCTGGCTGATCGCGCGCGATCCTGAACCGCACCGGGCTCAGCCGCTACTTCTGGCATCCGCCGCTCGCCTTCCTGGGGCTCGTGGTGCTGATGAGCTCGCTGTTCGGCGTCCTGGTGCTGCCGCCCTGAGCCCATGACGGTCCCGAGCACCATCATCCGCGTCGCGCTGACCATCGGCCTCGTGCTGATCGCCCTTGGCGCCGCCTTCTACCTCTACGTCGGCTACATCCTCTACCCGTGGACCCGGGACGGCCAGGTTCGGGCCTATGTCGTCGCGATCGCACCGCGCGTCGCCGGCAACGTCGTCGCGGTGCACGTGGTCGACAACCAGTTCGTCAAGAAGGGCGATCCGCTGCTCGAGATCGATCCCTCGCAGTACACCCTGGCGGTGCAGGCGGCGCAGCAGCAACTGGAGCAGGCGCGCCAGGAGGTGGCGAGCCTGGCGGCCGCGATCCAGTCGGCCGAGGCCGCGGTCACCGCGATGCAGGCAACCGTCGGCGAAGCCAATCGCGATCTGAAGCGCGCGCAGGACGCCGGCAACGCCGTGTCGGCGGAGTTCGTCGACGAGAAGAACATGGCGGCGCAGGTCGGTGCCGCCGGATCTGGCGCAGAACCAGGCCCAGCTCGCCGAAGCGACCCAGGCGTTGGGCGCGCCCGGCGATGCCAACTATCGCATCCAGGCGGCCCAGGTCGCGCTCGGCCAGGCGAACCTGAACCTGAGCTGGACCAAGATCGTCGCCCCGTCCGACGGCTACGTCACCAACCTCAACATCGACGAGGGCGACTATGTCCCGGCTGGCGGGGCGGTCCTCGCCTTCGTCGACAGCACGTCGTTCTGGGTGTCCGGCTACTTCATGGAGACGCAGCTGCGCCACATGAAGGCCGGCGATCGGGCCGTGATCACCCTGATGGCGCATCCCGACCAGCCGCTGATCGGCGAGGTCGAAAGCGTCGGCTGGGCGATCGCGCCGCCCAACGTCGCCGATGTGACCGGAGACCGCTACCTGGTGCCCATGATCCAGCCGGTATTCGACTGGGTGCGCCTGGCGCAGCGGGTGCCGGTGCGGATCAAGATCACGCAGGTGCCCGACGGCGTCGAGCTGATCGTCGGCCTCACCGCGTCGGTCGCGATTCGGCGCGACTGAGCGAGCATCGCGCGATGGCCGCTTCGCTGGAACGCCTTGGAACCTCTCCGGCGGTCGCGTCGGCCAGTGGCCGGACGGCGAGCGCGGCGCTCGCCGCCATGCTGCCGCAAGCGGGCTCCAGGTGGGACTGGCTGCCGAGGTTGCCGAAGTGGCTGGACCCGCTGAGCACCTTGATCGCGCTCAAGACCTGCGTCGGCCTCGTGATCGGCGTGTCGATTGCGCTGTGGCTGGGATGGAGCACGAGCGGTGTAGGGTTTGCCTGCATCATGCTGCAAACGGCCTATCTCGGCCGTACCCTGGGGAAAAGCATCTTGCGCATGGCCGGCGCGCTCGCCGGCGCGCTGCTCGCGCTCGCGTTCATCGCGATCTTTATCCAGGAGCGCGCGGCGCTGATCACGGCGTATGCGCTGCTGACCGGACTGATCATCTACGCCGAGCAGGTGAGCGAGCATCCTTACGCGCTGGTGTTCGTGCTCCTGTCCGTCGGCATGATCACCTTCCACTCCATCAATGACCCGCAAAACGCCTTCAGCGAGGCAGTGTCCTGGGTCTCCGGCAACGCGCTCGGGATCGCGATCGTCCTCTTCATGCACGGCGTGCTCTGGCCCCATACCGGGGAAAGGAGCTTCGAGCAGCAGCTGAAGACGTTCATGCAAGGCCTCTCGCGTCTGTTCGCCCTCAAGATGGCAGCGCTGCCCCAGGAAGCGCGCCAGCACGATCCGGCGAGCCGGGAAGCGACTCTGACGGAGATCCATCAGCTGGAAAACCGCCTGATGGGCGCGCTGGTCCCCTTGCGGCTGGCGCTCGGCATTGCGGCGCGCGATACGGATCGGTTCATCCGGTTCCGGGCCGCCTATGCCGATCTCATGGAGCAGCTTCAGTCACTTACCAGCGTGATCATGGCCTATGGCGACAGCCTGCGGGTCTGGCGCGACACGCCGCTTGCCGATGCGGTAGTACCGCACTCGGCGGCGCCGCACGCGGTCATGTCCACGCTTCAGGAGCAGCTCGACGACCTGGTCGCGGGCTGCGACCGCTCTCGTGACGGAACCGATCAACCTCAGCGGCAGGACGTTCCGCATATCATCGCGACGCAGATCGAGACACTCCGCCAGAGTCTCGGCGCGCATGATCACAGCGTGCTCGAGGTGGCCCTGTTCGACGCCGTCTCGGAGAAGGCTCTCGAGACCTCGCAGGCAGTTGCCGGCGTTCGTCAGGCGTTGGCCACGGTCGAACAGCCCGGCAGGCATGTTGCCCATGTGCCGGGAGCACAGGTCGACGTGATCACCCAGATCCAATCACGCGGCCTACGGTTGCAGAAGGCGGCCATCGGCGTCGTCGCCGTAATCGCACACGGTCTGCTCTGGATCTACCTCCAATGGCCGGACCCAAGCTCGTTTATGGTGATGGTCCTGCTTCCCGTAGCGTTGAACGCGATGGTGCCAACCTTTCCGCTCAAGGCGGCCCTCAAGTCTCTGTTCTGGGGACCGGCCATCGGTGCCTTGCTCTATTTTGTGCTCATGCCCCCGCTGAGCGACATGTGGCAGCTCGCGCCGCTCGTCGTCTTGTGCTTGCTTCCGACCGCCTATTTGGCCAATAGCTCCAATCCTTCAACCGCGATGTTCGGTTTGATGACCGGCCTCTGGGCGTTCCTCTTGATCGACGTGTCGCAGGGACAAGTGTACTCATTCGCGCAGTTCTCGAACAACGCCCTCGGCATCATCGGCGGCGTCGGGGTCGCCCTCGCTGTGCTCGCGTTCTTCAATCCACCGGTTCCCGAACGGCAATTCAAGACCTACGCGCGTAACTTTCTTCAGCGCTGCGAGAGGACCATTGGCGACCTGCGCCAGCACACAACGCAGCCATCAGGTCGCCGGGACACGATCGCAGGCAAGCGGGCCGAGTGGCTCGAGCTGTTGGGCCTCTGCGACCTATGGGCCCGGCAGCTCGACCCCCGTCGGCATCTCGAGGGCGAACGGGCGAAACTCGGTGCCTTCATGGACAGCTTGCGGTCGCTCGCTTTTCGCCTCGAGGCGCTCGAGGAGGCCCGCCAGCGCCACCCGGACGAGACCCTGATCGCAGGGCCTTGCGAGCGTTGCCGTGAGGCCGCGATCAGCGCACTAAGCGAGCTTCGCCAGGCGTTGGCGGGAGCCGAACCAGGGGCCGCGACGGCCGCGCTGTCGGCCACCGCCGACGACTTTCGCGCTGCGCTCGAGCCCTTGCATGCCGCCGCGCATCAACGCGACGAGATCCGCGACTCCCTGCATCAGGCCCTCACCCTGACCGGCTACTATCGCGCGCTGACCGACGCCATCCAGGAATGCGAGGCTCGCGCGACGGACATCGACTGGCGGAAGTGGGATCTGGCCTACTTCTAGCCGAGAGGCTTGACCTCGGGCCGCCCACGCCTTACGAAACCGCGTTCGCCGGACGGGCCTGTCCGGCCCCAGAGCTATCTCGAGGGATTACCCGCAATGGCGCGACGCTGCCCCGTTACCGGCAAGGGCGTGCTGACGGGCAACAACGTCAGCCACGCCAACAACCGGACCAGGCGCCGGTTCCTGCCCAACCTGCGAGCGCACCGGCTCTTCAGCGAGACCCTGGCCGAGAGCATCCGCCTGCGGATCTCGAGCCACGGCCTGCGCACGGTCGAGCGACGCGGCGGCCTGGACGGCTTCCTGCTCGATGCGCGCGATATGGATCTTTCCAGCGAGCTGCGCCGGCTGAAGCGGCGGATCGCCTCGGCACGCTCGGCGGCGGCGGCCGAAGGAAGCTAGGACCTGGCGCGCCCATGGCGCTCGGCATCTCGATCGGACCCGCGCATGCGCTGCCGGTGCTGGCGATGGTCGTGGTGGTCGCGGGCTCCAACGTCGCGGTCCAGTACCCGATCAGCGACTGGCTGACCTGGGGTGCCTTGACCTACCCGGTGGCGTTTCTGGTCACCGACCTCACCAACCGCCGGTACGGACCCAAGGAGGCGCGACAGGTCGCCTATGTCGGCTTCGCGCTCGCGGTGCTGCTCTCGATCGCGCTCGCCGGGCCGCGCATCGCGCTGGCCTCGGGCACGGCCTTCCTCACCGCTCAGCTCCTCGACATCGCGGTGTTCGACCGGCTGCGCCGACTGGCCTGGTGGCAGGCGCCGCTGATCTCCTCGGGCCTCGCCTCGATCTGGGATACCCTGGTGTTCTTCGTCCTGGCGTTCGCCGGCACGGGCCTGCCCTGGGTCACCTGGGGGCTTGGCGATCTCGGCGCCAAGTTCGCCATGGCGCTGCTGCTGCTGCTCCCCTTCCGCGCCCTGATGGGCCCGCGCGACGCGCTCGCAGCACCCGCTCGCTGATACAAAAGCTCGCGCAGCCCGCAGACATCGATCACCTGACGTCCGCGCCCGGACGTGGCATCATGGCGCCCTGGCTCGCGCAAGGGAGACCGACATGAGCGAGCATGGCCCCAAGGTGGTGATCGCGCAAAGCCGCGCGAAGTACAACGAAGGCTACATGCCGGGCTTCGGCAACGACTTCGAGACCGAGGCGATCGAGGGCGCGTTGCCGATCGGCCAGAACTCGCCGCAGCGCTGTCCCTACGGCCTCTATGCCGAGCAGCTCTCGGGCTCGCCCTTCACGGCACCGCGCGCCGCCAACGAGCGCTCCTGGCTCTACCGGATGCGGCCGACCGTGCGCCATCTGGGCGAGATGGCGCCGCTGGACCTGCCGCTCTTCCGCTCCGCGCCGACGATCGGCGAGAGCCACCTGCCGCTCGCGCCGATGCGCTGGGACCCGGCGCCGATCCCCGACGAGCCGATGACGTTCCTTTCCGGCATGCGCACCATCTCGACCGGCGGCGACGTCCTCACCCAGACGGGCTTTGCGATCCACGTCTACGCCGTCACCGAGAGCATGACGGACGACTATTTCTACAACGCCGACGGCGAGATGCTGGTGGTGCCCGAGATCGGCGCGCTGCGATTCTTCACCGAGTTCGGCATCATCGACATCGCACCCGGCGAGATCGCGGTGCTGCCGCGCGGCGTGAAGTTCCAGGTCCTGCTGCAGGACGACCCGCGGGCGCGCGGCTATGTCTGCGAGAACTACGGCGCCAAGCTCACCTGCCCCGAGCGCGGCCCGATCGGCGCCAACTGCCTCGCCAACCGGCGCGATTTCCTGACGCCCGTCGCGGCCTTCGAGGAGAAGGACGGCGTGCGCTGCCGCCTCGTCGTGAAGTGGTGCGGCGCCTTCCAGGCCTGTCATCTCGAGCACTCGCCGCTCGACGTCGTCGCCTGGCATGGCAACTACGCGCCCTACAAATACAACCTTCGCCACTTCGCGCCGGTCGGGCCGATCCTGAAGGACCATGCCGACCCGTCGATCTTCAGCGTGCTGACCGCGCCCTCGGGCGTGGAGGGCACGGCCAACATCGACTTCGTGATCTTCCCGCCGCGCTGGCAGGTGGCCGAGGACAGCTTTCGGCCGCCCTGGTACCACATGAACATCATGTCCGAGTTCATGGGCCTGATCGAGGGCGTCTACGACGCCAAGCCCGAGGGCTTCGTGCCGGGCGGCATGTCGCTCCACAACTGCATGCTGCCGCACGGGCCCGATGCGGATGCCTTCTACAAGGCCTCGCAAAAGACGCTCGGGCCCGAGAAGCTCGAGCGCACGCTCGCCTTCATGTTCGAGACGCGCTTTCCGCAGCAGCTCACCCGCTACGCCGCCGAGCTGCCGACGCTCCAGGTCGGCTATCCCTCCGTCTGGAAAAAGCTGCGCAAGCATTTTCACCCCGACCGGCGCGACTGGAGCGGCGAGTAGCGGCCGGGAGCAGCAGGGATGTCGGGCCTGAACGAGACGCATGACCCGAACCGGCGCTCCTGGATCGCCGCCGCCAATGCAAGGGGTGCGGACTTCCCGATCCAGAACCTCCCTTATGGCGTGTTCTCGACCGACGGTTCGGCGCCACGCTGCGGCGTCGCGATCGGCGACCTGATCCTCGATCTCGCGGCGATCGAGGCGGCAGGGCTGCTGCGCGCGAGCGCGGCAGTGTTCGATCGTCCCGCGCTCAACGATTTTCTGGCGCTGGGCCCCGCCGCCTGGCAAAAGACGCGCCGCCGGCTCTCGCAGCTGCTGCGTGAGGACGAGGGCGCGCTGCAGGGCGATGCCGCGCTTTGCGCGAAGGCGCTCGTGCCGATCGCCGAGGCGCGGCTGCACCTGCCGGTCTTCGTGCGCAGCTTCACCGATTTCTACGCCTCGCGGCACCATGCCTCGAACGTCGGCACCATGTTCCGCGGTCCGGACAACGCCCTGCCGCCGAACTGGCTGCACATGCCGATCGGCTACAACGGCCGGGCCTCGACGGTGGTGGTCTCCGGCGAGCCGATCCGGCGGCCGCGGGGCCAGCTCAAGGGGCCGGGCGACGAGGCGCCCCGCTTTGGCCCGTCGGCCCGGCTCGACATCGAGCTCGAGCTCGGCGCGATCGTCGGCCAGCCGAGCGCGATCGGGCAGCCGATCACCACGGCCGAGGCCGCGGACGATGATTTTTGGCTACGTGCTGCTGAACGACTGGTCGGCGCGCGACATCCAGGTCTGGGAGTACCAGCCGCTCGGGCCGTTCCAGTCGAAGGCGTTCGCGACCTCGATCTCGCCCTGGATCGTCACCGCCGAGGCGCTGGCGCCGTTCCGGGTCGCGGCGCCGGCGCCGGAGAAGGAGCTGCTGCCTTATCTGCGCGAGACCGGGCCAGGGCTCTACGACATCGCGCTCGAGGTCGCGCTGGCGCCGGCGGGCGCGGCGCCGACCGTGGTCAGCCGGTCGAGCTACCGGCACATGTACTGGTCGGCGGCGCAGCAGCTCGCACATCACGCCGCCGGCGGCTGCGCCATGTGCACAGGTGACCTGCTCGGCTCCGGCACGATCTCCGGCCCGAGCCGCGAGAGCTGCGGCTCGCTGCTCGAGATCACCTGGAACGGCCGCGACCCGGTCGCGGTGGATGGCGGCGAGCGCCGCTTCCTCGAGGACGGCGATACCGTCACGATCCGCGGCTGGTGCGAAGCCGAAGGCCGGCATATCGGCTTCGGGCGCTGCGAGGCCCAGGTGCTGCCCTGCGCCGAGCTGCCGCAAGCCTGGCGGACCTGATGGTCAGGATCTGAGGGCGAACCAGGCGGCCGCGGCCGCGAACGAGAGCAGCGTCATCGGGATGCCGCAGCGGGCATGCTCGCGAAAGCCGAGCGCCACGCCGCACTGGCGCGCCCGCTCCACCACGATGATGTTGGCGAGGCTGCCGACGATCAGCAGGTTGCCGGCGAGCGTCGACAGGGCCGCCAGCGCGTGGAGGGATTCGGCAGGCAGGTCCTCCAGGACGGCGAGCAGCAGCACGACCGTCGGCACGTTGCCGATCGTGTTGCTGCCGACAAGCGTCAGGGCCGCCAGCGCCGGCAGGCCGTGCGGATCGATGCCCGCGGCCGTCAGCGCGGCGAGCGTGCGGGCGGCGAGGCCCGCTTCGGCGAACGCGGCCGTGACCACGAACAGCCCCGCGAACAGCACCAGGAGCTGCCAGTCGACGAGGCCCAGGATCTCGCGGGTCGCGAGGCGGCGGCTGACCAGCAGCACGGCGGCGACGATCAGGACGCCGGTCACATGCGGCAATGGTGTGGTGAACATGGCCAGCAGTGCCACGGTGGCGAGTGCCGCCTTGCCGGTCCCGAGCCGGTCGATCGGCGGGATCTCGATCTCGGCCCGGCGATCGGCTGCGCTGCCGAGCTGCCGCCGCCAGACGACCCTGACCACCGCGAAGACCATGAGCAGCCCGAACACGGCGGGCGGCCCGCAGGCGCCGAGAAACGCCCAGAAATCGAGCCCGCCGAGCTGGCCGATCAGGATGTTCTGCGGGTTGCCGATCACGGTCGCGGCCGAGCCCGCGTTCGACGCGCCGGCGAGCGCGATCAGGTAGGGCCGCGGGTCCAGGCCGCGGCGCAGCAGGCCCGCGATCAGCATGGGCGTCATGGCGAACACCACGACGTCGTTGGCGAGGACCGCTGAGAGGACGCCCGCCACCAGCACGGTGAGGCCGAGAATCGCGGCAGGCGACGTGCGCGCCGCCGCGATCCGCGCCGAGCACCAGTCGTAGAAGCCGCAGGCCGCGTACTGGGCCGAGAGCATCATCAGCCCGAACAGCACGATCAGGGTCGGGAAATCGATGGCGTGCAGCACCTGCGCGCCGTCGACCGCGCCCGCGGCGTAGAGGACGACGGCGCCGAGGATGGCGATGCCGGTGCGGTCGATGCGCAGGCCGGGCCAGCGGCCGAGCGCCATGCCGACATAGACCGCGAGGAACACGGCGAGGATCAGGGGCATGTCGCGCCGCCGGGCGGTCGCGGAAGCTGCGGTCAGGCGTGCTGTTGCTGCGAGGGCCAGCGCGGTGTGGATCTGCGCGACCACGGCGGCACCCTCGCCGACCGCCGCCGCGACGCGCTTGGTCGAGCCCGCGCGCACGTCGCCGATCGCGAACACGCCCGCGAAAGCTGGTCTCGAGCGGCAGCGCGGGGCGGCCGGCAGCACTCGCGCCGTGCGGGCAGGCGAGGCCGGTCAGCACGAAGCCCTTGGGATCCACGGCGACGTGGTCCGGAGCCAGGCGGCGTTGGGATCGGCGCCGATGAACAGGAAGAGATGGCGGAGGGGGCAGGTGTACGTGGCGCCGCTGGCCCGCTGACGGAACACCGCCGCCGTGAGGCCGTCGCGGTCACCCTCCAGCGCCACCACCTCCTTGCCGACGTGCAGGTCGACATTCGGCAGCGCCTGGATGCGGTCGATCAGGTAGCGCGACATCGACGCCTCCAGTCCGGTCCCGCGCACCACGAGGTGCAGGCGCTTGACCTTGGGTGCCAGGAACACGACGGCCTGGCCTGCGGAGTTGCCGCCGCCGATCAGCGCCACTTCCTCGCCCTCGCAGAGCTTCGCCTCGACCGGCGATGCCCAGTAGGAGACGCTGGAGCCCTCGAAGTCCGCAAGGTTCGGGATGTCCGGCCGGCGATAGCGCGCGCCCGGAGGCGACGACGACCGTGCGCGCCCGCACGGCGCTGCCATCGGTGAGCTCCAGGCGCAAAGGGTCGCCGGGCCGCCGAGCGGGGCCGCCGCAGTCGAGGCGCGCCACCTCCAGCGGGATCGCGATCTCGGCGCCGAACTTGAGCGCCTGGTTGAAGGCGCGGCCGGCCAGTGCCATGCCTGAAATGCCGGTGGGGAAGCCCAGGTAGTTCTCGATCCGGGCCGATGCCCCTGCCTGGCCGCCGAAGGCGCGCTGGTCGAGCACGAGCACCGAGAGGCCCTCGGAGGCGGCATAGACCGCGGTCGCGAGGCCGGCGGGGCCGGCGCCGACCACGGCCACGTCGTACAGGGTCTCCGGATCGAGCTCGGGCGTGATGCCGAGGCAGATCCCGGCCTCTGCGTCCGTCGGCCGCTTCAGCACCGTGCCGTTCGCGCAGATCATCAGCGGCAGCTCGTCGGGCTGGACGCCCAGGCGCTCCACCACGGCGCGGCCCTCCTCGTCGGCCGATGCGTCGAGGACGGTGTAGGGGTAGCCGTTGCGGCCGAGAAAGCCCTGCAGCCGCACGAGGTCCGGCGCACCCGGCCGGCCGACCAGCACCGAGCCGGCGCCGC
Source organism: uncultured Alphaproteobacteria bacterium (assembly GCA_963753315.1). Lineage (GTDB taxonomy): Bacteria > Pseudomonadota > Alphaproteobacteria > Geminicoccales > Geminicoccaceae > DASUGG01. The sequence goes on from CAVWCI010000018.1 coordinate 32,230, forward strand.
CGTCCTGGATCAGCCCGACGCGGCGCAGGATGAACGCGCGCATGATCATCTCGCCGACCTCCGCCGAGCCGACCACGAGCGCGCGCAGATGGGCGGCATCGAAGGGCAGGGCGGTGCAGCCCTCCGGCCCGGCCCGGCCAGTGGCCAGCGAGGCGCGGCCGGAAAGCTGGCTGAGCTCGCCGCTGATCTGGCCGACGCCGTGCGTCGTGATCGCCGTCTCGTGGTCGAGCCCGTCCCGGCCCGACACCTCGATCGCGCCCTCGAGCACGAGCCAGGCCGGTGCCTGGCGCTCGCCCGTATCGAACACGACCTCGCCGGGCGCGAACGCGCGCGCCTCACCGCTGGCAAAGCGCCTGGCCGTCTCGATCTGGACCTCGTCGAGCACGGGGAACATCTGATCACGACGGGTCTCGACCAGGCTCATCGGCGTGTCTCCTGCTGGCGGGCGGGGCTGCCGCAGCTCGATTGAAGCGGATTCGCCTCTTGCTAGCCGCTCGCCGGAGAATCGGCCAGTGCCGTCATGACGCGGGTCCGCCGGCGTCCGCGGTCGCGACGATCCGCCCGGCGCGCCGGCCCGAGGTGAACGCCCAGGCCAGGTGGTGGCCGTGCCCTTTGAGCAGAAGCCCGCCCTGGCCGGTGGCGCCTGCAGCATAAAGCCCGGGGATCGGCTGGTCGTCCGGCCCGAGGACGCGGTGCTCGAGGTCGACCGCAAGCCCGCCCTCGTTGTGCACGAACACGCTGCGCACCGGGCCCAGCGCATAGAACGGCGCCTGGCCGAGCGCGGCGGGCGGGCGGATCGCCTGCTCGAGCGCAGCCGCCGGCACGCCGATCTTCTCGGCGAGGGCTGCCAGGTTCGGCGCGACAGAAAACACGTCTTTGCGGTTGCGGCGGTAGTCCGCAAGGTAGGCGTAGGCGACGCCTGGCGCGGTCGAGATGAAGTTCGGCCATGCCGAGAACTGCTGGGCTATCTGCTCGTCGAGCAGGATGTAGGCCTGCTTTTCCGGCTGGTCGGGCAGCGCCAGGGCGGGCTCATCGAGCTCGTCGCAAAACCGCTCGCCGTTCCGGTTGATCAGCACGGCACCCGCCTCGAACAGCGCGGGCGAGGGGGCGAGCGCGGTGGTCACGAAGCTCATCACGAACGGGCGCAGGAGCGCCTGCGGCATGTGGTCGAGCGACCAGGCCATGAAGCTGCCGAGCAAAGGCCAGGGCGGCAGGCGCCGGACCAGACTGTCGCGCTGCGGCGGGACGAAGCGGATCTCGGGGCCGAGCGCCAGGTCGCCGTTGACGATGCGCGCACCGACCTCCAGCGCCATCGCCTGGCCGTCGCCGGTCGCGGTCGGGTTGACCCCTTCGACCTTGGCGGCCTGCTCCGAGATGAAGCGGCGCTTGAGCTCGGCGCCGCTGGTGAAGTCGCCGGCCGCGAGCACGACGCCGCGGCGCCCGAGGATGCGGGCTGGCCATCGCCGTCGGTCTCGACCCCGATCACCCGGCCGCCGTCCTGGATCAGCCGTCTCGCGGCGGTGCCGCAGCGGATCTCGACCCCGATCCGTCGCGCGTGTCGTTCCAGGTGCCAGATGTAGGAGCGCGAGTTCGGCAGCACGTTGTGCATGCGCGGCACGCGATGCGGCGGCTCCGGCATCGGGCCGTAGAAGCGCACGCCGAGCGAGAGCAGCCAGGCGAAGGTCTCGGGCACGTGCTCGCACAGGATGCGGCGCAGCGGCTCGTTGTCGCGCGCCGCCAGATCGGGCGCGAACAGCGGCATGTCGGCGAAATGCGCGTCCGGCGAATCCTCGATGCCCTGGCGGCGCTGATGCGGCGTGCCGGTCGCGCTGATCGAGCCGATCGACCAGGCGGTCGAGCCGCCGAGCTCGCGGTTCTTCTCGAGCAGCAGCACGCTGCTGCCATGGCTTCGCGCCGCGATCGCCGCGGCGAGCCCGGTGCCGCCGCCGCCGACCACGACGACGTCGGCGGAAAGCTCGATCATGCGCCGCCGGAGGCCGCCCGGCCGGCCGAGGTGCCGGCGATCCTGCCGAACACCGAGCCCGACATCAGGCCGGTGCCGCCCGGATAGTTGAAATAGAACAGGCCGCCGACCAGCTCGCCGGCGGCATAGAGGCCTGCCATCGGCGCGCCGTCGCTGTCGACCACCTGGCCGTCGCTGGTGATGCGCAGGCCGCCGAAGGTGAAGGTCACGCCGCAGGTCACCTGGTAGGCCTCGAACGGCGGCGCATCGAGCGGGTTGGCCCAGTTCGACTTCGGGATGTCCAGCCCTCGCGTGCCGCGGCCGTCCTTGACGTTCGGATTGAACGGCACGTCGGTCTGCACCGCCGCATTGAACGCCGCGATCGTGGCGAGGCCGCGCTCGGCGTTCACGCCCTCGAGCTTGGGCAGCAGCTCCTCGAGCGTGTCCGCGGTCACCTTCGTGACCTGGCGGATCCGGTACTCGTCGCGCAGCAGGTGCACGACTTTCTGATCGAAAATCTGCCAGGCGAACTGGTGCGGCTGGGCCAGGATGACGCGGCCGTACTTGGCGTAGGTGTAGTTGCGGAAGTCGGCGCCCTCGTCGACGAAGCGGACGCCGTCGGCATTGATCATGATGCCGAACGGATAGCTGTGCTTCTGAAAACCGTCGCCGACCGCGAGGTCGCCGAACTCCGGCGCGTTGCGGTCCCAGCCGACCGCATGGCTGCCCGACCAGTGGCCCCAGGGCATGGCGCCGGCATCCAGCGCCATGCGGATGCCATCGCCGGTGTTGAAGCGCGTGCCGCGCACCTTGGCGAGCTCCCAGCCGGGGCCGAGATAGCGGGTGCGCCATTCGGCATTCGCCTCGAAGCCGCCGCAGGCCAGCACCACCGCCTTGGCGCGCACGTCCTGGGTGCGGCCCCGGCAGCGCACGCGCACGCCGTGGATGCCGTCGTCGTCGGCGAGCAAGGTCGCGCGCGCGGGCCTCGTAGGCCACCTGGATGCGGTTGCTCCTGCGCCGCCTCGAACAGCGCCTCGACCAGGCCCGGGCCGCCGCCCCAGGCCTCGACCGTGAGCCCGCCCCAGAACTTGAAGCGGCCCTCGACCTTGAACGCCTGGCGCCCCCAGATCGGCGCAAAGCGCACGCCCTTGTCGCGCATCCAGCACATGGTCGCGTGGCTGCGCCGCACCAGCAGGTCGACAAGCTCCGGGTCGGCGCGATACTCGGTCACCCGCGCCATGTCGTCGAAGAACTGGTCCTCGGTGTAGGTGCCGAAATCGGTGCTCGCGATCTCGTCGTCGGTGAGGTCCGGCATCAAGGCGCGCAGCTGATCGACGCCGTCATAGGCGACGCGGAAGGCGCCGGCGGTGAAGTGCGTGTTGCCGCTGCGCTCCTGCTGCGGCGCGCGCTCCAGCACCAGGACCGAGGCGCCCTGGTCGGCGGCGGCGAGCGCTGCGCACATGCGCGGCATTGCCCGCCCCGACCACGACGACGTCGACACTTTCCGGCAGCATGCATGTCCTCCCGTTGGCCAACGGCGTGGCGCGCGCGCTAGGCGTCTCGGCGCGTGCGGCCAGCCGAGCGCCGCCAGGCGCTCGATGCTGGCGCGGATCGCCTGATCGGGATCGGGCGCGATGATCTCCAGCATCGGCAGATCGGCATAGCCGACCTCGGCGAGCACCGGCGGGATTTCGGCGAACGGCACCACGCCCTCGCCGACGGCGCTGTGCCGGTAGACCTCGCGCGGCGTGTCGGACAGGTGCACGAGCTTCAGGCGGCCCTGCACGCGGCGCAGCCCCGAGCCCAAATCCTCGCCGATGAAGACGGCATTGGCGACATCGTAGATCACCGCGATGCGGTCGTCGCCATAGCGCTCCAGCGCCGCCATCAGGCCTTCGGCATCGGGCAGGAAGGCGAACGGCATGTTCTCGACGTAGAGCTGCGTGCCGACGCGCTCGGCATGCGGCGCCAGCTCGTCCAGCGCGCGGAAGAAATGGCCGATCAGGCGCTCGCGCGGCATCGGCATCAAGCGGGTTCGCCTTGCCGGGGCCGACCACCACGCCCGGCACCTCGAGATCGCCCGCAAGCTCCAGGATCGCGTGCAGCAGGCCCAGCGTGTGACGGCGCATCTCCTCGGCCGCGGCCGCGATGTTCATGTCGATGTTGGGCATGTTGAGGCTCACGATCCGCAGCCCCTGCCCATCGACCAGGGCGCGCAGCGCGCGGCGCGCGGCCGCATCGGTGGCCGCCGGCCACAGATGGCCCGGATACATCATCAGCTCGAAATCGGCGTAGCCCTGCGCCGGCGAGATGGCGGATGCAGTCCTCGCGCGGCATGCGAGGCGGTATAGCTGTAGGTGTTGATCGCGAAAGCGCGCTCGCGGGCCATGGGCGGCACTCCGGCTCAGGCTTCGGCAGCAGACGCGGGGGGCGCGGCCAGCATCTGGCGCCAGTTCCTGCGTCGGCTCGAAGCCCAGCACCTCGCGCGCCCGGCTGCCATCCAGCACCGAGGCGGTCGGCAGGCGCTCGTAGAGCTCCGGGCGCCTGATCTCGGGAAGGAAACCATAGCGCTCGCGCACCAGCTCCAACGTCGGCCGCGTGTTCAGCCCGTCCGCCGCCGAGATGAAGAAGCACGCGTAGCGGACTTCCCGCAGCGCGAGTGCCAGCTGAAAACCGCGCGCCACGTCCTCGGGTGCCACATAGGTCCAGAGGTGATAGTTCATGAGGTCGCTGCCGCGCGCCTCCAGCTCCGGGTACTCGGGCGGGAAACACGATGTGGGTCGGGCGGATCACCACCACCTCGAGCCTGCCGCGCTGCGCATAGCTGCGGCAGATGGTCTCCGTGACCTGCTTGCTCAGCGAGTAGAACTCGGTCGGGCAGAGCGGGTGGCGCTCGTCGATCGGCAGGTACTGCGGCTTCCAGTCCGGCGGGTTGTAGTGGAAGCCCACGACCGAATCGCTCGAGGCGACCACGACCCGGCGCACGCCCGCCTCCTCGGCCGCCTGGAGCACGGCGAAGGTGCCCTGCGACATTGGTGCGAAAGGTGACCTCGGGCGGTGCGGTGCGCGGGTTCGGGATCGCCGCGAGGTGGATCACGGCATCCTTCCCGGCAAACGCGCGCCGCAGCGCGCCGATGTCGGTGACGTCGGCCTGGACGAAGGCATCGGGGCCATCCGGCGGCAGCGCGTCGAGCACCGTCACCCTGCAGGAATCGCGCAGCAGCGAGACGACGTGACGGCCGAGCCGACCGCTGCCGCCGGTGCAGACCAGGTTCTCGAAGCGCGATGCCATCATCCCCTCGGAGCCAACCTATTTTTCGATCATCTCGCATGTCAACCGACATCGCTGCAGACGATGGCTTCGACACTATGAATTGACATACGATCACCTCGCAATCTAGCCTCTCGGCAATCTCACATCATCGGGCAGTTGCGCAGGCGGGAGAGCGGCATGCAGGCGACGGCCACCAATCCGAGGGCACAAGCGGCGCCCGCCATCGTGCCGATGCTGATCGGCGGCGAATGGCGCGAGGGCCGCGCGACCAGCGACGTGATCGACCCCTATCGCGGCGAGGTGGTCGCCCGTGCGCCGGCCTCGACCCTGGACGACCTGAACGATGCGCTCGATGCCGCGGTCGCCGCCAGGCCGCAGGCGGCCGCGATGCCCGGCTTCGAGCGGGCGAAGCTCTTGCGCCGGGTGATCGAGCTGCTGCTCGAGCGGGCCGACGACATCGCGCTCACCATGGCGCGCGAGACCGGCAAGGCGATCAAGGACGCGCGCGCCGAGGTGGTGCGCTCGCAGGACACGGTCTCGCTCGCCGCCGAGGAGGCGATCCGCATCGAGGGCGCGCACGTGCCGCTCGACGGCAGCGCCATGGGCGCCGGCAAGCTCGCCATGCTGCTGCGCTTTCCGGTCGGCGTGGTCGCCGGCATCACGCCGTTCAACGCGCCCTTCAACCTCGCCTGCCACAAGGTGGCGCCAGCGCTCGCCGCCGGCAACGTGATCGTGCTGAAGCCGCCGCCGCAGGCGCCGCTCACCGTGCACAAGATGGTCGAGCTGTTCGTCGACGCCGGCACGCCCGCGGGCTTCCTCGGCGTGGTCTACGGCCACGAGGTCGGGCCGGCGCTGGTGCGCGACCCGCGGGTCGACTTCATCACCTTCACGGGCTCGAGCAGGGTCGGCGCCGAGATCAAGGCGGCGAGCGGCATGCGGCGGGTAGCCCTCGAGCTCGGCGGCAACGGCCCGACCATCCTGTGCGAGGACGCCGTGGTCGACGAATGCGCGCCGCTTTGCGCCCGCAACGCCATGCGTCTGGCCGGCCAGAGCTGCATCTCGGTGCAGACGGTCTTTGCCCACGAGGACGTCTACGACGCCTTCGTCGCAGCGCCTGGTCGAGGAGGTCCAGAAGCTCAGGCTCGGCGATCCGCTCGACGAGGCGACCGACGTCGGCACGCTGATCGACGAGGCGGCGGCGAGGCGGGTCGAGAGCTGGATGCGCGAGGCCGAGGCGGCCGGCGCGCGCGTGCTGACCGGCGGGCGCCGCCACGGCGCTGCCGTCGAGCCGAGCGTGGTGGTCGACGTCCGGCCCGTCGATGAAGGTCGTGTGCGAGGAGGTGTTCGGCCCGCTGGTGACGGTGCAGCCGTTCCGCGACCTGGAGGCCGTGATCGGCGGCATCAACGCGAGCCGCTTCGGCCTGCACTGCGGCGTGTTCACCCGCTCGCTCGCGACAGCGATGCACTGCGTGCGCAGCATCCGCACCGGCGGCGTGATCATCAACGGCACCTCGACCTGGCGCACCGACCAGCTGCCTTACGGCGGCATCAAGGAGAGCGGCCAGGGGCGGGAGGGGCCGCGCTACTCGATCCGCGACATGACGGACGAGCGCCTCGTGGTGTTCAACCTGTGAGAGTGACGCGAAGGTGCAGGACGCGGCGCAGGAGCCCAGGGCGCAAAAGGAGCGTGTCGGCGTCCAGTCGCTCGAGCGCGCGTTCGGGCTGCTCGAGGCGATCGCGCGCTCGCGCCAGGGCATCGGGCTCGCCGAGCTGAGCAAGAAGGTCGGGCTGCACAACAGCACCACGTTCCATCTGGTCAAGACCATGGTGGCGCTCGGCTACATCCGTCAGGACCGCGACAAGCGCTATCGCATCGGCCGCTCGCTGTTCGCGCTCGCCGCCGGCTCGCTCGACGAGGTCGAGCTCGTGAGCCTGGCGATCCCGGTGCTCGAGGACCTGACCGAGGCGACCGGCGAGAGCGGCCATTTCGCGGTCCGCTCGGGCGATGCGGTGGTGGTGATCGCCAAGACCTCGGGCAGCGGCGCTTTCCAGCTCACCAACCGGGCCGGCGTGACGCGCCCGGCGCACGGCACCGCGCTCGGCAAGGTCCTGCTCGCCGCGCTGACGCCGGGCCAGCTCGACCGCTTCCTGCAGAACCACGGGCTTGCCGCCCTGACGCCGAAGACGATCACCGAGCCCGAGCTGCTGCGGCAGGAGGTCCGCGAGGTCGCGCGCACCGGCGTCGCCTATGACGACGGCGAGTTCAACGCCGAGGTCCGCTGCGTCGCCGTGCCGGTGCACGACTTCACCGGCCAGGTGGTCGGCGCGCTCGGCATCTCCGGCCCGATCTGGCGGCTGTCGATCCCGGTGCTGCAGAAGCAGACCGAGCTGGTGAAGGCGGCGGCGCGGCGCCTGTCGACCGCGCTCGGCCAGCCGCCCGAACGCGAGCCGGGCGATGCCCGCACGCTGGTGACGACGGCGTGAGCCGCGGCTCCAGCATGGCGCCAACGCGATTGACAGTGTGAAAGTCGCCGCGTAGCTTTCATTCCACAATACGGGATGGCTTATCGCCATCTCGCAAAAACGCGCCCGATCGGGACGTTCACCATGCAGATCGGCCTGCGCATCGGCCCCCAGAACGCGTTCACCCCGGTACCCGAATACCTCGCCTTCATCCGGCGGGCCGAGGATCTGGGGTTCGATCCTCTGCTGTTCTCCGACACCGTCTCGCTCTCGCACTTCCACGTGCGCGACCCGTTCGTCCTGATGGCGCTCGCCGCCGGCGCCACCCGGCGCGCCGGGCTCGGCACCGGGGTGACCACGCCGTTCACCCGCCATCCCTCGGTCGTGGCCAACGCCTTCGGCTCGATCGACGACGCGATCGCACCTCGCAAGGCCTTCCTCGGCATCGGCTCGGGCGACACCGCGGTCTATCTGATCGGCAAGCGCGCGGCGCGCCTTGCGGAGATGCGCGAGTACCTGAAGGTGCTGCGCGCGCTGCTCGACGGCGAGCCCGTCACCTTCGAAGGTGCGACATTGCGCTCGAACTGGCGCAAGCCGCATCTGCCGCTCTACCTCGCGGCCGACGGGCCGAAGATGCTGGCGGTGGCGGGCGAGCTCGCCGACGGCGTCATCCTCGGCGCCGGCACGACGCAAGAGGTGCTGGCCTGGGCGCGTGGCTGCATCGCCGAGGGCGAGCAGCGCGCCGGCCGTGCGGCGGGCAGCATGCCGCTGTGGGTCGATCTGATCGTGAGCGTCGGCGAGGAGCGCGCGGCCGTGCGCCAGGCGCTGCGGCCGCGGCTTTGCAACCGCGCCAACCACAATTTCCGGATGGGCTTCTACAGCGTGCCGGACGAGCATCTGCCGGAGGTGCGACGGTTCCGCGAGCGCTACGACGAGACCGACGTCGGCGCCAAGACGAAGAACGCGGCGCTGATCACCGACTACATCATCGACCGCTTCGCGATCGCCGGCACGACCGACGACCTGATCACGCGATTCGAAGGCCTGCAGGCGCAGGGCGTCGACAAGGTGATCGTCGCGATGCCGTTCCGCCTCGAGGAGCGCTATGCCATCATCGAGACGCTGGCGCGCGAGGTGATGCCGCGCGTTGCGCGCCGGCTGACCCCCGAAACCCGCCAACCCGAACCCGCCAACCAGGAACGCGAAGGACGATCATGGCAAGCAACCTGTTGAACGGCGGTCAGGTGATCGTCGACTATCTCATCCAGGAGGAGGTGCCTTACGCCTTCGGCCTGTGCGGGCACGGCAACATCGGCTTCATCGACGCCCTGCACGAGCGCGCCGAGGACATCAAGACCATCTCGACCCATCACGAGACGGTCGCGGGCTTCATGGCCGACGTCTTCTACCGGGTCGCCGGCAAGCCGGTCGCGACCTTCACCTCCTGCGGGCCGGGCTCGGCCAACCTGCCGATCTGCCTCGGCAACTCGTATCTGGATTCGGTACCGTTCCTCGCGGTGACCGGCAACGTGCCGACCACCCAGTTCAATCGCGGCGCCTTTCAGGAGCTGTACCGCCACTACCAGGCGGATTTCCCCTCGACCGTGCGCGCCTACTGCAAGCGGGTGTTCCAGCCGACCCGCGGCGAGATGGTGCCGATCGCGGTGCGCCAGGCCTGGAAGACCATGGTGACCGGACGTCCCGGGCCGGTGGTGCTCGACGTGCCGTTCGACATCTTCAAGGAGGCGGCCGCCGAGGAGGCGCCCAGGCCCGAGGAGTGGAACGCCAACATCTCCTGTCGCTGCGGCGCCGACCCGGAAGGGCTGGCCAAGGCGGTCGACATGCTGCTGGCCGCCGAGCGGCCGGTGATCCTGGTCGGCCAGGGGGTGAAGTATGGCGGCGCCGCCGCCGATCTTCTGGCGCTCGCCGAGCGGCTGCGCATCCCCGTGGCCTGCTCCTCGAGCGGCATGGGCGCGATCGACAGCCAGCATCCGCTGGCGCTCGGCCTGATCGCCCGCAACGGCACCTATCAGGCGAACCATGCCGCCCGTCAGGCCGACGTGCTGCTGGCGCTCGGCGTGCGCTTCGACGATCGCACCTCGAGCTCGTGGCTGCCCGGCCACTCGTTCACGATCCCGCCGACCAAGCTCATCCACGTCGACATCGATCCCGAGGAGATCGCCCGCAACTACCCGGTGGCGCTCGGCCTGATGGCGGACGTGCGCACCTTCCTGCGCCAGGTGCTGGCCGAGCTCGACCGCCGCAAGGCGAGCGACGTGCCAGAGGCGCGCATGCGCTGGCTCGAGGCGATCGAGGGCTACAAGCGCGAGTGGACCAGCTTCATCGCGCCGGGCTTCGCCGACGAATTCGACGCCGATCCATCCGCAGCGCGCCGCGCACGAGATCGACAAGGCGCTGCCGGAGGATGCCATCCTGGTCAGCGACATCGGCGTGCACCACAACTGGCTGATCCAGTTCTGCCATCCGACCCGGCCGGATTCGCTGATCGGCTCGATGGGCTTCGGGCCGATGGGCTTCGGCGTCGCGGGCGTGCTCGGCGCCAAGCTCGCCGCTCCCGACCGGCCGTGCGTCTCGGTCTGCGGCGATGGCGCCTTCTTCATGCATGCGAGCGTGCTCGGCACTGCGGTCGAGTACGAGCTGCCGGTCGTCTGGGTGGTCTGGAACAACTACGCCTACGCCTCGATCCGGGGCCTGCAGCGCGGCTATCTCGAGGGCCGCGAGCTCGCCACCGACTTCCGGCACCCGCAGACCGGCGCCCCCTACAACCCCGACTTCGCGGCGATGGCGCGCTCGGCCGGCGTCGATGGCGTCAGCGTCGATCGCGCGGCCGATCTCGGCGATGCGGTGCGCGCGGCGCTCGCCGCCGGCCGGCCGTACCTGATCGACGCCAATATCGATGCCGACCAGAACCCGCAGGGTGCGGGCGTGTGGGAGCTGCCGGGCCTCGGTCGCTCGCGCCCGGGCATCGGCGGCCGCTTCGAGCCCGGCCGATGAGGCAGCCGCATTCCGGCCGGCGACCAACGATGCCAAGGTAGGGAGGACCCGTGAGGAACCACAACGCCAACCACCCCGAAGTGCGCCTCGCCCGCAACCTCAAGCTGGTCGGGCGCAGCGACATCGGCGGCTATCCCAACACCGGCGAAGGCATCGCGATGAAGTTCAGCCGCGACGGCCGCCGGATCATGTATCTCGCCAACGAGAACCCGCCGATCTGCTTCTCCGTCCTCGACGTGACCGAGCCGTCCGATCCCAGGCTGGTCTGGCAGCTGCCGCTGCCGCACGACCAGGTGCGCGGCAACTCGCTGACCTTGTGCGGCGACATCCTGCTGCAGGCCTACCAGGTCTCGAAACCCGGCGACCATCCCGCAGGCTTCGAGGTCTATGACGTCTCGGATGCCGTGAACCCGAAGAAGATCGGCTTCTTCGACACCTCCGGCCCGCATTCCCAGGGCGTGCACTTCGTCTCGTTCATGGACGGCCGCTACGCCCACATCTCGACGGGTGCCGCGGACTTCGAGCCGAACAATCCCAAGGACCACCAGTTCTACATGATCGTCGACATGGCCGACCCGACCAATCCCAAGGAGGTCGGCCGCTGGTGGCTGCCGGGGCAGCGCAAGGGCGACGACGAGAAGCTGCCGCCGCGCCACCCGGCGCCCTACGACTTCGCCTATCGCGTCCATCACACGCTCTGCTATCCGGAGCGCCCGGACCGCACCTACTGCGGCTGGATCGACGGCGGCCTCGTGATCCTCGACATCGAGGACAAGGCCAATCCCAAGCTCGTCACCCGCTTCGACTACCATCCGCCCTATCCGGGCTTCACCCACACGCCGGTGCCGCTGTTCGATCGCGGCCTGCTGCTGGTGACCGACGAGGCCACCGGCGACGAGGGCATCGACTGGCCCAAGCGTCTCTGGATCATGGACATCCGCAAGGAGACCATGCCGCTGATCATCGCCTCGGCGCCGGTGCCCGAGAATTTCGAGGACCTGCATCGGGTCGGCGGCCGGATCGGCGCCCACAACATCCACGAGAACGAGCCGGACGAGGGCGCTGCCAAGCTTACCAACACCGTGGCGGCGACCTGGTTCAGCGCGGGCTTGCGCATCTACGACATCCGCGATCCCTACCGCCCGGAGGAGATCGCGGCGTTCCTGCCGGTGACGCCCAAGGGGCAGCGCGGCTGCCGGATCAGCGACGTGTTCGTCGACGATCGCGGCATCGTCTACGCCATGGATCGCGCCAGGGGCGGCATGTACGTGCTGGAGTACACCGGGCAGCAGCCGCTCGATTGAGGCCGTCAGGGAGCGGCCGACAACCACCGCAACCAAAAAGGAGACAGTTGATGCCCATCTCTTCGAAGGTCACCCGCTTTGGGCTCGCCGCCGCGAGCGTCCTCGCCCTGGGGCTCACGCCGGCGGCAGCCCAGGACTATCCCTCGCAGGCGGTGGACTTCATCGTGCCGTTCGATCCAGGCGGCGGGGCGGATGCGTCGCAGCGGGCGTTCAACAAATACGCCGAGCCGATCGTCGGCCAGCCCCTGGTGATCGTGAACAAGCCCGGTGCGGGCGGCACCGTGGGCTGGGCCGAGATGGTGCGCGCGGAGCCCGACGGCTATACCCTCGCCATTGTCACGCCGCCCTTCAACGTGATTCCGCCGCTCGCCCGGCCCCAGCAGACCGGATACACCCTCGACCAGTTCACCTACATCTGCACCTATGCGGTCGTGCCCGACGTGCTGCTGGTACGCGAGGACAGCGAGTACGAGACGCTGGCCGATCTGGTCGACTACGCCAAGGCCAATCCGGAAAAGATCAAGGCCGCCAACACCGGCACGCTCGGCGCCGACTTCATGACCACGCTCCTGATCGAGAACGCGACCGGCATGGAGTTCACCCAGATCCCGTTCACCGGCGGCTCCCAGGCGCTGCAAGGCACGCTCGCCGGCACCACCGATGCCATGGTCGCAAGCAGCATGTTCGCGGTCGCCCAGCAGGGCAGCCTGCGCACGCTCGCGATCGCAGCGCCCGAGCGCGATCCGAACATCCCGGACGTGCCGACCTTCACCGAGCTCGGCTACGACGTCGTCTCCGAGCGCTACCGCGTGCTCGGCGGGCCGCCGGACCTGTCGGAGGAGATCGTCAGCTACTGGGCCGACGTCTGCCAGCAGGTGACCAGCAACGAGGACTTCCAGTGCGGAGATGAACGAGCTCGGCCAGCCGCCGGCCTATCGCGGCCCGGATGAGACGGAGGCCGCGATCGGTGAGATGCAGGAGCGCATGCAGTCGCTGGTCGATACCTACGATCTCGCCGAATAGGGCCGCCCGGTGCCGGATCGCGCCCCGCCGGTCCGGCACCGGATATTCCCCGAGGACGACCTGAATGTCGGCCGAGATCCTGCACGCGGTTCAAGCCAATCTGCAGCTGTCCCATCTGCTGGTCGTCTTGGTCGGCACGGTCGCCGGGCTGATCATCGGCGCGCTGCCCGGCCTGTCGGCGGTCAGCGGGGTCGCGCTGCTGTTGCCGTTCACCTTCGCCATGGAGCCCGCGCAGGGGTTGATCATGCTGGCCGCCGTCTACATGTCGGCCGAATACGGCGGCTCGATCTCGGCCATCCTGATCAACACGCCGGGCACCTCCGGCGCCGCCTGCACGACTCTCGACGGCACGCCCTTGACCCAGCAAGGCCAGGCCCAGGAGGCGCTGTACACCTCGCTGTTCGCGGGCACCGTGGGCGGCGCGTTCGGCGCCCTGGTGCTGGTGTTCTTCACGCCGCCGCTGGCGCGCGCCTCCCTGTTCCTGGGGCCGGCCGAGATTTTCTGGATCGCCGTGGCGGGGCTTGCCCTGGTCGCCACGCTCTCCGGCCAGCACGTGGTCAAGGGTCTGATCGGCGTCCTGCTCGGCGTCGCGATGACCCTGATCGGTCAGGACGCGATCTCCGGCGACATGCGGTTCATGTTCGACGACTACCGGCTGGTCGGCGGCATCCCGCTGGTCCCGGCCCTGCTCGGCCTGTTCGCGGTCGCCAGCATCCTCGGCCTGTTGGAGAAGGTGAACGAATCCGTGGCGCCCTTGATCTTGCGCAAGGGCGCCATGCGCTTCGTGCTCGCCAAGCTCGCCGGCATGAAGGTCCTGCTGCTGTGGTCGAGCATCCTCGGCACCCTGGTCGGGATCCTGCCGGGCGCCGGCGCCTCGATCAGCGCCTTCGTCGCCTATGGCGAGGCCAAGCGCATCTCGAAGCATCCGGAAGAGTTCGGCCACGGCTCCTACGAGGGCGTGGTCGCGCCCGAGACGGCGAACAACGCCGTGGTCGGCGGCGCGCTGGTGCCGCTGCTGGCGCTGGGCATCCCCGGCTCCGGCTCGGCCGCGATCATGTTCGGCGCCTTGACCGTGCACGGCATCATCCCGGGGCCGCGCCTGTTCACCGAGCGCGCCGACATCGTCTACACCTTCATGATCGGCCTGCTCCTGACGGTGGTCGCCATGCTGGTGGTCGGCATGCTCTCGATCCGCTGGTCGAGCCTGATCGTGCGCACCCCGCGCCGCGCCATGGTGCCGGCGGTGCTCGTGCTCTCGATGGTCGGCACCTACGGGCTCGCCAACAGCCTGTTCGACGTCTACGTGCTGCTCGCGACCGGCATCGGCGCCTACCTGCTCGCCAAGCTCGACGTGCCGATCGTCACGATCGCGCTCGGCCTGGTGCTCGGCAGCCTGATGGAGGAGAGCTTTCAGCAGGCGGTCCTGGTCGGCGAGGTCGACGCCGGCTCGACGCTTGCCTACTTCGCCTCGCGGCCGCTGGCTTTGCTGCTCATGGTCATCGCGGTCGGGATCTTGGTGGCGGGCGTGCTCCAGATCGTCCGGGAGCGCCGCGCCGTGGCCCCGGCCGGGGCACCGCCCGAGGCGGTCCGGAACACGGCGATCCCGCCGCGACGGGGGGGCCGAGCCTGCGCGCCATGAACCTGATCCTGGGCGTGATCCTGCTAGGGCTCGCCGCCTACATCTTCTACGAGGCGAGCGGCTTCTCCGAGATAGGAGCGCGGTTTCCGATGCTCGTCGGATACGGCTTCGTCGTGCTCGGCGGCATCCTGATCGCCATGAACCTGCACTCGCGCGCGGCCGCCCTGCAGGCGAGCGCCCGACCCTTCGCCGAAGTCCCCTGGCGGACCTGGGGGACGGTGGTCGGCGCGCTGGTGCTGTTCGGGTTCGCCGTGGATGTGATCGGCTTCTACGAGGCAGGCTTCCTGTTCGTGCTGTTCGCCGTCCTGGCTGCTGGCGCCCGAGGAATCGTCGCAGGCCCGGCGTCTGCTTGGCGCGGTGGCCTTCGCGGCGCCGTTCATGGTCGCCGTCTATCTCGCCTTCAGGATCGTGCTCGAGATCCCGACCCCGCGCGGCCTGATCATCTGACACCGCCAGCCGCTGGACCTGATCCCATGGACGCCACCGCCAGCCTTGCCCGGTTCACCCACGATCTGCAGGCGGGCGACCTGCCGGCGAGCACGCGCGATGCCTGCGCGCGCCTGGCGCTCGATACCGTCGGCGCGGCGCTTCCCGCCTGGGATGCGCCAGGCGTGCGCGAGCTGCGCGCCCTGCTCGCGCAATGGGGCAAGGGCCCGTGCCGGGTGTGGCTCGCCGGCGAGCGCCTGCCGCCGCCGGCCGCGACCCTGGTCAACTCGGCGATGGCGCATGCGCTCGAATATGACGATCTGCACTGCGAGCTGCCGATCCACTCGGGCGTGGTCGTCGTGCCGGCGGTGCTCGCGGTCGCCGAGACGCTGGATGCCAGCGGCGCCGATGCGGCCGCCGCGATCGTCGCCGGCACCGAGGTCATGTGCCGGCTGGCGCGCGCGACCCGCAGCTACCGCGGCCACGCCGGCTTTCGCGGCTGGAATCCGACGGCGGTCGTCGCGGGCTTCGGCGCGGCGGCGGCCGCCGGCCGCATGCTCGGGCTCGATGCCGCCGGCATCGCCCGCGCCATGGGCCTGTCCTACGCCCAGGCGAGCGGCAACCAGCAGTGCATCGAGGACGGCGGCCTGGTGAAGCGGATGCAGCCGGGGCTGGTCGCCGAAGCGGGCGTGCGCGCCGCCTGGCTGGCGCGAGCCGGCGTCTCGGGCGCGATCGACGCGATCGAGGGCAAGAACGGCTTCTTCGCCGTCTACGAGGGGGGCGACTACGACGCCGATGCGCTCGACCGCGGGCCTGGGCGATCGCTTCGAGATCGAGCGGCTCGGCTTCAAGCGCTATCCCATCTGCGGCATGGCCCATCCCGCGGTCGATGCCCTGCGCGACCTGCAGGCCGAGCACGGCTTTGCCGAGGCCGACGTCGAAGAGGTCTCGGTGCACGGCTCGAAGTTCGTCGTCGACATGGTCGGCCGGCCTTACCGGCCCGGCGACAGCCCCGATGTCGATGCGCAGTTCAGCCTG
This sequence comes from uncultured Alphaproteobacteria bacterium, assembly GCA_963753315.1. Lineage (GTDB taxonomy): Bacteria > Pseudomonadota > Alphaproteobacteria > Geminicoccales > Geminicoccaceae > DASUGG01. Next base: position 48,375 of record CAVWCI010000018.1, read on the forward strand.
CCCTACTGCCTCGCCACGGTGCTGCGCACGGGCAACATGCGCCTTGCCGACCTTCGCCCCGAGCACACGCTCGATGCCGGACGGCGCGCGCTCGCCGATCGCATCCCGGTCGTGCTCGACGACAACCTCCACGGCAAGTGGACGGCGCGCGTCGCGGTGCGGCTGCGCGACGGTAGCACCTTCGATCGCACGCGCGACAAGGCCGCGGGCCAGAGCGATGCGCCGCTCTCGCAGGACGAGCTGATCGCAAAGTTCGAGGACAGCGCCGCGGCGGCGGGGCCGATGCTCGATGCCGACGCGGCCCGCCGGCTGTGCTGACCTGTTGCTCGAGCTGCCGCGCCTGCCGCACCTGGCAACGCTGTGCGACGCCCTGGCGCCGGGCCGGGTTGCGGCGCGTGCCAGTTGAAGAATCTCATCCCGGGAGGAGACGCTAGATGGACCTTGGACTTGCGGGGCGGGTCGCGATCGTCACCGGCGGCAGCCGGGGCATCGGCCGCGCCTGCGCCGCCTCGCTGCTCGCCGAAGGTGCCGCCGTGGCACTGGTGAGCCGCGACGCCGAACGCCTCGAGGCATCGCGCGCGGCGCTTGTGGAAGCAACCGGCGGCAGCGCGATCGCCGTGCCGACCGAGCTGCGCAGCGATGCTTCGGTGCGGGCGATGGTCGAGCGCACCCGGGCCGAGCTCGGCCGCATCGACATCCTGATCAACGCCGCCGCCACCGTGATCCCGACCGCGTTCTCGGATCTGACCGAGGAGCGCTGGCTGGATGTGTTCGAGCAGAAGCTGAACGGCTATGCGCGTTGCCTGCGCCACGTGATCCCGGTGTTGCGGGCGCAAAAATCCGGCGCGATCGTCAACATCTCGGGCCTTGCCGGGCGCCAGCCGCACGCGACCACGATCCCGGTCGGCGTCAACAACGCGGCGACGCTCAACCTCACCAAGGGCCTCGCCAACGACCTCGCCAAGGACGGCATCCGGGTCAACGCCGTGATCCCGCACATCATCGACACCGACCGTCAGGACGAGACGATGCGCGAGTGGGCGGGCATCACCGGCCAGAGCGAGGCCGAGGTGCGCGCCCAGCGCGTCGCCACGATCCCGCTCGGCCGCATGGGCCGCGCCGAGGAGGTCGGGGACGTGGTGGCCTTCCTCGCCTCGGACCGCGCGAGCTTCGTCACCGGTGCTGCCTGGCACGTCGACGGCGGCGTCGCGGTCGGCATCTGAGCCGGCGATGCGACCGGCGCGCCAGCCCGGGCGACTACGCCTTGCGCGGCTCCATCAGCTCGATCCGGTTGCCGAACGGATCGAACACGAAGGCGCGCGCATGGGTCTCCAGCCCCTCGTCGTCGACGACCTCGGCACCGGCGGCGCGGCAGCGTCCGACCAAGTCGGCAAGGCCGTCGACCAGGAAGGCGGGGTGCGCCTTGCGCGCCGGCCGGAACTCGTCCTCGACGCCGAGATGCAGGCTGATGCCGCCGCTCGCGAACCAGCAGCCGCCGCGGCCGGCGAGGCGGGCCGGCTTCGCCACCTCCTCGAGCCCCAGCACGCCGGTATAGAAGGCGCGCGCGGTGTCCTCTGCGCCGCGCGGTATCGCGATCTGGACATGGTCGACGGCATGCAGCCGTCCGTTCACCTGAGCCATTGCTGCCTCCCTGCAGGCTCACCTGCATCGATCTAGGGTGGAAAGGACGTCATGGGCCCCTACGACCCGCCAAAGGTGATCAAGACCGAGGTCGCAGCCGTGCTGCCGGAACGCTTCACCAGGGCGGGCAGCCGGCCCGGCAAGGTGTCGAGCCGCTATGCCCGGCCGCAGGTCGGCGTCGACTGCTATCTCGAAGGCCCCTCGTTCGACCGCGACGGCCATCTCTACTTCACCGACGTGCCGCACGGCCGGATTTTTCGCATGGCACCGTCCGGCGACATCGACCTGGTGAGCGAATATGACGGCGAGCCGAACGGCCTGAAGATCCACAAGGACGGCCGCATCTTCATCGCCGACTACCGCCACGGCATCATGGTGCTCGAGCCCGAAAGCGGCGCGGTCGCGCCGTTCGCCGACCTGTCTGCCGGCGGAGAGCTTCAAGGGGCTGAACGACCTCGTGTTCGCCAGCAACGGCGATCTGTACTTCACCGACCAGGGCAAGACCGGGCTGCACGACCCGACCGGCCGCGTCTACCGCTTCACCGCGGACGGCCGCCTCGAGGCCCTGATCGAGACCCTGCCGGGCCCCAACGGCCTGGTGCTCGATCCGGCCGAGAAGGTCGCTCTATGTCGGCTCGCGGGCCAATGCGATCTGGTGGCAGCCGCTGTTCGAGCGCCGCCCGCCTGCGCGCGCCGGCACCTTCGCCACCATGCCGGGCTTCGGCACGCCCGACGGCATGGCGGTCGACGAGGCGGGCAACGTCGTCTGCGTGCAGCACAACATGGGCGTGGTCTGGGTGTTCAACCGGATCGGCCTGCCGGTCTGGCGGATCGAGACCTGCGCCAGCGACAAGCTCACCAACGTCGCCTATGGCGGGCCCGAGCGGAAAGGACCTCTACGTCCTGGACGGCAACGGCAAGATCCTGGTCGCGCACATGCCGGTGCCGGGCCTCGCCATGTACGCGCACCGATGAGGTCGTCACGGGCCCTCGTCGCGCGGCGTGGCCAGGCTGCGCAGGGGGAACTGCTTGAAGGGATGGCGGGCGAGTGCTGCCTCGTCGATGTCGAGGCCGAGGCCGGGTGCGGTCGGCAGCGCGATGTAGCCGTTCTCGGGCTCGAGCGGGTTGCGGCAGACCTCGCGGCCGAGCTCGACGAACGGCAAGAAGTATTCGGTGATGATGAAGTTGGGCATGCAGGCCGAGGCATGGACGGTGGCGGCGAGCCCGAGCACCATCGAGTTGTAGTTGTGGGGCGAGACCGCGACCAGATAAGGCTCCGCCATCGCCGCGATCTCCTTCAGCTCCAGGATGCCGCCGCAGTTCGCGACGTCCGGGTTGATGATGTCGGCGGCGCGCCGCTCGAGCACCGGCCGGAAGCCGTCCTTGGCAAAGATGTTCTCGCCGGTGACCACCGGGATCTGCGTTGCCGCCCGCACCTCGGCGATCGCCTCGAGGTTCTCGGCCTGGCAGGGCTCCTCGAACCAGTACGGCTCGAACTCCTCGAGCCGCCTTGCGAGGCTGATGGCGTGCATCGGTGCCAGGCGCCGGTGGATGTCGAGCAGGATGTCGACGTCGGGCCCCACGGCCTTGCGGATCGCCGCGACCACCTTGACGGCGTGGCGCTCGTGCTCCTTGGGGATGAAGGTGCGCCACGGCCGCGGCAGCGGATCGAGCTTGAGCGCGCTGAAGCCCTGCTCGACCACCGAAGCGGCCGCCCGGGCGAAGTCGTCGGGCGCCGACATCTGGTAGCTCCAGCCGTTGGCATAGACCCGGATGCGCTCGCGGCAGGGGCCGCCCAGAAGGTTGTAGACCGGCTGGCCGCAGGCCCGGCCGACGATGTCCCAAAGCGCCTGCTCGATGCCGGAGATCGCCGAGTAGAACTCGAGCGAGCCGCGCCGGATCGCGAAGTCCTGGTAGGCCATCTGGGTGATGTGCTTGATCTGGAACGGATCGCGGCCGACCACGTAGCGGCCGATCTCCTCGATCAGCGCGAGCACCGCGCGATCGCGGTCGTACTGGCTGTAGGCCTCGCCCCAGCCGATCAGCCCCTCGTCGGTCTCGACCTTGACGAAGATCCAGTTCTTGCGCCAGCCGGGATGGACGGAGAAGGGCGTGACGGCGGTAATCCTCATCTTGCGTCCTCTGCGCGGGATGATCGGGTGGCCAGTGCGGCGGGCGCGGGCAGGGCACCGTCTTAGCGCTTGCAGGTTTGTCTCACAATGCGCAAACTCGTCCGACGATATCGGACATGGCAGCCTGGGCGTCACCTCGCGTTTCGTCATCGCCAACAACCATGGGCAAAATCAGGGAGAGCACGACGATGTCTGGTAACGTTAGCATATACGGAGGCGCACGGATCGCGCTCGGACGCCGCGATGTCCTGCGCAGCGCGGGCTTCGCCGCGGGCGCGGCGGCGTTGGGCGGCCTGCTGCCGAGGCCTGGGGCGGCACAGGAGACCTTCGTCTGGTATACCGGGCTTGCGACCGAAGCATCGGATGCGGTGACCAAACAATTCACCGAGAAAACCGGCATCCCCGCGGAGTATTTCCGCGCCGGCTCCAACAATCTCGTCCAGAAGTTCGACCAGGAGAGACAGGCGGACCAGGTGCGCTGCTCGGCCTTGCTGCTCACCATCCCGGTGCTGGTAGCGCAGTGGGCGAAGGAAGACGTGCTCACGTCTTACGACAGCCCGGAGTTCGCCCACTACCCGGATGAGTTCGTGATCCCTGGCTATGGCGCACCGGTCGCGGGCGAGACGATGGCGATGGCCTATAACGCCGAGATGGTCAGTGCCGAAGAGGCGCCCCAGACCTGGGAGGACCTGCTCGACCCGAAATGGAAGGGCAAGCTCGCGCTCACCGACGCGGCCTCGGCCTCGTCCGCCCTGCATTGGTTCGCCGCGGTCCAGAGCGTGTACGGCAAGGAGTTCATGGAGAAGCTCTCGCAGCAGGACGTGCTGGTGCGGACCGGCGGCGCCGACGTGGCCAACACGCTGGTCTCCGGCGAGCGCCCGGTCGCCGCCGCGATCACGCAATCGCACGCCTCGCGCGCGATCGGCAAGGGCGGCGCCTTGCGGATCGTCGTGCCGGAGGCCGGCGCGCCGATCATCACGAACGTGATCTGCATTCCGGCGCAGGGTCCGGACCAGGAGACCGGCAAGCAGTTCGTCGACTTCATCCTGAGCGAAGACGTCCAGGTGATGTTGCAGAACGAGTACTTCTCGCCGTCCATGCGGATCGGCATCCCGCCGATCGAGCTCGATACCGGCGCCCGTCCGCTCGAGGAGGTCAAGCCGATGGCGAGCTCGCAGGCCGATCTGGAGCAATTCATGGCCGAGCGGGGTGAGCTGATGCAGGAGTACATGGACCTGTTCAAGTGAGCCCCAGCCGACCGATGAGCCCCAGTCACCGATGAGCGCAGCCGGGTAGATCGCGGGCGATGGCGCAGGCGGATGCCATCAAGGCGCCCCAGATGCGCGAGGAGCGGGTCCGGCAATGGTCGGTCCGCGACCCGCTCCTCTACGTGCAGATCGCGGTCATCCTGCTGCTCTGCGTGCTGATCGTCTATCCGGCGGCGATCCTGCTCGAGCGCTCGTTCCGGGACGACGGCGGGGCGTTCTCGTGGGCGTGGTACGTGCAGGCCTACACCAGCGAGCGCAACCTCTCGGCGATCGTCAACACGATCATCGTCGCGACCGGCTCGGCGGTGCTGGCGGCGGTCTCGGGCACCCTGCTCGCGTGGGCCGTGGTGCGCACCGACATGCCCGGCCGCCGGGTGGTGGAGATGGCCTCGATCGTGCCGTTCATCTCCACCTCGTTCATCGGCGCGCTCGCCTGGATCCTGCTGGGCAGCCCGGAGACCGGCCTGATCAATCAGTTCTGGCGCTTCCTCGGCAACGAGGAGGCGCTGATCGACATCTTCTCCATCGAAGGCATCATCTTCGTCATCGCGCTCTACGAGATGCCGTTCGTGTTCCTCCTGGTCGGCGGTGCGCTGCGCTCGATGGACCCGGCGCTCGAGGAGGCGTCGCTCTCATCCGGCGCCAGCCTGTGGCGGACCACCACGCGGGTGACCTTGCCGCTCGTGCTGCCGGCGATCCTGGCGAGCTCGCTTTTGGTGTTCGTGCTCGCCGCGGAGCAGTTCGGCGTGCCTGCAGTGCTGGGCACGCCGGCGCGCATCCGGGTGCTGACCACCAGCATCGTCGCCACCAACACCTTCTATCCGCCGCAGCATGGCCTGGGTGCCGCGCTCTGCGTGACGCTGCTGGTGATCGCCCTGGTCGGCCTGTGGCTGCAGCGCCGGATGCTGGCCAACCGCTCGTTCACCACGGTCGGCGGCAAGGGCTCGCAACCGCGCCGCATCGCGCTCGGGCCGTTCCGCTGGCTGCTGCTCGGCGTCTGCTGCCTCTACCTGCTGCTGGCGGTGGTGCTGCCGTTCTCGACGATCTTCCTGAGCTCGATCCGCACCTTGTGGACGGCCGACTTCCGCTGGGAGCAGTTCACCCTGGCGCACTACCACTGGATCCTGTTCGAGTACCCGACCACCCTGCGCGCGATCCGCAACAGCCTGTTCCTCGCGGTCGTCGGCGCGACCGTGACGATCCTGCTCTGCGCGCTGATCTCGTTCCTGTCGCTGCGCACCAGGCTGCCGGGCCGGAACGCGCTCGACTATCTCAGCATGCTGCCGCTCGGCTTTCCCGGCGTCGTGCTCGCGTACGGTCTCCTGCAGGTGTGGATCAATCCGCCGCTGGTGCTCTACGGCACGATCTGGATCCTGTTCATCGCCTATCTGACCCGCTATCTGCCGATCGGCGTGCGCGCCACCTCGGCGACGCTCGTGCAGATCCATCAGGAGCTCGAGGAATCCTCGCTCTCGTGCGGCGCCAACTGGTTCCAGACCTTCAGGCGCATCACGCTGCCGCTGCTCAAGCCCGGCATCATCGCCGGCTGGATCCTCCTCTTCATCGCGTTCTCGCGCGAGCTCAGCGCCTCGATCCTGCTCTATTCGCCCGGCACCGAGGTCCTCTCGGTGGTGCTCTACGATCTCCAGCAGAACGGGCAGTTCCGGGAGATCTCGGCCCTGGCCTTCATTCAGATCGCGGCCTCGATCGTGCTGGTCCTGGTGGCCAAGTGGCTGAGCGGCCTGGACCGGAGCCCCGAGACGTGATGGCGCGTCCATGACCGGGAGCGGCTCCGAAGGTCTGGTGGTGCACCGTCTGGTCAAGCGCTATGGCGCGGTGACGGCGGTCGACGACGTGTCGTTTCGCGTGGCGCCGGGCCAGTTCATCTCGCTGCTCGGCCCGAGCGGCTGCGGCAAGACCACGACGCTGCGTTGCATCGCCGGCTTCGAGCGGGCGGATCGCGGCACGATCAGCGTCGACGGCGAGGCCGTGACCGATGCCGCATCGGGCGTGTTCGTGCCGCCGAACAAGCGCAATTTCGGCATGGTCTTCCAGTCCTATGCGATCTGGCCGCACATGACCGTGCTGGACAATGTCGGCTACCCGCTGCGGGTGCAGAAGAGGTACGCGCGCGGCGCGATCCGCGAGCGGGTGCTCGACAAGCTTGCGACGGTCGGGCTCGGCGGCCTCGAGGACCGCTATCCGACGCAGCTCTCGGGCGGTCAGCAGCAGCGCGTGGCGCTCGCCCGCGCGCTGATCATGGAGCCCAAGGTGCTGCTGTTCGACGAGCCGCTCTCCAACCTCGACGCCAAGCTCCGCGAACGGATGCGCTTCGAGCTGGTCGAGATCCAGAGCAAGCTCGGCATCCCTGCGGTCTACGTGACCCACGACCAGGCGGAAGCCATGGTCATGAGCAGCCGCGTGATCGTGATGGAGGACGGCCATATCGCGCAGGAGGGCCCGCCCGAGCACATCTATGCCAATCCGCGGAGCCGCTTCGTCGCCGACTTCATCGGGCTGTCCAACTTCGTCCGGGCGCAGGTCCAGGACCGCGGCGTCGATGGCACCTGGCTCGTGCAAAGCGCGCTCGGCCGGCATTGGTGCACCGGCCAGGGGTCGCAGCGGCCGGGCGACGATGTCCTGCTGGCGATCCGGCCGGAGCGGATCAACCTCGCCCGGGAGCCGTTCGCCGACGGGGCCGGCTTTGCCGCAGAGCTCCAGTCGCGCTATTTCCTGGGTCCCTATTCCGAGTACTTTTTGGCGGTGGGCGCGCAGGTCCTGCGCGCGCAGTCGAGCGCGTCGCTCCCGGTTGCGGTCGGCGAGCGGCTGTATGCCAGGATCCAGCCCGAGCACTGCCAGATCGTCGCCGGCGGCACCGACGCCGCAGGCGGCCCGAGCAACCGAGATCCGTAAGAGAGGAGACATCGATGCCATCAGCAGGAAGCGAGGAAGCCAAGAACTTCCGATTGCTCGGCCACGATCCGTCGGCGGCGTTCGGCGGCGGCAGCCTGGTCGAGATCAACAAGGGCCATGCTTACGTCGGCTCGGTCGGCGGCTCGTCGTTCACCGCCCCGGAGGGCTTCACCGCCCACGACGTCACCGACCCGACCAAACCCCGAAAAGTCTGGGAGTTCAAGGCGCCGCCCGGCATCCACATGCACAAGGTGCGGGTGGTCGACGGCGACCTGCTCTACGTCAACTCGGAGCGGCTCGGCGGCGACAAGGGCAAGGGCGACCACATCCGCACCGGCTTCTACATCTTCGACATCAGCAGGCCCGCCGAGCCGCGCGAGGTCGGCTTCTACGACATGCCGGGCGATGGCCCGCACCGCTTCGGCGTCGACAACGCGCGCCAGCTGGCGCTGCTGCCCTGCAAGGCGGACGGCTGGGACAACCGGGTGATCTGGACCCTCGACATCCGCGACCCGCTCAAGCCCGAGATCGTCAGCATCTGGGGGCTGCCCTGGCAGAAGGAGGGCAGCGAGGCGGCCGCCGCGCGCAGCCAGGCCGAGCCCGAGCATGTCTGCATGCTGCACGGGCCGCCGGTGATCCGCGACAACCGCATGTTCTGCGCCTGGTGGGGCGGCGGCGTCTCGGTGATCGACTGCACCGACCTTGCCGACATGAAGCTGCTCGGCCACATCAACTGGTCGCCGCCGTTCATCGGCGGCACGCACACCGCCTGGCCGCTCGGCGATCGCCCCTACCTGATCGTCACCGACGAGGCGCGGGCCCGGAAAAAGTTCTGGGAAAGTCAGTTCATGTGGGTGGTCGACATCCGCGACGAGACCAACCCGATCCCGATCTCGACCTTCATGCCGGATCGCGAGAAGTACTACGATCGTCCGGGCCGGTTCGGCGCGCACAACATCCTCGAGCACCTGCCCGCCGACGGCCCGTGGAAGGACATCGTGTTCCTGACCTACTTCAATGCGGGCCTGCGCGCGGTCGACGTCAGCGACCCGTTCGATCCCAAGGAGGTCGGGCACTACGTGCCGGCGCTGCCGAAAGGCCAGGAGGCCATCCAGTCGAACGACGTCGGCACCGACGAGCACGGCCGCCTGTATCTGATCGACCGCTGGGGTGCTGGCATGCACATCCTGGAATACACCGGCTGAAGCTTGGAGGGCGGCAGATTCATGGGACCTGACGAAGAGCAGGATCTGCCGCTCGCGGGCCTTCGCGTGCTGGAGTTCAGCCACACGGTCATGGGGCCGACCGCGGGCCTCGTGCTCGCCGACCTCGGCTGCGACGTCGTCAAGGTGGAGCCGGCGCCCGATGGCGACCACACGCGCCGTCTGCCGGGCTTCGCCATCGGCTTCTTCGGCTACCTCAACCGCAACAAGCGGAGCCTCGCCGTCGACCTCAAGACGACGGAGGGGCGGGCGCTCGTCGAGCGCCTTGCCGCAGCGGCCGACATCGTCGTCGAGAACTATGGACCCGGCACCATGGAGCGGTTGGGCTGCGACTTCGAGCGCCTGTCGGCCCAGAACCCCCGCCTCGTGTACGTTGCGCTCAAGGGGTTTCTCTCCGGCCCGTACGAGCGGCGCCCGGCGCTGGACGAGGTCGTGCAGTTCATGGCCGGTCTCGCGCATATGACCGGGCCACCCGGCCAGCCGCTGCGCGCCGGCGCCTCGGTGATCGACATCCTGGGCGGCGTGTTCGGCGTGGTCGCAGCGCTCGCAGCACTCCAGGAGCGTGAGCGCACCGGGCGGGGACAGCTGGTCAGGAGCGCTTTGTTCGAGACGACGGCGTTTCTGGTCGGCCAGCACATGGCGGGGCACGCCGTGACCGGCGAGGAGCCGCCGCCGATGCCGGCGCGGCGCGGCGCGTGGGCCGTGTATCAGACCTTCGATACCGCGGACGGGGAGCAGCTGTTCCTCGGCATCACCAGCAACAACCATTTCCGCGCCTTTTGCGACGCCTTCGGGCGGCCGGACCTGAGCGGCGACCCGCGGCTGGCGACGAACTCACTCCGGGTCGAGGCGCGCCCCTGGCTCATTCCCGAAATTCAGGCGATCCTCGCCCAGCGAACCAAGGCTGATCTCGTGCATGTCTTCGAGCAGGCGCACATCCCGTTTGCGCCGGTCGCGAAGCCTGCCGACCTGTTCGACGATCCGCACCTGCTGGCGAGCGGCGGCTTGCTCGACGTGCTCATGCCCGGGGACATCCGCACCCGCTTGCCGCGCCTGCCGGTGGAGCTTCGCGGGCGGCGCCCGGGGCTGCGGCGCGAGGCGCCGCGGCTCGGCGAGCACACCCGCGAGGTCTTGACCGAAGCCGGCCTCGGCGAGCGTGAGATCACGGCACTCGCCGAGCGCGGGGTCGTCGTTACGGAGCCTGAGCGCGCCCCGTGAGGTGCCGACCGGCTCAGGCGGCGTCGGGCCGGCGGTAGCGGGCGAGGCTGCCGCCGTGCATGACGGCGCCAGGCAAGGGGTGGCCCACGATCTCCTCGGCGAGCCGTGCCGACCTCGATCAGCCGCTCGAGGTCGACGCCGGTCGAGATCCCCATCTCCTCGCACATGAACACCAGGTCCTCGGTGCAGACGTTGCCCGCCGCCCCCTTATGGCCCGCGAACGGGCAACCGCCGAGGCCCGCGACCGAGGCATCGAAGTGATCGACCCCCATCTCCAGCCCTGCATACGCATCGGCGATCCCGAGGCCGCGGGTGTCGTGCAGGTGCAGCGATATGCGCGGCTCCGGCCAGCGCTCGCGCACCGCGCCCACCAGGCGGCGGATGTGGGCGGGCGTGGCCCAGGCCATGGTGTCGGCAAGTGCTATGGTCTCGATGCGAACATCCTGCTCGGCCGCGATCTCCATGCCGCTCGCGATCACCTCGAGCACCTTGCCGACGGGCACGTCGCCTTCGAAGTTGCAGCCGAACGCGGCCATCACCGAGAGGCGCGGCACCGGCAGGCCGTGCGCCCGGCAGGTCTCGATCTGGCGCGCCTGGACCGCGGCGTTGTCCGCAAAGCCGCGGTTCTGGTTGCGCTGCATGAAGGTCTCGGACGCGCAGAGCGAGATCGAGCCCGACAGCGCCAGCCGGTCGCGATGTTCCAGCGCCCGCAAAAGCCCCTTCTCGTTCAGCCAGAGCGCGGTGTACGCGACGTCATGGCGCAAAGGTAGCCCCTCCACCACGGCATCCGCATCGGCCCATCCGGGCACCCGCCTGGGATCGACGAACGAGACCGCCTGGATGGTGTCGAGCCCGGTCTCGGCCAGCGCCAGGGTCAGCTCGATCTTGCGCGCTGTCGGGATGACCCGAGGCTCGAACTGGAAGCCCTCGCGCGGGCCCTCCTCGACGATGTGCACGGTCTTGGGAAAATCCGCCATCGCGCGATCCCTTCAGTCGGCGGCCTGCTCGCGCTGCGCGCGCTCGCGTTGCCGCCTTGCGTGGCGCACCTCGAAGAACACCGACAGCCCCAGCATGGCGGCGACCAGCGCCCACAGCACCCAGGTCAGCGGGCTCGAGACCAGGATGCTCCAGTCGCCGTTGCTGATCGAGAGCGCGCGGCGCAGGTTGGTCTCCATGATGCCGCCCAAAAGGAGGCCGAGCACCACCGGCACCAGCGGGATGTCGAGCTTGCGCAACACGTAGCCCAGCACGCCGAAGCCCGTGATCAGGAGCAGATCGAACGTGCTGTGGTTGATCGAGTAGATGCCGACATAGGCGATCATCACCACGCCCGGCATCAGGATCCAGGTCGGGACGGCGAGCATGCGGGCAAAGATCCCGACCAGCGGCAGGTTGAGCACGAGCAGCATGAGATTGCTGACGTAGAGTGCCGCGATCAGCCCCCAGACCACGTCCGGGTGCTGCTGGAACAGCAGCGGGCCGGGGGTGATGTTGAGCGAGATCAGGAGCGCCAGCATGACCGCCGTGGTGCCGCTGCCCGGCACGCCGAGCGTCAGCATCGGCACGAGCGCGCCGCCGGCCGCGGCGTTGTTGCCGGCTTCGGGCGCCGCCACGCCGCGCGGATCGCCCTTGCCGAAGGTGTCGCCCTGGTTCGAGATCCGGCGCTCGACCGTGTAGGCGACGAAGCTGCCGAGCGAGGCGCCGGCTCCCGGCAGCACGCCCGCGATGAAGCCGATGAAGCTGCCGCGCAGCATGGCGCCGAGCGAGAACATCATGTCCGTGGTCGAGATCCACATCCGCCCCAGCTTGCCCGTGGCGAAGTGCGTCGAGCTCTGGCCCTCGAGGAACAGCAGGAACTCGCTGACCGCGAACAGGCCGACCAGTGCGACGATGAAATTGATGCCCTCGTAGAACTCGTAGAAGCCGAACGTGAAGCGTGGCACGCCGGTCGACGGATCGAGGCCCACGGTCGCGAGCACGAGCCCGATCAACGCGGCGATCAGGGCCTTGATCGGATTTTCCGTGGCGATGCCGGAGAGCATGGTGAAGGCGAACACGAACAGGGCGAAATACTCGGCCGGCCCGAAATGGATCGCGACCAGGGCGAGCAGCGGCGCGAACAGCGTGAGGCCGATGGTCGCGAGCGTGGCGCCGACGAACGAGGCCACCGCCGACAGCGCCAGCGCGGTTGCGGCCCGCCCCTGCTGGGCCATGGGGTAGCCGTCGAGCGTGGTCATCACCGCCGGCTCGTCGCCTGGGATGTTGAGCAGGATGCTCGAGATCCGACCGCCATACATGCAGCCGTAGTACACGCTCGACAGAAGGATCAGGGTCGAGGACGGCGGCAGGCCGAGGACGAAGGCGAGCGGGATCAGGATCGCCACGCCGTTGACCGGCCCGATCCCGGGCAGGGCGCCGATCACGGTCCCGAGAAAGCAGCCGACGAGCGCCATCAGGAGGTTGAAGGGGGTGAGCGCGACCGAGAAGCCGTAGGCGAGCGAGCTCAGGACTTCCATCGCGCTCTAGCCGGGAAAGCCGAGCACGCCCGCGGGCAGCGGCAGGCCGAGCAGGGTGTCGAACAGTCACGAACAGCACGACCGCGATCGCCACGCCCGCGGCGCCGGCCTGCCACAGCCTGGCGCCGAGCAGCCATCCGAGCACCACGACCGCAAGGAAGGTGCTCACGAGGAACCCCAGCGGCTCGAGCAGATAGGCGTAGGCCACGAACGCGACCAGGGTGAGCACCTGCTTGAGCAGCGCCCGGCCCCGCGGCCAGTCGGGCTCGCGGTCGGGGCGGACGATCAGATAGAGGCTGAGCAGCCCGAGCGCGATCGCCAGCGCGACCGGGAACACGGCCGGGCCCAGCGGGTCGCCGATCATCGCCTGATAGCCGCCGGCCGTGATCCCGTAGGCCACGGCCAGCGCCAGCAGGGCGAGACCGGTCAGGCGATCGCTCACTGCCGGCTGCTCGCCGCGGGTCCCCGCGCTGCCGGCTCGCTCACTGGATGACCCCGATGTCCTTCGAGATCTGCCGCATGGCTCCCGTCTCTTCCTCGACGAAGCTCTGGAAATCGTCGCCGCCGCGCCAGATCGGCGTCAGGCCGCTCTCGATCGCGACCTTCTGCCACGCCTCGCTCTGGTAGACCTTCTCCAGGCGTGTCGACCCAGAAGTCGTAGGCCTCGTCCGACACCTCGCCGCCGATGTAGAAGCCCCGCCAGTTGTAGCCCGTGACGTCGTAGCCCTGGCTCTTGGCGGTCGGGATCGCTTCGAACTTGCCCGGCACCGGCTCGTCGCTCATGACGGTCAGCGCCTCGATCTGGCCGGCCTCGACGAAGCCCGCGATCTCGCCGAGATCGGTCGAGACCACGTCGATGAAGCCGCCCAGCATCTGGGTCACGGCGTCGGTGCCGCCCTCGTACTGCACCCAGCGGATCTTGCCGAGGTCCTCGCTCGGCAGGCCGGCCGCCTGGGCGAGCAGCAGAAGCCGCAGGTGATCCCAGCCGCCGGCGCCGCTGGAGCCGCCGAACACCACCGCCTCGGGATCCGCCTTGACCGCGTCGAGCAGCGCCTGGAGCGACTGGTAAGGTCCGTCCGGCTTGACCAGGATCACGCCGACATCGGCGCCGAGCATGGCGAGCCAGCGCATGGCGTCGATATCGGCCGGATAGCGGTTCTGCGCGATCTGGGTCACGCCGACCGTGCTGGTCGCGACGATGACGTTCGGATCGTCGGCGCGCCTCGACATGACGTGACTGTAAGCGGCCGCGCCGACGCCGCCGGCCATGTTGGTGACCTGGACGTTGCCGGGCACGAGCTGCTGCTCGCCGAGCAGCCTGCCGATCTGGCGGCAGGTGAAGTCCCAGCCGCCGCCCGGGTTGGCAGGCGCGATGCATTCCACGCTCTCGGGCGTGAAGCCGGACACCGTGAGGCCGGCTGCCAGGATGCCGGCGGCCAGGGTTATCTTCTTGAACGCCATGCTTCGGGTCTCCCTGTCGTTTGTTCTCTCGATAGCCCGGCCCGGACGCGCCGGACCGGTGCGCTGATCCGGCCGCAACGGCCATTTCCGATACTCCCCTAAATCGGGCGCGCAATCCACCCCCGGGACGCCGGCGGAAGCGAGCGTCCAACCTGGACGGCGGTCCTGATCCGCGCTAAGCCCGAAAGGCAAGCATCATTCGAGGACCCGCACGGTTGCGGACAACCGGCTGCTCTACGAGGTGATGGCGAGGCCCTGATCCGCGCGACGTGCACGCCATCCGGCCGTTCGCCGCCGATCAGCGCCTGCCGGACGGGCGCCTGGAAGGCATTCGGATCGGCTGGATGGCGCAGGTCGGCAACCGGCTCGATCCCGAGGTGCTGGCGCAGGGCGAGGCGATCGTGCGCCTGCTGGAGGACATGGGCGCGATCGTCGAGCCCGTCGAGCACGACTTCGCGAGCCTCGAGCGCGAGTTCCTGATCATCCTGCAGTCGGGGCTCAGCGCGCGCCTGCGCCGCTACCTGCCCGAATACGCCGGAGCGGATCGATGCCAGCCTGCGCACCACCATCGAGCGCGGCAGCGCCTGGAGTGCCGTGGATTTGCAGCAGGCGGGCATGGTGCGCACCGAGCTGTTCCGGCGCCTGCAGAAGGAGTTCGAGCGCTACGATTTCCTGCTGTCACCGACGCTGGCAGCACCAGCCCTGCCGGTCGACCAGGACGCGTTTGCGCCCGTGATCGTCGATGGCGAGCCGGCGGGAGATCTGCGCGGCGCCTGGTATCCCTACACCTGGCCCTTCAACCTGACCGGCCACCCGGCCCTCACCATCCCGTCCGGCTGGAGCGCTGCGAAGCTGCCGACGGCTGTGCAGATCGTGGGCCCGTTCTACGCCGAGGCGCGCCTGTTCGACCTCGCAGCACGGCTGGAGGCGGTCCGGCCCTGGGCGCACCGGCGTCCGCCAGAGCCTGCCTGATCCACCCGGGTCTCCCTGATCTGGCTCAGCCAAACGCGCGCAAGATCGCCGCGGGCGATCCTAAAGGGAGTTCAGGCCAGATCCACGAGCTGCGCCGGCACCGCGCCTCGCAGCAATGCCTTGCGCGCCTGCCACTCGTTGCTGGCGTCCAGCGTCTCGAGGAACTGCACCTGGCCGCCCGCGAGCAGTGCGACCGGCAGGCCGTCGCGGTACAGCACGCGGTTGCCGGTGAGCGCCGCGAGCCTCGGCCCCGGCGTCACGATGCCCACGAGGTTGAGCGGGTCGGCACCGGACACCGAGACCCAGGTGTTCGAGGCCTGCTTGCGTCGCGTCTCGCGTAACGCGCCGATTGCATCCGGCAGCGCGAACTGCTCGCCGGGGAAGCCCGCGACGAACCGCCCGCCGCGGATTTCGCCGCGCGCCTCGAGCCTGCGATAGACGCGCAAAAGGTCGCGCCACGGCGGCAGCCAGTCGGCCTCGCGCCCGAGCAGGCGCCAGAACACGACGCCATAGCGGAGCAGCAGTCGGCGCGCGACGTGCTCCACCGCCTCGGGCCTGAGCTCGGGCCCGGTGAGCCCAGGCCGGGCCCGATGCGCGAGCGCCCAGCGCCCCGCATCCTCCATGCCGAACATCAGGGCGCGGCGTCGGCGCCGACCCCCGGCGCCGGGCCGGCGGTCGGACGGCACGAGCAGGGCGCGCAACCCGCCAAAGCTGTCCGACGTCACCAGGCCGAGCGCAACGGCCTCGGCGAGAGCCTCCTCGACCTGGACGCGCAAAAGGCCAGTGCCCTCGACCAGCTCGTCGAAGAACGAGGCGCCGTGCTCCCGAATGCAGTCGACGACCGCCTGCGCCCG
This sequence comes from uncultured Alphaproteobacteria bacterium, assembly GCA_963753315.1. Lineage (GTDB taxonomy): Bacteria > Pseudomonadota > Alphaproteobacteria > Geminicoccales > Geminicoccaceae > DASUGG01. Next base: position 64,573 of record CAVWCI010000018.1, read on the forward strand.
TGCGCTCGGGCGGACGCCGTCCCCCGCTGGGGACAGGGACGTCCAGAACGAGGCATGGCGGCGCGCCAGCAGCGTGATCGGCGTGGTCCGTAAAGGCGTCGGGTGGCGCTCGCCGCCATTCGATCGTCCGTTGCGAGGCTTGAGGCGTGCCCACGCGATCCGGCCGGCCAGGCACTGATCGTCGAGCCAGCTCGGCTCGTACGCGGCGATCCGCGCGGGCAGAATCTCGGTCTCCCAGGCACCGGCGGGCGCCTCGAAGCCTTCGAGCTGTGCGACGAGCACCTCGACCGCGTCCGGCCCCTGCATGCGCGCATCCGCCGCGACGCGCTGCCAGCCGAGAAGGAAACGCAGGAAGTCGCGCGCGGCGACCGGCTCGATCTCGGCGCGCAGTCGCTTGAGCGTGTAGTTGTGGATCCGGGCGATCAGCCGGCGCTCGCACCATTCGTCGTCGGCCATGTCCGGCGTGAAGCGCCCGCGCATGACGAAGCCTTCGGCCTGAAGCGCCGCGAGCGCGGCCGCAGTGTCGCAGGGCTCCAGCCCGAGCGGCGCCGCAAGCGCGCTCTCGGTGACCGGCCCCAGCCCCTCGAACCGGCCGCGCAGGATCTCGACCAGCGCCTCGTCTTGCGACCAGTCGCGTCCGGCATAGGCCGCCGGGGCCGCAATCTCGGGCTCGAGCCTCGCTCCAGGCCAGAGTGCTCGGAACTGCGGCAGACGCTCGGCAGCGATCCAGAGTGTCGCCTGTGACCCATGCAGCCGCGCCGCGCGCCGTTCGTGCGCCAGTGCCACGAGCCACTCGTGCCAGCTCGGTCCAGCCTGCGCCTCCTCCTCGCTCAGGAACCCGAGCCAGACCAGAGCGTCGTGCAGCTCGTCGGGGTTTGTGGCGTCCGGCCAGGCTTCGGCGCGCACGCGCGCGATCGCCTCGGGATCGAGCCGGCCGAGGTCGGAGGCGTCCTCCGGTGCGAGCCAGCGCCGGCTCATCACCGCCTGGGTCCGGCGCTCCTCCAGCGGCGCGTCATCGAGATAGGCGTAGGGTCGGGCGGAGAGCACCTCGAGGGCCAGCGGCGAAGGCTCGGTGAGATCGCGCGCGACGACCCGGATGGCGCCCGACTCGAGCCGGGCGAGCAGTCGTTCCAGGCCTGCAATGTCCATCGCATCGTACAGGCAGTCAGCGATTGCCTGGCCGACCAGGGGATGGTCGGGGACCTCGCGCTCGCCCACCAGGTTCTCGGCGCAGGCGAGCTGGTCGGGGAAGACCGCCGCGATCAGGTCTTCAGCACCCATGCGCGCGAGCTGCGGCGCCACCTTCCTGCCGCCGACGAACCGCGGCAGTGCCAGCGCCACCGCCTGCGACCCAGCGCCAGCGCGTGACGAACATCGGCGCATCGAGCAGCGCCTGAATCAGCACAGGCCGCACCGTGGCGGAATGCAGGTAGCGCGCCACCTCGCCAAGCTCGAAGCTGTGCGCCGTGGTGAGCGAGAGCACGATGCTGTCCTCGGTCGCCGCGGCCTGGAGCTCGAAGTTGAACCGGCGGCAGAAGCGCTTGCGCAGCGCCAGCCCCCAGGCGCGGTTGAGGCGGCTGCCGTAGGGCGAATGGACGACCAGCTGCATGCCGCCGACCGCGTCGAAGAAGCGCTCGAGCACGAGCGTGTCCTGCGTCGGCAGGCAGCCGAGCGCCGCATGCGCCGAGGCCAGATACTCGATCAGCTGGGTTGCGGCAGGCTCGTCGATCCCGATCTCGTCCAGCAGCCAGCGCGACGCGCCTTCCCCTGTCGGGTCGGCCACCAGGCGTGCCGCGATCTCCGCCCGCAGGCGCGATACCGCCAGCGACAGCTCGTCGCTGCGGCCCGGCGCCTCGCCGAGCCAGAACGGAAGGGTGGGCGGCATGCCGTGCGCGTCCTCCACCCGCACGGTGCCGCGCTCGACGCGCAGGATGCGATAGGAGCTGTTGCCGAGCTGGAAGATGTCGCCGGCGGTGCTCTCGACCGCGAAATCCTCGTTCACGGTACCGATCAGCTGGACTTCGGGCTCCAGGATGACCTGGTAGTCGGCGGTGTCCGGGATCGTGCCGCCGGAGGTCAGCGCGGTCAGGCGCCCGCCCTTCCGGCCGCGCAGCACATGGTTGATGGCGTCGTGGTGGACCAGCGCGCCACGCCGGCCGCGGCGCGTGCTGAAGCCGTGCGCCAGCATGCTCACCACGGCAGCGAAATCCTCCCGCGCCAGCGCGCGATAAGGCCAGGCACGGCGGATCAGCGCATAGAGCTGGTCCTCATGCCATTCGCGCGCAGCCACTTCGGCCACGATCTGCTGCGCGAGCACGTCGAGCGGCTGGTCGGGGACCCTCAGCCGGTCGAGCTCGCCGCGGGCGACGCTGTCGAGCAGGGCCGTGCACTCGACGAGGTCGTCGCGCGACAGCGGGAACAGCCGTCCCTTGGGCGTGCCATGGACCGCGTGGCCCGAGCGCCCGACCCGTTGCAGGAAGCTCGCGATCGAGCGCGGCGAGCCGAGCTGGCAGACCAGATCGACATCGCCGATGTCGATCCCGAGCTCGAGCGAGGCGGTCGCCACCAGCGCCTTCAGCGCGCCGGCCTTGAGGCGCTGCTCGGCATCGAGCCTCTGCTCTTTCGCGAGGCTGCCGTGGTGCGCGCCCACCTCGCGCTGGCCCAGGCGATCGGACAGCGCGCGGGTTACCCGCTCGGCCATCCGGCGCGTGTTGACGAAGATCAGGGTGGTGCGATGCGCCTCGATCAGCTGGGCCAACCGGTCATAGACCTGCTGCCAGACGTCGTTCGACATCACGGCTTCGAGCGGTGAGGACGGAACCTCGAGGGCGAGGTCACGCGCCCGGCGGTGGCCGGTGTCGATGATCGTGCACGCGTCGGCCGGTGCGCCGTCCGACGTGGCCCCGACCAGAAAGTGCGCGGTCGTCTCGATCGGCTTCTGCGTGGCCGACAGGCCGACCCGCAGCAACCGCTCGCCGCACAACGACTCCAGGCGCTCGAGCGACAGCGCCAGGTGGGCGCCGCGCTTGTTCGGCGCCAGCGCGTGGATCTCGTCGACGATCACCGTGCGCGTGGTCGCGAGCATCCTGCGGCCGGACTCGGAGCCTAGCAGGATGTAGAGCGACTCCGGCGTGGTGACGACGATGTGCGGCGGGCAGCGGCGCATGCGCTCGCGCTCGCCTGCGGGCGTGTCGCCGGTGCGCACCCAGGTCCGGATCTCCACGTCCGGCAGGCCCAAAGCTCGCAGGGCCTCGCGGATTCCGGCAAGCGGCGCTTCCAGGTTGCGCTGGATATCGTTCGAAAGCGCCTTCAACGGCGAGACGTAGACGACCTGGGTCTCGTCCTTCAGCCGGCCGTCAAGTCCTTGCCGCACCAGGCCATCGATCGCCGCGAGAAAGGCGGCAAGCGTCTTGCCCGATCCGGTGGGTGCCGCGATCAGCGTATGGCGACCCGCCCGGATCGCCGGCCACGCCTCCGCCTGCGCCGCGGTCGGCGCCGCGAAGCTACGATCAAACCAGGCGGCGACCGCCGGGTGAAACAGGGAGGATGGGTTCACGGAACAGGACCATCAGAGCGAGCAGCAAATTCATGATAGCTCAGTTGCCGACGGGCGCCAGCGCAGACTCCAGGGGACAGTTGCCTCGTGCGACCGCCGGGGTATGAGAACAGGTAGTGATCGCTTCGCAAAATCAACCCCTCACGTCGACACTCCACACTGAGATCGATGCCGACCGAATGCAGGGCTGCGGATCGAACGGAAACTTGGCATAGGGCTTGCCAACAAATCGGATATGGACGCATCGTTGCGCCGACTGTGTGGTTATATGCAGCCTTGGGTCGGAGGTCGGGCTATGCAGCAAGCGCAAGTAGTGGACGATCGGCCTCGGTTGTGGGTGCCGGGCGACTGGAACGGCTTCTTCGGGCTGTTCACCAACGTCCTGCTCAACGTCATCGTGCTCACGGGCCTGTCGCTCGGCGTCGTGAACATGCCCGAGGACATCGTCTACGGCCGGATCCTGCCGGCGCTCGGCATCGCGCTCCCCCTCGGCAATCTCTACTACGCTTTCCTCGCCTGGCGCCTCGCCAAGAGCGAGGGACGCGGCACCGTCACGGCGATGCCCTACGGCCCGAGCGTGCCGCACATGTTCATCGTCGTGTTCCTGATCATGCTGCCGATCTATCTGCAGACCAACGATCCGATCCTGGCCTGGCAGGCGGGACTGGCCTGGGCGTTCATCATCGGCGTGATCGTGCTGCTGGGCGCCTTCGTCGGCCCGACGATTCGCAAGTACACGCCGCGGGCGGCCATGCTCGGCACCCTGGCGGGCATCTCGATCGCGTTCATCTCGATGCGGCCCAGCTTCCAGATGTGGGAGGTGCCTTGGATCGCGTTCGTCGCGCTCGCGATCATCCTGATCAGCTGGATGGCGAACGTGCGTCTGCCGTTCGGCGTGCCGGGCGGCCTGGCAGCGGTGATCGTCGGCACGCTCCTCGCCTGGGTCGCCGTGCTGCTCGGCTGGAGCGGCTACATGGAGCCGACGGCGGTGGGCGAATCGCTCGCCGAGTTCGGTTTGCGGCTGCCGGTCTTCTCGGGCGACGTGATCACCGGCCTCGGCGACATCTGGCCGCTCCTGGCGACCGCCATACCGCTCGGCGTGTACAACTTCACCGAGGCGATGAACAACGTCGAGAGCGCGGCCGCCGCCGGCGACAACTACAATCTGCGCCACATTCTCCTGGCCGACGGGCTCGGCGCCGTGGTCGGCTCCGCTCTCGGCAGCCCGTTCCCGCCAGCAGTGTACATCGGCCACCCCGGATGGAAGGCGGTGGGCGGCCGCATCGGCTATTCGCTCGCGACCGGGATCGTGATCGCCCTGGTGTCCTTCCTCGGCCTGACCGCGCTCTTGCTCGCGATCATTCCGCTGGCCGCGATCCTGCCGATCCTCTTGTTCATCGGCCTCGTGATCGGCGCCCAGGCGTTCCAGGCGTCGCCTGCCCGGCATGCGCCCGCGGTGGTCCTGGCGATCATCCCGAACATTGCCGCCTGGGGTCAGACTCAGGTCGACGGGGCGCTCGCCGCGGCCGGCACCTCGGCCGCAGCGTTGGGTTACGGTGCCTTGGCGGGCACGGGCGTTGTCTACCACGGCATGGAACTGGTCGGCGGCGGCGCCGTGCTCGCGGGCCTGGTCCTCGGCGCGGTCGCCGCCTTCATCATCGATCGCCAGTTCCGCTGGGCCGCGGCGTATGCGCTCGCCGGCGCGATCCTTGCGTTCTTTGGCTTCATCCATGGCACCCAGCTGGAAGTGGCGGCATCGCCGCTGGTGGCATTAGGCTATGCTCTGATGGCCGGGATCTGCTTCCTCGTCGCCTGGCAGGAGGAAGCCGCGCCGCGGGCCCCGGGCTGGGCCGCAGCCGAAGATCAGGAAGCGCCGGCTGAGTAGCTTGGGAGGACGATCGGAGATGCCCTTCGAGCTCTTCGTCAACGGCACGCTGATGCGTGGTCTGGCGCTGCATGGCAATCTCGCGGGCGCCGAGTTCCTCGGCGCGGCGCGCACGGCGCCGATCTATCGGCTGTATTCGATCGACGACCGGCATCCCGGCATGTTCGAGGTGGCCGAAGGCGGCATCTCGGTGGCCGGCGAAGTCTATCGCGTGCCGGACGAGGTGTGGCGGCGGGTCGAGGCCGGGGAGCCTGCCGAACCTCTATTGCGGCAAGGTCCGGCTCGCCGACGGGCGTGAGATGTCGGGCATCCTCTACCCGCGCGAGCTCGCCGAAGGACGGCACCGGGACATCTCCGAGTACGGCGACTGGCGCGCCTACACGGCCGCGCGCCAGGGCGAGGCAGGCGGTTGATGCGGCACTCAATCAGATCTTAGAGTTGAGAGACGGCCATGGCGACCATGCACTTCGAAGCGGAACCCTATCCCCTGGCGTTCGAGCACGAATCCACGGCGCTCCTGATGATCGACATGCAGCGCGACTTCGTCGAGCCGGGTGGCTTCGGCGAGATGCTCGGCAACGACGTCGCGCTGCTGCGCTCCACGATCGAGCCTTGCCGACGCGTGCTGGAAGCCGCCCGGCAGGCGGGGATCACGGTGATCCCAAGATAGACTCATGCCGCTTGCGTCGGGTACCGCACAGACGGGCGCTCGCCATGCCTTTTCAAAGTGGGTGAAGGTGTCAGAGCGTGTGCTGGGTCACGCTGAACGTTGGATAGCTAAAGCAGGAGAGGATCGGCATTGGCGCTACTCCAAGTCTTCTCGACTTGTCCGCCTTCGGTGGCAGCCGGCAGAACAGCGGAAACCGAAGCCGGTTCGTCCTACCGTGCCCGTGTGACCCAGGTGGCGCAGTGGAGCGAGGCGATGGGGTGCGAGGGAATCCTCGTATACACGGACAACCGCTTAGTGGATCCGTGGCTTACCGCCCAACTAATAATCGAAGTCACGGAGCGCCTGTCCCCGCTAGTAGCGGTTCAGCCAGCATACATGCACCCATACTCGGTAGCGAAAATGGTCGCCACCCTCAGCTATTTTCACAGCCGGAAGATCTACCTCAACATGGTCGCCGGTGGCTTCAAGCGGGATCTGGAGGCGCTGAACGACTTCAAAGAACACGATGAGAGGTATACCCTTCTGATCGAATACTCCAGGATGATTAAGGCGCTCGTGGAGCGCTCCGGCAAGTGCCTAGGTTTCTCCTACGAGGGAACTTACTATTCGGTCGACGGTCTCAAGCTGGTCCCCCCCTGTCACCGGAACTCTTGCCGGAGTTTTTCGTCTCGGGGTCATCAGAAGCTGGTGCGAACGCAGCTGCCGCGCTCGACGCAACCGCCGTCCAGTACCCGCGGCCGGTGCATGAATACGACCAGGAAACCCTTGCGCCTGATCAGAAGCGCGGCATTCGCGTAGGGATCATCGCCCGGGACACCTCGGACGAGGCGTGGCGTGTAGCGGAAGAGCGCTTCCCGCCCGACCGGCGGGGGGAGATCGCACACAGCCTGGCGATGAAGACCTCAGACTCGCGCTGGCACCAGGACCTGTCGGAGCGGCCGGCGGCGAAAGACGACCCCGACAGCCCATACTGGCTGCGGCCGTTCCGTAGCTACCGGACGTTCTGTCCCTACCTTGTGGGAAGTTACGAGCGTGTGGCGCAGGAGATCGCGCGTTATGTCGCTGCGGGTGTCCGCAGCATCATCCTCGACATCCCGGCCAACCCCTTTGAGCTGGAGTTGGCCCGTAGGGCGTTGGAAGCGGGGCAGAAGGCGCCGCCGTGAAGACCCGGTCGCTACAGGTAGAATGGGCGAACCGTTACTTCAGCCTCGAGGAGAGCGATCGGGTCTCGTGCCATTCGCCGCTGCACTTCGATCTTTCGACCTACGACCTTTACGGCGCATTTGCCGCCGGCGCCGAAGTGCATCTGGTTCCACCGGAACTCAACCTGTTCCCCAACCGTCTAGTCAATTTCATGCGGGACCGCCGCCTGACCCAATGGTTCTCGGTGCCATCCATCCTGGTCTACCTGGCGAAGTTCAATGCTGTGATGCCGGGCGATGTTCCACACCTCAAGAGGATCCTATGGTGCGGCGAGGTGTTCCCGACGCCGGCCCTTAAAGTACTGGATGGAACGCCTGCCGCACGTGGCGTTCACCAACCTCTATGGACCGACGGAAGCGACGATTGCAAGCAGCTACTACACAGTTCCGGCGCTGCCTGCCGATGCTGGCCGGAGCGTACCGATCGGCAAGGCGTGTGGGGGTGAGGAGCTACTCGTCCTGAGCGAGAACTTGCAGCCGCTACCGCCCGGCGAGGTGGGCGAGATCTACATCGGCGGCGCTGGCGTTACCCTCGGGTATTGGCGCGACGAGGAGAAGACCAATCGAGCATTTCTACAGGCTGACGCTGGACGGATTTATCGAACGGGGGACCTTGGCTACTGGGACGAGGGCGGGCTGGTGCGATTTCTCGGTCGGGCCGACTCCCAGATAAAGTTGCGAGGCCACCGGATTGAGCTCGGGGAGATCGAGGCGTCGCTACATGCCGTGCCCGAGGTCGGGCAGGGCGCAATCGTGGCCGTAGGTGCGGCTGAGTTTGGCGGTCACGTGATCTGCTGTGCCTACGTGCCCCGGGCGGGAGTCCAAGCCACACCGAGGGCGATTAAGGAAAGAATGACGGCGCTAGTCCCGAAGTACATGCTGCCGGTGCGCTGGCGGAGAATGGAAACACTACCGGCCAATGTCCAAACGGATCACCCCGCGACCCACCCTGCTGCAGGTCCTTGCCGTCAGCAACGTGACGAAATTGCCGGGGGCATGAGGATTGCGCGGGGCGATCCGCTCCGAATACGGCGGTTGCGGCGAGTTTTACGCTCGCCCTTGTGGCAGCGTTTCGGATCCGGCCTCTCGGTTACCGAAGCGCAACGCCGAACTCGAGGTCGATCAGCCCAACGCTAACCGATTGAATACGGCCGAGATTTCAGAGCGGGTACCGAATGGACGAGGTGAACAGCCTCAGAGAAAGCCGGGCCTCAGAGAGAGATTTTGAGCCTCTGGTCCAGCTCACGGTGCACAACCGTCCGTGAAAAACGGCCGAATTCCTGGGCTTTTCAGAGCCGATCATCGGGCGGAGAGACTGTCGCCCTAAGGCGTCTTGGCGGAGGGAGAGGAGTGCGACCAGAAACATTCTCTACTTTCGAGCACACCCGAGGGGAGGATGTTGCAAGGGTCGAGGTTTGAGTGCCGGCCGGGGCAGCCCGGCCGGACCCTACGGTGCTTAGGTGGCTCTACCCGGACATGCTGCGGGGTGACCCAAGGTGTGAAGCTCCGGGGACAACGTCGGCAGCCCTGCCAGCCTCGAGGCGGAGCGCGGCCAGGGGAGACGTGGAAGGCTGAACGTACGTGAAGGCTCGCAGGGCTCGTCACTCCGAAGCGGCCAAAGAGGCTGACAGGCCGCAGCCAAAAGGCGACGTGGGACGGACCGTCGGATCTAGCTTTGCCGGCGGCAGCACCCGGATGTCCCACCGGGCTATAGAGCCCAGCCTCCCCACGACGCATCTCGATCTCGATCAACTGGGTAAGCCCCACGGCCCCCGCCCCGCAAGGGCGGTATCCCGACCGCGAGGGAGGGGGACGGGCCAGGGGGTAGAGGATGCCGGAGAAAGCGAAGGCCGGCCTGTAATCGGCCGGATAGGGCGATGCCCGTCCCGAAAGGGAGCTGACTTCCGGCGGGTGTCACCGAAAGCGATGCCCCCTGCACTGCCGTACCTGTCGGGACGTTAGACGGTGATCAGCACCGAACCGACGGCAGGGCGTGGCGCTCTCCAGAGCTGGTCCAGCATCGACTGGCCGGCGGTCGAGCGCAACGTACGCAGGTTGCAGGAGCGGATCTTTCGGGCCAGCCAGAACGGCGAGCCGGCGAAGGTCAAGAACCTTCAGAAGCTGCTCGTTCGCTCGAGTTCCGCGAAGCTGCTGGCGATCCGCAAGGCGACCCAGATCAATCGCGGCAAGAGGACACCGGGGATCGACGGCGTGGTGTGCCACGTGCCGCCGAGACGTCTCGCGATGTTTAGGAAAGGCCTGAGCCTGAAGGGCTACCGCCCCAAGCCGGTCCGTCGGGTCTACATCCCGAAGGGCGATGGCAAGGAGCGGCCCCTGGGCATACCGACCATGTTGGATCGGGTGATGCAGGCGCTCGTCAAGCTGGCGCTGGAGCCGGAGTGGGAGCCCCGCTTCGAGGCGAACAGCTACGGCTTCCGGCCAGGACGGTGCACCATGGACGCGATCGAGGCCCTCCACCGGACGCTGTCCAAGCCGGGCAGCAGCCAGTGGGTCCTCGATGCCGACATCGCCAAGTGCTTCGATCGCATCGAGCACGCGGCGCTGCTCGCGCGTCTGCCTGTGTTCACCACCACGATCCGACGCTGGCTCAAAGCCGGCGTGGTCGAGCTCGGCGCGCTGGACCCGACGACGATGGGCACGCCGCAAGGCGGCATCATCTCGCCCCTGCTCGCCAACATCGCGCTCGACGGCATGGAGCGTCTGTTCGGCGCCGAACGCGCCGACGGTCGCCACGTCACCCCCTGCCTCCGGCGGGGGAGCAACCGAGGCATCAACCTCGTCCGGTATGCCGACGACTTCGTGGTCACCGCCCCCTCGCGGGAGGTGTTCGAAGGCTACGTGATCCCGCGCCTGGCCGAGTTCCTCGCCGGCCGCGGGCTGGAGCTGAGCGAAGCCAAGACCCGCATCGTCCACATCGACGACGGGTTCGACTTCCTCGGCTTCAACCTCAGGCACTTTCCCAATGGCAAGCTGCTGGTCCGGCCCCAGAAGGAGAAGGTCGCCCTGCACCGCAGGCGGCTCTCTACCTTCTTCCGGTCCAACCGGCAGATGCCGACGGCCAAGGTGATCAAAGTGCTGTCGCCGATGATCCGGGGATGGTGCAACTACTACCGCTACGCGGTGGCCAAGCGCACGTTCGCCGTCTTGGACCACCACGTTTGGCAGATCACCTACAAATGGGCCAGACGCCGCCATCCCAAGAAGAACCGGCGCTGGGTGGTCAACCACTACTACGGCGTCGACCAGGGCCGCGGCTGGGACCTGTGGGACGGCCGCAACCGGCTTCCGCGCCACAACGAGACCCGGGTGTCGCGTTTCGTGAAGGTCAGGGGCAGATCTAGCCCCTTCGACCCGAGCCTGCGTGACTACTGGGAGGATCGCCGCACACGGCGGCTGGTGCGCGAAGCCAGTCACTTCCATCGCATCCACCTGCTGCAACGGCAGGCGGGCCGGTGCGCGGCCTGCAAAGCGGTCTTCGATTCTGACCTCGAGCAGGGCGGCAACACCAATATCGTGGTGCGCCGCGACCCCGCCACCGGAGACATAACCCGCGCTCTCGTCCACCGTTGGTGCCGTCCCGGACGGTCCCCGCGGTCGACCTCGTATGCGCTGGCCGATGCTTGAGCCGTATGCGGGGAAACCTGCACGTACGGTTCTGAGGGGGCTGGGCGGGCCGTAAGGCCTGCCCGGCTACCCGACACTGTCGTCGAAACATTCTCTTGTTGTTTTTCAATATGTTAGAAGCACCTGGTTTTGCCCAAGCTGTTCACCGAGGATCCTGGCACCGCTTCGGCTGTGTCCATCCCCCAAAGGGAGGGTCCCACCGCACGCCAGAAACCTGATCTTCGGCCTGCCTCAAGTGGGGCGGCAATACCCATACCGCCGTGCGCCGCGCTACCCGAGAGATAGGCTGGGCCTCGTCCACCGCTGGTGCCGTCCCAGATGTGCCCGCGGCGAGCGTTTTTGCCGCGGTCTAACCGCTCGGTGCCCCTTGGCAGATATTGGGAGGGCAGGTACTGCCCATGTAGCCCTGCCCACATCTGCTGCTGTGGGCGTCGCCGAACGATGCAAAGTTCTCGTCGACCATGTCCTTCGCAAGCTCGGCGGCGATCTCCAGGTGCCGCTCGGCCATCAGCAGCAGATGGTCCGGGATCACCTTGTAGCCGTCCTTCGCGCTCTCGATGTAGCGCAGCGTGCCGACCGGCTGGTAGTTCCAGTTTTCGGCCTGCCGGAACAGATCACCGATCAGCGGAATGTGGGCCACCGCTCTGATCAGGTCGTCGGCCGGCGGCAGCAGCGGCACCAGATCGTCGTAGTTCTCGTAGCGGATCTGGGTCGGGAAGATCTTCTGGTAGGCCGCCTGGAAGACACCGTCTCCGGGCTTGGGCGAGGCGAACGTCACGACCTGGTCGATCCTGATGGCATATGGCGCGGCCTGCATGATGTAGGCTCCGATCGAGGCCATCGCGCCGCCCAGACTATGGCCGGTGACGTAGACCCGCTTGCTGCCGGCAGGGTTCAGGCGCAGGACCTCATTGGCGATCGCTGCGATAATCACCGAAGTCGCATCGAAAAAGCCGGTGTGGACCTTACCCGGCAGGTTGGGCCGGCTCTCCGGCTCCGCCAGTAGATCCTGGAGCCAATCGAGCACGCTTGCCTGGGATTGCCATGATGGCGGCAAGGTGCCGCGGAAGGTGACGATGACGCCATCGGCGTTCTCGCCGACAAGGCAGGCGTCGATCCTGTCGTCGCCGCCGCTGATTGGCAGAGGCGGGGCAAGGTAGCCGACGACCGGGCGGTAGACGTCGCCGGCCGGCGGCTGGTAGCGGCCAGTCGCGGGATCGATGTCGTAGGCGCCGGCACAGGCGCAGAGGAAGCGGCAGTCCAACGTCACGGACGGTGGCGTCACGAAGGTTCTCCCAAGGGACACTTGCGTGGGTTGTCGGCAAGCAAGCACGCGAACCATACCGACATGATCGTTTTGCGGCCACACATACGCTCGCAGCGAGAAAATGCCACCGAACCACGCCCGCGACCGTGCGGCGCCGCCTCCACCTGCTGCAATGGCAGGCTGGGCGGTGCGCGGTCTGCAAAGCGGTCTTCGATCCGGACCTCGAGCAGGGCGGCAATACCAACATCATGGTGCGCCGCGACCCCGCCACCGGAGATACGACCCGCCTTCTCGTCCACCGCTGGTGCCGTCCCGGACGGTCGCCGCGGTCGACCTCGTATGCGCTGGCGGATGCTTGAGCCGTATGCAGGGAAACCTGCCCGTTCGGTTCTGAGGGGGCTGGGCGGACCTCAAGGCCTGCCCGGCTACCCGACACCCGGTCGAACACTCTCTGTGCGCCGGGAGACCGGCAGGTGGTAGCCGATGCAAGTTCGGTACGTCGAAGACTTAGCCAGACACGATGACCCCGAGTCATGCGTGAGCGGTCGCGAGGCCGTCGGCAAAGTGTTGACAGGGGAACACGCGGCCAGAGCCATGAGCCGCGAAAAGTTTTCATCCGGAGCGCCGACCAAGAGTCATCGCGCCATCAGGGCAACGACCTTGCCGACGATCTTGAGCATGGTGGTGGCCGCGGAAAGCACCTTGCCGATATCCTGGATATCGCCCAGCGCATCCTTCAGGCCGGCGATCGCGTCGGACAGTTGCGCCGCGTTCGCGTCGATCTGCTGCTCGATCCGGTCGAGCTGAACGTCCTCGAGCTGGGCGATGCGGGCATCGGCGAGGATCTGCAGGTCCGAATTCTGCTGCTTCTGCTCGGCACCGGCGCTCATCATCTGGATCTGCCACTGATCGGACGTGAGCGTGCTCCTCAGCGCCTGGAGCTGTGCCAGGGTCTCGTCCTTGAGGTTGGAGATGTCGTTTCCCATGTCGGGTCCTCTCGATACGGGGCGGACGCGGGTTGCGTCACGACGCCGTCGATGAGTGTCCAGTGATCGCCTGAACCAGTGCCGCGAGGCGCGCCACGTCTTGCTCCAGCTGGGCGAACTCGCCCCCCGGAGCGGCGCCTTCGGCCGCGGCGATGAACGAGATCTTGAGGCTCTCGGCCGCCGACGCGGCGGCCGCAAAGGCCGCCGTCGACGGGGTCTGCTGCAAGGCCGTGGCACGCAACTGTTGCCAGTCCGACGGCAGCGGAACGTCGGACAGGTAGGGCTCGATGACGCTCGCGAATTCCTGCTCCTGCAGCTGTGCCTGCAACTGCGCGCTGAGATCGCTGCCCACCGCCTGCAGGAAAGCACGTTGCAGCTCGATCGCGCGGACGACAGCGTCGCCGTTCTCGCGCAGCTCCCGTTCGAGCGCCTCGCCACGAAGGTCGGCTACGATGAGGGGGGCCGCCGATCCGGCGATGCTGGCCACAGACCGACCGCCGATCTCGAAGCTTCCGATACTGGGGCTGAGCGCGCCCATCGCATTCACGAGGCCCTCCGCCTCGCTTCCGATGGTGCTGTCGCCGCTGGTGCTCGCGAGTGCCTCGAGCGCCACGAAGTAGGATTTGAGCAGCGCGGCATGGTTGCTGACGTCGGCGAAGACCTTCGCGCGCTCCCGATACGCCTCGTTGGCCTCGAGCAAGGCCGTCTTTCTGGCATCCTCCGTCGCGGTGGCGTGCTCCCTGATCAGCGTCGCCGAGTTGGCCGCTATCGCCTCGCTCAGCGCCGTGTTGAGCAACGGCGGCACGCTCTCGGCGAACGTGACGCCCGAACTGGCGACCGGTTGGAACTCCGCTGGCGACGGCGCGGCGCAGGCCGCCAGGCTCACAATCAATAGAACAGCTGCGCTGGCGCGGCTGGGCGCGTGCCTGGTCATGTCTAGCGCTCCGGCTGCCCTGCCTTCACTCCTTTACACCCTCTGAGCGTATTACGGAAGAGGGCGGTGACCAGCATCACCTATCTCGACCATGCCAACCGCCCCGATGCCGTTCATCACCGCGTGAGGGCCGAATAGTGAGCGCCGGCCCGACGCCGCGTACGCCACTCGAGAAGTGGACCCTGGCGCTGCAGGATGGGGGGTCGCTCGCGGGCCGGTGGACGTGGGAGGAGTTTCAGTCCCTGCCGCAGACCGAGATCACCGTCGACATCCATTGCGTCACCAAGTGGAGCAAGCTTGGGACGAAATGGAAGGGCGTGACGATCGATCACCTGATCGAGGCGGCGGGACTCGACGAGCCGCCGGGGCCCTATCTCATGGCCTACTGCGATGGCGGTTACACCACCAACCTGCCGGTCGAGGACCTGATCGGTGGCAAGGGCATGGTGGCCACCCACTACGACGGCGAACCGCTGGCGCCCGAGCATGGCGGCCCGGCGCGCTTGCTGGTCCGGCACCTCTACTTCTGGAAATCGGCCAAGTGGGTCCGCAGGTTGCGTTTCATGGAGCACGACGAGCCGGGCTTCTGGGAGTCGCTCGGCTACCACATCTACGGCGACCCCTGGCGCGAGCAGCGGTATGACGGCGACTGAGGCGGCGCTGCGGCCGCCCGCGGGGGCCGGCGGGGCGCCTCGCCTGGCGGACTGCGGAGGTGGTCGAGAGGGTGGCCGAGACTTGCCGGGCGACCACACTCGTGCTCGACGTCCCGGGCTGGCCCGGCCATCTCGCGGGCCAGCACGTCGACGTCCGGCTCACCGCGGAGGACGGCTACCAGGCCCAGCGCAGCTACTCGATCGCCTCCCCGCCCAAGGCGCCGCGGCTCGCGCTCACGGTGGAGCGACTTGACGGTGGAGAGGTCTCGCCCTGGCTCGCCGATGAGGCCCGGCCGGGCGATCGCTTCGAACTCCGCGGGCCGATCGGCGGCTACTTCACCTGGTCGGTTGCCATGAGCCGTCCGCTCATGCTGGTCGCGGGCGGCTCGGGCGTGGTCCCGCTCATGGCCATGCTGCGCCACCGTGCGGCCAGTGGCGACGCCGGCCGGGCGGTCCATGCGCGCCTTCTCTATTCGGCACGGGCGGTCGCGGACATCATCTACCACCAGGAGCTGCAGCGGCTCAGCGTGGAACCGGGCGGCCCGGAGGTCAACTTGACGCTGACGCGCGAGCGACCGCCGGATGGCTGGAAGGGCTTTGACCGGCGGATCGATGCCCCGATGCTGGCCGCGGCAGGGGTGGTGCCAGAGATGGATCCAGATGTGTACGTCTGCGGCCCGACGCCGATGGTGGAGGCGGTGGCCAATGCGCTGGTCGGGCTCGGGCACGAGCCGGGGCGGATCAGGACGGAGCGCTTCGGCCCGACAGGAGAGGGATGAGATGAGTGCCGAGGGTGAACGCTCGACGCTCGACGGCAACGCCGCGGGCGGTCTGCTGCGCGAGGTTTTCGCGTTCGATGCAACGCTTGCGCCGACGACCTGCGCGGGCTGCGGTAGGACCCGGCCGATGGCGGAGCTGATGCTCTACGCCGTCGAGCTCGGCGCCATCCTGCGCTGCCCGTCGTGCGACCAGGCGGTCGTGCGGATCGGGCGCACGTCGCGGGGGCTCTGGCTGGACCTGCGAGGCGCCACAACAGTCGTGGCCGCTGATTTGGCCACACGCTGAGCGGCACGGCCGGACACGCCCACGGAACCCAGCTGTCCCTCGGGAGCGCGGGCGGGTATGTCTTAGACTACGCCGCAACGGTCGGCTTCCGCATGGCGCCCGCCCATCCGGAGCGCGTGGCCGCCATCATCATGCAGAACGGCAACGCTTATGTACGCCGCTCGATATCAGCTTTCGAGCGCCCTATTCCGCAAGCCTGGTCCGGATCTTGATTTCACTGGTGAGCGTCTTGTGCACCGGGCACTTGCCGGCGATCTCGATCAGGCGTTGGCGTTGGCTGTCATCGAGTGCGCCGGAAGGCTCGACGATTCGAGTGA
Organism: uncultured Alphaproteobacteria bacterium; assembly: GCA_963753315.1. Lineage (GTDB taxonomy): Bacteria > Pseudomonadota > Alphaproteobacteria > Geminicoccales > Geminicoccaceae > DASUGG01. The sequence goes on from CAVWCI010000018.1 coordinate 80,753, forward strand.
TCTCATCGAGCTTGCCCTCTTTCGTCTCGCAGTCCTCGCAGTCTTGGGCGTGGATCGTATCGTGGCTCAGGCGCACCGCCACCCGCTCGAGCGGCAGGCCTTTGCGCTCGGCGTACACTCGGACCGTCATCGAGGTACAGGCGCCGAGGCCGGCAAGCAGGTTGTCATAGGGACCTGGTCCGGTGTCGTCGCCGCCGAAGCTCGTCGGCTCGTCCGCCCGCAGCTCGTGCCGGCCGACCCAGACCACCTGTTGAAATCGCCCCTGCCCGGTTTCGGCGACGAGCACTTCGCCGCCCTCGGGTTGTCCGGGGACGTCGGCCTCGGCCGGAGCCAGTAAGTAGCGGCCCGCCCAGTCGGCGAGCACTTCCGCGACGTAGACCGCATCCGCCCGGCGAGTGAGCAGATGATCGGCGCCATCGAGCGAAACGAAGCTCTTGGGGTGCTTTGCGGCCTTGAATATCTCGCCGGCGTTGTCGATGCCGACTATCGCGTCCAGCGGTGCGTGAAAGATCAAGAGCGCCTTCCTCAGCGCGCCGATCCGCTCGGCCGAGCACCGCTCTTTCAGACCCTCCAGAAACTGCTTTCGCACCGTGAACGTGCGCCCGGCGAGCGTCACCTCGGCCTCGCCTTTGGCTTCGATTTCCTCCCGCGCCTCCTTGAACAGGTGACTGATGTGGGCGGGATCGAACGGCGCGCCGACGGTCGCAACGGCCTTCGCTCCGGCACGTGCTGCGCCGCCGCGAGCACGGCAGCACCGCCGAGCGAATGGCCGATCAGCAGCTGCGGCGCTTGATACTGTTCGCGCAGATGATCAGCCGCAGCGATTACGTCGCCTAAATTCGAGGAAAATTGGTGTTGGCAAACTCGCCCTCGGACGCGCCGAGCCTAGTGAAGTCGAAGCGCAGTACGGCAAAGCCCCGCTCGGTAAGCGCCTGGCTGATGCGCGAGGCGGCAAAGACATCCTTTGAACGGGGATCGCTCATAGCCGATCGTCTATCCAGCCGCTAGTTTTGTGGAGACGTTTTTTGTCCCCACGAAACCCAAGCCTGGCGGGGCTGGCCGGAGCCGTTCGCGATACCCGCGATCGATCTCCGATCTTTAGCTGAATCCGGCGCTCATACTCAAAAGAGCTCGCGCCCGAGCGCAAGATCTTCCGCACCGTGTTCCGTGACAGGTGCAGATCGCGCGCAATCTCCTTGATCGTTTTGCCGAAGTGCTCCCGGCGCACCCGCGCGATCGTATCCACCCCCCCTCATCCTCCCACCGCCCATCCTCCTCGTTGAATGGGCGGTCTGCACGACAAATGTGCGAGGGGGTCACCGTGCAGCCATCCTAGCCCTTGTGCGTGGGGAGACGGCAAACCTGCGATTCGGCGGTGCGTGCCACGCCGCTAGGCTTTCGGGGTTTTGGGCGCTGCGGCGCCCTTAGCGTCGGTGCTGGGTCCGGTGACCCGGTCGGCCTCCGTTACGAAGCCCTGCACGAAGCGTTCGCTGAAACCTGAGAGAAAGCCGAGGACCCAGACGATGGCGTCGCCGCCCGGATCGGTCAGAGCGACCCCTGGCAGGGTCACCAGGCCGCACGCCACGATGGCATAGACGAACGCCGCGAAGGCGATCGAGACGAACGGCTTGGCGGTCACAGTCAAGTAAACCGAAATCGGTGTGGTGTAAGCTAAATCGCGAAACTCGCCAAAACGGGCGAGGACGCTGACGACCGCGCCAGTGAACGCCGCGATCACCAGGACAACGATCTGAGCGATCGGCATTCTCTGTATCAGCTGCGCGATCGGGGGGAGGTGCTCCAGGGACGCGGCCAGTGTCTGCAGCGTCGCGTGTGCCGCGCTCAGCAACGCGATGGCGAGGAAAATCAGAAGGAACGCCGAGCAGATGCCACAGACGACGGCCTGGATCGCTGTCCTGCCAAACACCGTGGCAATGAATCTGCCTAATCCCGCCGACCGCTCGAAAACTCCTTGCAACGCCTGGCAAAGCTGCGCCACCAGCACGATGTTCGGCTGCTCAGCGGCAAGCATATCGAAGGCAATCTCGAAGAACACACGGTTCTTGTAAACGCTCGCGCGCGGCATGATGCCGAGCAGGCGAGTCAGGTGGGCGATCTCCAGCTGAACCTGGTCGTCGAGAGCGTGCTCAAGCTGATGATGGATCTTGGCCTGCAGCGACCCGACGAACGCATCGAACGCGTCCTGATCTTCGAACGGATTGGGGACCTCTTGACGCCGCTTGTCCGCACGTGAGAACCAGCGCGTCGAGCGTCGCGCATACTGCTCCGAGCGCGCCGAGTTTTCCTCCAGCGCCACGGCGTCAGGTCTCTTGTAGGCCCCCGCCTTCGGTGCCAGTCACGCCGACCGGCACGCACCGTCTTGGGCGATTCGTCGGCACGATCTAATCGACCCCAGAGGCATCGCAATCGCTCCATCAGAGCTCATTTTCGAACGTCAGTGCCAGTGCCTCTGGAGGTTCGACGTCTTTTTTTAGGTTCGAACGGGCTCTTCATAAGTTAGACGGAAGAAGGTTGGTTCTGCAAGATATAATTAAATTGAACAGGTGAAGCAGTGCGCGAACAGGGCGAACGCGCGCGGCTCTCCCGCGGGCCGATCGAGCCGTGCGGCAAGCCCCGCGCCGCTCGGGTTGGCAAAGGTGACCTTTTCGCTTTCACCAGCCATGTCTCGCCTCCACGTGCGTTCCTGGCGGGGGCAGAAGAAAGTATCACAGAGCGCCCTTCAACCGAAATTCGCCGTTTGCAGAAGCGGTGTCATCCTCCCCACAAGTGCTGCTTCCGCGAGAATATGCTCAGCTCGCCACGCCCGTCTCCGACCAAAGCACAGCGAGCGGATTGGCGCTCCAGCGTGCCTGGTCGAGCACCAGGAGCCGGGCGTCGCACTTGAACTGCTCGAGCGCCGCAATCAGGGCGCGATTTGGCCCAGGTCGGGCGGGACCACGAGGCGCGCGGCGCGGGTCGAGGTTCCACCAGGCGATCAAAGGCGGGACGATGATGGCCACGATCGCGGCGACCGCCTGGACGGTTTCGATCCAGTCGCACTGCGATCAGGCAAAGTGCTCTCGATACATAGGAGTCATCTCAAAGGGCGCATCCAGGGGGGACGGATGGGCCATGACAGCTACACCGAAACTGCCTTCGTAAAGCAGTTGGCTAAGCCGCTGCGGGACCGCCTCGAGCAGAGTGACGTCGATGCCGCGAGCCGCGCGCCCACTATTGGCTACCATCACCAACACGAACGAGGGTCAGAACTTCTCGCCGCCGGCGATCGTGCTACACTGTGGGGGTTGGGAGATGTTCGAGATCGGGCAGCCGGCGCCGGTCGAGTTCTGGCGCTTGGCCGAGGGCAGCTCGACGGCCGAGTTCGAGGAGCTGGCCGACTCCCAATTTGCGAGGTGATCGTGGGGCAGTCGGTCCATCGCCGCAATTCGCCCGTCTTCACCACCACGTTTGAGGCAGCGCCCGCGCTCCTGCTTTCGGTCGCGGCGATGCTCTCACTGACCAACGACGGCTTCGTCGCGGCCCGCTCGGTGCCGCTGCCCGCCAACGTGGCGGCGACCACAACGGTCGGCCTTCGCTTTCGACGCCGGTTCCGAGGCGAACGGTTGTGCGGGCACGTGCCTTGCGAGATCCATGATCAGGGGATGACCGAGCGTGCCGAGGGCTTCGTGAGCGCGCACCCCGGCATGCGGGGCGACGCCGATCTACCGCCGAGCCGGGCCTGGAGCGGACCGGAGTTGGGCAGCCTGATCATCACGCGGCTCCGCTAGGAGGACAGCCATGACTCACTTCGATGCCATCGTGATCGGGACAGGCCAGTCCGGGCCATCGCTCGCCCACCGTCTTGCGAAGGAAGGTAGACAGGTTGCGATCGCCGAGCGCAAGCGCTTCGGCGGCACCTGCGTCAACAACGGCTGCATCCCCACCAAGAGCCTGATCGCGAGCGCGCGGGCGGCGCATGTCGCGCGCCGCGCCGCCGATTTCGGCGTCGTCATCGAAGGCCCAATCCGGGCGACATGAAGGCGGTCAAGGCGCGCAAGGACGCGATCGTGCGCGTCTCCAACGAGGGCGTCGAGGAGGGGCTGCGCGAGAACCCGGACGTCACCGTCTATGTCGGCCGCGCGCTTTGTCGGCCCCAACCGGGTCGAGGTGGGCGACGAAGTCCTCGAGGCCGAGCAGGTCTTCATCAATGTCGGCGCCCGCGCCGACATCCCAAAGATCCCCGGCATCGACAGCGTGCCCTAGCTCACCAACTCCTCGATGATGGAGGTCGACTTCCTGCCGGAGCACCTGGTCATCCTCGGCGGCAGCTATGTCGGCCTCGAGTTCGGCCAGATGTACCGCCGCTTTGGCAGCGAGGTGACCATCCAGCGCGGCCGACGATCTGGAGGCCGCGGCCGAAGGCTCCAAGCTCGTGCAGCAGGCGGTGCCGGAGCTGTATCAGGCCTTCCTGGCCCATCCAAACCAGAGCGTGGCCGATGTGGAGCACCGGTTCTTTTGGACCGAGCAGGTGGCCGACGACCGGCCGGTCTACATCCTGACCCACCGCATGGTGCAGCAGCGGCCCGACGTGCTGGTATTGCTGTCGCGCGACTTCTATGTCAGCCACTCGTTCAACGCCTCGCAGGGTGCTGCTGGCGCGCTGCCGGTCGACGACGGCGGGTGATCTTCTATGGCAACCGCACCTCCAGCGACCAGGTCGCAGGCTTCATGAGCAGCATGCGGCACGAGATCGGCCGCGGCATGATGCGCGACAGCCTGGTCGAGGCGATGGAGGACATCCGCACCACCTGGCAACGTTGAGCGCTGCCGGCGCTCGAGGCACTGAACGCGCGATCCGCCGCCGACGCCGATGCGCTGAATCGTGTCACCGAGGTGGCGGCCGAGCAGTTCGGCTGCCCGTAGCTTACGTCAAGGCAGGGAGGTCGAGGTTTGGCCAAGGGCAAGAAGAAGGGCGTGATTACCCGAAAATGGAGTTCCAGCCCCGCAGAAGATGACGCGGAAGGAGTTCGAGAAAGAGCTCTCAAAGCTTCAGGTCGAGCTGACAAGGCTGCAGGCGTGGGCCGTGGCTGAGGGTGCGCGTGTCATCATCGTCTTCGAGGGGCGGGACACCGCAGGCGAGGGCGGCGTCATCAGTCGCATCATGCAGCGCTGCAGCCCCCGCGTGTTCAAGCACGTCGCACTGCCGACACCCTCTGATCGGGAGAAGAGCCAGCTCTACATCCAGCGCTACATCGCCCATTTTCCCGCGGCCGGCGAGATCGTCCTGTTCGATCGGTCGTGGTACAATCGGGCGGGCGTCGAGCGGGTCATGGGGTTCTGCAGCGACGACGAATACCAACGCTTTCTCCGGCTCGTACCCGCGATCGAACGCGAGATCGTCAACAATGGCATCATTCTGCTGAAGTAATTTCCTCGACGTCAGCCAGGCTGAGCAGCGCCGGCGGTTCGAGGCTCGCATCACCGACCCGGTAAAGCACTGGAAACTGAGCCCGATGGACGTCGAATCGGTCCGGCGCTGGTGGGACTACACCAAAACCTATCAGGTCATGCTTGAGGCCACAAACACGGCGTCGGCACCGTGGCAGGTGGTGCCTGCCGACGACAAGCGGCGTGCACGGCTGAACCTCATCAGCCATATGTTGAGCAAGATCCCCCACAAGAAGGTCCGCGTCGATCTGCCGAAGATCCCCAGAGGTGCGCCGCGCCCCAAGGGCGTCGAGGCGCGTCTGCGGGCTGGCAGGTGGTGCCAAATCTTTACTAACCGCGGTCCTCCCAGGGCTTGTTGCGCTTGTTGGCGGGTGATGAAGGCGGCGTCGACCCAGATCAATTCGTAGGACGATGCCTGCGGGGTCAGCTATCGGCGAGGATAAAAGAGCAATCTGCCGTACTAGCTCCGCCACCACTTGCTCAGGGCATGGCACCACGCTCCGAGGACTGTGATGATGGCCGCGTTGGGAGGAGGTGGGCACGCCGGGCACCTGCCTGACCAACGCCAGAGCCTCTACCGCGATCGCGCTGACGCGCGCCGCCCTGGACGCGGTGTGAGCACCTCGGCGTCGACGGCTGTGATTCTCGCCTGTCTGACCGAGTTGGAAGGACCTCGGTGGCGATCTATCCCGCTGGGCGGCAGCGCATCCTGTCGCAGATCGCCGAGCAGCAGATCGAGAACGTCGTGGTGATCGGCGGCGACATCCACTCGTTCTGGGTGGCCGATCTCAAGCAGGACTTCGGCGACCCGAACTCGCCGACGGTGGCAACCGAGTTCGTCGGCACATCCGTCACCTCGGAAGGGGTGCCCTATGACGTCTTTAATAGTTTTCTGCCGGAGAACCCCCACATCAAGTTCTTCGAGAGTCGGGAGCGTGGCTACGTCCTGGTCGACGTTTCGCCAGAGGTTTGGCGCACTGACCTTAGGGTCGTCGACACGATCACCCATCCCGAAGCAACCGTCCGGACGCTCGGGTCCTACGCCGTCGAGCGGGGCAAAGCCGGCGCACAGCCGGCCTGACGCCGCGATCCTGCTGGAAGTGCAATGCAGCTATGGGTGCCGCTGCCGGCGATCCTATCGCGGCCATTCTGGCCCGCGTCGAGGCATCGGAGGCCGAGCTGCAAAAGATCAGGGACGCCGTCAGCGACTTGCGGCTGCGGCGAGTGCCGGCCCGTTTAGTAACGCCGCGATTGCTGCCGGGACCTCCCGTCATAGCTGGGCGAGGTCTTCAGATGCGCTCTGCCAGCAGGTGCCAATGCCAGGAGCCCGGCTTGCGGTGCACGCGATCGACCAGCGAAACTGCCGCAGCTCCGCTAGCGGCCTCCGACATCGCCTGGACAGCAGGGCGATGCAGGCGCATCATGGTTGAATTGGAGACGCTGCGATGGAACTCCTGAACGCCACGAGGATGGTGGCGGCGTATACTATGGGTGCCGAGCCGTCCGCTCGCGAGCATCTGGTCGTGGCGGTGAAGGGCACCTTTGTAATTCCAGATGACGGCGGGCCGGCGGCCTTGGCGGACGAGCAGGCGCCGCTTGTGATGGCCGACGAGTTCTGGGGCGAGCCCGGCTTCTCCTCGCCGCGCTACGAGGTCGATTTCACGCTGCGTAAGCCCAAGTGCGACGTGCTCCTGAACGCCACGGCCTTTCTTCTTACGCTCATTGCGGGCTAGGGGCTTCCTTCGCGCCGGGAGTTTCCGTGCGCAACTTGCTACAAAGGAGTTTGGTCTTGGTCGACATTCAGCTCTACGGTGAAGTTGAGAACATCGTCCGCGAACGCCTCAAGAGGGCTGAAGGGGAGATCAGAACATCGCTGGATTTTATCGCCAGCGGAAATCCCCTGGCGGCCGAACCGCAGCCTGCCCGCCTCGCGCGCCGCATCGAGGCAAAAACGGGGGTAGGTCCGGCGGCGGCCACAATGATGACGGCGGCGATCAGGGCCGCCGCCGAGCCTGCGGCCCGCGCGGCGCTCGCTGAGAAGGTTGCGGGGCCGGAAGCGATTCAGGGCGCGACGCTTGATTTCGTCGGCGTGGCATTTCTAGAGCGCGCCCGGAGGGCGGCAGATGCTGTCGGGCGCGTCGCCTTCCGCGACGGGCGCGCTCAGGGCACGGGGTTTATGGTCGCACCGCGCCTCTTCCTGACCAATCACCACGTCATCGACAGCGAGCGCACCGCCGGGCGACTGCAGGTCCAGTTCGACTATGAATACGACCTGTCGGACCGGATGCGGGACGTCACCTCGTTCTTCTTGGATCCCGGCCTGTGCTTTGTCAGCGACGGCATCAACGGCCTCGATTTCACGCTCATCGGCGTGGGTGAGCGCCGTACCGGAAGCCGGGCGCTGGAGGAGTTCGGGTACTTGCCGCTATCGGACGCCAACGACAAGCACGCGCTTGGGGAAATCGCCAATGTGATCCAGCATCCAAACGGCCGCTACAAGGAACTCGTCCTGCGCGAGAACCACCTGGTCTCCCGCGATGAGACCGCACAAGTCCTGCACTATGTCGCGGATACGGAACAGGGCTCGTCCGGCTCTCCGGTGTTTAACAACGAGTGGCAGGTGATCGCCCTGCACCATTGGGGCGGCCCATGGCGCGAGGTGATGGGGACCAGTGGCCAACCGCTCGCCGGCGAGGTCAACGAGGGCATTCGCGTCAGCGCCATCGTCGGGGCTCTGCGCGACTTGCGTGAGGGGTCGGCCCCCGCTGCGGTCTTCAAGACGCTCGCTTTGTGGGACTCCGTTGGCCGGCGCGGCGGCAACGCGAACGCCGCCCGTCTGGACCGGGACGAAAATGCTGAAAGCGAAGGCCGGCAAGCAGCCGCCGTGGGCAACGGCTCGGCCACCCGGCACAATCCCGACGGATCGGTGACCTGGACGTTCCCTGTCGAGATCAGCGTGGCGGCTCCCTTGATCGGAGGCCGCAGCGACACGCGCGCCGAGCCGCCCGCCAACGAAGCGGGCGACAGAACGACCAGCGCCGCTCGCCCGGAGGCATCGAGTTGGAAGACAGAGGATTTCAGCACTCGCGGCGGATACGAGCCTGGCTTCATCCCCGGCTTTGTCGTGCCCTTGCCGGGCCTCGAGAAGGTTCCGTGGCGACCGGCGGCGAGCCAGCTCGCGCAGCCGGGCGACGATCCTCATGAGCTGCGCTACCACCATTTCTCGATCGTCATGAACGCCGACCGTCGCCTCGCCGGCTTTACCGCCGTCAACATTGACGGCGCGCGCATCAAGGCGATCATCCGCGATACAAAGGCCGTGATCGACGATCCGTCGCCGGCCGACCTTGGCGTTAAATCACTGGGAGACGAGGGAGCGGAGGCGAGCGACGATTTCCGGCCGGACCGTCGCGTTCTCCCCGAGGAGCAGATGAACCGGCCCTTCTACGAAAAACAGAAGGTCGCTGGGTTCCCGGACACGCAATCTCCCGCACGGATTGCCCGCATCTTTCAGAAGGGCCATATCGTGCTCCGCGGCGATCCCGCCTGGGGCGGCACGCGCGAGGAAGCGCTGGCGGCCGAGCGCGACACCTTTTTCTACACCAATGCCGCCCCGCAGGTTGGCTTCTTCAACCAGGGCAGCGATCTCAGCCGGCCGGGCTCCAAGGGCAAGTTGCGTTGGCGCGCAGTGGAGAGCTACGTTCTGCGCAACGCGGTAGCCATGAGGAGCCGCGTCAATGTCTTTGCCGGTCCGGTCTTCGACGACGCCGCCGATCCCCCTTACCGCTTCGAAAGCCGCCTGCCGATGCGGTTCTGGAAGATCGCCGTCTGGAGCGACGGGACGGCGCTGCGCGCCATCGCCCTCATCGCCGATCAGCGTCCCGTCCTCAAGATCATGCCCGAGGCCGCCGGCCCCGAGGCGTTTGCCGACAGCGAGGAACTGGCGCGCGTCACCGAGTTCCTGTCGACGGTGCGGGAAATCGAGACACTGACAGGCCTCGACTTCGGCGCCACCGTCCGAAAAGCCGATATCAGCAGCGGCGGGTCCGTCCCCGCGCCCGCCCTCGACCTTGATCCAGATTCTCTTCCGCGTTGCCCGCAAAGCCCGCGGGCCCGGGAAGGCACGCCGAGGCCGCAGAAGCAATCGGGGGACATCTGAAGCGCCTGGATAAGACCCGGCCTGCAGCCGTCGGCCGGATGGTCTTGACGCCGCCGGGAAGCCGAAGAGTTCTACTCTAAAGGAGCGGGCCGCAGGCGAGCCGTGTCGATCAGCAGGCCAAGCCCCACCTGAGGCACGCTCGCCCCCGCTCTCGATGCGCTTCAGGCTCTGCTCGCCGCTCTGGCCGACCGAAACCAGCTCGGCCTTGACCTGCCCGCCGCCCTCGACCGCCAGGCGGATCGCGTAAGTGTGCGTGCGTCGGGCCATGGTTCAGTCCACGTGTCGCGATCCGGCGCCCCGCGACGTCGGATGACTGAGACAGGGTCGAAGTCAAGCTGCAGACCCGCACAGGCGCCACACGGGCCTGGACATGTCGTCACCGGCGTTTGAAGATCAGAGTGGTGAGCGGCACGTCTCCATGGCCGAACTCGGTCACAAGCTCGATAAATTCAACGTTCGGGTGGCCAAGCGGGCCTAAATCGTTGCCATTGAGCAGAGCACCTACGGCGACATCGTCTCGACTGAAGGTTTGTATGTGGAGGACGTCGTGGAACGCATCGGCACGCTCGAGACCGTCTGCCGTTATCCCGTCAAGAGCATGGCGGGCGAGGAGATCGAAAAGGCCTTCGTCGGCTTCTCGGGCCTGATGGGAGACCGCGCCTTCGCCTTCGTGCGCGAACCGGGCCCGAGCGGTTTTCCATGGCTCACCGGCCGTGAGCAGGAGGATCTGATCCTCTGTCGGCCCCGGTTCATCGACGCGGCTACGGCTGCTCTGCCGCGCGACGTCGAGAAGTCATTCGGAATGGGGCCGGGCGTCTTCGCCGCCTACCCGGAGCTCGCGGCCTTCGCCGTCAGCGTTACACTCCCGGAGGGCAGACGTGGCCCGTCAATTCGGCGGAGCTGAAGGCGGAGCTGGAGCAGAAGAGCGGGCAGAAGGTGCGCCTGCGCTTCAGCGATCGCAGCCATTGGGACTGCCGGCCGGTCTCCCTGTTCGGCAACGCCTCGGCCGTCGCGCTCGGAGAGGAACTCGGCATGTCGATGGATCGGCGGCGCTTCCGCGCGAACTTCTACGCCGACTGGGACCGCGGCCAGGCCTTCCGCGAGGACGAGCTGGTCGGCAAAACGCTGGTAGTAGGCGACCGGCTGCGGCTCGCAGTTCTCGAGCGCGACCCGCGCTGCAAGATGATCACGCTCGACCCGGACACGGGTGCGCAAGACAGCAGGGTCCTCCGGCACCTGACCACGACACGCGGTGGCACGATCGGCGTCTACGCCGCGGTCCTGGCCGAGGGCGTGGTCAGGAGGGGCGATCCGATCGCGGTCGCGTAGGGCCAATTCCGCCGCCCGCCAGGTGCCTCGTATCCCGGCCCTAGCTCGCCGACGCTCTTTGAGGGTGGCGTGCGGCCCCGACGCGGCCCCTGATCGAAGCTCAACCAAGCCTACCTGTATCGGGACACAACGCCTTGACGAACCCTGCCTCTGCTGCCGGCAGCAGCTGCGATAGCACCGCGAGGTCATAGTCGCGGCCGGCCGCAAGCTGGAGCGCAGCATGCATGTCGATGCCGACCACGTGGCCGCTCGGCGCAAGCCGCAGCTGCCCATGGCAGGCGAGCAGCACGTCCCAGGTCTCGTGCTCCTGCCGACTGATCAAGGCGTGCTCGCGCTAGGGGTGCTGCCCATCGGCTCCGGGCGACCCTCGGGCGCAGGGGAGCCCCTCGTCTCGGCAGGCCCGACAGTATTCGGGCCCTCCGCCCGGCTGAAAGTGCCAGCGGCAGAGGCCCTGATCCGTATCTTGCGGCATTGAGCAACACTTGGCGGAGGGTGATCTTCTGGAGGATGCGCTCGCGCGATCGGATAGGGCTTCGCCACCGCTGCAAAGTTCTCGGGCGTCGGTGCAGCTCGGCCGGCGGAATCCTGGGCCACGGCGACGTTGGCGGCCATCCAGCGGGTCACGGGATTGCCGCCGTGGGGGCCTGCCGCTGCCCAAAGCTTCATGCTCAGGGTGATTACGCTGGCACCCGGTGCCCCAACTAGCTTGGAATTGCTGAGCAACACAGCGCTGATGCCGAACATAATCAGCCTTGTTCACGAGGCACGATGTGTCAGAATCGTGCCTAGATGAGGCTATCATCGCGCCATCAAGTGCGTTCGACTGGAACATGCCATGAGCGAGACCCTGGACCGAGGCCAGCTTCTGAAGCTGACTTCGGAGGTTGTTGCGGCATACGTCTCCTCCACCGGGTCGCGCCCACAGAGCTCGAAGTCATCATCGGATCGGTGGCTGGCAGTCTGGCTAAGGTCGGGGACCCACCGCAGGCGGTCCCCGCAAGGCCGGAGCCTGCTGTTCCGGCGCGCCGGTCGGTGGGCAAAGATCACCTCATCTGCCTGATGTGCGGCCAGGAGCAAAAGACGCTCAAGCGCCATCTCGCCGTGCGCCATCAGCTCACTCCAGACGAATACCGGGAACGTTTCGGCTTGCACTCCGAGTACCCGATGGTGGCGCAGAGCTATGCGGCGCAGCGTTCGGAGCTGGCTCGGCGGACCGGGTCGGGACGGAAGCTCGCCCCCGCCGCACCTGCTGCAGGGACACGCAAGCGACGGCCACGAGGCAGAAGTGATCAAGACCAGTCATAGCTTCTGCTCGTATCCCAGGAGTCGTCGCATCCTCGCGCTTCACACGAAGAACATGGAGTACTCGGGCTGGGGCTCCTCCTGGGCAACCATGGCGCGGCCGATCGCCATGATGAGGGCGACGATGCCGTCGATGCGCTCGGTGCTCTTGTCCTTGGCGGGCTTGAGGTTGCCGGCGG
>CAVWCI010000019.1:0-71157 GCA_963753315.1 uncultured Alphaproteobacteria bacterium
CCGGCATCCTGCCGAACGACCGCGAAGCCCTGGTGCGCTGGATCGGCCATGCCGAGACCATCAAGCCCGGCTCGCGCATGCCCTCGTTCGGCGCCCTGCCGCAGCGCCACATCGAGGCGATCGCAGCCTATCTCGAGGGCCTCGAATGAGCCTCGAGCAGCCCTCCGACGACGCCGATCGCGCCCGTCAGAAGGCCCAGGCCGAGCGCCTGCTCAAAGTCTGGGAACTCCCACGCGGCTGGCGCTACTGGTCGGCGGTCAACAACTCCGAGGTCGGCCTCTGGTATACCGCGGCCTCCTTCGCATTCATGCTGTTCGCGGGCGGGCTCGCCCTTTTGATGCGCGCGCAGCTGGCCGTGCCCGACAACGATCTGGTGTCTGCCGATTTCTACAACCAGCTGTTCACGCTGCATGGCAGCGTGATGATGTTCCTGTTCGCGGTGCCGCTGTTCGAGGCGTTCTCGATCCTGATCCTGCCCGAGATGCTGGCGGCGCGCGACCTGCCGTTCCCGCGCCTCTCGGCTTATGGCTTCTGGTGCTTCCTGATCGGCGGCATCTTCGTGTCCGGCTCGATTTTTTTCGGCGCGGCGCCCGAGCGGCGGCTGGTTCATGTATCCGCCGCTCACGACCGACGTCGAGCAGTCGGGCATCGGCGCCGACATCTGGCTGCTCGGCCTCTGCTTCATCGAGGTCGCCTCGATCGCGGCCGCGGTCGAGCTGATCGTGGGCGTCCTCAAATGCCGCCCGCCCGGCATGCGGATCAATCTGATCCCGCTCTACAGCTGGTACATCCTGGTGGTCGGCGGGATGATCCTGTTCGCCTTTCCGCCGCTGATCGCGGGCGACCTGCTGTTCGAGATGGAGCGCGCCTTCGACTGGCCGTTCTTCGATGCCGAGCGCGGCGGCGATCCGCTGCTCTGGCAGCACCTGTTCTGGATCTTCGGCCACCCCGAGGTCTACATCATCTTCCTGCCGGCGGTAGCACTGGTCGCGATGATCGTGCCGACCTTCGCGCAGCGGCCGATCTTCGGCTACACCTGGATCGTGCTGGCCGCCGTCGGCACCGGCTTTTTGAGCTTCGGCCTGTGGGTCCACCACATGTACACGACCGGGCTGCCGGCGATCTCGCTCGGCTTCTTCTCGGCCGCCTCCGAGGCCGTGGCGATCCCCACGGGCGTGCAGATCTTCGCGTTCATCGCGACGCTCCTGCTCGGCCGCGTGATCGCCTCCGTGCCGATGCTGTTCGCGGCCGGCGCGCTCGCGATCTTCGTCGCCGGCGGCCTGACCGGCGTCATGGTGGCGCTGGCACCCTTCGACTGGCAGGCGCACGACAGCTATTTCGTGGTCGCCCACCTGCACCATACGCTGATCGGCGGCATGCTGTTCCCGGTGATCGCCGGGGTCTACTACTTCTACCCCGCCATCACCGGCCGCAAGCTGTCGGATCGCCTCGGCCAGACGGCATTCTGGCTGATGCTCACAGGGTTCACCCTGGCGTTCGTGCCGATGCACCTGACGGGCCTGCGCGGCATGCCGCGGCGCGTCTTCACCTATCCCGAAGGGCTGGGCTGGGACTGGCTGAACCTGATGTCGACGGTCGGCGCCTTCGTGTTCGCGGCCGGCTTCCTGATCGTCGTGTGGGATGTGCTGCGGCCGAAGGGCCGCGAGCCCTACGCCGCAGCGCAACTGCTGGAATGCCGGGACCCTCGAATGGCTCGCCGAGGTCCCGGACAAGCCCTGGGGCGTGCGCACGGTGCCCGTGATCGAGAGCCGCTACCCCTTGTGGGACCAGAAGGACTTCATGCGCGACGTCGACGAGGGCCGCTTCTACCTGCCCGACGCCGAGGAGGGCGAGCGCGAGACCCTGATCACGTCCAGCATCGATGCCGAGCCCGAGCAGTGCCTGCGCTTGGCGGGCCCGAGTTTTTTGCCGCTGATCGCCGCCGTGTTCACCGGCGGCGCCTTCATCTTCCCGACCTTCCACATGTACGCCGCCACCCTGATCAGCGCCGCGCTGGCGCTCGGCGCGATCCTGGCCTGGCTGTGGACCGGGACCGCGATCATCCCCGAGAAGCCGGAGAAGGACGTGGGCCTCGGGCTGCGCCTGCCGCTCTACGCGTCGGGCCCGCGCTCGGTCGGCTGGTGGGCGATGTTCATCACCATGCTCGGCGACATGACCGCATTCCTGAGCCTGGTGTTCGGCTATTTCTTCTATTGGACGGTGCACGCCGACTTTCCGCCCACGGATTTGCCAGGGCCAGGCCTGTTCTGGCCGCTCCTCGGCCTGGCCTTGCTGCTCATGTCGTGGCTTTTGACCCTTCTGGCGCGCGGCTGGAACAGGCGCGAGCAGGTACGGGTGATGCAGGCATCGCTTCTGGCGGCAGCGGGGCTCGCCGGCCTCGGTGGCGCGGCGCTGCTGGCGGGCCCCTGGGTCCACGGGCTCGACCCGACCGCGCATGTCTATCCGGCGGTCGTGTGGATTCTCCTCATCTGGGCCGTGCTGCACGTCGGCGCCGGCATCATCATGCAGCTCTATTGCCTCGCCCGCAGCCTCGCCGGCCGCCTGACGCCCTCCCACGACATCGACATCTGCAACGTCACGCTGTTCTGGCACTTCGTGGCGGCGACCGCGCTCGTCACGGTGGCCGTGGTGGCCCTGTTCCCGATGGTGGCGTGATGGCGGAGGAGCGCACCCTGCCTGATGCCGGCGTGCCGGGCGAGAGCCTGTGGGCGATGATCATCGCGCCGACCATCTGGGCAGTGCATTTTCTGGCCTGCTACATCCTGGCCGCGATCTTCTGCGCCAAGGCCGCGGCACCCTCGGCCGACCTCGCGCCTGTGCGCTGGTGGATCGCGGGCCTGACCGTCGTGGCACTCGCCGCCATCGCCGCCTGCGCCATCCAGGCGTTCCGGCGCGGCCACTTCATGGAGAGCAAGGCCACGCCGCACGATGCCGACACCATTCACGACCGGCGGCGGTTTCTCGCCTATGCGACCTTGATGCTGAGCGGGCTCAGCTTCGTCGCGACCGTGTTCGTGGCCCTGCCCGCCGTCTTCTTCGCGAGCTGCCGGTAATGCGGCCGCTGCTGGCGACCGCAGGCTGTCTGGTCCTGGCGGTGGTCTGGCTGGGCCCGCCAGTGCTCGGCATCGGGACGGGCTTTGCCGGCCACATGATCGTCCACGTCGCGGTGGTCGTGATCGCCGCCCCCCTGCTCGCGGTCGGGCTCGCCGGCTCGCGCCTCGATCCGACGCCGCTTGCGCCGCTGCTGTTCGCGCCGATGCTGGCGATGGCGCTGGAGTTCTTGGTGGTCTGGGGCTGGCATGCGCCGGTGCTGCACGCCGCCGCGCGCAGCTCGCCTGCCGTCATGGCGCTCGAGCAGCTCTCGTTCCTCGCAGTCGGGCTCCTGGTCTGGCTCGCGGCCTTCGGACGCGGCCGCGGCCCGGCGCGTGCCGCCTGGGGAGCGGGCATCCTCGCCCTGTTCCTCACCTCGATGCACATGACGCTGCTCGGCGCGCTGCTGGCGCTGAGCCCGCGCCCGCTCTACCACGCGCATGGCGCCGGCCTATGGGGCCTCGCCCCGCTCGACGACCAGCATCTGGGCGGTGCGATCATGCTGCTGGTCGGCGGCGCCAGCTATCTGATCGGCGGCCTCGTGCTCGTTGCCACGCCTGCTGCACGACCGCGGCGCGGCGCTCGCGATGCGCCAGCGGAACCCGTGATGCGCCTGACCTGGCGACGCCTTCTGGTCCTGGCGGCCGTAGGGCTGCTCGGGGGCCTACTGTTCGCCTGGTCCGGCCTCCTCAATGTCGGCGCCAGCACGGGGCATTGGGCGATCACCGACTGGTTTTTGCACTACGCCATGCGCAAGTCGGTCGAGACCCATGCCGGCGGCATCGCGGCACCGCCGCTCGACGATCCGGCGCTGATCCAGCGCGGTGCCGGCCACTACGCCAGCGGCTGCGCGCCCTGCCATGGCGCGCCGGGCCAGCCGCGCTCGGCGATCGCCCTCGCGATGACCCCGCCGCCGCCCTTTCTGCCGGAGAAGATCCCCGAATGGCAGCCGAACGAGCTGTTCTGGATCGTGCGGCACGGCGTCAAGTTTACCGGCATGCCAGCCTGGGCGGCGCTCGCGCGCACCGACGAGGTCTGGGCGATGACGGCCTTTTTGCTGCAACTGCCCGACATGCAGCCGGACGCGTACCGCGCGCTCGCGTTGGGCGAGTTGGCCGAGAATCTACGATGCCGGGCTCGAGGGCCTGGCCGACCCGTTCGAGCCCGTGCTGGCCGAATGCGCCCGCTGCCACGGCCGCGACGGCGAGGGCAGGGGCGTCGGCGCCTTCCCGATCCTTTCGGGCCAGAGCGAGGCATATCTCTTCGCCTCGCTGCAGGCGTACGCACGAGGCCAACGCCACAGCGGCATCATGCAGCCGGCCGCCGTGCCGCTCGACGACGCGCAGATGCGCCGGCTCGCACGCTCACTATGCGCAGGCCGGTGCTGCCGCATCGGAGGAGGAAGGCGGGGGCCCGGCGCACAGATCGCGCGCCGCGGCGTGCCGGCGGACGGCATTCCCGCCTGCGTCTCCTGCCACGAGCCGTCGGGCGGCCGCTACCCCGCTTATCCGGCCCTGCGGGGCCAGACGCCGGACTACCTCGCCCAGCAGCTACGCCTGTTCAAGGACGGTGTCCGCGGCGGCACGGCTTACGCGCACATCATGGAAACGATCGCCCGGCGCCTGAGCGACGAGCAGATCGACGCCGTCGCCGCGTATTTCGGCACCAACCCCAGTCCGTCCGTCGATTGACCATGCCGGAACGCGCACCTAGCGTGGACCGGACGACCAGCACAGGAGCGGCAGTGAGCGGACTGCTCGAGATCGAGGGCCTGAAAGTCGAGTTCCCAAGCGCGCACGGCCTCGTCAAGGCAGTCGACGGCATCTCCTACACGGTCGATACCGGCGAGACGGTGGCCCTTGTGGGCGAATCCGGCTGCGGCAAGTCGATGAGCGCACTGGCCGTCCTCGGCCTCGTGCCCGACCCCGGCCGCGTCGTCGGCGGGGCCGTGCGCTTTGCCGGCCAGGACCTTTTGGATCTGCCCGAGGATCGGATCGTCGAGATACGCGGTCGCGAGATCGCGATGATCTTTCAGGAGCCGATGACCTCGCTCAACCCGGTGCTCAGCATCGGCGTGCAGCTCGGCGAGGGCATGCGCCGGCATCTCGGCCTTTCGCGCGCGGCTGCCGAGGCGCGTGCGGTGGAGCTTTTGCGCCTGGTCGGCATCGGCGATCCGGAGCGGCGCCTGAAACAGTATCCGCATCACCTCTCCGGCGGCATGCGCCAGCGCGTGATGATCGCCGTGGCGCTCAGCTGCGAGCCCAAGGTCATCATCGCCGACGAGCCGACCACCGCGCTCGACGTCACCATCCAGGCCCAGATCCTCGAGCTGATGAAGGATCTGAGCCGCCGGCTCGGCGTCGCCCTGGTGATGATCACGCACAATCTCGGCGTGGTCGCGCGCTACGCCGACCGCGTCAACGTGATGTATGCCGGCCGCATCGTCGAGACCGGCACGACCCAAGAGATCTTCACCCGGCCGGGGCACCCCTACACGATCGGCCTGATGGCATCCGTGCCGCGGCTCGACCTGCCGCGCTCGGTGCGCCTGGTGCCGATCGAGGGCCAGCCGCCCGACCTCGCCCGGCTCGACGACGCCTGCTCCTACCGGGCGCGCTGCCGCTTCGCGATTGCGCGCTGCGCGCAGAGCTTCCCGCCGCTCGAGACGATGGGGCAGGGGCATCGCGCCGCCTGCTTTCGCAAGCACGAGCTGCACGAGCGCTCGTGACCGGCGCCGCGAAAAATTTTCCGCCCGGTCTCTGTGCTTGATCGCCGCCCCGCCCGTAGTAGGGTGGACCGGCGGCCACGAACGGGGGAGAGGACAATGCTTCGCAATCGATTCGCCACTCTGAGCCAGCAGCAGAAGGCGGACATCGAGAACGCCCTGCAGGACGCCTACGACTTCGATCCGCGCGATCCCCTGTACGGCCTCTCGAAGGCGCAGCTTTCCGGGCCGAAGCTCGAGCGCCGCGCGGTGCTGCGGCTGATGGCGGCCGCCGGCACGCTTTCGGCCATGCATCTGGTGCCGGGCCTGGCACCGCGGCGCGCGTTCGCGCAGGAGCGGGGCGGCACGCTGCAGGGCGGCTGGTCCGGCGTCAGCGAGATCCGCACCCTCGACCCCGCCCGCATGGACCAGGTCGAGCAGTTCCAGATCACCTCCAACGTGCTCTCGGGCCTCACCCACATCGACGGCGACTTCGTGGCCCAGCCGGACTTGGCCTCGGACTGGAGCGTCTCCGACGACGGCACCGAGTACACTTTCCACCTGCGCGAGGGCGTGACCTTCCACAACGGCGAGCCGCTCACCGCCGACGACGTCGTCTTCACCTACAACCGCTCCAAGGACCCCGCGCAGTCGTTCCACAGCCAGGTGCTGGTCAATGTGCTGGGCGCCGAGGCGGTCGACCCGCTGACCGTGCGCTTCAAGCTCGCAAGGCCGCAGGCCTCGTTCTTGGTCAAGACCACCGAGCGCGCCAGCGGCCGTGCGCTCACCATCGTCAACCGCCGCGCGCTGGACGAGCTCGGCGAGGCGCAGTACGGCCTGATGCCGGTCGGCACCGGCCCGTTCCGCGTCGTCGAGCACAGCCTCGGCCAGCCGGTGGTGCTGGAGGCGTTCGAGAACTACTACGATCCGGCGCGGCCCAAGCTCGAGCGCGTGATCGTCCAGCCGATCGCCGAGGCCGAGCCGCTGGCGGCAGCGCTGGAGGCGGGCGACATCCAGATCATCGGCGGCGCGCCGGTGCCGGCCGAGCTGATCGAGCGCTTCCAGTCCAACCCCGACGTCGTCGTCGACATGGCGCCGCGTCCCGGCTTCTACGCTATCTACATGAACCCCTGGCGCGAGCCGATGCAGGTCGAAGATTTCAACAAGCCGCTCGAGGAGCTGCTGCAGGAGCCGGGTTTTCAGGTGCGCGCGGCGCTCGCCCGCGCGCTCGATCGCGACCGCTACATCGCGATCGGCAATCTCGGCTTCGGCGAGCCGTCGTTCGGCGCGGTCAACCCGGCGCTGGTCGCCATGTACGATCCGGCGATCGCCGAGAAGAGCCAGCAGCGCTTCCAGCCCGATT
The DNA here is from genome assembly GCA_963753315.1 of uncultured Alphaproteobacteria bacterium. Classification (GTDB taxonomy): domain Bacteria; phylum Pseudomonadota; class Alphaproteobacteria; order Geminicoccales; family Geminicoccaceae; genus DASUGG01. The sequence goes on from CAVWCI010000019.1 coordinate 7,179, forward strand.
CGGCGCGCGAGCTGCTGGCGGCGGCCGGCTTCCCGGGCGGCGAGGGCATCCGGCCGCTGGTGCTGACGCTCAACCCCGACGATCGCCGCCGCGGCCAGGTGCTGGCCGACATCATGCGCCGCGAGATCGGCGTCGAGATCCAGCTCGACCCGGTCGACAACACCGTGCTCGGCGAGCGCCGCGACCGCCTCGACTTCGACCTCCTGGTGCAGAACAGCGGCGGCGACTTCGATCCCGACGACGGCTTGGTCGATTTCATGACCACGGAATTGAAGTTCAACGCCAACGCGCGCGACAAGCAAAAATACCCCTTCGGCTATTTCTCCGAGGCCGAGGTCGACCGGCTGGTGGCCGAGCAGAGCGTGACCCCGGACCCCGCGAAGCGGCGCGAGCTCGTGCAGCAGGCCAACCTCCTGACCTCCGACAAGGTCGCGGCGATGTTCGTCTTCCACCCGGTAAGCCCGCTGGTCACCCGCAAGGAGGTCAATTACCCGTCGGAGAGTCGCATCCCGGACCTCGTGGATCTCGATCTGGTGACGGTGTCAGGGTAGCGGATGCGCCATCGGTCACTTTTGGGGGCGCCGGGTTGAGGCGATGCTCGAAGAGCTGGAAGACATCCGCGCACTCGATGCGGCCCTGGCGACGCCGGAGCGGCGGATGATCCCCTTCGAGGTGACTTCAGCGATTCTCGACGGCGTGGGCCCGATCCGTGCGTGGCGTGAACATCGCGGGTTGAGCCCCGAAGCCCTTGCGGAGGCCGCGGCCGTCGATGTCTGCCGACTGACGGAGGTGGAAAGAGGGGCGCGCAAGGCAACGCCAGCCGTGCTGCGAAGGCTTGCCCGGGCGCTCGGGGCTCAGGCCGACGATCTCTGCGATCCTCCTGCTCCGTGATCGACGAAGAGCGTGGTCAGGGAGATGCTTTCTTGCACAGTCTTCGCCTAGCCCTTGTCGCGGTGGGGAAGGGTGCTCGACCAGAGCCGGGCAAAGCGTGACGTCGGACCCCGGACAAGCGGCGCGAGCTGGTGCAGTAGGCCAACCTCCTGACCTCCGACAAGGTCGCGGCGATGTTCGTCTTCCACCCGGTAAGCCCGCTCGTAAGTCAACTGCCCGGCCGAAAGCCGCATCCCGGATTTGGTGGATCTCGACCTGGTCACCGTGTCGGGATAGGCAGCCGCTCGCCCGGCGCCGCAAGATCCAGTCTCGCATCGCTCTGCCCCTTCGTCAGAAGGTGTAAGCCCAACTCCCGACCCGACAAGTGAAACCGCGCAGCTTTCCTTGCAAGGCCAGCGCCCACGCGCGCAGGTGGATTGTGTCGCTCAGCTCGGGCGTCTGCTGAGAGCCGTCAAGCATTGGACCCCCGACGCTGATATCCTGAAGAAGCTGGCGACAAGCCGTGTGCAGCTCGCCGTGCGACGCAGAGATTGCGGGAGGCGTGCAACTCCCCGCCTCCCAAGCATCGGCCGCAACAAGCAGCTCCGCGTAGGTCCCGGTCCCGTCGACCCGGATCTGCTCGTTCACCTTGGCGCAGATGTCCGCCTTGCCGTAGACGGAATCGCCGTGGATCACCTCGTCGCCGATCACCGTGTCGCCCGACTCGAAGTCGACCGCAGGCGCGCCGCGGCCGCCCGCCTGGTCCGTGCCGGCACAGCCGTGCAGCACCATCGCGACCAGCGCCCCCAGCGCAAACATCATCATCTTGGCCGCCATCAATATGTCCTATTTCAGGTGTCGAAATCACGATCGACCGGCTCAGCAGGCAATATCGCCGCGTTTCGCGGCCGGCCGGCATGGTGTGGATGGAAAGGGTATCAGGAACCTCTTCGCGGATCAGGGACGTGTATCTCGCCAACTCAAAGGCGGTCATACGCGGTATCGTCCGGGTTGTCCCAGACCTTCGCGAAGGCCGCCTCCGACGCGCCGGTCACCGCCTGCGCAAGCCGGCGCACCTCCTGGCGCTGGCGCAGGAAATCGACGAAATCCTCGACCTCCGCAAGCTTGTCTTCCGGTAGCCTGCGGATCTTCTCCATCAGGTCCTGCTCGCGGCGCTTTGCGCTCATGGCTCGCTCTACCCACTTATGCTGACACTTCCACCGGATAGCATATGCTGCTCCCGAAGCTGCAACGCAGGGCGCAGCGGCTCGCTGAGGTTGGCGACACTGATGCGATGAAAGCTGGTGTGGTTCCTGAAGGCGCACGTTTTCCCTCGCTCTCAGGCCGGCTACTCCGGTACGGGGGCGACGTCGGTCGCCAAAAAATCCTCGCCCTTGAACAGCAGCGGCAGGCGCAGTTGCCTGGCCAGGGCGTAGGCGAACAGATCGCCGAAGTTCAGCACAGCTGGCGCCTCGCCCCGTCCCTTGCCGTAGGCGAGCATGCCCGCGCGGGCCAATGCGGCCTGCTCGGCATCGACCGGCACTGGCTCGATACCATAGAGTTCGATCAGCCGGTCGACGGCGCCCAGGGCCTGCGGCCCGAGCCCGACCTGCATGACCCGCAGCGTTTCGATCAGCGTGCCGCAGGAGATGAGCGGCTCGTGGTCCAGGAGGAGGCTGTGGAAACGCTCGGCCTCGGGCTCGTCGTTGACGAGCGCGACCAGGGCCGAAGTGTCGACCACGAACCTCAAAGACGCGGCTGCCCCTGCTCGTCGTAGATCGTGTCCTCCCGGACCGGGCTGCGGCGCAGCGCCCGCAGCTCCTCGATCACCACGCGCGCCCTGACATCGCGCGTCGCCCGATCATCCTCGAGCCTCTCCTTCGCCTGGAGAAGCGCGCTCCGGACCGTCTCGGTCACGCTCTGCCCCTGGCGCCTCGCCAACTCACTGGCGAGCTGCCGCACGGCATCGTCGCGTATGTAGAGTGCCATCGAACCTCTCGCATATGCATCTGCTGCCAATGTATATGCAACGACGCGGCGCGGCAAGTGACGAAGCAACCGTCAGCCGGCCGAAACGGGCTACTGCGGAACGAGATGACCGACGAGCGTGACGATCAAGGAGGTGTGCTGGGCGGTGTCAGGCGCGAAGATGCGGGCGGTCGGCGTGCTGCCCGCACCGTAATAGACGGTGACCGGGGCGGCCAGGTAGCCGAGATCCGGATGCGACTTCGGCACGAAATAGGTAACGCCGCCGCCTTCCAGAACGAGCTGATTCGAGGCCGGACCCAGCTGCGCGGAGACGCTGGTGAGGACCAGCCGCTTGCCCATCGGCACCGCCGGAAAGCTGAGAATGCACTGGGCGCTCGGGCAGGTTGTCGAAATCCCCGATGCTGGCCGTGGCCTGGTATGGGTCCAGGGTTTGTGCGGAAACGGGCGAGCCGTAAAGCTGCATCGCCAACGCGCCGATGGCGCAGATGCGCACGGAGCTAAAGGTCACGACGTTCCTCCCAAATCATACTTTGGCAGATCCCGAGCGAAGCTCCTTCAGCTCCCGCTCCAAGTCACCAGGCCGTAATCCGACACTGTTCAGGCAGCGATTGTTCCATGGCTAGAATGCTCCGGTCGGGAGGAGAAGGCAACGCGCAGCGGCTGGGGCGCCGCAGCGCTCGCTCGGCATCGCCGCCCACACCTCTTGCATCGCGTCCGGCCCGGGCTGCCGCTCCGCCCCGTCCGCGCTCTTGATCGCCGCGGCGGCTGGTGCCATCAGTTCCCTTCGGGGCGGGCAAGTCTCGTGGAGATCCTGCGATGGACGATGCAGCCTATGGCGCGCGCGACCGGAGGGGCGACTGGAAGCCGTTCCGGCATGTCGAGTATCCGGCGGTCTTCGTCTGGCCGGCGCAGCCGCTTGCCGTGCTGAGGTGGCTGTTCGGGTATCCCGGCTACATCCTGCCGTGGAACCTGCTGTATGCCGCGATCGCGGTCGCGGTCTGGCTCTACCTGACGCCGCCAGTCGACGCGATGCGGACCTTCGCACCGGGCTGGATTGTCCTGGTGCTCGCGCGCAACGCCGGCCTGGCGGTGCTGTTCTTCGGCGCGTTTCACCTGTGGCTCTACATCCGCAAGGCCCAGGGCAACGCGTTCAAGTACAATCCGAAGTGGCTGGATGTAGGCAATCCGATCTTCCTGTTCCGCAACCAGACTTTTGACAACATGTTCTGGACGCTGGCGAGCGGCGTGCCGATCTGGACCGCCTACGAGGCCCTGACGCTCTGGGCGTTCGCCAACGGCTACATCCCCTGGATGACCTGGGCCGCGCACCCGATCTGGCTGGCCCTGCTGATGCTCGCGATCCCGCTGATCCGCGAGGTTCACTTCTACCTGGTGCACCGCCTGCTCCATGTTCCGGTGCTCTACCGCACCGTGCACCGGCTGCATCACCATAATGTCAATCCGGGCCCGTGGTCGGGGCTCGCCATGCATCCGGTCGAGCATCTCCTCTACTTCTCCGGCGTCCTGATCCACTGGGTCCTGCCGTCGCATCCGGTGCACGCGCTGTTTCACCTGATCCATGCCGGGCTGTCGCCGGTCCCGGGCCATGTCGGCTTCGAGAAGGTGGTGGTCGGCAAGGACGGCGCGGTCGACACGGACTGCTATGCCCACTACCTCCACCACAAGTATTTCGAGTGCAATTACGCCGACGGCGCCATCCCGCTCGACCGCTGGTTCGGCACCTTCCACGACGGCTCCGAGGAGGCCCACGACGCCATGCGCAAGCGTCGCGCCATGATGCGCGCCGCCAAGGCCGGCTGAGGGCGGCACCCGCCGCGCTCGCGCCCTCGTGCCGCCGCAGAATGGTGATCCTGGCACGAGACCTTTGCATAACCCCTGGTTTGTGATTCGATGAGGTGGGCAGCGGGTTGCGGGAGGGGTTGGATGCGGCGGGAGCTGGGGCAGCTGAGCTTGGCGGACGGGCTGGTCGAAGGCGGGGCGGGGCGCAACCGGCAGCTGGAGCGGCTCACATCGCTGGTGGATTGGACGGGGTTCGAGCGGCTGCTCGGCGAGGTCTATGCGGCGCCGGTCGGGCGGCCGTCGTACGGGCCGCTGGTGCTGCTGCGCTGCCTGCTCTTGCAGCAGTGGTACCGGCTGTCGGACCCGGGGCTCGAGGAGGCGCTGTCGGACCGGTTGTCGTTCCGGCGCTTCGTCGGTCTGGCGCTGGCCGACCCGGTGCCCGATCATTCCACGCTGTCGCGCTTTCGCAGCGAGCTTGTCCGGCGGGGGCTGAGCGAACCGTTGCTCGCCGAGCTCAACCGGCAGCTCGATGCCAAGGGGTTGATGGTCAAGGCAGGGACGCTGATCGATGCCTCCCTGGTCAGGGCCGACAGCCGTCGGCCCAGGACGGACGAGCCGGTCGAAGGCCGCAGCGACCGCGATGCCACCTGGAATGCGATGCCGGAGCAGCCGCTGTTCGGCTACAAGGCGCATGTCGCGGTCGACCAGGCCTCGGGTCTGGTGCGCCAGGCGATCCTGACCCCGGCGAACGTCTCGGACAAGACGCCGTTCCTGGCCCTGGTGCAGGGCGACGAGCGGGTGGTCTATGCCGACAAGGGCTACGACGGCTGGTGGTATCGCCGGGAGCTGGCGGAGCGGGGCATCGCCGACGGCATCATGGCCGGCAACTACTGGCGGCGGCCGCTCGATGCCGCTGGCCGCGCCCGCAACCGGGCGCTCGGCAAGCTGCGGGCGCCGGTCGAGCGGACCTTCGCTATCATGAAGCGCTGGTACGGCTACCGTCGGGTCCGTTATCGCTCGCTGGTCAAGAACGCACTCCAGCTGCAGCTCCTCGCCGTCGCCATGAACCTGCGCCGCGCCCTGGTGCTGGCGGCCTGAGAGCGGAGTTCTGCCTCGGGGGCAGGAGGCCCTTTCCGGGCGCAGCCGGCAGCCCGCGCCGAAGGGCTGAAGCAACGGCGATCGCTCGCTCCCGCCGCCTCCCAGCGCGTTCCTAGCCGCCCAAGGAACAAACTCCGTACTTACGCAAAGCTCTCGTCGCTCGGCTTGTATCATATTCCTATAATCGGTTACACTGCCGGGTTGGGCTCGATGAGCCCGATCTTTGCCGCCCGCCGCGAGCGGGTGCTCCGCCGGAAGCCTCAGCCATGATCCAGTCCATGCGTCCACGCGCGGTGCATGCCCGAGAGCGCGTATCGGTGCTCGACCGGTCCGCGCCCCCGCCCCTCTCCGCGGGCGCGATTCCTCGTCCGGACGACGCTGCCGCCGGAAGGAGTGCTGGCCCGGCCCCCCTTTGCAGTCTGTCCAGCACGAACGAACCTGCGCGAGCGAAAAACCAAAGGAACCCGAGAGCCGCAGGAACCCTGGCGAATTCGAGAGCATGGCATGATGCGACGAACCCGCCGAGCGAGCGCCCGGAACGAGACAGGCGCGCGTCGCCTTGCGCGGCTCGCCGATTGGAACGCCTGATGGAGCCCATATGCGCCACCCGACGCATTTTTGCGACACCCCGACGCATGTTGCGTCCCCATGCGCCACCAACCCCAGGCCGCCGTGACCTCCCCTGCCGGCCGTCGGGAAAGGGGAGCTCGCATGAGGCCGCCAGGACGCATTTCGGCGCGTCGAGGGTTGCCGTCCTACCCGGCCGGGTCGTGCGCCTTTCGCCCGGCGAACAAAGCGGCGATCCTGGTCCGCACGAAACTGCTCTGGGACAGCACCGACAGCGCGATCCCGAGCAGCAGAAGCAGGGCTACGGGCCGCTTCGGCACGCGCTCGGTAGCACGGCTTGACAAGCGATCGCGCGTCATATCGTATGATCGTAGTATCGTGGGCGACCGGCCCGCGGCGCGCGGCATCCGTCGCTGCTTTCCGGGCTGGACCCGCTCCAACCCGTCACTCTGGCAGGAGGTGCTGGTCGCGATGGCTGAGACGGCCCCCTTCGGGTCGATCCCCGAGGGTCAGCGCTTCCGGGTGCATCGCATCGCAGCACCCCTGCGCCACAGCGTCACCGAGAGCATTCGCAACGCGATCGCGGCCGGCGTCTTCAAGGCGGGCGCGCGTTTGCCCGAGCGTGACCTGTGCGCGATGACCGGGGTCAGCCGCACGCTGGTGCGCGAGGCGCTGCGCCAGCTCGAATCGGAAGGCCTGATCAACGTGATCGCGCATCGCGGGCCGGTGGTCAGCAGGGTCACGCCGGAGCAGGCGGAAGGCATCTACCAGGTGCGCATCGAGCTCGAGGGGCTGGCGAGCCAGCTGTTCGCCGAGCGCGCGAGCGAGGTCCAGCGCCTGGCCCTGAAGAAGGCCTTCGAGGAGGTGAAAAAGTCCTACGGCTCCGACGAGGCGATCGTCCGCCTGAACGCCAAGAACCGGTTCTACGAGTGCCTGATCGAGGGCTCCGGCAACGAGGCGCTCGGGATCACGCTGCGGATGCTGAACTCGAGGGTGACGCTGCTGCGCGCCACCTCGCTGCAGGCGCCGGGCCGGATGCGCGCGAGCCTGGCGGAGCTGCGGGAACTGATGGACGCGCTCCTGGCGGGTGACGGCAAGGCCGCGCGCGATGCCGCGACCCGCCACGTGCAACACGCCGCCGCGGCAGCGATCGAGCTGTTGCGGGCAGAGCAGGGACAGGCCGCCTAGGCCTGGCAGGGGAGGCCCACGGGCCCCGGGGAGAGTGAGGATGCCAGGGCAAAGTCTCGGGTTCATAGGGCTTGGCCGCATGGGCGGCCCGATGGTCGGACGCCTGCTCGATGCGGGCCATGCGCTGACCGTGTTCGATACCAGCGAGCAGGCCGTTGCGCCGCTCCTCGCACGGGGTGCCACGCGCGCCGGGTCTGCGGCCGAGGTCGCATCCGCCGCCGAGATCGTGCTCGTGAGCCTGCCGACCCCGGACATCGTGCACGAGGTGGCACTCGGCGAGCAGGGCGTAGCGCAAGGCTCGCGCGCCAAAATCCTGATCGATCTGTCGACGACCGGCCCCGGCGTCGCCAGCCGGGTCGCGCAGGGTCTCGCCGAGCGCGGCATCCAGGCGGTCGACGCGCCGGTCAGCGGCGGCGTCAAGGGTGCCTGCGAGGGCACGCTCGCGGTCATGGTCTCCTGCCCGAAGCCGACCTTCGAGACGGTCGAGCCGATCGTGCAGGATCTTCGGCAAGGTCTTCTACGTCGGCGAGAAGCCGGGGCTCGCGCAGGTCGTGAAGCTCGGCAACAACATCCTATCCGCAGCGGCGATGGTCGCATCCGCCGAGGCCCTGGCGATGGGCGTCAAGGCGGGCGTCGACCCCCAGGTCATGCTCGACGTCATCAACGCCGGCAGCGGCCGCAACAGCGCGACCCAGGACAAGTTTCCGCGCTCGGTCCTGCCCGGCACCTTCGATTTCGGTTTCGCGACCGGGCTTCTGTACAAGGACGTGCGCCTGTGCGTCGACGAGGCGGAGGCGCTGGGCGTGCCCATGGTGCTGGGCTCGCTGGTCCGCCAGATGCTGGCGGTGACCCAGGCGAAGTTCGGCGCCAATTCCGACTTCACCTCGATCGCCAGGGTGATCGAGGAGTGGGCCGGCGTCGAGATCCGTCGATGACCGAGGGGCAGATCCTCCTCGAAAGCTTTTTGCAGGCGCTGGCCGCGGGCGCCCTGGTCGGCGCGATCTACGGCCTGATGTGCGTCGGGCTGGCGATGATCTTCGGCATCATGCGGGTGATCAACTTCGCCCAGGGCGATTTCATGATGCTCGGCATGTACATCGCCTTCTACGCCTTCACCCTGCTCGGCGTGCAGGCGGCCTTCGGCGGCATCTTCGGCCCTTACGTCGCGATCGCGATCGCGGCACCGGTGCTGTTCGCCTTCGGCTTCCTCGTGCACAAGGCGCTGATCTCACGGGTCACCGGCTTTCGCACCGCCGTGCTCGAGGGCGAGGGCCACTACGCCCAGCTGATCCTCACCCTCGGCATCGCGCTGGTCCTGCAGAACGGCGCGATGATGCTGTTCGGCTCGATGCTGCTCTCGATCCGCACGCCGCTCTCCGGCCAGCGCCTGGGAGGTCGGTCCGTTCTGGGGCGATTTCGTTGCCGTGTTCGTCAACAAGTCGCGCGCCGTATCCGCTCTGATCTCGGTCGTGGTGATCCTCCTGCTCTGGCTGCTGATCACGCGCTCGCGCCTGGGCAAGTCGCTGCGCGCCTCGGCCGACAATCCCGAAGCCTCGACCTACATGGGCATCGACGTCGACCACGCGCACCGGATCGCGTTCGCGCTCGGCACCTGCATCACCGGGATCGCCGGCGGCCTGCTCGCCACCAACTACCCGTTCCATCCGTTCGTCGGCCTCGAATACGTGATCGTCATGTATGCCGGCGTCGTGCTCGGCGGCATCGGCAGCATCATCGGGCCGTTCTGGGGCGGCATGACGATCGGGCTCGTGCAGCAGCTCTCGACCCTGGTCCTGCCGACCCAGCTGCAGAACGCAACGATCTTCGTGATCTTTCTCCTGATCATCGTGCTGCGCCCGCAGGGCTTCTTCGGCCGCGTGGTCGAACGGACCTGAGCCATGGCGCTGCTGCGATCGCTCCTGCCGGTCTTCGCTGTTCGCCGCGGTTTATGCCGCGGTCGCGTTGCTCGTGGAGAATTCCTACTACCAGCTGATGATGACGCTGGTGCTGGTCTGGGCCTGCTTCGGCCTGTCCTGGAACATCTTCAGCGGCTACACGGGCCTGGTCTCGTTCGGCCACGCCGCGTTCTTCGGCATCGGCGCCTATACCACAGCACTCGGCCAGATCTATCTCGACCTCTCGCCCTGGTTCCTGATCCCGGCGGCCGGCCTGCTCGGCGGCCTCGCCGGCCTACTGATCGGGCTGCCGACCTTCCGCCTGCGCGGCGTCTACTTCGCGCTGGCCATGCTCGCCTACCCGCTGGCGATGCTCTACGTGTTCGAGTGGCTCGGCTATCAGGAGGTCACGCTGCCGATGAAGCGTGACGATGCCGGGCCTCTACATGCAGTTCGCCGACCAGCGGATCTACGTGCTGATCGCGCTCGCCATGCTGATCGCCGTCGGTGGTGGTGACCCGCGCCGTCGAGCGCTCCCGTTTCGGCATGGCCCTGATCGCGATCAAGCAGAACGAGGCGGCCGCCGAGGCCGCGGGCATCGACACCTTCGTCTGGAAGCTGCGCGCGATCGCGCTGAGCGGTGCCATCGCCGGCGCCACGGGCGCGTTCTACGCCGTGGTCCTGCTGGTGGTCACGCCGATCTCGGTGTTCGGCATGCTGGTCTCGGCCCAGGCGCTGACCGTGGTCATGTTCGGCGGCGTCGGCACGGTCTGGGGGCCGCTGATCGGCGCCGCGATCCTGATCCCGGTCGCCGAGATCCTGCATGCCGAGTTCGGCGCCATCTTCCCCGGCATCCAGGGCGTGATCTTCGGCCTCGCGATCATCGTGGTGATCATCGCAGCGCCCGAAGGCGTGTTCTGGAAGGTGCGCGACCTGATCCGCCGCAGGCACTCCCGCGCCGCCGACGAGCGCCCGGCCGAGGCCGACGCCATTCCGCTTGCATCGATGCCCGCCTGCAATCCGGCGCGAGCGCGCAGGATGTCCGACGAAGTCATCCTCGAGGTGCAGGACCTCTCGAAGAGCTTCGGCGGCCTGAAGGCGGTCCAGGATGTGAGCTTCGAGGTCCACAAGGGCATGATCCTCGGGATCATCGGGCCGAACGGCGCCGGCAAGACCACGCTGTTCAACCTCCTGAACGGCTTCCTGCGGCCCGACCACGGCGCCGTGCTGCTCGACGGCCGGGACCGGGTCGGCCAGAAGCCGAACCGGCTGTGCGCCGCCGGCATCGGCCGGACCTTTCAGGTGATGCGCCCGTTCGCGCGCATGAGCATCGCCGACAACGTGCGGGTCGGCGCCTATGTGCATGCCCGCGACGAGGCCCATGCCCAGGCCCTGGCCGAGCAGGCGATCGCGCGCGTGGGCCTGTCGGAGGTCGCGGACCGGCTGGCCTCGGGCCTCACCACCAAGCAGCTGCGCCTGATGGAGCTCGCCCGCGCGCTCGCCGGCCAGCCGCGCATCCTCCTGCTCGACGAGACCCTGGCAGGCCTCGGGCATGGTGAGATCGGCGATGTGGTCGCGGTGATCCGCTCGCTCGCAGCCGAGGGCATCACGATCGTGATCATCGAGCACACCATGCACGCCATGGTCCGCCTCGCCGACCACCTCGTGGTGCTCGACCACGGCGCGGTCCTGGTCGACGGCGCCCCCGAGGAGGTGATTCGCGACCCACGCGTCATCGAGGCTTACCTCGGCAAGAAGTGGAGCGCGGCTTATGCTGCGGCTTGAGGGCATCCACGCCGGCTATGCGGCGGTCAAGGTGCTGCACGGCGTCTCGATCGCCGTCGAGGCGGGTGCCTTCGTTTCGATGGTCGGCCCCAACGGCGCCGGCAAGACCACGCTGTTCAAGACCATCTCCGGCATCGTCGCCCCGAGCGCCGGAAGCATCGAGTTCGAGGGGGTCGATCTGCTGCGGATCGCGCCGGCGAAACGGGCGCATCTCGGCATCGCGCACGTGCCCGAGGGCCGCCAGGTGTTCCCCTCGCTCACGGTCATGGAGAACCTCGAGATGGGGGCGTACACCGAGGCCGGGCGGCGCGACTGGCGGCGCAACATCGAGCGCATCTTCGCGTGGCTGCCGGTGCTCGCCGAGCGGCGCGCGCCAGCTCGCCGGCACGCTCTCGGGCGGCGAGCAGCAGATGCTGGCGATCGGCCGCGGCCTCGCCTCGTCGCCCAAGCTTCTGATGCTGGACGAGCCGTCGATGGGGCTCGCCCCGACCATCGCCGACTTCATCTTCGAGCGCCTGCTGGAGATCCGCGCGGACGCGGGCCTCACCATCCTCCTGGTCGAGCAGCGGGTGGCCGAGGCGCTGGAGTCGGCGGACCACGGCTACGTGCTCGAGACCGGGCGCGTGGTGCTGGAAGGGACGGCCGCGACGCTGCGCGCCGACGATCGCGTCCGCCAGGCCTACCTCGGCATGTAATTCCCGCATCAGGGCGGGCTAACGAAGGGAGCAGAACCGATGATCGACCGACGCAGCCTCATGAGGATTGGATGGCTGGCCGCCCTGCCGCTCGCCGCGGCCGTGGGCCTCAGCGCGCCAGGGACCGCGCAGGAGCCCGAGACCGTCAAGGTCGGGCCTGCTGGTGCCGCTGTCCGGCATCTACGCGCGCCCGGGCCAGGTGATGCGCATGGGGGCCGAGCTCGGCATCGAGGACGTCAATGCCGCCGGCGGCATCGAGGCGCTGGGCGGCGCCAAGCTCGAGCTGGTCGTGCTGGATTCCGGCGATACCACCGAGAAGGCCAAGAACGCGGCGCAGCGCATGGTGGCCGAGCACGACGACCTGGTCGCCGCGACCGGCTCCTATCTGTCGTCGTTCACGCTCGCGGTCACGGAGGTCACCGAGCGCGCGAAGCTGCCGATGCTGACCCTGTCGTATTCGGACATGATCACCGAGCGCGATTTCGACTACATCTTCCAGACGTCCGCGACCTCGGGCTCGCAGGCGATCCAGTCGCTGCCGACGCTGGTCGAGCTCGCGCGGTCCGCGGGCGGCGATCCGAAGACCGTCGCGATCGTCACCGACAACACCGCGGCCTCGATCTCGTCCGTCAAGCCCATGCGCGAGCATCTGCTCAAGGAGCTGGGGCTGGAGCTCGTGGTCGACGAGACCTTCACGCCGCCGCTGGTGGATGCGACGCCCTTGATCCAGCAGCTGCGCACGACGCGGCCGGATCTGTTCTTCTTCCTGCCGACCGTGATCTCCGATGCCAAGCTCGTGCTCGAGAAGATGAACGAGTTCGGCCTCGGCCAGGGCCGCATCCCGACCGTCTCGTTCGGCATCGCGATCGCCGAGCCGGACATGCTCAACACGCTGGGCCCTGACATCCTGCAGGGTGTCATGGCGGTGGTCGCGAACTGGGGCTCGAAGGGCCACGAGGACATGATCGCGCGCCTCGAGGAGCGCTACGGCGAGCCCTGGATGACCCAGAACGCGATCTCGACCTATGGCGACATGTGGATCCTCAAGGCCGCGCTCGAGAAGGCCGGCAGCGCCGATCGCGAGGCCGTGGCCGAGGCGCTGCGCACCCTCGACGAGGGCCCGTCGCCCTACTTCCCGGGCGGCGAGCTGAAGTTCGAGGAGAACGGCCGCCGGGTCGGCGCCGGCCTCACCATCATCCAGTGGCAGGACGGCATCCCGGTGACCGTCTACCCGCCGGAGCTGGCGGTGGCCGAGCCGCTCTGGCCCTCGAGCTGAATCTTCGAGGCGTCCGGGGATCGCCCGGGCGCCTCCCTCTCGGCGACAACAAGGGAGATCGATATGAGCAAGGAAGTCCTGGAGCGCGGCCTCGAGATCCGCAAGGCCGTGCTCGGCAGGGAGTACGTGGAGAGGTCGTACGACGCCGCGGACGACTTCAACCGGCCGCTGCAGGACCTGGTGACCGAGTATTGCTGGGGTGCTGTCTGGGGCCGCGAGGAGCTGCCGCGCAAGACCCGCAGCATGCTGAACCTCGCCATGCTGAGCGCGCTCAACCGGCCGCACGAGCTGAAGATGCACATCAGGGGCGCGCTCACCAACGGCGTGAGCCGCGAGGAGATCCGCGAGATCTTCCTCCAGGTCGGGATCTATTGTGGCATGCCCGCCGCGATCGACGCGTTCCGCACCGCGCGCGAGGTCCTGGCCGAGATCGACCAGAACGACTAGGGCGTAGCCCAGAGCGGAGGACTATCGGAGGCTTCAGATGAAACGCTATCAGATGCTGATCGGCGGGGAATGGGTCGATGCCGCCGGCGGCGAGACGTTCGAATCCGAGAACCCGTTCCTCGGCGCCGCCTGGGCGCTGGTGCCGAGGGCCACGCCGGCCGACGTCGACCGGGCGGTCGAGGCCGCAGCCGATGCCTTTCGCGCGCACGGCTGGCGGCGCATGAGCGCCAGCGCGCGCGGCGCGCTGCTGCATCGCTTCGGCGATATCGTGGCGCGCGAGGCGGACCGGCTGGCCGAGCTCGAGACCCGCGACAACGGCAAGCTGATCACCGAGATGCGCGCCCAGCTGCGCTACCTGCCGCAGTGGTTCACACTACTTCGGCGGCCTCGCCGACAAGCTCGAGGGCCGGGTCATCCCGATCGACAAGCCGGGCGTCTTCAACTTCACCCGCGAGGAGCCGCTAGGCGTGGTCGCCGCGATCACGCCCTGGAACTCGCCCCTGCTGCTCGCCGCATGGAAGCTGGCCCCTGCGCTTGCCGCGGGCAACACCGTGGTCTGGAAGCCGTCCGAGTTCTCGTCGGTCTCAGCACTCGAGTTCGGCCAGCTGTTCGCCGAAGCCGGCTTCCCGCCGGGCGTCGTCAACATCGTGACGGGCTTCGGCGGCGAGATCGGCGACGCCCTGGTGACCCACCCCAAGGTCGCCAAGGTGGCGTTCACCGGCGGCGATCGCACCGGCCAGGTGGTCTACGAGGCCGCCGCCCGCTCGATCAAGCCCGTGACCCTGGAGCTCGGCGGCAAGTCCGCCAACATCGTGTTCGACGACGCGGTGCTCGACGATGCGGTCAAGGGCGTCGTCTCCGGCATCTTCGCGGCGACCGGCCAGACCTGCATCGCCGGCTCCCGGGCGCTGATCCACCGCCGGGTCTACGATGCGTTCGTCGAGCGCCTGCTCGATCTCGCCCGCACCGCCCGCATGGGCGACCCGCTCGACGATGCGACCCAGGTCGGCCCGATCACGACCCGGCCGCAGTACCGCAAGGTGCTGGAATACATCGACATCGCCCAGGGCGAGGGAGCGGCCTGCGTGCTCGGCGGCGGGCCGGCCACGCGCCCGGAATGCGGCCAGGGCTGGTTCGTCGAGCCGACCATCTTCACCGGCGTAAGACCGGACATGCGGATCGCCCAGGAGGAGGTTTTCGGGCCGGTGCTCGGCATCATCCCGTTCGACGACGACGAGGAGGCGGTCGCGATCGCCAACGGCACCCTTTACGGGCTCGCCGCGGGCGTCTGGACCCAGGGCATCAAGCGCGCGCTGACCATGGCGGAGCAGCTCGAGGCCGGCACAGTCTGGGTCAACACCTACCGGGCGGTCAGCTACATGTCGCCGTTCGGCGGCTACAAGCGCTCCGGCATCGGTCGCGAGAGCGGCCAGAGCGCGATCCGCGAATACCTGCAGGAAAAGAGCGTCTGGATCGACATCAGCGGCAACGTGCCGAACCCGTTCGTGCTGCGTTAGCTCTCACCGGGAAGGAAGGTCTCGTGAGCGACGACCTCTACGAAGTCTATGCGCTTGCCTATGCGCGGGTCGACCGGCGCTCGCCCGAGAATTTTCTGGGCGGCGACCCGCACGACGTGCCGATGCCGCTTTCCTACTACGTCTGGCTGATCGTCGGCGGCGGCCGGACCGATCGTGGTCGACACCGGCTTCGATCAGCGCGGCGCCGATCTGCGCAAGCGCGAGATCACGAAGCCGGTCGGCGAGGCTCTCGGCGCCTTCGGCGTCGACCTCGAGGCGGTCGAGGACGTGATCATCACCCATCTGCACTACGATCATTGCGGCAACGACGGCCTGTTTCCGAAGGCCCGCTACCACCTGCAGGAGGCGGAGATGGCGTACGCCACCGGCCGCTGCATGTGCCATCCGGTGATCCGCGTGCCGTTCGAGGTCGAGGACGTGGTCGCGATGGTGCGCCGGGTCTATGCCGGCCGCGTCGCGTTCCACGACGGTGCTGCCGAGATCATGCCGGGCGTCACCGTCCATCACATCGGCGGCCACTCGCGCGGGCTGCAGGCGGTGCGGGTCAGGACCCGGCGCGGCTGGGTGGTGCTGGCGTCCGACGTCGCGCACTTCTATGCCCATCTCGACCAGCGGCGCCCCTACCCGGTGATCGACAGCGTGCCGGCGATGCTGGAGGGCTTCGATACCGTCGAGCGTCTGGCGACCTCGCGCGACCACGTGGTGCCCGGCCACGACCCGATCGTCCAGAAGATCTATCCGGCAGCGCGGCCCGGCACGGAGGGTTGGGCGGTGCGTCTCGATGCCGATCCCAAGCCGCGTCGATCCTGAGGCGAAGTCCGGGAAATGACAGGCCACCCGGTGGCCGTCGGCCTGCTCCAGCAGCACCGGCTCCTCGGCGGCGCAGCGCTCGGTCGCCTTCCAGCAGCGCGTGCGGAAGCGGCAGCCCGAGGGCGGATCGAGCGGGCTCGGCACATCGCCTTCGAGCACGATGCGCCGGCGCGCGCGCTCGCGCTTGGGGTCGGCGAGCGGGATGGCGGACAGCAGTGCCTGACTGTAGGGATGCATCGCGCCGGCGTAGAAATCAGCGGCCCGGGCCGTCTCGACGATCCGGCCGAGATACATCACGGCGACGCGGTGCGAGATGTGGCGCACGACCGCGAGGTCGTGGGCGATGAACAGGAACGCGAGACCGAGCCGCTTTTGCAGCTCCTCCAGAAGGTTGAGCACGCCCGCCTGAACCGACACGTCGAGGGCCGAGACGGGCTCGTCGAGCACGACGACCTCGGGCCCGAGCGCCAGCGCCCGTGCGATGCCGACGCGCTGGCGCTGGCCGCCGGAAAGCTCGTGCGGGAAGCTTGCGACATGGTCCGGATTCAGCCGCACCAACTCCAGCAGCTCGGCGACCCGCGCGCTCGCCTCGCGCTTGGCCAGATCAGCCAGGCGTAACGGCTCGGCAATGATCCTTCCGACCCGCATGCGGGGGTGCAGCGACGCATAAGGATCCTGAAAGACGATCTGAAGATGGCGGCGCAGCGGCCGCATCGCCGACGCCGGCAGCCTCGCGATGTCCTGGCCGCGAAACAGGATCTCGCCGGAGGTCGGCTCGAGCAGGCGCACGATGCAGCGGCCAAGCGTCGACTTGCCGCAACCGGACTCGCCCACCAGCCCGAGGGTCTCGCCGGCGGCAAGGTCGAGCGAGACGTCGGCGACGGCTTGCACTTGCGCGACTGCTCGATCGAAGATCACCCCGCGGCGCACCGGAAACGCCTTCACCAAATGGCGCACCGACAGGATCGACGCGTTTTGGGCCGCGGGCTTCACGGGGTGCCCTCCGCCGATGCGGCACCATGCTGCGCCGCCTCGGCCAGGTGGCAGGCGCACCAGCTCGCTCCGAGAAGGCGCAGGACCGGCCGCTCGACGCGGCAGCGCGCCTGCGCCAGGGCGCAGCGCGGGTGAAACGCGCAGCCTGCCGGCGGGTCGCGAAGCGATGGCGGCCGTCCTTCGATCCCGACCAGCGGCGCATCGCCGGCATCGAGCTTCGGCAAGGCGGCGAGCAGGCCTTTCGTGTAGGGATGGCGCGGCTCGTCGAAGACCGTGTCGACGTCGCCGCGCTCGACGATGCGGCCGGCGTACATCACGGCGACCGCATCGGCCGTCCCGGCGACCACGCCCAGATCGTGCGTGATCAGGATCAGCCCGATGCCAAGGCGGGTACGCAGGTCTTCCAGCAACTCCAGGATCTGGGCCTGAACGGTGACGTCCAGCGCGGTCGTCGGCTCATCGGCGATCAGCAGCTCCGGCTCGTTGGCCACCGCCATGGCGATCATCGCGCGCTGCCGCATGCCGCCAGAGAACTCGTGCGGATACTGCTGCACGCGATCGCGCGGCTGCGGGATCGAAACCAGATCGAGCAGATCGACCGCGCGCGCCATGGCGGCCTTGCGCGAGAGGTCGCGGTGGATGCGGATCGCCTCGACGATCTGCTCGCCGACCCGCAGCACGGGATTGAGCGCGCTCAGCGGGTCCTGGAAAATCATGCCGATGCGGGCGCCGCGAATGGCCTGCAGCGCCTGCGGCGCCATGCCGAGCAGCTCCTGGCCGCGCAGCCGCGCCGAGCCGGTGACCACGGCCGATCTCGGCAGCAGGCCCAGGATGCCGAGCATGGTGACGCTCTTGCCGCAGCCGGATTCGCCGACCACGCCTAGAGCCTCGCCATCGCTCACGTCGAGATCGACGCCGCGGACCGCGTCGAGCCGCAGCCCGCCGGGGCCCGCGAAGGTAACGGTGAGGTCGCGGACCTGAAGCAGAGGTGCGGCGCTCATCGGGACCTCGGATCGAGAATGTCCCGCAGGGCATCTCCGAGGAAATTGAAGCCGAGCACGATGCTGAGGATTGCAACGCCCGGCCCGGCGGCGATCCACCAGTGATAGAAGTGGAGCGCGCCTTCGGAGATCATCTGGCCCCATTCGGGCGTCGGCGGCACCGCACCCAGGCCGATGAAGCTCAGGCTCGCCACGAGCAGCACGATCTGGCCGAAATCCATGGTCGCGTTGACGATGATCGGGCTCCAGCACAGCGGCAGAATGTGCGTGAGCAGGACGCGGGCGGGGCGTGCGCCGGACGTAACCGCCGCGTCGACATGCTCACGCTCCCGCATGGCCAGCACCTGGGCGCGCATCAACCGGGCATACACCGGCCACCAGACGATGATCATGGCGACCGCCGCATTCCGTAAACCTGGACCGAGCGAGGCGGTCACTGCCATCGCGAGCAGGATGGGCGGAAAGGACAACGTGACATCGGCGAGACGCATGACGATGGAATCAAGAATGCCGCCGACGAAACCGGCGATGGCGCCGAAAAGGCAGCCGATCACCACGGCCAAAGCGACCACCGCCACGGCGATCGGCAGCGAATGGCGCACGCCGTAGAGCGTTCGCGACAGCACGTCCCGCCCGAGCGCGTCCGTGCCCAGCCAGTGCTCGGCGCTCGGCGGCGCCAGCCGGCCTCCCGCAAGCTGCACGGGGTCGTAGGGCGACCACCATGGGATCGTCAGCGCAACGACGATCCAGGCTCCGATGATCGCCGCACCGATGATCACCGGCAGTGTCGCCAGTCCGGCCTCCGCGCCACGACCACAGCGCGGGACATCATCGTCATCAGCCGCGCCCGCTCCCGACCCGCACCGCGGATCGACACGGCATAGGCGATGTCGGTCAGCAGATTGACGAGGAGGAAGGCCGCACCGCCGACGATGGTGACGCCGATGATCGCGGGGTGGTCGAGCGCGCGCTCCGCGGCAACGGCATAGGACCCGACCCCGGGCCAGGAGAAGATCGTCTCGGTCAGAATCGCTCCGGTGATCAGATAGGCAAAGGAAAAGCCGATGATGGTAAGCGCAGGTATCAGCGCGTTCCGCAGCGCATGGTTGAGGAGGACCCGGGTCTCGCTCGCCCCTTTGGCGCGCGCGGTGAGCACGTACTCCTGGCCGAGCACGTCGAGCATCGAGGCGCGCACCATGCGCGATACGATGCCGATCATCGTCCAACCAGAACGGAAGCCGGCAGGACGAGGTGCGAGAGCGCGCTGCGGAAGGTGGCGAAATCCCCGCGATCAGCGCATCGAGGGTGTACATGCCGGTGACGAATAGGAGGTGCTGCGCCGCGCGTGTCGATCCTGCCGGGTCCTGGCAGCCAGCCGAGCTGAACCGAGAAGATGTAGAGCAGGATCAGCCCCGACCAGAACACCGGCGTAGACGCGCCGGCGAGCGCGAAGAGCCGCGCGATGTGATCGGACGGGCGGTCGCGAAAGCGTGCCGCGACGACGCCGAGCGTGACGCCGGCCACGATGCCGATCAGCATCGCCGCGACGACCAGCTCGAGGGTCGCCGGCAGCCTCAGCTTCAGATCGTAGGCGACAGGCTGCTTGGTGCGGAACGAGATGCCGAGATCGCCGGTCAGAAGGTTGCCGACGTAGATCAGATACTGCTCGGGAAGGGAGCGGTCGAGGCCCCAGCGCCTGCGGGCCGCCTCGACCACTGCCTCGTTCTGCATCTGCCGCTCGCCGACGATGGAGGTCAGCGGATCGGCCTGCGTCATATGGGACAGCAGGAAGGCGATCGTGACGACGCCGAGAAGGAGCAGCGGCATCGCGATGAGCCGCCGGACGATGTAACGAGCCATCGCTCCTTCTCGTCGCCGCCTGCGAGTTGCTGCGCTCCTATTTCAGGCTGATCTCGGCCAGCGGCAGGTTGCAGCAGGCGCTGTAGCGCACCCCTTCCACGTTGCTGCGATAAGCGAGCACGAGCTTGGGGCTGACGACCGGGACGATGATCCGGTCCTTGATCATCTCCAGCGCGATCTCGCGATAGATCGATTCGCGTTCCGCCTCGTCGGAGGTCGCGAGCGCCTCCTGGAGGAGCTCGGACTCGCGTGGATTGATCGATTCCCGTCTCGCCGCCGCTCGCGTTCGTCAGCCAGATACGAGTCTTCGATCATGCCGAAGAAGTATACGTACTGCGCCGAGCCGAAATAATCGGGGGCGTAGAAACGAGCGGTGAAGGGAATGCCCGGTTTCACGATCTGCTCGCGCCACACCGACGACGACGACCGGCTGGATGATTGGTCGTCACGTTGACGCGGGCGAGATCCTGCTGGACCTTCTGCATCAGGAGCGGCAGGTCGACGCCGTAGACGTTCAGCGACGGCTACGACGACGTCGAGCTCGAAACCATCCGCAAGAGCCGGCCTCGGCCAGCATCTGCGTGGCTTTGTCGAGATCCTCGCACGGGCATCGGCAGGTCGGCGGTGCCAGGAAAGCCATTGGGGATCGGGGAAGCCTGCGGGTCGCCCTCGCCACCGACGGTGAACTCGATGATGCCGTCATAGTCGAGGGCAAGCGCCAGGGCCTGGCGCACCTCCAGGAGTGAGCGGCACCGGTTGGCCTCGGCGCCGGGGCTGAAGGGCGACGTAGATGAAATTGAAGGACGGCACCATCTCGATCACGACCTCCTCGCTGTCGATGAGTCTGAGCGGTGGTGGGGTCGATCTGCATGGCGATGTCGGCGGCGCCGCTTTGCAGCATCTGTGCCTGCGACACGGCGTCGGCAGTCTCGTCAATGACGATCTCGCCGATCGGCGGCGCCGCGCGCCAATAGTTGTCGTTGCGCGCGAAGCGCAGCTCGTCGTCGACGCGGTAGGTGTCGAGGACGTAGGGCCCGCTGCCGGCGGAGTTGCTGAGGAACCAGGCTTCCGCGTTGTCGGCCGAGACCGCGTCTTCGCCTGCCAGGGCTCCGGCCTCGGTCGCCGCATCGCTGTTGATGACGATCGTATAAGGGGCGGTCAGGACGCCGAGAAACTCCGAGTTCGGAGCCTCCATCCTGATCACGACCGTATGTTCGTCAGGCGTCTCGATCGCGGACACGCCGCTCATCATGAAGGACGGGCTGCCCTGAATGTTCTTCAACCGCTCGAAGGACCATTTCACGTCCTTGGCCTCGACCGGACTGCCGTCGGAGAAGACGGCCGCCTCGTCGAGGTGGAACGTGAACTCGGTCTGATCCTCGTTGATCTCCCAGGAGGTCGCCAGCAGGGGCTCGATCGACCGGTTGTCGGCGGCGAGCGCGACCAGGCCTTCATAGGCGGCCGTGAGATAAATTTGGCAAGTGTCGCAGAAGGCCCGGTGCGGATCGAGCGAGTTGATCTCCAGATGGCGCGCGATGACCAGCGGCTGCTGGTCCTGCGCGGCGAGCGGCCCGGCGGCCATGGCCGTCCCGGCCAAGGTGAGCACGCCGATATGGCGATATCCTGCGCGAAGTATCATGCCACCCTCCCTACTCCGACACGTTGAAGCATTGCGGTGCCGGCAGCGATCCCCGTCTCCGATGAAGACCGCTCGGCCCGCTTTCAGCCCGCCTCGCGGAGGGCGAGCATTTCCCCAGCGACGCTCGCGATCCCCGCAGCGTCCAGCTTGTAGTGGGCGTAGAGGCCGGCGGGCGGCCCGACCGGCGCGAACTCGTCCTCGATACCGTGCCGCCGGAACGGCACGCGCGTGCAGTCCACCAAAACCTCCGCCACCGCGCTGCCGAGGCCGCCGATCACGTTGTGCTCCTCGACCGTGAGGATCGCGCCGGTCTCGGCCACCGCCGCGCGTACCTCGCCCGCATCGAGCGGCTTGATCGTGTGCATGTCGACGACCCGCGTCTCGAAGCCTTGCTTGGCCAGCATTGCGGCCGCGTCCAGCGCCGGGCGGACCTCGGCGCCGGTCGCGATGATCGTGAGGTCGCCGGCCTCGCGCAGACGGATCGCGCGGCCGAAGGTGATCGTCGGCACCTCGGGATAGACCTCGGGGTCGCGCCCGCGTCCGAGCCGGATGTAGATCGCGCCCGGATGGTCGGCCGAGGCGCGCAGCACGGCGCGCAGATGATGGGCATCGGTCGTGCAGACGATGGTGAGGTTGGCGACAGTGCGCAGCATGCCGAGATCCTCGGTAGCGTGATGGCTGGTGCCGTAGAACCCCATCGAGATGCCCGAATAGGTGCCGATGATGCGCACCGGCAGGTCGGGATAGGCGCAGTCGGTGCGGATCTGCTCGGCGCCGAGAATCGCGCTGAACGCCGCGAAGGTGGCGGCGTACGGCACCTGGCCGCAGGCGGCCATGCCGGCGGCTGCCGTGATCATATTCTTCTCGGCGATGCCGAAGTCGAAGAAGCGCTCGGGATGGCGCGCCTTGAACTCGACGGTCCGGTTCGCGCTCGCGAGGTCGGCGGTCAGCACGACGATGCGGGGATCGCGGTCGGCGAGGTCGGCGAGCTCCTCGCCGAGCACGAACGCCGGCAGGCGCGAGGCGGGCGTCCCCTTGATCGAACTCGCTCTCGGTGAGATCGGCCTGGCCGCTGACGCCGCGAAACAGATCGCTCTGGTCCTGGCCGGCCGCGGTCTCCTGGTCGCTGGTCATGAGCGCCTCAGTCGCGGGCCGCAGCCGGGCTCAGGCCCCGCTGCAGCTCGCCGATCACGGCGTCGTAGTCGCGACCGACCAGGTTGCCGACGTGCCAGTTCAGGCTGCCCTCCATCATCTGAACGCCGCGGCCCTTGACCGTATTGGCGATGATCATCTGCGGGGCGCCGACGCCCGCCGGCTCGAGATCGGCCAGCGCGCCCAGGATCGCATCGAGGTCGTGGCCGTCGATCCGCCGGACCTTCCAGCCAAAGCTGCGAAAGCGCTCGTCGATCGGCTCGATCGCCATGATGTCTTCGGTGTGGCCGTCGATGCACAGTCCGTTGCGGTCGACGATGCCGACCAGTCCTTGGAGCTGGAAGTGGCTCGCCGCCATCGCCGCTTCCCAGATCTGGCCCTCGTGCAGCTCGCCGTCGCCAAGCATGCAGTAGACCCGGTACTCGCGCTGCTGCACCCGGCCGGCAAGCGCCATGCCAAGCGCGATCGAGAGGCCGTGCCCGAGCGAGCCGGAGCTGAAGTCGACGCCCTTGATCTTCTTCATGTCGGGGTGGTCGCCGAAGGGGCTGCCCAGGCGCGTGTAGTCGTCGAGCAGGGCAGGCTCGAAGAAGCCGAGATCGGCCAGCACCGGATAGAGGCCGATCGCGGCGTGGCCCTTGCTCAGGATGAAGCGGTCGCGATCCGGCCAGTCCGGGCGCGCCGGATCGATCCGCAGATGGGCGTAGTACAGCGCCGCGAACAGCTCTGCCGCGGAGAACGTGCTGGAGTAGTGGCCGGCGCCCGCGATCCTGGTCAGCCGGACCGTCTCCAGGCGCACGAAGCGGGCGCGATCGGCGAGAAACTCCGGCGTCGCGTTGTGGCCGTGCCCCACTTCCGCCGCCGCGGTCGTCATGGCCATGTCGTAGCACCTCCCCTTTCTGTTCGACGGTACGCGCGCCGGCTCGCGCGTCCAAGAGACAATCGTCGGCCGGAGCGCTCAGCCGTGTCTTTGGGCAACCGCGGCGAGCGCCTTGTCGGTCGCCTCCAGCGCCTGGTCGATCTCAGCCTCGCCGTGCGCGAGCGACAGGAACATGTTGTGCCACGGGTGCAGGTAGACGCCATGGCGCAGTGCCGTCGCGGCGAACAGATTGCCCTTCTCGAGGTCGGGGTCGTCGTCGAACAGCACCATGGGCATCTGAACCGGGCCGGTCTGCCGGACGCCGATGCCGTGGCGGTGCGCCTGCGCCTCGATCCCGGCGCGCAGCCGCTCGCCCATGCGCGTCATGTGCGAGACCGCGTCCGTCGCATGCAGCTTGTGCAGCGTGGCGAGCGCCGCGGCCATCGGCACGGCTGCGCACCAGAACGAGCCGGTGATGAAGATCTCCTGCGCCGCCTGCCGGAAGCGGTCGGTGCCGGTCACCGCCGCCAGCGCACGGCCGTTCGCGATCGCCTTGCTCCAGGCGGCAAGGTCTGGCCTGACGCCGAGCGGCTCCCAGCTGCCGCCGAGATGGAGGCGGAAGCCGGCGCGGACATCGTCGAGGATCAGCGCCGCGTCCTTGCGATCGCACAGCGCGCGGGCTGCTCGCGCGAACTCCAGGGTCGGCAGCTCCTGGTCGCGTCGCACGTCATGGCGGAACGCCGCCACCAGGATCGCCGCGAGATCGTCGCCGGCCTCGTCCGCCGCCGCTTCCAGGCTCGCGACGTCGTTGTAGTCGAAGTGCAGCAGATGCGCCCGGTCCTCGGCGGTGACGCCGGCGAGCGAGGGCGTGCACCAGGGCACGGCACCGTGATAGGAGCCGCGCGCGACCAGCACCTTGCGCCGCCCGGTGCCGGCGCGCGCGAGCGTCACGCAGGTGGTCGTGGCATCGGTGCCGTTCTTGGCGAAGATCACCCAGTCGGCATGCGGGACGGTCGCGACCACGAACTCGGCCAGCTCGACCGCGCACGGCGCCGGACCATTGGCGATGTCCGCCTCCGCGCGCTGGCGGGCGGCCGCCCGTTCCACGTCCTCGTCGCCGTAGCCGAGGATCATCGGCCCATAGCTGCACATGAAGTCGAGGTACTCGTTGTCGTCGACGTCCCACAGGCGACAGCCCCGCGCGCGGGCGAAATACTGCGGATAGCCCTCCGGCAGCCGCGCCGCGTTCATGTGGCCCCACAGGCCGCCCGGGATGACCTTCTTGGCACGCCGGCGCAACGAAGCATCGAAGGGCTCCTGCTCGACGGGCGCGGACGGCGTCGGGGCGATGCTGGTCATGCGGGGTCTCGATGGCGGCGCTGACGGGGAACAAGCGGTCACCGTACAGCCAGGGACGATGCGTTGTCACCGCCTCGCGGCACCGAGCGGCGGGAGAAGGTGGCCCAGCTATACCCGGTGCCGAGGGAAACCAGCTCAATCCGCGAGCAGGGTCTGGACGATGGTAGCCCATTCGTCAGGCAAGGGCTGCTGGCTTACCGGCTTGCCGGCCCGGCGATACCAGTAGCCAGCATTGGCGAGATCGCCCTCGACCCGGTGCAGATAGGCGTGCACCCAGGCGCCGTCGGCATTGTCCTCGGACTGGGCGAGGCGATGGGCGGCTTCCCAGTCGCCCTTGGCGTCCTGCCACATCGCCGCCAGCGCCGGGCGCACGCCGGCCGGCGGCGCGGCCTCGTCCAGGGTCGCGCGAAAGTCTTCGAAGCTGATCGATGCCATGGATCGGTCCGGATGCTGATCGATGGTTGCCGGACCGGGATAGCACGAAGCCTGTCATCATGCGAAGGCTCGGCGCTTGCGCCGGCCGGATGCGAAGGCTCGGCGCTTGCGCCGGCCGGCAAGTGGCGTAAACAGGAGCGTTCGATCGACCAGGGGTAGCCAGGATGCCGGACCCGCAAGCCGTCCTCGAGCAGATCCGAAGCGACAACATCCAGACCGTCGACTTCCGCTTCACGGACCTTTGCGGCCGGTGGCAGCATTTCGGCTTCGCCGCTGGCGCCATCACCGAGGCCCATCTGGACGAGGGCGTGATGTTCGACGGCTCGGCGATCGCCGGCTGGCGCGACGTCAGCGAATCCGACATGGTGCTCAAGCCCGACCTGGCGAGCGCCGTGCTCGACCCGTTCAGCGCCCAGCCGAGCCTGATCCTCTTGTGCGACGTCGTCGAGCCCGGCACCGGCCTCGGCTACGAGCGCTGCCCGCGCTCGCTGGCGCAGCGGGCCGAGGAGCGCCTGCGCGCGGCCGGGGTCGCGGACAGCGCGCTGATCGCCGCCAAGGCCGAGTTCTGCGTGTTCGACGACGTCCGCTTCGGCGTCATGACCAACGAGGCGTTCTTCCGGGTCGATTCCGAAGAAGGACCCTACAACGCGGGCACCCGCTACGACATCGGCAACAGCGGGCACCGGCCGCAAAGGGGCGCCCCGCTCGCCGTGCCGCCGGTCGACCACATGGCTGATCTGCGCGCCGAGATGGCCGCCATGCTCAACACCATGGGTCTCGAGGCGCTGCAGCACCACCACGACACCGCACCTAGCCAGAACCAGATCAGCCTCGGCCCGGGTCCGCTCGTGCAAAGCGCCGATGCGCTGCAGATCTACAAATACGTCGTCCACAACGTCGCCAGCTCCTATGGCAAGACCGCGACCTTCCTGCCGAAGCCCATGGCCTTCGAGCCGGGCTCGGGCCTGCAGATCGAGCAGAGCCTGCGCCACGAGGGCCGGCCCGTTTTCGCCGGCCAGGGCTACGGCGACCTGAGCGAGATCTGCCTGCACTATCTGGGCGGCATCCTGCATCACGCCCGCGCGCTCAACGCGTTCACCAACCCTACCACCAACAGCTACCGCCGCCTGGCGCCGGGCGGCGACGCGCCGCGCCTGCTCGCCTACGCCGCGCTGAACCGCTCGGCCGCGATCCGCCTGCCATTCGCCGCCAAGGCCGAGGACAAGCGGATCGAGGTGCGCTTCGCCGATCCGTCCGCCAATCCCTATCTGGCGTTCGCGGCCCTGCTGCTGGCGGGTCTCGACGGCATCGCGCGCGCCATCGATCCGGGCGAGGCGATGGACCGCAACCTCTACGACCTGCCGCCCGAGGAGACCGACACCCTGCCAACGGTCTGCCGCACGCTCGCCGAGGCACTCGAGGCGCTCGAGCAGGATCGCGATTTTCTGACCGCCGACGAGGTCTTCACCGACGACATGATCGACGCCTATGTCGCCCTGAAGCGCGCCGAGATCGAGGCGGTCGAGCGCGTGCCGCATCCCGTCGAGTTCCAGCTCTACTACAGCATCTGAGCGATCCCTGCCTCCTTGCCGCCGGGAAATTTATGCTTGCCCGGCACCGCAGATCGATCTCCAATGCCCCCAACTGGGAGGCCGCGCGGCGCCTTTGCCGGCTCCGCGGCATCAAGGCACGATAGAGGGAGCATGATCATGACGAGCTTGAGGGCGCCGATTGGCGCAGCGGCGGCTGATTCTGGCGGTCGCATCGATGGGGACGGCTGCCGCCGACGAGCTGACCATCGGCCTCGCGGCGGAGCCGAGCGCGATGGATCCCGCACTACCACAACCTCGGCCCGAACAATGCGATGCGCACGCACATCTTCGAATCGCTGGTCTGAGCAGGACGCCGAGCAGTTGCTCGAGCCGCAGCTCGCCGAGATCCTGGCGCACGCTCGACGACACCACCTGGGAGTTCAAGCTGCGCCAGGGAGTCAAGTTCCACGACGGCACCGATTTCGATGCCCAGGACGTGATGTACACGGTGTGCCGCGATACCGATGGTCCAGGACAGCCCGTCTTCCTTCGCGATCTACACCAAGGCGATCGCCGGCATGGAGGCGCCGGACCCGCACACCCTGATCATCAAGACCGACACGCCCTATCCGCTGCTGCCGACCGAACTGGCTCGAACTCGGGCATCATCTCGGCCGAGTCCGAATGGCGTCGAGGGCGACATCACCTTCTCGCGCGAGGGCTGCGAGGGCATGGGCGAGCCGCCCACGACGGCACAGTTCAACAGCGGCGAGGCGGCAATCGGCACCGGCCCTTACAAGTTCGTCTCCTTCACGCCGGGCGACCGGATCGTGCTCGACGCGCAACGACGACTATTGGGGCGAGCAGCCGGAGTGGGACGAAGGTCACCTTCCGCCCGATCACGAGCGACGGGCCGCGGGTCGCGGCGCTGCTTGCGGGCGACGTCGACTTCATCGAGAAACCGCGCGATCCAGGATCTCGAGCGGATCAAGAGCGAAGGCTTTGGTATCGCGCAGGACCTCTCCAACCGCGTGATCTACCTGCACTTCGATCACGCGCAGGAGCCGAGCCCGGGCATCACCGGCACCGACGGCAAGAACCCCTTCAAGGACATGCGGGTCCGCGAGGCGGTCTCCAAGGCGATCAATCGCGAGGCGATCGTCGATCGCATCATGGGCGGCATGGCGATGCCGGCAGGCGAGCTCCTGCCGTGCGGTGATGTTCGGCTGCGCGCAAGGACGCGGAGCCCGACACATACGATCCGGAAGCGCGCCAAGGAGCTCCTCGCCGAGGCAGGATATCCGGACGGCTTCGGCTTGGTGATCGGCTCGCCCAACGACCGCTACATCAACGATGCCAAGATCGCGCAGGCGGTCGCCCAGATGCTGACCCGGATCGGCATCGAGACCGAGGTCGACGCCATGACCGCGACCACCTTCTTCAGCCGACGCAACAACTACGAGTTCAGCATGTACCTCGCCGGCTGGGGCGCGGGCACCGGTGAGATGAGCTCGCCGCTGACCGCGCTGGTCGCGACGCCGGACGACGGGAAGGGCATGGGTGGCACCAACGCGGGTCAGTACTCCAACCCGGAAATGGACGAGTTGCTCCAGCAGGCGCTCGCAACCATCGACGATCGGCGAGCGCGAGAAGCTGCTGCAGCAGGCGAGCCAGGTCGTGATCGACGACTACGGCATCCTGCCGCTGCATTTCGAGGTCACACCCTGGGCGTTCCGCGAGGGTCTCACCTACGAGCCGCGCGCCGATCAGGTCCACGCTCGCGATGAGCGTCGAAGGCGGCCTCGTCATGAGCGCGGCGACCGGGTGAAGCCGGCCATCGGCCGGGCGAGAACCTTCGTCCGGCCGGCCAGCCGGCGGCGCTAGGGAGCACCGGGCATGCTGGTCTACATGATCCGCCGTGCCGGGCAGAGCATCCTGGTGCTGCTCGTCATGGCGGTCCTGGTGTTCGTCGGGGTCTACGCGATCGGCAACCCGATCGACATCATGATCAGCCCCGACGCCGATCAGGCCGAGATCGCGGCGGCGACCCGGCGCCTCGGCCTCGACAAGCCGCTCTACGAGCAGTTCTGGATCTTCCTCGGCAACGCGCTGCACGGCGATCTCGGCACCTCGTTCGTGTTCAACCGGCCGGCGATCGAGGTGATCCTGCAGCGCCTGCCGGCGACGCTCGAGCTTGCGGCCCTGGCGCTGATCATCTCCCTGGTGTTCGGCGTGGCGCTCGGCGTGATCGCCGGCATGGCGCCGAACCGGCTGCACGGCAAGGCGATCATGGCCGGCTCCATCCTGGGCTTCAGCCTGCCGAATTTTTGGCAGGGCCTGATGCTGATCATGATCTTCGCCGTGATGCTGGGCTGGCTGCCGGCCGGTGGTCGCGGCGAGACGGTCGAGGTGCTTGGCGTGGGCTTGAGCTTTCTCACGCTCGACGGCCTCGCCCACATGATCCTGCCGGCGACCAACCTCGCCCTCTACAAGATGTCGCTGGTGATCCGCCTGGCGCGCGCCGGCACCCGCGAAGTGGCGCTCCAGGACTACGTCAAGTTCGCACGCGCCAAGGGGCTTTCGCACCGCCGCATCCTGCTCGTCCACGTCCTCAAGAACATCATGATCCCGGTGGTGACCGTGGTCGGCCTCGAGCTCGGCAACATGATCGCGTTCGCCGTGGTCACCGAGACCGTTTTCGCCTGGCCCGGCATCGGCAAGCTCCTGATCGATTCGATCGGCCTGCTCGATCGCCCCGTGATCGTCGCCTACCTGATGCTCACGGTGCTGATGTTCATCATCATCAACTTCACCGTCGACATCCTGTACTCGCTGCTCGATCCGCGGGTGCGCCTGGTGGAGGCCAAGGCATGAAGCAGGCCGTCCTGCCAGGCGAGGCGCAGGCCCCGCGCGAAGCCCCGGAGGAGAGCCCGCTCGCCCGCGCCTGGAGCGAGTTCACCGAGAGCAGGTCGGCGGTCGCAGGCCTGGTCCTGTTCGCCCTGATCGCCGCCATGGCGGTGCTGGCGCCCTGGATCACGCCGCAGGATCCTTACGATCTCGCCCAGCTCGACATCATGGACGGCAATCTGGCACCCGGTGCCGAGAGCATGACCGGCGCGCCATACTGGCTCGGCACCGACGATCAGGGCCGCGACATGCTGAGCGCGATCATCTACGGCCTGCGCATGAGCCTCGTCGTCGCGGTGCTCAGCACCCTGATCGCGCTGGCGATCGGCATGTCGGTCGGCGTGATCGCCGCCTATTTCGGCGGCCGGGCCGACAGCTTCATCATGCGCATCGTCGACCTGCAGCTGTCGTTCCCGGCGATCCTGGTGGCGCTGATCCTGCTTGCGATCGTCGGCAAGGGCGTCGACAAGGTGATCGTCGCCCTGATCATCGTGCAGTGGGCCTACTATGCGCGCACGGTGCGCGGCACAGCGCTGGTCGAGCGCCGCAAGGAGTACATCGAGGCGGCCGCATGCCTCGCCCTGTCGCACCGCCGGGTGGTCTTCTCGCACCTCCTGCCGAACTGCCTGCCGCCCTTGATCGTGGTCGCGACGGTGCAGGTGGCGAACGCCATCGCGCTCGAGGCGACGCTCTCCTTCCTCGGCGTCGGCGTGCCGATCACCGAGCCCTCGCTCGGGCTCCTGATCGCCAACGGCTACGACTACCTCCTGTCCGGCGACTACTGGATCAGCTTCTTCCCGGGGATTGCGCTGGTCGTCACGATCGTCGCGATCAACCTCGTGGGCGACCAGCTGCGCGATGTCCTCAATCCGCGCCTGCGGCGCTGAGGCTCCGCCTTGGCAGGGGCGCCTCCCGACCCTCGAGGTGCGCCACCTCCGCACCTGGTTCTACACCAAGGACGGCATCGCCAAGGCGGTCGACGACGTCAGCCTCACGGTCGGCAGGGGCGAGATTTTGGGGCTGGTCGGCGAGTCCGGCTCCGGCAAGACGGTCACGGGCTTCTCGATCCTGGGGCTCGTCGACGAGCCGGGAAAAATCGTCGAGGGCGAGATCCTGCTGAACGGCAAGGACCTCGTGGGCCTCCCCGAGGACGCGCTGCGCCACACGCGCGGTCGCACCGTCGCGATGATCTTTCAGGACCCGATGATGACGCTCAACCCGGTCTTGCGGATCGACACCCAGATGATCGAGGCGATCACGGCGCACGAGGACGTCAGCCGCGACGAGGCGCTTTCTCGCGCGCGGTCCGCGCTGATCCGCGTTGGCATTGCCGCGCCCGACGAGCGCCTGCGCGCCTACCCGCACCAGTTCTCGGGCGGCATGCGCCAGCGGGTCGCGATCGCGATCGCCATGCTGCACGAGCCCGATCTGATCGTCGCCGACGAGCCGACGACGGCGCTCGACGTCACGATCCAGGCCCAGATCCTCTACGAGATGCAAAAGCTCGCCGCCGAGACCGGCGTAGCACTGATCTGGATCACGCATGATCTTGCGGTGGTCGCGGGCCTGGTCGATCGGGTCGCGGTGATGTACGCCGGCCGGATCGTCGAGGAAGGGCCGGTCGATGCGGTGATCGACCAGCCGCTGCATCCCTACACGCGCGGCCTGATCGCCTCGGTGCCGAGCTACAGCCGGCGCGGCCAGCCGATCGCGCAGATCGCCGGCATGGCGCCATCGCTCCTGAAGCTGCCCGAAGGCTGCCCGTTCCGGCCGCGCTGCCCGCGTGCCGACGAGCGCTGCCTCGTTGCCCCCGAGGTGACCAACCCGCTGCCGGGCCGGCCGGTGCGCTGCCACCATCCGCATCTGGAGGCATGACGTGGCGCCGCCGATCATCGACCTCGAAGGGGTCGGCCGGCGCTTCGTCAAGAGCCTCGATCTCGCCGGCAGGATCGCCCGCGCGCTCGGCGCCGACCTGCGCGATGAGATCGTGCATGCGGTCGACGACGTGTCGCTCGCGATCCAGCCGGGCGAGGTGGTGGGCCTGGTCGGCGAATCCGGCTGCGGCAAGTCCACGCTCGGCCGGATGGTGGCCGGGATCCTGCCGCCGAGCGAGGGCACCATACGCTTCAAGGGTCGTGAGCGACCGGGCCTCGAAGGCGCCGACGCCAAGGCCGCGGCGCTGGCCGTGCAGATGATCTTTCAGGACCCGATGTCCTCGCTCAACCCCAGAAAGCGCGTGCGCGACATCATCGGCGAGGCGCCACGCGTGCACGGGCTTGTCTCCGCGGCCGAGCTCGACGATTTTCTCGACGAGATCATGATCAATGTCGGCCTCGACCCGTCCTACAAGCGTCGTTATCCGCACCAGTTCTCGGGCGGTCAGCGGGCGCGCATCGGCATCGCCCGCGCGCTCTCGGTGCGGCCGGAGTTTTTGGTCTGCGACGAATCGGTGGCGGCGCTCGACGTCTCGATCCAGGCCCAGGTCCTGAACCTGTTCATGGACCTGCGCCGGCGGCTGGACCTCACCTACCTGTTCATCAGCCACGACCTCGGCGTGATCGAGCACATCTCGGATCGGGTGGTGATCATGTATCTCGGCCGCGTCGTGGAGGCCGCGCCGGCCGAGGCGCTGTTCGCCGGGCCGAACCATCCCTACACCCGCGCACTGCTCGAGGAGGTGCCGCGGATCGACGTCCGCAGGCGCCGCTTCGAGCCGATCAAGGGCGAGATCCCCTCGCCGCTCGATCCGCCGCCCGGCTGCCACTTCCATCCGCGCTGCCCGTTCGCGATGGCGCGCTGCAAGGTCGAGCGGCCGGCGCTGAAGGCGATCGCGCCCGGGCGCACCTCGGCCTGTCATCTCAATGACCAGGCTTGAACGCCTGCTGGTGAATGACCAGCCTTGAGCGCCTCCCGGCCGGCAGCGGCCAGCCGCCCGTGCAGCGGCTCGAGCCGGATGGTGCCGCCGTGCCGGCGATCTTCGACAGCCCGCACAGCGGCCTGCTGGCGCCGGCCGATTTCGCGCCCGTGCTGTCGCTGCAAAAGCTGTTCGGCACGGCCGATGCCTATGTCGACGAGCTGTTCGGCACAGCACCTGCGCATGGTGCCGTGCTGATCGCCGCGACCTTCCCGCGCTGCTACATCGACGCCAACCGCAGCCTGGAGCAACTCGACCCGAGCATGATCGACGGCCCCTGGCCGGGGCCCACCGTGGACGATGCCAAGATCCGCCGCGGCGTCGGCCTGGTCTGGGCGAGCCTGCCGTCCGGCGATGCGATCTACGACGCGCCGCTGCCGCGGGCGGCGATCGAGCGCCGCATCGAGCGCTGCTGGCGGCCCTACCATGCGGCCCTCGAGCGCGCGCTCGACCAGACGCACGCCCGCTTCGGCGCGGTCTGGCACGTCAACTGCCATTCGATGCGCTCGCACGGCACCGCGCGCGACGAGGACGGCGCCCGCCAGGCGCGGCCGGACATGGTGCTGGGCGATCGCGACGGCACGACCTGCGATGCGGTGTTTCTCGACCTCGTGCACGGCGTCCTGGCCGGGTTCGGCTATGAGGTGGTGATCAATCGCCCCTACAAGGGGCAGGAGCTGGTCCGCCGCTACGCCAACCCCGCCAGGAATCGCCACAGCCTGCAGATCGAGATCAATCGCGCCCTCTACATGGACGAGCGGACCGGCGCGAAGAGCGCGAGCTTCGCGCCGCTGCAGGCCCAGCTCTCGCAGCTCGTCGAGGCGGTCTGCCGCTTCGCCGCGGCCGAGGCAGCAAGCCTGCGCCGCCGTTGAGCGAGCCGGCGCCTGTGGTGGCAGAGCACGCGCGTGTCGGCGCGGGGCTGGCCAGGGCGGCCGCCATGATGGTCGGCGCGAGCGCGATCATCGCCGTGACGTCGCTGCTCGCGAAGGCGCTCGGCCGCGGCGTCCAGGGCAGCGCGCTGCATCCCTTCCAGGTCACCGCCGGACGTTTCTGCTTCGCGCTGGCCTTGGTGCTGGTGGTCAGCGTCTGGCTGCGGCCGCGGCTTGCGGGTGCCGCGTGGCCAGTGCATGTGGGCCGCACGCTGTGCGGCTGGGCCGGCGTCACCTGCATGTTTGCGGCGGCCGCCGCCATGCCGCTCGCCGAAGCCACCGCGATCAGCTTCCTCAGCCCGCTGGCGACCATGGTCCTGGCGATCCCGCTGCTCGGCGAGCGGGTGGGCCCAATCCGCTGGTCGGCGGCGGCGGTCGCACTGGTCGGCGCACTTGTGCTGATCCGCCCCGGTACCGCCGCCTATCAGCCGGCCGCCCTGATCGCCCTGGCGGCGGCAGCCTTCATCGGCATGGAGGCGATCCTGGTCAAGCGGCTCAGCGATCGCGAGCCGCCGATGCGCATTCTCTTGATCAACAACGCAATCGGCGCGCTGATCGCTGCGATCGCCGCGAGCTTCGTATGGATGGCGCCGAGCCCGGCGCAATGGGCCATGCTCGCGATCCTCGGCATCAGCATGCTGGGCGCGCAGGCCCTGTTCATCCAGGCGCTGCGGGCGGCCGATGCCAGTTACGTGGTGCCGTTCTTCTACACCACCCTGGTGTTCGCAGCCCTCTACGACATGGCGCTGTTCGGCGACCGCCCGGACCTTTGGAGCGGGCTCGGCATTGCGATCATCCTGGCCGGCGCCATGCTCCTGGCCTGGCGCGAGCGGCGCCTTCGCGAGGCGCGCTCAGCCGCCTTGCCTATGGGAACAGCTCGGGATCCGCCCGAAAGGTGACCTCCGGATCGAGCGGCCAGGTCGGCCGCCGGCAGACCCTGTGGCCCAGGCTCAGGAGATTGGCGCTGGTCGAGCCGGGCGCATCGACGTTGATGTTGCACGCCGCCCACGCATCGAAGAACTGCGGCTGGCAATGCGGCGACTTGACGACGATCGCATCGAACGCGCGCGGATCCTGGCCATGGGCGAGAAACAGCGAGCGGTCGAACAGCGCGACCGGCCGCGTCGTCAGCACCAGGGTCAGACGGCCGGCGCGGAGCACGGCCGTGCGGCCGGCCTCCTCGCGCGTGCCCCAGGTCTCGAGCGTATAGCGACCGTCGCCGAGCAGCGCGACCTCGGCGTCGAGCTCGATCGGCACGAAGCGAGGATCGAGGCTGCCGCCGAGCCGGAAGCGGCGACGCGCGCCGACCCCGGCCTCGTGCGCCAGGGCGACTGCCGGCGGATCGGTCAGTGGCGCCAGAATATGCCCGGCGATAGGCGCGCGCCAGCAATGCTGCGACGATGACCGGGCTGTCGCCGGTGGCGCCCGAGCTCGGCGCATCGGCCGCGTCGGTCAGGATCACCGGGCCGTCGCTCGCGATGGCGGCGTCGATAGCGCGCTCGAGCGGCACCAGCTTCGCCTGCATGTCGGCGCGCCGGTCGAAGAACCCCGCCGCCAGCTCGAGCGCCTTCTGCCGGGCGAGTTCGGCATCGCCGTCCGTGACCACCACGGCCTGCGAGCCGAGCTCGGGCACGTCGGTGAACGGATTGCCGATGAACAGGCCGGTCGACAGCACGCCGGGCTCGCGCTCGATCGCCTCGGCACGCCTGAGGAAGCCGCCATAGAGGCCGGTCTCCGTGATCAGCTCGTCGCCGCGCACCAGAAGCGGCATCCAGACCCGCGCCGCCACGGGCCGCAGCCCCTCGTCCAGAATCCGCAGCAGGAGCCTTGCGGCGCGCGCGCCCGTGTCGGCAAAGTCGACATGCGGATAGGTGCGCAGCGCCGTGAACGCCGGGCAGTGCCTGAACATCCGCGCGGTCGCGATGCCGTGCAGGTCGAGCGACATCACGAACGGCACCTCTGGGTCGATCGATCGCCCGCGCCTGCTCGAGGATCCTCCCTTCCGGGTCGAGCTCGTCCTCGGCCTGCATGGCGCCGTGCAGCGCGAAGTAGACAGCGATCGCACCTGCGGCCTCCGCCTGCAGTGCCTCGAGAAGCTCGCCCGACAGCCGCGCAAAGCTGTCGGCGGCGAGCGGTCCGGCACTGCAGGCGACGCGCCATAGACCGGCACGATCTCGACGTCGCGGCGCTGCTCGAGGACGCCGAGCGCGCCGCCGAGATAGGTGCCGGTGCCACGCCGCGCCGCCAGGAGCGCCGCGCCGCGATGCACCTGAAAATCGGCGTAGCGGCTCGGCACCGGATTGAACGAGGAGACCTCCTGCTGGCATTCGACGATCAGAACCCGATGCATGCTGGCCTCCCCTTCGATGCTGTCTGTTCATCGCGCAGGCGGCGCGTCGCGGCAAGCGGATCGCGCATGCCTGTACAGCCGCCCGCAGCGCCCCTAACTTCGGCGATCGATGGCCCGGTGCTGCGGCCCATCACCTCCAGGCAGGGGACGAACGTTGAGCGAGACGCGCATCCGGTGCTTTGTGGACTTCGAGAAGGACGGCAAGCAGATCTCGCACCTGCAGCTGCCGTATTCCAGCAACGTCTCGGCCTATGGCTGGATCGGCATCCCGATCTGCGTGATCCGCAACGGCGCCGGGCCCACGCTCTATCTCGGCGCCGGCAACCACGGCGACGAGTACGAAGGCCAGATCGTCCTCTCGCACCTGATCCGCGAGCTCGACCCGGCGCAGATCCACGGCCGCCTGATCATCATGCCGGCGACCAACCTGCCGGCGGCGATGGCAGGTGCCCGCTGCTCGCCGATCGACGGCGGCAACCTCAATCGCAGCTTTCCGGGCGATCCCGACGGCACGCCGACGGAGGCCATCGCGCATTTCATCGAGAGCGTGCTGATGCCGCTGTGCGATGCGCTGGTCGACCTGCACTCGGGCGGCAAGACGCTGGACTACGTGCCGAGCGCGCTGGCGAGGCGGCCGCCCGGCGACGATCCTCTGGCCGACGCCAAGCGCGCCGCGCTCGAGGCGTTTCGCGCGCCGATCGCCTACATCGTGAGCGATGCGCGCGAGGACAGGACGATCACGGCGGGCGCCGATCGGGCGGGCGTCGTCTCGATCGGCACGGAGCTTGGCGGTGCCGGCACGGTAACGCGCACGACACTCGACGTGGCGCGTCGCGGCGTGCGCAACATGCTCTGCCATTTCGGCCTGATGGAGGGCGAGATCGAGGGCCCGCCAACCCGACTGACCGAGGTCAGTGGCCCCGAATATTACCTGCACGCGCCCTGCCGCGGCCTGTTCGAGCCCGCCTTCGAGCTCGGCGACGAGGTTTCCGCGGGCCAGCGCGCGGGCCTGATCCACTTCATGGACGATCCCGCGCGCCCGCCGGTCGAGGTGCGCTTTGCGGCCTCCGGCCTCGTGATCTGCAGCCGCCCCATCCTGCAGGTCGAGCGCGGCGACTGCCTCGGCCACCTCGCGACCGACCTCCGCTGAAGCCTCAGAGGTTGGCGTAGACCGCCTCGATCGCGCCCTTGGTGGCAAAGACGATCCGGTCGGCCTCGGCGCGGCTCAGCGTGAGCGGCGGCGCGAAGCCCAGGATGTCGCCATGCGGCATCGCGCGGCCGATCACGCCGCGCTCGAGGCAGGCCGCGGCGACGGCACCGCCGACCTTGCCCGGCGGCGAGAACAGGCGGCGCGATGCCTTGTCCTCCACCAGCTCGACCGCCGCCAGCATGCCGACGCCGCGGACTTCGCCTACCAGCGGATGATCGCCCACGGTTTCCCTCAGACTGTCCACCAGGTAGGGGCCCACTTCGCGCACATTGCCCAGAAGGTCCTCGCGCTCGATGATGTCGAGATTGGCCAAAGCCGCTGCGATGCAGCTCGGGTGCGCCGAGTAGGTCCAGCCGTGGCCGAGCGCGCCCAGCTGATCGGATCCCTGCTCCAGCACCTGCCAGACTTTTTCGCCGACAATCACGCCGGACAGCGGCAGGTAAGCGCTGGTGAGGCCCTTGGCGACCGTGATCAGGTCGGGCCGCATGCCGTAGTAGTCTGAGCCGAACCAGGTGCCGAGGCGGCCGAAGCCGGTCACCACCTCGTCCGCGATCAGCAGCACGTCGTGCTTGGCCAGCACCTTCTGGATCTCCGCCCAGTAGCGCTCGGGAGCCGGGATCAGGCCGCCCGTTCCCATCGCCGGCTCGCCGATGAAGGCGGCCACAGTATCCGGGCCCTCCGCCAGGATCAGCTGCTCCAGCTCGGCCGCGCAGCGCCTGGAGAAGTCCAGCTCGCTCTCGCCCTCCTTGGCATACTTCCAATAGTGCGGGCACAGCGTGTGGCGGACCTGCGGCAGCGGCAGGTCGAACGCCTTGTGAAACACCGGCAGGCCCGTGAGGCTGCCGGTCATCAGGCCGGAGCCGTGATAGCCGCGCTCGCGCGAGATGATCTTCTTCTTCTCGGGCAGGCCGCGGACGTTGTTGTAGTACCAGACCAGCTTGATCTGGGTCTCGTTGGCATCCGAGCCGGACAGGCCGTAGTAGACCCGGCGCATGCCGGCCGGCGCCTTCTCGATGACGCGCCTGGAAAGCTCGATCGCAGGCTCGGAGCTGTGGCCGACATAGGCGTGGTAGTAGGCGAGCTCCTGCATCTGCCGGTAGACCGCGTCCGCGATCTCCTTGCGGCCGTAGCCGACATTGACGCAGTAGAGCCCGGCGAACGCATCCAGGCTCTGGCGGCCGTCGCGGTCGGTGACATAGACCCCCTCGCCATCGGCCATGATCCGGCACGGCGCCTTGCCGTGCGCGTGGTTCTTGAGATGCGTCGAGGGATGGAACATGTAAGCGCGATCCTGCGCCTCGAGGTCCTCGACGTTAGGCTTGAGCGCGGCATTGCTGGTCATGGCGGCATCCTCCAGGTCAGGCGGCTTCGGCAATCGCGATGCAGACGTATTTCAGCTCCGTGAACTCCTCGAGCCCGTGGCGTGAGCCCTCGCGGCCGAGACCGGACTGCTTGACGCCGCCGAACGGGATCGGCGCGCCGGTCATCTTGACGCAGTTGACCGCGACCATGCCGTACTCGAGCGCGCGCGTGACCCGCGCGATCCGGTTCAGATCGTTGCTCCAGACGTAGGCCGCGAGGCCGTAGATCGTGTCGTTGGCGCGCGCGACCACCTCTGCCTCGTCCTCGAAGCGGAACACCGCGGCGACCGGCCCAAAAGTCTCCTCATGCGCGATCAGCATGGACATCATCGGCATCGGCGATCACGGTGGGCTCGAAGAACGTGCCGCCCAGGGCGTGGCGCCGGCCGCCGGCCAGCACGCGGCCACCCTTGGCGATCGCATCGGCGACATGGCTCTCGCACTTGGCGACCGCACGCTCGTGCATGAGCGGACCGATCTCGACCCCCTCGTCCAGGCCGTTGCCGACGCGCAGATCCCGCACATAGGCGGCGAAGCGCTCCACGAAGCGCTCGTAGATGCTGGCGTGGACATAGATGCGGTTGGCGGCGAGGCAGTCCTGCCCCGTGGTCTGGAACTTGGCCGCGACCGCACCCGCGACCGCATCCTCCAGGTCGACCTCGGGGAAGACGAGCATCGGCGCGTGGCCGCCCAGCTCCATCGACATGCGCTTGATCGTCTGCGCACCGCCCTCCAGCAGCTTGCGGCCGATCTCGGTCGAGCCGGTGAAGCTCAGCGCGCGCACCAGGGGGCTCTTCTGCAGCGCGTCGACGATCGGCTGCGCCGGGCCGGTGACCACCGAGAAAACGCCAGCCGGGATGCCGGCGCGATCGGCAAGCTCCGCCAGCGCCAGGGCCGAGTACGGCGTCTCGCTTGCCGGCCGGACCACCATCGGGCAGCCGGCGGCGAGCGCTGCCGCGGCCTTGCGGGTGATCATCGCCGACGGAAAGTTCCAGGGCGTGATTGCGGCCGTGACGCCGACCGGCTCGCGCCGGACGCTCATCTGCCGGCCGGGCAGATGCGGCATGACGCCCTCGACGTTCACCCGCTTCGCCTCCTCGGCGAACCACTCGATGAAGCTCGCGGCATAGGCGATCTCGCCCTCGGCCTCGGCGAGCGGCTTGCCCTGCTCGAGCGTCATGATCAGGGCGAGGTCGTCCTTGGCCTCGACCATGAGCTCGAACCAGCGCCGAAGGTGCGCTGCGCGCTGCTGGGGCAGGAGCCTGCGCCACGCGGGAAAGGCTGCGGCGGCGGCCGCGATCGCGGCCTCGGTCTCGGCACCACCCAGCGCCGGCACGACGCCAAGCCGCGCGCCCGTCGCGGGGTTGGCGACCGCCATGACCTTGCCGTCCTTTGCCGCCGTCCACTTGCCGCCGAGGTAGGCGTGCTCGCGGAACAGCCGCGCGTCCTTCAGCTTCGAAAGCTCGTTGCGAGCCGTCAGCTCAGCCAGCATCGTGTCCTCCGCTCAGGCAGCTTGGGCGAGAAGGGTCTCGGCCGGGGTGAAGTCCAGCGCCAGGTCGCGCGCGACCGCCTCGAAGGTCACGCGGCCACCGCAGACGTTCAGGCCGTTCCGAAGATGCGCATCGTCGGCGAGCGCCTTGCGATGGCCCTGAAGATGGCCCCGGGACGGCAGAGGATGCGGCCAAAGTTGCGGCGTTTGCAGACCGCCCGGTCTGAATGGTGGTTGCGCGGCAGAGGATTCGTCTTTTTTGGCGCGAACGCGCGCTCAGCGGCCGGCGAAACGGGCGAACAGACCGACTGGCGGCTGAAAACTCGCCTTGACGATGCGGGTCACGATGTAGGTGAAGTAGCGGTCGATGCCGATCTCGGCGAGCAGCAGACGGTCGATCAGGCGCTGGTAGCCGTCGATGTCGGGCGCCGTGACCTCGAGCAGGTAGTCGATGCCGCCGCCGGTGGCGTAACACGCGACCACCTCGTCGACCTGGCGGATCGCGGTCTCGAAACGCTGAAAATCCTCGTAGCGGTGCTGCTTGAGCACGATCTCGACCAGGATCTTGGCGACGGCGCCGAGCTTCTCGAGGTCGATCTCGGCGCGGTAACCGCGAATCAGCCCGGAGCGCTCCAGGCGCTTGAGGCGCTCCCAGCACGGCGTCGGCGAGAGATTGACCGCGCTGGCGAGTGCTGCCTTGGTGATCCGCCCCTGAGATTGCAGCGTGGCCAGGATCTTCAGATCGATCGCATCGAGCCTGGTCATCGGGCGCAGGTCTTCCAGACGAGAGGAGCCGGACGCACCACACGCCCGGCTCCTTGCGATCATAGACGAAACGAAATGTGGCGTCAGTTGGCGGCCATCTCCTGCTCGGCGGCCCGGTTCGTCGTTTGCCCGAGCCTCTTCGGACGGGCTTGAACACCGATGGCGAGCGAGATACACGACGTGAACATGCCGGACACGGTGACCCTGCGAGACATCTACCAGGCCCGGCGGGCGATCGCCGGGCGGATCCGGCGCACGCCGCTGGTGGTCTCGGATTCGCTCTCGCGCGCGGCCGGCGCGCCCGTCCACCTCAAACTCGAGCACCTCCAGATCACCGGCAGCTTCAAGCTGCGCGGCGCCACCAACGCGGTGCTGGCGCTCACGCCCGAGCAGCAGGCCAAAGGCGTGGTCGGGGTCTCGACCGGCAACCACGGCCGCGGCCTCGCCTATGCCGCAAAACAGGCCGGCGCTCGCTGCGTCATCTGCATGTCGAGCCTGGTGCCGCGCAATAAGGTTGTGGGCATCGAGGCGCTGGGGGCGGAGGTCCGGATCGTCGGCGCCTCGCAGGACGAGGCCCAGCGCGAGGTCGACCGCCTGGTCGCGGGCCGCGGCATGACCATGCTGCCGCCGTTCGATCATGCGGACGTGATCGCCGGCCAGGGCACCATCGGCCTCGAGCTGCTCGAGGATCTGCCCGAGATCGAGACCTGCATCGTGCCGCTC
Source organism: uncultured Alphaproteobacteria bacterium (assembly GCA_963753315.1). Classification (GTDB taxonomy): domain Bacteria; phylum Pseudomonadota; class Alphaproteobacteria; order Geminicoccales; family Geminicoccaceae; genus DASUGG01. The sequence goes on from CAVWCI010000019.1 coordinate 48,612, forward strand.
TCGGGCGGCGGGCTGATCGCCGGGGTCGCCCGCGCGATCAAGGCAGCCAATCCGCAGGCACGCATCGTCGGCGTCACGATGGCGAAGGGGGCTGCGATGTACGAGAGCCGGAAGGCGGGCCGCCCGGTCGAGGTCGAGGAGACGGCCTCGCTCGCCGATTCGCTGGGCGGCGGCATCGGCCTCGATAACCGCTATACCTTCGCCATGGTGCGCGAGCTGGTCGACGACCTGCTGCTGGTGGGCGAAGACCAGATCGCCGACGCGATCCGCCACGCCTACTGGTGCGAACAGCAGATCATCGAAGGCAGTGGCGCGGTCGGGATAGCGGCCCTGCGCGCCGGCCTGGTCGCGCGGCCGGGCGTGTGCGCGGTGGTGCTGAGCGGTGCCAACATCGACATGGCGCAGCACGCCCGGCTGATCGAGGGCGAGCACCGTGCCTAGCATCACGATCCTGACCGAGCGCGAGCTTGCGGACTGCGTGGCGCTGGATGCCGACGCGATCGTCTGCATCGAAAACTGCTTTCGCACGCTTGCGACCGAGCAGGTCGCGATGCCGCCGATCCTTCGCCTCGACATCCCCGAGCATCGCGGCGAGGTCGACGTCAAGACCGCGTACCTGCCGGGTGTGCCCTGCTTCGCGATCAAGATCAGCCCGGGCTTCTTCGACAATCCCAAGCTCGGCCTGCCGAGCGTGAACGGCCTGATGCTGCTGCTGAGCGCCCGGACCGGGCTGGTCGAGGCGGTGCTGCTCGACAACGGCTATCTCACCAACGTGCGCACCGCGGCCGCTGGAGCGGTCGCGGCCCAGTGGCTGGCGCGGCGCGATGCCCGCAGCGCCGGCGTGCTCGGTGCGGGCGTGCAGGCGAAGCTCCAGCTCGAGGCGCTGACGCTGGTGCGCGACGTCGAACGCGCCCTGGTGTGGGCGCGCGATGCGGCCAAGGCAAAGGCGTTCGCCGAGACCGCCGGCTCGCAGCTGGGGCTCGAGATCGGCGTCGCGTCGAGCCCCGAAGATCTCGTGCGGCGGAGCGAGATCGTGATCACGACGACGCCGAGCACATCGCCCCTGGTGCTGGCCGACTGGCTGCAGCCCGGGCAGCACATCACCGCCATGGGCTCCGATGCCGAGCACAAGAACGAGCTGGCGCCGGACGTCATCGTCCGCGCCCGCTATATCTGCGATCGCCAGAGCCAGTGTGCGGTACTGGGCGAGTTGCACCATGCCATCGCTGCGGGCGCCGTGGCGCCGGATGCGCCCTTTCCGGAGCTCGGTCAGGTGATCGCAGGCCAAGTGCCCGGCCGCACCTCCGATCGCCAGATCACGGTCTGCGATCTCACCGGCACCGGTGCGCAGGATACCGCGATCGCCACCCTGGCCGCCGAGCGCGCCCGCGCGCGTGGGGCCGGCACGGCCTTCCAGACATGAGGGATCAGGGTCGATGAGCGCCGTCCAGCTACCGTTCGAGCGGTCCGAGTACGACCTCCGCCTGCACAAGGCCCGGCGCGCGATGCAGGCGCGCGGCATCGAGCTGCTGATCGTCTCCGATCCCTCGAACATGGCCTGGCTCACCGGCTACGACGGCTGGTCGTTCTACGTCCACCAGTGCGTGCTGCTGGCGCAGGATGGCGACCCGGTGTGGTTCGGCCGCGGCCAGGACGCCAATGGTGCGAGGCGCACCGTGTTCATGGACGATGCCGACATCTGTGGCTATCCGGACCACTACGTGCAGTCGACCGAGCGGCACCCGATGGACTACCTGGCCGACGCCGTGATCACCGCGCGCGGCTGGGATCGCCTCGCGATCGGCGTCGAGATGGACAACTACTACTTCAGCGCCGCCTGCCTTGCTTCGCTGCAGCGCCACCTGCCGAACGCCCGCTTCGTCGATGGCACCGGTCTCGTCAACTGGCAGCGGGCGGTGAAGTCGAGCCGCGAGATCGAGTACATGCGCCGGGCAGCGCGGATCGTCGAGGCGATGCACGCCCGCATCCTGGAGCTGGTCGAGCCGGGGCTGCCCAAGAACCGGCTGATCGCCGAGATCTATCACACCGGCATCAACGGCGCCGACGGCTTCGGCGGCGACTATCCGGCAATCGTGCCGCTGGCGCCGTCCGGTCCCGATGCCTCGGCCGCGCATCTCACCTGGGACGAGCGTCCGTTCAAGCCGGACGAGGGCACCTTCTTCGAGATCGCCGGCTGCTATCGCCGCTACCACTGCCCGCTCTCGCGCACGATCTATCTCGGCGCGCCGCCGCAAAAGTTCCTCGATACCGAGAAGGCGGTGCTGGAGGGGATCGACGCGGCATTGGACGCGGCACGGCCCGGCAACACCTGCGAGGGCGTCGAAGCGGCCTGGCGCAAGGTCATCGCCCGCCACGGCATCGAGAAGGAAAGCCGCTGCGGCTACTCGATCGGCCTCAGCTACCCGCCGGACTGGGGCGAGCGCACCATGAGCCTGCGCCCGGGCGACCGCACCGTTCTCGAGGAAGGCATGTGCTTTCATCTGATCCCGGCGATCTGGCAGGACGACTGGGGGCTCGAGATCACCGAGAGCTTCCAGGTCACCGCCGCCGGCGCCGAGCCGTTCTGCGACTATCCGCGCCGGCTGTTCGTGAAGGACTGAGCCTTGCTGCGGCCATCGCCGATCCGACCTTCGGTCGACTACAACCAGGACGGGGTGCAGCACGGCTTCCTGCGCCTGCCCTACTCGCGCGACGATTCGGCGTGGGGCGCGGTGATGATCCCGATCACCGTGATCAGGAACGGCGAAGGTCCGACAGCGCTGCTCACCGGCGGCAATCACGGCGACGAGTACGAGGGGCCGATAGCGCTCCTGAAGCTCGCCAACGACCTCAAGCCCGCCGAGGTGAGCGGCCGCGTGATCATCGTCCCGGCAATGAACTATCCGGCGTTTCGCGCCGCGAGGCGAACCTCGCCGATCGATGCCGGCAACCTGAACCGGATCTTTCCGGGCCGCCCCGACGGCAGCGTCACCGAGAAGATCGCCGACTACTTTCAGCGCTTCCTGCTGCCGCAGGCCGACATCGTGCTCGACTTCCATTCCGGCGGCCGGACCCTCGACTTCCTTCCCTTCGCTGCCGCCCACGAGCTGCCGGACAAGGAGCAGGAGCAACGCTGCATCGCCGCGATGGAGGCGTTCAATGCGCCCTACAGCATGAAGCTGCTCGAGCTCGACGCGGTCGGCATGTACGACACCGCGGCCGAGGAGCTGGGCAAGGTCTTCGTCTCGACCGAGCTCGGCGGCGGCGGCTCGGCGAGCGCTCGAAGCGTGCGGATCGCCGATCGCGGCGCGCGCAACCTTCTGATCCATGCCGGCATCCTTCAGGGCGAGATCGAGTTGCAGCCGACGGTGCGGCTAGCCATGCCCGGCGAGGACTCCTACGTGATCTCGACCAGCGAGGGCGTGATCGAGATGTGCCGCGATCTCGGCGAGGAGGTCGAGGCGGACCAGCCGGTGGCCAGGATCTATCCGGCCGATCGCACCGGTGCGGAGCCCGTGGTCTATCGCGCCAGGATGAGCGGGCTCCTGGTCGCGCGGCACTTCCCCGGCCTGATCAAGACCGGCGACTGCCTGGCGGTGATCGCCGTGCGCCAGGACTGAGCTCGCGCCGGCTTCGTCCGGCTCTCGCATTCGAGACTCGACCGCGGCGGCCCGCCGTTCGATGATGGCCCAGGACGCCATCACAACACCATGAGGTGGGCACCCGGTGTTGCTCGAAGTCCAGGATCTGACGAAGCACTTTCCGGTCACCAGGGGAATCGTGTTCCGTCGCGCGGTCGGCCAGGTGAAGGCGGTCGACGGCGTCAGCTTCAGCATCGAGAAGGGCGAAGCGCTGGGCCTGGTCGGCGAATCGGGCTGCGGCAAGAGCACCATCGCCCGCTGCCTGCTGAAGCTGCTGGCGCCGACCTCGGGCCAGGTGCGCTTCGACGGTGCCGACCTGGAAAGCCTGGACCGGCAGGCGACGACGCGCTTCAGGCGCCGGGTGCAGGCGATCTTCCAGGATCCGTACTCGTCCTTGAACCCGCGCATGAAGGTGCGCGAGATCGTCGGCGAGCCGCTCTACGTGCACGGCCTCGAGAAAGGCGCCGGGCTCGCCCGGCGGGTCGACCGCCTGCTCGAGCAATGCGGCCTGCCGCGGCGCCTGGCCGAGCGTTATCCGCACGAGATGAGCGGCGGCCAGCGCCAGCGGGTCGGCATCGCCCGCGCGCTCGCGCTCGCGCCGGAGCTGGTGGTCTGCGACGAGCCGGTCTCGGCGCTCGACGTCTCGATCCAGGCCCAGATCATCAACCTGCTCGACGACCTGCGCACCGAGTTCGGGCTCACCTACCTGTTCATCGGCCACGACCTCAGCGTGGTCCGGCATCTGTGCGACCGCGTCGCCGTGATGTATCTCGGCAAGCTCGTGGAGATCGCGGCGAGCGACGAGCTGTTCGACCATCCGTGCCACCCTTATACGCGGGCGCTGCTGTCGGCGGTGCCGCTGCCCGATCCAGCGGCGGAGGAGGCGCGCGAGCACCAGGTCCTGCCGGGCGAGGTGCCGAGCCCGCTCAACCCGCCGCCCGGCTGCGTCTTTCATCCCCGCTGCAGCCTCGCCGAGCCCGCCTGCCGCGAGCGCGTGCCGGACCTTCTGGAGCTGCGGCCGGACCATTGGGTGGCATGCCCGGTCGTGGCAAGATGAGTGAAACCTTGGCCTGGAGTTTGCGGCGGCCACTGCGTTGGCCTTGAGGGAGGGGTGCGGCGGCCGGTGCTCCCGGCTGCGGCGCCAAACAACGGAGGACCGGAGAATGAGGACGAGGCACCAGGGCCTGATGCGTCAGGACGACGAGCGGGTCCGCGAGGAGCTGCGGCAGGCCTACGACTTCGACCCGCGCGACCCGCTGTTCGGCTTGAGCCGTACGGCATTGTGCGGCCCGCGCCTCGACCGGCGCACCACGCTCCGCCTGCTCGCCGCGGCCGGCACGCTCTCGGCATGGCATCTGATGCCGGGCGCAGGCGTGCGGCGCGCCGCGGCCCAGGCCGGCGGCGAGCTGAACGCCGGCTGGGCCGGCGTCGGCGAGATCGTCACCCTCGATCCGGCGCAGATCAACCAGGTGCTGCAGTTCCAGATCTCGTCGAACGTGCTGAGCGGGCTCACCCACATCAACGCCAACTCGGTCGCCGAGGGCGACTTGGCCGAGGACTGGACCGTCTCCGACGACGGCACCGAGTATATTTTCAAGCTGCGCGAGGGGATCACGTTCCACAACGGCGACCCGTTCACCGCCGAGGACGTCGTGTTCACCTACAACCGCTCGAAGGACCCCGCACAGTCGATCCACGCCGCGGTGGTCTCCAACATCAAGGACGTGGTGGCGGAGGACGACCACACCGTCAGGATCGTGCTGGCAGCACCGCAGGCCTCGTTCCTGACCAAGACGCTGGAGCGCTCGAGCGGCCGCGCGATGACCATCGTCAGCCGCGGTGCGCTCGACGAGCTGGGCGCATCGCAATATGGCCTGACGCCGGTCGGCACCGGGCCGTTTCGCGTCACCGCGCATGACCTCGGCCAGTCGGTCGTGCTCGAGCGCTTCGAGGACTACTACGATCCGGAGCGGCCCAAGCTCGACAAGGTGACGATCACGCCGATCATCGATGCCGAGCCGCTCGCGGCCGCGATCGAGGCCGGCGACATCCAGCTGATCGGCGGCAACCCGATCGCGCCCGAGATCGTCGATCGCTTCCTGCAGAACCCCGACCTGGTCGTGAGCATCGTGCCGGGGCCCACCTTCCAGAGCGTCTGGATGAACCCCTGGCGCGAGCCCTTCGTGGTCAGCGACTTCAACAAGCCGCTCGAGGAGCTGATGCAGGAGAACGGCTTCAAGGTGCGGCTTGCGATCGCCAAGGCGCTCGATCGCGATCGCTACATCGAGCAGGCGCAGTTCGGACGCGGCACGCCGGCCTACGGCACGATCAACCCGGCGATGGGCATCTTCTTCGACGACAGCATGGGCGAAACCAGCAATCAGCGCTTCGACCTCGAGGAGGCCAAGCGCCTGCTCGCCGAGGCAGGATATCCGGACGGCGAGGGAATCCCGCCGCTCAAGATCATCCACACCCCGGATCAGCGTCGCGAGGTCCAGGTCATCGCCAACATCCTCAACACCAATCTCGGCATCACGCTCGAGCCGGACACGCGCGACTTTCCGGTGCTGATCGAGGCGTTCGACAAGATGGACTTCGACCTGGTGCGGCTCGGCTCGGGCGGCGACTACGACCCCGACGACGGCCTGGTCGACTGGATGCAGACCAGCTCCAAGTTCAACGGCCGCCTGCGCGACAAGGACAAGATGGCCTTCGGCGTCTTCTCGGATGCCAGGGTCGACGAGCTGATCGATCAGCAGCGGCTGGAGACCGATCCGGAGCAGCGCAAGGCGCTGGTGCAGGAGGCCAACAAGATCACCTCCGACAAGGTGGCGAGCGCCTTCCTGTTCCACCAGATGGACATCCTGGTCCATCAGAACAGCGTGAACTTCCCGCCGGAGAGCCGTATCCCGGGCCTGGTCGACCTCGACCGCACGACGCTCTCCTGACGGTGGCGCACATCGCTGGAAGCGGCGAAAAAGGGGCGGCGATGCCGCCCCCAGGCCCGCGGCCGGCGGCATGAGCCGCTACCTGATCCGCCGCATCCTCGGCGCGATCGTCGTCATGTGGGCGGTCGCGACGCTGGTGTTCTTCATGCTGCGGGCGGTGCCGGGCGATCCGATCGCGGCGATGCTGTTCGACGTCGGCGATCCCGAGGTCGCGGACCAGATCCGCAGAAAGTTCGGGCTCGATCAGCCGGTCTGGGTGCAATACGCCAAATGGTTCGGCCTGATGCTGCAGGGCGATCTCGGGACCTCGCTGCTCGGCAGCCGGATCGAGGTGTCGCGGATCGTCGCCGAGGCGTTTCCGCGCACCATCTCGCTCGCCACCCTGTCGTTCCTGGTCGCGACCGTGATCGCAGTGCCGGCCGGGCTGATCTCGGCGCTGCGGCGCCATTCGGCCCTCGACCATACCGTGACCTTCGTCGCGTTCCTCGGGCTTTCCATGCCGGATTTCTGGGTGGCGATCCTGCTGATCATCGTGTTCGCCGCCAACCTGCAGTGGCTGCCGGCGATCGGCTATGCGCCGCTCTCCGACGGGTTCTGGCCCTGGCTGTCGCACCTGATCCTGCCCTCGATCGCGGTCGGCACGACGTTCGCCGCGATCATGGCGCGCATGATCCGCTCCTCGATGCTCGAGGTGCTGAAGACCGAGTACATGCAGGTCGCCCGCTCCAAGGGGCTCCTGAAGCCGCGCCTGATCTTCGTCCACGCCTTCCCCAACGCCCTGATCCCGGTGGTGACCGTGATGGGCATAGCACTGGCACTGCTCATGGCCGGCACGGTGGTGGTCGAGAACGTGTTCGCGATCAAAGGCTTGGGGCGCGTCCTGATCCAGGGCATCCTCAATCGCGACTACCCGGTGGTCCAGGGAGCGATCCTCGTGGTCTCGGCGATCTTCGTGTTCTCCAACCTGCTGGTCGACCTGCTGTACACGGTGATCGATCCGCGGATCCGCTACGAATGACGTGCAAGGCGCGGGGCATGGAACGCTCGGACCTGATCAGCGGCGGCGCCGTTCAAGGACGAGGCGGATCTTCCGCCGGTCCGGCGTGGCGCCTGGTTGCGCTTCATCGCGCGCGACAAGAAGGCGCTCGTCGGCCTGATCGTGCTGAGCGTGCTGACGCTGGCCGCGATCCTGGCGCCCCTGATCGCGCCCTACGATCCCAACGCCATGATGTTCGACATGATCGGCGGGCCGTCCTGGGCGCATCCGCTCGGCACCGACGATCTCGGCCGCGACCTGCTTTCGCGCCTGATCTACGGCAGCCGCATCTCGCTGTTCGTCGGCGTCTCGACGGTGCTGATCGCGCTGGTCGCGGGGCTCCTCCTGGGCGTCTCCGCCGGCTACTTCGGCGGCATCATCGACACCATCGCGATGCGCTACATCGACCTGCAGTGGGCGTTCCCGAACTTCATCATCGCGGTCTATCTGGTCGCGGTGTTCGGCACCGGGCTGTCCAACGTGATCGTCGCGGTCTCCCTGGCCTTCGTCGACGACTTCGCGCGCATCGCGCGCGGCATGGTGCTCTCGATCAAGGAGGAGCAGTACGTCGCCGCGGCGCGGGTGGTGGGGGCCTCGGACTGGCGGATCATGTGGCGCCACATCCTGCCGAACACCACCGCGCCGATCATCGTCCAGGCGACGGTCAGCGTCTCCTACGCGATCCTGGCGGAGGCCGGGCTCTCGTTCCTCGGGCTCGGCGTCGAATCCGACACGCCGACCTGGGGCCTGATCCTGGCCGATGCGCGCAGCTTCATCTCGCGCGCCTGGTGGCTCGGCGTGTTCCCCGGTCTGTTCATCATGATCACCGTGCTCTCGATCAATTTTTTGGGCGATGCGCTGCGCGACCTGCTCGACGTGCGCGAGGCCAAGGACCTGGCGCACGCGTGATCAGCCCGGTGCGACGGACAGATCGCAGCTGCCGACGCGGCGGCCGTTCTGCACCTCCGTCATCGTCATGTTCTTGCCGCCCATCACCATCGCGATCCGGCCCTCGAACGCGTTCGGCCGCAGCTTGTAGACGGCGCGCGCCCGAGCCGCACCGCGGCCCTCGCAGAGGATGTCGAAGCGCAGCGTGGCGCCGTCCCGCTCGACGTTGCTCGCCGGGCAGGTCGCGAGCGGATTGTTGGCGCTCATGACCGGGAACGGGGCGCCGTTCGTGCCCTCGTAAGGGATACAGATCGTCGCCCTGCTGGTGGCCACGCCGCGCAGCACGTTCGGCAGCTCGAGGCGCGCCTCGACCTCGTAAGCGCCCGCCTGCAGCAGCGGCTCGCCTTGCTGCGCGTGCGCGACGAGGGCCAGCACAGCGGCAGCCACGAAGGCGCAAACGGCGCGAAGGAGCGACTTGCGCCCTTCCCGCCGCCGTTCTGCGAAAAAGCCCTCAACCACCGATCGCGACCTCATGCATGACCCGGCCGGGAAGGAGCGTGTAAGGCCGCCGGGTGGCCCTGACAGAAACTGATGGCACCGACGCGGGCCAGGATCAAGCTGCCCGCTGCACGCCGTCTTGCTGCTTGTCGTGCGTCGACCAACGGCCCAGACTAGGCGTTTTCAAGGCGGATTCTTGGGAAATCAGGGAGAATTTCCATGCGCCGTACAAGGCTGCTATTGGCCGCAATGGCGGCGCTCGCCGCTGGTGGCACGACGGTCGCGATCGCGGATACGATCACGCTCCATGGCGAGGCCCGAAAACTCGGCAACGGCTCCGCTCAGGTTTACACGGAGCTGGATGCCGAAGGGGCGCCGACCGTGATCGGCGTGACCTTCGATGCGGGCATGCTCGAAGGCCTGCCGACGATGCCCAACACCTGGAGCCGGTGCTTCGACAAGAACGGTAACGGCCAGATCGATCCGCATGGCGAATGCCACGGCGATTTCGAGCTCGAGTTCCCGCTGCCGCAGGAGCTGGCGGGCGTCACGCCGTTCACGTGGGTGAGCCTCAGCTGGAATCCGATAGGCCACACGCCGCCGGCACCTCCGGTCTGGGCGGTGCCGCACCTCGACTTCCACTTCTACATCATGCCGCGCGAGGCGGTGCGGCAGATCCGCCCGGGCCCGTGCGCCGAGCTGATCCACTGCGACGATTTTCTGCGCGCCCAGATGCCGGTGCCGGCGCAGTACGTGCATGCGGATCACATCGATGTCGGCGCCGCGGTCAACGACATGGGCAATCACCTGATCGATTCGAAAACGCCCGAGCTGGCGGCCGGCGGCCCCCCTTTCACCCACACCTTCATCTTCGGCGCCTATGACGGCCAGATCACCTTTTACGAGCCGATGATCACGCTCGCCTGGCTCGCGAGCCGGCCGGATGCGTGCGTGCCGATCAAGCAGCCGCGGGCCTGGGCGACCGAAGGCTACTATCCTACCACCTATTGCATCCGCTACCGGACAGAGGAGGGGATGTACACCGTCACGCTCGAGGACTTCGTGCGCCGGGCCGCAGGCTAGGGGCGCGCCAAGGGCAAGGCGCGGCAACCGGCGCCATGCCTGTCTTTGGCGCCGCCTTCTGCGCAGAAACCCCAGGAATCGTGCGGCTCTCGGGTTCGTTCGGTATTTGCCTCGCGCTACTCGGGCGGCACGGTTGCATGTCGAGCGGCCCGGGTTGGGCGTCGGCGCGGCAACGAAGGCTTAACCATGATCCGCTAACCTCATGTTCGGTGGGTCCATGGGACCGTGGGAATCCGTGCCGGCGACGCCCAGCGGGAGCGGGCGGCGGCGGGCGGGGTCAGGCGGCGCGGCGGGGAAGGTCGGGCGGGGGCATTCCGGGGTGTGGCGGGACGTGGGCTGGGCCAGGCGCCTGGGAGCTGCATTCGGGGGCGGGACGGGAAAATCGGGCGGACAGGCAATCGGGAGGTGGCGGAACGTGGCTGCGGCGTCAGGAGCGTCTGGGAGCAGCCCTGGCATCGAGGAGAAGCGGCGCTGCGTTCAGCGAAGCGAATGCGACACCCCGACGCATTTTTGCGTCACCTGACGCATTTTGCGCCGGCCCGGCCATTCCTGCAGCGCGCGCCCTGCCCTGGCCGACGCGTCCGTGCCCGCGCATGCTCCGAGCTCCGGCCGCGGCGTGGACCGGTCCTGGTGCTCGAGCAGCACCCGAATAGACGAGATCGCCGACGGCGATCTCCGTCCGGACAAGGCTATTCTCACTCGATGAAGCGTTGGCCATCGTTGCTGCCGGCCCCTGCGCGGTCACTGGACGAGCCACGATGCGGCGGGCACCATCAGCATAGCTCATGCTAGGAATATTGTCGAGTCGGCCATAGTGCCACTGCGGCCATTCTGCGGCGGCAGGAGGGCGCGAACGCGGCGGGCGCGGCCCTCAGCCGGCCTTGGCGGCGCGCTCCTTGGCACGTCGCTTGCGCATGGCGTCGTGGGCCGCGTCGGAGCCGTCGTGGAAGGTGCCGAACCAGCGGTCGAGCGGGATCGCGCCGTCGGCATAATTGCATTCGAAATACTTGTGGTGGAGGTAGTGGGCATAGCAGTCCGTGTCGACCGCGCCCTCCTTGCCGACCACCACCTTCTCGAAGCCGACATGGCCCGGCACCGGCGACAGCCCGGCATGGACCAGGTGGAACAGCGCGTGCACCGGATGCGACGGCAGGACCCAGTGGATCAGGACGCCGGAGAAGTACAGGAGATGCTCGACCGGGTGCATGGCGAGGCCCGACCACGGGCCCCGGATTGACATTGTGGTGATGCAGCCGGTGCACGGTGCGGTAGAGCACCGGAACATGGAGCAGGCGGTGCACCAGATAAAAATGGACCTCGCGGATCAGCGGGATCGCGAGCATCAGCAGCGGCCAGCCAGACCGGGTGCGCGGCCCATGACATCCAGGAAATGTAGCCGTTGGCGAACGCCCAGAGCGTCACGACCTCGTAGGCGGTCCAGATCGGCACGCCGCTGGCCAGCGTCCAGAGCATGTTGTCAAGAGTCTGGTTGCGGAACAGGAAGATCGGGTTGCCCACATCCAGCCACTTCGGATTGTACTTGAAGGCGTTGCCCTGGGCCTTGCGGATGTAGAGCCAGCAGGTGAAAGGCGCCGAAGAACAGCACCACCAGGCCGGCGTTGCGCGCGAGCACCAGGGCGATCCAGCCGGGCGCGAAGGTCTGCATCGTCTCGACCGGCGGCGTCAGGTAGAGCCAGACCGCGACCGCGATCGCGGCATACAGCAGGTTCCACGGCAGGATGTAGCCGGGATAGCCGAACAGCCACCTCAGCAGGGCGAGCGGCTGCGCCGGCCAGACGAAGACGGCCGGATACGCGACGTGCCGGAACGGCTTCCAGTCGCCCCTTCGGTCGCGCACGCCGTAGGCTGCATCGTCCATCGCCGGATCTCCACCGAGACTCGCCCGCCCCGAAGGGAAGTGATGGCACCGCCGGCGGCGGCGATCAAGAGCGCGGACGGGGCGGAGCGGCAGCCCGGGCCGGGCGCGATGCGGGAGGTTGTGGGCGGCCATGCAGAGGGTGCGCTGCGGCGTCCCAGCCGCTGCGCGTTGCCTTACGCTCCCGACCGGAGCATTCTGGCCATGGAACCATCGCTGTCTGGACAATGGATAAAGGCCTGGTGACCCGGAGCGGGAGCTGACGGAGCTTCGCTCGGGCTCTGCCAAAGTATGATTTGGGAGGAACGTCATGACCTTTGGCTCCGTGCGCATCTGCGCCATCGGCGCGTTGGCGGTGCAGCTTTACGGCTCGCCCGTTGCCGCACAAACCCTGGACCCATACCAGGCCACGGCCAGCATCGGGGATTCGACAACCTGCCCGAGCGCCCAGTGCATCCTCAGCTTTCCGGCAGTGCCGCCGGGCAAGCGATTGGTGCTCACCAGCGTCTCCGCGCAGCTGGGCCCGGCCTCGAATCAGCTCGTTCTGGAAGGCGGCGGTGTCACCTACTTCGTGCCGAAGTCGCATCCGGACCTCGGCTATCTGGCCGCCCCAGTGACCGTCTACTACAGTGCGGGCAGCACGCCGACTGCCCGCATCTTTGCGCCCGACACCACCCAGCACACCTCCTTGATCGTCACGCTCGTCGGTCATCTCGTCCCGCAATAGGAACTCGAGGAGGATTTGAAAGCTGTGGCGATGCCGTGCGCGCCGGATCGGAGAAGATCGTCAAACTTCAGCCCCGAGCGCACGAGCAAGCTTTCGCAGCTCAACTGGGGTTGCCTTGCGCGCGCCCCCTTCCAGCTCCGTCAGTCGGGAGACATCGATGGCCGCGGCCTCTGCTAGGGCTTGAAGACTCAAGCCGCGATGCTCACGCCACGCGCGGATCGGAATCACGCCGTCGAGGATTGCCGAAATCACCTCGAACGGGATCATCGCGCCGTGCCGGTTTGGCCATGGCAGCATCGAGTGCGCGGATATCCTCCAGCTCCTCGATCATCGCTTCAACGTCGCCAACCTCAGCGGGCCGCTGCGCCCTGCGTTGCAACTTCGCGAGCAGCATATGCTATCCTGTGGAAGTGTCAGCATGAGTGGGCAGAGCGAGCCTAGCGCAAAGCGCCGCGAGCAGGACCTGATGGAGAAGATCCGCAAGTTACCGGAAGACAAGCTTGCCGAGGTCGAGGATTTCATCGATTTCCTGCGCCAGCGCCAGGAGGAGCACCGGCTTGCGCAGGCTGTGACCGGCGCGTCGGAAGTGGCGTTCGCGAAGGTCTGGGACAACCCGGACGACGCCGAGTATGACCGCCTTTGAGTTCGACATGCACGTCCGCATTCGCAAAAGAGCTTGCTGCCCCCTTTTCATTGCCGGCTTCTTCTCGCCCTCCTCCGCTTGCGCGGCTCCGCGGCGATCCCTGCGAAGAGAAACAAAGTCACGATGAACCATGATCTCCACGACTTCATTGAACAGCTCGGCCATAAAATGGATGCTGAATATCGTCGAATTCGGAAGACGGCTTCGCAGGACCCCGGCACAGCTGGCGATGAGGGGGAAGAGAACTGGGCAGAACTGCTACGGGATTGGCTACCTGCATCCTACCAAGTCGTGACCAAGGGGCAACTATTGGCTTCCGACGGCACCCTTAGCCCTCAAATGGATGTGGTGGTCCTGAAGCCTTCCTATCCGCGCTCCCTACACTATAAGAAGAAATACTTGATCGGGGGTGTGGCGGCAGTGTTTGAATGCAAGCTCACACTGAAGAAAACTCATATACAGAAGACTCTCCAAACCGGCTCGACAATCAAGAGGATAAACTCATACGTCGGCAGGCACACCGTATAGGGAACTGACAGCAAGACCAATCGTCGGGATGTTGGCACATTCTGGAAGCTGGGAAGTGAGTGACGATCGCCATGCGACAATCGAAAGAATCAGCAATCTTATAAACGCGGCCGACGCAGGATATGTAAAACACCCGCGAGAGATGCTTGATTTAATATGCATTGCCGATCTTGCCACCTGGGCTAGTAGCAAGCAGCCTCTTTCAGACCCGAATGATGAGGTGATTCCGTCTGCCAGGTCGAAGCTGGACCCTAGCGGTTCACCAGCTACGGGCTATATGTGTCATTTTGGTGAAGAGTACTTCGAAAAGACGACCAATTTTAAACCCATTGGAGTTTTCATCACAGAGTTATTAGCAAAATTGGCTTGGGAAGACGAAGCATTGCGCGAGATAGCCACATACTTCCACTCCACTGAATTTTCTACGGCATCAAGTTGTAGGATGCGTCACTGGCCGAGGTCGATATATTCCCGGCAACTGCAAAGGCGGCTAAAGCTGAGCAGCCTGAACCAATCTGTTGGCTGGGGCGAATGGGACTACTCCATTGATTGAGTGGTTTGCGACTGCCAACTACGTGCGATATGTGGATTAGGCTCCCGCGGGAACAGCGAGTGCCCTTCTCGACACGGTGCGCGCACTACCGCAACACGCAGCCTGCAGATTGGCGGAGCTTGTCCAGCAGGCGAACCTTCTGACCTTCGGCAAGCCCGCGGCGATGTTCATGTTCCACCCGGTGAGCCCGCTGGTGACTCGCAAGGAGGTCAAGGACCCCGCCGCCAACCGCATCCCGGACCTGGTAGATCTGGATCTTGCGCGGCCGTCAGGTGGTCGACATCGGCCTCGGAGAAGTGCGTGGATTTTCCTCGGTCGTTTCCGGACTCTCATGACCTGGGCTGGCGCTCGTGCTGCCGGTATCGATTCCCACCCTTGCATGGCTGCCAGACAGACAGGTATACGCCAGCGAACAGACAGGTTTGGGCAAGGAAAGTAATGGGTTCTGAACCTGCCGCACCCCCGCGGGGCTGCGGCTCGTGAGGTGGCAATCGTTGACATAATTCCTATCACCGTGTAGACTGGCGTCGCCGGGTGGTCACCCGGACTCCCTTCATTTTCGAGGACATTTCCATGGACATCTGCCTCTCGCCCGCGCGCGCCGCGGCCAGTCGCGCCAACGGCGCCAAGTCGCGCGGCCCGAAAACTCCCGAGGGCAAGGCGCGCTCGGCCCGGAACGCGCTGAAGCACGGGATGCGGGCGCAACAGTGCATCGTGCTGCCGGGCGAGCGCGCTTCCGCCTTCGAAGCCTTCGAGGCGGCGCTGCTGGCGGACCTGGCGCCGCAAGGGCCGCTCCAGACCGTGCTCGCGCAGCGGGTGGTCGCCGCGAGCTGGCGCCTGGCGCGCGCCGAGCGGATCGAGGCCGAGCTGTTCGTCGAGGCGCGGCTCGACGGCGGCAGCCCGGGCCTCGCCCTCGGCCTCGCCCTGATTCGCGATGGCAACGGCGCCCGGGCGTTCGACACGCTCCTGCGCTATCGCGGCAGCGCGAACGCCGAGCTGTGGCGCGCCCTGCGCACCCTCAAGGCGCTCCAGGCCGAGGCGGCCGCGCGGACCGAGCAGACGGCACGCTCCGAGCCAGCCGCGCTGTCCGGGCCACCGCTCCATGCCGGGCCGCGCGAAATGCCGATCGAACCCGACAGCCGCAGAAACCCCGGCGCCGTCGCGCCGCCACGCGTCGCGAGCAAACCCGCGCCGGCTCCGGCCGCGGGCGTACCTGCGATGCCCCGCGATCAGGCGGGAGCGCGCGGCCAACTGCCGGACGAACCCGAGCGCCGCGCAGACCCTGGCGATTCCGCCCGACCGGACGATCGAGCGGTGCCTGAGCGCGCCAAAGCGCGCCAGGCCGAACCGGCACCGCGCCTTCCGATCGAGCTCGCGCAGGGACCAAGCGCCGCAGCACTTTTGGCC
Source organism: uncultured Alphaproteobacteria bacterium (assembly GCA_963753315.1). Taxonomy (GTDB): domain Bacteria; phylum Pseudomonadota; class Alphaproteobacteria; order Geminicoccales; family Geminicoccaceae; genus DASUGG01. The sequence goes on from CAVWCI010000019.1 coordinate 64,440, forward strand.
GGGACGGCGCTCGTCCCCCTCGCCCGCCGCAGTTCGCCCTAACTTGGGGGCTTTGCCCGCGACGCCCGATCGAGCGTGGGCCTACCCCTCCACCGTCACCAGATCGAGGTCCACCAGGTCCGGGATGCGGCTTTCGGCGGGGTAGTTGACCTCCTTGCGGGTGACGAGCGGGCTTACCGGGTGGAAGACGAACATGGCCGCGACCTTATCGGAGGTCAGGAGGTTGGCCTGCTGCACCAGCTCGCGGCGCTTCGCGGGGTCCGGGGTCACGCTCTGCTCGGCGACCAGCCGGTCCACCTCGGCCTCGGAAAAATAGCCGAAGGGGTATTTTTGCTTGTCGCGCGCGTTGGCGTTGAACTTCGAATTCGGTGGTCATGAAGTCGACCAGGCCGTCGTCGGGATCGAAGTCGCCGCCGCTGTTCTGCACCAGGAGGTCGAAGTCGAGGCGGTCGCGGCGCTCGCCGAGCACGGTGTTGTCGACCGGGTCGAGCTGGATCTCGACGCCGATCTCGCGGCGCATGATGTCGGCCAGCACCTGGCCGCGGCGGCGGTCGTCGGGGTTGAGCGTCAGCACCAGCGGCCGGATGCCCTCGCCGCCCGGGTAGCCCGCCGCCGCCAGCAGCTCGCGCGCCAAATCGGGCTGGAAGCGCTGCTGGCTCTTCTCGCCGATCGCCGGATCGTACATGCCGACCAGCGCCGGGTTGACCGCGCCGAACGAGGGCTCGCCGAAGCCGAGATTGCCGATCTCGATGTAGCGGTCGCGATCGAGCGCGCGGGCGAGCGCTGCACGCACCTGAAAGCCCGGCTCTTGCAGCAGCTCCTCGAGCGGCTTGTTGAAGTCCGGCACTTGCATCGGCTCGCGCCAGGGGTTCATGTAGATGGCGTAGAAGCCCGGCCGCGGCGCCATGTCGACGACGATGTCGGGGTTGGACTGGAAGCGCTCGATCAGCTCGGCCGGCACGGGTGCGCCGCCGATGATCTGGATGTCGCCGGCCTCCAGCGCTGCCGCCAGCGGCTCGGCCTCGAGGATCGGCTGGACGATGACGCGCTCGAGCTTCGGGCGCTCGGGGTCGTAGTAGTTCTCGAAGGCCTCGAGCACGACCGGCTGGCCCAGGCTGTGCTCGACGACCCGGAACGGGCCGGTGCCGACCGGCGTCAGGCCGTACTGCGCCTCGCCCATCTCCCCGAGCGCGCGGCGGTTGACGATGGTCAGCGCACGGCCGCTGGCGCGCTCGGTGGTCTTGACCAGGAACGAGGCCTGCGGCCTGGCCAGCTTGAAGCGCACGGTCAGCGGATCGACCGCCTCGGCGCCGACGACGTTGACCAGCACCTGGGCGTGGATCGACTGCGCCGGGTCCTTGGAGCGGTTGTAGGTGAAGACGACGTCGTCGGCGGTGAACGGGTCGCCGTTGTGGAAGGTCACGCCCTCGCGCAGCACGAAGGTGTACTCGGTGCCGTCCTCGGACACGCTCCAGCTCTCGGCGATGTCGGGCTGGGCGACGAAGTCACCGTCGATGTGGGTCAGGCCCGAGAGCACGTTGGAGGTGATCTGGAACTGCTCGACCTGGTCGATGCGGGCGGGATCGAGGGTGCGGATCTCGCTGACGCCGGACCAGCCGCCCTGCAGCGTGCCGCCGCGCTCCTGCGCGAGCGGGCGGCGCGGCGCGAGGCCCGGCACCAGGTGCATCGCGGTGAGCGTGCCGGAAGCCGCCATCAGCCGCAGCACCGTGCGGCGCTCGAGCCTCGGCCCGGACAGCTGCGCACGCGAGAGGCCGTGCAGGGGGTCGCGCGGATCAAAGTCGTAGGCGTCCTGCAGGGCGTTCTCGATGTCCGCCTTCTGCTGCTGGCTCAAAGTGGCGAATCGATTGCGAAGCATTGTCCTCTCCCCCGTTCGTGGCCGCCGCTTCACCCTACTACGGGCGGGGCGGCGATCAAGCACAGAGACCGGGCGGAAAATCCTCCGCGGCGCCGGTCACGAGCGCTCGCGCAGCTCGTGCTTGCGAAAGCAGGCGGCGCGGTGCCCCTGCCCCATCGTCTCGAGCGGCGGGAAGCTCTGCGCGCAACGCGCAATCGCGAAGCGGCAGCGCGCCCTGTAGGAACAGGCGTCGTCGAGCCGGGCGAGGTCGGGCGGCTGGCCCTCGATCGGTACCAGGCGCACCGAGCGCGGCAGGTCGAGGCGCGGCACGGATGCCATCAGGCCGATCGTGTAGGGGTGGCCCGGCCGCGTGAAGATGTCTGCGGTCGTGCCGGTCTCGACGATGCGCCCGGCATACATCACGTTGACGCGGTCGGCGTAGCGCGCGACGACGCCGAGATTGTGGGTGATCATCACCAGGGCGACGCCGAGCCTGCGGCTCAAGTCCTTCATCAGCTCGAGGATCTGGGCCTGGATGGTGACGTCGAGTGCTGTGGTCGGCTCATCGGCGATGATCACCTTGGGCTCGCAGCTGAGCGCCACGGCGATCATCACGCGCTGGCGCATGCCGCCGCTCAGGTGATGCGGATATTGTTTCAGGCGCCGCTCCGGATCGCCGATGCCTACCAGGCGCAAAAGCTCCACCGCACGCGTCTCGGCAGCGGCGCGCGACAGGCCGAGATGCCGGCGCATGCCCTCGCCGAGCTGGACGCCGATGCTGAGCACCGGGTTGAGCGAGGTCATCGGCTCCTGAAAGATCATCGCGATCTCGCGACCGCGTATCGCCACGATCTGATCCTCGGGCAGATCCAGGAGGTCGCGGCCGGCAAAGCGCACAGCCCCGCCGACGACGCGGCCGGGGTCGCGGCACGAGGCCGAGCACGGCCAGCGCGCTCATCGACTTGCCGCAGCCGGATTCGCCCACAAGGGCCACCGTCTCGCCGACATCGACCGTATACGAGATGCCGTCGACCGCCTTGACGAGGCCGTGCGCGCTCGGGAACTCGACTTTCAGGCCCTCGATCTCAAGCAGTGCGCTCACCGCCGCTCCTGTGCTGGTCGTCCGGTCCACGCTAGGTGCGCGTTCCGGCATGGTCAATCGGCGGACGGACTGGGGTTGGTGCCGAAATACGCGGCGACGGCGTCGATCTGCGCATCGCTGAGGCGCCGCGCGATCGTCGCCATGACGTGGGCGTAGGGGGTGCCGCCGCGCACGCCCTCGCGGAACAGGCGCAGCTGTTGCGCCAGATAGTCCGGCGTCTGGCCACGCAGGGCCGGATAAGCGGGGTAGCGGCCGCCCTCCGGCTCGTGGCAGGAGACGCAGGCGGGAATGCCGTCCGCCGGCACGCCGCGGCGCGCGATCTGTGCGCCGGGCCCCTCGCCTTCCTCCTCCGATGCGGCAGCACCGGCCTGCGCATAGTAGCGTGCGAGCCGACGCATCTGCGCGTCGTCGAGCGGCACGGCTGCCGGCTGCATAATGCCGCTGTGGCGCTGGCCGCGTGCGTAGGCCTGCAGCGAGGCCAGGAGATACGCCTCGCTCTGGCCCGCAAGGACCGGGAAGGCGCCGACGCCGCGGCCCTCGCCGTCGCGGCCGTGGCAGCGGGCGCATTCGGCCAGCACCGGCTCGAACGGATCGGCCAGGCCCTCGAGCCCGGCATCGTAATTTTCGCGCCAGCTCGCCCAGCGCCAGCGCGCAATATTCTCCGGCTGCATGTCGGGCAGTTGCAGCAAAAAGGCCGTCATCGCCCAGACCTCGTCGGTGCGCGCGAGCGCCGCCCAGGCTGGCATGCCCGTGAACTTGACGCCGTGCCGCACGATCCAGAACAGCTCGTTCGGCTGCCATTCGGGGATCTTCTCCGGCAGGAGGGCGGCGGCGGGGTCATCGCGAGGGCGATCGCCGAGCGCGGCTGACCGGGCGCGCCGTGGCAGGGCGCGCAGCCGCTCGCGTAGTGGCCGGCACCGCGATGGATCAGCGCCGGATCGTCGAGCGGCGGCGCCGCGATGCCGCCGGCATGGGCCTCGACCGACTTGCGCATGGCGTAGTGCAGGAACCAGTCGGTGATCGCCCAATGGCCCGTGCTGGCGCCGACGTTGAAGAGGCCCGACCAGGCGAACAGCAGGCCCCCGAGCAGCCCCACGGCCGCGAGGACCAGAAGGCGTCCGCCAGGTCAGGCGCATCACGGGTTCCGCTGGCGCATCGCGAGCGGCGCGCCGGCTCGCGCAGCAGGCGGGCCACGAGCACGAGGCCGCCGATCAGATAGCTTGCCCCGCCGACCAGTAGCATGATCGCGCCGCCCAGATGCTGGTCGTCGAGGGGGGCGCGGCCCCAGAAGCCGGCGCCATGGGCGTGGTAGAGCGGGCGCGGGCTCAGCGCCAGCACGCGCCGAGCAGCGTCATGTGCATCGAGGTGAGGAAAAGGGCGAGGATGCCCGCTCCCCAGGCCGCGCGCGCCGGGCCGCGGCCGCGGCCGAAGGCCGCGAGCCAGACCAGGAGGCCCACCGCGAGGAACGAGATTGCTCGGCCGCCATCACGGCCTTCGAGCCGCGCGCGGCGGCGTGCAGCACCGGCGCATGCCAGCCCCAGACGACGACGAACTCCAGCGCCATCGCCAGCAGCGGCGCGAACAGCAGCGGGTGCAAGCGGCGTCGGATCGAGGCGCGAGCCGGCGAGCCCGACCGCGAGCAGGGGTGCTGCGATCGCGGCCACCGCGACGTGGACGATCATGTGGCCGGCAAAGCCCATCGCCGATGCCGAGCACCGGCGGGCCCGCCAGAACACCGCCAGGACCAGACAGCCTGCGGTCGCCAGCAGCGGCCGCATTACCGGCAGCTCGCGAAGAAGACGGCGGGCAGCGCCACGAACACGGTCGCGACAAAGCTGAGCCCGCTCAGCATCAAGGTCGCATAGGCGAGAAACCGCCGCCGGTCGTGGATGCTGTCGGCATCGTGCGGGGTGGCCTTGCCTCCATGAAGTGGCCAGCCGGAACGCCTGGATGGCGCAGGCAGCGATGGCGGCGAGTGCCACGACGGTCAGGCCCGCGATCCACCAGCGCACAGGCGTGAGGTCGGCCGAGGGTGCTGCGGCTTTGGCGCAGAAGATCGCGGCCAGGATGTAGCAGGCCAGAAAATGCACCGCCCAGATGGTCGGCGCGATGATCATCGCCCACAGGCTCTCGCCCGGCACACCGGCGTCCGGCAGGGTGCGCTCCTCCGCCATCACGCCACCATCGGGAACAGCGCCACGACCACCACCGTGATCAGCGCGGTCGCCGCCACGAAGTGCCAGAACAGCACGACATTGCAGATGTCGATGTCGTGGGAGGGCGTCAGGCGGCCGGCGAGGCTGCGGGCGAGGCAATAGAGCTGCATGATGATGCCGGCGCCGACGTGCCGCGCCGGCCCAGATCGAGGGAAATCCACACGACCGCAGGATAGACATGCGCGGTCGGGTCGAGCCCGTGGGAACCAGGGGCCCGCCAGCAGCGCCGCGCCACCGAGGCCGGCAAGTCCTGCTGCCGCCAGAAGCGATGCCTGCATCACCCGTACCTGCTCGCGCCTGTTCCAGCCGCGCGCCAGAAGGGTCAAAAGCCACGACATGAGCAGCAGGCCAGCCGAGGAGCGGCCAGAACAGGCCTGGCCCCGGCAAATCCGTGGGCGGAAAGTCGGCGTGCACCGTCCAATAGAAGAAATAGCCGAACACCAGGCTCAGAATGCGGTCATGTCGCCGAGCATCGTGATGAACATCGCCCACCAGCCGACCGAGCGCGGGCCTGACACGTAGAGCGGCAGACCAATCCGAGGCCCACGTCCTTCTCCGGCTTCTCGGGGATGATCGCTGTCCCGGTCCAGAGCCAAGCCAGGATCGCACCGAGCGCCAGCCGGCGCTGATCAGCGGTGGCGGCGTACATCTGGAAGGTCGGGAAGATGAAGGCGCCGCCCGTGAATACGGCGGCGATCAGCGGCAAAAAACTCGGGCCCGCCAAGCGCAGGCATTGCTCGGGCTCGGCATCGATGCTGGACGTGATCAGGGTCTCGCGCTCGCCCTCCTCGGCGTCGGCGAGGTAGAAGCGGCCCTCGTCGACGTCGCGCATGAAGTCCTTCTGGTCCCACAAGGGGTAGCGGCTCTCGATCACGGGCACCGTGCGCACGCCCCAGGGCTTGTCCGGGACCTCGGCGAGCCATTCCAGGGTCCCGGCGTTCCAGCAGTTGCGCGCCGCGTAAGGCTCGCGGCCTTTCGGCCGGAGCACATCCCACACGACGACCAGGAAGCCGGCCACGAACACGAAGGCGCCGACCGTCGACATCAGGTTCAGCCAGTCCCAGCCCAACCCTTCGGGATAGGTGAAGACGCGCCGCGGCATGCCGCGCAGGCCCGTCAGGTGCATCGGTACGAACGCCAGGGTGAACCCTGTGAGCATCAGCCAGAACGCCATCTGGCCGAGGCGATCCGACAGCTTGCGGCCGGTGATGGCGAGGTCGGGGCGTAAACCCCGGCGATCACCGGGAACAGCATGCCGCCGATCAGCGTATGGTGCAGGTGGGCGACCACGAAATAGCTGTCGTGCGCCTGCCAGTCGAACGGAGCGAGCGCCACCATGACGCCGGTCAGGCCGCCAGCGACGAAGATCCCGAGCGCGCCGGCGGCAAACAGCATCGGCACGGTCTTGATCACGCGGCCGAGCAGAAGCGTCGCGATGAAGGCAAAGATCTGCACGCCCGTGGGGATCGCCACGGCTTCGGAGGCGGCCGAGAAGAAGCCGAGCGAGATCACCAGCAGCCCGGTCGTGTACATGTGGTGGACCCA
>CAVWCI010000020.1:0-53278 GCA_963753315.1 uncultured Alphaproteobacteria bacterium
GCTCAGAGTGCCGCGTAGCCGCCGTCGACCATCATGATCTCGCCGCAGATCATGTCCGAGGCGCGCGAGCACAGGAACAGCACCACGTCGGCGACCTCGACCGGCCGGCCGAAGCGCCCTGCCGGGATCTTGGCCAGCATCGGCCCGCCCTTCTCGGGCGCGCCCCAGACCTTCTCGCCCATCGGCGTCAGCACGACCGTAGGGCAGACCGCATTGGCCTGGATGTTGTGCTTGGCCCACTCGCACGCCATCACCTTGGTCAGCATGTTGAGGCCGCCCTTCGACGCGCAGTACGCGCCGTGATCGTCGAGCGCCACGACGCCCGAGAGCGACGAGACGTTGACGATCTTGCCGTAGCGCTGCGCGATCATCTGCGGCGCCAGCGCCTGCGCCAGCAGGAACGGTGCCCGCAGGTTGACCGCCATGATCTCGTCCCAGTGCGCCGCACTCGCGGCGAGCAGCGGCTCGACTTGGGTGATGCCGGCGTTGTTGACGAGCAGGTCGATCGTGCCGAAGCGCGCGAGCGCTTTTTCGGCCGCCATGCGCGGGCCGTCGACGGCGGCCATGTCAGCCTCGATGACGAGGCACGCCCGCCCGGCCGCCTCGATCGCTTCCCGCGCCGCCTCGAGCCCGTCGCGATCGCGCCCGACCACGGCGACGTCGGCGCCGGCATCGGCCAGCACCTTGGCGATCTCGAGGCCAATGCCCTTGGAGCCGCCGGTGACCAGCGCCCGGCGGCCGGTGACGGTGAAGCGTTCGCGGAGGTCCGGCATCGAGGATCCGCCCGGCTGCAGGTTGATGTCGCAGGGTTGCCCGCCGCCTCAGCCGGCGCGCCGGAATTTTTGGAAAGCGTGGCAGGTGAGCGGCGCGAAGTGCGCCATGGCGCCCGAGCGCTTGACCACCTCGCCGACATAGAGGTCGCCGCGGGAATCGACCCAGATGCCGTGCGGCACGATGAAGTTGCCGGGCAGCAGCGGGTCGTGCCCGCCGAAACGCGAGATCACGCGCCCGTCCAGGTCGCACACCGTGACGCGGGCGATCGGGTCGTGGCCGACGGGCGCGTGCTGCATCATGCAGTAGTGCGGCGACAGGCCGACCGGGTTCGACCAGCCGAGCTCGGCGATGTAGAGGCGCTCGTCCTCGTCGATGAACAGGTCGCACGGCCGGTTGACCCAGTCCCAGGACTTCAGGAAGACGCCGTCGCGATCGAAGATCTGCACGCGCGAGTTCTCGCGGTCGGCGACATAGACGCGCGCGGCGCGGTCGACCGCGATGCCGTGCGGCAGGTTGAACTCGCCGGGATTGCTGCCGGGCGATCCCCAGGAGGTGATCAGCGTGCCGTCGGCGGCGAAGCGGTGCACGCGGGCATTGCCGTAGCCGTCGGCGACGTACATGTCGCCATTTGGCGCCTTGGCGACGTTGGTGACGCCGTTGAACGGCTTGCCGCCGAACAGCACCGGACGCTCGCCGATCTCGAAGCCGGTGCTCGCGGCGCGCCCGGGCTCGCCCAGCATCTGCTGGAGATTGCCCGCGGTGTCGAAGATGCGCACCGTGTGGTCGCCGTCGTCGGCGCAGTGCAGGCGGTCCTCGCGATCGATGTAGATGCCGTGCGGCGAGCGGAAGACGCCCTCGCCCCAGGCATTGAGGAACTTGCCCTCCTTGTCGAAGACGATCACCGGGTGCTCGCCGCGGTTGAACACGTAGACGCGGTCCTGCGAGTCGACGGCGACGCCCGCGACCTCGACGAAGGACCAGCCGTCCGGCAGCTGCTCCCAGCCCTCGATCACCTCGTACTCGAGCTTGTGCGGCCCTTTCGCCATGAGCTTTTCCCTTTCGGTTGGCGGGAAGAGGAATGCGACCGCGCCAGTCTTTCACGGCCCAGGCCGGATGGAAATGCCTGATGCCTGCGAAGGATGCGATGGGCGGGCAGGACCATGCCGTCTATAACGTCTGCGCAACGGGTGAGGGCGGATCTGCAGGGGGACACCTCGATTGTCGTCTGGGAACAGCACGGCCGGGCCGCTCCTGGTCGGGGTCGATGCCGGCACGACCAACACCAAGGCGGTGGTCGTCGATGCCGCCGGCAGCGTGCTCGCGGTCGCGAGCGAGCCGACGCCGATCGCCTACCCGCAGCCCGAATGGGCCGAGTACGACGGCGAGAGCCTGTGGCGCAGCAGCGTGCTTGCGATCCGCGCCGCCCTCGACCAGGTCGCGAGGCCCGAGCGCGTGGCCGGCATCGCGTTCGCGAGCATGGCCGAGACGGCCGTATCGCTGGATGCCGCCGGCCAGGAGACGGGGCCTGCGATCGCCTGGTTCGACAAGCGCACCCGGGCCGAGGTCGCCTTGATCGCGCGGCGCATCGGCGAGGATCGCCTGTTCGCCATCTCCGGCCTGGCGCCGAACCCGATCTTCGGCCTGTGCAAGCTGCTCTGGCATCGCCGCCACCGGCCCGAGGCTTTTGCGCGCACGGCCAAATGGCTGAACGTCGCCGATTACCTCGCCTGGCGGCTGTGCGGCGAGATGGCGACCGATCACAGCCTCGCCTGTCGCACCTTCGCGCTCGACATCACCACGCTCGACTGGTCGGACGAGGTGCTAGGCGCCATGGAGGTCGACGCCTCGCTGATGGCGCCGCTCCTGGCGAGCGGCCGGCGGCTGGGCACGGTTGGCGCCGATGCTGCCGCCGCGACCGGCCTGCCGCGCGATTGCGTCGTCGCGGTCGGTGGCCACGACCACGTCGTCGGCGCGCTCGCGGCCGATGCCATGCGGCCGGGCGTCCTGCTCTGCTCCACCGGCACCACCGAGGCGCAGCTGATGGGCCTCGCCGCGCCCGCGCGCGACCCGGCGCTGGGCCGCGCCGGCTACTCGCAGGGCGTGATCGTGGTCGACGAGCCGGTCTGGTTCGTGGTCGGCGGCCTGTCGACCGCGGGTGCTGCCGTGGACTGGTTCCGGCGCACGATGGCGGGCGGCGCCGACTACGCGACGCTGATCGACGAGGCCGCGGCGGCGCCGCCCGGCAGCCTCGGCGCGGGCTTCCTGCCGCAGCTGCGCCTGGGCACGCCGCCGCACCCCGACACTTATGCCCGCGGCGCCTTCTTCGGGCTCAGCACCGACATCACCCGCGGCTGCCTGTTCCGCGCGGTGCTCGAGGGCATGGCGGCCGACACGCATCGCTGCGCGCTCGCCATGGCGACGCTCGCGCAGGCGCCGCCGCCTGCCGGGATCAGGGTCATCGGCGGGCTGACGCGCAACCAGGTCTACATGCGGATCAAGGCGTCGCTCGCCGGCCAGCCGATCACCGTGATCGAGCTGCCGGATGCGGTCGCGATGGGGGCAGCCCTGCTCGCCGGGATCGGCGCCGGGCTCTACCGCGATCTCGCGGACGCACAGGCGCGCATGCGCCGCGACGAGTGCCTGATCGCACCCGACCCGGCCGAGCACGCCTTCTATCGACGCTTCGTGGACGAGGTGCACGCGCCCGCCTACCCGCAGCTGCGCCCGGTGCACGAGGCCGGCCGCCTGCTTGCCGGCGGCGAAGCCCGGACGGACGGCTGACGCCGCTTCAGGCCGTCAGCGCAGCACGTCCTCCGAGATCTCGAGATCGTCCTCGAGCGCGGCGCAGGGGCCGCGTGCCGCTCTTGGCCAGCTCGTCGTGGTAGGCGCGTACCGCTTCGGCCGGCTCGATCTCGCCGTCGACCAGCCGCTTCATGAGCGCCACCAGGGCGAGCGGATCCTCGGCGAGGTTGATCTTGCGCCCGAACAGCACGAGCTTCGCGCCGCCGCGCTGGGCCGCCGCGAGCAGCTCGAAGGTGTCGCGCGTCGTGCCGGCGCCGCCGCCGAGGATGCCGACGATGATGCTGGGGTCGTAGGTCACCAGCTCCTCGAGCGCGCCAGGGCCGTTGTAGACGATCTTCAGGAACTGCGGCCGGCAGGCCTGCGGCACGGCCGCGATCACGCGCACGATGCTGTCGTTGACGAAGGCGCCGATCTCGGCCCGGCTCAGCCTGTCGCTGCCGACATTGGGGTTGAAGACCTCCAGAAAATGCTTGAAGCCCCAGCGCTCGGCCTCGATGCGGAACTCGCGATAGCGCTCGCCGGCCGCCCGATCCAGCTCGACGTCGTTCATGAAGGTGATCGAGTACAGGCCGAGGTCGGTCAGCGCCGGCGGCGTGCCCGGCGAGATCCCCTGGCGGCCGTACATGGCGTGCTCGATCAGCGCCGAGCGGTGCGGCAGCGACGGATGGCTCTTGTAGACGCTGCCGCGCGCGCCCCAGATGTCGGTCGTGTCGTTGGCGCGGATCGCGGTGCCGACCCGGCTGTCGCGGAACACGCCTTCGCCGACCAGGCGCTCGAGATTGCCGATCGAGAGCAGCACCATGTCGAGGATGTCCTGGCGCACCAGCGCCGTGACCTGGTCGAGATAGTCGCGCCGGGTCTTGAAGGCGCCGCTCGGGCGGCCCTCGGCGTCGCGCCGCGGGCCCGGCATCGGGATGCCGCCGCCCATGTCGCCGTCCTTGGCATCGCAGATCAAGAAGTCCCTGGCGCCCTGCGGGTCCTTGCGGATCCGTGCGAGCTTCTCCTCCAGCCGGGTGGTGACCATGCGTCGGCTCCTATCGTGGCGCGGGCGGACCCTAACCCTCGAACTCGAGGATGAAGAGGCCGCCGTTGTAGTCGTTGCTGTAGACGAGCCCTTGCGCGTCGACGAACACGTCGCAGGACTGGATGACGCGGGTGCGGTTGGGACGATGATCGACCAGGCGCGCCGGCTGCGGCGGCACGAAGGCGCCGACCTCCTGCGGCCGGTACTGGTCGGCGATGTCGAACACCCGGATGCCCGCGTTCTGGTAGGTGGCGAAGATCAGCTCGGAGCTGACCAGGCTGCCGGGCCGGTTCTCGTGGATGTTGTGCGGGCCGAAATGGCCGCCCTTCGTCGACATAGTCGGCCTCGGCCGGCGTCGGGAAGGTCGAGATGCTGACCGGGTTCTTCGGCTCGCGGATGTCGAACAGCCAGATCAGCTTCAGGCCGTCCTCCTGGTGGTCGAGCACCGCCTCGTCGAGCACCACCAGCAAGTCCCGATCGGGCAGCGGCAGGCAGTTGTGGGTGCCGCCGCCGAACGGCGGGCTCCAGTTGCGATGCACGATCAGCTTCGGCTCGCTGCGGTCCTTAACATCGACCATCACCAGGCCGGCATCGCGCCAGGCGGCATACGCGGTATCGCCGTGCACGATCGCATGGTGCAGGCCGTAGCGGCGCTCAGGCGGCCAGTCCGGCTCCTCGCCGGCGGCGAGGTTCATGCCCGGCAGCCAGTAGCGGCCGGCCTCGCGCGGTTTCGTCGGGTCGGCCATGTCGACGGTCACGAGGATGTAGTCCGTGAAGCCGTCGAGCAGCGCCGAGACATAGGCCCAGCGGCCGCCGGTGTACCAGATGCGATGCACGCCGCCGCCCTCGACCGGCATGAAGCCGATCTGGCGCGGGTTTTCCGGGTCGGCGATGTCGTAGACCGTCATGCCTGCGGTCCAGTCGCGCTCCTTTGGTGCCTTGTCGGCGGTGCCGACGGTCTTGCCGAGCGAGCCCTTGTAGTAGGCGTGCTCGTCCTGGAACTCGGCGGCCGCGAACATGTCCTTGGCGTTGATCACCAGCAGCAGGCCGTCCGCGGTCTGCAGGTGGATGTTCCAGGTGTTCGGCGGGGCAGGGACGTAGGTGACGGGCCTGGGGTTGCGCGGATCGCGCACGTCGATCACGGAAAAGCCCTTGGAGAACATGTGGCCGGTGATGGCATAGCCGCGCTCGACCATGAGCTGCACGCCGTCGGGACGGCCGCCCTGATCGCTGTAGCCGATCAGGCGCATGTTGCGCGCGTGGTCCGGCGTGGGAAGGTCGTGCGATGCCATGGGGGCCTCCGGTTTCTTCTGCTGCCGGTGTGCCAGGATTTTGCCGTCGAGACCAGAGCGTTGATGGGGCGCGGGCGGGCTCGCTTGACCTCGGCCAACCGGGCTGCAACCTTGCCGCCCGCCGCGAGCGCTGCAAGCAAGCAGACCGAGCATGGGGAGGGGCGAGATGAGCGATTTCGAGGTCCATGATCCGCGCTTTCGCGCCTTCTTCATGGGCAACGCCGCGCTCGAGAAGCTCGCCGGCGGGTTTCGCTGGGCCGAGGGCCCGGTGTGGTTCGGCGATGCGGGACACCTCCTGTTCAGCGACATCCCCAACAATCGCATCATGCGCTGAAGCGTCACGAGGTGCGCCTCGTCGACCGCTGGCAGGGCAGCGATCGCACTCATGACCAGACTCACGAGGGCGATACGAAGGCCGAGCAGGAGATCCCCTGCCAGGTCTACCGCTTCGATCCGAACTTGCGACCTGCCCCAACGGGCTCTGCTTCTCGCCCGACGAGAGCCGGCTCTACGTCGCCGAGACGGCGCCGATGTTCGCCGCCGACGCGCCGCGCCACCTCCGGGTCTTCGACGTCGTGGACGGTGCGCGCCTGCGCGGCGGCGAGGTGTTTTACGTCGCCGAGCCCGGCTTCGCCGACGGCCTGCGCGCCGACGCCGACGGCAACATCTGGACCAGCGCCGGCGACGGCGTGCATTGCCTGAGCCCCGCGGGCGAGCTGCTCGGCAAGATCAAGCTGCCCGAGGTGGTGGCCAACGTCACCTTCGGCGGCCCCAAGAAGAACCGCCTGTTCATCTGCGGCACCACCTCGATCTACGCGGTCTATCTCAATCGCCGCGGCGTGCAGTGGCCCTGAGCCAGGGAGGCGTTCATGCCAGGGAGGCGTCGATGAAAGTCAGCGATACGCGAGCGCTCGGCAAGTCCGGGCTGGAGGTCACGGTCCTGGGCTTCGGCGGCGTGCCGCTCGGCAATCTCTACCGGGCGCTGACCGACGCGGAGGCCAGCGCCACGGTGCATGCCGTCTACGCCGCCGGCATCCGCCTGATCGACACCGCACCCCTTTACGGCTTCGGCATGAGCGAGCACCGCATCGGCGCCGCGATGCGCGAGCTGCCGCGCGATTCCTGGGTGCTCTCGACCAAGATCGGCCGCGTGCTGGGCGCCGCGAAGGATCCGGACAAGCTCGATGGGCGCAACTTCGTCAAGGTGGCACCCTACCAGCCGCGCTTCGACTACTCCTATGACGGCGTCATGCGCTCGTTCGAGGACAGCCTGCAGCGGCTCGCCACGCATCGCATCGACATCCTGCTGATCCACGACTGCGACGTCTGGACCCACGGCAGCGAGCAGGCGTACCGGGCGCGCTTCAAGGAGGTGATGGACAGCGGCTACAAGGCGCTGGCCGAGCTGCGCGCGGCCGGCGTGGTCAAGGCGATCGGCGTCGGCGTCAACGAGGTCCAGGTCTGTCTCGATTTCCTGCGCGCGGCCGATTTCGACTGTTTCCTGCTCGCCGGCCGCTACACGCTGCTCGAGCAGGGCGCGCTCGACGAGCTCCTGCCCTTGTGCACGCAGCGCAACGTCTCGCTGATCATCGGCGGCCCGTACAATTCCGGCATCCTCGCGACCGGTGCCATCCCGGGCGCCACCTACAACTACAAGCCGGCGCCGCCCGAGGTCATGGACAAGGTGCGGCGGATCGAGGCGGTGTGCGAGCGCCATCGGGTGCCGCTGGCCCGCGCCGCGCTGCAGTTCCCGCTCGGCCACCAGCAGGTCGCGACCATGATTCCGGGCGCGCGCAGCCCCGCCGAGGTGCAGCAGAACGCCCTGACCTTCGCAGCAGCCATTCCGGCCGACCTGTGGGCGGAGCTGAAGCACGAGGGCCTGGTGCGCGCGGACGCGCCGACGCCCTGAGCAGCCCGGGCGACCGATGCCCGAGGCGGCAGGGCTACAAAGCCGCACCCGCACCTCTTATATTGCGGTGGTGTCCCTGCCGGATATGACCGCCGGCTGGCGGCGACGTCCCGGCGCCTTCGTTTCCCCGGTGATTCCTGCGCAACCGCCCTCGAGGTTCGGGCCGTTCGCTGCGGGCTGCTGGCAGAGGAGAGACCGATCGTGGACGTGCGACATGTTCGTTGACGGCGGGGCGAGCGCAGCCCTCGAGGCGCACGAGCGGGTGCGCGTGGGCGAGGAGGGCGCGCCGGCGCCGCGCCGCACCTTCGCGATCATCTCGCACCCCGACGCCGGCAAGACGACGCTCACCGAGAAGCTTCTGCTGTTCTCGGGCGCGATCCACCTCGCCGGCGCCGTCAGGACGCGCGGCGATCGCCGGCGCACGCGCTCCGACTGGATGGAGATCGAGCGCCAGCGCGGCATCTCGGTGTCGAGCTCGGTGATGAGCTTCGAGCACCGGGGCCTGGTCTTCAACCTGCTGGACACGCCGGGCCACGAGGACTTTTCCGAGGACACCTATCGCACGCTCACCGCGGTCGATTTCGGCGATCATGGTGATCGACGCCGCCAGGGGCATCGAGGCGCAGACGCGCAAGCTGTTCGAGGTCTGCCGGCTGCGCGACGTGCCGATCATGACCTTCATCAACAAGATCGATCGCGAGGGGCGCGACCCGTTCGAGCTGCTGGACGAGATCGAGCGGACGCTCGCCCTCGACGTGGCGCCCGTGACCTGGCCGGTCGGCATGGGGACCGCGTTCCGCGGCAGCTTCGAGCTGCGCCGCGACCGGCTGCTGCTGCCGAGCGAGGCGGGCGAGGCGGCGCGCGCGATGGACTTCGCCGGGATCGGCGATCCGGAGCTCGACCGGCGGGTCGGCGCGGACACGCTGGCCGGTTTCCGCGAAGGCGCGGAGCTGGCGCTGCAGGCCTACCCCAAGCCCGACATCGAGGCCTATCGCGCGGGCCATCTGAGCCCGGTCTATTTCGGCAGCGCGCTCAGGGACTGCGCGGTCGGCGCCCTGCTCGACGGCCTCGCCCATTTTGCGCCGCCGCCGCGGCCGCAGCCGGCCGAGCCGCGCCCGGTCGGTCCGCAGGAGCCCGAGGTGACCGGCTTCATCTTCAAGGTGCAGGCCAACATGGACCCCAACCACCGCGACCGGGTGGCGTTCATGCGGGTCTGCTCGGGGCGCTTCCGGCGCGGCATGAAGCTGCGCCAGGCCCGCACCGGCAAGAGCCTTGCGATCCACAGCCCGATCTTCTTCTTCGCGCAGGACCGCGAGCTCGCCGAGGACGCCTGGCCCGGCGACATCATCGGCATCCCGAACCACGGCACGTTGCGGGTCGGCGACACGCTGACCGAGCGCGAGGACCTGCGCTTCTCCGGCATCCCGAGCTTCGCGCCCGAGATCCTGCGCCGGGTGCGCCTCGACGACCCGATGCGGGCAAAGCAGCTCAGGCGCGCGCTCGAGGACCTGGCCGAGGAGGGCGTGACCCAGGTGTTCCGGCCGCTCTCGGGCGCGCCGCCGATCGTCGGCGTGGTCGGGCCCCTGCAGCTCGATGTGCTGAGCGCGCGCATCAAGGCCGAGTACGGCCTCGCCATGGGCTTCGAGGAGGCGCCCTACGAGACCGCCCGCTGGGTCGGAGGCGAGGATTCCGGCCGAGCTCGAGCGCTTCCGCGCGCGCCAGCGCGCCAGCCTGGCGGAGGATCGCGACGGCGCGCCGGTGTTCCTCGCCCGCAACGCCTGGGACCTGAATCGCACGATCGAGGATTGGCCGAAGCTCCGCTTCAGCGCCACCCGCGAGCGTTCCTGACGCCTCCGCCCGGACCGATCCGAACGGGCCGAAAGCAGAGCACGGCAACGGACAGGCTCGGCCGCCTTTACGCCGCCTTAAGGTCGGCTCGCTAGCGTGGGTGCCCGGTGCCAGGCGCGCTGTTGATCCAGGCGACCGCTGCCATGAAGGAGCAGACCGATGTGGCGCATCGTTGCGACGGCTCTGGCGCTCGTGCTGCTCGGCGCATGCACGGCCACGATCGAGCCGCCGAAGGCCAAGGTGGTCATCCCGGCGATCAGCGTCGATCCGCAGCCGAACGGCACTTTCTGTCCGCCAGGACAGGCCAGGAAGGGCCGCTGCTGAGCGGCGTTCTCGACCCTACCGCCGCTTGAGGTCCCAGGGATCGCCCTGGAGGGCCTCGCGGGCGATCAGGCGCTGCATGTCCGGCTCGGCCAGGGCATCGCCGATCACCGCGACGGTGCGCGGCGATGCAGCGCAGCATCTCGGCATGGCCATGCTTCCCATCCCGGCCTATCCTTAAAGGGCCATGGGCGCAGTGACGCAGCTCACGACGGGGAGGGAGACATGATCGAGAAACGCCCCTTCGGACGGACCGGCCATCGCAGCTCTGCGGTGATCTTCGGCGGCGCCGCACTCGGCAAGGTCGACCAGGGCACCGCCGATCGCGTGCTCGACCTCTTGCTCGAGCACGGCGTCAACCATATCGACACGGCACCCTCCTACGGCGATGCCGAGCTTCGCATCGGGCCGTGGATGGATCGTCACCGCGATGATTTCTTCCTCGCAACGAAGACCCGCGAGCGCGGCTATCAGGAGGCGAGGGACGAGATCAGGCGCTCGCTGGAGCGGCTGCGCACCGAGCGGATCGACCTGATCCAGCTGCACTCGCTCTCGCACCCGGACGAGTGGGATCGCGCGCTGTCGCCGGGCGGGGCGCTGGACGCCTGCGTCGAGGCGCGCGAGCAGGGCCTGGTGCGCTTCATCGGCGTGACCGGGCACGGCTGGTCGATCGCCGCGATGCACAAGCGCTCGCTCGAGCGCTTCGACTTCGATTCGGTGCTGCTGCCGTGGAACTGGTTCACCGCGCATCACGAGAGCTACGCCGCCGACTTCGAGGCGACCGCGGCGCTGTGCGCCAAGCGCAAGGTCGCGGTGCAGACCATCAAGTCGCTGGCGCGGGGCCCGTGGGCCGCCGGCGTGCCGCGCAACCACACCACCTGGTATCAGCCGCTCGAGGACGAGCAGGACATCCGGCTTGCGGTGCGCTGGGTGCTGGCGCGCCCAGAGATCTTCCTGAACTCGGTCGGCGACGTGGCGCTCCTGCCCACGGTGCTGCGCGCCGCGGCCGAGCTTGCCGATGGCGAGCCCAAGGTGGGAGACGAGCTGATGGCGGCGTTCGGCCAGCGCGCCGGGCTCGCCTCGATCTTCGGCATCTGACGGCTGCAAAAGAGAAGGGCGGGTGCCCGAGGGCGCCCGCCCGAAGCGATCAGGGAGGTCTGGTCGCTCAGATGTCGTAGTACAGGACGAACTCGTAGGGATGCGGCCGCAGCCGGATCGGATCGACTTCCTTTTCGCGCTTGTACGCCAGGTAGTTGTCGATGAAGTCCTGGGTGAACACGTCGCCCTCGGTGAGGAACTCGTGGTCGGCCTCGAGCGCGGCGAGCGCCGCGGTTAGCGAGCCCGGCACCGTCGGGATCTCGGCCAGCTCCTCCGGCGGCAGGTCGTAGATGTTCTTGTCGACCGGGTCGCCCGGGTCGATGCGGTTCTTGATGCCGTCGATGCCCGCCATGAGCATCGCCGGGAAGGCGAGGTACGGGTTGCACGACGGGTCGGGGCAGCGGAACTCGGCGCGCTTGGACTTGGGGCTGTCGGAGTACATCGGGATGCGCACCGCGGCCGAGCGGTTGCGTACCGACCAGGCCAGGTTCACCGGCGCCTCGTAGCCCGGCACCAGGCGGTGGTAGGAGTTGGTGGTCGGCGCCGCGAAGGCGAGCAGCGCCGGCGCGTGCCTGAGCAGGCCGCCGATGTAGTAGCGGCAGGTGTCGGACAGGCCCGCATAGCCGGACGGATCACCGAAGGTCGGCTTGTCGCCGTCCCAGATCGACTGGTGCACGTGCATGCCCGAGCCGTTGTCGCCGAACAGGGGCTTGGGCATGAAGGTCGCGGTCTTGCCGTGCGCCCGGGCGACGTTCTTCACCACGTACTTGTACTTGATCAGGTTGTCGGCCATCGCCACCAGCGTATCGAAGCGCATGTCGATCTCGCACTGGCCGGCGGTCGCGACCTCGTGGTGGTGGCACTCGACGTCGATGCCGATCTGGGCCATGACCAGCGACATCTCGGAGCGCAGGTCGTGCAGCGTGTCGGACGGCGGCACCGGGAAGTAGCCTTCCTTGGGCCGGATCTTGTAGCCGAGGTTCGGGCCCTCGTCCTCGGGCATGTTCCAGTGGCCCTCGACCGAATCGATCGAGTAGGTGCCATAGTGCACCGACTGGCCGTAGCGCACGTCGTCGAACACGAAGAACTCGGCCTCGGGGCCGAAGAAGGCGCGATCGCCGAGACCCGTCGAGCCCAGATAGGCCTCGGCCTTGCGGGCCACGCCGCGCGGGTCGCGCGGATAGAAGTCCTTGGTGATCGGATCGCGGATGTCGCAGATCAGCACCAGCGTCTTGTGCTGGGTGAACGGGTCGAGGAAGGCCGTGGTCTCGTCCGGCATCAGCAGCATGTCGGAGGCCTGGATCTCCTGAAAGCCGCGGATCGACGAGCCGTCGAAGCCGAGGCCCTCGTCGACCTGGTCGGCTTTGAAGGCCGTTGCCGGGAACGAGGTGTGCTGCCACATGCCCGGCAGGTCGGTAAAGCGGAGATCGACCATCTGGACGTCGTTGTCCTTGATGGCCTTGATCACATCCTCGGGCGAGCTGCATCCCAATGTCATCGATGGGTTCCTTTCGTGCTTCTCTCTCGGGTCGTGCTTGTCTCAGGCCGGCCTCGCGATCGCGGCGCGCACGAGCGCCCCGTCATCGCCGCCCCGTCGCGGGCATGGCCATGTCCCGCCATCGGCGCCGGCAGGACCTCGTTGCAGCGGTCGGCAGCGCCACCGCCTAGAGCGCATCGGCGCCACGCTCTCCGGTGCGGATACGGACCGCAGTCTCGACGTCATAGATGAAGATCTTGCCGTCGCCGATCCGGTCGGTCTTGGCGGCGTGCTGGATCGCCTCGACCGCGCGGTCGGCCAGCGCATCCTCGAGCACGATCTCGATCTTCACCTTGGGCAGGAAGTCGACCACGTACTCGGCGCCGCGATACAGCTCGGTGTGACCCTTCTGCCGTCCAAAGCCCTTGACCTCGGTGACGGTCATGCCTTTGAGGCCGACCTCCTGCAGCGCCTCCTTCACCTCGTCCAGCTTGAACGGTTTGATGATCGCCTCGATCTTCTTCATCAGTACCACCGACCCTTTCCAACCGTAGCAGTGTGCGCGACCGACGCCGAGCGCATCGCCTGGCTGCGACAAGCAGTTATCGTGCCAAGGTTACCATGCCGTCCTGAGCAGCATGGTACGATGGTAGAGCGAAACAGCAATTGCTTAAATCGTGGTCAACATGCCTCTCTTTCGAGCACAAGGGTATGTCGCAACCGGCCGCGGGCCCGCTTGACGACGGCTCGGCGCAGCGTCTAAACATCCGCACGATGGCGGGCATAGCTCAGTTGGTTAGAGCGCCAGATTGTGGCTCTGGAGGTCGCCGGTTCAATCCCGGCTGCTCGCCCCATAGATCGGATCTTCGGCACGGACGCCGCCGAGGCAAATCCGACATCAGGTGAGCGCCGTAGTAGACATGAACGAACGCGAAGAAGCGGGGGACGGGAGTCTGCCTTGGGGAAAGTCCTGGTCACGGGGGCGAATGGGTTCACCGGCGCCTGGTTCTGCCAGCACCTGGCCAGGAAGGGCGTCCCTACGCGGGCCATGTATTGGGCGCCGGATGGCGCTCCGGACTTCTCGCATCCGAACCTGGAGCTGGTGCCCGGCGATCTCTTGGACCGGGAAAGCCTCAAGCGCGCGCTCGACGGCATCGAGACCGTGCAGAATATCGCTGCTCTCTACCGGCCGACCAACGTGCCGCAGAAGGCCTATTGGGACGTCAATGTCGATGGCATCCGCAACATCGTCGAGGAGGCGGCCCGGGCCGGCGTCAAGCGTTTCGTGCAGTGCTCGACCGTCGGCGTGCATGGCGGCATCGACCGCCCGCCGGCCGACGAGAACGCGCCGATCAAGCCCGACGACTACTACCAGGAGACCAAGTACCGGGGCGAGATGGTGGTGCGCGAGCTCTGCCCCTCCCTCGGCATGGCCTTCTCGGTGGTGCGGCCTGCGGCCATCTACGGCCCGCTCGAGACGCGCTTTCTCAAGCTCGCCAGGTCGCTCAAGCGCGGCACCTTCGTCATGTTCGGTAGCGGCGAGGTCCGCTACCACTTCATCCACGTCGAGGATCTCAGCGAATCCTTTTGCCTGTGCGCGGAACGCGATGAGGCGGTCAGCGAGGTTTTCATCATCGCCGACGATCACGCGCTCAGCCTGAACGAGATCGTGCGCGTGATGTCCGAAGCGCTCGGCATCAGGCCGCCGCGGCTGCGGTTGCCCTATCCTCTGCTGTACGGGGCGGCCGCGGCCTGCGAGTTCGCCCTCAAGCCGTTCCCGGTGTCGGCGCCCCTGCACCGTCGGCGCGCGGCATGGTTCAACGCGACGCGTCAGTTCGACATCAGCAAGGCGCGGCAGCGCCTGGGCTACGATCCCAAGATCGCTCCCGAGGACGGCCTCAAGGAGATGGTGCGATCGTATCAGGAGGCGGGCTGGCTGTGAGCTCGGCCGTGCCGCTCGGCCTCGCGGCCTGCCCGAATTGACCGCGGCCGAGTAGCCCGGTATCCTCAAGCGATACGCGGTCGGGCCCCTCGCCGTCACAGAAGAGACCGGAGCCGATGAAGGCGCGCATCCTGTTCTGGCTGAAGATCGGCGTCTCGGTGGGGCTGCTCGGCTACCTGCTGACCCTGATCGATTTTCGTCAGCTGGTCGACCAGCTGCGCAATCTCGACCTTCGCTACCTGCTCCTCGCCTACCTCCTGCTGCTCGGACAGGTCTCGTTCAGCTCCTTGAAATGGCAGCGGATCCTGCGCTCGGACGGCGTCGTGATGCGGCTTGCCTTCCTGTTCAGGACCATCATGATCGGCGGCTTCATCAGCCTGTTCCTGCCGACCAGCTTCGGCGGCGACATCTATCGGGTGGCCGCGGCCCGGGGCATCAACCAGGACCTGGCCAAAAGCACATCTTCGGTGCTGTTCGACCGCCTGTCCGGCTTCTTCGCCCTGATCTCGATCTGCATGGTAGGCTACGTGGTGCTGCCCGAGCAGCCGTACGGGCTCCTGGTCGCGGTCCTCTACGTGCTGGGCGTCGCCGGCTTCCTGCTCTTGAGCTCGGACATGGCGATCGGCGTGGTCGGCGCTTTCAAGGTCGGGATCATCAGTAAATTCGCCAAGATCCTGAGGTCGTTTCGCAACTACCGCAGGCATCGGCGCCTGCTCGCCCTCGTCCTGCTTCTGGCCTTCGCGTTTCAGCTCAACGTCGTCGTGATCAACAAGGTCTATACGCTCGCTCTCGGCATCGAGGTCAGCTTCATCCTTCTGCTCGTGATCATCCCCTTGATCTACCTGACCGAGGCGTTGCCGATCTCGATCAACGGGCTGGGCGTGCGCGAGAGCGCGTTTGCCTTCTTCTTCGTGATGAACGGCCTTACCGTCGAGGAGGGCATCGCGGTCTCCCTGCTGATCGTCGCCGAGCGCTATCTGCTCGGGATCCTGGGCGGCTCGCTCCTGCTGGCGTCGGTGATCTCGTCGCGGGCCAAGGCGGTCGGCGCCGCCTCGGACGGCAGCGCGCCGGCGCCTGGACCCTGAGGCCGAGGCGGCGGAAGGCGCATCCCGCGCGCCCGAGACGTCACGGTGGGCTCGCCCGATCTTCGGTGCCCCCGCTTGACGGGCTTTCGAGGCAGCGTCTAAACATCCGGACGAGGGCAGGGACGGGCGCCGCTCTTCCCGCTCCCGAGGCAACGCCGTCCTGGTCCCGAAGGCAGACGCCGTCGCAATCGATCGATCCCAACATCTGGCGCTGGCAGGTCCGATGGCCGCATCACCCATGCTAGAGGTCGTTAAGAGCGCTGCGCGGGCCGAAGACATCATGGCGGCGCTCACGAACACCGACGTGCGCGGCCTTACCGGCCGCGAGGTCACGGTCGTCAGCCGGCAGATCGAGAAGCTGCGCCAGGGCGCCGACCTGCGGATCGCCTATCTCGGCAGCCACACGATCGAGCCCCTGCCGCAGTACGTCAGCGTGGCCGCCGCCGCCAGGGGCCTGCTCGTCGCCGCGCACCTCGGCGACTTCAACCAGTACTACCAGGAAATTCTCGGCGGATCCCCCGACCTCAAGGCGTTCGACCCGCAATTGATCTTCCTCGCGCTCTCGCTGCGCGAGCTGGCGCCGCAGGTGTACTACGGCTTCGCCAGCCTCAGCACGGAGGAGAAGCGGGCCGCGCGGGAATCGATCGTCGGCCACGTCGTCGACTGGGTCAACGAGGCGATCAAGGCCACCAACGCGTCGCTCCTGATCGCCAACTTCGCTGTGCCGGCCGCCCGCCAGGCGGGCATCGCCGATCTCCATCAGGCCGATGGCGAGAGCCGCGTTCTACCTGCGCCTCAATCTGGAGCTGCTGGAGCGCCTCGCCGGCAACCCGCGCGCCTACCTGTTCGACATGGAAGGCGTGGTCGGCCGCTACGGCAAGGCGCGCGCTTTCAGCCCGACGATGTACCACCTGGCGAAGATGCCGTGGCAGGAGGGGCTGCTGCCGCACCTCGCCGACGAGCTGCTGCGCTATGTCCAGGCGCATGTGGGCCGCACAAAAAAGTGTCTGGTGCTGGACCTCGACAACACCCTTTGGGGCGGCGTCCTCGGCGAGGAGGGGCCGGAAGGCATCGAGATCGGCCCGGGCGGCGCCATGGCCGAGGCGTTCCTGGCCTTCCAGCGCACGATCGCGATGATCAAGAGCCGCGGCGTCATGCTCGCGATCAACAGCAAGAACAACGACGAGGACGTCCGCGAGGCGTTCCGTGTGCGCAGCGAGATGCCGCTCAAGCTCGAGGATTTCTCGGCGATCCGGATCAACTGGCAGAACAAGCACGAGAACCTGCTGGCCATTGCCGAGGAGCTGAACATCGGCGTCGACAGCCTCGTGTTCGTCGACGACAACCCGGCCGAATGCACGCTGATCGAGGAGATGCTGCCAGGCGTCAGGGTGGTCCGCCTGCCCACCGATCCTGCCGACTATGCCGAGGTGCTGCTCGATCTGATGGAGTTCGAGAAGCTCAGCATCACCGCCGAGGACCGTGCGAAGACGCGCCAGTATCAGGAGCAGCGGCAGCGCGCCGAGCATCGCGAGGCGGTGGGCGATCTCGACGCCTATCTCGCGAGCCTGCAGACCGAGATCCGCATCCGCGCGCCCGCGGCGGCGACCCGGGCGCGGGTGCACCAGCTGTTCTCGAAGACCAACCAGTTCAATGTGACCACCAAGCGCTACAGCCCTGCCGACATCGACCGCTTCATGGCCGACGAGCGTTTCGTGCTGCGCACGATCGATGCCACCGACCGCTTCGGCCCGCTTGGCATCATCGGCGTGTATCTGATCGATCTGTCGGGGGAGCTGCCCCAGGTGGACAGCTTCCTGATGAGCTGCCGGGCCATCGGTCGCGGCATCGAGACGGCGGTGATGAACACCATCAAGCAGGAGGTTCTGCTCGATCGAGGGCACGAGGCGCTGCTGGCGGACTTCGTCCCGACCAAGAAGAACGCGCCGGCCAGCACCTTCTACGAATCGCAGGGTTTTGCGCGCGTGGGGGAAGACGAATCGGGCCGGCAGTCGTTCGAGCTTCGCGCCGGGAAGGCGCAGCCGATCGCGTGCCCGCATGTCGCGATCGTCTGAGCGGAGCGCGCCGGTGAACGCGAAGCTCGTGGAGATCGTCGCGGAGCTGTTCGATCTGGATCCGGCGGCGGTCGATGACGGCCTGACGCCGGAGGACGTCGAGCTCTGGGATTCGATGAACCATCTGCGGCTGGTGAGCGCCGTGGAGGAGGAATTCCAGATCAAGCTGTCGATGCAGGAGATCGAATCGATCCGCAGCCTCGCGGTGCTGCGGGCGCTGGTCGAGCAGCACACGTCATGATGGGCCCGGCAAAGCTCGTGCAGCGGTTCCTGCTGCCGGGCTTTGTGATCAGCCTGATCTATGGGTTCCGCTTTCGCGCCCTGGTCAGCCCGCGCGCCGAGGTCGAGCTCAGCCCGCTGGTCAAGCTCGGCAAGGGCACCCAGATCAGCTCGTTCACCAAGGTCAAGGCCAGCGACGGGCCGTTGACGATCGGCGCGCGGGTCTCGATCGGCACCGGCTGCTTCATCCATGCCGGCAGTGCTGGCGTCACGATCGGCGACGACAGCCTGATCAGCCCGAATGTCTCGATCGTCGGCAGCAACTACCGCTACGATCGTCTCGACATCCCGATGCACCAGCAAGGCGAGATCACCAAGGGCGTGACGATCGGCAAGGATGTCTGGATCGGCGTCGGCTGCGCGATCCTGGATGGCGCACGCATCGGCGACCACGCCATCATCGCGCCGAACGCGGTGGTCTCCGGGCATGTCGCGGAGAAGACGATCGCCTCCGGGAATCCGGCCAAGCCGATCTTCACGCGGCGCTGATCCTGGCTCGCCCGGGACGCTGTCGACCGGAGCCGCACCTGCGGTTGATGGACCTGCGATGGCGGCCTATAGTTCGTCACTGCTCGGATCAGCGGTCCCGCAGCTCCAGGAACCCGCCGCTGCGGTTACCGTTCTACAAGATGAACTTGGCCAAACGGTCAGATGCGCCTTGCCAGTCGCGCAGCTTGTTTAGGCACCGATGGATGCTTTGGCGACCGGACGGTGAGAGCGTAGGCCGGAGTGGCAACACCCCGTCGCATCGATCGAGCGAGGTGTCTGCGATGAGCGAACGTTCCAAGCAAATGGACGACCGCCGGCCATTCTTCATTCTTGGCGCGGGGCGGTCCGGTACCTCTCTGCTCAGTCGCATGCTGAACCATCATCCGAACCTGGCGGTCCCGCCAGAATCGCACCTCTACAGCACGTTCCACGCGTGGCTCAGCCACTATGGCAGCCTCGCGGTGCCGCGGAACCGGGCCAACCTTGTGGCTGACATCGTCGCCAGCGGGCCTCTGCGGGACTGGTCGCCGCGCCTGCGTGCGGACGAGGTGCTGGCCCATATCGATGGCGATGACTTCGGCGCGGTCGTGGATGGGGTGATGCGTGCCTGGGCTGCAAGGCAGGGTAAGAGGAGGTGGGGCGAGAAGACCCCCAAGCACGTCCGCTGCTGGCCGCAGATCAGCGCGGACTTCGAGGGATCGCCGGTGATCCACGTCGTCCGCGACGGCCGGGACGTCGCCCTCTCGATGATCGAGGCGCGATTTGGGCCGAAGTCGCATCTACTCATGCGCGAAGGAATGGAAAGAGTACCTGCATCAGGTGGAAGACATTAGGAAGAGCGTGCCGGATGCGTTATTCCTCGAGGTTGCCTACGAGGACCTCCTGGAGGGCACCAGGCGAGTGTTGAAGGAAACCTGCGACTTCCTGGGAGAGAGGTATGCGCCGGAGATGCTTGTTTACTACCACGACACGTCGCCTTATCCCACTGACGCGCGTAACCGGCAGAACCTGACCAGGCCGGTGATGGTCGAGAACAAGCAAAAATGGCGCAGCCGAATGACCAAGGACGAGGTTCGGGTGTTCGAAGCAGTCGCTGGCGACACGCTTGCTCGGCAGGGCTACCCGCTGGCGATCGATGACCCCGTGCTGTCGAAGCGCGAGAAGTTGTTCCTGCGCTACCTCGAGGCGCCATACCGGCGATCGATCGGGCGCCTGAAGGATCGTAAGGGGCAAAAGGAACGGCTCCTCCTGATCGGTCTGCTCTCGCGTCGCGTCGGATTGACGGCCGTCAGCCGTCTGGCCGGTCGCAGGCCTCGAAGCGGGTGGCTGCGGTACGGGGCGAAAGACGCATCGGAATGAGCGCAGGCAAGGTCTTGGTCACCGGTGCCACAGGGTTCACCGGCGGGGCGCTCGCCCGCCGGTTGGCATCGCACAATGCCCCGGTTCGGGCGCTGGTCCGGGACACGGCGCGGGCCGCGCCGCTGGCGGAGCTGGGCATCGAGATCGTCGAGGGCGACCTTTGCGATCCGGCGGCTTTGCGCGAGGCGATGCGCGGCGTCGATCTGGTCTATCACATCGCTGCGCTGTACCGGCAGCAGGGCGTCGAGCCCCGGCTGTTCAGGGAGGTCAACGCCGCGGCGGTGCAGCACCTGCTCGATGCGGCGATCGAGGCCGGGGTGGGCCGCTTCGTGCATTGCAGCACGGTCGGCGTGCACGGCGACGTCAAGCAGCCGCCGGCGGCCGAGGATGCGCCGTTCGCGCCGGGCGATCCGTATCAGGAATCCAAGCTCGAAGGCGAGCGGATCGCCGCGCGCTACATGGCCGAGGGCCGCCTGGCCATCACGATCTTCCGCCCGGCCGGCATCTACGGCCCCGGCGACCTGCGCTTTCTCAAGCTGTTTCGCGGCATCAAGCGCGGCCGCTTCCCGATGATCGGCGACGGCCGGGCGCTCTATCACTGGGTCTACATCGACGACCTGGTCGACGGCATCGTGCGCTGCGGCACGGTCGAGGAGGCGATCGGCGAGACCTTCATCCTGGCCGGGCCCGAGTACACGACGCTGAACGAGCTGGTCGCGACCGTGGCCGAGGAGCTGGGCGCGCGTCCGCCCTGGCTGCGCCTGCCGCTCGGCCCGGTCTATGCCGCCGCGGCCGCCTGCGAGGCGGTCTGCCGGCCGCTCGGTCTGGAGCCGCCGCTGCACCGGCGCAGGGTCGACTTCTTCACCAAGAGCCGCGCCTTCGACATCGCCAAGGCCCGCCGCCAGCTCGGCTATACGCCGCAGGTGTCGGTCCGGGAGGGGGTCGCCCGCACCGGCGCCTGGTATGCCGAGCAGGGCCTGCTCTGAGGCTTTCCTCGCCTGCGGGCGAGGCCTATCCTGGCCACGGCCGGTGCGGCACCGGCATGCATGGCAGCGATGACGGTAAGCGCGGTTGATTCGGCGATTTTTGGCGGCCTGTTCACGACGGCGGCGATGCGGGCCGTGTTCGCCGACGAGGCGCGCCTGCAGCGCATGCTCGACGTCGAGGCGGCGCTCGCCCGGGCGCAGGCGCGGCTCGGCCTGATCCCCGCCGCGGCCGCCGCCGAGATCACCGCCAAGGCCAGGCTCGAGCGCTTCGATCTCGAGGCGATCCGGCGCGGCACCGAGCTTGCCGGCTATCCGATCGTGCCGCTGGTCAAGGCGCTGGGCGAGGCCTGCGACGGCGATGCCGGACGCTACGTGCACTGGGGTGCCACCACCCAGGACATCGTCGACAGCGCGCTCGTGCTGCAGATCCGGGACGCCCTGGCGCTGATCGAGGCCGACCTCGACGCGGTCCTGCGCCGCCTGGTCCAGCTTTCGCGGCAGTTTCGCGACACGCCGATGGCCGGCCGCAGCCATCTGCAGCACGCTTTGCCGATCACCTTCGGCTTCAAATGCGCCGTCTGGCTCAGCGCCATGCAGCGCCAGCGGCGGCGCCTGGAGACGCTGCGCGGCGAGGTCCTGGTGGTCCAGTTCGGCGGCGCCGTCGGCACGCTCGCCTCGCTCGGCGAGGATGGCACCCGCGTGCTTGCGGCGCTGGCCGAGGAGCTGGATCTCGCGGTCCCGCCGATCGCCTGGCACGTCGCGCGCGACGGCCTGGCCGAAGCGGCCTGCTTCCTCGGCCTCCTGACCGGCTCGCTCGGCAAGATCGCGACCGACATCGCGCTCCTGAT
The DNA here is from genome assembly GCA_963753315.1 of uncultured Alphaproteobacteria bacterium. GTDB lineage: Bacteria > Pseudomonadota > Alphaproteobacteria > Geminicoccales > Geminicoccaceae > DASUGG01. The sequence continues at coordinate 21,609 of CAVWCI010000020.1, forward strand.
GCAGACCGAGGTCGGCGAGGTCGCCGAGCCGCACGCCGAAGGCCGCGGCGGCAGCAGCACCATGCCGCAAAAGCGCAACCCGATCGCCAGCGAGTTCATCCTCGCCGCCGCGAAGAACGTGCGCCAGCTGGTGGCGGTGATGCTCGATGCCATGCTGCAGGACCACGAGCGCGCGACCGGCCCCTGGCACGCCGAATGGCTGGCGCTGCCGCAGGCTTTTGCGCTCAGCGCCGGCGCGCTGCACCACACCCGAGCCCTGCTCGAGGGCCTTACGGTCGATCCCGCCCGCATGCGCCGCAATCTCGACGCCACCCAGGGCATGATCACGGCCGAGGCGGTGATGATGGCGCTGGCGCCCGCGATCGGCCGCGAGCAGGCGCATCATCTGGTGGCGGCGGCCTGCCAGCGGGCGATCGAGAGCGGCGCCCATCTGCTCGAGGTGCTGCGCGCCGAGCCGCGCGTCACCGCGCATCTGCCGGAGGCGCGGCTCGAGGCGCTGCTCGACCCCGAGCGCTACACTGGCCTTGCCGCCGCCTTCGTCGATCGCGTCGTCGCCCAAGACCCTGGCTGAAGAAGCCGCAGCTGAAAGAGCACCATGCCCCACGCCAAGGCCAACGGAATCGAGATCTACTACGAGCTCAGCGGCCCTGCGGGCGCGCCCGTGGTGATGCTCAGCAACTCGCTCGGCACCCGGCTCGAGATGTGGGAGCCGCAGATGCCGGCGCTGACCGAGCGCTACCGGGTGCTGCGCTACGACAGCCGCGGCCACGGCCGCAGCGGCGCGCCGCCCGGCCCCTACAGCATCGCGATGCTCGGGGAGGATGCGCTGGCCCTGCTCGATGCGCTGGGGATCGCGAGCGTGCATTTCTGCGGGCTCTCGAAGGGCGGCATGGTCGGCCAGTGGCTTGCGAGCCATCATGGCGATCGTCTGGTGAGCCTCACCTTGTGCGCGACCGCCGCGCGCCTGGGACCGGCCGAGCTCTGGAACCAGCGGATCGAGCAGAGCGCTCGCGAGGGCATGGCGGCCCTGGTCGACGGCGTCACGGAGCGCTGGTTCACGGCCGCCTTTCGCGCCACGCCCAGGCCCGAGATCGAGCAGGTGCGCGCCATGATCCTCGCGACCTCGCCGCAGGGCTACGGCGGCTGCTGCGCCGCGATCCGCGACATGGACCAGAGCGAGGCGATCCGCGCGATCCGCACGCCAACCCTGATCGTCGCCGGCGCCGACGACCCGGCCACACCTCCCGAAGTCATGCGCGACCTGCACGAGCGCATCCCGGGCTCCCGCTTCGTCGAGATTTCTGAGGCCGCACATCTTCTCAACATCGAGCAGGCCGGGCGCTTCAACCGGGCGCTGACCAGCTTCCTCGCCGCACAATCACGGGACTGAGCCATGGACCAGGACATGCACGCACGCGGCCTCGAGAACCGCAAGGAGGTGTTGGGCGCGGCCCATGTCGAGCGCTCGTTCGCGACCGCCGACGATTTTACGAGGCCGTTCCAGGATCTGATCACCGAGTATTGCTGGGGTGCGGTGTGGGGCCGTCCGGGCCTGCCGCGCAAGACCAGGAGCCTGCTCAACATCGCCATGCTGACCGCGCTGAACCGCGAGGACGAGTTCAAGCTGCATGTGCGCGCCGCGTTCCGCAACGGCGTCACCAGGGACGAGATCCGCGAGGTGCTGCTGCAGGCCGCGATCTACTGCGGCGTGCCCGCCGCCAACGCCGCGTTCAAGCAGGCACGCGAGGTGTTCGCCGCGATGGAGAAGGAGAACGGCTGAGGCGGTCCTGGCCCGCTGGATTTGTCGGACGCAAAGACCCCGGCGCGTCCTCTGAGATGATGGACCGTCGTAGTGCTTGTCGCTGCGAAGGACCTGCTTCCGCACGCTCGGCTGGGCGGTCGGAAGGGCTACCAAACCGGTCGTGGCAGGACTATCTAGAGTGCAGGTGCGCTTTCGGGATCGGATATGGAGAACGCAGACGTCATCCGCAAGCTGGCGGTCATTCTGGCTGCCGATGTGGTCGGCTACTCGCGCCTCATGGCGGCCGACGAGGAAGGCACGCTCGCCATCCTGAACGCTCGTCGCCAGGTGATCGATGAGCTGATTGCCCGGCACCATGGCCGGATCTTCACCACCGCCGGCGACAGCGTGATGGCCGAGTTCGCGAGCGCGGTCGAGGCGGTGCGCTGCGCCGCCGCAATCCAGCAGGAGAGCGAGCAACGCAACGCCGACCTCCCCGAGCCGCGCCGCATGCGGTTCCGGGTCGGCGTCAACCTCGGCGACGTCATGGTTGGCGGCGACAATCTGTTCGGCGACGGGGTCAATGTCGCGGCGCGCCTGGAGGCTATGGCGGAGCCGGGCGGGATCTGCATCTCGAGCGCCGTCTACGATCAGATCCGGAACAAGGTCGATCTCAGCTTCGAGGACCTCGGCGAGCGATCGCTGAAGAACATCGGCTACCCGGTGCGCGTCTTCGGCCTGCGGCGGGACCGAGCCGACGAGCTCGGCGCCCTGCCGGAGCGGCCGGCCGCGGCACCGAGCCGGTCGTCTGCCTTGCCCTCGATCGCCGTGCTGCCGTTCACGAACATGGGTGGCGATCCCGAGCAGGACTATTTCGCCGACGGCATCACCGAGGACCTGATCACCGAGCTGTCCCGTTTCCAGGAGCTCCGGGTGATCGCGCGTAACTCGGTCATGACCTACAAGGGCAAGGCGGTGCGCGTCCAGGAGGTCGGCCATGACCTCGGCGTCCGCTACGTGCTCGAGGGGAGCGTGCGCCGAGCGGGCGCGCGGGTTCGGATCACGGCGCAATTGATCGATGCCGCAACCGGCCATCATCTCTGGGCCGAGCGCTTCGATCGCGACCTTGCCGACATCTTCGACGTGCAGGACGAGGTCACCAGCCGGATTGTTGTCACCCTCGCCGGCAAGCTGGAGGAGAGCGAGCGCCGCCGTGCGCGCAGCCTCCAGACCGAGAACCTGGAGGCCTACGACTGCGTGCTGCGTGGCAGGGAGCTTTGGTTCCGCTTCACGGCCGAAGCCAATCGCGAGGCGCGCCGCCTGTACGAGAAAGCGATCGAGCTCGACCCCGACTATGCCCGCGCCTACGCCAGCCTCGCCTGGACCTACCTGACGGAGCATGACGAGCGCTGGGGCGATCCGGAGGACAAGCCGCTCGAGCGGGCCCTCGAGGTCGCGCGCCGGGGCGTGATGGTCAACCCGGCGTCCCATTCGAACCATCTGGCGCTCGGCCAGGTCTGCCTTGGCAAGGGTCTGCATGACGAGGCGCTCGAGGCGTTTGAGACCGCGCTCACCCTCAACCCCAACGACGCCGACGGCTATGTTTTCCTGGCCGAGATGCTAAGCTTCGCCGGGCGGCCGGACGAGGCGATCGAGCTGATCGAGAAAGCGCAGCGCCTCAACCCGGCCTCCCGCTGGTACGCGTGGCAGCTGGCGGCGGCGTTCTATGTCGCCCGGCGCTACGAGGACGCCGTCACCGCGCTGCGTAAGGGCAGGCCGTTGGTCGCCATGGGTTACCGATGGTTGGCGGTCGCCTACGGCCAGCTGGGCCGCGAGCAGGACGCCAAGGCGGCCGCCGAGGAGTATCTGAGGCGAACGCCCGATTTCTCCATCGCCCATCACCTCGAGACGATGCCCTTCCAGCATGCGGAAGACCTCGAGCACTATGTCGAAGGCCTGCGCAAGGCCGGCGTGCAGGGCTGACCGTCGCTATTTGCCGCCTGGCAACGCCCACAGCGCATCGTCCGAGAGCACGCCGGCGACCGCGATCGCGGCGGCTTCCAGCAGCTTCTCGCCCTTCTCGGCCGAGGCCGCGGTGGGATCGCCGATCGCACCGCTAGGCGTGCGCTCCTCGAACTTCATCGCGCTGTGGAGGGCCTGCGCCTGGCCTGCCACCCGGCCCGCCTCGACACACTTGGCCGCCTCGAGCTGGCTCTCGTCGACGAGCTCCGGACGCAGCGCCATGACCATCGAGGTCTCCGCCTCGCAGGCGTGCTGCACCCCGCTCTGGCGCTCGAGAATCTCCGCGATCGCGACCGGATCGACCTGCCAGTAGGTGGCGGTCAGGAGCCGCATGTCGAGCCCGCGCAGCTCGTCGACCACCACGCGCAGCGCCGCGACGTTGCCGCCATGGCCGTTCAGCAGCAGCACGCGGCGAAAGCCGTGCCGCTCGAGCGAGCGGCACAGGCACTCGATCAGGCTGCGAAAGGTCGCGAAATCGAGGGTGAAGGTGCCGCCGAACGGCATGTGGTGCTCGGACAGGCCGCTCCAGACGGTCGGCGCCACGACCACGGGGTGGCGGCCCGAAGCCCGCCTGGCGGCGCGCGTGGCGACCTCGCCGCAGAGCAGGGTGTCGACCATGACCGGCAGATGCGGCCCATGCTGCTCCATGGCCGCGACCGGCAGCACCACGATCGCCTCGCGCGCCGCCAGATCGCGCAGCTCGCCCGCCTTGAGATTCGCCCACTCGACCTCGCCCCCCTTGCGCTGCATTGTCCTCCTCCCGCGCTGATCAGGTCAGGAGCAGTAGTAGCCCGGTCGCGACCAGGGCGAAACTCCAGAGCAGGTCGAGATTGAGCCAGCCGCGGCGCAGGAACGCGACGCCGACCCACTGGTAGACCACCAGCGCGATCGCGCCGGTGACCGCGAGCATGGCGAGGCTGTGGACGCCGACCGCCGCGAGCGCGATCGGCAGCGCGCCCGCGCCAAGCTCGCCGCCCGGCGATGCGGCAAGGCACATGGGCAGCACCACCGGGATCAGCATCAGCCCGGCGCCATGCGCGCTCGCCATCAGGAACGACCACGCGGCCAGGCCGGCAAAGCCCACCGTCATGCCGAAGCGGACCCGATGGCGGGCGCCGTAGAGCGCGTGATACGCTGCCCAGCCGATCAGCAGGATGCCCGCGGCACGGCGCAGCAGGGTCTCGTCGACCACCAGGCCCAGCAGCAGCACGGCCGCCACCACGGCGGCAATCGAGAGCACGTGGCCGAACGCGATCGGTGCCAGCGCGCCCGCCACCACCGCGCGGCTGCGGCGATGCAGGCCGAGTGCCACCGCGAACAGCCAGCCCATTGCCGGGTTGACGCCGTGGAAGGCGCCGAGCCCGGCGAGCACCAGCCACGGCCAGGCCCCGCTCACCGGCGCGGCCTCCTGCTGTCGGCTCCGGCGCGGCTCGCACGATCATGCACGTGTCGGTTCCTACCCTGCCTCGCGCACTGCTGTACCGGCGCACGTCCATCGCTTCAAGCACGGCTCGACCGATGTCTTGACCGTATGTTCGCGATCAGCGAACATGCTGTCCTTGGAACTCGTCATCGAGAAGCGGGCCGCGCGCCGCGTGATGGACCTGCCGCCGTCGGGGCGCCGGACGCTCCTTGCCCGGCTGGCCAGGATCGCCGCTGACCCCTTTGCGACGCACGCCAATGTGACGCATATGAAAGGTGAGCAGGACGTCCGGCTCCGGCAGGGCGACTGGCGCGCCGTGTATCGCGTCGACCGGGTTGCACAGCAGGTGCGTGTCCTGGTGGTCGAGAAGCGAAGCGAGGTTTACCGATGAGCCGCCCACTTGCCGAGACTGCAGACACGGTCACGCTGAGCCGCGCCGACTACGAGACCCTGTTGGAAGCGCTCGAGGATTCCCGCGACGTCGCGGCGGCGATCGCCGCGGAAGCGCGCGTCGCCTCAGGCGAGAGCGAATATCTGCCGGCGGAGGTGGTGGGCCGTCTGTGCGCGGGGGAGCATCCGGTCCGCGTCTGGCGCGAGCATCGCGGCCTTAGCGCACGGGCGCTGGCCGTGGCAGCAGGCATGTCGCCCAGCTACCTGGTCGAGATCGAGACCGGCCGCAAGACCGGCTCGATCGATGCTTTCAGAAAACTCGCCCGCGCGCTCGACGTCACGCTCGACGATCTGGTGCCGACCAGCGATCGGTAGGATGCGCCGAGCCTCGATGCCCCTCGGTAGGCTGCCGGTCGCCCTGATAGCGATCACCGCGGCGGCCCTCGCGGCGTGCACCTCGGTCCAGGAGGGGCTGGTGGAACGCGGCTATCCGCCGGCCTACGCCGAGGGCTACGACCACGGCTGCGCCAGCGGCAAGGCTGCGGCAGGCGGCCTGTTCGAGCAGACACAGAAGGACCCGCAGCGCTACCAGGGCGAAAGCGAGTACGCCCAGGGTTGGGACGCCGGCTACCAGAAGTGCCTGGCCGACATGCGCACGATGGTGATCGACGCCCGCACGCGCAACCCGAGCCGGGACAAGTGAGGCGAGCGAGCGGGCTGAGCGCGCGGGGCCAGGTCAGGTGTGAGGCAAGCGCCTGCGTCGCCTCACGGGTAGCAGTACGAGTCCGATGAGGCGTCGCCGCCCTGCAGGCGCACCTGGTGCGGCAGGTGGCCCTCGGGCCATTGCAGGAAGAAACCCTCGTCCAGCGCCATGCCGCCGCCCTCCTTGGCGTCGACCTTGACCATCCAGCCCTTGATGCCGTCGGGATAGAACTGCGGGTCGATGGCGCCGTAGAGCGAGTTGGTGAAGTAGATCCGCTTGCCGTCGCGGCTCACCTCGACCATCTGCGGCCCGCCGTTCAGCGGCCCGTTGCCCTTGGGATGCGGCGCGCGCGAGACGATGCCGCCGAGCCGCAGCTTGCCGGTGAGCTTGGGATTCATCGGGTCGGAGACGTCATACTGCTGAAAGTCGCCCGTACCCCAGCAGGAGACGTACAGATACTTGTCGTCGACCGAGAGGTCGATGTCGGTCACGAGCGGCGGCACCGCCTTGAAGCCCTGCAGCAAGGGCGGCAGCTGCTCGGCCTCGGCGGGCTCCGCCGGAATGGTGATCACCTTCTTGACCGCCCACTTGCCGCCGTCGCGATACCAGGTCCAGATCGACGACGACAGGTCCTCGAGCGAGAGCACGCAGTTGACGAAGCCGTAGTCCTTGGTCGGATCGTGCGCCGGGCGCAGCTCGAACACCAGCTGGTACTTGTCGCCGAAGTCGATGGTCTGGACGTTCTTGCGCTTGTGCAGGTCCCAAAAGTGCAGCCGGCGGCCGTATTTGGCGCCAAGGATCATCTCGGGGATCAGCCCGTTCTCCACCGTATCCGGGGTGCCCCATTCGCTCGTCACCAGCGTGTCGTGGCCGAGATGCCACCAGAAGTCGTAGGCGAGCTCCTGCGGGCCGCGGTCCATCTCCCAGCGGCCGAGCACGTCGAAGCTGGTGTGGTCGATCAGGAAGATGCCGCCCGGCGCCTTGCCTTCGGCGTTGCCGAGCGCGCTCACATAGATGCCCTCGGGCCCGCAGTGCACCGTGTGCGGCCGCGAGTAGCCGGCCCGCTCGGCGAGCTCCTCCGCCGTGATGGTGCGTACCAGCTTCGGGTTCTTGGGATCGGGCTTGGTGTCCAGGATGTGGATGTTGGACGAGCGCAGCCCGGGCACGATCAGATAACGCCGCTCGACATGCGGGTGCGGCGCGTTCGGGCACAGGCACGAGCTGCAGGCGTTCCAGCCGAAGTGGTGCAGCTCGTCGCCGGCGGCGACCTCGGTGCGGCCGACGATGCTGGCGTAGCTCGAGGAGCGCGGGTCGACGTCGACCACCGCCAGGCGGTCGCGCTTCTTGCGCTCCGGGTCGAACTCCGCGACGTAGGCGAGCTTCTCGGCGGGTGCTCGCGCAGCCATGCGCGGCGACGGATAGAAGGTGGGATCGGGTGTCCACGTCGCCATGACTGTCCTCCTTGATCCATTTCCGGGATCCGTTTGCGGAGCCCATTCGTTCGGTTCTCAGAAAATTCGCGTCCCGGCCAATCTACGAGTGCCGGTCAGCGCCCGACAAGCACGATCGACGATCGCTAGCACCGCAATGTTGCGACCAGATGTCCGCGGGTGGCCGCTTTGTTTCGATTGTTTCTGGCGGCGGCAGGCGCGCTCACTCGGCCGGCGAAGAACTCGGCGCCGCGCGGCCTTGCCCCTCGAGATAGGCATAGACCTCGGCGAGTTTTTTCTTGAAGGCCTCGTAGGTGTGGTCGCGCTCGACCAGTTGCCGTGCCCGCAGGCCGAGGCGGGCCGAACGGGCGGGCTCCTTGAAGGCGCGCGCGATGCCCTCGGCCAGACCCTCGGCGCTGGGCGGCGCCAGGATCGCCGAGTTGAGGTCGAGCACGTCGGTGTGGGTCGGCAGGTCGGTCGCGACGATCGGGCGGCCGCTCGCCATGTAGGCGTAGATCTTGAGCGGCGTGACATAAGGCTCGAGACGCGGCGAGACCAGGACGCCGGCCATGGCCATGAACTCCGGCATCTGCTCGACCGGCCGCTTGCCGACCAGGAGGATCGCGCTCGCCACGCCGCTGCGGGCGGCCCGCGCCTTCAGCACCTCGATCTGGTGGGGCTCACCGCCGACCAGCAGCAGCACGCTGTCGGGAAAGCGGGCGAGCACCAGCGGCATGGCGTCGATCAGGTTCTCGACGCCCTGGCGGCGATCGAAGTTGCCGGTGTAGACGATCAGCCGCGCGGCGCGGAGGCCCAGCTCGCGGCGCAGCCGCTCGACCGCCTCGGGATCGGCAGGGCGCATCAGGTCGTCGCCGGGCACGTCCTTGATCTCGAACACCGGCGTGCCCGGGCTCTCGACCCGGACCAGCCGGGTCAGCTCGCCCGCGACCGTGATCGCGCAGGTCGAGCGCCGGAGCGCCGAGCGGCGCAATGGGCGCGCCAGGACGGCCAGCGCGCGCACGAGGCGCGAGCCGTTGCCGAGCAGCTGGCCGCAGATGTCGGAATCCAGATCGACCACCACCGGGGCGCGAAACCAGCGCGCGATCGGAGCGGCGAAGAACGCCGCGTCCTCGATCGCATGGACGGCGGCGAACCGCTGCCGACGCAGCAGGCGAAAGGTCTCGATGGCGAGCAGCGCGTCGTAGGCCAGCTTGGCGAAGGAGAAGCCGATCGGCACCTCGTCCAGGCCGGGTATCCTCGCGACCCGGTGGTAGATCAGACCGGGCATGACGAGGTCGCGCCCCATCGGCAGGGTGGCGAGATGGACCTCGTAGCCGAGCCCGGTCAGCACCTTGCACATGTTGGAGATGTTGAGCGGCGTGCCGGCGATCGAGAAGAACGGCTGCGGCGCCACCAGAAGGACGCGGTTCGACGTGCCGGCAGGGGCGCGCTGCGGCAGCGCCGGCGGCGCCGCGACTTCGGGCGCAGCCACCGGCCGTCGCGCCAGAAGCAGCGTCGGGCTGCCGAGCAGGTTGGTGAGGCGAAGGCTGCCGCACCAGGCCTCGATCTGCCGCGACAGGTCGGGTCGCCGCAAGCGGCGATGGATCACCATGGGTGCCAGGAACTGCTTGTGCTGGAGGAGGTCGACGAAGCCCAGGTCGCGCAGCACGGGCGCCATCTGCCCCATCGAATAGCAGCGGAAGCGTCGGGTATTGCCTTCGAGCCGCCGCTTGAGCGCGAACAGCCACGGCTCGAGGACGTTGGCGCTGACGATGGGAGGAAAGTCCACCAGCACGGCCTGCCGGCAGACACGGCCCATCTCGGCCAGAAGGGCCTGCCAGCGATCGACGTGCGCAAGCAGACGGATGCCCACCACGAGATCGAAGGCCCGATCGGCAAAGGGCAGCGACCAGAGGCTCGAAGCGACGAAATGCAGCCGGCCTTCGGCCTCTTGCATCAGCGGAACCAGGCGCTCGCCACAGGACGGCGTGCTGCCCTGGACCCAGACCTCGAAGCCGAGCGCCAGCAGCAAGGCGCGTGAGCTGGGCGTGGCCACCGCCGACATCGAGCACGCGTCCGCCCCTGATTGCCGCCTCCGACAACAGGCGCTGCACCGTCTTCGCCTGAACGTCCAGCAGGTAGTCGCCGACCGGCCCCGAAAAGCGCAGCGCATAGGCGTCGCTGGCGGTCTCGATGTCGGGCACCGCCGGGTCATCATGCACCACGCCGATCAGCTCCGGCCTGCCCGCTCGCCCCAACATCGCCCAACGAGCGCCGGCGGCGCTCGCAGGACGGCTATGCCGCGCCCGATCCATGCTCAATGCACCCGCGGCCCGAACCGCTTTTGCACCTGCATCGCCAGCTGCGCGCGCACGAAGCCCGGCAGGCTCTCCAGACTGCCGAACGTCCGGGGCGAGGTCTCGAGGTTTTCGAGGTAGCCTCTGAGCGCTGCGAAAGGCGCTTTTGCGTCGAGATCCACCTCGGCCACGAAGCCGTAGCCGCCCACCTTGACGAGCTGATCCGGCGATGGCAGCGGGTCGCTGCCCGCGAGCACCGGAACGCCGCGGCGCTGCGCCCTTGCGAACAGCTTGGGTCGCGGCGCGAGCCCGAGCCTGCCGCCGTTGTCGCCGGCGAACAGCGGCCGGGCGCGGTCCCGCTCGAGCAGAGCGGCGATCAGCCGGCCGCGCGCGCCCTGCCACTTGCCGACGCCCCAGGGCACGACCGCAACGGCATCCGCGGCGCTTACCCCGGCAAGCGCCTCGTCGAGCGGGCGGCCGTCGGCAAAGGTCGCACGGGTGCCGATCGCGAGGACCTCGAGGCGTTCGCGCGAGACGATCTGCCGGCCTGCGACCAGCACGATCGGCGAGGCGCCCGGCCGGCGTGCGATCAAGGAGACCGGCTCCGCGGTCGGGCTCACCCGCCAGGCCCCGCACGAGGCCGTGCCGTCGGCGAGCCGCCCGAACTGGTCGACGCCCTGCGACTCCGCCAGCAGGATGCAGCCGGCGGGCTCCCGCGGCAGGCCGAGGCGCTTGGCCGCCGCCGCGAAGTTGGCCGCGGCCGCGTCGAGGAACTCCGACACCTCGAAGCAATCGTGGAGGTGGACGTGCCCATCGACCAGACTGGCTGCTCTGGCAGGCATGGCAGAACTCTGTCGGTCCCCGAGGACGGTGGCATCAGGCACGCGATGGCCCGCAGCTCCGGTGATTCGGCATAACGCAGGTTGTGGCACGGACTTTCGAGGGAGCGGCGTTCGCGACGATCAATCTATCGCTCCGGGAATCTCTGAACAAAAGGTGCGACCGCCGGTGAGGCATCGTGTGAACACTCATGGCCAAACCGCCATCTCAACCCGCTCGGATGGCTAAGCGTCTACATCCGATACGGGAGCATGACAAGCGTGGTTCACGTGCGGATGACGTCGTTAGCGGCCGGAGACTACCGCAGGGCTTGGTGATTCTCCTGCGCGATCAACCACGGGATCACCTCGGCGGCGGCCAGCGGCTTGCCCAGCGCGTGACCCTGGGCCTCGTCGCAGCCGAGCCCGCGCAAGGTCGCGAGCTGAGCTGCCGCTCTCGATCCCTTCGGCGACCACCCGCAGCCCCATCCGATGCGCCAGCTCGATCACGCACTGCACGATCGCATGGCCGGACGTGCTGGCGAGGCTGGCGACGAACGAGCGGTCGATCTTGAGCGCGTCGAGCGGCAGGCAGCCGAGGTGGCGCAGGCTCGCAAAGCCCATCCCGAAATCGTCGAGCGCGATCTGCACGCCCATCGCGCGCAGTCGCGTCAGCACTTCCAGCACGCGCTCGTCGCGGTCCAGCACGCTGCGCTCGGTGAGCTCCAGCTCGAGCCGCGCCGCGGCCAGCCCCGAGCCCTCGAGCGCGCGCGCCACGGCCCGGGGCAGGTCGTCGCCGGCCATCTGCGCGGCCGAGAAATTGACCGCGACCCGAAGCGGCCCGAGCGGTCCGCGCGGCCAGCTCGCCGCGGCGGCGCATGCCTGCACGAGCGCCCATCTGCCGATCCTGCCGATCTGGCCGCTCGCCTCGGCAATCTCGACGAAGACCTCCGGATCGACCTCGCCCAGGGCCGGGTGATGCCAGCGCAGCAGCGCCTCGAAGCCGACCGGCCGGTGCCGCCCGAGATCGATCTGGGGCTGGTATTCGAGGCGCAGCTGGCCCTGCCCGATCGCCTGGCCGAGCTCGCGCGCCAGATCGTGACGAAGGTCGAGCGCGCGCTCGATCGTGCCGGCGAACCGATGCATGCGGACGCCGGCCGTCCTGGCGTGAGCGGCGGCGACGGCGGCGTTCTGCAGCAGCTGCGCGGGGCTGTCGCCGTCCGCCGGGAACACGACGATGCCGAGGCTCGGCCGCGGCTGCAGGGTATGGCCATCGATCTGAAAGCCGCGATCGAAGGTGGCCGCGATCTTGCTCGCGACCATGTCGGCGCCGACCTTTGCCGACAGATCGGGCAGGATCAGGGCGAACCCGTCGCTCTCGATCCGGGCGATCGTGTCGCTGGCGCGCAGCTCCGCGCCGAGGCGCGCGGCGATCGCCTGCAGCAGCCGGCCGCGGCCATCCTCGCCCAGCGCGTCGCTGTGCTCCAGCCCCTCCAGGTCGATCCGGATCAGCGCCAGCAGGCCGTTGGTCCGGCGGCATTGCGCCAGCGCCTGGGACAGGCGGTCGTGCAGCAGCAGGCGGTCGGGCAGACCGGTCGACAGGTCGTGGCCGGCGAGGTTCGGCATGGGTCCCTTTCGCGCATATGCCTGGCGACATGGCGCGGCGGTGCCGCCGGCATGGCGATGCGCATGGTACCTTGGTTGTCGCTAATGCCCGGTTAGGCGAGGTGCGTGATTTTTTTGCTGCACTGCACAATAGGCCCTTGAACATGACATCTGCTCTGGCCATATCGCCGATTGTGCAGTGCAACAAACAGCGCTCGAGGAGATCTTCCGATGGCCAAGGCCAAGCCCCTGCCGTTCGTTCCGTTCGACACCGGGACCTTCATCGCCGCGCAACAGCGCAACATCGACGCGTTCGCGAGCGCCGGCCAGATCGTGGTCGACGGCGTCAGGACGATCGCCCAGCGCCAGGGCGAGATGATGCAGTCCTCGGTCGACCAGCTGATGAGCGTGAGCCACGACGCCCTCGCCATGAAGGCGACCGATCTGCAGCCCGCCGACCAGTTCGCCAAGGCCAAGGCGCAGTACGAGGCCGCGGTCAACAACGCCAAGGAGCTGGCCGAGATCGCGATGAAGGCGCAAGGCGAGGCCGTCGCCGTGCTGAGCAAGTGCGTGATGGCCAACATCGACGACCTGAAGGCGATGTCGAAGCCCGTCTGACGCGGGCAGCCGCGGCGCGAGCGCGCCGCCCATCAGAAGCGACCGGCGCGAACGGCGGCCCAGTGAGGGCCGCCGTTGCTTTTTGCCGGCGCCGGGCGCCTGGCGCGAGCGCCGCGTTGACGCTGTTCGCGGCAGCCCCTACATAAGCGCACGGATCAATCCCAGGAAACGAGCCGGGCCGGTTCGGTCATGATCACCGAGCTCAGCGAGCGCTCACGACAGATCTTCCGTCAGATCGTCGATGCCTACGTCGAGACCGGTGAGCCGATCGGTTCGCGCACGCTCTCGCGCCTGCCCGGTCAGCATCTCTCGCCGGCCACGATCCGCAGCGTCATGGCCGATCTCGAGGACGAGGGCCTGCTGTACGCGCCGCACACCTCGGCCGGCCGCGTGCCGACCGATCTGGGCCTGCGTCTCTATGTCGACGGGCTGCTGGAGACCGGCGGCCTGACCAAGGAGGACCGGGCCCAGATCGACAGCCAGTGCGCCGGCTCCGGACGCAGCGTCGAGGCGATGCTGAGCGATGCCAGCAGCGCGCTCTCCGGCCTGTCGCGCTATGCCGGCCTGGTGATGGCGCCCAAGGTCGAGCATCCCTTCAAGCAGATCGAGTTCCTGCCGCTCAGCCCCGGCCGCGCGCTCGTGGTGGTGGTCGCCGACAACGGCATGCTGGAGAACCGGGTGATCGAGGTGCCGGTCGGCATCGGCGCCTCGAGCATGATCGAGGCCGGCAACTACCTGACCGCGCGCCTCACCGGCCGCTCGTTCGGCGAGGCGCGCGCGATCATCGAGCGCGAGATGGCGGCGCAGCGCGGCGAGCTGGACAGCCTGACCCAGAAGGTCGTGCAGGCCGGCCTCGCGACCTGGGGGGTCGATCAGAACGAGGACGACGGCGTGCTGATCGTGCGCGGCCACGCCCACCTTCTGGCGGACGTCACCAACGTCGCCGACCTCGAGCGCATCCGCACCCTGTTCGAGGTGCTGGAGACCAAGAAGACCCTGATCCGGCTGATCGAGCTGGTGCAGGCGGCCCAAGGCGTGCAGATCTTCATCGGCTCCGAGAACACGCTGTTCGGCCTGAGCGGTTGCTCGATGGTCGTCGCTCCCTATGTCAGGGGGCAGGAGGGCACCCCCGCAGGGGGCAGGGTGGTCGGCGCGATCGGCGTGATCGGACCGACCAGGATGAACTACGCGCGGATCATTCCGATGGTCGACTACACCGCCCGCGTGGTATCACGCCTGCTGGGCAACTGAGGAGACAGGTCGAAGCGATGAAGCATCCCGAACGCGAGGATCCGACCCGCCCCGCGGCGCCGGACGAGGAGCGGGGCCAGGCATCCGAACGGGGCGCCCGAAGCCTCGCCCGAGGCGTTGGAGGCCGACGCGCCGCCCGAGGACCGGGAGGCAGCGCTCGAGGCCGAGCTTGCGGACGCCAAGGATCGGATGCTCCGCGCCCTGGCGGAGATGGAGAACCTGCGCCGCCGCTCCGCGCGTGAGATCGAAGAGGCGCGCAAGTACGCGATTACCGGCTTCGCGCGCGAGCTCCTCGAGGTCGACGACAATCTCAGCCGCGCGCTCGAGAGCATTCCGCAGCGTGCGGCCGACGAGATCGGCTTCGTCAAGACCCTGGCCGAAGGCGTCGGGCCTGACCCAGAAGGCGCTGGCGGCCTGCTTCGAGCGCCACCAGATCGCCAAGGTCACGCCCGAGATCGGCGAGAGGTTCGATCACAACCGCCATCAGGCGATGTTCGAGGTCGAGAGCGATCAGCCGCCCGGCACGGTCGCGCAGGTGCTGCAGCCGGGCTACGTGATCGCCGATCGCCTGCTCCGGCCGGCGCTGGTCGGCGTCGCCAAGGCGCCGGCGACGCAGGCGGGCGAGCCCGAGGGCTGCGGGCGACGCGCCTGGCGGGCGCATCGATCGCACCGCCTGATATCCCGCCTTCCTGACGTCAGCGCATTGACAGATCGGCTGCGGGCGCCACCATGGCGGCCGCAGCAGCGGATACGGTGCCATGCCGGACAATTCGGGTAACGTCGCCAAGGTGGTGCTCGCCTATTCGGGCGGGCTCGACACCTCGGTGATCCTGCGCTGGCTGCAGGATCACTATCGCTGCGAGGTCGTGACCTTCACCGCCGACCTCGGCCAGGGCGAGGAGCTCGAGCCGGCGCGCGCCAAGGCGCAGACGATGGGTGCCTCGGCGATCTTCGTCGAGGATCTGCGCGAGGAGTTCGTGCGCGACTACGTCTTCCCGATGTTCCGCGCCAACGCGCTCTACGAGGGCGCCTATCTGCTCGGGCACCTCGATCGCCAGGCCGCTGATCGCGAGGCGCCTGGTCGAGATCGCGCACGAGGTCGGCGCCGATGCCATCGCCCATGGCGCCACCGGCAAGGGCAACGACCAGGTCCGCTTCGAGCTTTCCGCCTATGCCCTGGACCCCAGGATCAAGGTGATCGCGCCCTGGCGCGAATGGGACCTCGGCTCGCGCGCCAGGCTGATCGAATACGCCGAATCGCGCCAGATCCCGATCCCGCGCGGCAAGGGCGGCGAGCCGCCCTACTCGATGGACGCCAACCTTCTGCACATCTCCTACGAGGGTCGGGCGCTGGAAGATCCGTGGCAGGAGCCGGACGAGGCGATGTATCTGCGCACCGTGGCGCCCGAGGCGGCGCCCGACCAGCCGCGCTACCTCGAGATCGATTTTGTGGCGGGCGATCCGGTCGCGGTCGACGGCGAGGCGCTCTCGCCGGCGGCGCTGCTCGCGCGCCTGAACGAGATCGCAGGCGCGCACGGCATCGGCCGCCTCGATCTGGTCGAGAACCGCTTCGTCGGCATGAAGTCGCGCGGCGTCTACGAGACGCCGGGCGGCACGGTGCTGCTGGCGGCGCACCGCGCGCTGGAATCGATCACGCTCGATCGCGGTGCGGCGCATCTCAAGGACGAGCTGATGCCGCGCTACGCCGAGCTGATCTACAACGGCTTCTGGTTCGCGCCCGAGCGCCTGATGCTGCAGGCGCTGATCGATCGCAGCCAGGAGCACGTGACCGGCAGGGTCCGGCTCAAGCTCTACAAGGGCGGCGTGCTGGTGGTCGGCCGCCAGTCGCCCAGCAGCCTGTACGACGACGCCCTCGCGACCTTCGAGGCCGACACCGTCTACGACCAGCGCGACGCCGAGGGCTTCATCAAGCTGAACGCGCTGCGCCTGCGCGTGCTCGGCCGCCGCGCGCGCGACTGAGCCCGTGGCCGGGCCTGTGGACTTCTTCTACGGCCTCGGCAGCCGCTACTCCTACCTGGCCTCGACCCAGATCGCGCAGCTCGAGGCCGATACCGGCTGCCGGGTGCGCTGGCGGCCGCTCTACAGCGCCGACCTGTTTGCGGCGCGCGGCGCCGATCCGTTTCAGGGCGAGCCGGTATCCGGCCAGTACGACGTGGTCGTACCGGCGCTTCGATGCCGAATGCTGGGCCGACTACTACGGCGTGCCCTTCCGCGAGCCGGAGGATGTCGAGGCCGACTGGCGGCTGCTGGCGCTGGCCGCCACCGCCGCCGACCGCTGGGCGCTGTCGGAGCCTTCAGCCGGAACGTGTTCGACGCCGTGTTCGTGCGCGGCACCTCGCCGCTCGATGACGCCGGCCTGCCTGCGTCTCGCCGGCGAGGTCGGGCTCGACGAGGCGCGCCTTCGGTGCGGCGCTCGAGGCGCCTGAAACGGCAGCGCGCTCGCCGCCACCCTCGCCGACGCGCAGGCGCTCGGCGTGTTCGGCGTGCCGAGCTTCGTCGTCGGCGACCAGGTCTACTGGGGCAACGACCGCCTGCCGATCGTCCGCCACATCCTCCTGAAGGCGCGCAGGCTCGAGCCTTAGATCTCCCAGCAAAAGCGCGGCAGGAGCCAGCGCGGCCGCACGCCGAACTCGCCTTCGAGCCGCTCGAGCGCCGCCCGGTTCGGCTCGAGGCCGCCGATCAGATCGAAGCCCGCGCCGTGGATGCCGCTCATGATCAGGGCGGTATCGAGGCTCATGCCGGCGGCGCCGGCGATGTCGTGCTCGACCGAATCGCCGATCGCGACGACGCTGCCCGGCGCCGGGTTGCCGAGCGCCTCGAGCACCAGCTGGTAGATCGGGCGGTGCGGCTTGCCGACGTAGAAGACCCGGCCGCCCAGGCCCTCGTAGTAGCGGGCGACCGCGCCCGGCGCCACGCCAAAAATGCCCTGCGCCTGCACCGCGACGATGTCGGGGTTGGCGCAGACCATGGGCAGGTCGCGTGCCGCGGCGCGCTCGAGCGCGTCCCAGAAATCCTCGAGCCGCGCCGCGTCCTCGATGCCGCCCAGCAGCAGGAAGTCGGCGTCGTCGGCGTGCTGCACCGTCTCGAGGTCCAGCTCCTCGACCAGCGAGCGGTCGCCGTAGCGCGACCAGAGGATGCAGCGCCGGCCGAGCTCGCGGAAGAACGGATCGGTCCGGTCGGCGAGCGCTCGCCAGGTCGCCTCGCCCGAGGTCACCACGTCGTCGAACAGCTCCTCGGTAAAGCCGATCTCGCGCAGGCGCGCGCGGTTGATCCGGGTGCGCTTGCCCGAGTTGCTGAGCAGCACCACGCGCCGGCCGGCCGCGCGCAGGCGCCGCAGGCACGCGATCGCATCGGGATAAGGCGCGTGGCCGTCGTGCAGCACGCCCCACTGGTCGACCACGAAGTGGTCGTAGCGGGCGGCGAGATCGGCGACGCCGGCGCAGAACGTGGGCTCGGCCATGATCGAGGCTGCTCCAGCCGGGCGGCCCGTGCGCGGCGCCCAAGCGAAGGTGTTGCCGTGGTGAACCGCAGCCTGATAACAGGGGGAGGTCAGGGGAGGCAATGATGGCGGCAGATCGGCAGGGGCTCTGCATCGGACTGGATGTCGGCACGAGCGGCGTCAAGGCGGTGCTGATCGCCGAGGACGGCGCGATCGTGGCGAGCGCCGTCGCCGACTACCCGCTGCTCACGCCGCGGCCCGGCTGGACCGAGCAGGAGCCCGAGGCGTGGTGGCGGGCGAGCTGCGATGTCCTGCGGCGGCTGGTGGCGAAGGCGCCGGGCAGGATCGAGGCGATCGGCCTCACCGGCCAGATGCACGGTGCCGTGTTCCTGGATGGCGACGGGCAGGTGATCCGCCCGGCGATCCTGTGGAACGACCAGCGCACCGCGGCCGAATGCGCCGAGATCGAGCGCGCGGTCGGCTCCGAGCGGCTGCGCCAGATCGCGGGCAACCCCGCGCTCACCGGCTTCCAGGCGCCCAAGGTGCTGTGGCTGCGCCACAACGAGCCGCGAAGCCTACGCAAGGCGTGCGCTCGCTGTTGCTGCCCAAAGATTTCATCCGCTTTCGGCTGACCGGCGCGCGCGCGAGCGATGCCTCCGATGCCGCCGGCACGCTGCTGCTCGACCTCGCGGCGCGCGACTGGTCGGACGAGATCCTTGCCGCGCTCGACATCCCGCGCGACTGGCTGCCGCGGGTCTACGAGGGCCCGGAGGTGACCGGGCCAGGTGTCGGCTGCGGGTGCCGCGGCGACCGGCCTGCCTGAGGGCCTGCCGGTGATCGCGGGCGGCGGCGACAATGCCGCCGCGGCGGTCGGCTGCGGCGTCGTGCGCGCCGGCACCGGCTTTGCCTCGCTCGGCACCTCGGGCGTCGTGTTCGTGCCGAGCGAGACGCTCGAGATCGACCCGAGCGGCGCTCTGCACGCGTTCTGCCACGCCGTGCCCGGCCAGTATCACCTGATGGGCGTGATCCTCTCGGCCGGCGGCAGCCTGCGCTGGTACCGCGACGTGATCGCCGCCGAGCAGGCGGCGGACGCGCATGCCCGCGGCATCGATCCCTACGACGAGCTGATGGCGGCGGCGGCCGAGATCGCGCCCGGCGCCGATGGCCTCTTCTTCCTGCCCTATCTCGCCGGCGAGCGGACGCCGCACATGGACCCGTTCGCGCGCGGCGGCTGGCTCGGGCTGACGCTCGCGCACGACCGGCGCCATCTGGTCCGCGCCCTGCTCGAGGGCGTGAGCTTCGCGCTCAAGGATTCGCTGATCCTGATGCAGCGGCTCGGCGTGTCGCCGGATGTGCTCTATGCGGTCGGCGGCGGTGCCCGCAACGCGGTCTGGCGCGGCATGCTGGCGAGCGTGCTGGGCGTGCCGCTGCAGCGCCTCGCGGTCGAGGAGGGGCCGGCGCTCGGCGCGGCGCTGCTCGCGGCGGTGGGGGCGGGCGTGCATGCCGACGTCGCCGCGGCGGTCGAGGCGGCGGTGCGACACGCAGGGCGAGCCCGATGCGCCCGATGCCGCGCTGCAGGCGCGCTACGAAGAGCTGCACGGCGCGTTCGCCAGGCTCTACCCGGCGCTGCGCCAGACCGGCATCTGGCACGGCGGCTGATCACCAGCGACTCGGGCGCACGATCCGGGCTTTGCCCCTGCGCCCGGGTCGCGTAGCTTGGCGCCGTCTCAGCAATCCGCAAGCGGCATGGAGGCCGACCATGGAGCGCGCACGGCCCACCCAACGTCCGGCCTGGCAGGCCCTGTCGAGCCACATCAGGAGGTCAAGGACCTGCATCTGCGCAAGCTGTTCGCGGGCGACGCCAAGCGCGGCGAGCGCATGACGCTGGAGGCCGCCGGCCTCTATCTGGACTACTCCAAGAACCGCATCACCGACGAGACGCTGCGGCTGCTGCTCGATCTCGCCGAGCAGTCCGGCCTGCGCGATCGCATCGAGGCCATGTTCCGCGGCGACAAGATCAACGTCACCGAGAACCGGGCGGTGCTGCACACGGCGCTGCGCGCGCCGCGCGACGCCAAGATCATGGTCGACGGCCACGACGTCGTGCCCGACGTGCATCGCGTGCTCGACCGCATGGCCGATTTCTCCGAGCGCGTGCGCAAGGGCGAGTGGCGGGGCCACACCGGCAAGCGGATCCGCAACATCGTCAACATCGGCATCGGCGGCTCCGATCTCGGGCCCGATGATGGCCTACGAGGCGCTGCGCCGCTTCGCGACGCCCGAGCTCAATCTCGGCTTCGTCTCGAACGTCGATGCCACCGACTTCGTCCAGACCACGCGCGACTTCGACCCGGCCGAGACCCTGTTCATCGTCTCCTCGAAAACCTTCACGACGCTCGAGACGCTGACCAACGCCCACTCGGCGCGCGCCTGGTGCCTTGCGGCGCTCAATGACGAGGCGGCGATCGCCAAGCATTTCGTGGCGGTCTCGACCAATGCCGACGAGGTCGCCAAGTTCGGCATCGACACCGCCAACATGTTCGAGTTCTGGGACTGGGTCGGCGGCCGCTACTCCTACCCTTCGGCGATCGGCCTGTCGCTCATGGTCGCGATCGGGCCGGCCAATTTCCGCGACATGCTGGCCGGCATGCACGCGATGGACGTGCATTTCCGCACCGCGCCGTTCGAGGCCAACCTGCCGGTGCTGCTGGGCCTGATCGGCATCTGGTACAACAACTTCTTCGGCGCCCAGACCCATGCCGTGCTGCCCTACAGCCAGTATCTGTGGCGCCTTAGCGCCTATCTGCAGCAGCTCGACATGGAGAGCGACGGCAAGCACGTCGACCTCGAAGGCCGGCATGTCGACTGCGCAGACCGGGCCGATCGTCTGGGGACAGCCCGGCACCAACGGCCAGCACGCCTTCTACCAGCTGATCCACCAGGGCACCAAGCTGATCCCCTGCGACTTCATCGGCTTCTGCCAGGCGCTCGACCCCCTGGGCGACCACCAGGACCTCTTGATGTCCAACGTGTTCGCCCAGACCGAGGCCTTGGCGTTCGGCAAGACCGCCGAGGAGGTCGCGGCCGAGGGCGTGGCGGCGGCGCAGGTGCCGCACCGCACCTTCGAGGGCAACCGCCCGACCAACACGATCCTCGCCGACCAGCTGAGCCCCGAGGTCCTCGGCAAGCTGATCGCGATGTACGAGCACAAGGTGTTCACCCAGGGCACGGTCTGGAACATCAACTCGTTCGACCAGTGGGGCGTCGAGCTCGGCAAGGTGCTGGCGATGCGGATCATTCCCGAGCTGAAGGCCGAGGCCGAGCCGAAGCTCGCGCACGACAGCTCGACCAACAGCCTGATCCGGCGCTATCGGGCCCGCAGGCGGCCGACCTGACGGCCTCCGGGAGGGGCGATGGCCGGCGTCGACGCGGGCTTTCAGCCTCCGGCTTTATGGTGTAGTCAGTACCGCCATCTCGACGCGAGGGAGTCCAGACGCGGGCCGCCCGAGGCCCGAGATGCCAACAAGGAAGGGGGAGGCGGAAAATCGATGAGCGGCATACATACTTGGTGTACAGGCGCGGCACTTGCCCTGCTGACGGCGATGCCGGTCGCGGCGCAGGACAAGGTCGAGCTGCGCTTCTTCACGAACTTCGACGGCGCCCGGGTGAAGCTCTGGGAGCCGATCCTCGCGGACTTCCATGCGACCCATCCCGACATCACGGTAAAGCTCGAGACCGTCGCCGGCAGTGGCGCTGCGATCTACCCGGACGTCCTGCGCACGTCGATGGCCGCCGGCGACCCGCCGGATGTCTACTTCATGTGGGGCGGCGAGATCTCGGGCCCGTTCGTCGATGCCGGTCAGGTCCTCGAGCTCACGCCGTACTACGAGGAGTATGGCTGGAAGGATCGCTTCCCCGCGTGGACGGTCGAGCGCATCACCCGCGATGGCGGGGTCTACGGCGTCCCCTACAATGCCCGAGGCATGGGCTTCTGGTATCGTACGGACATCTTCGACGAGTATGGGCTCAGCGTCCCGAAGAGCTATGACGAGCTGGAGCAGATCTGCACCACGCTCAAGGACAACGGTGTCCACTGCGCCTCCTTCGGCGGCAAGTTCGGCTGGCATCCGATGCGGCTTCTCGACTACTTCATCGAGACGAGCTGCGGACCGGAGGTGCACGATCAGCTCAATCACGCTGACGGCGAGCTGGAACCAGCCCTGCGTCGTGGAATCCTACGCGCTGCTGCGCAAATGGGTCGACAACGAGTGGCTCGTCCCGAGCTTTCTCAACATCAGCCCGAGCGACGCCCGCATGCCGGTCTATCTCGGCACCGCCGCGATGATCATCGAGGGCGACAATTTCGAGATCGTCGCCCGCGGCGACGGGATGACCGCCGAGAACCTCGACTTCTTCCTCGGCCCGACGGGCCACGAGCCGCAGCGCTTCCACGGCTATCCCGAGCAGTGGATGATCCCGGAGGGCTCGGACAACCCCGATACCGCGGCCCAGTTCATCGACTGGATCACCACGCCCGAGGTGCAGCAAAAGCACGTGCTGGCCTTCACCTCCACCGCGGTCAAAGGGGTCGAGCCCGACTGCGAGGAGCTGCCGCACAGCTGCACCTGGCGGCAGCTCATCACGGTCGATGCGAAGACCTTCCCGCCGACCGATCAGGCGTTCACGAAAGAGCTGATGGACGGCTTCTTCGAGATCCAGGATGGGATCATCGCCGGCCGGATCTCGCCCGAGGATGGTGCGGCCATGATGGACGAGCGCGCCGAGGCCTGGAAATCGGCCAAGGGCTGATCGGCACGGCGAACGCCCCGCCCGGCGCGGCCGCACCGCCGCCGGACGGGGCACGAACGCAGATCGTCTCCGGACGTCGCGACGCCCGCGAGCCGAGGTGACATGCAGCGAGCCCTCACTGCCCCGTCGATCGCCGACGAAGGCGCATTGGTCGCCGTCCGCAGGCGATACGGCGCGCAAAGCCTCACACCGTATCTGTTTCTCCTGCCGGCGCTGTTCTTCTATGGCGTCTTCCTCGTCTATCCGATGCTGTGGTCGCTCTATGTCAGCCTGTTTCAATGGGACGGTCTTTCGGCCGACATGGTCTTCGTCGGCTTGGGCAACTATGCCCGCATCCTTTTCGAGGACGAGGTGGCGCAGGCAGCGCTCTGGAACAACATCCTGTGGACCGTGGGCACGCTGGTGGTGCCCACCGGGATCGGCCTCGCCCTGGCGTTGGCGCTCAACCGCCGCCTGCGCGGTTCCGTCATCTTTCGCACCATCTTCTACAGCCCCGCGGTCCTGCCGCTGGTCGCGGTCGGCCTCATCTGGTCGTGGATGTACAATCCGCACTTCGGCGGGGTGAACCTGGCGCTCAAGGCCGTCGGCCTGGACTGGCTCGCACGCGGCTGGCTTTCCGACTACGACACGGCGCTGGCCGCCACGTTCGTCACGCAGGTATGGAGCCATGCCGGCTTTCCGATGATCCTGTACCTCGCCGGCCTGCAGGCCATCCCGAAGGAGTATTACGAGGCCGCACGACTCGACGGCGCCAACGCCTGGCAGTCCTTCCGCCACGTCACGCTGCCGGGCTTGGCTGAAACCCACGTCATCGTGCTCTCTTTGGCAGTCATTCAGTCGTTCAAGGTATTCGACATCATCTATACGATGACCTACGGCGGACCTGGTCGGTCGACCCAGGTTCTCGGCACCTGGATGTATTTTCAGACATTCCAGTATTACAATGCGGGCTACGGCGCCGCACTGGCATGGCTGATCGCAGTCATCGTTCTCGTCATTGCGATTCCCTATATCAGAAGGATGTCGCACAATTGACCGGGAGCGGCCAGCCGGCAACGTCGGCCGTGGCCCGGCCGCGTGCGCGTCATTTCGGCGAGGAGGCCCTGCTCCTCGTGAGCCTCGGCATCCTCGCGCTCGTGTGGCTGTCGCCCTTCGTCACGATCCTGCTCTCCGCGGTCCGCAGCCAGGCCGACCTCTTCACGCGCGGCATCTACTCCTGGCCGGCCGAGTTCGTCTGGCAGAACTTCATCGACGCGTGGGAGACGGGCGACTTCTCGATCTACTTCCAGAACAGCCTGCTGCTGATCCTGTTCAAGGTGCCGCTCGGCATCCTGGTCGCGGCGCTCGCTGCCTACCCTCTGGCGAAGCTGCGCTTCGCGCTCAACATGCCGATCTTCATGCTTCTTCCTGATCGGCCTCGCGGTGCCGATCCAGGTGACCTTGCAGCCGCTGCTGATCATGATGCAGCGCATCGGGCTCGCCAACACGATCTGGGCGCTGATCCCGCCCTACGTCGCCTTCGGCCTGCCGTTCCAGATCTTCGTGATGCGGGGCTTCTTCCGGCTGATCCCGAGCGAGCTGATCGAAGCCGCGCGCCTGGACGGCGCCTCCGAGCTCACGATTTTCCGCAGGATCATGCTGCCGCTGTCGCTGCCGGCGCTCGCGACCCTGTTCATCATCGATTCGCTCGCCACCTGGAACGAGTTCCTGATCGCGCTCGTGCTGATCAACGCCCAGGAATCGCGCACCGTGCCGCTCGGCCTGCTGCAGTTCCAGGGCGAGTTCTCCACGCAATACACGCTGCTGATGGCCGGGATCGTGATCTCGATCCTGCCGGTGATCGCGATCTTCATCTTCCTGCAACGCTACTTCGTCGCCGGCCTGACCGGCGGCGCGCTCAAAGGGTGAGGCGGCTGGTCCCGAGATCCTTACCGCTCGCCATGGGAGATCTGTTGGCAATGGGTCCAAGCACGCTGCAACAGCGGACGGTGGGCGAGTGGGAAGTCCGCTCGGCGCAGCGCTACCCGACACCGTTCGCCGACGTCGTCGTCGAGGCGACGTTCACCGGACCGGACGGCCGCGCCGTCAGGATGCCGGGCTTTCATGCGGGCAGCGGCACCTGGAAGGTGCGCTTCAATCCAGGCCTCGCCGGCCGCTGGACCTATCGCATCGCTTCGCATCCGGCGAACCCGGAGCTGGCGGCGGCCGGAGCCTTCGAGGTGACGCCGCGCGAAGCCCGAGGCTTCCTCCGGGCGACGCCGGATCAAGGGTTCGGCTTCACCTACGAGAACGGCGATCCCGTCTTTCTCTTCGGCGACACGGTCTACAACCTTTTCGGCATGGCCCATTGCGGCGGCGACGTCGAGGGCTTCCTGCGCCGGCGCAGGCAGCAGGGCTTCAACATCCTGCGCATCCGCGTGCCGGTGAGCCCGTTCCATCATCCCGACGGCTACAGCGACTGGCAGACGCGCCGCACCTGGGCCTGGGGCGGCAGCGAGCAGGCGCCGATGTTCGACCGCTTCAATCTCGACTACTTCGCCACGGTCGATCGGGTCGTCCAGCTCTGCGAGGACCTCGACATCGGCATCGAGATGATCATGGAGGGCTGGGGCTTCGAGTTCCCGTTCAATCATCGCGCGCTCTTCACGGCGGAATGGGAAGAGCTGTGGATGCGCTATCTCATCGCCCGCTACGACGCCTACAATTGCCTCTACGCCTGGACGCCGTTGAACGAGTACGAGTACTACCCGGCCGGAATCTTCATCCACAAGCCGGTGGCCGACCGCTGGGCCATGCGCATCGCCCGCTGGATCAAGGCCACGGCACCGCACGGCCATGTCGTCGCCATGCACAACGGGCCGCGCCTGCCGCCGTTCGCCGAGCGGTTCAGGGCCGACCCCGAGGCGGTCGATGCGATCTTCTACCAGGACTGGGGGACGCGCGACGAGGCGCAGGGCTGGCTCGCCGCCGGCATCGAGGAGCAGATCCGGGCTGCCCTGGCGGGCTGGCGCGGCGCCGCCGTGTTCGCCGAATGGGGCTACGAGCGCAACCCGTCCTTCGAGCTCAAGCTGCCCAGCCACGAGTTCTGCGACCGCAGCCATACCCGCCGCGGCGGCTGGCGCGGCGCGTTCTGCGGCATGGGCATCATCACCGGCTTCGAGAACTCTTGGGGGCCGTGGATGGTCCTGGACGAGGACCAGCCCGGCCTCGCCGATCTCCTCCACCTCCGGCACTTCATGACCGAGCTCGTGCCGTTGGCCAGGCTCGGGCCGGCGCCGGAGCTGCTGCGCGAGAGCGAAGCCCCGCGCGGCCACGGGCCGTCCGTGCTGGCCACGGCCGAGCGCGATGTCGTCGCGGCCTATCTGCCGGTCGGCGGCGGCATCCGGCTCGCCCTGCCGGCCCGTGCCTACCGCGCGCGCTGGTTCGATCCGCGCACCGGTGCCCTGGAGGATGCCGTGGCCGGATCCGATGCCGCCTTCCAAGCTCCGCAGACCAGCAGCGAGGCGCAGCGCCCGGACGATTGGGTCCTGCTGGTCGACCAGGCCTGATCTCGCAACGGAGACGTCACCCATGCCCTTCGGATCCGACAAGCGCAGCCGCGTCATCATCAACACCGACGCCAAGAACGAGGCCGACGACCAGTACGCCATCGTCCACGGCCTGCTGACGCCGACCTTCGAGCTGCACGGCATCGTCCCTGCCCATTTCGGCAGCATCAAGTCGGCGCACAGCCTGCAGGACAGCCACGACGAGGTTTTGCTGCTGCTGCGTCTGATGGAGCTGGAGGGCAAGGTCACCGTGGCCGACGGTGCGGCGGGGCCGATCCCCGACGAGAGCACCCCGATGCCCTCGGCCGGTGCGGAGCTGATCGTCCAGGAGGCGATGAAGGACGATCCCCGGCCGCTGCACGTGGCTTTCCTCGGCCCGCTCACCGACATGGCGAGCGCCATCCTGATGGAGCCGCGCATCGCGCAGCGGAACCTGCGCGTGGTCTGGATCGGCGGCGGCTACTGGCCGGTCGGCAACCGCGAGTACAATCTGTCGAACGACATCCACGCGGCCAACGTCGTCGCCCGATCCGGCATCGAGATCTGGCAGATCCCGATGAAGGTCTATCGCCAGATGGCCGTGTCCTACGCCGAGCTTTACGAGCGCGTCTACGACAAGGGCGCGATCGGCAAGTACCTCGTCGAGCAGCTCGTCGACTGGAACGCCAAGACGGCCGTCCTGCCGATGGAGCACCGCTCGCTCGGCGACTCTCCGGCGATCGGCGTCATGATGTATCCCGAATGCGGCGTTTCCGAATGGGTGCCCGGGCCCGAGTACAACGCGCTCATGAACTACGTGCACACCGGCCGCAACCGGCCGGTCAAGCTCTACCACGACGTCGACCAGCGCTTCATCCTGGAAGACTTGTTCGCCAAGCTCGCGCGCTTCGCCCGCGGCGAGCAGGAGATCGCGACGTTCACCTGAGGGCTGGCAATGCACCCGTTGAGAAAATTCCGCGAGCCGGTTGAAATCCACGGCTTTTCCGGATGCAGGGTCGGATGACGGCGCCATCCCGCATGCTGCAGGAGGCGCTCGAGGCGCCCGCCCGGCTCGAGACGCTGCTCGCGGCCGATGCCGGCCTCTACGCAGCACTCGCGACGCAGTTGCGCGCCGCGCCGCCGAAATTCGCCTTCACCATCGCGCGCGGCACCTCCGATCATGCCGCGAGCTTTGCTGCGAGCCTGATCCAGAGCCATCTCGGCCGCATCACCGCCTCGCTGGCGCCCTCGCTGTGGACCCGCGCCAGGGCAAAGCTCGAGGTCGAGGGTGCGCTGGCGCTCGCGATCTCGCAGTCCGGCAGCGGCCCCGACGTGGTCGAGACGACGGCCATGGCGCGCGATCGCGGTGCTCGAACCGTCGCGATCGTCAACGACGCCGGCTCACCGCTCGCCGCCGTCGCCGAGCACGTCCTGCCGTGCCGCGCCGGCGAGGAGACCGGCATCGCCGCGACCAAGACCATGCTCGCGACGCTCGTGGTCGTCGCCCGGCTGGTGGCACGCTGGGCCGGTGACGAGGGGCTCGAGGCAGCGCTCGGCCGCATGCCCGACGCGGTGCGCCGCGCCCAGAGCCTGCGTTGGGGGCCTGCGCTGGTCGCCCACCTCGCCGAGGCGCCGGCCTGTTTCGTGATCAGTCGCGGGCCGAACCTCGCCATCGCCCAGGAGATCGCGCTCAAGCTGCAGGAGCTTGCGGGGCTGCCGGCGCTGGCGTTCTCGTCGGCCGAGTTCCAGCACGGCCCCAAGGCGCTGCTGAGCCGCCAGCATCCCGCCCTGCTGCTGCCGGCCGCCGGCTGGGTCGGCGCGGAGGCCGATCGTCTGTGGGACGAGGCCCAGCCAGCACAGCTCGCCTGCATCGGCATGACGCCCGGCCTCGAGGCACCCGAGCCGCTGCATCCCGATCTCGACCCGATCCTGGCGCTCGCCGCCTTCCACCCCGCCCTCGATGCGCTGGCCCGCGCCCGCGGCCACGACCCCGACCGACCGCCCAAGCTCTCGAAGGTGACCAAGACCCTGTAGCGGCACCCGCACCGTTGTCGCCCCTGGCCCGAGCCGCTATGAGGTCTTGGTTCAGGGCCGTCGGCATTTGCCGGTCGGGGAGGGGCGTGGATGGCGAAAAGCATCCTGGCGATCGATCAGGGCACCACCAGCACTCGGGCGATCGTGTTCGACCGGACGGGCCAGCCGGTCGCCAGCGCCCAGCGCGAGTTCGAGCAGCACTACCCGAAGGACGGCTGGGTCGAGCACGATCCCGAGACCATCTGGCGGGACACGCAGGACGTCTGCCGCGAGGCGCTCGCCCGGGCCGGGCTGGACGCCGCCGCGATCGCCGCGATCGGCATCACCAACCAGCGCGAGACCGTCGTGCTGTGGGAGCGGGCCACGGGCCGACCCGTGCATCGCGCCATCGTCTGGCAGGACCGGCGCACCGCCGATCGCTGCGCGAGGCTGGTGGCGGACGGCCACGAGGCCATGGTGGGCGCGCGCACCGGGCTCGTGATCGACCCCTACTTCTCGGCGACCAAGCTCGCCTGGCTGCTCGACGAGGTGCCGGGTGCGCGCGCCGCGGCCGAGCGTGGCGAGCTTGCCTTCGGCACGATCGACAGCTTTCTGCTCTGGCGCCTGACCTCGGGCGAGGTGCACGCGACCGATGCCAGCAACGCGTCCCGTACCATGCTCTACGACATCCACCGCCAGGACTGGGACGACGACCTGCTGCGCCTCCTGAACATCCCGCGCGCGGTGCTGCCCGAGGTTGTGGACTGCAGCGCGCTGCTCGGCACGACGCCCGCAAAAATGTTCGGCGCGCCGCTGCCGATCGCGGGCATGGCGGGCGACCAGCAGGCCGCGACCGTGGGCCAGGCCTGCATCCGCCCCGGCATGATCAAGAGCACGTACGGCACCGGCTGCTTTGCGCTCCTGAACACCGGCGCGACGCCCGTGGCCTCGCAAAACCGCCTGCTGACCACGATCGCGTATCGCATCGGCGGCAGGACCACCTACGCGCTCGAGGGCAGCATCTTCGTCGCCGGCGCCGCCGTGCAGTGGCTGCGCGACGGCCTGAAGCTGATCGCCCGCGCCGACGAGAGCGAAAAGCTCGCGGCCGGCATCGCCGATACCGGCGGCGTCTACCTGGTGCCCGCCTTCGTCGGCCTCGGCGCGCCGATCTGGGACCCGCATGCGCGCGGCCTCATCACGGGCCTCACCCGCAGCACCGGCATCGCCGAGATCGTCCGCGCGACACTCGAGGCCGTAGGCTACCAGACCCGCGATCTGATGCTGGCGATGCACGCCGACCTGCCCGATGACGACACCGAGACCGCGCTGCGGGTCGACGGCGGCATGGTCGTCAACAACTGGGTCTGCCAGTTCCTGGCCGACATCCTCGACGTGCCCGTGGAGCGCCCGGTGGTCACGGAGACCACGGCACTCGGCGCCGCCTACCTCGCGGGCCTCGCCGTCGGCCTCTACCCCTCGCTCGAATCCCTCGCCGACGTCTGGCGCTGCGAGCGGCGCTTCGAGCCCAAATGGCGGCCGCCGACCGCACACCGCCTCTACGCCGGCTGGCAGGACGCCATCCGCCGGAGCCGCGGTCCCATAACGGGCTGACCGGGTAGCGGTAGTCCCTGTGCGCTCTATCTCTTGGGTAGGGGATGACAGCCGCGGGAGGATCGCATGACCGGACTGACCGAAAAGACCTGCGTGCCGTGCCGGGGCGGCGTGCCGCCGCTGGAGCAGGGCGAGGCGCAAAAATTTCTGGCGCAGACGCCGGGCTGGGAGCTGCAGGACAGGCAAGCGGATCGAGCGGACCTACAAGTTCAAGAATTTTCGCGAGGCACTGGGTTTCGTCGACCGGGTAGGCGGGCTCGCCGAGGACGAGGGTCATCACCCCGACATCACGTTCGGCTGGGGCTACGCCACGGTCTCGCTGCACACCCACAAGATCAAGGGCCTGCACGAGAACGATTTTATCATGGCTGCCAAGATCAACCAGCTGGCGCCCGAGGCGACATGAATTTCGATCCGGGGGCTGAGGCCCACCTGACCGGGATCGGGCCGCGGCCGGACCTGCCGCCCGAGGTGCCGCCGGCCCCGCCACCAGAAATCCTGCCCGACACGCCGCCCGAAGCGCCGCCCGAGCCACCGGTGAAAGAGCCGCCCGGCACGCCGCCGGGCAGGCCAGGCGAGCCGCCGCCGCTGGTGCCGCCCGAAGCGCCGCCGGAGGCGCCGCCCGAGCCTCCCGTAAAAGAGCCGCCCGACGCGCCCAAGCATCGGGCGGCTGCAACGATCGGCAAAACTCAGCGGTAGCCCTGCTGGCTGAGCTCGATCACCTGCTTGGCCGTGTCCTTGGTCACGAACAACGGCCCCGTCAGCACGTCGTTGGTCGGCACCATGCCGTACTGGTCGTAGATCGTGAGGAAGATCACCGGGTAGTAGCCGGTGAGGTACTGCTGCGCGTCGATGCCGAACACAGCCTTGCCCTCGTCGATCGCGGCGAGCATGGTCGGCGACAGGTCGAACGAGCCGATCGCGATCTGCTCGGTCAGGCCCGCCTCCTCGATCGCCGCGAGCGCCGGATCGAACGCCGTGGCGCCCGCCGTCAGCACCGCGTCGATCTCGCCGTGCTGCTGCAGGTAGCCGCCGACGCCCGCCCGGATCTCGGTCGGGTCGTTCGAGGTCGCGATCACCTGCGAGTTGCCATCCAGCGCATCGGCAAAGCCCTGGCAGCGCAGGTCGAGCGCGACGTTGCCGACCTCCATGTTGACGCAGGCGCCGCTGGTCTTGCCGAGCTCCTTCATCTTCTGGCCCGCGGCAAAGCCCGACGGATACTCGTCGATGCCCATGTGCAGCAGAGCGCCCAGCTCCTCGCTGACCTCGAGGCCGGAATCCATCGAGATCACCGGGATGCCCGCGGCGACCGCCGCCTTGATCGAATCGCCGAGCGCGTCTGCGTCCGGGATCGAGACCACCAGCCCGTCCGGCTGCGAGGCCACGGCCGCATCGATCAGCTGCTTCATCGCCACCATGTCGAAGGTCTGCGGCGCCTGGTACTGGACCTCGACGCCCATCAGCGCACCCGCATCGTCGACCCCCTTCTTGACCACCGACCAGAACGCATCGGACGCCTGGCCGTGCGTGATCACCACGATCCGGGTGGCATGCGCGGGCGCGCTGGCGAGGATCGCCACCCCGGCAAGGACACCAAAAAGGGCCTTCAACATCTCATTCTCCCTCCCTGATCGGAACCGCATCCGTGCGGTTCCTCTTGCTAAGCCGATGCGCTGTCCGCATGCAGGTCGAATTTTTGGGCGTCGACCGGTGCCGCGTTGCGGATGTCCGCTTCCGCGCGCGTCATGCCGCCGAGCGCCACGCGCGCCGCCACCTCGATGTTGTGGATCGTGTCCGCAATCTCGGCGTCCGTGTGCAGCGGATGCGTCGGCACCATGATTGTGCGGTTCAGGATGTCGAGCGAGCGCGCGCACATGTCCTTGCTGTAGCTGCGCCGGCAGGCTTCGTTCTCCGGCATCTTATACGGGTCCATGGCCGGATGCGCGGCACCC